>NZ_BMLX01000001.1 GCF_014645535.1 Silvimonas iriomotensis
CCCGAACAGGACCGTGAAACGACTTAGCGCCGATGATAGTGCGGATTACCCGTGTGAAAGTAGGACATTGCCAGACACCCATATAAAACGCCCGTACAGAGACCTGTACGGGCGTTTTGCTTTTACGCTGCCGGTAAAGCAGCCCACCAGCATGTTAAACTTGCTCTCTTGTCCAAATCTGGCCAGCGCTGCTGGCTGATGTGCCCCAGGAGTCACGATGTCCGGCAATTCTTTTGGTCTTCTGTTCAGTGTCAGTTCGTTTGGTGAATCCCACGGCCCGGCGATTGGCTGCGTGGTGGACGGTTGTCCTCCGGGGCTGGAGCTGACCGAGGCCGATATCCAGGCCGAACTGGATCGTCGCAAGCCTGGCACCTCCCGCCACGTTACCCAGCGTAAAGAGCCTGATACCGTCGAGATTCTCTCCGGTGTGTTCGAAGGCAAAACCACGGGTACGCCGATTGCACTATTGATCCGCAATCAGGATCAGCGTAGCCAGGACTACGGCAAGATCGCGGAAACCTTCCGCCCCGGCCACGCCGATTACACCTACTGGCACAAATACGGTATTCGCGATTATCGCGGCGGCGGTCGTTCATCCGCCCGCGAAACCGCGGTGCGCGTAGCAGCCGGCGCCATTGCCAAAAAATGGCTCAAGGAAAAATTCGGCATCCGGATTCGCGGCTACATGAGCCAGTTGGGCGAGATTGAAATCCCGTTCCTGAACTGGGATCAGGTCAGCGAAAACGCCTTCTTTGCCCCGAATAACGACATCGTGCCGCAACTGGAAGCCTATATGGACCAGATCCGCAGCGAGCGTGATTCGGTTGGTGCCCGGATCACCGTTGTGGCAGAAGGTGTGCCAGTCGGTTTGGGTGAGCCGGTGTATGACCGCCTGGATGCAGACATTGCGTATGCCATGATGGGCATCAACGCGGTGAAGGGTGTCGAAGTAGGGGCGGGCTTTGCCAGCATCGCCCAGCGTGGTTCCGAACACTGCGATGAACTGACGCCGGAAGGTTTTGCCAGCAATCATGCTGGCGGCGTGCTGGGCGGTATCTCTACCGGGCAGGATATTGTCGTCAATATGGCGGTCAAACCGACTTCCAGTATTGCGCAGGAACGTCGCTCGATCGACAAGGCGGGTAATCCGGTCATGATGGCGACCACGGGTCGTCATGATCCGTGCGTGGGTATTCGGGCAACGCCGATTGCCGAGGCCATGCTGGCTCTGGTGTTGATTGATCATGCCCTGCGTCATCGCGCGCAGTGCGCAGACGTTAAGGTAGATACGCCGCGCATTCCGGGAGCGATCGGCGGCTGAGTTGATCCCGGCAGGCTGATTGTCTTGGGGCAAACCGCATGAAATGTGTTTCCTTGCTGGTTCTGGTGCTGGCTTTGGGTGTGCTGGCAGGTTGTGCAACGAGGCCGCCGGAGTTTGTGGCGCAAGTGACCGTCCGCCATACGCTGGCCAGCGCGGTGGCGGGTAAACAGTTTGCGTTTGCACGTCCGGCCCCGCAATCGCAAAGCTTGCTGGATCAAGCCGCAGAGCAGCAGGTCGCTCATGAATTGAGCGCAGCAGGGCTGGTTGAGGCCGATAACGCGCAGCATGCAGACTGGCTGGTTGCACTTAATTACGGCGTCGATAACGGGCAGATCGTGGTCACGCAGGAACCCGTGTGGGGCACTGTGGGTTATGCCTCGTATTACGGCTGGTATCCGGGGCCATACGGCGGGCGCATGTTTGTGCCTGGCTGGTATGCCCAGCCGGGTATTGTCGGTACGCAGTCGATCCAGAGTACGGTGTACACCCGTTTTCTGACCGTGGATATTTCAGACCGGGTGCTGCTTGAACAAGGCCGCTTTGCCAAATTGTATGAAGGCAAAGCCATCAATCACTCTGAAACCCAGGATCTGGATGCGGCCTTGCCCTGGCTGACGCGCGCCTTGTTCCAGAGTTTTCCTGGTTTTTCCGGTACCACCACCACTGTGCGGCTGATCTTGCCGCAGCCTGCACCGCACTGACGCATCGGTACGTCAGATTGCGCCGGGGTGGCGCATTGCTTGAAGCAGGGTGAGGCACTTTTCGCTACAATTGCGCGAACTTTTGCCGGATACCCCCTGTGACGCCTGATCAGTATTGCGAAGACAAAGCCGCGCGTAGCGGCTCCAGCTTTTATTACAGCTTTCGTTTCCTGGCGCTGGAAAAGCGCCGCGCCATCACTGCGCTCTACGCTTTCTGTCGTGAAGTGGATGATGTCGTTGACGAAACCCACGATGAAAGCGTGGCACGCACAACACTGAACTGGTGGCGGGCCGAGGTCGACAATCTGTATGCCGGCAACCCGCAACACCCGGTGACGCGTGCTTTGCTGCCGGCGATCAAGAAATATGACCTGGCGCGTGAGCTGTTCCTGGAAATCATCGACGGCATGGAGATGGATCTGGATGCCGCGCGTTACGCCTCGTTCAAGGATCTGCAGTTGTATTGCTACCGTGTGGCTTCGGTGGTGGGCCAGATGGCCGCGCAGATCTTCGGCTACACAGATCGCAAGACACTCAAATACGCGCACGATCTGGGGCTGGCTTTTCAGCTGACCAATATCATCCGCGACGTTGGCGAAGATGCCCGTCGTGGGCGTATTTACCTGCCAGTTGATGAGCTGCAGCGCTTCAATGTGCCGGCCGCAGATATCCTCAATTTCCGTGAAACCCCCGAATTTGCCGCGCTGATGCAGTTCCAGATCGAGCGGGCTGAACACTACTACCATCAAGCCATCAGCGAGCTGCCGGCGGCAGATCGCAAAACGCAGCGCACCGGCCTTGTCATGGCCGCGATCTACCGGGCCACGCTGGAAGAAATCAAGCGCGATGGCGTGACCAAGGTGCTGAACCAGCGCCTGAGTCTGACGCCGATCCGCAAGTTGTGGCTGGCCTGGCGCACCTGGTGGTGGGGCTGAGCGCCGTTGTCGATGAGTCAGCGTTCGGTTGCCGTCATCGGTGGTGGTTATGCCGGTATGGCCGCAGCGGTTGCGGCCGCGCGGCAGGGTGCCAGGGTCAGCGTATTTGAGGCCGGCCCGGTGCTTGGTGGCCGTGCCCGGCGTATTTCCATTGATGGCCGCAGGCTGGATAACGGGCAGCATCTTTTGATTGGCGCCTACAGCGCCTTGCTGGATTTGATGCAGCAAGTGGGCGTCGATCTGGATGACGCGTTTCTGCGTACGCCACTCAATCTGAAAGTCCAGCCGGATTTTCATCTGCGTTGCCCGCGCCTGCCCGCGCCGCTGCATCTGCTGGGCGGGTTGATCGCGGTGCGCGGATTATCCTGGTCTGCTCGCGCGGCCTTGATCCGGCTGATGCTGCTCAGCCAGTTGGCCGGCTGGAAGCTCAAGTCTGATCTGACCGTCAGCGCGTGGCTGGCGCAGCATGGGCAGCCTGACGATCTGGTCGCCCGCTTCTGGCAACCGCTGACCGTGGCGGCATTGAATACCCCGATTGAAACTGCGTCGGCACAGATCCTGCTCAATGTATTGCGGGACTCTTTGGGGGGCGGGCGTGCCGCGTCTGATTTGCTGTTTCCGCGTATCGACTTTTCGGCCTTGTTCCCTGAGCCAGCAGGTGAGTACATCTGTGCGCACGGCGGCAAGGTCGAAACCGGTGTTTCTGTCACGCAACTGCGCCAGGATGCCGGCTTGTGGCAAGTTAATGACCGGACGGAGCGTTTTGATGGCGTCATCGTGGCGTTGCCGCCGCACCGGCTCGACATGCTCAACGATGAAAATGGCCAGCCGTTGCTGCCAAATGTGCTTGCTCAGATCGAACAGTGGGAATTCCAGCCGATTGTAACGCTCTACTATCAATACCCGGCCGAAACCACCTTGCCGCAACCCATGCTGGGATGCTCGGGTGGCTTGTGCCAGTGGGTGTTTGATCGCGGACAAACTCATGGCGAGGCTGGATTGATTGCGGTGGTACTCTCGGCCAAAGGCGTGCACAGTAGCTGGCCCCAGGCCGAGCTGGCCGGCCGCGTCGCGCAAGAGTTAAGCGCAACGTTTGGCTGGGGTGAGCCGATCTCGCATCGGGTGATCAGCGAGAAGCGTGCGACATTTGCCTGTACGCCAGACATGGCGCGTCCCGGCAACGCAACGCTGTTTCCGTCGCTCTGGCTGGCGGGTGACTATACGGCGCTGGATTACCCGGCGACGCTGGAAGGCGCGGTCAGAAGCGGCTTGCAGGCAACAGATGGACTATTGGCGGCACTGAACTGAAAAGGGCGGCAATATGGACTGGAAAACCTCGCAACCGGTTGCAGGCGCATTCAAAGACAGGGTGATTCTGGTGACGGGCGCCGGCCAGGGGATTGGTGAGGCGGCGGCACTGGCTTTGGCCAAAGCGGGCGCAACGGTGGTGTTGATGGGGCGGAGCGAGAAAAAGCTCGCCAAAGTCTATGACGCCATTGAAGCGGCCGGCGGCCCGCGCCCGGCAGCGGTGCCCATGGATCTGGCCAAGGCGGGTGAGGCTGAACTCGCGCAGCTGGGCATGGTACTCAGCAAGGAATTCGGCCGGCTGGATGGCATTTTGCATGCCGCCAACGGCTTTGCGCATCTCTCGCCGCTGTCCAATCAAAAGCTGGACGAATGGATGGAGCAATTTCGCGTCAACGTGGCGACCCCGTTTGCCATGACGCGCGCGTTGATGCCACTGCTGGCCGCAGCGCCAGATGCAGCGGTGCTGGTGCTGGGTGAAAGCCACGGTCTTGAGCCCAAGGCGTACTGGGGCGGTTATGCGGTGTCCAAATCTGCCCAGCAGACCTGGGTGACTATCGCGGCGGACGAGTGGGAGAAGCAGGAAAACCTGCGCATTAACCTTTTGGTGCCCGGGCCGATTCATTCGCCTTTCCGCACCAAAACACACCCGGCAGAGGCGTGGTCTACCTTGCCGCAGGTTGCAGATATCGTGCCTGCCATCCTGTATTGGCTGGGGCCGCAAAGCCGGGGCCATTCTGGGCAGGTGCTGCGGTTTGATCAGGCGGCAGAATAGAAAAATGCAATGCAAATTGCGCTGCCAAATGTAAATATTTACAGTGTTGTCTATTGGCAACAATCTGCTAGTATTACTTCCAGACTACTTGACATCTATTGCCAAGGCAGTGCCGGCTGCTCCAGCCGGTTGGGGTGAGCACCCCACATAGCGTCTCCTTCTTATTTGGCTGATGAGCCCCGTGATCAACGGGGCTTTTTTTGTCCGCAGTTCGGTTTTTGATCACCAGCGGACACCGGCGCTGATCCAGGACTGGTAAAATTGTGTGTTAACCCGCGCATAGATCCACATGGACCTGGAACACCTCTTTTCAACAGAAGGCCCGTTTGCCAAGGCATTTCCTGGCTACAAGCTACGCCAGTCCCAACTGGAGATGGCTCAGGCTGTCAAAACGGCGATCGATGAAAAGGGCCAGCTGATTGCCGAGGCCGGCACAGGCACGGGCAAAACCTTTGCCTATCTGGTGCCCGCCATTCTGGGCGGCGGCAAGGTGATCGTCTCTACCGGAACCAAAACGCTGCAAGATCAGCTGTTTCAGCGTGATATCCCGCTGGTGCGCGATGTGCTGCGGGTGCCGGTCACGGTGGCCTTGCTCAAGGGGCGCGCCAACTACGTTTGCCATTACCACCTGAACCGGGCGCGGCATGAAGGGCGGTTTTTGCGCAAGGAAGACATCGCTGACCTGCAAAAGGTCGAGCGCTACGCCAAAATCACCCAGTCTGGCGACAAGGCCGGTTGTGCCGGCGTACCGGAAGATGCCCCCATCTGGCCGCATGTGACCTCCACGCGTGACAATTGTCTGGGTACCGATTGCCCCAACCACAAAGACTGCTTTGTGCTCAAAGCCCGCAAGGAAGCGCAGGAAGCAGACGTGGTTGTGGTCAATCACCATCTGTTTTTTGCCGATGTCTGGCTGCGCGATGAAGGCGCGGGGGAATTGCTGCCCGCCTGCAACACGGTGGTGTTTGATGAAGCGCACCAGTTGCCGGACGTCGCCAGCCTGTTCTTTGGCGACACCCTGACCAGCGGCCAGTTGATCGAGATCGCCCGCGATGCGCGCAGCGAAGGTCTGGTGATTGCCAAAGACTTCGTCAAACTGCCGCAAGCGGCAGAAGCACTGGAGAAATCCGTGCGGGATTTCCGGCTGGTGTTCAAACCCGAGCCCGCGCGGTTTCCGCTGCATCAGGTCAGCGAGCTTCCAGGTTTTGCCGAAGCGCTCGCCACGATGCTCGACTGCCTGACGACCCTGCAAAGCCTGCTGGCGGCGCAGGCAGAGCGCGCCGAATCACTGGAGAACGCAGCGCGCCGTGCGCACGAGCTGCGGGAAACGCTCACCAGCTGGCAAAAGGGCGATGATGAAGAATCCGTGCACTGGATCGACATCCTCTCTCATGGCTTCATGCTCCACGCCACGCCGCTCAATATTGCCAAGGTTTTCCAGAAGCAGCTCAAGGGCCATCCGCGCGCCTGGATTTTTGCCTCCGCTACGCTGGCGGTCAATGGCAAGTTCACGCATTACCAACACGAGCTGGGCCTGTGGGACGCGCAGACCGGCACGTGGGATAGCCCGTTCGATTACAAAAAACAGGCGGTGCTGTATGTGCCGGCCAATATGCCGGAAGCCAATTCGCCGGGCTTTACCGGCAAGGTGATCGAGCAAGCCTGGCCTTTGCTCAAACTCACGCATGGCCACGCATTTTTGCTGTTTACTTCGCTGCGCGCCATGCGCGAAGCCCATGACCTGGTGACCCAGCGGCTGAAAGACGAAAAGCTGGACTGGCCCGTATTGCTGCAAGGGCAGGGCTCGCGCACCGAGCTGCTGGATCAGTTCCGCCGTTCGCCCAATGCCATCCTTGTTGCCAGCCAGACGTTCTGGGAGGGGATCGACGTGAAAGGCGAGCAGTTGTCGCTGGTGGTCATCGACAAGTTGCCGTTCTCGCCGCCTGATGACCCGGTGCTGGCCGCCCGTATCGAGCAGATGAACAAGGAAGGGCGCAGCGCCTTTGTCGAATACCAGATCCCGCACGCCGCCATTGCGCTCAAGCAAGGTGCCGGGCGTTTGATCCGTGATGAAACCGACACCGGTATTCTGATGATCTGCGACACGCGGCTGGTCGACAAACCCTATGGCAAACTCTTGTGGAAGAGCCTGCCGCCCATGTACCGTACGCGCGAACCCGATACCGTAAAACGATTCTTTGAAGCCAAACGCAACCATGCCCCGCAGCAAGACCAGTCGCCAGAACAAACCAGTTAAAACCGCGTCACCCTCCGGCCGCTTTGCCGGCTTGCTGTTGCTGACCTTGTTGATTGTGCTCATCGTGGCCGGCATTGGCGCTTATAACGCCGTCGTCGTGCCGCAGCAGGAACAAACCCCGCTTGATTTCGAGCTGGAGCCTGGCAGCACGCGCAAGGTGGCCGATCAACTTCAAGCGCAGGGCGTGATCCAGTCGCCGTTTACCTTCCGCGTGCTGGCGCGCCTGACCGGGGCCGAGCGCAAGCTCAAGGCGGGTAGTTACACCCTGACCACGCCGACCAGCTTGCTTGATCTGATCCGCAAGCTCACTGATGGCGACACTGCGATGATTTCGTTCACGGTGATCGAAGGCACCAACTGGCGCGGCCTGCGTACCGCGCTGAACAATAATCCGGACTTGCGCCATGACTCGCAGCCGATGACGGATGCCCAGTTGCTGGCCACGCTGAAGATTGATGCGTCCAGTCCGGAAGGGCAGTTCTTCCCGGATACCTACCATATTGACCGTGGCAGTTCAGACGTAAAACTGCTGGCCCGCGCCCATGAACGCATGCAAAAGAAGCTGGATGCCGCCTGGGAAAAACGCGCGCCGGATCTGACGCTGAAAACCCCGTACGAGGTGCTGATCATGGCCTCGCTGGTGGAAAAAGAGACCGGGCATGCGCCGGATCGGCCACTGGTGGCCGGGGTGTTCCTGAATCGCCTCAAGACCGGCATGCGTTTGCAGACAGACCCCAGCGTGATTTACGGCATGGGCGAGGGTTATACCGGCACCTTGCGCAAGGTGGATCTGGAAACGGACACGCCCTGGAATACCTACACCCGCGCCGGGCTGCCGCCGACCCCCATTGCCAATCCGGGTGAGGCGTCACTGCTGGCTGCAGTGCAGCCGGCCAATACGCGCGCGCTGTATTTCGTATCGCGCGGGGATGGCAGCTCGCAGTTCTCTGACAGCCTGGCTGACCACAACGCCGCCGTGCGCAAGTACATTCTGAATGCCGCCGGCAAGGCCGTTCCGGCTTCGGCAGCGCAGTAAACCTGCCCGCTTTTCAGTCGCCACCACAACGCCGCAGCGCACTTGCCTGCGGCGTTGTTGTTTTCAGACGCTTCTGTAGTTTAATTTTTAAAACTACCAAAAAACGCTTGCCTTTTATTGGTCGCCAGGCAAAAATCTCGTTCAGGTTTTGCGTTGCAACAACCGGTGGTTATCGGGTTAAGTTGACCTTCTGATACTGTTAAACCCGTATCAAAGCGTTTGAAAGTGGCGGTATTGCTGGATGTTCGGCCTTTTCTGGCTTGAATGCATAAAGTGATAAAGCCCTTGATCAAGCCCGCCGCAGGAATGCTGGCAACGTTGAATTCGCATCGATCGCAAACAAACGATCGATTTTTTTGGATTTTGGTGTGTAGCTGTTTATTTCTGGCTACAGACCTTCCGGTTCGGTCCTGATCAAAAATCGGCACTTGAACCTGTTTGAATCCGGGTGAGAAGGCGGTGGTATTGCCGGTTTGCCTTGATGACGTTTTGACTGTTTCCTGTCCTACCGATTCTGGCTTGGCACGGCCGAATCGGGAATTCAGAGCCACAACCTGTAGCAGGTTGTGGCTTTTTTTTATGCTGCGGCCAGTGTCACGGCGACCATTAAAAAAGCCCGCTGAACGCGGGCTTTTTTGGGGTGGTGCTGTGTTGCCGGGCAGATTACTGAATACCGCCCTTGGCGTGAAAGCTGCGTTCCAGTTTGTGAACGCCTGCGGCCATCACCATGGTCAGCGCCAGGTAGACCAGCGAGATGGTGATATAAGGCTCCCAAAAACGCGAATAGACCCCAGAAACAGTGCGGGCTGCGTAGGCCAGCTCGGTCAGGCCGATGACCGAGACCAGTGAGCTATCCTTGAGCAGCATAATCGCTTCGTTGCCTAGCGGAGGGAGCATGCGGCGGAAGGCCTGCGGAATCACAACAAAACGCATTGTCTGCCAGTAGTTCATGCCTAGCGAGCGAGATGCTTCGGTCTGGCCACGCGCAATAGACTGAATACCGGCGCGGAAAATCTCGGTAATGTACGCGCCGGCATTGAGTGTCAGCGCCACGAGGCCTGACATGAATGCACCGTAGTCCTGGCGCAGGGTGACGGCAAGGTCGCCGCTGATCAACAGACCGTCGTTGGGGTGAACCAGCAGCGGCATGACCGCAAAATGAATGAGCAAAATTTGTACAAAAAGCGGAGTGCCACGAAAGAATGTCACGTAGACGGTAGCCGGCCAGCGGGCAAAGAGGCGCAAGGGCCACTTCCATGGGCCGTGGGTGACATTGCTGGACAAGCGCGCCATACCGGTAAACAGACCGATGAGCGTGCCAAAGATCACGGAGAACACAGTGATAACCAGCGTCATCTTTGTACCGTCGATGAACATCTGGCGGTATTCCCAGATCATCTGCAGCCTGACGTTTTCCAGTGGAGGGAGCGCATGCTGTGCCTGGTCCCAGAATTGATTGAAATCCATATGTCTCGTATCCGGTTCAGGCTGCCAGGTTGATTGAAAAGCGGTTCAGATTAAACAGATGTTGCATGTTTCGGACTGCAAATTTCGCGTTTGAAGCAAATGGGCGGGTACGCATGAAAAGAAGCGCAAACGGCACGCCGTTGCGCTTCTTGTCGTGTTGTCCGGGACAAACCAGACGGGCTTACTTGGCGCCGAAATACTTCTTGTAGATCTTGTCGTAGGTACCATCAGCCTTGATGGCCTTGATACCGGTGTTGATCTTGGCCAGCAGATCCTTGTTGCCCTTCTTCACGGCATAGCCGTAGTACTCTTTGGCAAAGCTGCTGTCATCCACCACCTTCAGCTTGGCGCCCTTGTTGTTGGCCACGTAGTTGATCACTACGCCATTATCGGCCACCACGGCATCCACGCCGCCGGACAACAGTTCCTGAATGGCCAGCGGGGTCGATTCAAAACGCTTGATGTTCGGGCTGGTTTTGCCTTGCAGCTTCTGCACCACTTCATCACCCGTAGTGCCGGTTTGCACGGCCACTTTCAGGTTCTTCAGATCGGCAAACTTGGTGACCTTGCTCGATGCCGAGACGGCGATCATCTGCTTGGCTTCAAAGTAGGGCTCAGAGAAATCCATCGACTGCTTGCGCTCGTCGGTAATGGTCACGGCCGAGCTGACGATATCGCGGTCGCCCGTGGACAGCGTGGCGAAAATGCCTTCCCACGGGGTATTGATGAACTTGACGTCAAAACCGCCTTTGGCGGCGACAGCCTTGAGTACGTCCACGTCGAAGCCGACCACTTCTTTCTTGTCGTTCATGGATTCGAACGGGGCGTAAGAAGCATCGGTCGCCACCTGGTAAGTCTTGCCAGCGGCAAAGACCGGGCTGGCCAGGATGACGGAGGCGGTGAGGGCAGCAAACAGCTTGCCAAACTTGTTCTGCATGGTGGAATACTCCTGGTAAGGCCGGGTTGGTTTTTGGTTTCCAGTCACTTTATAAGGCAGCCCTGGCGAGGATATCGCCGCGGCGCGCCCGGTTCTCTACAGCACGCTTCGGGTAGCGAGCGTATTGGCGGCCGATGTCTGCTGCAATCAGGATATTCCCTTGACGCGGTGCAGACTCTGCATGGGCCAATGCGCTTGATTAAAGCAATATTTTGACCAGCATGCAGTCTTGCAGCCCGCGTTGTGGCGCGTTTGCCGTAATTCTTTTCCCTGATGTGAGTGTATGAAAACCTGGCTAATCCGCTACATCCAGGCTGTTTGCTGCTGAGATGCGCTACGCAAGCCAGGGGATGCCTGCCGGGGAGGGGGTCTGGCCTGGATCAATGAGCCTGGTTGCCCTATTCTGGTGCGCTGGTTGGTGCACGCCGCCCAAATAAAAAGCCGCCCCGAAGGGCGGCTTTTTATCGAACCAGGATCAAACCCGCTGCTTATTCGTTGCGGGTTTCTATCTGGACCAGCGGCGCATCACTGTGCTCGGAAGCCGGGGCTTCAGTGGCAGCGTTACGACGCGTACGGACTTCTTCTGCCGGTGCGGCAACGGCGGTCTCTGCTGCGGCGCTGGCTGCAGTTTCGACTTGTTGCAGCGGCTCGGCAGCAGCAGCCTCGTTCTGGCGCGGCTGGCTGTCGCGGCGACGGCGGCGGGTCGGTGCGGCCGGTGCTTGCGCAGTCGCCGGCTCGGACGACAGGTCCTGACGGGTTGCCACCAGAACCAGACCGACTTCTTCCGGCGTAGCCACTTCCAGTACCGGCGCGGCAACAGGAGCCGGTGCAGCAGCGGGTGCAGGTGCCGCAGCCGGTGCAGCCACTTCGGCCTTGGCCGGTTGGGCTTCATCGAACAGACCAGGCTGCAGGGCCGGGGTTGCGGCAACGACTTCAGCCACGGTCACGACCGGTGCCGGTGCTTCTGCAACGACGGGTGCCGGTGCCGGCGCAGGTGCCGGAGCAGCCTCAACCGCTGCTGCCGGGGCGGCAGCCTTGCTGGCCAGTACGGTCACAACCGTGCCGGACTGGGGTTGTACCGCTTCAGCAACCACCGGGGCCGGTGCGGCAACCGGAGCTGGCGCAGGCGCAGCGACAGGAGCAGGTTCGGCGGCAACGGTTTCTGCCACTTGCGGTTGTACTTCAGCTGCAGCGGCCGTTGCGGTGACGGTAGCGGCGCTGATGGCAGCGGCCCAGTCACTTTGCTCGATGCTTGCAGCGGCCGGTGCAACTTGTTCAACCGGTGCGGCTTCGGCAACAACGGCTTGCTCGCTACCGGCTTCTACCGTGTTTTCAGTCGCTGCGTTCTCGTTGCGATCGCGGCGATCACGACGGCCGCGACGACGACGGCTACGGCCTTCGCCGGCTTCCGGTGCTGCAGCTTGCTCGCCAGCGGCACCTTCAACCGGTGCAACGGCTTGCTGGATGACTTCTTTCTCTTCCGCTGCAACCACAGGCTTGGGTTGACGTTCACGTTCCTGACGCGGTGCGCGTTCACGCGGCTGGCGCGGCTCTTGCGCTTGCTGCTCGGTACGCTCGGCGCGTTCCGGACGCTCTGCGCGCTCGGCCTGCTGACGTTCGCCACGCTCACCACGGTTACGCTCGTTGCGCTGCTCCTGACGGGCTGCGCGGGCGCTCATGTCTTCTTCGATACGCGGCTTGCTGCTGCTGCCACCGCGGCGCTCGTTCTGCGGACGCTCGGCATTGCGGTCTTCACGCTCGGCGCGCTGACCACGTTCGTTGCGTTCACCACGTTCGCCATTGCGATCACGACGGCCGCCCTGGCGGTTGTCGTTGCGCTCGTTACGGGCGCCACGCTGGCCGCCCTGACCTTGACCCTGGCGCTTGGCCGGTTGCGGGGCCGGTTCTTCCACCGCCGGCGTGCCGGCGAAGAACTTGACGATGCGGCTCCACAGGCTCGGGCCGGTAGCGGTTGCTGCCGCCGGGGCCGGTGCGGCTTCGCGCTGGGCGGAAACCGGTGCCGGCTGGGCCGGGGTAATCCCCTTGACCGCGGCTTCCTGGCGCTTGGCCATTTCTTCGCGGGCCTGGCCTGGCTGGTAGCCTTCTTCCGGCGGTGTTTCCACCATGCGGTAAGACGGCAGGGCTTCGTCGCTGTGGTTCAGATCATCGTGACGCAGGCGCACCACGCTGTAGTTCGGCGTTTCCAGGTTGATGTTGGGGATCAGCACCACGTTTACTTTCAGGCGCGATTCCAGCGTAAAGAGTTCAGTACGCTTTTCGTTCAACAGGAAGGTGGCGACATCGACCGGCACCTGCGCGTGGATCGCGCCGGTGTTTTCCTTCATGGCCTCTTCCTGGATGATGCGCAGGATGTTCAGGGCCGAGGATTCGGTGCCGCGGATAAAGCCCGTGCCATGGCAGCGCGGGCAGGCGATATGGGTGGTTTCTTCCAGCGACGGTTGCAGGCGCTGGCGAGACAGTTCCATCAAACCAAAGCGGCTGATCTTGCCGGTCTGCACGCGGGCACGGTCAAAATGCAGCGCCTCGCGCAGGCGGTTTTCCACCTCGCGCTGGTTCTTCGGGTTCTCCATGTCGATGAAGTCGATGACGATCAGGCCGCCGACGTCACGCAGACGCAGCTGGCGGGCGATTTCATCGGCCGCTTCCAGGTTGGTGCGGGCGGCGGTTTCCTCGATGTCCGAGCCTTTGGTGGCGCGGGCCGAGTTCACGTCGATGGAGTAGAGCGCTTCGGTCTTGTCGATCACGATCGCGCCGCCGGACGGCAGCGTTACTTCACGCGCAAAGGCGGTTTCGATCTGGTGTTCGATCTGGAAGCGGGAGAACAGCGGAACGTCGTCCTGGTACAGCTTGACGCGGTTCACGTTACCCGGCATCACGTGGCTCATGAACTGGCGGGCTTGTTCGTAGATGTCGGCCTTGTCGATCAGCAACTCGCCGATATCCGGCTGGAAGTAATCGCGGATGGCACGGATCACGAGGCTGGATTCCTGATAGATCAGGAATGCACCGCTGCCGCCGGCTGCGCCTTCAATGGCACGCCACAGTTGCAAGAGGTAGTTCAGATCCCACTGCAGTTCTTCGGCGCTGCGGCCAATGGCGGCAGTACGCGCGATCAGGCTCATGCCCTGCGGGGTTTCCAGCTGGTCCAGTACGGCGCGCAGCTCCTGGCGCTCGTCACCCTCGATGCGGCGCGAAACACCACCGCCACGCGGGTTGTTCGGCATCAGCACAAGGTAACGGCCGGCCAGACTGATGTAGGTGGTGAGGGCTGCGCCCTTGTTGCCGCGCTCGTCCTTTTCAACCTGGACGATCAGCTCCTGGCCTTCGCGCAGCGCGTCACCGGGGCGAACCCGGCCGCCTTCGCTGCCGTCAGCGTAATAAGAGCGGGCAATTTCCTTGAAGGGAAGAAAGCCGTGGCGTTCACAGCCGTAATCTACAAAGCAGGCTTCGAGGCTAGGCTCGATGCGGGTAATGACACCCTTGTAGATGTTGGACTTGCGTTGTTCCTTGCCGACGGTTTCGATATCGAGATCGATCAGCTTCTGGCCGTCGACAATCGCAACGCGCAGCTCTTCGGCCTGCGTTGCATTGAACAGCATGCGTTTCATTTAAAATGGCTCCCGCACGCACTCGCACGGCGGAAACCCGGGGCAACAACGCCCTCAGTCCGTCAATCAGGACGCCATATCCATCGGCACCGGTTGTAAGTCGGGGCCAGGCGGTTAGTGAGCGGAACAGTGTGGGGCGTGTGCAATCTCCATGATGAAAGCGTCCGCTTCTGGCAGGCGCCGGAAAAGACCGGGTATTGGGTATAGCGCAAGCTTTGGTGGAGCTTGCGGTTAATAACCTTGTGAGTGCGTGGTTCTAATAAACTGCGTTTTTGTCGCTGCTTGGGGCCGCTCAGGACCATCCCGGCGGTGCTGGATGTCAGGGGTGTCTCGAAATCCGGAGTCGTAAGCTGTACACTCCGTCTCTTTGCCCGTGACATCACCATCTGCGCCGGCTTAGGCCGTCAAAGCGGTGAATCGGCTGCATTCATAGCGGTGAGCGAGCATTAACCGCTTCCCAATACCAAGACCAAACGTGCACGTCAGGCGATTCCCGCGCTGCATTTCGTGTTTTCCGACCAGTGTCGGCACAGGAAACGGTACGATGAATGTACGGCGGGAAGGTGATCGCCAGCGTATGCAGGGCGTCGATCAAAGAACGGGATTAGCGTTGCAGCGAGGCCTCGCGGGCAAAGGGCCGGCGAGTGTCACATCAATGTCATGCTGCAACGTGTCACAGAGTATAAGTCAATATGTCTCAGACTAGCAAAGCGTCTGTCAACTTTATCGAAATTACCTCCGAGCAAGCCGGACAGCGCCTTGATAACTTCTTGTTGCGCGAGCTCAAAGGTGTGCCAAAAAGCCGCGTTTACAAGATTATTCGCGGTGGCGAAGTGCGCGTGAACAAAGGCCGCGTCGATGTCACTTACCGCCTGGAAACCGGCGATGTGGTGCGGGTGCCACCGGTACGCATGGCCGAGGCCCCGGACATCGCGCCGGCGCAGGCTGCCGCCCAGCGCATTGATCTGCCCATCTTGTTTGAAGACGATGCCATGCTGGCCATCAACAAGCCGGCCGGTCTGGCGGTGCATGGCGGTTCCGGCGTGAACTTTGGCGTGATTGAACTGTTGCGCGCGCAACGGCCGGATGCGAAATTCCTGGAACTGGTCCACCGGCTGGACCGGGAGACCTCGGGCATTTTGATGGTCGCCAAAAAACGCAGCGCGCTCGTCAAACTGCACGACATGCTGCGCGACAACCACAATATCGATAAGCGCTATCTGGCGATGGTGGCCGGCGTCTGGCCGGATGACAAACGCCACGTGCGCTTCAAACTGTTCAAGTACCACACCCCGGAAGGCGAGCGGCGTGTACGCGTGGCGGCAGACGGGCAAGAGGCGCATACCATCGTGTATCGCCGGCGGGTAGGGGAGCAGTATTCGCTGGTGGAGTGCGAACTCAAGACCGGGCGCACGCACCAGATCCGCGTGCACCTGGCCTCGTCGGGCTTTCCGATTCTGGGCGATGAGAAATACGGCGATTTTGCGCTTAACAAGCAACTGCCCAAAGAAGGGCTCAAGCGCATGTTCCTGCATGCCTGGCAGTTGACGCTGGCGCACCCGATCTCTGGCGACGAGTTGAAAATTGAAGCGCCGTTGCCGACCGAGCTGGCCCAGTTTGTTGAAGCCACCACCCAGGCGCGCAAGACGGCCAGTTCTGCGGCTCAGGGCAAGCCCGCGCGCGGTTGAGTTCCACTCTTTTCAGTCTGTCATCTGGATACACAGGGTTTTGCATGCGTCAGGATTTTGATTTGCTGGTGTTCGACTGGGATGGCACCTTGATGGATTCCACCGGAACCATCACCCGCGCCATCCAGCGCGCCTTTGCCGATGCCGGCTTGCCTGTGCCCGAGCAGGAAAAGGCCGCTTATGTGATCGGCTACGGTTTGAAAGAGGCAATGCAGTATCTGGCGCCCGAGGCTGATGACGCCGCCGTGGCGCGGATTGTGGAGGCCTATAAACATCACTATCTGGCCGAAGACGGGCAACTGGTGCTGTTTGATGGCGTGACCGAGGCATTGCCGAAGTTTCGCGAGGCCGGCTATATGCTGGCTGTGGCGACCGGTAAATCACGCGTCGGCTTGAATCGCGCGCTGGGCACCACCGGCCTGGGCGACCTGTTTGAAGTGACACGCACGGCCGACGAAGCGTTTTCCAAGCCGCACCCGGCCATGCTGGAATACATTCTGGATTACACCGGCGTGGTACCCAAACGCGCCATCATGATCGGTGATACCACGCATGATCTGCAGATAGGCCTGAATGCAGGCACGGCGACACTGTCGCTGGGCTGTGGCGCGCATCCGTCCGCCGCTTTGCAGGCGTTGAACCCGCTGGCGCACTTTGACCGTTTTGCTGACCTGGCCACATGGATACTGAACAAGGCATGACCGACGCGATGACCGAGCAGGAAATCTGCGACAGCACCACGCTGGCAGAACGGGGCCTGGGCCAGCGCTTCCAGGTGCAATGGCGCGGTGAAGCGCGCGAAGCGTTTGCGGTCCGTTTTGGCGGCCGGGTGTATGCGTACCTGAATTCCTGCGCGCACATTCCCATTGAGCTTGATTATCAGCCTGGTGATTTCTTCGATCTGAGTCACAACTTTCTTGTTTGCGCCACGCACGGTGCCTACTATGCGCCAGAGAGCGGTCTGTGTCTGGGTGGCCCGTGTCCGGGTCGCAGCCTGGAATCCGTGCCGGTCACCGAGCATGACGGCAAGATATACTGGCTGGCGCCCGCCGTCGGGCCGGTAGTACAACAAGACTGAACCCGGTAGCTGAAGGCCGGCCGGTGCCAGACCGTGGCGCCGCATAACCACAATATCCAGTATCTACAAAGAGAAGCGCATCATGGAACAACAACCCTGGGAGCGTCAGGTCCTGACGGACTTGCTGCAAGCCGGTTTGAAAGAGCAACGCCGTGCCCGTCGCTGGAACATCTTTTTCCGCTTGCTGGGTTTTGGCATCGTGCTGCTGGTCATTGCCACCGCGATGGGCTGGTTTGGCGGCAAAGAGCTGGAAAGCGTCTCGGCCGGGCCGCATACCGCCATGGTCAGCATGAGCGGTGAAATCGCCGCCGACGGCGAAGCCAATATCGAAAACGTGCTTGATGGTGTCACTGCCGCGTATGACGACAAAAACACCAAGGCCGTGATCCTCAATTTCAATAGTCCGGGTGGCAGCCCGGTGCAGGCCGGCCAGTTGCATGACGAACTGCTGCGCCTCAAGGCCAAATATCCGTCGATCCCGCTGTACGTGGTGATTAGCGATATCTGCGCCTCCGGTTGCTATTACGCTGCCGTGGCTGCAGACAAGATCTACGCCGACAAGGCATCCATGGTGGGCTCGATCGGCGTGCTGATGGATGGTTTCGGCTTTACCGGTACCATGGAAAAACTCGGGGTTGAGCGTCGCTTGCTCACTGCTGGCGCCAACAAGGGTTTTCTTGATCCGTATTCGCCGCTGAACGCCGCACAAAAGGGCAAGGCGCAAGCCATGCTTGATGAAATCCACCAGCAGTTTATTGATACCGTGAAGGCCGGGCGCGGTAAAAAGCTGGCGCTGGATAACCCGGATCTGTTCTCTGGCCTGGTGTGGACCGGCAGCACCGGCATCAAGCTGGGGCTGGTCGATGCGCTGGGTTCGGTCGACAGTGTGGCGCGCGATGTGGTGAAGGCGCCTGATGTGATCGACTTTACGCCGCAGCCCGGTTATTTTGATCGCTTCGCCCGCCGTATTGGCGTGGCAGCGGCAACACAGCTGGGCAGCCAGCTCAAGCTGTCTATTCACTGATCAGAACTGATCCGGCAACGAGGGCGGGGCGATGGCACGCAAAAAGCGCGAGGAGGAGCACGAAAACCACGAACGCTGGCTGGTTTCGTACGCGGACTTCATGACGCTGCTGTTTGCGTTTTTTGTGGTGATGTACGCCATCTCCTCGGTCAACGAAGGCAAGTACCGCGTGTTGTCCGACTCGCTGGTCAATGCCTTCCAGAACAACAACGCCAAGCCCTCGGTGGGCACGGCGCCGCAAGGCAAGCAGGTGATTGCGCCCATCGTCGCTCACCCCGAAAGCGCGCCCAAAGCGCCGGAAAACAACAAGCTGGAAGAACAGGCCAAGCGCATGAGCGGCATGGCCGATGACCTGCGCGCCGCGCTGGGCCCGCTGATCCAGCAAGGTAAAGTCCGGGTGACGCAATCGGCCCGCGGCATTGCGGTTGAAATCAGCGATAGCGTGCTGTTTGATACCGCCAAGGCCGATCTGCAGAACACCTCCGCCACCGCCTTGCGTGCTGTGGCCCAGCGTTTGACCAGCACGGACAATCTGATCCAGGTGCAGGGTAATACCGACAACCAGCCGATCAAGTCAACCCAGTATCCGTCCAACTGGGAGCTTTCCGCCGCGCGCGCGGCCTCGGTGGTGCGGCTGTTTGCCGATACCGGCATCGCGCCGGAACGCATGGTGGCCATGGGTTATGGCGAGTACCGCCCGGTTGAATCCAACGACACGCCGGATGGCCGAGCGCGCAACCGCCGCGTGACCATCAACATCCTGGCGGATAACCGCGACGATGTGTCGGTGCTGACGGCGTCGCAGCCGCAGCCAGCGCACTGAGGCCGCCATGGCCTCTGTCTTTTTGCGCGATCCGCATGTGGTCTGGCGTACCACGCAACTGCTCTATCGCAACGCGCGGCTGGCCCAGGTCACCAGCCTGATCAATGCCAGTTGCCTGGCGTTTGCGCTGCGCATGGATGTCTCTAACACCGTGTTGCTGGTCTGGTGGACTTCCATGGCGCTGATCCTGCTGGGGCGCTTGTGGCTGGCAGAGCGCTTTCGTGTTGCCAGGCCGCGGCCCAATCAGGTGCTCAAGTGGCGTTACCGCTATTTCTTTGGCGTGATGCTCAGTGGCGTGGGCTGGGGCGTGGGCTGCTTGTGGTTTGGCATGAATGTGTCCGAAACCGCGCGTTTCTTCATTGCCTTGTTGCTGAGCGGGATGGCCGCCGGCTCGCTCCCCATTCTGGCGCCGTCGCAATGGGCGTTGCGCACTTATGTTGGTTTGTTGACGCTGCCGATGCTGATCTTCGCCGTGGTGCATCCGGGCCGCTTTGGCGCCATGTTCGCAGTCTTGCTGCTGGTGTTTATCTTCACCTTGCTGCGCAGCGCCGGCGAGTACCACCACGTGCTGATCGAAACCATCGGGCTGGACCAGGAAAAGGCGCGGCTGCTGGCTGATCTGAAAAGCGCGACGCAAGATCTGGAGCGCAGCGCGCGGGCCAAAGACGAGTTCCTGGCCGCCATCAGCCATGAAATCCGTACGCCCATGAACGGCATTCTGGGGATGGCGCAGTTGCTGGCCAGCCAGCCGCTGCCGGGTTCACAACGTGAACAGGTCGAGATCATCCGCGCCTCAACCGATGCCTTGCTGGCCCAGATCAATGGCGTGCTGGATTATTCGCGCATTGAAGCCGGCCGGCTGGAACTGGCGCCGGCGCCGTTCTCTCCCCAGCAATTGCTTGATGACCTGCAGCGCATGTTTTTGCCGCAAGCGCAGGCGCAGGGTTTGCAGTTTTCCTGCCACCTTGGCGAGGACGTGCCGCCCGCGTTGCTGGGTGATGTCACGCGGCTGAAGCAGGTGCTGGTCAACCTGGTCGGTAATTCGCTCAAGTTCACCCGCCAGGGCGAAATCCGCATTGGTCTGAACCTGCGGGACCGGCTGGATGACCGGCTGATCATCTTGTGTTCGGTCAGCGATACCGGCCCTGGCGTGCCTCAGGACCGGCGCGAGGCCATCTTTTTGCCCTACACCCAGGCCGATAACCGGGTGGCATTGCAATACGGCGGTAGTGGCCTTGGGTTGACGATTTCCCGCCGACTGGTGGGGTTGATGGGCGGGCAGTTGTGGGTGGAAGACAACCCCGCTGGCGGCAGTATCTTTGCGTTTTCTGCCCAGTTGACGGTCAGCCAGGTGCCGCTGGCCCCGCCAGAACCGGTGGCCTTGCCGGCGCATGCCCTGCAGGTGCTGGTAGTGGATGACAACGCGGTCAATTGTCTTGTGGCGCGGCGTTTTCTGGAAAAACTGGGGCATCAGGTCACCGTGGCGCACGACGGGGATGCCGCGCTGGAGCGCGTGATGGAGCAGGCGTTTGACCTGATCCTGATGGATGTACAGATGCCGGTCATGGACGGGCTGACCGCCGCCTGGCATATCCGCCAGCTGGAGCGGGAAACCGGCGCGCGGCCCATCCGTATCGTCGCCCTGAGTGCCAACACTTCAGAGGCTGATCGCGAAGCCTGCATGGTAGCCGGCATGGATGACTTCCTGGAAAAACCGGTGCGCCAGGTGGAACTGGCCGCGCTGATCGGGCGGCTTTAAGCACCACAGCGCTTACGAGCCGGTTCCGCCACCCAGTGCCTGCATCAGCGCCGCAGAATCAGCCAGCCGGTCTGCCCGGGCGGTGATTTCATCCAGCGCGCTTTGTTGTTGCTGGCGCTGGCTGTCGAGCAATTGCAGCATGCTCACGCCGCCCGCCGAATAACGTGAGCGGGTGGTCTGCAAAATGGCGTCGTTTTCTGCCCGCACCTGGTTGCGCGCGGCCAGCGTGCCGCTATCGGTATCGATGGCGGTCAGGGCATCGGCCACTTGCTGCAGGCCCGTCAGCACGGTTTGCTGGTACGCAGCCGTGGCGCCTTGCCAGGCGGCCTCGGCGCCGCGTTTTCTGGCTTGCAGTTCACCGCCATGAAACAGCGGCTGCATCAAGCCCAGCCCGATATTCCACACATTGAGCCCATTGGTCAGATCGTGCGCGCCCGTGCGCTCGGAACCCGCACTGCCAGACAAGGTAAGTTGCGGATACAGATTGGCTGTCGCCACGCCGACTTGCGCGCTGGCCTGATGCAGCAAGGCTTCTGCCGCGCGGATATCCGGCCGCTGGCGCGCCATGGCGGAGGGCACCGTCAGCGGCAGATTGGCGGGCAGGGTGATCTCCTTCAGGTCAATATCCGTATCGGCCAGCTGCGATGGCGGCACGCCAAGGTACACCGCCAGTTGGTGCGCCAGTTGTCCGGCCTGCTTTTGCAGCGGCGGCAACGCCGCCTGGGTCTGGGCGATCAGCGCGGCCTGGTTGTGCACATCCAGCCTGGCCACACCGCCGGCGCCCAGCCGCTGTTGCATGATCTGCAATTGCTGTTGCTGCGTGGCAAGCAGCTGCCGCGTGGTGTCGATCTGCGTGTGCACAGCGGCCAGCCGGATCGCCGCGGTGACAACGTTGCCCGCCACCGCCAGCCGCGCAGCCTGCAGCTCGAACGCCTGGTAATCCACCGTCGCACTCAGCGCTTCCAGTTGGCGCCGGTTGGCCCCGAACAGGTCAAACGTATACGCCACGTTCAGCGACACGTTGTACAGGTTGAAGGGCGGCGGGCTGGGCACATTGGTAATGCCAAAGGCGGCCAGGTCGATCTTCTGGCGCTGCGCACCCACTTTCAGATCGACTTGCGGGTATTCGGTGGCGCCGGTTTCGGCATTGAGTTGCTCTTGCGCCTGGCGCAGGCTGGCTTCGGCCTGGCGCAGACTCTGGTTGTGGGCCAGTGCCTGATCCACCCAGTCGTTGATGCGCGCTGAGCCAAACAAGGTCCACCAGCGCTCTGGCGCAGCATCGGCGTTGACCAGTTGCTGGCGGGCGCCGTCGGCCGCGGGCATGCTGGCAGCCGGTGGTGTGGTGCTCCACTGGTTAGTGGCGGGGGCGGCCGGGGTTTTGAAGTCAGGCCCGACCGCGCAAGCGCCCAGCGTACTGGCCAGCGTGATAAGACAAAGACGTGGCAAAAAGCGGGATGTGGTCATGATTCAATCCAGCGTATTGCGGTAGAACTTGATGGCAATCAGCATCACCACCGTGGTGAACAGCATCAGCGGCCAGAGGCTGGGCCACAAATCGACCCAGCCGTTGCCCTTGAGCAAAATGCCGCGGATCAAGCGGTTGAAATAGGTCAGCGGCAGCACGTTGCCAATGTACTGCGCCCAGATCGGCATGCCCTGGAAAGGGAACATGAAGCCGCTCAGCAAGATATTGGGCAGAAAGTAGAACACCGTCAGTTGCATGGCTTGCAACTGGTTCTGGGCCAGCGATGAAAGCGTGATCCCCACCATCAGGCTGGCCGCAATGAACAACAACGCGGCGCAATAGACGGCGATCAGGCTGCCGATCATGGGCACGTTGAATACCAGCCGGGCACCCAGCAGAATGATGGTGGCCTGGATCAAGCCGATCACGATATAGGGAACGATCTTGCCGGTGATGACCTCGATCGGCCGCACCGGGGTGGCCAGCAGATTTTCCATGGTGCCGCGTTCGCGTTCGCGCGTCATGGCAAGGCCCGTCATCATGACCAGCGTCATCGATAGCACCACGCCCATCAGGCCCGGCACCACGTTGTACTGGGTGATGCCTTCCGGGTTGTAGAGGCGATGCACGTTCACATCAAACGGTGCCGCTGCGCCATTCAGATGCGCCAGCGTGCCTTTCAGGTCCTTGTCCGCCACGCCTTGCACCAATTGCGGCACGGCGGCCAGCGCAGCAGACATGGCAGTCGGGTCAGTCGCGTCGGCCTCGATCAACATGGAGGGCCGCTCGCCGCGCACCAGTTTGCGGGTGAAGTCGGGCGGAATATTCAGCACAAACAGCACCTGCCCCTGGGCCAGTGCGGCCCGGCCGGATTGCTCATCCGGCAGTTCGCTGACGATATGAAAGTAATCCGAGTTTTTCAGCGCGGCCACAAAACTGCGGGTGAATTCGCTGTTGTCCTGGGCAATCACCGCCGTGGGCATGTGGTGCGGGTCGGTATTGATGGCAAAGCCGAACAGCAACATCTGCATGATGGGTACGCCCACGATCATGCCAAAGGTGATGCGGTCGCGTTTGAGCTGGAGGAACTCCTTGAGCACGATGCTCCACCAGCGGGCAATCGAAAACCGATGCGGGCGGCTCATGGTTTGGGCTCCGCAAAATTGTCGGTGGACTGGTTCATCATGTAGATAAACACGTCTTCCAGGCTGGTTTCGGCCGGTTCCAGTTTCAGGTGTTGCGCCTGGGCAATCTGCTTGAGCGTTTTTTCCAGTGCGTCGGCGTCTTTGCCGCTGACATGCAGCGCGTTGCCGAAGGCGACGGTTTGATCCACGCCGGCCTCGTGCCGCAGTTTTTCGGCCAGCGGCACCAGATTGTCGCCATGCAAAGACCAGGTATGCAGCGCCTGGCTGTCGATGATCTCTTGCGCGGTGCCCTGGGCCAGCAGGCTGCCGTAGGCGATATACGCCAGCTTGTGACAGCGTTCGGCCTCATCCATGTAGTGGGTGCTGACCAGCACGCTGATGCCCTCGGCGGCCAGCCGGTGCAGCTCTTCCCAGAAGTCGCGCCGGGCGGTGGGGTCAACGCCGGCGGTGGGTTCATCCAGCAGTAAAAGCCGCGGTTCGTGCAGCATGCAGGCGGCCAGAGCCAGCCGCTGTTTCCAGCCGCCGGAGAGCGATCCGGTCAGTTGTTTGGCGCGGGAGGCCAGCCCCAGGTCTGCCAGCGCCTTGTCGACCTTTTGTTTGCGGTCGCGCATTTCATACATGCGGGCGATGAAATCCAGGTTCTCGCGGATGGTCAGGTCATCCCAGTAAGAGAACTTCTGCGTCATGTAGCCCACATGACGTTTGATTTCTGCGCTTTGCTTGAGGATATCGAACCCCAGGCAGGTTCCCGAGCCCGAGTCCGGCGTCAGCAGGCCACACATCATACGGATCGACGTCGTTTTGCCGCTGCCATTGGGGCCGAGAAAACCATAGATCTCGCCGCGCCCGACCTGCATGTCCAGGTCTTTGACCACATGCTTGTCGCCAAAATGCTTGTTCAGCCCGTGTACATCAATGACCGGGCCGTCGGGCTTGTCGCCACGCGCTTGCGCATCAGTCATTCAGGCGCACCTCAACCGGCTGGCCGGGGTGCAGGGCCGGCGCTTTTTTCACTTCCGGGTGAGCCTCGACCATGAACACCAGCTTGTTGCGGTTTTCGTTGCTGTAGATCACCGGGGGCGTGTATTCGACCTCGCTGGAAATAAACGTGATGCGTGCTGCGATATCACTGGCGCAGCCATCGCAATGCAGCGTCACTCCCTGGCCGGTTTTCAGATGGCCGACAGCGGCCTCTGGTACGAAGAAGCGCACTTTGATGTTCTCTGGCGGCAGCATGCGCACCACCGGATTACCGGCCGCGACCCATTCGCCAGTCTGGTAGAGGGTGTCAAAAACAAGGCCGCCACGAGTGGCGTCGACACTTTTCTGATCCAGTTTCCAGCTGGCTTGCTCGACAGCGGCGCGCGCTGCGGCCACCTGGGCGGACTGCGCATTCATTTGTTGTTCACGCCCCGGCAGTTCGTCCACGGCAATCTGGTTTTTCAGCTGGGTGACCTGCGCCGCCGCCGACTGCGCGCTGGCCCGCGAATCATCCAGTTGCTGGCGCGATACCCCGCCTGCGGCAAACTGGATTTCATCACGCTCCAGTTGCGCCTGGGCATGGTTGTAGGTGATTTGCGCGGCGGCCAGTTGCGCGCGGGTGACGCTGATTTCTGGCGGGCGCTTGCCGCTACGCATATCGGCCAGTTGCGCCAAAGCCACGCGCAATTGTTGCTGCGCCTGGCGTTGTGCGGCGGCTTCGTCTTGTGCTTCCAGCGCAAACAGGGGTTGCCCCTGGCGCACCTGCTGCCCGCGCTGGACGGATAACTGGTCCAGGCGGCCGGGTTGCGATGAAGACACGTACACGAACTCGCCTTCGACATAGCCTTGCCAGGTGTTTTTGGCGGGCTCGCTACACCCGGCCAGCAGCAGCGCAAGGGCAGGGCAGAAGACGAGCAGGGGCAGATGACGCATGGTTACTCCTTGCCAGGGCCCGCCATGCCATGCCGCAACAGGGCGGTCACGTGGCGGACAAGAACGGTGTTGTCGATATCCTGCATGCCGGGCCGCATGCGCCAGATACTGGCCGTAGCCAGTGGCATCATGCACATGGCCAGCACGGTGATGAACAGCAAGCGTGGCTCCAGTTCCGGATTGATCCGGCCCTGCTTCTGGCCGTCGGCAATCAGGGTGGATAACTGCATGACCCGGTCAAAGGGCAGGCGTCGCATCATGCGTTCACGCAGCATGCCCCCTTCGCTCAAGACCTCGCGCACCCACAGCAACGGTAGCCAGGGCCAGGTTTGCGCGCCGCCAATCATGCGGGCGACCATGTCGGTGATGACGCCTGTGGTATCCGTATCCGGTGCTGGCGGGGTCCAGACCAGTTCTACAAACGGCCAGACGCGCTCTTCCACCACGGCATCCAGCAGCTGGTCACGGTTCTTGAAGTAGTAATGCACCATGGCCGGCGTTACTGCGGCGTCCTGCGCCACCTGGGCCAGCGTGGTTGCGGCAACGCCTTGATGCGCGAACAGGTTGGTCGCCGCATCCAGCAAAAGGGCGCGGGCGTTCTGGTCCAGGGCGGCGACGGGGCGGCCGCGGGGTCGGGTGCGGATCATGCTTTTCAAACTAATTAATGAATTAGTTAATTTCAAGCCCGAATCGCCAGCAAATAAAAAAGCCCCGCATCAGCAGGGCTTTTTTTTGATCAAAGGCAAATCTCAGTCGTGCATCTTGCCGGCGCGCTCGCCGCGTATGTATCGCAGTGTCAGTAGCGCCATGACCAGCGACACGACCAGACCAAACCCGATGACAATGGCGTACATTGGTGGCAATCCGCTGGCGGAGAACTGATCCTGCACCAGCTCAGAAACATTGCCGGGCAGCGGCGTTGAGAGGTAACGCACCAGCAAGGCGTGGGCGCCCACCATCACCAGAATGCCAATGTTCTCGTTGAAGTTCTGCACGGCAATGGAGTGACCGGCGCCCATCAGCATATGGCCGCGATGCTGCAGCATGGCGTTGAGCGGAACCACAAACCAGCCGGAGAGCGCACCCACCAGGAACATCAGCACGGCGGCCACATGCGGGCTGTGCACCAGCAGCATCGACATCACGCCCACACCCATGATGATCCCGGCGGGCAAGACAGAAAACGCGCGCCGCAGCGGTACAAAGCGGCCGGCCAGAATCGCACCAAACGCTGTGCCAAACGCCACGACTGCCACGAGGCGGGTTGCCTGTTCCATGCTGTAGTTCAGCCAGATCACGGCCCAGTTCAGCACCACCAGACGCATGGCCGCGCCCGCGCCCCAGAACAGCGTGGTGACTGCCAGCGACAACTGGCCTTGTGGGTCTTTCCACAGCCGGCGCACGCACCACCAGAATTCCCGCACCAGGAACAGCGGGTCCAGGTGCAAGGGCTTGAGGTGCACCTTGAGTTTGGGAATGTAGACATTGAGCCAGGCGGCGGCCAGGTACAGCGCAATGATCGCGCACATGGCAATTTGCGCCGGAGACAACCATTGGCTCAGCACCAGTGTGTCGTAATAGTCGCTGGCCCGCGTGCCGACCAGGATGCCGCCCAGCACGGTGCCAAAGATGATCGCGCCCACGGTGGCGCCTTCCAGCCAGCCGTTGGCTTCTACCAGTTGTTCGTGCGGCAGGTATTCGGTAATCAGGCCGTATTTGGCAGGGGAGTACGCGGCAGCGCCAAAACCAACAATCGCGTAAGAGATGATTGGGGGCAGGCCGACGAGCATGCAGGCGCAGCCGACCAGTTTGATGCCATTGCAGATCATCATGGCGCGGCCTTTGTGCATGGAGTCTGCAAAAGAACCGGCAAACGGCGCCAGGACAACGTAAGAGACGGTGAAACTCCAGAGCAGCATGGATAAATGCCACTCCGGCGCGCTTTGTTCGCGCAAGAGGGTCAGCGCTGCAATGAAAAGCGCGTTGTCAGCGAGCGCAGAAAGAAATTGCGCGCCCAGAATGATAAAAAAACCGCGATTCATGCCCGGAACAGAGCCTGTTGTATTTGTGTTGATATATTCGAAACTTCATGCCGCGGCCAGCGTCAGCATGCTGCGGGCCAGAACAGGACGCTGGGCGGTTTTATATCATGTTTGGCCGGTTCACGCCGACATATTGCCACGACAGCCGGAGGCTTCGCGGGAAACCTTCTGCGTTCATGGCAATCTGAACCTGACAAACGTAACGGCATCTATCAGTACTCTTGAATATCGCATGATATAGTGTGGCCCATTACGATAAGGGGATCACCCCTGCACGAACTACGGGTCCGGCATAAAACAACCACAAGCGACACGGCAGTATCAGGAGTACACGTCGCCCCCGCTGACGAACATGGCAGGGTGTTTTTTGGACTGGTTGCTGGTGAGAACCCTGTTCGGTCAATACGCATGGATATTCTGCAATATCTTTTACCCATCTTTACTGATTACGGCTATTTCGCCGTTTTCGGTGTCCTGCTTGTCTGCGGTTTCGGCGTGCCGATCCCGGAAGACATCACTCTTGTTGCCGGCGGCATTATCTCCGGCCTGGGGTTCGCAGATGTCCACACCATGTTCGGCGTCGGTATGGCCGGCGTGCTGGTGGGCGATTCCATCATGTTTTTCGTCGGGCGGCACTTTGGCACCCGGGCGCTGAAATGGCGCTGGGTGGCGCATGTGCTCACGCCTGAGCGCTACGCCGCCGTGCAGGATAAATTCCGCCGTTATGGCAACCGTGTGTTGTTTGTGGCACGTTTTCTGCCCGGTCTGCGCACGCCGATTTACCTCACCGCCGGCATGTCCCGCTGCATTCCTTTCTGGCGTTTCTTGCTGGCCGATGGCGCGGCAGCGCTGATCAGCGTGCCGGTCTGGGTCTATCTGGGTTACTACGGCGCATTCCAGCGGCAATGGCTGGAACATGCCATCAAACAGGGTCAAACCGGCATGTGGTTGGTGTTGGCCGCACTGGCGACTTTGACGCTGATCTGGTACATCAGACACAAGCGCCACCAGAGTCACTGCAAAGCTTTGACGAGCAAGGTGCTGCGCGAAGAGTAGGAGCGACTGACAAAACCCTGCTGGCTGCGTCATGGCCAACTTGCCGGAACCGGTGCAGCGGGTTTTCCCAGCAACTCCTTGCCCAGTGACCTACCATCCGGTTCCCGATATGACACGCCCCATCAAGGCTATCGTTCACAGCAAGGCAATCACCCACAATTACAACCAGGTCAAACAGACCGCCCCGCAAAGCCGCGCCTTTGCCGTGGTCAAGGCCAATGCCTACGGGCACGGACTTGAACGCGCCGCCAAAGCGCTCGCGCATGCCGATGGTTTCGGCATTCTGGAGATCGAAGGCGCGCTGGCATTGCGGCGCTGGGGCATGCAGCAGCCTGTACTGCTGCTCGAAGGCGTTTTCAGCCAGTCCGAGCTGATTGAAGCCGCCCGCCAGGATTTCACTGTCGCCATCCACGAGCCCAATCACCTGACGTGGCTCGAACAAACCCCGCTGGCAAGACCGCTCAATATTTTCCTCAAGCTCAATACCGGCATGAACCGGCTGGGTTTTCCGGCCGAACAAGCGCGTGATCTTGTCGCCCGGTTGAGCGGGTTATCCAGCGTGGCTAGTGTGACCTTGATGGCCCACTTTGCGACAGCAGATGAACCCGCCAAAGGCATCGAGAAACAACTCACCCGTTTTCAGCATGCGACCGAAGGCCTGAAGCTGCCGATCTCGCTGGCCAATTCTGCCGCCACCTTTGCCTACCCGCAGACCCGTAACGACTGGGTGCGACCAGGCATTGTGCTGTACGGCGCAACCCCGTTTGATGATCGCAGCGCCAAAGACCTTGGCCTGCAAGCGGCCATGACACTGCAATCGCAACTGATCTCGGTGCAGCACCTGCAACCGGGCGATACGGTGGGTTATGGCGCCGCCTTTACCGCTGACCGGCCCATGCGCATCGGGGTGGTCGCTTGTGGCTATGCTGATGGGTATCCACGGCACGCGCCGGCAGGCACCCCGGTCAACGTGGCTGGCCAGCGCACGCGCGTGGTCGGGCGGGTCTCCATGGATATGCTGACCATCGACATCACCGATTTTCCCCAAGCGCAGATTGGCAGCCCGGTTGAGCTGTGGGGCAATGAGGTACCGATTGATGACGTGGCCCGGGCCGCTGGCACCATCGGCTATGAGCTGATGTGTGCGGTGGCACCACGTGTACCCATTCACGAAGGCTGACCAGGGCTAGCAGGTATTGCCCTTTTTTGTGGCAAATGGCAGCCGGATGCTGCCAACAGGCTCGAAATGCGCGGCTTTCTTATATAGAATGCTTCGCTTGATCAACGGCCGCTGACCGCACGGTCAGCGGTGTTAATTCCGGATTTTTCCGTTTCTCAACCAGCAGGTTGCATATGGCATTGATTGTCCAGAAATACGGCGGCACCTCCGTGGGCACGCCGGAGCGTATCAAGAATGTGGCCAAACGCGTCGCCCGGTTCAAGGCGCAAGGCCACGATGTGGTGGTTGTGGTTTCCGCAATGAGCGGTGAAACCAACCGTCTGATCTCGCTCGCAAAAGAAATCCAGGCCAATCCCGATCCGCGCGAACTGGACGTGATCATCTCTACCGGCGAGCAAGTCACCATCGGCCTTCTGGCCATGGCGCTCAAAGAGTCCGGCATTGATGCACGCTCCTACACTGGCGGTCAGGTCAAAATCCTGACTGATAGCGCCTTTACCAAAGCCCGCATCCAGTCGATCGACGACGAGAACATGCGTGCCGACCTGAATGCTGGCCGCGTCGTGATCGTGGCAGGTTTCCAGGGCGTGGACGCCGAAGGCAACATCACCACGCTGGGTCGTGGTGGTTCCGACACGACCGGCGTCGCACTGGCCGCAGCCCTGCACGCCGACGAATGCCAGATTTATACCGACGTCGATGGCGTTTACACCACCGACCCGCGAGTTGTACCCGAAGCCCGCAAGCTCAAGACCATCACCTTTGAAGAAATGCTGGAAATGGCCAGCCTGGGTTCCAAGGTGCTACAGATCCGCTCGGTCGAATTTGCTGGCAAGTACAACGTGAAATTGCGCGTGCTGTCCTCGTTCCAGGAAGATGGCGAGGGCACGCTGATTACTTTCGAGGAAGACTCCAACATGGAAAAACCCGTCGTTTCCGGTATCGCTTTCAACCGTGACGAAGCCCGTATCAACGTGACCGGCGTGCCTGACAAACCGGGTATTGCGTACCAGATCCTGGGCCCGGTGGCTGATGCCAACATCGATGTGGACATGATCATCCAGAACGTCGGCCAGGAAGGCACGACCGACTTCTCCTTCACCGTGCCCAAGAACGATCTGCCGCGCACGATCAAGGTACTGGAAAGCGTGCAGGATCACATCGCCGCCCGCAGCATCTCTGGTGACGACAAGATCTGCAAGATCTCCATCGTGGGCGTGGGCATGCGTAGCCACGTCGGCGTGGCATCCACCATGTTCCGTACGCTGGCCGAAGAGGGCATCAACATCCAGATGATCTCGACGTCCGAGATCAAGATCTCCGTGATCGTGGATGAAAAGTACCTGGAACTGGCCGTGCGCGTACTGCACAAGGCATTTGGTCTGGATCAGGTTGTCTGATTCACGGCCCTCCAGGCAAAAACGGCAGCCTCAAGGCTGCCGTTTTTTATTGTGCTGGGGCAGGGAGTTAGCAAAAATGTTTAATTTGCCACGTCAGTTTTCTTGACGCCCCTGGGGCCACAAGGTATTATCCCGCTTCCCTTGACGGAGACGTGGATGAGTGGCTGAAATCACTTCCCTGCTAAGGAAGCATACGGGCTTAAACCTGTATCGAGGGTTCGAATCCCTCCGTCTCCGCCAGCGGACTGGTAGAAAGCAGTAAAATGCAGTAAGCAGTAAATGTGTTGTGACAGTGCGCCCGTAGCTCAGTTGGATAGAGTATCTGGCTACGAACCAGAGGGTCGGGCGTTCGAATCGCTCCGGGCGCACCATCTCACACAAGTCCATCGCGAATAGCGAGCCTCGTCCCCATCGTCTAGAGGCCTAGGACACCGCCCTTTCACGGCGATAACCGGGGTTCGAATCCCCGTGGGGACGCCATCTGGCATCACTGAAAACAAGATCGCTCATGCGGTCTTTTTTTGTTTCTGGTGCGTCGTTTTGTTCTCTCCCTCTCTTCTTTCCCTCTTTCCCTTCTTGTTCCGTGTGGCACCTTGCCGCTACAGATTGGCGTCAATCCACGCCTTGGCGTACTCGTGCGCGTGCTTTACCGCTTCTTCTGAAGTGCGGCACACATTGAGCGATGGAAACCGTAACGGTGGCGTGCCGGACCATTGCGTGCCCGCATCGCTGATCACAAACGGGCAGATGAACCCCGTGACGATGGTGCCGGGCAGGCAGGTGATGGTGCGGCGCTTGTAGATATAGGTTCTTGCGGGCATGCGGGGGCTTTCGGCGTTATGCACAAATCGGGCATCTGCCCGTATTCGCCGCATTTACGCATAAGTCATTGAATTTATCATCTATTTCCTGCCAGTCGTGGGCAAATGGCATGACAACGGCAGGATATCCAGCGTCATGGTGTCTGGCATGGCCCGGTCATCAGTCCTCGCTGCGCATGGCTTCTGCAATCAGCCAGGCCCTGAATGCCGCAAAGCCGGGGTTGTCCGGCGCGCTGTGCGCAAAGATCAGATAGTAGGGCACCCGCAGTGAAACCTCGGTCGGCAATGGCTTGACCAACCGTCCGGCGGCGATGTCGTACTCCACCAGAATGCGTTGCCCCAGTGCCACACCTTGCCCGTCAATCGCGCATTGCAGGGTCATTTGCGAGTCTGAAAAGGCGGGTCCGCGGGTGGCGTCGATGCCGGCCAGGCCGGTCTCTTCCAGCCACTGTTGCCAGTTGGGTAAATGCGCGTGCCGCTGCGGGCCGCGGTCGTGCAGCAGGGTGTGTTTTGACAGGTCGGCCGGGGTGCGCAACGTAGCTTGCAGCGACGGACTACATACCGGGAACACCGTACTTGACGTAAATCTTTCGACAATCAGCTCAGGAGAGTGCACCTGGCGGTAGTCGATGGTGATGTCGTTATGCAGGTAATCACGCTCATGCTCGGTGCTGACCTCTACCCGGATATCGGGGTGCAGGTTCAAAAACCGGTAGAGGCGGGGTACCAGCCACTTGGTGCCAAAGGTGGGGGGGACGGCCACTTTAAGGGTGATGGTCTTGTCATCAAGCAGCATGTCGGTGGCTTGCTGCAAGGCGCGAAATGCCTCGCGAACCCGCGGCAGATAAGCCTCTCCGGCTGCCGTCAGCGTCAGTTGGTTGTTGCGCCGCTCAAACAGGGGCACGCCAAGAAACGCTTCGAGCTGCTTCATCTGGTGACTGACAGCGGCATTGGTCACGTGCAGTTCGCTGGCCGCTTGCGTAAAGCTCATCAAGCGGGCTGCGACCTCAAACATGCGTAATGCATTAAGTGGGGGTAAACGACGGGGCATGGCGACTCATCAAATTTTTTTTGATGATAGGCATCAAATATGTAGTTTGCATAGTGAGGCTACGAAAGTTTCAAATAGGTGCAACAAGAACGGACCCATGCACCAGTATGAACATCCTCACCATCGATACCGGTACCACCAACACGCGTGTCACCCTGTGGCGCAATGCCGAGGCCGTTTGCCAGGCTGCCCGCCAGGTGGGGGTGCGGGATACGGCCATTACCGGGAGCGCGGTGACGTTGCAGAACGGCGTGCGCGAAACCATTGCCGCCGCGCTGGAGAAAGCCAACACCAGCATGAGTGCGGTGGATCTGGTGCTGGCGTCCGGCATGATCACGTCCAATGTGGGCCTTTACGAGATTCCGCATGTGCTGGCCCCGGCCGGCCGGGCAGAGCTGGCTGCCGCCATGCGTGAGGCGAGCATTCCGGAAGTGTGCGACAAACCGATCTGGTTTGTGCCTGGCGTGCGCAACCGTGTCGACAACATCGGCCTGCACAACTGCGAGGCCATGGACATGATGCGCGGCGAGGAAGTCGAGACCATGGCGCTGATCTCGCGCCTGAATATCGACCGCCCCACGGTGATGGTGCTGCCCGGGTCGCACTCCAAATTTGTGCATGTGGATGACGAGCGCCGCATTACCGGCTGTGTGACCACGCTGGCGGGCGAATTGCTGCACGTGATCACCCACAACACCATCCTGGCCGGATCGCTCGATAGCGACTTTGCCACCGAGATCGACACCGAAATGCTGCTGGCCGGTGCTCGTTCCGCCGGCAAGATCGGCCTGGGCCGCGCGTGTTTTACGGTGCGCATTCTGGACCAGTTCACCATTTACGAGCGCAACGCCCGCGCCAACTTCCTGTTGGGCGCAGTGCTGGGCGCCGATCTCTTGACCCTGAAAAACTCCAGCGCGATCGGCATGACGCCAGGCACCCAGTTTGTGGTGACCGGCAAGGCCATGCTGCGTGAGGCGCTGGCGCTGCTGGTCAAGCACGACGATTTTTTCTCCGGCCGCATTCTGGTTACCAGCGAAGACCAGCAAGCCCATCTGGCCGGTTTTGGCGTCATTGATGTGGCGCGCGCCCGGGGTCTGGTGGCGTAAAGCAACACAGAAAGTAAAGGCGGCTGACAGGGCCTTGCTGGCAAGGCGTGCGGGCGCAGGCAGTACGCGCAAGTACGCGTAGCGAGAACAACACGGCCAGCAAGACGCTGGCAGTCGCAATAACAAGCTGCATGACTCTGCCAGGTGATGCGGTGATAGCAAGCGTACAACGCTTGCCGACAACGGAAAGCCGCACCGCGGCGATCTGAAAACCAACCCCGGCAACGGGACTGATGGAGGTTCGACCAAGATGAAGCAGCAACTCAAAAAGATCTGCGGCGCACTGGGTTTGGCAGCAGCGCTGATCGCACCGGCATTGCACGCAGCAGATCAAGTCAAGATCGGTTTTCTGGTGAAGCAGGCTGAAGAACCGTGGTTCCAGGACGAGTGGAAGTTTGCCGAGCAAGCCGCCAAGGAAAAGGGTTTCACCCTGGTGAAGATTGGCGTGCCCAGCGGCGACAAAGTGCTGTCCGCCATTGATAACCTGGGCGCACAACACGCTCAGGGTTTCATCATCTGCGCACCGGACGTGAAGCTGGGGCCGGCAATTGTGGCCCGCGCCAAGCAATATGACCTGAAAGTCATGAGCGTGGATGACCGCTTTGTGGATGGTTCTGGCAAGCCGATGGAATCGGTGCCGCACATGGGCATTTCGGCCTACAAGATTGGCGAGCAAGTGGGCTCGGCCATGATTGCCGAAATGAAAAAGCGTGGCTGGAACCTCAACGAAGTCGGCGCAATCCGCATCTCTTATGACCAGTTGCCGACGGCCAAAGACCGTACCGATGGCGCCATTGCCGCGCTGACTGCTGGCGGTTTCCCCAAAGCCAACATCATCAACGCACCGCAAGCCAAGACCGACACTGAAGCTGCGTTCAACGCCGCCAACGTGGCGATCACCCAGCACCCAAACTACAAACACTGGCTGTCGTTCGGTCTGAACGATGAAGCCGTGCTGGGCGCTGTGCGTGCCGCAGAAGGTCAGGGCGCCAAGGCCGACAACATGATCGGTATCGGTATCGGCGGCAGCCAGTCTGCCCTGAACGAGTTCAAAAAGGCCGAGAAGACCGGCTTCTTTGGCACCGTGCTGATCAGCCCGAAGCGTCACGGCTATGAAACCAGCATGAACATGTACAACTGGATCAAGGACGGCAAGGCTCCGCCGGCACTGACCCTGACCACTGGCATGTTGATGACACGGGACAACGCCACCGAAGTCCGCAAAGAAATGGGCCTGGAATAAGGGGCTACTGCGCGTAAGTCATCTTGAGATCGGGCAGTGCTCGCCATCCTCACGTACCAAACGTACGTTCCGGTGGCTGTGCGCTGGCCTCACTCAACCTGACTCACGCTCGCTACGCCCGAGGCCGATGTGGTTCCGGATCTGTAGCGACTCTGACGGGTAACACGCAGATTCGCCAGTGCCTGCTTTGACGCCAACCTGGGCGGCGTAAAGCAGCGCTGGCGATCCCTGCCAAAGAAAAGCCTGGCGTGCCAGCCGGGTTGCAACGGGTTGTGGTTTGAAGCGGAGAAATCCCTTGTCATATCTTGAATTCAGATCGATCAGCAAGTCCTTCCCCGGCGTGAAAGCGCTGCAGGACATCAGCTTTGCGCTGGAAAAAGGGAAAGTGCACGGCTTGCTGGGCGAGAACGGGGCGGGTAAATCCACGCTCCTGAAAATCCTGGGTGGTGAGTACATCCCGGAAGAAGGCCAGGTGCTGGTGGATGGCAAGTTGCAGGCGTTTCATAACAGCCGCGACGCCATTGCCGCCGGCATCGCCATCATCCACCAGGAACTGCAATACGTGCCGGAACTCTCCGTCATGGAGAACCTCTTGCTGGGCCACATGCCCACGCGCATGGGCTTTGTCGACAAGCGCGAGGCGATTCGCTGGACGCGGGAGAACCTGACGCGCATTGGCGTGGATATTGATCCCGAAGCCAGACTGCGTGATCTTTCCATCGGCCAGCGCCAGATGGTGGAAATCTGCAAAGCCGTGCTGCGTGACGCCACGGTGATTGCGCTGGATGAACCCACGAGTTCGCTCTCGCACCGCGAGACGGAAATCCTGTTCAAGCTGGTCAAAGACCTGCGCGCGCAAGGCAAGGTGCTGATTTATATCTCGCACCGGCTTGATGAGATTTTCGAGTTGTGTGATGGCTGCACCATCTTCCGTGATGGCCGCAAAGTGGCCGAATACAACGTGCTGGCCGAGGTCACGCGTGATGAACTTGTCAGCAAGATGGTCGGCCGCGAAATCACCGACATCTTTGATTACCGCCCGCGTGAACTGGGCGACACCTGTTTCGAAGTGCACGGCATTGCCGGCGCGCGCGTGCCGCAGCCAGCCAGTTTCAGTGTGCGGCGCGGTGAAATCCTGGGCTTTTTCGGCCTGGTGGGGGCTGGCCGCAGCGAGCTGATGCGGCTGATTTACGGTGCCGACAAACGCAGCAGCGGCGAAGTGAAGCTGGCCGATGTGCGCGGCAATATCGGCAGCATTCATGCGGCCATTCGCGCCGGCCTTGTGTTCTGTCCGGAAGACCGCAAGGAGCAAGGCATCATCGGCGGCCGTTCGGTGTCGGAAAACATCAACATCAGCTGCCGTCGCCACTATCGGCGCTGGGGCTTTTTTGTGAACGACAAAGCCGAAGCCTCGACCGCTGAAGGCTATATCAAGCTCTTGCGCATCAAGACGCCGCACCGGCATCAGGAAATCCGCTTTTTGTCGGGCGGTAACCAGCAAAAAGCCATTCTGGCGCGCTGGCTGGCCGAGCAGAACCTCAAGGTGCTGATCATCGACGAGCCCACTCGCGGCATCGACGTCGGCGCCAAGAACGAGATCTACCAGGTGCTGTACCAGCTGGCGGAGAAGGGCGTCGCCATTGTCATGGTTTCCAGCGAGCTGCCCGAGGTGCTGGGCGTCTCCGATCGCATTGCCGTCATGTGCCAGGGCCGTATTACCGGCGAGTTGACGCGCAGCGAAGCCAATGAACAGAAAGTGCTCTCGCTGGCGCTGCCGGTGAGTTCTGCACCCGCGCCGGCCATGGCCGCATAAAGCCGGAGAACAAGCTTATGTCCCGTATCGAACAACAACCCATTCCGGCCACCGGCCCCGCGCTGACGCCGGCAGCCCCGCAACAGGGAAGCAAAATCATGAACCAGCAAAAGCTGCTCAAGTTCGCCAGTGAGTACAGCATCATTCTCATTTTCCTGGCGCTGTTTGTCGTGCTGTCGTTCACCGTGCAGTACTTCTTCAGCTGGCGCAACATGATCGGCCTGGCGCTGTCGGTATCGCAGATCGGCATGGTGGCCTGCACCATGATGTTCTGTCTGGCCTCGCGCGATTTCGATCTCTCGGTCGGCTCGACCATCGCCTTTGCCGGCGTGCTGTGCGCCATGATCATCAACCGCACCGGCAGCATCAGCCTGGGGATCGGCGTGAGTTTGCTGGCCGGCGCGGCCATTGGCCTGTTTAACGGCGCCACCATTGCCAAGTTCCGCATCAACGCGCTGATTACCACGCTCGTCACCATGGGCGCGGTGCGCGGCCTGGCGTTTATTGCCTCGGACGGCCAGGCGGTGGGGATCTCCAACGAAGCGTTTTTCAATATCGGCAATAACGACCTCTTCGGCATGCCGATCCCCATCTGGTTCTGCGTGGCCTGCTTCGTGATCTTTGGCGTCATGCTCAACAAGACCGTTTACGGCCGCAACACGCTGGCCATTGGCGGCAACCCGGACGCAGCGCGTCTGGCCGGGGTGAATGTGGATCGCACCCGCATTTATATCTTCCTGATCCAGGGCGTGGTAGCTGCGCTGGCCGGGGTGATTCTGGCCTCGCGCATTACCTCGGGCCAGCCGAACTCTGGTCAGGGTTTTGAGCTGGATGTGATTGCAGCTTGCGTGCTGGGCGGCGTTTCGCTGGCAGGTGGTCGCGCCAGCATCAGCGGCGTGATTGTGGGCGTATTGATCATGGGCATGGTGCAAAACGCCATGAACCTGCAGAACATTGATGCGTTTTATCAGTATCTGGTGCGCGCCGGCATTCTGTATTTCGCCGTGCTGATCGACCAGCTGAAGAACCGCGGTCAGGCCTGAGTGGCAAACAAAGCCTCGCCAGCGGCGTTGCGCGCGCCTTGCTGGCAAGGCTTTGTGAGCCACGCCAATTAATGGAGAACCGGAGTAGCCATGAATCAGTTGGCCACGTATCCAAGCCTTGCGGGCAAGAGCGTCTTTGTCAGCGGCGGCACCAGCGGCATTGGCCGTACCCTGGTCGAGGCCTTTGCCCACCAGGGTGCGCGGGTCGCGTTTATTGGCCGCAATGTGGATGCCGGCATGACGCTGGTGGCTGAACTGGCCGGACGCTGCCCGTTTGAGCCGCTGTTCATGCAATGTGACGTCACGGACATCGAGGCGCTGAAAGCCGCCATTGCCCGCGCCCGCCAGGCGCACGGCCCGGTGACAGTCTTGATCAACAACGCCGCCAACGACCAGCGCCGCCGGGTAGAGGAAGTCACCCCGGAGTTCTGGGACAACGCCATGCATACCAACCTGCGCCACCAGTTTTTTGCGGCGCAGGCGGTGGTGGATGACATGAAACAGGCGGGCGGCGGTGCCATCATCAATCTGGGCTCTACCAGCTGGATGATCAAAGCGCCGGACTACCCGGCTTATGCCACCTGCAAAGCCGCCATCCACGGCCTGACGCGGTCGCTGGCGCGGGAACTGGGTCCGCACAATATCCGCGCCAATGTGCTGGTGCCAGGCTGGACCATGACTGACAAGCAATTGCGGTTGTGGGTGGATGACGAAGCCGAGCGTGAAATCGACCGCGCGCAATGTCTACCCGGCCGGGTCATGCCGGAACACGTGGCCTCGCTGGCGCTGTTCATGGCCGCAGACGACAGCGCCATGATCACCGCGCAGAGTTTTGTCATCGACGGCGGCTGGACCTGAGCGATGACGGAAACGATTCATATCGCCTGCGAAGGCCAGTTCCAGCTGGCTGAAGGCGTGCAATACGATGACGCCACCGGCCATGTCTGGTGGACCAACATCAACGCGCGCGAGTTATGGCGGCTTGATCCTTCCAGCGGCGAAGAGCGTTACTGGATTCTGCCGCAACGCATAGGCTGCTTTGCGCTGACCCGTCGGCAAGATGTCTTGTTGCTGGCGCTGGAGGGCGGCCTGGCCCTCTTCAATATCCAGACCGGCGCGCTCAAGCGCATGGCCGCAGTCGAGCCGCACATTCTGGAAACCCGCAGCAACGATGGCCGCTGCGATCGCGCTGGCAACCTTGTGTTTGGCACGCAGAACGAACGCGGCCGCCGGGCCGCCGGAAGCTGGTACCGCTTTGATACGAATGGCCGGCTGCAAGTGCTTGATTTGCCGAATATTGCTATCCCCAATAGCCTGTGTTTCAGCCCGGATGGCGACACCTTGTACTGGTGCGATTCGCGTCTGCATGTGCTGATGCAAAGCACCTACGACCAGAACACCGGCGCCATCAGCAATACCCGCCTGTTTGCCGACCCGGGCGACGCCCGCGTGCACCCGGACGGCTCATGCATTGATGATGAGGGCTGCCTGTGGAACGCCGAATGGTACGGCCAGCGCATTGTGCGCTACCGGCCTGACGGCAGCGTAGACCGGGTGATTCCGCTGCCGGTATCGCAACCCAGTTGCGTGGCTTTTGGCGGTCCGGCGCTGAACATTTTGTATATCTCCACCGCCCGCGAAGACCTCGACGCCGCCGCCATTGCGCAAGAACCGCTGGCCGGGGCGATCCTGGCGATTCCGATGGGGGATGTCAGAGGGCTGCCAGAGAGCCGGTGGGGCGGCACGGTTTAACGCGGAAAGAAATCATATGCACAGACTCGACAACAAAGTCGCCATCATTACCGGCGCGGCCCAGGGCATCGGCGCTGCCACCGTGCGCCTGTTTGCCAAAGAGGGCGCCAAAGTCGTCATCAATGTGCGTCAAGACGACGAACGCGCCGCCGCGCTGGTTCATGAAATCGGCCCGCAAAACGCCATGGTGTTTGCGGCGGACGTGGCGGATCATGCCGGCGTCAACGCCATGATCGACGCCACGCTGGCCCGTTTTGGCAAGATTGATGTGCTGGTCAACAACGCCGGCATCAACGTCTTTAATGACCCGCTCAAACTTACGGATGAAGAGTGGGAGCGCTGCTTTGCGGTAGACCTCAAAGGCGTGTGGCACTGCTGCCAGGCCGTGTTGCCGCATATGTTGCAGGCGGGGGCGGGCAGCATCGTCAACATTGCTTCTGTGCACGGCCACAAGATCATCCCCGGTGCGTTTCCGTACCCGGTCGCCAAACATGGCTTGATCGGCCTGACGCGGGCGCTGGGTATCCAGTATGCGGCGCAAGGCGTGCGGGTAAATTCGATCTCGCCCGGGTTGATCATGACGCCGATTGCCGAGACGTACTTCAACAGCCAGTCAGACCCCGTCGCCGCCCGCAAGCATCAGGCCGAACTCTTGCCGTGCAAGCGCATTGGCGAGCCGGATGAAGTGGCCTACACCGCGCTGTTTCTGGCCACGGACGAAGCCCGTTTTATTAATGCGACCGACATCCTGATTGATGGTGGCCGTTCCCAGCTTTATCACGAGTAAGCATGGCAAACCAGGTTGCTGGCCGCGTTGCGCCAATCTGCCGAACCGCTGCACTGGCAGTTGTCAGCCGTGCCCCGCAAATCTGTTTAGTGCCCGGATACCCCCCATGACCTGGCCCACAAAGCTCCCGCTGATTGCCATTTTGCGCGGCATTACGCCGGCGGAATCAAACCAACACATCATCGCGCTGATCGAAGCGGGGTTTGATGCGATTGAAATCCCGCTCAATTCGCCTGACTGGCAGATCAGCATTGGTGAGGCGGTGAACGCCTTTGGCGACCGCGCGCTGATTGGCGGCGGTACGGTGCTGACACCACAAGATGTGGCCACCCTGGCCGGGCTGGGCGGCAAGTTGATTGTGACGCCCAATATGGACCCGACCGTGATTACCCGTGCCGTGGCGCTGGGCCAGTACATGGCGTGCGGCGTGGCGACCCCGACCGAAGCCTTTGCCGCGCTGGCCGCCGGGGCGCAGGCGCTCAAGGTGTTTCCGGCCGCCAGCTTCGGCCCGGAGTACATCAAGGCCATCAAGGCGGTCTTGCCCAAAACCACGCCAGTGATGGCGGTGGGCGGGGTGACGCCGGCCAATCTTTCTACCTGGCTGGCAGCCGGTTGTATCGGCGCCGGGCTGGGCAGTGATCTCTACAAACCGGGCCAGCCCGTTTCGCGCACGCAGGATCAGGCGCAGGCGTTTGTGCAGGCATACAAGGATGCAACCGCATGAAAATCACCAGAATCAGTACCTGGCGTGTGCCGCCGCGCTGGATGTTCCTGAAGATTGAAACCGACGAAGGCATTGTGGGCTGGGGCGAACCGGTGCTGGAAGGCAAGGCACGCACGGTCGAGGCCGCGGTGCATGAATTGTCTGAATACTTGATCGGGCAAGACCCGGCGCGCATCAACGACTTGTGGCAGGTGATGTACCGCGCTGGCTTTTATCGGGGTGGCGGCATTTTGATGAGCGCCATCGCCGGCATCGACCAGGCCTTGTGGGACATCAAAGGCAAAGCGCTGGGCGTGCCGGTGTACCAGTTGCTGGGCGGCCTGGTGCGCGACAAGGTCAAGACCTATAGCTGGGTGGGCGGGGATCGTCCGGCCGATATCATCCGGGATATCAAGGAACGGGTCGCGGTGGGGTTCGATACCTTCAAGATGAACGGGTGCGAAGAACTGGCCGTGATCGACAGCAGCCGCGCCATTGACGCGGCGGTGAACAAAGTGGCGGAAATCCGCGAAGCCTTTGGCAACAGCATCGAGTTCGGTCTGGATTTTCACGGCCGCGTGACGGCGCCGATGGCCAAGGTGCTGATCAAGGAACTGGAGCCTTACCGCCCGCTATTTATCGAGGAACCCGTACTGGCCGAGCAGGCCGAGTACTACCCGCGCCTGGCAGCGCAGACGCATATCCCGATTGCCGCCGGGGAGCGCATGTTCTCGCGCTTTGAATTCAAGAACGTGCTGGCGGCAGGCGGTCTGGCGATTCTGCAGCCCGATCTCTCTCATGCTGGCGGCATTACCGAATGCATGAAGATTGCCGCCATGGCTGAAAGCTATGATGTCGCGCTCGCCCCGCATTGCCCGCTGGGCCCGATTGCGCTGGCGTCCTGCCTGCACGTGGATTTTGTGTCCTGGAATGCCTTTATCCAGGAGCAAAGCATGGGCATCCACTACAACAAGGGCGGTGAAGTGCTGGACTACGTGCTGAACAAGGAAGACTTTGCGCTGGAAAGCGGCCATATCAAGCCGTTTACCCGGCCGGGACTGGGCGTGGAACTGGACGAAGCGCTGATCATTGAACGCAGCAAGAATGCGCCGGACTGGCGTAATCCGCTGTGGCGACATGTGGATGGCAGTGTGGCAGAGTGGTGAGCGCCCGCAGCATAAAAAACGCCGGTCAGTGACCGGCGTTTTTCATTCACATCACCAGGAGCCGTCACGCAACATGCAAGCGCAACTCATGCTGAAAGCGCGCTTCATCCAGTTGCGCCACGGCCGCAGCCAGTTGCTCATCGCTGCCACTGCCCGTTAACACGGCCATGGCCCCGGCCAGATTCAGCCGCTGCAGCACGTCTTCCAGTGCGCCGCCGCGTTGTGCCAAAAGCGCAGAGGTCAGCAACAGTTCAATGCGGGCGATCACGGCTTGCGCTGCGGTATCCAGCCGCGGCGTGATCGCGGCAAAGCCGGTGTTTTGCGAGACCTGCTCCAGCGCGCTCAACACCGTGGCCGCGTGGTGGCCGTGGGCGATCAATGGCGTGGCGGCAGACAAGCGCACAAAGCGGCGCACGCGACGGTTGATTTCCTCCGGCAGCAATGCCGGCGTAATCAGCGGCGCCTCGGTGAACTCGCCCAGTTGATCGGCAAATACCGCCCAGCTGGCCTGGCTCAACACCGCCGGGCTGGCGAGCACCGCATGCACTGCTTCAGCCAGACCACGTTCCAGAGCCGTATCAATGGCGTGGCGGGTGGCGGCGGGCAAGGTGGTGATCAGGACATCATGGCGCTGCAGCCAGCTGTCCATGTCCAGCGCGGCCCAGGCAAAGGCAAAGGCCTCGGTCACCCGCAGCAGCGGCCAGCCGCGGCGGCGCACCAGATCATGGGCAAAGCCGATGCCGGCGCGGTCCACCAGTTCATTGGCAAGGCGCGTGGCGATGATTTCGTGCTTGAGCGCGTGTGCGGTCAGATCCAGCGTGCGTACCGGCTGCGGGAAATACCGCGTCAGCAGATAGTGGTGCCACGGTTGCACGGCGCCCGCACCGGCCAGCACGGCAGATTTGATCGCCATCTTGCTGTGGGCCAGCAGCACGGCCAGTTCAGGCTCGTACAGCGTGTGCTGTTCGCGTTGCTGGATGACGGCATCGGCCGGCAGTTGTTCCAGCTGGCGATCCAGCCCGGTGCTGTTTTCCAGTTGCTGCAGCAAGGCGCAGGGGTCGGCCAGCAAGCCGGGCTGATGGCGGTGGCGCAAAATGCGGCGTGCCTGGGCGCGGTTGGTGGTCAGCACGGCTTGTTCGACCGCACCGGTCATATCGGTCAGCAGGGCGCTGGTGGCCGCAGCCGGCAAGGCGGCCTGGCGCAGCAGGATTTTCAGATTGACCTCGTGATCGGAACAATCCACGCCGGCCGAGTTATCCACGGCATCGGTCATTACCCGCACGCCCTGGCTGGCCAGCGCCACGCGGGCGGCTTGGGTCAGCCCCAGATTGCCGCCTTCCACTACTACCTGCGCGCGCACTTCGTGGGCGTCCAGCCGGATGCGGTCGTTGGCGCGGTCGCGCACTTGTTCGTGCGTTTCCTGCGCGGCTTTCACGTAGGTGCCAATGCCGCCGTTGTAGAGCACCGTGACCGGCGCGGCCAGCAGGGCGCGGATGAGCGCGTCCGGGGTGAGGGTGTTCTGGCTCAGGCCCAGCCACTGGCGGGTGGCGTCCGACACCGTAATCTGGCGCTCGCTGCGGGCGTACACGCCGCCACCGGCAGAGATCAGCGCGGTGTTGTAGTCGGCCCAGGACGAGCGCGGCAGGGCAAACAGGCGCTGGCGTTCGGCATAGGCCTGGGCGGTTGCGGGCGCGGGGTCGATGAAAATGTGGCGATGATCAAACGCCGCCAGCAATTGCAAGTGCGGCATCAGCAACATGCCGTTGCCGAATACGTCGCCGCTCATATCGCCAATGCCGACTGCGGTGAAGCTGTCTTGCGTCCAGTCGATCCCCAGTCCGGTAAAGCGCAGGCGGGCGGTTTCCCACGCGCCCCTGGCGGTAATGCCCATCTTTTTGTGGTCATAACCGTTAGAACCGCCAGAGGCAAAGGCATCGCCCAGCCAGAAGCCGCGCTGGACTGAAATGGCATTGGCCAGATCGGAAAAACTGGCCGTGCCTTTATCGGCCGCGACCACCAGATACGGATCATCCGCATCGTGGCGCACGACCTGGGCTGGCGGCGTCATGACGCCATCGACCAGGTTGTCGGTCAGGTCCAGCAAGGCGTTGATAAACAACTGATAGCACGCCACGCCCTCGGCCTGGGTGGCTTCGCGGCTGGCATCAAACGGCAGTGCCTTGCACACAAAACCGCCCTTGGCGCCGGTCGGGACAATCACGGCGTTTTTCACCAGTTGCGCTTTGACCAGCCCCAGCACTTCCGTGCGGTAATCTTCGCGCCGGTCTGACCAGCGCAACCCGCCCCGGGAAACCGCACCACCGCGCAGATGCACGCCTTCAAATCGCTCTGAAAACACGTAAATTTCGCGGAATGGTCGTGGTTTTGGCAGGAAATCCAGCGATTGTGCATCCAGCTTGATGGCCAGATACGTGGGCAAAGTGTCGTGGGTGCTGTGGCAGAAATAAGTGCTGCGCACGGTAGCGCCCACCAGCTGGCGCAGTTTCTCCAGCAGGTCTGCCGCGTCGGCATCGGCCAGGGCGGCAATCTGCCGTTCCAGCTGGGTACGGGCGACGCGTTCCAGTTCTTCTGCGGCAGCCCGGTTGCGGCTCATCAGCGGGTCCAGCCGCGCATGGTGATAACCCAGCCAGGCACGCACGGCGGCGGGCTGGCGGCGCAGGCAATCGGCCATATAGCGCAGGCTCATGTGCCAGCCGGCCTGGCGCAGATAACTGGCGTAGGCGCGGATCAGCATGATTTCATGGGCATTGAGCCCGGCGACCAGGGCCAGCCCGTTCAGGCGGCCGTCTTCGGCTTCACCACTGAACAGGCGGCGCAAAAAGTCCGCCAGGCGTGAGGGATCGGTAAGGGTTGCCAGTTGCGCGGCAGAGGCGTCATCAAACCACAAGAGCGAGCGGCGGGTTTGCCGGCCGGCGCGTTCTTGCTGTTCTTCACGCTCAACTTGCAGGCCCATGTTGTGCAGGGCGGGCAAGAGCGCGGACAAAGAGGGGATAGCGGGGTGCTGCGCGAGGGTGATGCCGTAACCGGCATCGGTGTTGACCAGCGTAACTTCAAGCGGATGGGTAGTTTGCGTGAGGCTGGATTGCTGCATGGTTTTTGACCAGTGACAAAGGTGTAGCCATTGTCAGTGGGCAAAAACGGCGCTGCTTGTGCAAAAGCGACAGGTTATTTGTGTGGTTACGCCATTTGCATGCTGCGTACGGGAAGTCAGTAATGGGTGTTTCCCTGGTTTGGGGCCACTAACGCGTCAAAGCGGCGCAGGTCGCAATGAGGCGTCAGTCAGAACACGGACTGAACGGGGCGTTGACGTGGCTGCGGGCCTGCCGCCAACCCCCGCCGTTCACTCGCCTTCCTTCAATTTCTTCACGTGCTTGTATACCGTCGCCCGCCCCATCCCCAGCACATTGGCCACGTAATCTGCCGCACTCTTGCGCTGGAATGCGCCTTCTTCATACAAGGCTTCAACCAGCGCCTGGCGGTGATTGCGGGAGAGCGTATTCAGCGACAATTGCCGCTCTGACAACCAGCCGTGCATGAAGGTGTTGATGCGCTCCTGCCAGTCATCCTTGAACAGCGCCGCAGGCTGGGCGATGACGCCAGCGCCCTTGATAAACAGGCTGAGCGCCGACTGCATGTCGTCAAACACGGCGATGTTGAAGTTGATGCACATCACCCCCACGGCATGCTGCTCATCATCGCGTAACACCATGCTGACCGAACGCATGCGCCGGCCGTCCCAGTTCAGTTTCTCGTACGGGCCCATGATGCGTTCGGCGCTGTCCTGGCGCAGTTCTTCCAGGGCAGAGTCGTCACCGATCTGCCGTCTGGACAGGTTATTGGCCAGGTACACGACGCGCTGGTCTTCCAGGTTGTGGATGACCACTTCAGCGTAGGGGAAGAACAGCGTGGCGATGCCATCGGCCACGTGGCGATAGCGCTCCAGCAGCAAGGCTTTGCCGGTCGCATTCTTTTTCTGGGTCATGCACGGTCCTGCGAAGGTCTGGGTCGGAGATCGCCGCGTAACATGCCACAAACAGCGCCGAAACTGGCGATGAAATTACTGTCCGGTCTGCAACACCTGATAAAGCGCATGTGCAATGGCGATGTCTTCCAGACCCAGCCCGATCGAACGGAAGAATGCGTGCTTCTTGTAATCCGGCAGGGCGCAGCGGTGGTTGGCCAGATCGGCCAGGTCCCCGATCACATTGCTGGCAGACCAGCCATAGCGATCTGCCGCGACCACCATCTCGCCAGCGCTGGCGGGCGTAGTGCGTTTGTAGTCGCAATACACCGCCATGCCGGGCAGGGCCGCCGGCGGAATCTCATGCGCGCGGACCACGTTGGTGCTGATCGAGGTAATCAGCGCCGGGCGGGTCAGGTCGGCCGGGTCCAGCACGGGCGTGCCCGATGAGGTGCACAGCATGATCACATCTGCGTCATGCACGCATTGTTCAGTGCTGGCGGAAATCTCGACACGGCTATCAAGCGCACGCCAGGCGGCTTGTTGTTCGGGTTGCGCGGCCAGGCTGGGCGAGTAAACGCGGATATGGCTCCAGCTACGCAGCCGGGCGACATGGCGCAAGTGCGCCTGCGCAACGGCACCACTGCCGATAATGGCCAGGCGGCTGGCCGTTGGTGCGGCCAGATAGTCGACCGCCAGCGCCGTGGTGCCTGCGGTGCGTTCGGTAGTCAGCAGGCTGGCATCACACAGCAGCAGCGGCTGGCCGGTTTGCATGGACATCAGCATGGTCCACGCGGTGATCACCGGCTTGCCCGGGTTGACGATGTACGGCGAGAGTTTGGCGCCAAACACGCCGGCATGCGCCAGCACGCCTTGATAGGTGATGAAGTCGCCCGCGTCCTGCGGAAACAGGGTCAGCGTTTGCGCCGGTTGCACGGCTTTGTCGTGGCCCAGGGCGTGGAAAGTGTCTTGCAACACCTTGCGCACATCCAGGCGGGGCAACAGGGCGCGCACCGTGGCGGCATCTGCAATCAAAGGGGTGGGGGCAGCAGCGGAATTCATGAAAAAACCTTTGGTAAAACGTTGACGACAATGACGCCCTGACGGCGATGAAACAAACAGGACAACAACGTGAAAAACAGTATTTGCAAAACCGGAGCCCGCCGGTTGTGGCGGGCTCCGGGCCGGGTTGAACAGGCGGGCCGGGTCAGAAATCCAGCACCAGTTTGCTGGAGCGCTGCCCCGGTTGCAGCGCGTGGCCTGCCACAAACGCGGCGCGTTGGCCGTTGCGCACCAGCCGGTGCAGCTGGCGCACCACCAGCACGCCGTCAACGTCGCTCACAATCGGCACGCGCTCGTTGAACTGGTCGCCATCAATGGTGACGATCTCGGCAATGGTTTCGCCCTTGAGCACTTGCTGGCCGGGTTCTTTCAGGTACACCACCACGCCGGAACACGGGCAGGGGATGTGCGATGCGGCTTCCAGCGGGTAAACCTGTGCCGCGCCATGCGGACGCGGTTTGCCGGTGGCCGCTTCCTGGCTCAGCACGCCTTCTTGTGCCAGAAAATCCAGAATGGCTTCGGCATCGTTCTGCGCCAGTTCATCGCTGATATCAATCTGCCCGCGTAGTTCTACCGTGGTGGCAAAGCCGGCGGTTTCCGGCGTAAACAGACCCGCCTCGACCAGTACGGACCAGGCATTGGCGTGCATCTGGTCAAATGAATTGCCGCCAGAATAGCCACCGCTTTCCGGTTCCTCGACCAGCACCACAGGCGCGCCGATCTGGTTGGCCAGCTTGCAGGCACGCGCACTTTGCAGGCGGGAGGCATACAAGTGGGCGATCGCATCGGTGTCGCAGTGCAAATCCAGAACCACGTCATGGGCCATTGCCAGCCGTGATAATTCCAGCTTCATGGCACCGGTGACGTGGCGCGGCGGTTGCTGCGCATCCAGTTGTTCCTGGAAAAACGCTTTCCAGTCGCGCGCGGTCATGCCGGCGCCTTTGCCGCTGTTCACTTGCTCGCGCACGGCGTCAGACAGCGTGGGGTAGTTGCGGTTGAAGTTCTCGCCGTTTTCAAAATCAAAGCGTCCGACAATCGGGCCGAAGACGCGCTGCGCCATGCCAATGGGGTTGGCGTAGGGCACCAGCGTAACGCAGCCGGCAATGGCGCCTTGCTGATCCAGCGCTTTGAGCAACACCAGCAAGTGCTGGATCACCAGCAAGCCCGGGTGCTCATCGCCGTGCAGGCCGGCCTGGATGTAAGCACTCTTGCCCGAGTGCGGGTTACCAAACGTGTGCGTGACGAGGCGGGGTGCGATGCCAGGCCCCATGCCCGGCAACGAAATGTCTTGTTTCAGGTATGTCATGAGGATTCCTCGATACCGTTACAGTGCCACTTGCCAGTCCCGAAGCCTTGCGTGCCAAGACTTCGCCTGTGTTCGCCACGGTGTATCCGCGGCCCGACGGGCGATGCCGTTTTGTAGAATGAAAATCCATTATGGATATAAAATATCTTTTTCACAATGGCAGAGCCGCCCTTGACCAGGCCGCTGGATCTGCCTGGTGTGCTTTCAGCATATGTGAAATTTTTGCGCTTACAGGGTTGTTTTTAAAAAGCAAAAACAAAGGCGGCAGGCGCCTTGCCGGCCGGTTGTCTTGCTGCGCCGCAGCAGCCGTGGGCCCGACTGAAAAGCGGCAAGGGCGGTGCACTTGCGACAGTTTTTGTCGTGATCACGCAAGAACGACCGCCGGGGTATGGGCATGCTGGGAACCGGTTGCACATTGGCCCTGGTTACCCGATAAAGACCAGGCCGATGGCCCGGGCAGCTCAAGGACAAGCCGCCATGCTTCACCAGAACAAAACACAGAAAACCACCGCAAACGGCATGCGCTGAACACAGACAAAAAATCAGGCGTGGCGTGTTGAAGGGGTACGACCTTGCGAAGCACCGGTATGACGTTGTTTTGACAACGGTAATTTTCCCGCTGCTGCAATGCAAAAAACAGCGCAAAAGTGGTGGAAGCCCGAATTGTCAGAATTCATGCATCCCGGCATCGTATAACGCGTGTGTGCGCGCCTGAACCCGGTGGACGGGTGGTGCGGCACCAGCTTTATGCATCAACTTGTGGTCTGGAGGAAAACATGAACTGGAAGATGGCTTTTTGCGCGGGCGCTTCTGCCCTTGTCTGTGTGATGGGTGCCGCGCACGCCCAGGAGACGTTCAAGATGGGTCTGGAAGCCACCTACCCCCCGTTTGAGAGCAAATCGGGCGACGGCAAGCTGCAAGGCTTTGACGTTGAAATCGGCAACATGATCTGTGAGCGCATGAAGGTGAAATGCGTTTACGTCGAAAACAGCTTTGATGGTCTGATCCCGGCGCTGCAAGCCCGCAAGTTCGACGCCATCAACTCGGCCATGAACATCACCGCCAAGCGTAAAGCGGCGATTGATTTCACCAGCCCGGTCTACATCGTGCCGATCCAGATGGTGGCCAAGCGCGGCTCCAACCTGATGCCGACGACCGCCAGCCTGAAGGGCAAGACCGTGGGCGTGCTGCAAGGCTCGTCCCAGGAAGACTACCTGAAGAAGCATTGGGCCACGGCCGGTGTGAAGGTGACGTCGTATCAGGATCAGGACCAGGTTTATGCTGACCTTGTGGCTGGCCGTATCGACGCCGCCGTGCAAGAGTCGCAAACCGCCATGGATGGTTTCCTGAGCAAGCCGGCCGGCAAGGACTTTGACTACGCCGGCGCCCCGCTGTCTGACCCGGATACCCTGGGCGAAGGCACGGGTCTGGGCATGCGCAAGGGTGATCCGCAGCGCGCCAAGGTGCAGGCTGCCATTGATTCGCTGAAGAAGGATGGCTCGTTCAGCAAGCTGTCCATGAAGTACTTCAAGCGCGACATCATCGCCAAGTAAGGGCCATCAGCCCGTCTGTAGCCTTGTGGCAGGGCGGGTTTGTGGTTCAAGGTGGCGTGCGTTGCCGGTGCGTCCTGCACGGGCAACGCCAGCCTGGCGGGTGATCTGCTGATCACCTGGCCGGGTGCCTTGTCTGATTTTTCTTTCGGGTTTGTCCATGCACGCAGACGTCATCGTTCTGGGCGCCGGTATTGTCGGCGTCTGTACGGCCATTCATCTGCAGGATCGCGGCCTCAAGGTGGCGCTGATCGACCGCCGCGCGCCGGGCGAGGAAACCAGCTTTGGCAATGCCGGGCTGATCGAGCGTTCCGCCGTGGTGCCTTACGGTTTTCCGCAGGACTTGCGCACCGTGCTGCAGTACGCGCGCAATCATTCGTCCAGCTTGCGCTATCAGCCGGCGGCTTTGCCGGCCATGACGCCGTGGCTGCTGCGCTACTGGCGGGAATCCCGCCCCAACCGGCTGGCCAAAGCCGCTGCTGACATGTTGCCGCTGATTGAAAACAGCGTTGCCGAGCACGATGCGCTGATCGAACGCGCCGGCATGCAGCATCTGGTACGTGATGCGGGCTGGCTGGAGGCCTACCGCACGCCGGCCCTGTTTGCCGAAGAAGCCGCCAAGGCCAGCAAACTGGCTGAGCAACATGGCCTGAAAATGCAGATACTGACGGGGGAGCAACTGCGTGCGCTGGAACCCTCGATCAACGAATGCTTTGTGGGTGCCTTGCACTGGCTGGACCCGAAAACCGTCAGCGATCCGGGCGCGCTGGTGGCCGGTTATGCCGCACTGTTCGTGCGCGAAGGTGGCACGCTGGTCCAGGGTGACGCGCTGACGCTGATGCGTGAGGGCTTGTCCTGGCAAGTGAGCACCGAAGCGGGTGTGATCAATGCGCCGCGTGCCGTAGTCGCGCTGGGGCCGTGGTCGACTGAACTGACCGCGCAATATGGTTACCACGTGCCGCTCTTGGGCAAACGCGGTTACCACATGCATTACCGTCTGGGGGCAACGCCGCTGGTGATCCCGGTGGTCGATCTGGAAGAAGGCTACGTGCTGACGCCCATGCGTGGCGGTTTGCGTCTGACCACAGGCGTGGAACTGGCCGCCAAAGGCGCTGCGCCCAACCCGGCGCAACTGGATCAATCAGAACAAAAAGCACGTGAAGTCTTTGATTTTGGCCCGCGTACCGACATGCAACCGTGGATGGGCCGGCGCCCGTGCACGCCAGACATGCGACCGCTGATGGGCCCGGCACCGCGGCATGAAGGTTTGTGGTTTGCCTTTGGCCACAATCACCATGGCCTGACATTGGGGCCGGTGTGCGGCCGCTTGCTGGCGCAGATGATGACGGGCGAAACCCCGCTGACTGATCCGCGCCCGTACAGTCCGGCGCGGTTTGCCTGAACACGCCCGCTCAGGGCCATAAAGAATACAAGTCTGCGCCGTGTTAACGGCCAGCTTCCCCATTGGAGACAAGGGATGTTTTATGGATATGGCGGAGTGCTGCTGCTGGGGGTATGGCAAACCATACAACTGGCGCTGCTCTCCTTGCTGGTCTCGGTGCTGATCGGCCTTGCCGGCGCATCGGCCAAACTGTCGCGCTCAACCCCGTTGCGCTGGGTTGCCACCGCCTACACCACGCTGATCCGGGGCGTGCCTGATCTGGTGCTCATGCTGCTGATTTTCTACAGCATCCAGATTGGTCTGAACCAGGTGACCGATGCGCTCAAATGGGACCAGATCGACATCAACCCGTTTCTGGCGGGGGTGCTGACGATTGGTTTTATCTACGGCGCGTATTTCACTGAAACCTTCCGTGGCGCGTTTATTTCTGTGCCGCGCGGGCAACTGGAAGCCGGCCATGCGTTTGGCATGACCGGGGGCCAGGTCTTTCGCCGCATTCTGTTCCCGCAAATGATGCGCTTTGCGCTGCCGGGCCTGGCGAACAACTGGCAGGTGATTCTCAAGGCTACCGCGCTGGTGTCCATCATCGGCCTGTCTGACCTGGTGAAAGCGGCCACCGATGCAGGCAAGGGCACCTTCAACATGTTCTATTTCATGATCTGGCTGGGCGCCATTTACCTGGTGCTGACGTCGCTCTCCAACCTGGTCCTGAACAAACTGAACAAGCGTTACGCCGTGGGCGTGCGGGGGGCGCAGCTGTGATCGAAACCCTGCAAACCTACTGGCAAGCCTATCTGTATAACGATGGCTCGCAGATGTCGGGCCTGGCCATGACCTTGTGGCTGCTGGTGCTGTCGCTGGCCATCGGCTTTGCAATGGCGCTGGTGCTGGCGACAGCGCGCGTATCGCAATACAAGGCGTTGTCGATCCCGGTACGCATTTATAGCTATGTGTTCCGTGGCACACCGCTGTATGTGCAACTGTTGCTGATCTACTCCGGCATTTACGGCATTACCTTTGTGCAAAAGACCGAGCTGCTGAGCATGTTCTTTCGCAACGGGTTCAACTGTGCCGTGCTGGCCTTTGCGCTGAACACCTGCGCCTACACGACGGAAATCTTTGTCGGTGCGATCCGCAATATTCCGTACGGTGAAGTGGAAGCCGCGCGCGCCTTTGGCATGTCCTGGTTCACGCTGTATCGCCGCATTATTTTGCCGTCTGCACTGCGCCGCGCGCTGCCCATGTACAGCAACGAAGTCATTCTGATGTTGCATGCCACCAGCATTGCGTTTGCCGCCACCGTGCCGGATCTGCTCAAAGTGGCGCGCGACGTCAACGCCGCCACCTACCAGCCATTCACCGCCTTTGGCATTGCCGCCGTGCTGTACCTGGTGGTGTCGTTTGTGCTGGTTTACCTGTTCCGGATTGCCGAGCGTAAATGGCTGGCTTTCCAGGCCCCGGCCGGTCGGTGATCGCCCATGCATGACATCAACATGAATCTGAAGAACACCACGGGCAATGGCCCGACCCTTTTTGCTGGAGAACCCGTATGTCTGCGTTGAGCGTTCAGGATATTCACAAACGCTATGGCGATCATGAAGTGCTCAAGGGCGTCTCGCTGGAGGCCAAAGCGGGCGACGTGATCAGCATTATCGGTTCGTCCGGTTCTGGCAAAAGCACCTTCCTGCGTTGTATCAATTTTCTGGAGCAACCCAACGCCGGCAAGATCATTGTCGGCGGCACTGAAGTGTTGACCGTGCCGGACAAGAACGGCGCGCTCAAGGTGCGTGATCCCAAACAGTTGCAGAAGATCCGCACCCGGCTTTCCATGGTGTTCCAGAACTTCAATTTGTGGTCGCACCTCACTGTGATCGAAAACATCATTGAAGCGCCGATGCATGTGCTGGGCCTGACGCGCGCCGAAGCCGAAGAACGCGCCCGTCATTACCTGGAAAAAGTCGGCCTGACACCGCAGACCGAAGCCAAATACCCGGCGCACATGTCCGGCGGCCAGCAACAACGCGTCGCCATCGCCCGTGCCCTGGCCATGCAACCGGATGTGCTGCTGTTTGACGAGCCGACTTCCGCGCTGGACCCGGAACTGGTGGGCGAAGTCTTGAAGGTCATGCAAAAACTGGCCGAAGAAGGCCGCACCATGGTCGTGGTGACGCACGAGATGGGCTTTGCCCGCAATATCTCCAACCATGTCATGTTCCTGCATCAGGGCCGCACCGAAGAAGAGGGCGCCCCGGATGAGGTGTTTGGCGCGCCCAAAAGCGAACGCCTGCGCCAGTTCTTGTCTGGCAGCCTGAAGTAACGCGGCAACGGGGCCATGGCGAACACGCCGTCCGCGCCGGTCAGCGCCACCACCTTGCGGGTGGCGCTGGTCCTCCTGGCCCCGTGTTCTTTGCTGACGCTGGCGAGCGTGCTCGACACCCTGCGCCAGGCCAACGAACAAGAAGGGCGGCTGCTGTACCAGTGGCAGACCTTCACCCATGACGGCCGCCCGCTGCGCACCAGCAGCGGCATCGAACTACCGGCCGATGACGCCTTCAGCCATGCCGTTCAGTGCGACACCCTGATCGTGCTGGCCGATGAATGCCGCGCCTTTGACGGCTCCCCCTTGTTTGTCAGCGCGCTATCCAGCGCCGGCCGCCATTGCCGCCGCGTGGTGGGCATGGGCCCGGGCGTGGCCTGGCTGGCGCAAGCCGGTTTGCTGGATGGCTATCGGGCCAGTATCAACTGGGAAATCTTCAGCACCTTCAGCGAACAGTTTGAACGCGTCATCCCCACGCAAAACGTATTTGAACTGGACCGCAACCGGCTCACTTGCGCCGGCGCGCTGGCCACGGTTGACGCCATGCTGGCGCTGATCGCCCAGGATTGCGGTGCCGATCTGGCCGAACGCGTCGCCACCCATCTGGTCGCCGGCCCTTTGCGTACCAGCACAGACCGCCAGCGCATTCCATTTGTCACCGGCCCCGGTGAGCGTCACCCCAAACTGGCCGATGCGCTGCATCTGATGGAATCGAACATTGAAGAACCGCTGACGACCGATGACATCGCACAACTGGTCGGTGTCTCCCGCCGCCAGCTGGAACGCATTTTCCGCCAGCATCTGGACGCCATGCCCTCGCGCTATTACCTGGCGCTGCGTCTGGAAAAAGCCCGCGCGCAATTGCAGCGCTCCAGCAAATCCGTATTGCAGATTGGTCTGGCTTGCGGTTTTACCTCGGCCGCGCATTTTTCCAACGTCTACCGCGACCACTTCGGCGTTACCCCGCGGGAAGACCGCCGCAATTACCAGGCGGGACGGGAGGTGTGAGGTGTGAGGTGTGAGGTGTGAGGTGTGAGGTGTGAGGTGTGAGGTGTGAGGTGTGAGGTGTGAGGTGTGAGGTGTGAGGTGTGAGGTGTGAGGTGTGAGGTGTGAGGTGTGAGGTGTGNGTGTGAGGTGTGAGGTGTGAGGTGTGAGGTGCGGAAAAACGTGCATACCCCTGACCCGTCATCCCCGCAAAGGCAAGAATCAAATCCGCCGCCTTCACGCACAAAACGCAACTTTGCGTCGTGAACAAGCAAGATGCCGCACCGCGCAATTTCTAGAATGACAGGGTGCGCAAAAAAACCTGCGCCTTCTGATTTCCCAATGGATGGCCCCCATGCTTCTGGTAAGACCCGGCAGGCTCTCAGACCTGGACCAGCTTGAAGTGATGGCGCGCGCGGCGCGGCCATTGCTGCATTCCTTGCCGCCAGACCGCGCGGCGCTGGAAAAACGCCTGGCGCTGTCGCAAGACTCTTTCCGTGCCGATGTCACCACGCCGGGCGAGGAGTTCTATCTCTTTGTGCTGGAAGACACCGACACCGGCCACTTGCATGGCACGGCCAGTATCGTGGCCTCTGCCGGTTACAGCGAGCCGTTTTACGCGTTCAGAAACGACGCGCTGATTCACGCCTCGCGTGAACTCAAGGTGAACCGCAAGGTGCATGCGCTGACCATCTCCCACCAGCTCACCGGCAAAAGCCGGCTGACCGGTTATTACATTGATCCGCAACTCAACGGCACCACGGCCACGCGCTTGCTGTCCCGCGCGCGGCTGTTGTTTGTGGCGCAGCACCGTGAACGCTTTGCGCCGGAAATCTTCACCGTTTTGCTGGGCATGACGGATGAACAGGGCGATTCGCCATTCTGGGAAGCCGTCGGCCGCAAGTTCTTCCAGCGTGATTTTGCGGATGTCGAAATCGCTTCAGGCGGGCGCAGCGCGACGTTCATTGCGGAAGTCATGCCCAATTACCCGCTGTATGTGCCCTTGTTGCCGCCCGCCGCGCAGCGCGTGCTGGGCGAGCCGCATCCCAATGCAGAACTGCCGTATTCCATTCATGTGGAAGAAGGCTTCGAGCCCGATGGCTTTGTCGATATTTTCGACGCCGGCCCGGTGCTGACGGCAGCCGTGGACATGTGTGAATCCGTGCGCCACAGCCAGCGTCATACCGTCGCAGCGGGGGAGGCGGCGGACGGCGGTTTGCGCTGGCTGGTGGCCAATACCTTGTGTGACGACTTTCGCTGTGCGGTGGTGGAACTGCCGGCCGAGCTGGATGAACCGATCCGCTTGCCTGACGGCATCACCCAGCATCTGGAACTGGCCGCAGGCGATGAATGCTGCTGCGTGCCGCTGCAACTTTCGGGAGCACGCCGATGATCGTGGTTCGTAGCGTACAGCCGCATGATCTGGACGCGCTGTTTCATCTGGCCGGGCAAACGGGCGAGGGCATGACCAGCTTCAAGCCGGATCGCCCCGCGCTGACCGCACGTATCGAGCGCGTGCGCCGCACCATCAGCGGCGAAGCGCCGCTGGCCGACCAGGGCTATCTCTTTGTCATGGAAGACACTGCCAGCGGTCGCGTGGTGGGCGTCTGCGGGCTGGAAGTGGCCGTGGGTATGACCCAGCCGTTCTATAACTACCGCGTGGGCACCGTGGTGCACGCCAGCCGCGAAATGAACGTCTGGACACGCATGAGCCTGTTGTACATGTCGCATGACCTGACGGGCTACGCCGAATTGTGTTCGCTGTTCCTGGAACCGGCGGCGCGTATCAACGGCAATGGTGCGTTGTTGTCGAAATCACGCTTCATGTTCCTGGCGCAGTTTCCTGACCGCTTTGGTGAACGTATCTGCGCCGAAATGCGCGGGCATTTCAACGAGGCGGGCGAGTCGCCGTTCTGGCGTGATGTGGGTTCGCACTTTTACCAGATCGGTTTTGACGATGCGGATTACCTCAGCGCGCATGGCAAGAAATCCTTCATGGCCGAGCTGATGCCGCGCTCGCCCGTGTATGTAGACCTGCTGCCGCAAGACGTACAAGAGGCCATCGGCAAAACGCACAAGGACACCGAGCCGGCGCGCGTATTGCTGGAGGCCGAAGGCCTGCGCTTTGAAAACCATGTCGACATCTTTGATGCCGGCCCGGTGCTTGAAGCGCATATCGACAACCTGCGCGCCGTGCGCGAAAGCCGGCTGGTGAGCGTGGTGGTGGATGACGCCGCCGCCAGCGAGGGCGAGAAATGGCTGGCGTCCGGCACCGACATGGCTGATTTCCGGGTGATCCTGCTACCGCGCCCGCCCCAGGACAACACCCTGCGCCTGACGCCCGCCGAGGCCGGCGCACTCAATATCACAACAGGCCAGCACGTACGCGTGCTGCCGCTTTACCCGACCAAAAGGACCTGAACATGGCAACCCAAAGCAATGGACTGTTTCTCAACAACGCATGGGTTACGGCGCACGGCGCCGCATTTGCCTCGGTCAATCCGGCCACGGGTGAAACGGTATGGCAAGGCCACGCCGCCAGCGCGGACGATGTGAATGCCGCCGTTGAAGGTGCTCGCCATGGTTTTGCTGGCTGGGCCCGCCGTCCGCTGGATTACCGCGTGGCGGTGGTACGCCGCTTTGCCGATTTGCTGGCCGCCAACAAGGAAGCGCTGGCCCGTGCCATTGGCATGGAAACTGGCAAGCCGTTGTGGGAAGCCCGCACCGAAGTCCAGGCCATGATCGGCAAAGTTGAAATCTCGATCCAGGCCTATGCCGAGCGCACCGGTGAAAAGCGCGGCGCCATGGCCGACGGCACCGCCGTGTTGCGCCATCGTCCGCATGGCGTGGTGGCCGTGTTCGGGCCGTACAATTTCCCCGGGCATTTGCCCAATGGCCATATCGTGCCCGCGCTGATCGCCGGCAACGCCGTGGTGTTCAAACCGTCTGAGCTGGCGCCGATGGTGGCCGAACTGACGGTTGAGTTGTGGCAGCAGGCCGGTATTCCGGCTGGTGTGATCGCACTGGTCCAGGGCGAGCGCGCCACCGGTGAAGCGCTGGCTGGCCACAAAGGCATTGATGGCCTGTTCTTTACCGGTAGCTCCGCCACCGGCACCTTGCTGCATCGCCAGTTTGGCGGCCGGCCAGAGATCGTGCTGGCGCTGGAAATGGGCGGCAACAACCCGCTGGTGATCGCGCCGACCGAACATCTGGACGCTGCCGTGCATCACGCCATCCAGTCCGGTTTCTTGTCGGCTGGCCAGCGCTGCACCTGCTCGCGCCGCATCTTTGTGCCGAACACGCCGTTTGGCGACCAGTTTGTCGCCCGCTTTGTCGAGGTCGCCAGCCGGATCAAGATCGGCCGTTTCGACGCCGCAGAGCAACCTTTTATGGGTCCGGTGATCTCAAAGAAAGCCGCCGCGCAACTGGTGGCCGCGCAAGAGAAACTGATCGGCCTGGGCGCCAAAGCCTTGCTGACGCTGCGCCAGCCTGATCCGCAACTGGGTTTTGTCACACCAGGCATTCTGGACGTGAGCGCTGTGGCCAGCCTGCCGGACGAAGAATATTTTGGCCCGCTGGTGCAGTTGATCCGCTATGAACACTTTGCCGATGCCATTGCCGGTGCCAACGACACCGCCTATGGCTTGTCGGCCGGCCTGCTGGCCGATGACCCGGCGCTGTGGGAAGAATTCAGCGTGGGTATCCGCGCCGGTGTGGTGAACTGGAACCGCCCGACCAACGGGGCTTCATCTGGCGCGCCGTTTGGCGGCGTGGGCCGCTCTGGCAATCATCGCCCCAGCGCCTATTACGCGGCGGACTACACCGCCTGGCCAATGGCGTCGGTCGAGTCTGAAACCCTGACCTTGCCGGCCAGCTTGTCGCCGGGGCTGGATTTTGGCGGGTGATGGCTATCCCGGTTCACCCCACGGCAGGTCATACCGCGCCGGCAGGCGCCAGGTTAAACAACAAACTCAAGCTTGAGGCACCGCAGCAATGAGCGCACGCGAAGCAAATTTTGATGGTCTGGTCGGCCTGACCCATAACTACGCCGGCCTCTCGTTTGGCAATGTGGCCTCGCAGAACAATGCCGCCAGCGTGGCTAACCCGCGCGCCGCAGCCAAACAGGGCCTGCGCAAGATGAAAGCGCTGGCCGACATGGGCTTTTTGCAGGGCGTGCTGGCGCCGCAAGAGCGCCCGTCGATGCGCTTTTTGCGCTCGCAAGGTTTCACGGGCACCGATCACGAGATGATCCTGCGCGCCGCCAGAACCGCGCCGGGTATTCTGGCTGCGGCCAGTTCTGCGTCCTCCATGTGGGTGGCCAACGCCGCAACCGTCAGCCCGTCGGCTGATACCCCGGATGCCCGCGTGCATTTCACGCCGGCCAGCTTGTCCAGCAAGTTGCACCGCGCCATTGAAGCGCCCACCACCACGCGCGTGCTGCAAGCCGTGTTCCCGTCGGAACGCCACTTTGCGTTTCACCCGCCGCTGCTGGGTACGCCTGCGCTGGGCGATGAAGGTGCGGCCAACCACACCCGTTTTTGTGCCGATTACGGTCAGCGCGGCGTAGAGTTCTTCGTCTACGGCCGCAGCGAGTACAATGGTGGCCCGGCTCCGGTGAAATACCCGGCGCGGCAGACGCTGGAAGCCAGCGCCGCCATCGCCCGCGTGCACGGTTTGCAAGAGGACGCATTGGTGTTTGCGCAGCAGCACCCGGACGTCATCGACGCTGGTGTATTTCATAATGACGTGATCGCCGTGGGCAACCGCGACATCCTGTTCTGCCACCAGCAAGCGTTTCTGGATCAGGCGGATGTGTACACCGCCATCCGCAACAAGCTGGCGCCGCTGGGTGCAGATCTGAAAGTGATTGAAGTACCCACGGCGGATGTGTCAGTTCAAGATGCGGTGTCGTCGTACCTGTTCAACAGCCAGTTGCTGACCCGCCCGGACGGCCAAACCGTGCTGGTGGTCCCGCAGGAATGCCGCGACAACCCGCGCGTTTCGGCCTATTTGGACCGCCTGAAAGCCAGTCGCGGCCCGATTGACGACGTGCTGGTGTTCGAATTGCGTGAAAGCATGCGCAACGGCGGCGGCCCCGCCTGCCTGCGCCTGCGCGTGGTCCTGAACGAGGCTGAACAGGCCGCTGTGAACCCGCAGGTGTGGATCAACGATCAAAGCTTTGCCCGCCTGGATGACTGGATCGGCCGCCATTACCGCGACCGTCTGGTTGATACCGATCTGGCAGACCCGAAACTGCTGGATGAATGCCGTACCGCGCTGGACGAACTGACCCGCATCCTGCACCTGGGTTCGGTGTACGACTTCCAGCAAGCTGGAGCCTGATGATGCTAGAGGATTTCCTGCATTTCACCCTGCATAACGAAACCCCGGAACCCACCGCCGGCACCGCGCCCTCTGGCGTGCGCTGGCGCTGGCTGGGGCAGGGCATGCTGGAACTCTCGCCGCCGCGTCAGGTAGACACGCATATGGTGCTCTCCGCCGGCATCCACGGTGACGAAACCGCGCCGATCGAGATCCTGCGTGATCTGGTGGCAGACCTGGCCAGTGGCGCCTTGCCGCTGGCCATCCGCGTGCTGGTGCTGTTGGGTAACGCGCCGGCCATGACGGCCGGCAAACGTTATCTGGATGACGACCTGAACCGCCTGTTCTGCGGCGCGTACCGCAAACTGCCCCACTGCGCCGAATCCCCCCGGGCCGCCGCGCTGGAACGGGCCGTGGCCGGTTTCTTTGATGAAGCCGCCGGCGCGCGCTGGCATCTGGACTTGCACACCGCCATCCGCCCCTCCGTGTTTGAACGCTTTGCGCTGTTGCCGCACCGCACCGCGCCCTACCGCGAAGACGTGTTCGACTGGCTGGCCGCGCTGGATATCTCTGCCGTGCTCAACCACCGTGAGCAGAGCAACACCTTCACGTATTTCTCTTGCAGCCAGCACAACGCCCTGGCCGCCACGCTGGAACTGGGCAAGGTCATGCCGTTTGGCATGAACGACCTGACCCGCTTTGCCAAAGTCACCGACGGCCTGCGCCTGATGCTCTCCGGCCAGCCCCTGCCACAAGGCGCACCACGCCCGCGTATTTTTGATGTGGTGGGGCAACTGGATAAACAATCCGAACGGTTTGTGCTGGTGGTGGGTTCACAAATGGCCAATTTCACGGCCTACCCCAAGGGCACCTTGATTGCGACGGATGACGGGTATCAGTACGCCGTGGCGCATGAGGAAGAGCGGATTGTGTTTCCGAACCCGAAGGTGAAGGTGGGGTTACGGGCGGGGTTGATGGTGGTGGAGCGGGTGGTTTGATTTTTTTGTGAGGGGTTGTTTGGTGGTACGGGCTGGTGTCGGGTAGGTTTTTTGGGGGGGGTAGCGACAATCTGCCTTGGCTGTTGTTTGAAACCTTGAACTGGTGTTAGCGCCTGGCGGCGCGGGTGTTTTACATGTCGGGGGGTGCCCGACAGCAAGTGCCTTTCTTTTGGGTCGTCAAAAGAAAGGCACCAAAGAAAAGGCGACCCCTGCGACGGCGCCCGCTACGCGGGTTCCCTGTGCTTCTCGCAAGGCGCGGCTGGCTCCAGGGAACTCGGGCTAAAGCCCTCAAACACCCTTACGCCGAAACCCCGCGCCTTGCTGCGATGCTCGGCGCAGTCAAGGGGAGCGCAAGTCAAAAGCAACGGCAACCCCGAAAATCAACGGCAACGGCAACGGCAACGGCAACGGCAACCAAAGCCAGGTTATCTGGATACAGGTTTTGTAGGGTGGATTCGGAGCGAAGCGACAATCCACCAACGCAACGGTGGATTGCTTCGCGAAGCCACCCTACGCCACGGCCCGCAGCAATGATTAGCGTGCCCCATCACTTCATCATTCCGGACCTCGGCGGCCCCCTTGGCCGGAATCCAGAACGGCCACCGCAGGTGGCCTTGGCGACGGTGGATTGTCGCTCTGCTCCGAATCCACCCTACGGGTTGGCGCTTACATCCTCGCCCGCGAAGGGACCGTGCCGGCCTCGTGCTGGATTCCCGCCTCCGCGGGAATGACGAGTTGGTGGGATGCACGCTGCGTAGATTTCGTCGTTGTCGTTGTCGTTGTCGTTGTTTTGGATTTTGCAGTTGCAGTTGCCTTTGACTTTCTCCCCCCATTAAAGCCAAGCGCCGAAGGAGTGGAGGGAGACCTTAGGCTCCCGACCGACTGAGGGAAGCCCGGAGGGCCGCCGGGCTGGGGTCGCCTTTCTTTGGTTACTTTCTTTGGCGAAGCAAAGAAAGTAACGTGCTCCGGCCACCGCCGGTATCAAAACACCCGCGCCGTCAGGCGCTAACAGTGGTTAAAGGTTTTCCGACCCATCCTCCCCCGCGACCACCTATGATGACCCGGTACTCAAGCAAAAGGTCACCCCCCATGTGGTCCCACGAAGAATCCATCACCACCACCGCCACCCCGGCCCGCATCTGGCAACTGTTTGCCGACGTCCCCGGCTGGAAAAACTGGAACGCGGGGATTGATTACATCGAAATCCACGGCCCGTTTGCAGCGGGGACGACGTTTGCCATGCAACCGCCCGGCCAGGATGGCTTTGTCAGCACGCTGACGCAGGTCACGGCGCTGTCCGGGTTTACCGATGAAACGGTCATTGATGGCACCACCGTCGTTGTCGATCACCGCATCACGCCGCTGTCTGACACGCTCACCCGCATTACCTACAGCACCACCATCAGCGGGCCGCAGGCCGATGAGTTCGGGCCGATGGTGACGGGCGATTTTGCCGACGTGCTGGCGGCGCTCAAGGCGCTGGCAGAGCGGGGCTGAGTGGCATGCATACGGCGCTGGTGATCGCCGCTGGCCTTGTGCTGCTGGGGCTGGCGTTGCTGGTCGGGCACTGGCTGGGCGGCACGGTGCCGCTGGTGTGCCAGGTGTTCATTGGCGTCTGGCTGGTGGCGGCGCTGATCAATATGTGGTTCGGCGTGAATCGCGCCGGGTATCCGGTGCTGGAAGAGCTCCCCATGTTGCTGGTGGTGTTCGGTATCCCGGCCATTCTGGCGGTATGGATCTGGTTCAAAGCGTAAGTCCCTGTACTGCAGTTTGCGTATTTTCTCCTTTCAGGCCAGTCCCTTAAGCGGTTCTCGGCCATGCCAAATTAAACTTCCGCACGTTCAGTTGGTCCCCATGCACTTTGCATAATCGGCCCCGCTGACAGGCACTTTGCGTCGCAGGTGTCGGGTCAGTCGTCAGCTTTGCTGGCGTCGATCCACGCTTCGATACGCAGGTGCCGTCATGTCTTTTCCGTCTCTTTCCAGAGCCTGGCTGTTTGCCCTGGCTTTTGGCGCGCTGATGCTGCTGAGCTTTGGCGCGCGTGATCCTGTTACCCATTCCACCCTGATCTGGCCAGCCGGCGGCATCTTGCTGGGTACGCTCATGCTGGCGCCGCGGCGGCAGTGGCTGGCGTTTTGTGTGCTGGCAGGCTGGCTGCATTTCGGCGGAGGCTTGTTTATCGACCGGCCCGTCGCCGTGTCCGCGCTGTACGTGCTGTTCAACCTGATCACCATGGTCGGGATCGCCGCAGTCTGGCGCTGGCGCAATCCAGGCCGCACCGCGCTGACTGAACCGGCGGCGTTGTGCTGGTTTGTGGTGCTGGTGCTGGCGGGCAGCGTGCTGGGCGCGCTGGCTGGCGCAGAGGGCATCCGCGCGCTGGGTTATGGCCCGGTGTCGGCAGGGGTGGATGTGCTGTCGGTATCGACTGCCGTGGGCGCGCTGGTGGGCGCGCCGCTGGTGCTGGCCTGGGCCGATCACGGTTTGCGCCGTGCCAGCGTGCGCGGGCAAAGCCTGGCGGGGCTGGCATGGTTTGTCTTGCTGGTCATCAGCGCGGTGCTGGCGTTTGACAGCGACACCATGCAGGCGCTGTTGGGCGCGGGCACGTTTGAGCTTTCTTATCTGCCGCTGGTGTTTCTGGTGCTGGTGGCGCTGTCCTGGCAACAGCGCGGCATGACCACGGCCTTGCTGGCGCTGTCTGCCATTGCCTGTTTCAACACCGGACAGGGCGATGGCCCGTTTGCCCACGCCGGCCACGTGCTGGGCGATCCGCTGCTGGAAGTACAAATGTATCTGGGCATTGCCGCCTTGCTGGGGTTGTTGATGTCCGTCATCAACGCCGCGCGGGAGGCTGCCCTGGCCGACGCACTGGCCTGGAAAGTGCGGGCCGACGGCATGCTGCTGGGCACCCAGCAACTGATGTACGAGGTCGATCCGGCCACCGGCGTGATTGTATGGGCCGGGCCCATGCCGGCCTTGATGGGCTTGTCTGCCGCGCAACTGCCGCATCTGGATGACTTCTTTGCCCGCATCCACCCGCAAGACCGTCACCGCGTCACCGATTACGCAGCCTTGCGCCAGGCCGGGGGCATTTCGGCGTTTACCCAGACTTTCCGCTTCAAGGCGGGTGACGGTTCCTGGGTGACGCTGGAAGACACCGGCGCGCCAGTCATTGATTTTGACGACAGCGTGTACCGCGTCAGCGGCTTGTTGCGCCTGGCAGCCACCGCCAACCAGGGGGTGTACTGACATGGCCGCACAACGCATTGGCGTGTTGCTGGTTCACGGTCTGGGTGGCACGCAATATGACCTTGGTTCCTTGCACAAGACGCTGCAAAAAGCAGGGGTAGAGACGCATTGCATCACGTTGCCAGGGCACGGCGGCCAGCCGCAAGACCTGATCGGCGTGATGATGGAAGACTGGCTGGAAGCCGTGGAAAAACAGTATCTTGAGATCGCCCCGCAGTACGACGTGCTGCACATCATGGGCATGTGTCTGGGGTCTTTGATTGCCGTGGAACTGGCCAAGCGCATGCGCCACGCCAAAGGCCGGCTGATTGCGCTGGCGCCGCCGGTGTTTCTGGATGGCTGGTCCACGCCGTGGTATCGCGCAGTGCGGCATCTGGTGTACCGGTTGCCGGGCCTGGCGCGGCGCATGCGCGTGGCAGAAGAAGAACCCTACGGCATCAAAAGTGATCTGGTGCGCGCCATGGTCAAGGCCAGGTTCGCGCGCGGCGACAATTTTCATTATCCGTGGGTGCCGCTGTCGTGCATTGAACAGGTGGATCGCCTGCGCGCGGTGGTGCAGCGGGATCTGGATCGCATCCAGTGCCCGACATTGATCGTGCACGCTGACGAGGATGAACTGACCAGCCCGCGCTCGGCGTACTTCCTGGCTGAACGCATTGGCCATGACCGCACGCGCGTGGTGATCCTGCAAAACAGCTATCACATGATCTGCGTGGATAACGATCGTGATCAGGTGGCGATTGAGGTGTTGCGCCACCTGCAACTGGACACCGCCGTGGTCAAGGTGCGTGAGCGTAAAACCAGCCAGCGGGTGCAGGAACGCTTGCGCCGGGCCAACGCCGGATTGGCGCAAAATGCGCTGCTGTGAATTTTTACACGTGGCTTGCGAACCGCGCCACAGCGCCCGGTATGCCTAAAGCATAGGCGGAATCCGACACGCTAATGTGAATGTCATGGTTTGCATCTGCGCGTAACCGGATGTTATAAACAAGTCCCTTTTCAAGACGGGGCTTAACCGCAAGCCCCTGCGGCCGCACTGAACCGGCCGCACCCAAAGCGCGCAGTAGCGCGCGTTCCATGCCCGGAAAAGATGGATTTCCGGGTGCCAGAAAAAGACAGCTTGCAAGTTGTCGCGATCGATCAAGCGCATCGCGGGGAGACGCTTTTGCCCCGTTTTTCGCAAAGGAGACGCAGATGCAGAAAAGCGCGTGGTTCAAGCGCATGGCGCTGGGCTTTGCCGCCGTAGCCGCTGTCGCGGTTGCGCTGGTCTGGGCAGTGGGCCCGGATCAACTGGCGCAGTACCGCGAGGACCTCATTTACCTTGGTCACCGCCACCTTTATCTGGTGGGCGTGTCGATGGCGCTGGCGCTGATTGTGGGTGTGCCCAGCGGCATTTTGCTAAGCCGCCCGTTTGCCCGGCGCTGGGCCGAAACCGGCATGCAGTTGTTCAACATCGGCAACACGCTGCCGCCTTTGGCGGTACTGGCACTGGCCATGGTGGTGGTCGGCATTGGCGATAAACCGGCCATTGTCGCGCTGTTTCTGGCGTCGTTGCTGCCCATTGTGCGCAACACCTACGCGGGCCTGGCTGGCCTGCAACCGGCATTGCTGGAAGCCGCCAACGCGCTGGGCATGACGCCGCGCCAGCGGCTGTGGCGGGTGGAAATCCCCAATGCGCTGCCGGTCATGCTGTCGGGCGTGCGCATTGCCCTGGCGATCAACGTCGGCACGGCACCGCTGGCGTTCCTGATTGGCGCCAGCAGCTATGGCGAGCTGATCTTTCCGGGCATTTACCTGAATAACCACACGGCCTTGTTGCTGGGGGCGGCAGCCACGGCGCTGATTGCGCTGCTGCTTGATCTGACGGTCGCCGGCGTTGGCAAACTGGTCACCCCGCGCGGCGTGGCCTGATCCCAAGGAGAACCACATGAAGGCACTGGCCTCACTGGCGGCGTTTTGCCGCCGCACCCTGGGTATTGTGCTGCTGGCTTGCGCCATGCCCGCGCTGGCGGGCGGCACCATCAACCTGGGCAGCAAGAACTTTACCGAACAGCACGTGCTGGCGGCACTGACCGCGCAGTACCTCACGGCCAAGGGTTATACGGTGAACCAGACTACCGATCTGGCCACCATCATCCAGCGCAATGCACTGGAGAACAATCAGCTGGATATGGTCTGGGATTACACCGGCACCGCGCTGATCATCTACAACCACATCGACCAGCGCATGAGCGATGAAGAGGCCTACCAGACCGTCAAGGATATTGATGCCAAAAAGGGCCTGGTCTGGCTCAAGCCCGCGCCGCTGAACAACACTTACGCGCTGGCCATGAAGCGCAGCGTGGCCGAGGCACAAGGCATCAAGACCGTGTCTGACCTGGTGGCGGCCATGAACCGCGTGGCCGCGGACCCCAGGGCGCAGCCCTGGCAACTGGGGTTTGATATGGAATTTGCCGGCCGACCCGATGGCCTCAAGCCGATGCAGGCCATGTACAAGCTGGAACTCGCCCGCCCGCAAATCCGCCAGATGGACCCGGGCCTGGTGTACAACGCCATCCGCGACGGTTTTGTGCAGGCCGGCCTTGTGTACACCACCGATGGCCGCGTGAAGGGGTTTGATCTTCTGGTGCTGGAAGACGACATGCATTACTTCCCCAGCTACGCCGCCACGCCGGTGATCCGCCAGGAAGTGCTGGACCAGAACCCGGGCCTGGCCGATGACATGAACGCACTGAGCGCCCTGCTGGATAACGACACCATTGCCACGCTCAACGCCCAGGTGGATATCGACCACCGCAACGTTGACGACGTCGCCGCAGATTTCCTGCGCGCGCACAAACTCATCAATTAAGGAGGGCGCATGGATACCATCAATGACACCTTCCTGTTTGTGATCCACAACCTGCCGTTCATTCTGGGCCTGACGCTGCAGCATATGCAGCTGGTGGGCATTGCCGTGGCGCTGGCGGTGGTGCTGGGCGTGCCGCTGGGCATCGTGATCGTGCGCTTCAAATGGCTGGCCGCGCCGGTATTGAGCCTGACCACCATTGTGCTGACCATCCCCGCCATTGCGCTGTTTGGTTTGATGATCCCGCTGTTTTCCATGATCGGGCAGGGGATTGGCGCGGTGCCGGCCGTTACCGCCGCATTTTTGTACTCGTTGCTGCCCATTGTGCGCAACACGCACACCGCGCTGACCCAGCTTGATGCCGGCGTGCGTGAAGCCGGCCGCGGCATTGGCCTGACGTTCTGGCAGCGCCTGAAATGGGTGGAACTGCCGCTGGCGGTGCCGCTGGTGTTTGGCGGTATCCGTACCGCCGTGGTGCTCAATATCGGCGTGATGGCGATTGCCGCCATTGTCGGCGCCGGTGGCCTGGGTACCCTGATTTTGCACGGCATCAGCCAGAGCGATATCCGCAAGCTGATTGCCGGCGCCGTCATCGTAAGCGTCCTGGCCGTGGTCATGGACCAGGTGCTGCTGCGACTGCAGCGTGTGTTAACCCCGAAAGGAATCCGCTGATGATCGAACTCAAAAACCTGTGCAAGACCTTTACCCAGAAAAACGGCCAGCCGTTCAAGGCGGTGGATAACGTCAACCTCACGGTGGCCGAGGGCGAAATCTGCGTGCTGCTGGGGCCGTCCGGCTGTGGCAAGACCACCACCATGAAAATGATCAACCGGCTGATCGATCCGTCCTCCGGCCAGGTGCTGATCAATCGCGAAGACACCGCCGGTATCGACACCGTGACGCTGCGTCGGAACATTGGCTACGTGATCCAGCAGATTGGTCTGTTCCCCAACATGACTATTGAAGACAACATCATGGTCGTGCCGCGCATGCTGGGCTGGGACAAAAAGAAATGCCGCGAACGCGCCCGGGAACTGATGGGCATGGTGGCGCTGGACCCGGACCGCTTCCTCTCGCGCTATCCGCGTGAAATGTCCGGTGGCCAGCAGCAGCGTATCGGCGTGATCCGTGCGCTGGCGGCAGACGCCCCGGTGTTGCTGATGGATGAACCGTTTGGCGCGGTCGACCCGATCAACCGTGAGCAGATCCAGAACGAGTTTTTGCAGATGCAGCGGCAACTGGGCAAAACGGTGATGCTGGTCAGCCACGACATTGATGAGGCCATCAAACTGGGCGACCGCATTGCCGTGTTCCGCCAGGGCCGGCTGGTGCAAGTGGACACCGCCGATGCCTTGCTGGCGCAACCAGCCGATGACTTTGTGGCCTCTTTCCTGGGGCACGACCGCACGCTCAAGCGCTTGTTGCTGGTCCAGGCCGGCGAAGTGGCCGACATGCAAGAAACCCTCACCGCCACGCTCGATACCAGCCTGACCAACGCCTTTAGCGTGATGGACGATGCCGACTTGCGCCATCTCACCGTGGTGGACGACACCGGCAAACCGCTGGGCTACGTGCGCCGCAAGGACGTGCGTGGTGCGGCAGGCGTGTGTGCCGACAAGCTGCAACCAATCAGCGTCACTTCGGACGAGGGCGAAAACCTGCGCGTGGTGCTGTCAAAACTGTACGAGCACAACCTGACCTGGATGCCGGTGATCGACACCCATGGCCGTTACAGCGGCGAGGTCTCGCAGGATTACATCGCCAGTTATCTCAATTCCGGCCGCACCCACCGTAGCGCGCTGGTGGCTTGAGCGCCGGAAAAAAGCCCGCACAAGGCGGGCAAGTACCACAGGTTGAAGTCAACGCCGCCGCCAGTGCCGCCAGCACCAGCGGGCAAGGCAAGCCAGCCCGATGGGCAGCAGGAACGGCAATAGCGGCAGGCTGAGGATGGCGCCAATCAGCGCAATGAAGAGGGCGGCGGCACGCATGTCAGGCCGCGCCCGCCACGCTCCGGGTCAGGTGCGCGCTCATTTACAGTGAGCTGCATCGACTTCCTGCACCGAGGTATAACGCCCGTTCCAGGTCTGCACCTGCACGCACTGGCCAGACGTCTGGTTGTACCACCAGTTGGTCAGGCCGTCGTGGCGGGTATTGCTGAACCCGTTGTTGGTCAGAAACTGCTCGCCACCCGCCCCGCGCGCGCCGTTCAGGGTAGATACATCCACCCGTGCGTCATGGCCGCTATCCTGGTTGGCGCTCTGGCTTTTGTGATTCATGGCATACAGGCCCACACCCAATGCGGCCACTGCAGCTGCGCCAATGGCGATATTGCGGTTGCGGTCACGCGCCCAGTGTTCCGAATGCTCATCTTTCGGGTCCTGGTGCGTTGAATCTTTGGCGTCAACCGCCGTGACCTTGCCCCAGCGTTCAGTCAGCACGACCTCTGCAGTGGGGTGGCGATGGCGGTAAGTCTTGTACCAGTTGCCGTTCTGGATGGACGAATCGGTCTGGCGAAAGCCGGCGTCTTCCAGCTGGTCTTCGGCGCGGCTGGAACGCAGGCCGTTCAGATCATCGTATTGCAGCAGATCAGCATAGGCGGAGGTGACGGTGATGCCGCAAAGTACAGCAGTCAGCGCAAGGCGTTTCATCTGGTCTTCCCTGTTGTTTAGTAATCTTGAAGCCAGATTTTGATTCACTTGCTTTCATCAAATAAGTTCCTTATTCAACAGTTTTTTGGTGAGCAGTTACGCGGTTTTATTGATGTCCGGCAAGTTTTGCCCGCGTTGTTTGTTGCTTGCCGACACAAATAATCAACACTTTCGCAATGACTTTTGCATACCCGGCATCCCCACCGGTTTTTGCGTCGCGCCACATTGTCAGCAAAGTACTTTCAAGCGTCTGAGCACATGCGGCAGCGCCGGATCAGCCCGGGCGCGGGCAAAAAAAAACCGGTCCTTGCCTTGGCAACGACCGGTTTTTTTTGGCCTGGCGGCGTGTTTGGCGGCGTCAGACCTTGCCGCTGGCCTGATCCATGGTTTTGAGCAAATCGGCCAGGGCCTGTTTGCAGTTGGCGGCATCGGGTTTATCGGCGCGCAGTGCGGCAAGGGCGCGATCAATGGCTTTATCAACCACATGCCAGGTGGCAGCATCGCGCGGCTTCAGGCCGGCTTCGGCTTCATCCCAGCTCACTTCAAGGTCTTTGATCCGCGTCTTGCCGCCCGCCAGGTCCCCTTTGTTCACCAGGGTCTGAACGTCTGCCGCAATATTGCGGAATGCGGAGAGATCACCCAGCTTTGACGGCGCTGCCGCCTGGGCAATCGCAACGAATGGCGAGGCCATCGGCAAGGTGAAACCCAGGGCAGTAAGGGCAAACGCAGAAGCCGCCAGCCAGCGGGTGCCCGGCCGGGCTCTGGAATGGGTCGTCATGAAATACTCCTTGTCAGTGTGTGCGGGTTGAAACAGGACAAACAGCGGCAAATGCCGATCAGTGCGCGATCAGTGCGCGGGATCGGCACGCATGGCCTGGCGCTGCGCCAGGGCAACCAGGGCGACGATCACCAGCAAAAACAGCGCGCTGGTGCCTTTGGCGCCAAAACCCAGGCCGCCGTAAGTGGTGGATTGCGATAACAGATCGCCCAGCGATGCACCCAATGGCCGGGTAAGGATGTACGCCACCCAGAACGCCAGCGTGGCGTTGGCGCCCAGTTGCCAGGCCACGGTGGTCAGGATGATCAGCACGCCAAAGACAAACACGCCCCACTGGAACCCCAGCCCCAGTGCCTCTGTGGCCAGATCGCCGGCGGCCGTGCCCAGGGCGAAGGTGCACAGGATGGCCGCCCAGTAAAAGAGTTCACGCGGCAGGCTGGTGATGTCCTTGATGGACAGCGTGCGCTCCTTGCGGAACCACAAGGCAAAGATCAGCCCCAGCAACACGGCAAAGACCGCCGTGCTCAGATACAGACTGACGCCAAGGCCGTCGGTCAGTAGGTCAGTAATTTGCGTGCCGACGATGCTGACCAGCACCACCGTGAGCCAGTACATCCACGGAATATGGCGGTGCGCATTCAGTTGCAGACCCAGCGCGCCGGCCAGCAGCAGGGCCATGGTGCAGTCGGTGATCAAGGTGCCGAAACCGGCATTGACCGCCAGAAAATCCGCGCCGGTTTCACCGACGGTGGTGGAGAGGATCTTGATCAGCCAGAAGGCGAAGGTGACGGCGGGGACTTTGTTGGTCCAGTGGGAGGTGGCTTGCATGGGGGGCCTTCAGATTGCGCGGGATGGATGTGTGTAATTTGGGGGAGGGGACTTAGGCTAGCCATAGGTGGGGGGATTTTGGGCGGGGGGGGTGTGGCTGGGGTGTTGGCAAGGGGGCGTTGGGAAGGGAGGGCGGCTTGCGTTGTTACTACTTCGTCATTCCGGCGGAGGCCGGAATCCAGCTGCAGTCATGGCAAGGATGTATTGTTCGCTTCGCCACTGCATCGTCATTCCGGCGAAGACCGGAATTCAGTCAGGAGCCTGGGTGGCTCGCTGTTGTGGCCAGAGTCAGGCGGTAGGGTGGATTCGGAGCTTGGCGACAATCCACCATAGCGGTGTGTGTGTTAGCGCCTGGCGGCGCGGGTGTTTTGATACCGGCGGTGGCCGGAGCACGTTACTTTTCTTTGCTTCGCCAAAGAAAAGTACCCAAAAGAAAGGCGACCCCTGCGACTGCGCTCGCTTCGCGAGTTCCCTGTGCTTCTCGCAAGGCGCGGCTGGCTGCGGGAACTCGCTTCGCTCAGACACCCCTCCGCCGAAACCCCGCGCCTTGCTGCGATGCTCGGCGCAGTCAAGGGGAGGTACGTCAAAGGCAACGGCGACCCCGAAAATCAACGGCAACGGCAACGGCAACGGCAACGGCAACGGCAACGGCAACGGCAACGGCAACGGCAACGGCAACGGCAACGGCAACGGCAACGGCAACGGCAACGGCAACGGCAACGGCAACGGCAACAGCAACAGCAACGGCAACAGCACCCCTCAATTCATCCGTCTGCAAGAACGAAACTTCGCCCCACCGGTTCGTCATTCCTGCGCAGGCAGGAATCCAGTCGGCCGCCGCCGGCGGCCTTCTGGAAAAGAACCACTACGCCAAACTTCAATGCAACGCGGTCAGCATGGCATTCAGGAACGTGCCCTGTTCGTTGTAGGGGTCATCCGCGCTGTTTTCCGGGTTGGTGGGGTCGCAGCAGGTGGGGCTGGGTTTGTCCCAGACTGACCATTGCACCACCACCAGGTGCTCGCGCTGATTGATGGCAATCAGTTGGCCGAAGGCGCCTTGGGCTTCAAAGGTCCAGTCGCTGACTGAGCCCGGTTGCCCTTGCACCGGCCCGCGTGCTTGCACGGGGACTGCACCAGCGGGGTTGTCGGTGTTTTGCAAAGGGGCGCCGATATTGGCGTAGATGGGGCTGGCGAAATTGGTGGCGCCGACCTGGTTGTCGTCATAAGCGGGGGCGAACCACCAGTAGTAGCCATACTGGCCGTTGTCGGCGTAGTACGGCAGGGCAGAGGCCATGGTCCAGGTGGTGGCGTCACGCATCCAGTGTTCTGGCAGGGTGCGGGTGCCATCGGGCAGGCGGCCGTTGTTCATCACGTAAACGCCCCAGCGGCCGTAGTCATGCAGGGTGGCGTTAAAGCCGCCAGCCCCGAACGAGACGCCATTCCAGGTCCACCAGTTGCCGTTGGCTTCCATGCCCAGGGGTTGCCACAGCTTGCGCTGCATGTACTGGGCCAGGCTGAGGCGGGTGGCGCGCTGAATGGCCAGACCCGTCAGGAATGCTTCGCCGGTGCTGTAGTTGAATACGGCGCCGGGCACGGCATTGACGCCAGTAGCGGGGTCGATGGCGTGCGGGCGGGTGGCCAGCAGGTTGATTGCGCAAGGCGGGGTGTTGCTGCCGGAGTTGTTCACGCACTTGAGCAAGGCCGAGATATCCGACGCCGGGTCCAGGTAGTTCTCGTTCCAGGCCACGCCAGAGGCCATATGCAGCATGGCGCGCAGCGGTACGCCCTGGTAGGCGGTGCCGTGCAGTTCGGTCACGTACATGTCGATCGGGTCATCCAGACTGGAGATATACCCGTCTTTGATCGCCATGCCCAGCAGGGTAGAGGTGATGGATTTGGCGGCCGATTTGCTGTCCCACAATGTCCACGGCGTAATGCCCATGGCGTAGCGTTCCAGCGCAATATTGCCGTCCTTGAGCACCAGCAGCGCGGTGGCTTTGCTGTGCTTCATATAGTCGTCCACGGTGTTGCCGGTATGTGGCGTGCCGTTGGCGTTGCTGCCGTACTGATAGCGCACCTGGCTGGCGCGCCAGAGCTGGTCCGGACGGGCTGGCCACAGCGGTGATATCCAGTAGCCGCGCTGCATGGTTTCGGTACTGAACAACTGGGCGCTGTGACTGAAACCAACCACTTTTTGCTGCGTGGTCCAGGAGAACATGTCCTGCGGATTGGGGAGTGGCGTGCTGGCCACCTGGGCCGAAGTGACGTCGGCCGCCAGTGCGCTGGTCGCCAGCAGCAAGCCGGCGCCGAGAACCCCCGTGTATTGGCGCAATGTATTCATTGTTAACCTCGTGAATTCATATTCCTGATGCAAACCAGTGCCCGTGATACGGGCGCGTATCAAGCCGGAAATAACAGTGGAATGACAAAACGCGGTGCGTCTGACAAAACAATTCAATGCATATGTCGGTATTGGCTTTGTTTTTGCATTTCATGTTTTCAGGCAAAGGCCGGCGAAACCCAGGCAGGCTGGATCATCGGTCTGACATGACGCGTTGTAAGGTATTTGGCCGGGTGCTCGGTGCGCAGTTTGTAGGGCTGATCTGACTTCTGCGCGGTGCCATGACAACTGGCGAACAATCTGCGTTGTAGAAAATGCTTTCGTCTACTGTCAACTGTATCAATGACGAACGTAAAGGCGCTCACCGTGCCAAGCGTCATCAACCGGGGCGCGCTGGCCATGGGCAGACAGGCGGTCAGCGCGCCAGCGGCTGGCCACAAAAAAGCCACACCGCATAACGCGTGTGTGGCTTTGTCAGGATGGGCTGCGCCAGGGCTGGCGGCAGAAAATCTGTATTGAAATGAATGGATTGAAGTGATTCAAATGATTTAAATGAATCAAATGAATCAATCCATCATTTAACGGAAACAGAATTAAAAAACCGCATCCTTAATGCAATCCATAGCGCGCCCTGATTTGCGCCAGGGTGCCGTTTTTTTCCAGCCGGTTAATGGCGGCATTCAAGGCTTCTACATCGGCCGGTATGGCTGATCTGCGGCTAAGCATCATATGCACGTCATCAGAAAACACCGGCATGGGCAATGGCGCGACAGGGATATTCTGTTTGCGTGCTTCCCAGGTCAGGGCCACAAGGTCGCCCAGAATCACGTCACCGTGCTGGGCCTTGATCATGCGGATACCTTGCTGGAAATCCTCAAAAAACACGACCGATGACGCCGCCTGCATGGCGGGCAGGTTCGTTGCGTAATCCGGGCCGTACCAGCCGCTGTTGGGGCTGACCAGCAGGATCTTGCGCGCGCGCAAATCGGCAAAGGAACGCACGCTGGCGTATTGCGCTGCCTTGGGCGTCAGCGCCATCAGCGCGGCCACTTCACGGCGATATGGCAGGGTGAAATAGCTGGTTTTTTCGCGCTCTGGTGTATCAGAGGCAGCCAGCAACAGGTTCAGCGTGCCGTCTTCATACATTTTCTGGCGGCGCTTGCGTGGCACTTCATCGGTAATGATCAGCGTGCAGCGCGCTTCACGAAAAATGGCCTGGGCCAGTTCGATATCCAGCCCGGCGGGCTTGCCGCCGGCATCGGCATACATATAGGGCGGCCAGGTTTCCAGCGCCATGGTAAAGGGCATGCTGCAAGCGGCCGCGGTACTGGCGCCCAGGCTGAACAGGGCAAAGGCCAGGCAAGCCAGCCCGCGTAAAGGCGTGCGTCGGTTCAAAGTTGCGCTTCGCACCAGGTGTTTGACAGTTCCGAGTATAGAAACGGCTGCGCGCATCGGCACCGGCGCGTTTGCCATTTGCCCGACGCAAGTTGTCATTGCCCTGGCATGTGCTACACCACCATGCATTAGCCGGACCCGGCCCGGAACAACAAAACGGTCAAGCAGGTGGCAGGAGAGCAGCATGTTCCAGATTTCGGTGGTCAATGGTTCAAAAACCCTGTCCGATCGCGACATACAGCGGGCGATCCGGGCGATCAACCGGCAAATTGCAGAAGACTTCGAGCCATTCTGGGCCTTTGGCGGGCGTTTGCGGCTGGATGCCAGCGGGCTGGACGGACGTGATGCGCGCGCTTTGGCCCAACTGCGCGGGGACGCCATTTTATACGTGCTTGATTCGGCGCGGGGTGGCGGTTTTCTGGGTTATCACGATCACAGTGCCACGGGTGTCCCGTTTGGCTATGTGTTTCTGGATTTATGTCGTGAACTGGGGGACGAGTGGACCACCACGCTCTCGCACGAGGCGCTGGAACTGATTGCCGACCCGCAATGCAATCTGCTGGTGCAGGGGCCGCATCCGGCCAATCCGCAAAGCGTTGTCTACCACTACTTTGAGATGTGCGACGCGGTGCAGACCGTCACTTACGTGCTGGACGGTGTCACGGTGTCCGATTTTGTCTTGCCGGCCTATTTTGCCAACAGCGATCCATCCGCACGCACCAGTTTTTGCAGTGCGCCGCTGGCGTCTTTCGGGGTCACGCCGGGTGGGTATATCGGGTTTTTTGATCCGGGCCTGAACGCGCCGGATACCTTCTTTGCCAATAACCAGACCGCCGCCAGACGCCTGGCAGTCAAACGCAAGCATGGCTTTGGCCGGGTGGCGCAACGCGGCGCCATGGCCGCGCCGGCCAGCACCACGCCAGATCCCATTGAGCACGTGGTGGTGCTGATGATGGAAAACCGCTCGTTTGACCACATGCTGGGCGATCTGGGCAAGCTGATTCCGGGGCTGGACGGCGTTGCGCCAGCCAGCCCGGGCCGCAATACCGACAGTGTCTCGGGCAAGGTCTATACGCAGCTGAACAATGCCAGCGATACGGTCGGCACCGATGGCAAGTTTGTGCCCGCCCACGAGTTTGTCGATGTACAGCAGCAGATCAGCGACCAGATGGGGCATTTTGTCGATAACTACCGCGCCGGGCCGGGCAAGGCGCTGCCACCGGACGAACTGGATACCCATCTGCAGCAAGTCATGAGCTACTTCAAGGCGGGCGAATTGCCGGTGCTGCACACGCTGGCGCAGCATTTCATGGTGTGCGACCGCTGGTTTTCATCCTTGCCCGGGCCCACCTGGCCCAACCGGTTTTTCGTGCATTCGGGCACCTGTCTGGGCGAGTTGCTGATGCCCAGTCTGAGCTCGCCGCTGACCTGGCCGTCACTGTTGAAAAACTACAATCAGGACACCCTGTACGATCGTCTGTCTGACGCGCAACCGCCCATTAGCTGGAAGATCTATCACGATGGTTTTCCGCAAACGGCGCTGCTGGGCAAAGTGCGCGCGCGCGACTGGCAACAAGCCTACGGCACCATGGCGGATTTCACCGCAGCTTGCGCCGGCAAGGCGGCAGATTTTCCGGCCTATGCGTTTATCGAGCCGCGTTATTTTGATAACGGCAATGGCACGGAAAACGACCAGCATCCGTCGGCCGGCGTGCAACAGGGCGAGCAACTGATTGCCGCTGTCTACAACGCCATCCGCAACAACGACGAACTGTGGAGCAGCACGCTGCTGATCATTACCTGGGATGAACACGGCGGCTTTTATGATCATGTGGTGCCGCCCGCCACCGTGGGGCCGGATACCGCGCTGTCGACCTCGCCGCCGTTTGACTTCACCCGGTTGGGGGTGCGGGTGCCGGCGGTGCTGGTCTCGCCCTGGGTGCCGCCGGGCGTGGATCATACGGTGTACGACCACACCAGCATCTTGCGCTACGCCTGCCGCAAGTGGAATTTGCCGCTGCTGGGCAACCGCATGAATCCGGCGGTGGCGGACAACAAGGTTTGCGGCAATTTCGCCGGGCTGATGTCGCTACCGCAAGCGCGCACGGACAAACTGCTGCTGACGCCGGCCAAAATCCCCGCGCCAGCGCCGACCGTGTGGGATGACGCGCGTGAATCCATGCTGAAAACCGCAGAAATGATCTTGCGGCCAGTCACCCATGGCTTGCTGGGCGCGGCCGCCCCGGGCGCTGTCGCTGAGCCGGCGTTGACGGTGGAGCAACGCGTGGCCCAGGTGGATCAGTGGCTGGCGCAAAAGGGCGCCACGACGCCAGGCCGGGCACCGGCAGCCAAAGGGCGCAAACCGCCCAAAGCGGGCTAAAGCAACGGCAACCCGCCAAAGGGTTTGACTTCACCCATGGCCAGCATCGAGTCGACCGCGGCCACGCCCGGCAGCACGCGCAACACGTCGTGCACGAAATGGCCATAGTCATCCATGTCTTTGGCGACAATCTGCAGCAGGTAATCGGCGCTGCCGGCCACGCTATGACACGCCACAATGCGCTCCAGCCCCTGGATTTCGTGTTCGAACCGATCATACAAAGTGCGGTCATGTTCGCCAAAATGCACCAGCGCAAACGCCAGCACACCCAGCGCCAGCGCCTTGCGGGATAACACCGCGTGATAGCTGCTGATATAGCCATCATGCTCCAGCCGCTTGAGCCGCCGCACACACGGCGTCTCGCTCAGGCCGATGCGCTCGGCTAGCCTGGCCAGCGGAATGCGGCCGTCTTGCTGTATCAACGCAAGAATGTGGCGGTCATATTGATCCAGCGTATCCATATCTTGTTCCCTGACGATGCGGGCCGCGGGCGTGCCCTTCCCGGACCACGATGGACACTCAGCATATGACTGGATGGGCCGCTTTGCCGGGCAGGCAGGGCACAGGGGCTGACTGGAGGTCAGCCGGGGGCGCAAAGCCGGCCAACTGGCTGGCGGGCGGCCTGATCTGAGACACCCCGCCGGTTTTCAGGTACCGTGTACCCCGCCAGTCACCCCGGTTTTAATAAAGAAATGAGCGATTCCCTCCGGCTTTCCGATGCCCAGCAACAGATCATGGCCACCGTCACCGATCTGGCCCGCGCAGATTATCAGCAGCATGTACTGGTTGAAGCCGGCGCCGGCACGGGCAAGACCACCACGCTGGTGGCCGCGCGTGAACAAGTGGTGGCCGAGGGCAAAGGCGTGCTGGCGCTGACGTTTTCCAACGCCGGCCGCCAGCGCTTTGCCGATGTGCATCTGGCGCAGACGGGCCGCAACCTGCCGCCCAAAAGCGTGCTGACGTTTGATGGCCTGGCATTTGAAGTACTGTGCGGGGCAGTGGAAGGGCGCAATTACTCGGGCGATGGTTTTTTCACGCGGGAAGAAATCCGCCAGAACGCCATCAATGAAAGCGACCAGTTGCTGCAACTGCTGGCAGAGCTGGTTGCAGAACTGAACGACACCTGGGAAGGCGATATCCCGGATCGTGAATCAGATTTGATCGAATTGCTGGAACTGATTGGCAACGCGCGCATTGCCAACGTCTTTCGCGACCCGCGCATGTATGCCGAGGAAGACGGCCTGGAAGAATACCAGGAAGCCGAGCGCACCGAATTCCTGGCCAGTCTTGATCTGCCACCCTGGTTCTATCACCTGTTCAGCCGCTTTGAGCGTTTGCGCCGGGAAAGCCGTCATCTGGTCGGCGTGGAAGGCGCGGCGTACGACCTGGCCGGTGATCCGCGCGCGCTGGTGCGTTATGTCTGGGCCAACCGCATCAGCGTGATCATGGTGGATGAATTTCACGACACCAAGGCGCTGCATTTTGAACTTCTGAATGTGCTGATCAAAGCCGGGTGTCGCCTGGTGCTGATTGGCGACCGCCATCAAGACTTGTTTGCCTGGCGCGGTTTGCAGCCGTTTTCCGCTTTTGATAGCGCCGCGAAACTGGCTGGCGTCACCACGCTGGCCTTGCCGCGTTCCTGGCGTTACGGCCACCGCATTGCGCAAATGGCCGACCGCATCGTGCAGCGGCTGCAACCGGGCGCGGCGCGCATTACCGGGCCGCGCGCGCAATCGGGCAAGTTGCTGGCCGTGCCTGATCTGGTGGCATGGCTGGCGCAAAGCGCGCAGCAAGGGGTGGCGCTGGCCGATCACTGCGCCATCTTGCCGACCCAGGCTGATTGCATGATGTTGCAACTGCGGTTGTTTGATGCCGGCGTGCCGTATCGGCTGGTCGAACGCGTGCGGCCTTTTTTCCAGGGTTACGAGTTCCGCGTGGTGCGGGCGCTGGCGTTGTTGTACTGCCGCCGGTTTGCCGCCGACGCACCCTTTCACGTCAACAGCATTTACGCGGTGGATGTGCTGATGAACGTGCCCGCGCTGGGGCTGGATAAAGAATCGCGCAGTGATCTGCGGGCAGAGCTGGGGCTGGACGGCGCGCGGCGCATGGACGGCCAGCGTTTGCTGAATGCCGATCCGTTTACCTTTGGCCTGGTGCTGGACAAACTGGCCGAATTTTTACCCCCCATCCTGACCCGTGCCGCCGCCTGGCCGGATTGGCTGGCGCTGGCCGTGCAGCATTTGCAACTGCACGCCTTCTTGCACCAGCGGGCGCAACACCCGGCAGCGGGACGGCAATCGGGCTTGTTGCTGGATGAACTGGCGCGCCGTTTCAGCGCAGATATCGCCCCGGCCACGCAAATCCAACGCTGGGATGAAGCGGTTGAACGCTTTGTGCGGCAGCGGACCAATGCCGGCGGCTTGTCGCTGACCTCGGTATTGCACGCCAAAGGGCATGAATACGCGCGCGTGCTGTTGCCGATCGGGCCATCCGGCTGGCGCCGGCATTTGCTGCAGCCTTCTGCCGCCGGCTGGCGTGAACTCTACGTGGCGGTGACCCGCGCCCGCGAGGGCATCATGCTGGAAACCACGGACGAGGGCGACGCGCTGGCCCAGGAAGTCCACGGCATCTTCGGCGCCTGAGCCGGCACCGGCCTCAACTCCGCGGTGTTGCCGGGTTGATCAGTGAAGTCAGCACGTGATCTTCCCATTGCCCGGCAATGCACAGATAACTGCGCGCCAGGCCTTCACGCTCAAAACCAAGGCGCTTGAGCAGACGCCCGCTGCGTTCATTGAGCGGCATGTACGCCGCCATGATGCGGTGCAATCCCAGTTCGTTGAACACGTAGTTGTTGGTGGCCTTGAGCGCTTCCAGCATCAAGCCCTGGCCTTGCCAGGCGGCGCCCAGGCTATACCCCAGATTGCAGGCCAGAAACGGCCCGCGCACGATGTTGGTGTAACTGCATTTGCCCACCATCTGGCCGGAAGCCTTGTCGTGCAACACCAGATGCAGCGCGGTGCCGGCACTGAAATGGTCCAGCGCCTGCTGCTGGCGCTTTTCATAACTTTCCGGCGCGTACCAAGCCAGCTCCCGCACTGGCTCCCAAGGGGCCAGGTGGCGGCGATTGGTGTCATCAAACGCGGCCAGCAGGTGCGCATCTTGAGCGGGCGGGATATGCAGCAACAGGCGGGGAGTGGTGATCTGGATCGGGCTCATGCAGGGGGCGGGCATTGTGCGGGCGTGATTCATTTATAGGTGCTGCAGAAACAAAAACCGGCTTGCGCCGGTTTTTGTTCTGGTCAAACGGAGGTGATGGCGCTTACCAGATGTGAATGCGCTGTTCCGGCGCCTTGTACATCTTGTCGCCAGGTTTGACGTCAAACGCGCTGAAGAAGGCATCGTTGTTTTCCGTCGCCCCGATCGCGCGGAAGTTACCCGGCGAGTGCGGATCAGACTTCAGCAATTGCAACTGGAACGCTTCACGCATCTTGCTGCGCCAGACCTGGGCAAACGCCAGGAAAAAGCGCTGGTCGCCGGTCAGGCCGTCAATCACCGGGGCCGGTTTGTCGCCCAGCGCCAGGTGGTACGCCTTGTAGGCAATCTGCAGGCCGGAGTTATCCGCAATGTTCTCGCCCAGGGTGAGCTTGCCGTTCACATGCTGGCCAGGCAGCGGTTCGTAGGCGTCATACTGCGCCACCAGCTTGTCGGTCAGCGCAGTAAAGCGCTTGCGATCTTCCGGTGTCCACCACTCGTTCAGGTTGCCCACGGCGTCAAAATGGCTGCCCTGGTCATCAAAACCATGGCTGATTTCGTGGCCGATCACGGCACCGATGGCACCGTAGTTGGCGGCATCATCGGCGGCCATGTTGAAAAACGGCGGCTGCAAGATGGCGGCCGGGAACACGATCTCGTTCTGCGCCGGGTTGTAGTAGGCGTTCACGGTCTGCGGTGTCATGCCCCATTCGGTGCGATCGACCGGATCATTCAGGCGGGCCAGTTCACGGTGGTACTCAAACTGCGCGGCGCGCTGGTAGTTGCCAAAGAGGTCATCGGGCTTGATCTCCAGCGCGGTGTAATCACGCCATTTGTCCGGATAACCGATCTTGAGCGCGTAATGCGCCAGTTTGTATTGCGCGGCTTTTTTGGTTTCCGGCGTCATCCACGTCAACTGGCCGATGCTCTGGTCGTACGCCTTCATCAGGTTGCCGACCAGCACTTGCATGCGGGTCTTGTACTCTGGCGGGAAGTACTGCGCGACGTATTCCTTGCCTACCGCTTCGCCCAGGGCCCAGTCGGCTGCAGTCACTGCACGCTGCCAGCGCGGCGGCTCTTTGGGGGTACCAGACAGCGCTACGCTGTGGAACTGGAAGCTGGCGTCAGAGAAATCCTTGGGCAAAATGCGCGCCACGGCATCAAGCTGATGCGCCTTGAAGTATGCGCGCCACGTGGCCACGGGCTGGTTTTGCACCAGCTTGCCAAGCTCAGTGGCAAAAGAGGGCTGGGCCAGATCGACTTCGGGCACCTTGCCATAGCCTGCGGCATCCAGGAACACGGTCCAGTCAAACCCCGGCGACAGTTTTTGCAACTGGGCCACGGTGAGCTTGTTGTAGGTCTTGACCGGATCGCGGTTGTCCACCTTGCTCCACTGTGCTTTGGCCAGCGCAGTCTCCAGCGTGATCACGGCCTTGGCCTGGTTTTCTGCGTCTTTCTCGCCAATCAGCGTAAACAAACGGGTCAGATAGGTTTGATAGGCGGCACGCGCAGCCACAAAGCGGGCGTCGTCGATCAGGTAGTAATCGCGATCAGGCAGACCCAGACCGCCCTGGCCGGCGCCAGGGAAATAGCGGGTGGAGTCTTTCGGGTTGATCTCGACCGAAATATTCATGGGCTGCGGGCCCGGGTTGGGCTGGACTTCGCCCATATAGCGCGCGATATCAGCGGGGGTATTGATCTGGTCAATACGGGCCAGCAACTGTTTTACCGGTGCGGTGCCGCGCTTTTCGATCGTCGCTTCGTCCATGTAACTGGTGTAAAAGTCCCCGATCTTGCGTTCATCGCCCGTGGCGGACTTGTTGGCGGCGGCGGCTTCCAGAATCTTGCGCGAGCGTTCCAGCGAGGTTTCGCGCAGTTCATAGAATGCGCCCCAGTACGGCTTGTCGTCCGGAATCGGCGTGTTCTTGATCCACGTGCCGTTGGTGTGCAGATAAATGTCATCCTGCACGCGTACGTTCTTGTCGAAATTCTTGAGGTCAATGCCGGAGACGGGCGCTGCATGGGCATGCAGGCTTAACAACAACGCGCCGGTCAGCGCTGCGAGTTTGAAGTGCTTCATCGGGGTCCTTGATCGGGATTGTTTTTCTGGTCCGCGTTGTGGGCGGCCTGGGCATTATCACCAGACTGCGGTTTTCCAACAATGGGGCCTGGTGAATACAAGACTTGTCAAAATCCAACTGGTTCTCGTTTCCGACGCAACAATTCGCATGGCGCCTGCATCATTGCGCACGGCATTCCGCTATCATCGCACCTCACCCCTGAACGCCCAGCCACCCAGACTACCCACAAGGAGAACCGGCATGCTGAATCAGTTACTGACCCGGTCTGCGCAATACGCGCCGAACTTCGGGGCCGGTCTGGCTAATCATTTGCCCATGGCTTTGATTGCACTGGCGCGTCTGGGGGCGGATGACACCCGCCTTGAAGCGTACTTCAACGAGTACATCAAGCAGCTTTCGCCCGTGGCGGCCTCGCCCGGCGTGATTGATCCCGCGTTCTGGCAGCGCGAACTGGGCCAGTTGGCGTATTACGCGGCCTACCGGGACTACTTTGCGGCGCAACTGGCAGCAGAGGGCGTCGATGCGGTGGTGCGCCGGCATATCCATGATCTCTTGCCCGGCATTGGCGGGGCGGCGTTTCATGGCGTGATCCGGGCGCAATACGCGCTGGCCAGCGGCAACCTGGATGAGATCGCCTGTGGTCTGGCCTACTGGGCCTGTAGCGCACGCAAACTGGCAGACTGGCCGGTGCCCATGCCGGCACCGCAAAGCGCTGATCCGCTCACCCTGGTGACCCGCCTGTTTACGCCTGCGTTTGCCATTGATCCGGCGGCATTCATGATCTCGGCCAGAATGCGCAGTGCCGTGCAATTGCCCGCGTTTGCCGAGGTTGTCGGCTGGCTGGACGTTCAGCCCGATACCCTGCAAAAACTGGCGGTCTACGCGGCAGAATGCTACGTGGTGACGGGTGACTTCACGGTGTTGCACCTTGTGACCAGCGCGCATGCCTTGCGCGGTCTGGCGCGCTGGATCGACGACATGGACACCGCCGTGCGCTGGTACTGGCAGGCGTACGCGGCGGGGGTGATTGCCAGTGGCATTGCAGGGCCGGCCCCGCATGTGACCGTGCCGGCGCAGCCAGACTGGGCGCCGCTTATTGCGGCGGGGATTGCGGCCGCAGATGAGCACGTGATCAAGCTGATCGACGCCTGCCATGAGGAATACGCGGCGTACGGCGAAGGCGCGCATGTGCTGGCGGCCCGGCGGATCGCACAACGTTAGCGGCGGCGCCGGCCGCTCAACTACCACAACCCGCAAAACAAGTATTGATCGCTGACGCACCCACAGACCTCGCCATGGCACATGGCGCGGTGGTGCGTCTTTGCAAAAAGAATCGCAAAAGGTTTACCCATGAGTCTTTACCGCTTGCTGGCCGGCTTTATCCGGCAGCACTGGCGTCCTTATTTTTTCTCTGCGGTCATGCTGTTTGCCGTGGCGTTGCTGTCGGTGCTGATTCCGCGCCGGGTAGGGCACATTATTGATGAACTGGTCGCGCACCGGCTGGGTGGCGTCGCGCTGCTTGAACAACTGGCCATTGTGCTGGCCATGGGCGTGGCCATTTACTTCCTGCGCGTGGGCTGGCGGCTGCAGTTGTTCGCCGCCGCTTACCGCCTGGGCGTGAGCCTGCGCACGCGCCTGTATGAGAAGCTTGCCACGCAAGGGCCAGGGTTCTACCACGGCCAGCGCACGGGCGATCTGATGGCGCGCGCCACCAATGATATCGACGCCATTGAAATGGCCGCCGGCGAAGCCATGCTGGCCGGCTTTGATGGCTCGATGACCCTGATTCTGGTGGTCGCCATGATGACCGTCGGCATCGACTGGCGGCTGGCGCTGGTGGCCTTGCTGCCGTTCCCGCTGATGGCGCTGGCGTTCTGGCGGATTTCTGACCACATCCACCACGCCTGGCATGACTCGCTGGGCCGCTTCAGCAAACTGAACGATCACGTGCAAGAGACGCTGACCGGCGTGCGCACCATGCGTGCGCTGGGCCTGCAGGCGCGCAACAGCAAGGAGTTGTCGCGCCTGGCGGGTGATGCCGCCGCCAGCAGTCTGACTGCCCAGCGCTGGGAAGCCGCGTTCGAGCCCGCTGTCGGCCTGACGCTGAGCACCTCTGCCGTGACCGTGCTGGCGGTCGGGGGTTATCTGGTGTGGCAGGGCGAGCTGACCATTGGCGCGCTGACGAGTTTCTCCATGTACCTGGGTCAACTGATCTGGCCGATGTTTGCTGCGGGCTGGGTGTTGTCCTTGCTGGAGCGCGGCAAAGCCGCCTGGGGCCGGCTGGGGCCGATCCTGGAAACCCCGCCCAGTGTGCCGGATGACGGCGTGCAAGGCGCGCTGCAACCGGGCGCGCTGGTGTTCAGCAACCTCAGTTTCAATTATCCGGAACAAGGCACGGCGGCGATCTCCGGGGTGAATCTGACACTGGAAGCGGGTAAGACGCTGGGGCTGGTCGGGCCGACGGGTTCGGGCAAATCCACGCTGTTGCGGCTGTTGCTGCGGCAATATCCGCTGCAACTGGGCGATATCCGCTGGGATGGCGTGTCTGTAGCCGAGTACAAACTCGACACGCTGCGCAATGCCATCAGCTGGGTGCCGCAAGAGCCGTTCCTGTTCTCGGCCTCGGTGGCGGACAACATTGCGCTGGTGAAACCGGACGCGACGCGCGCAGAAATCGAGCGGGTCGCCACGCTGGCGGCGGTGCATCAGGACATCCTGCGCTTGCCGCAAGGCTATGACACGCCGGTCGGTGAGAAGGGCGTTTCGCTGTCTGGCGGACAACGCCAGCGTGTCGCCATCGCCCGTGCCTTGCTGGCCGATGCGCCTTTGCTGCTGCTGGATGACGCGCTCTCTGCGGTTGATACGCAAACCGAAGCGCAGATTTTGTCGCACCTGCAAGAAGCGCGGCGCGGTCGCACGGTGATCATCGTCAGCCACCGCCTTTCTGCCGTGGCCGATGCCGACCACATTGCTGTCTTGCGCCATGGCCGGATCACGGAATCGGGCACGCATCAGGATCTGGTCGACGCTGATGCCTGGTATGCCAGCCAGTGGCGCTACCAGCAGCTGGAGGCCAGCCTTGATGAGCTTTGAGCGCCCGTCGGCCCGCTGGCCGGGCCGCGCTGCCGGCATCTTTATTTACCTGCGGCAAAGTGCGGCGCCTGCGCTGCGTTTTGCCCCGCTGAGCGTTGCTCGCGAAGATCTGGAACAGGTTCTTTCATGGATTTGAATCAACAAGAAGCGACTCGGGTGCAAAGCCTGAAAAGCGAACGCCGCGATGCGATTGCCTTGCTGCGCAGCGCCGCAGCGCCAGAAAACCGCCATTTGTTGTGGGGCACTTTCTGGCTGGTCTGCGCCGCACTGCTTGAAGCGCTGGGCCCGTTCATGTCCAAGCTGTTTATCGACAAATACCTGCTGCCCCGCAATCTGGTGATCCCGGAAATTGCCGCGCTGCTGATCGGTGGCCTCCTGGCCGGTTACAGCGCCGGCATCTTGCGTTATCTGCAACTGACGCGTCTGGCGGGCGTGGCCATGCGTTCGGTTCAGCGCCTGCGGGAGCAGGTGTACAGCCACGTCATCCGCCTGCCGATGGCGTTCTTTGACAAAGCCATTACCGGGCAACTGGTCAGCCGTGTCACCAACGACACCGAGTCGGTCAAAGCGCTGTATGTCCAAGTGCTGTTTGTCATGCTCGACAGCTGCATTGTGGTAACGGGCGCCATGCTGGCCATGACCTTGCTGGACTGGCGGCTGATGCTGATCGTGCTGACGCTGTTTCCGGCGGTGGTGGTGATTGTCTGGTGGTATCAGCGCTGGAGTGCGCCGTCGGTGGCGCTGGCGCGCGAACTGCGCAGCGAGATCAACGCCCAGGTGGCCGAGTCCATTGCCGGCATGAGCGTGCTGCAGGCTTCCAATGCGGCAGGCCGCTTTGCGGACAAGTTCTCCCGCACCAATCAGTCTCACTACAAGGCGCGGCTGAGTGAACTCTCTGCCAACGCCTGGCTGCTGCGGCCGGCGCTGGATATGCTCAACGCGCTGATCCTGGTGGTGGTGATCTATTCGTTTGGGCAGCGCCAGTTCAGCGCGCTGGAGATCGGCGTGCTGTACGCCTTCGTGAGCTATATCGCCCGCGTGGTAGACCCGCTGATCCAGATCACCCTGCAGTTCAGCCAGTTGCAGCAAGCGGTGGTGGCGGCAGCGCGCGTCAATACGCTGCTCAAAGAATCGCAAACCGCAGCGGCAGAGGGCGACGCAACCGTGACCCGCGGCGCGGTGCGCTTTGCCAATCTGCGCTTTGGCTACAACCCGGATCAGGTGATCCTGCACGACCTCAATCTGGATATCCCGGCCGGCAGCTTTTACGGCATTGTCGGGCACACCGGCAGCGGCAAATCCACCTTGTTGTCACTGCTGCTGCGCTTTTACACCCCGCAATCGGGCGAGATCGATATTGATGGCGTGCCGCTGACGCAGATTGGTGACGATGCTTTCCATGCCGGTGTGGGCCTGGTGCCGCAAGACCCGTTCTTGCTGGCCGCCAGCGCGCGGGAAAACATCGACATGAGCCGTGGGTTGTCGCAAGCGCAGATCGAAGAAGCGGCCAGGGCCGCTGGCGTGCACGAGTTGATCCTGTCGCTGGAAAACGGTTACGACACCGATATGGGCGAGAGCGGCACGCGGTTGTCCAGCGGGCAGAAGCAACTGATCGCCATCGCCCGCGCGCTGGCCGGCAAGCCGCGCATCTTGTTGCTGGATGAAGCCACGTCACACATCGACAGCGAAACCGAGCAACTGGTGCAGCGCGCGCTGGAAGCACTGCATGGCAAGGTGACGATGATCTCCATCGCCCACCGGTTATCAACGATCCGCGATGCCGACCGCATCATTGTGCTCAATCACGGGCACATTGCCGAGGCCGGGACGCATGATGAACTGATGGCCATCAGCCACGGCATCTATCAGCGTTTGTATTTGCTGCAGCAATTGCAGGATTAATTTGTTTCTATAGAAAAAACGGAGCCGTGGGCTCCGTTTTTTTTTGCGTGGCGTCTCAGTACGGCAGCTTGCCGCTGGCCCGCAGGGTTTCGCCGATGGCTTTGGTCAACTGGGCCTGGGCCGCGGCGATGTCTCCGGCGTCTTTGCTGTCTACCGCCCGTGAGACCGCATCAAACGTCACCTGCCAGGTTTCCTTGTTGGGCGTTCTGGGGCTTTCTTTTTTGGCCAGGGCGTAATCCAGCGCGCTTTCCAGGTTATCCAGATGCGTATGCAAACCGCCAGTTTCGCCGGTTTCAATGGGCGGGGAGAGGGGGGTGAGGCTCATGGCAGACTCCTGAGGAAAAACAGGCACCGGCAGGGCCGCCGGCAAGGGGAAAGATGAGGTTCAACTCTCAATCTGGCACAAGGCTGCCCTTTGTCCAGTCACATGGCATGTCGGGTTGACAGGGTGACAGGGCTGAGCCAGAACCCATGCAGGACCACCGGGATAGCGTGGCCACGGGGGCGGGCTTGATAGGGGAGAACCTCTGGAGGCGCCAGCATGGCTACACGTATTCGTCAGGATGTCAGCAAGTTAGCCCAGTGGGATGCCACCTTGCTGTGGTACGCCAAAGCCATGGCCGAGATGCAAAAACGGCCCATCAATGATCCGGCCAGTTGGCGTTATCAGGCCGCCATTCACGGTTATCAGCGCGAGCAAGACCCGTTTGCCAGTGACAGCGATACGCTGCCCGCGGCGGCCGATCAGCGCACGTTCTGGAGCCAGTGCCAGCATTCGTCCTGGTTCTTTTTGCCCTGGCATCGCGTGTACCTGATCTGTTTTGAGTCCATCGTCGCCGCCACGGTGGTCAAACTGGGCGGCCCGGCGGGGTGGTCGCTGCCGTACTGGAATTACAGCGACAGCAGCAACCCCAATGCCAGGCGGCTGCCGGCGGCGTTTGTCCTGCCCACCTTGCCCGATGGCAGCCCGAATCCGCTCAATATCAGCGCCCGTGCGCCCAATGACAACGGCGATATCGGCATGACGCCGGCCGAAGTCGATCTGGGTTGCCTGCGCGATGCGCTTTACACCGGGATTGCCGATGGCGGTCACCCGGGGTTTGGCGGCCCCAGAACCGGCTTTAACCACGGCAATGGCCCCACCGGCGGGCTGGAGAAAACCCCGCATGGCGATGTGCATGTGGCGGTGGGCGGCGACAGCGGTTTGATGAGTGCGTTCGAGACCGCCGCGCTGGACCCGATCTTCTGGCTGCATCACGCCAATATTGATCGCCTGTGGCAGGTGTGGCTCAACCGGCAGTCATCGCACCGCAACCCGACCGATGCGGCGTGGCAGTCGGCCAGCAATGCCCGATTCCAGTTTCACGACGCCAGCGGCCAGATGCAGACCTGGGTGCCCAGCCAGGTGCTCGATACCACCAACGCGCTTTTGGGGTACCAGTATGAAGACACATCAGACCCGTTTGCCACGGGGGCGCCAGTGAACGTGCATGCCGCCGTGGGCGGCCCGATGGGCGCGGTGGTGCAGCAGCCGGCAGAACTGGCGGGTGGCACCTCGGCGGCCCATGCGCTCAGCAATGCGCCATCGACCGCGCAGGTGCCCTTGCATCCGGGCGCCAGCGGTGTGCGTGGCGCGGCGCTGACCTCCGCCCCGACGCGGGTGTATCTCAACCTGGAAAACATCACCGGCAGTGGGCGGCCAGGCGGCTACGGGGTGTTTCTGAATGCGGGTGATGCGGCGACGCCACCGGCGCAGTCAGACCCGCGCTTTGCCGGCACGTTGCCCATGTTCGGGGTGCAGGCGGCGTCCGGTAGCGATCTGCTGCATCAGGGTAGCGGGCTGACCTATGTGCTGGATGTGACGCAAGTGGTTGACCATCTCAAGGCCGCCAACGCCTGGGACCCGCATCAACTAAGCGTGACCTTTGCCCCGTTGCGGGCAGGGCAGCAAGCGCCGGATCTGCAGGTCGGGCGCATCAGTCTGTATTACGGGGACTGAGTTGGCTGCGCTGCGGCAATGGCTGGCCTGGCACCCGGAGTGGCTGGCGCTGGCCGTGTGCGCTGCGGCGTGGTCGGTGCTGCTGGCCGGGGCCGGTGGTGCTATGCCGGCGCTGGCTTTATGTACGGCCAGCGGCGTGATCAACACCCGCGCCACGCCAACCCTGGCCGGTGGTGTGCTGATGCTGCTGGCGATGATGGCACCACGGTGGCTGATGCCGTTGCGCCACGTTGCCTTTCGCAGTCTGCACGCGCGGCGCTTGCGTGCCATGGCGCTGTTTGTCATGGGCTGGCTGGCGCTCTGGCTGCTGGCCGGGTGGCCGTTGTGGTTGTTGCCGGCCAGGGTTGAAGCGCCGCCAGCGGTGGTGATGGGTCTGTTTGTGCTGGCAGCACTCTGGCATGCCGTACCGCTGCGCCAGCGCTCGCTCGCACGCTGCCATCGCACGCAACCGCTGGCCTTGTCCGGCTGGCGGGCCGATGCCGATTGCATTCGCTATGGCGCGCAGCAAGGCGTTGATTGCCTGATCAGTTGCGGCCCGCTGATGCTGGCGCTGGCTGTGGCGCCGCCGGCGTTGTGGCTGATGCTGGCGGCCAGCGGGCTGATCGCGGCAGAACTGGGCTGGCCGCGCTTTGCCGGCCGTCGCGCCGCGCTGGTTACCGTGTTGCTGGGCCTGGCTGCGCTGGTGTAACCGGGTTGGCGCCGGCAACGCCTTCATCGATGGGCAGTTCGATCGTGAACGTCGAACCCTCGCCCGATGCGCTATCAAGGCGAATGCGCCCGTTATGGGCCTCTACAATCTGCGCCACGATAAACAGGCCCAGGCCCAGGCCGCCTGATTCACTGGTGGCCGAGGCGCGCTCGAACACCTGAAAGATGCGCGCCTTGTCCTGCGGCGCAATGCCCACGCCTTGATCGCGCACCGACAAGCTCACCCGGTCATCCTGGCGCGTCAGCGAGATCTCCACCGGCTTGCCATTGCCATAACGGATGGCGTTGGTGATGAGGTTGGAAATCACCTGATCCAGCCGGTAGCGATCCCACAGGCCGGTAATGCCATCCGTGATGTTGACCGTATAACTATGGTTCGACAGCGTCAGCTGCTCGGCAAAACGCTCGACGATCTCATGCGTGAGTTCAGACAGATCAAAGTGGGTGGTGGCGTAGGTCAGCTTGCCCACGCGAATGCGCGAGACATCCAGCATGTCGTCAATCAGCCGGATCACGGTCTCGACCAGGCGCGAATCGGTCTCGATCATCTTGCGCAGTTTGTCGGGCGCAAAGGCGTCCTGGTTGTCGCGGTCCAGATGGCGCTGGCGCAACTGGTTTTGCAGTTTCAGTGTCGCCAGCGGGGTTTTCAGTTCGTGCGAGGCAATGGCCATGAAGTCATCGCGCACGCGTACCGCCTGCTGCAGTTCGCCCTGGGTTTTTTGCAGTTCCAGCAGCAGTTTTTCCTGGGCCGCACGGCTGTTTTCCAGCGCTTGCAACTGGCAGCGCAGGGCAAGGCGCTGCTGGTGCAGTTCGACAAAAATATTGATCTTGCTGCGCACGGCGTGGGCATCGAGCGGTTTGTGCAGGAAATCCACCGCACCGCTCTCGTAGCCTTTGAAGACAAAGTGTTCCTTGTTGCCGGCAGTCACAAACACGATCGGCACATGCTTGGATTTTTCCGTCCCACGCATGTATTCGGCCAGTTCAAACCCGTTCATGCCGGGCATTTGCACGTCAATCAGCGCCAGCGCGAAGTCGTGCAGCAAGATCAGCTCCAGCGCCTGCAAGCCCGATTGCGCGGTGTGGATTTCCAGCATGTCGCTGCGGATCAGGGCTTCCAGCGCGAGCAGGTTCTCCGCCAGATCGTCCACCACCAGAATTTTGGCCTTGGCTGTCTGCATCGCTTTATCCATGAACAAGGGCGGCCAGGGCCGGGCCGATTTCCCTGGCGGGCAAAATGTGGTCCACCGGGGTTGCCTTCAGCGCGCAGGAGGGCATCAACGGCACCTGGGCGTCAGCCGGGTCTTGCACAATGGTGACGGCACCGGCCGCAGCCAGCGCGGCCATGCCGGCGGCGCCATCGTGATTGGCGCCGGTCAGCAGTACGCCCACTGCTTTTTTGCCCAGCGCATCAGCACCGGACTCAAACAGCAGGTCGATGGCAGGGCGGCAAAAATGGACGGGCGGATCGTCGTTCAGGGTCAGTTCACCTTCCGGTTCAACCAGCACATGATAATCGGGTGGTGCGAAGTAAACATGACCGGCGCTCAGTTGCACCTTGTCATGGACTTCGGTCACCGGCAAGGCCATGCGCGGCGCGAAAATGTCGACCAGCAGGCTGGGGCTGCTGGCCGGCAGGTGCACAACGATGACCACGGCGGCAGCAAAGCTGGCGGGCAGGCTGGGCAGAATCAGCCCCAGCGCCTCCACGCTGCCGGCCGAGCCGCCCATGAGGACAGTCTGCGGCAAATGACGGGTATCTCGCGGTTGCAGGTGCATGGTCATGTTTTCCGGAACACGCGCTCGACTTTGGCAAAGGCTTCAAACTGGCTGGCGAAATCAGAGAACTGGACTGTTTCCTTTGAACCCAGACCCAGAAAGCCGCGATGCACCAGCGACTGGTGAAACAAGCCGAACGCGCGGTTCTGCAGCGCCTTGTTGAAATAGATCAGCACATTGCGGCAAGAGATCAGTTGCACTTCGGAAAACACGCTGTCGGTGGCCAGGCTGTGATCGGCAAAGGTGACATTGCGCCGCAATTGTTTGTCGAACAGCACCGAGCCATAGGCCGAGGTGCAATAGTCCGACAAGGCGCGCGTGCCGCCTGCCAGCGCGTAATTGCGTTCAAACAGGCCCATGCTTTCCATCGGGTAGATCCCGGCTTCGGCCTTTTGCAGGCTGTGCGGGTTGATATCCGTGGCGTAAATGATGGCGCGTTCCAGCAGGCCTTCTTCCTTGAGCATGATGGCCATGGAATAGACTTCTTCACCCGTGCTGCAGCCGGCAATCCATACCTTGATTGTGGGGTAGGTGTGCAGGATGGGCAGCACCTGTTCGCGCAGCGCCTTGAAATAACCCGGATCGCGGAACATCTCGCTCACCGGGATGGTGAGGTATTGCAGCAGCGCGGGGAAACAGTCGGCATCGTGGATCACCCGGTGCTGCAACTGGCTGACGGTCTCGCAATCAAATTGCTGCAGCGCGTGCGCCACCCGCCGCTTCATGGAAGCGGGCGAGTAGTTGCGAAAATCGTAGCTGTACTTGAGGTAGATGGCCTCAATCAGCAAGCGCAACTCGATATCGAAATCGGCGGCAGCGTACATGTCGTTCATGCCAGGGGTGCCGGTCACAGGCGGCTCAGTTTGGGCATCCAGACCCGGATCAGCGACAGCAGCTTGTCCAGGTCTATGGGTTTAGCCAGATAATCGTTGGCGCCGGCAGCCAGGCACTTTTCCTGGTCATCACGCATGGCGTTGGCGGTGACGGCAATGATGGGCAGACGCGCAAAGCGTTCGTCAGCGCGGATCTGGCGCATGGCGGTGTAGCCATCCATTTCCGGCATCATGATATCCATCAGCACCAGATCGATTTCCGGATCGGTATCCAGTTTTTCCAGCGCATCGCGCCCGTTACGGCCAATGATGATCTGCGCGCCCTTGGGCTCCAGCGCGCTGGTCAGGGCGAAGATGTTGCGCACGTCGTCATCCACCACCATGATCTTGCGTCCTTCAAAGGCTTTCTCGCGGCTGCGCGCCACCTTGAGCATTTGCTGGCGTTCCGGGGCCAGCGTGGTTTCTACGCGGTGCAGGAACAGTGTCACTTCATCAAGCAGCCGCTCTGGCGAGCGGGCGCCCTTGATGATGATGGAGTGCGAATAGCGGCGCAGTTCAGCTTCTTCTTCACGGCTCAAGACGCGGCCGGTATACACAATCACCGGCGGGAACGCGTAAGAGGTATCGCTGGCCATGCGCTTCAACAGTTCATAACCGGCCATGTCCGGCAAGGTGAGATCAACCACCATGCAATCAAAGTCGGTCTTTTTCAGATGCTCCAGCGCGTCTTCAGCCAGCGCCACTGCCGTGATTTTCACGTCTTCATCGGCAATCAGCTTCATCATGCTTTCGCGCTGCAGCGGGTCGTCTTCCACCACCAGCACGTGCTTGATGGCCTGCGCGAGCTTGGCTTCAATCCGCCCGAACACGCGGCGCAATGCTTCGCGATCCGTCGGCTTGAGCGCATAACCGATCGCCCCGGCCTGCAGCGCAGCGTGGCTGCTGTCGATACCGGAGATCACGTGCACCGGAATATGCCGGGTGCGCGGTTCTTCCTTGAGCCGCTCCAGCACGGTCATGCCCGATTGATCAGGCAGTTTCATATCCAGCATGACCGCGTCGGGCATGTAGTTCAGCGCCAGATCAAAGCCTTTTTGCGCGGTATCGGCCAGCAGGCAATCAAAGCCCAGTTCTTTGCCCAGCGTGTACAGAATGCGGGCAAAGGTGGCGTCGTCTTCAATGATCAGCACTTTGCGCGCATCCGGGCGCAAGGTGTCGCGGTCATCCGCCACGACCGTGGCCGGGCGGGCGTCGTCCGGCGCGGGCGGGGTGATGGGGGCCGATACAGCCGCCGGTGCCGCGTGGCGGGGCGCCGGGGCGACGTGTGCATCATCAGCCTCTGCCGGCAGCGGCAGGGTGAGCGGCACAATCAAGGTAAAGGTGCTGCCGGTGCCCGGGGTGCTTTGCACGGTGATGCTGCCGCCCAGCAGGGTCGCCAGATCACGTGAAATGGTCAGCCCCAGACCGGTGCCGCCAAACTTGCGGTTGGTGGCGCCATCGGCCTGGTGGAAGGCGCCGAAAACCGCTTCCAGTTCGTCTTCGGCAATGCCGATGCCGGTATCGGAGACCGCAAACGCCACCTGACCGGGCGCATGCAGGCCGGCCACAATGTGGACGCTGCCTTTTTCGGTGAACTTGATGGCATTGGAGAGCAAGTTCTTCAAAATCTGCTGCAAACGGGCCAGATCAGAAACAATGGTGCGCGGCAGGTTGGCCCGCGCCACCACTTCAAGCTCCACGCCCTTGCTTTGCGCCAGCGGCTTGAACATGCTCTCCAGCCCTTCCAGCAGGCGGGCGGTAGAGACATCCTCGGGCCAGATATCCAGCTTGCCGGCTTCGACCTTGGACAAATCCAGAATGTCGTTGATCAGCGTGAGCAGATCATTGCCGGATGAATAAATAGAGCTGGCAAACTTGACCTGTTCTTCCGTCAGATTGCCGGCCGGGTTGTCGGCCAGCAGCTTGGACAAAATCAGCGCGCTGTTCAGTGGCGTGCGCAATTCATGCGACATATTGGCCAGGAACTCGCTCTTGTAGCGGCTGGCGCGCAGCAGTTCATCGGCCCGTTCTTCCAGCTGCACATGGACCATGCGCAGGGCCTCGTTGCGCACATCCAGTTCATCGCGCTGGGTTTGCAGGGTTTGCGTCTGCTGTTCCAGTTGATCGTTGTTCTGTTCCAGTTCGACCTGCTGGCTTTCCAGCCGCGCCTGGGATTCCCGCAAGGAACGTGACTGTTCTTCCAGTTCTTCGTTGGCGACCTTCAGTTCTTCTTGTTGCGCTTGCAGTTCTTCATTGAGCTGCTGGGTTTCGCTCAACATGCCTTGCAACTGCTCGCGGTATTGCGCGCTATCAATGGCGGTGCCCATGCTGTGGGCGACCAGGTTGACGAACTCTTCGGCCAGGTCTGGCATGGCGTTGCTGAATGACAGTTCCATCACCAGGTTCACAAAGCGATCGCCGCGTGCCGGCACCACCAGCACGGCGCGTGGCTTGCTGGCGCCCAAGGCAGAGGAAATGCGCAGATAGTCATCCGGAATATCGCTGAGCAGCATGATGCGGTTTTCCGCAGCGGCCTGGCCGGCAACCCCTTCACGCAGTTCAAACTCGCGCTGGCTTTCCAGCGTGCCTGCTTCCAGCGCGTACTGGCTGACGCGGGTGAAATGCTGGCGATCGGTACTGATATATACCGCACCCACCGATGCACCCAGAAAACGCACCATGAAGTCCAGCATATTGGCGGCCAGCGTGGTGATGGCCTGCTCGCCCAGCATGACCGTAGCCAGCTCGGTCTGGCCCTTGCGCAGCCAGCTTTGCCGTTCCAGATGCAAGGTGTGCTCGCGCTGCTGCTCCAGGGTTTCGCCATAGACATCAGACAATTGCCGCAACTGGCGCCGGCCACTGAGCACCAGAATGACACCAGACAACAGCCCGATCCCGATGGTCAGCCCCAATAGCCAGGTGACGGTGTTTTCAACATCAACATTGCGCTGCGCCCGCAGGGCTTCTTCAGTCTGGATGATCTGGCTGAAAAAGCCGCGCAACTGATCCATCTGCGCCTTGCCGGCTTCAGAGGTGATGTAATCCGTGGCGCTTTGCTGGTTTTCCTGACGGGCCTTGATCACGCGCTCGGCATAGCTGCGCCACAGTTTGTAGCGCTCTTCGGCGCGGGTGAAGAAGGCTTGCTGGTTGGCGTTGTCGGTGGTGAGCGCTTTGGCCTCGTGCAGGATATCCAGAAATTGCTCGCTGGAGTTGGTATACGGTTCCAGAAAACTGGCTTTGCCGGTCAGCACATAACCGCGCAAGCCGGTTTCGCCATCAATCAGCAACTTGCTGGCGGTGGTGGTTTTGCTGATGACCAGGTCGGCATGATCAACCCAGCGGCTGACGCTTTGCAGATACAGGACAAGGCCGATATAGATGGCCGAGGTGACCGCCGCGACAATGAGCGGCGCCAGGACATTGCGCGCCAGAATCCGGCGGAACGTTTTTTCAGGAATCGACAGATCGGTCATGGCATTCATTGTTGTTGTGTTACCGGGCCGGTTGAAAAACGCGGGCAGATTTGCCGCGCAATGTGGGTCAGGCGCGATGATGTCACGAGAGGGCGTGTAAGGATGTAGGCGTAACGCCTACACACAGGATAGTTCAGCGGTGGTTTTTCTTTGGAGGCACGGTTGGGGGGGGATTTGGAGGGATTTGGGGCGGTAGCGACAATCCACGTGCTGCAGCCTTTAATGGCTTAACTGGTGTTAGCGCCTGACGGCGCGGTGTTTTGATACCGGCGGTGGCCGGAGCACGTTACTTTCTTTGCTTCGCCAAAGAAAGTAACCAAAGAAAGGCGACCCCGGCGACGGCGCTCGCTGCGCGAGTTCCCTGTGCTTCTCGCAAGGCGCGGCTGGCTACGGGAACTCGCTTCGCTCAGACACCCCTCCGCCGAAACCCCGCGCCTTGCTGCGATGCTCGACGCAGTCAAAGGGGCCCAACGTCAAAGGCAACCGCAACCCCGAAAATCAACTGCAACTGCAACTGCAACCCCAACAGCAATCCCGAGGTGAGCGCTTGCAGGTATCCGGTCAGGCCCGTTCGGCAATGGATTGCCGCACGCTGGCAAGTACGGCGTCGATGTGGTCCAGGTCAAACGGTTTGGGCAGGCATTGGGTGTTGGGCATGTTTTGTACGAAGCCAGATACGTCATGCCCGGTGGAGATGATCAGGTGGATGTCCGGGTAGCGGGCCAGGGCGTCGCGGCCGAGTTCGATGCCGGAGCGGCCGGGCAGGCTGACGTCGGTCAGTAGTACGTCGTAGTGTGCCTGCGCCAGGGCGGCCAGGGCGGCTTCCGCGCTGGCTACCGGGGTCACCGGCAGGCTCAGTTCCTCTACCAGATATTCCACGATGGTCGCGCGGAGCATCTCGTTGTCTTCTACGTAGAGGATCGAAAGTCGATCTGCATTCATCAGGGTCTCGCAAGTTGCGGCAACTTGAAAAAATGGCGGATAACCGGCCTTGCCATAGTGCAGGCGGGTGTGAGTCATGCGCTGTAGGCGCTTGCTGATATCGGTGTGGGACAGACCGCGACGCAGCATGTTGCTGCGACGTGCGGCCGTTCAGCGGGTCAGCGGGTTGCCCGCGTCGGGCACGAACAGATAACCGACACCGCGCACGGTGCGGATCAGGGTTTCGCCCAGTTTCTTGCGCAGGTGGTGCACGTGTACTTCCACGGCGTTGCTGCCGACTTCTTCGCCAAAACCGTACAGGCTGTCTTCCAGCTGGGTACGGGTGCGGGCAATGCCGCGGTGTTCGACCAGATCTACCAGCAACAGATATTCGCGCGGGGAGAGGGTGATCAGCCGGCCTTCCAGCGTGACGGCACGCGCGGCGGGGTCGATGGTGAGGTTGCCGGCTTCGATCAGCGGTTGGGCGCGGCCATGGGCGCGGCGCAGCAGGGCGCGCACGCGGGCGATCAACTCGGCAAGGGCGACGGGTTTGACGACGTAATCATCTGCGCCGTTTTCCAGCCCGGTAACGCGCTCGTTCACCTGGTCACGCGCGGTCAGGATCAGCACCGGCATGTCGCGGCGTTGTGCGCGCAAGGTGCGCAACACGCTGATACCGTCGCGGCGGGGCAGGCCAAGGTCAAGCACGACGACCTCATACGGCACCGTGGTCAGCGCGGTCAGCGCTTCTTCGCCATCGGTAATCCAGTCTACGGTAAAGCCGGCGTCGCGCAGCCCGGCGGCTACGCCATCGCCCAGCAGGACATCGTCTTCAACCAGCAGTATGCGCATGTGGGTCCACGGGGTACGGGGCAGCTCGAAATCCGGCTGCTGTTATCGACACGCAGTGTAGCGCGTTGTGCCGCCAGACCTGCACTTTTATGTTGATCCGGGTTGCCGGTTTTTGGCGTGCGCGCCGGTAGGCCATTGCCTGAGTTGACGCCGCTGTCATGCATAGGCAGCATCACCGCACAGTGGATGACACACAGTCAGACCCGGCCATGGCGTCAACAGAAGCGCTGCCCGGTGGAGAGTCAACTATGGATAACAGACATTGCATCCTGATTCTGGATGACGATGCAGAGGTACGACAGTGGTTGAAAACGCTGCTTGAAGACGCCGGCTTTACCGTCTGCGCATTCGGCCAGAGCAGCGGTTTGTTCCAGCACCTGGCCACGCAACCGTATTCGCTGGTCATTCTTGACCTGAAGCTCAAGGGTGAAGACGGCATGACCGTCGCGCGTGAGCTGCGGCAAAAGTCCAATGTGCCCATCATCATGATCAGCGGGCAGGGCGACGAGACGGATCGCGTATTGGGGCTGGAACTGGCGGTCGATGATTTCATCAACAAACCGTTTTCCGGGCGCGAACTGCTGGCCCGCGTGCGAGCGCACCTGCGCCGCAGCACCGAGTTGTCGCAACCGCGCGCCAGTGCAGATGCCGGCGTGCGCTATGGTTTTGGCGACTGGGTGCTGGATATGGGCAAACGCGTGCTGGCCCGCAATGGCTGCGAGCCGTGCTCACTCACGCGGGGCGAGTTCGCCATTCTGGCGGCCATGGTGCAGCAGCCCAGCCGCATCTGGTCACGCGATCAGTTGCTGGAGCACACCCGCGGCATCGAGATTGACGTGTATGACCGCACGATCGACGTACTGATTCTGCGCCTCAGACGCAAGATCGAGCCCAACCCGCGCCTGCCCGCGTATATCCGGACCGAGCGCGGCGAAGGGTATATGTTCGCCACTCCGGTTACCCGCTTGTAGAGGGCCCCATGCGCGCTTTGCGTTCGCGTTTGCCTGACCGCATGCCCAGCATCCGCACCCGGCTGATCGTGGCCTTTTTGCTGCTGTTTCTGGTCACGATGTCGGTTGCGCTGGTCGGTGTCATGGGCATGCGCGCCAACCAGCGCGCGCTGGATGAATACGAAGCCAACGTGGTGCCGGAAATCGCCCGCGTGCTCAAGCTCTCTGAAAAAGTCGCCCAGGTGGCGGCCATTGCGCCGGGCATGGCGGGCACAGACTCGCCCGATCTGTTGCGCAGTGATACCGAGGTACTGCACAACCTGCTGCGTGATATCCGTGTGCTGAGCATGGATCTGCCCGAGCGCACGGCCGACCAGTTGGCCGCCAATGCCGAACTGGACGGGATCGACCGCGATCTGACGCGGCTGATGGTGCAATCGGGCATGCACCGGCTGTTGCAACGGCGCCTGAACGAAGAACGGCGCGACGCCGACAACGCCGGCAACGAGATTCTGCGCCGCCGTCACGAAGTCGCCCGCAATGCGCCCACCCTGCTGAATCTGTGGGTGGTCACCATGTCGGCCTTCCAGGCGACGGATTTCACCACCCTGGGTGTGGCCGAAAGTGACAGTGAAGCGCTGTGGATGCGGGTGCGCGCCTTGGGCGAAGACCAGCGCGAGCCGGAACTGGCCGCGCTGCTGCACAAGATTGGCGAAGGGCCGGATAACGCCTTCAGTCTGCGCAATGAGTTTTTGACCAGCGAACAGCGCATGACCTATCTGGTGCAGCTGATCCGCTCGCACGCGGACCAGCTGGACGAGCGCTCGGCCAGGTATGTGGAAGAACTGCGCCAGGTGGCCGAACGCCGGCACGAAGGCGTGCGCCGCGTGGTGGCTTCCAGCGAGTCCGGCTTGTGGCTGCTGGCGGCCGTTGGCGTGGTGCTGGCCATTCTGGGCGTGACCTATGTGGACCGTGTCTTGCGCAAACTGCAGCGCATGACCCGCGTGCTGGCGCGCCTGGCGTCGGGCCATACCGAACAACGTATCCCCTCGATTGACCGCAAGGATGAAGTGGGCGAACTGGCGCGCGCGTTTGAGGTGTTCCGCGCCAACATGCTGGAAAAACAAAAGCTGACCGAAGGCCTGGATAGCCAGCAACGGCTGCTGGAAACGGTGTTCCGATCGATGAACGACGGCGTATCGGTGCACGATGGCGAAGGCCGGCTGGTGGGCTGGAACCCCATGTTCCAGGCCGCGCTGGGCATGCCCGATCAGCGTTTGCATATCGGCATGACGCTGCTGGAACTGCGCAAGGCCTTGCCGGTGCAGGCGCGCTGGCGGGCAGTGTCGCGCCGCACCGCCACCCGGACCACCGACCGGCAAACGCGGATTGCCGCTGCGGCCGAACTGCATTTTGTGGACCAGCGCATTCTGGAATTTCACTGTCAGGGCATGCCCGGCGGCGGCTGGGTGGCGGTGTGCCGTGATCTGACGGCCCGGCGGGCGGTCGAAGCTGATCTGCGCCAGGCCCAGAAAATGGAAGTGCTCGGCCAGTTGACCGGTGGTGTCGCGCATGACTTCAACAACTTCCTGGTGGCCATTCTGGGCAACCTGGAAATGCTGGAAGACAAACTGCAAAAGCAACCTGAAGCGCTGGGCATGGCCGAACTGGCACGGCGCTCTGCCGAGCGCGCCTCGCAACTGACGCGGCGGTTGCTGTCGTTTGCCCGACGCCAGCCTTTGCAGGCCGAAGTGGTGCAAGTAGACGACATGCTGGCCGAGATGCTGGACCTGATCGAATACGCGGTGGGCACCGATATTGAAGTGGTCATCAAACCCGTGACCAGCAAGCCCAGTGTGAGTGTGGACCGGGGGCAACTGGAAAACGCCATCCTGAACCTGGCGCTGAACAGTGCTGCCGCCATGCCCGGCGGCGGCACGCTGACGCTGGCGGTGGAAACCCGCACCAACCCCGAACGCCTGCCTGCGCTGAAAGAAGCCGTGATGATTTCCGTGATTGATACCGGCACCGGTATTCCGCCGGAACTGGTGGACAAGGTCATGGAACCCTTCTTCACCACGCGCCCGCTGGGCGAGGGCAGCGGGCTGGGGCTGTCGAGTGTGTATGGCTTTGTGCGGCAAAGCGGCGGTGATGTGCAGATCCAGAGTTCGCTGGGGCAGGGGACCACCGTTTCTTTATGGCTGCCATCCAGCGCCCAGGACGCCCAGACCCACGAGCATGGCCGGCCCATGCTGAGCAGCCAGGCCAGCGGCCGGGTGCTGGTGGTGGAAGACGACCCCGCCGTGAAAGACACCGCGCTGGCCATGCTGCGCACGCTGGGCGCGGATGCGGTGGGTGTATCTGGCGCGCAGGAAGCGCAGGACTGGCTGTCACGCAACGAGCCGGTGGAGCTGGTGTTGTCGGATATCTCTTTGGGGAACGGTGGCAACGGCATCACGCTGGCGGCCGCCATTGCCCGCCGCTGGCCGCAGACGCGCGTGGTACTGATGTCCGGCCTGCCGCTGGAAACCCACCGCGCGCATCCGGCCTGGCGCGAGGGCCAGACTTTCCTGGCCAAGCCCTTTGTACGGGCTGATCTGGCGGCCTTGCTGGCCTGATCTCTTTTGCCGTGCAATCCGCAAAAAAAAAGCCCCGCAACGCGTGCAGGGCTTGAACTATGGACTTCCAGACTGGAGAGATGAGTACCTGAGAAGATATTCAGGTGCGCACTATAGGGGGGGATTGTTACGGGGGGATGAAATCTATCATTGCAACTGTTTCATTGGTGGTGGTGGGGCGGGAGTTCGCTGTGGCTGGTTGGGAATTTTGAAGTGCCTGGTTGGTTTGTTTGTTTGTTGGTTTGTTAGCGCCTGACGGCGCGGTGGTTTTGATACCGGCGGTGGCCGGAGCACGTTACTTTTCTTTGCTTCGCCAAAGAAAAGTAACCAAAAGAAAGGCGACCCCTGCGACTGCGCCCTTCGGGTTCCCTGTGCTTCTCGCGAAGTCCGGCTGGCTCCAGGGAACTCGGGCTTTGCCCTCAAACACCCTTGCGCCGAAACCCCGGACTTCGCTGCGATGCTCGGCGCAGTCAAGGGGGGGCAAGTCAAAGGCAACAGCAACCCCCAAAGCAATAACAACCCCCAAAGCAATAACAACCCCAAAACCGACCCCAAAACCGACCCGACCCCGGAAATCAACGGCCACTACCACCGCCAATTCGGCCCGCATCCCAAAGCTTCGTCATTCCGGCCTTGAGCCGAAATCCAGCAGGGCCGTCGCAGGTGGCCACGGTCGGCAATCCATTTAAAACCCGAATTCCGACAATCCGGCATGTTCGTCCGGCCGCCGGCCCAGGGGCCAGAAGAATTTGCGGTCGGTTTCCTTGATGGGCGCGTCGTTAATGCTGGCGTGCCGTCGTGTCATCAAGCCGTATTCGTTGAATTCCCAGTTCTCGTTGCCATAGCTGCGAAACCATTGCCCGGCGTCGTCGTGCCATTCATAGGCAAACCGCACCGCGATGCGGTTGTCGGTGTGGGCCCAGATTTCCTTGATCAGGCGGTAGTCGAGTTCGCGCTGCCATTTGCGTTCCAGAAAGGCTTGCGCCTGGGCGCGGCCGTGGACGAATTCGGCGCGGTTGCGCCATTGGGTGTCTTCGCTGTACGCCAGCACCACGCGGGCGGGGTCGCGGGTGTTCCAGGCGTCTTCGGCGGCGCGGACCTTGGCGATGGCGCTGTCCAGTGTGAAGGGCGGTAGTGGCGGGCGGGGTTGCATGATGGGCTCCGGTGGTTATGAGGGTGTAGACAGATCTGTCTACTTGGCGCTGTCACTCTAGAAGATGTAGACAGACTTGTCTACAATGACGTCATGAAAACCGAAACCATTGACCCGGCCACCCTGCCTGCGCGTGAGCGCATTTTGCGCGTGGCGCATGATCTCTTTTACCGCGATGGCATCCGCGCCACGGGGATTGACCGCGTCATTGCCGAGGCCGGCGTGACCAAGGTGACGTTTTACCGGCATTACCCCGGCAAAAACGAGTTGATCCGTGCGTTTTTGCAAGACCGGCATGAACGCTGGATGAACTGGTTTACCGCCGCGCTGCAGCGGCATGGCGGCAGCGGGCTGGCGGTGCTGGTGCCGGTGCTGGCGGAGTGGTTTGGCAGCGATCAATACCGGGGCTGTGCGTTTATCAATGCGGTGGCAGAGCAGGGCGGCGGTTTTGCTGATGCGGCGCAGATTGCGCGTGCGCACAAGGCTGACATGACGGCGGCTATTGCGACCTTGCTGCCGGCGTCGTCGGGGCGTGAGCGCGTTGCGCTGGCGGCGGCGGTGGCGGTGGATGGCGCCATGGTGCGGGCGCAGACGGATGGCTCGCCGCAGGCGGCGCTGGATGCGCTGACCTTGCTGCTGGCGGTGTTGCCGGCCTGATGCGCGCAATGTCACGGCTGGCGCGTTAAAACGCCACCGCTCGTAAGGGACATGTGGCGTCAACCGCGGCAGTGGTTCTATCGCCTGCGGTTGAGGCTGGCCGGATGGCTGCAACGCGGACGCCGGTGTGATCCTTGCCTGTGGCGGGCCGGCGGCCTGACTGGTCTTTGCCGGGCGGGCGCCGGCCCGCTGCGGTGGTCTCTTTCCCCTGAAAAACACATGTAGAACATGACATTGACGCCAGGCTGCATATGGCTGTAAATGTCGCCACCCTGGCCAATGTACCGGCCAGGGCGGGGTCTACCCATGGGCGCGTACCGGCACGAGCCGGACAAACCACACAGAGGTGCACACAGCACCCGCATTGTTTTTCACAACCCGGGATGGAGATACACATGAAACGCATTACGCGGGTGGCCCTGGCCGCCCTGCCTGCCGCATTGACGGCAAGCTTTGCATTCGCTGCTTATCCGACATGGCAAGACGGCGGCACCTACAGCGCTGGCACCATTGTTTATTACAACGGCCACGATTATCAGGCGCTGGTGACCCAGACTGATTATGTTGGCGCCAACTGGAACCCGGCGGCCACGCCGAGCCTGTGGAAAGATCTGGGTGCGGATACCGGTGGTTCTGCCACGCCGACGCCTACGCCAGCACCGACACCCGCTCCGACGCCTGCGCCTACGCCGGCTCCGACCCCGGCGCCGACGCCTGCGCCTACACCGGTTCCGACACCGGCCCCGACGCCGTCGGGTAGCTGTGCTGCGGCCTGGAACGCCAGCACGGCCTACAACGGTGGTGCCGTGGTCAGCTACAACGGCGTGAACTACAAGGCCAACTGGTGGACGCAAGGTGCGAACCCGGCCACCAACAGTGGCGCTACGGGTTCTGGCCAGCCGTGGACCGCAACCGGCAGCTGCACCGGTGGCGCTACCCCGACACCGACACCAACGCCGACGCCGACACCGACACCGACACCAACGCCGACGCCGACACCGACGCCGACACCGACGCCAGCACCGACCCCGAGCGGTTCGGCCCCGACCTTCATCGACAGCCCGTACAAGGACGTCACCGTCAACACCAACTGGAACACGGACGGCATGCAAAGCCGCAATGCCGCCGGTACCGTGGTCGACGTCACTGCCGCCATGCCGTCGAACCTGTCTGCGCTGACCTGGGCATTTGTCACGGGCGAATGCGGTTCTACCTCGCCCTCGCCGGTGGGTGAAAACCTGGCCGGTATGACGCCGTCCACCTTTGCCGCCACCAACGTGCCGATGTTCGTGAACGCCGGCAAGAAGTACGTGGTGTCGACCGGTGGCGCCGCAGGCATCTTCTCTTGCGCGACGGATGCCGGCTTTACCAAGTTCGTGAACAACTACTACTCCGCCAACATGATCGGCGTGGACTTTGACATTGAAGCAGGCCAGAGCCAGGCCCAGATCAATGACCTTGTCGCCCGCGTGAAGGTGGCGCAGAAGACCTGGCCGGCCATGCGCTTCAGCTTCACCATTGCTACGCTGGCCACCAGCCAGTCTGGCTCTGCCGTTGCTGTGGATATGGGCGCCAGCTCGCCCAACCCGCTGGGTGACACCGGCAAGCAGGTGATGAGCGCCATCCAGTCTGCCGGTCTGACCAACTACACCGTCAACCTGATGGTGATGGACTACGGCAACCCGGCCTCCAGCGCGGTGTGCGTGGTCAGCGGTAGCCAGTGCCAGATGGGCCAGTCGGCCATCCAGGCCGCCATGGACCTGCACGGCTATTACAAGCTGCCGTACAACCAGATCGAACTGACCCCGATGATTGCCGCCAACGACACCGCTGGCGAGACCTTCACGTTGTCTGATGCCGATGTGATGTCCAGCTTTGTGAAGGCCAACGGTCTGGCCGGCGTGCATTACTGGTCGTTTGATCGCGACATTGCCGGCACCAACGGTCAGAGCAATCTGTCGTTCACCAACCGCTTTATCAGCGATCTGGGTCAATAAGGCCTCTGTGATCCAGGGCCTGAGGGCCAGTGCAAAATCCGGCGGGTACTCCGCCGGATTTTTTTTGCCCGGCGTGTCGGTTACTGCGCAGGCAGCACCGGGGGCCGGTATGCTCTACACATACTTGAAGAAGCAATCATCTGTCTGCCCGGACAAGATTGCCGCACTGTGGAGGGCCTGCCTTGCGTATTACCTGTTACGGCCTTGCTGCCATCCTTGCCTTGAGTTGCGCGTGGCTACCAGCGGCGGAGCCGCTCAAACTGGTCACCGGCAACGGTTATCTGCCCTATACCGACAGCGGCCTGCCTGAAGGCGGCCTGTTTACCGCAATTGTCCAGCGCAGCCTCTCTGTGGTCGGGTATACCTCCACCATCGACTGGCTGCCGTGGGCGCGCGGTTACAAAGACACGCTCGATGGCCGCTACGCCGCGACGTTTCCTTATGTGCAGACGCCAGAGCGCGCTGCGCAGTATCTGTATTCTGATGCCGTTGTGCAGATGACCACCTATCTGTACGGCCGGGCCGATGGCCAGGAGATCACGCTCAAGCCGGGCGTACTCAAGAACAAGGTGTTGTGCCTGCCCGCCGGCTTTGTGGCGCTGCCTTCCATTTACAAACTGATGGGCAACGGCACGCCGCATGTAGAAACCCCGGCCGACATGAGCGCCTGCGCCAGCATGGTGGCGCTGGGCCGCGCGGACTTTTTTGTCACCAACAGCCTGCTGGGCGATCTGGTCATGCGCAAGTTGCCGTCGGGTTACCCGAAACTGGCGGCCTCTGCGCAACCGCTGGATGTCCGCGCGCTGTATTTCATTGCCCCGCGCAAACAGCCCGGTTCTGCCAGCCTGATCGCCAACTTCAACAAAGGCCTGGCGCAATTGCATACCGACAAAACCTGGGACATGCTGATCAACCAGTACGTCACCACCATGCTCAACAGCCATGCCGCCACGGCCGCCTTGCAGAGCAAATCCGCGCGCACGCAGTAAGGCAGATACCCGATCAGATGGCGACGCGCGCCGACAAGCGCATTAGAATGACGGCAACATAAAACAACAGGTGTGCCATGTCCCAGCTGCCCCCCGCTGCACCCGCCAATACCGACGACGCCTGGATGTTTGATCTGGCGCCGGTTTCGCTCTGGGTGGAGGACTACAGTGCCATGCGCGTTTTGTTTGATACCTGGCGCGCGCAGGGTGTGACCGACATCCGCGCCTGGTTCAATGAAGACCCGGCGCGGGTGGCGCAGTGCTCTGAATGCATCAAGGTGGTCAAGGTCAACCAGAAGACCCTGACGCTGTTTGAGGCAGACAGCCTGCAGCATCTGGTGGGCGGGCTGGATCGGGTGTTCCGCGATGACATGTTCAAGGAACACCAGGAAGAACTGGTGCAGTTGTGGTCCGGCGAGACGCAGTTTCTCAGCCAGACCGTCAATTACACGCTGACCGGGCGCCGGCTGGACGTCTTGCTGCGCGGCACGGTGTTGCCCGGGCATGAAGAAAAATGGGATCGCGTGCTGGTGGCGGTGGAAGACATCACCGAACTGGAACGCGCACGGCATCGGGCAGCGCTCTCGGCGCAATATGCGCGCGGCTTGTTTGAGCACTCGCCGGTATCGCTGTGGGTGGAAGACTTCAGCGCGGTCAAGGCCTTGCTGGATGACGTACGCGCACAGGGCATCCGCGATCTGCGCGTGTTTACCGATGTGCATCCCGAGTTCGTCGAGCGCTGCATGGAAGAAATCCAGGTGATCGACGTCAACCAGCACACGCTGCAATTGTTTGCCGCGCCTGACAAAAAGACGCTGCTGAGCCGGCTGCGTGATGTGTTCCGTGATGACATGCGCCCGCATTTTCGCGAGCAGCTGATTGATCTGTGGGACAACAAACTTTTCCAGCAGCGCGAAGTGCTCAATTATTCGCTGGAAGGCAACGAGGTCAACGTACACCTGCAGTTTGCGGTGCTGACCGGCCACGAGGCACGCTGGGATATGGTGCTGGTGGCGCTGACCGATATCACCGCCCGCAAGAAGGCCGAGGCGTATCTGGAGTTCCTTGGCAAGCATGATGTGCTGACCAAGCTGCGCAACCGTTCTTTCTATGTGGATGAACTGAACCGGCTGGAACGCAAAGGGCCATTCCCGGTGACGGTGATCATTGCTGACCTGAACGGCCTGAAAGGCGTGAACGATCAACTGGGCCATGCGGCGGGCGATACGCTGCTGCGTCGGGCCGGCGAGGTCTTTGCCAAAGCCATTGAGGCGCCGCTTTATGCCGCCCGTATTGGCGGTGACGAATTTGCCATCTTGCTGCCGGGCACGGACGAGCGTGGCGGCCAGGCGGTGATCGATAGCGTGCATCACCTGATCGAGTTGAACAACCAGTTCTACCCCGGTGCGGCGCTGAGTTTTTCCATGGGCATGGCCACCTGCCACCGGGGCGAGCGGCTGGAGGCCACGGTGCAGCACGCAGACTTGCTGATGTACGAAGAAAAGCGCGCGTTTTACGCCAGCACGCCTTCGGCAGAACGCCGGCTGGGGCGCAAGCCGGACTAAACCGCGCTTGCGCCGCCAGCATCACCCCAGGGCCCGGTTAATCCGGGTCTTTGGTTTTTTGCAGCGCGCTGTCGCGCACGTCAGACAGATCATCAAAGAAGCGCCCGGCCGGCTGCAATTTCAGGACGCTCAGGGGCAACAGTTGCAGATCATTGTTAAAGGGCAGGTCGCGGCTGAAGGTGTGCTCGTCGCGGTAGCTTGATAACAGCAGGAAGCCGCACATTACCACCAGACCGGTGCCTATCAGGATGTACAGCTTGCGCCGCGACAGCGCCGTCGCCAGTTTCAGGTGCAGATACGCCATGACGGCCATGACTACCAGCCAGACGATGCTGGAGGTAATCAGCGCCGGTGCGCTGTCATGCGCCAGATATCCCAGCCGGGTTTCAAAAGCCTGCAACAAGAGGCTGGCCAGCGCCAGGATGGACCCCAGCGAAATATATTCAAACAGCACCGCCCGATGATTCAACAACCGCGCCAGCAAGGCCCAGATGCTGGCCCACAACAAGGTGCCCAGCAACAGGGTGCCGGCCGTGACGGCGGTATCAGAAGGCTTGATCTGCGTGAACACGTGCGTGTTGCTGCTCCAGGTCAGCAGGCCAACGTTAAGCGCCAGCAACAGCAGCATGATCCACACATTGCCCAGCAACTGGGACACCCGCCACAGCAAACCGCCTTGCAGCACGGTCGGGGCGATGGCCGATTGCGGGCTGCGGAACTGCAATTGCGTGCGGCCAATGCGGATGCGCTCATCGATGTTGATCCGCTTGAGGCTGATGCGGTCACGGTTGCTGGCGTAGCTGCCGTTCTCGCTGGCCAGGTCTTCCACCACCCAGCCGCCTTCCGGGCCCGGTTCAATGCTGAGGTGGCGCGCGGATACGGCCTCGTCATCCACGATCAGATCATTGCTGTAATCACGCCCCACGTGGACCGGGAAGCACATGAATTTCTGGCGCTGCGCCACGCGGCCGTGACGGTCCAGGATTTCCAGGATCAGCGGTTCGACCATGTCACCGCTCCCAGGAATTTGCGGCCCAGACGCACCGCGTTGTCGTAACTGACGCCACCCAGCACCAGCCGGTTGATCAGCCCGCTCTGGGTTTGATCCAGCGTGGCGCTCATGATCACCGCATCAAACAGGCCCGGCAATTTGCGGTGCGCGCGCAGGCAGAACACATGCTTGAGCGGCAGACCGTCGGGCTGGCGTACAAACGAGGTACTGCAGGCAAAGTTGCCCACGTCTTCACGCGTGGCGTCCGGCACGCGCGGGCCGATGCCCAGTTGCGAGCCATACAGATGCGCAAACTGCAGATCGCTCAGGCCCTTGCCTTGCACATAGCTGCGGCTGTAGTGCACCGTGCCGGTTTCATAATCTTCGGTCAGGAAAATATTGCTTTGCGAGCCGCAGACCATGGTCAGCGCGGTGTAGCGTTTTTCCTCGCCGTGTTCTTCGTTGCTCCAGCAGCGAAAGAAATCCGACCAGTCACGCGGCGTGCGGTAGCGGTCCAGTGTGTCAGTGGTCAACGGCGCGGCCAGCAGGCGGGTGGCCAGCGCGTTTTGTTCTGCCAGCAACTGGGTGTCCATCAGTTTGAGCATCTGCGCGGCATTGTTGATGGGCGCGCGGGCTTGCTGCTGCAGCAGCGCCACGGCGTAGCGGGCGGGCACCAGAAAGCCCACGTCGTTGCCGGAGGTGGCGACATTGATGCCGATCACCCGGCCGGTTTCGGTCATGGCCGGGCCGCCACTCATGCCCGGGTTGATGGCGCCGGTGAAGTGGATTTGCTCACGCAGGCTTTTGGGCAAGAGGCCGTTGTACAGGCCGCGCACAATGGTGAAATCCAGATCCAGCGGAATCCCGAACGAATACAGCGTCGTGCCTTTATCCAGCGGACCGGCATCCAGCGTCAGGTGTGTTCCCAGCGGCGTTGCCAGCTTCAGCAGCGACAGGTCATGCACCACGTCAAAACCGGAGACCGCCAGCGGCACCACGCTGCCGTTGGCCCGCACGGCCTCGGCGCGGAAGGATTCCGGGTGCCAGACGACTTCAGAAATGACGTGGAAGTTGGAAATCACGTGGCCGGCATCATCCACGGCAAAACCAGTCCCCAGCGCGGTGCGATTGTTGCTGCGCTTGTCCATGATGCGGACTTGCACCACCGCATCCTTGTACTGGCGAAAAACCTGGGGGGTGTCTGCCAACGAAGTTTCTGCAGCATGGGCTGACAGGCCACACAGCAAAAGACAACTGGCAAAAAGGGCGAGGAGGGCGTTCAAGTGGGTGCGCAGACCGTGAAGGAGGAAGGTGTATGTTTTAAGCCTCATCTTACCTGCGGCCCCCAGGTTGCGCGATCAGTCTTTCAGGATTTGTCACCAAACCACAACGCATGCTGACGATGGAGCGTCGTCCCGCATACAGCCATGGCGCGGCCTGTTGCGGGCAGGTCAGCGGCAGTGGACGCTCCGCCAGCGCTGCGGCTAGAGTGACGGACTTGCCGCACCTGATCATGAGTTGAGCCATGCATACCCGCTACTCCTTTACCTGCACCCGCTGCGGACAAAACCACGTCTGCGACACCGGTTGCGCCTTTGAAGTGCCCTACCACTACTTCAATCTGAGCGACGAACAACAGCAATCGATCGCCACCCTTGATACTGATTTCTGTACCATCCGGCATGCGCAGCAGACGGACTACTTTGTGCACGCCGTGCTGGAAATGCCGGTGCATGATGATCCGTCCCTGATGTACAGCTGGTATGTCTGGGTGGCCATTGATGAAGCCACCTTCAAGGCGTATCAGGACTTCTTGCGCGGCACTGCCCCGGCGCAAAAGACCGTGGGCTGGCTGGCCAACCAGCTCCCGGGGTACCCGGATACCCTCAATATGGCGGTCGAGTTCCACCCGCGCGGCAACGGCATGCGTCCGCTGGTGTTTTTCCAGCGCAATCCGCAGCAAATTGCGCACCCGGCGCTGCAGGACCAGTACGGTGGCTTCAGCGTGCTCAAGCTGCGTACGCTTTCCGAGCATCTGGTTCATGGCACGGGCCTGGTTGACCAGCCCGGCGCGGCCTGATTGGCACGCAGGATGCCGGTCAGCCAGTCGCAAGCTACTGGCTGACCACCACAGCCAGGGCCGGAGATCTCCGGCCCGGTTTTTTTGTGAGCCGGCACGCACCGGAAGTCATCCCGTTCCCACGGGGTTCTCTTGTCATGGCAGCATGTTGCTCAATCCGGCACAGGTCCGGGTTCGATAACTACAACACTGCAACCGCCAGGCAAGGAATAGCTGGAGATGGGGAACCAGGAAAAACGCAGCGCACGGCGTGTTCCAGTCAACTGTGAAATCAAACTGCGCTTTCGTGATGCTGCGCCGTCCCAGTACGGCATATGCACTGACCTGAGCGTGGGCGGCATGACCGTGCGCACCAGCTACGTGCCGCGGCTGGAAGAGGTGTTTGACGTCCTCATGATGCCGCCTGCCGTGGGCGGCAACCGCAAGCCGTTTGCCGCCACCGTGCGCGTGCGCCGTTGCCATGAACTGGAACGGGGCAAGCTGTATGAACTGGGGCTGGAGATTGTGGAAGTCCTGCAATAAGCCGCTGTCCGGCGCGGCGATCAGCCGGCCAGATCAGCCGGCCGCTCAACCTGCCGGGGGTTTGGTGTCATGCGGCAGCGGTTTGACAGAGCGTAGCTGGTGCGCGGAAATCTGCTGGATGGCGTGCAGGTGTTCCTGCAGCAGCGGCAGCGTTTGCGCGGCAAACTGGCGCACGTCCAGATCATTGCCGGACTCGGCTTCTTTCTCGAACAAATGCACCGCGTCCTGGTGCGCGCTCACCTGAAACTGGATATACGCCGCATCAAAGGCATCGCCCTTCAGGCCAGACAATCGCGTCATGGTCGATTGCAGATCGGCCGGGGTTTGCGCGGGCACGGCGTGTTTCTTGCCGCGCGCCAGCAGGGTCAGTTTATCGGCCAGTTTCTGGTGGTCTTCAATCATGTGACCGGCAAACTCCTGGACATCCTTGCCTTTGCCTTGTTTGAGCGCCAGCTTGCTGGTGGCAATTTCGGCGGTGCCGGCCGCGCCCACTTTGTCGATAAACGCAATGTCATCGGGCGCCAGGCGCGCGCTGGCGGCGGTCGAGGCCTCGCGCTCGACAATACCGCCGCGGGAGGCCGCGTCATTGACCGCATAAAGCTGAACAGAAGACAAACCCAGCAAAGCCGCCAGGGTAGGGGGAAGAATTCGATGCATGAGGTGCTCCTTGTCTGACCAGGATGGCATGCAACCAGCTTGAACCCGCACCGGCCGCGTGCCTGTCGGACCAGCGTGTACTGCGGCGGGTAGAGATGCTGTAACGGGTGTCGGTGTTTGCTGGCAAAGGCGGGCGCGGGCTAAAAAGCGGGGACCACGGGGCCCCCTTGAAAGGCGCATCGCAACGTCATGGGGTCTCACCGCCATCGCAAAACGGTGTACACGTTGATCAGCACGACTTCATGGTCGCCCCAATGACAAGTGCATGCTATCGGCGCGCATCCTACGCCGCGTAAGACGGATCGGTGAGCGTCTGTGACAGTGCCAGCACGTGATCACGCAACCAGCGGTGCAAGGGGTCGGCATGCCGGCGCGGGTGCCAGGCCATGGTCACATGTACCACCGGCGTGGCGACCGGCAGCGCAAACACGGCCAGCGGCAGCGTCGGCGCAGTCCAGCGGGCAAAGACCTCCGGCACCGTGGCGATAAAGTCGGACGCGCACGCCATGGTCAGGGCGGACTGGAACCCGGGCGCAATCGCTGCCATCTGCCGCTCTGCACCGACTGCGGCCAGTGCGTCATCCACCGGGCCGCAGGCCAGACCGCGCCGGGACGCGCCAATATGTGGCCAGCGGATAAAGTCCGCCACGCTGACCGGCCCCGGTTGCAAGGCTAGCGGGTGCCCCTGGCGCACCACGCCGACAAAGCGCGTATCAAACAACGGCCGGCTGTGGATTTCCGGCGCGTCGATATCCAGCACGCCCAGTTCCAGATCGGCAGAGCCATTGCGCAGAAACTCGATATTTTTCTCGGCCCGCGGCATGAAGCGCACCCGCACGCCCGGCGCCTCGGCCATCAGCCGCTCTGCCAGGCGAATCCCCCAGACGCCGGTAAAGCCGTCATTGGCGCGCAGCACCAGCGTGGCCTTGATGCTGGCCAGATCCAGCGTTTGCGGCACCAGCAAACCCCGCACGTCTTCGACTGCGGCACGCACGCGCTCTTGCAGGGCCAGCGCCCGTTCGGTCGGCACCAGTTTGCGGCCGGCCAGTACAAAGAGCGGGTCGCCCAGAGTGTGGCGCAAATGGGCGAGGCGGCGGCTCATGGCCGGCGCGCTGATGTTCAGGCGGCGGGCCGCGCCGGCGACGCTGCCTTCGGTGAGCAGGGCGTCGAGGTCGATGAGGGTGTTGAGGTCGAGGCGGGGCATGGGGGGCTTTAACCTTGGTTAGCTTGGTCAGCGCCTGCGGCGCGGTGTTTTGATACCGGCGGTGGCCGGAGCACGTTACTTTTCTTTGCTTCGCCAAAGAAAAGTAACCAAAAGAAAGGCGACCCCTGCGACTGCGCCCTTCGGGTTCCTTGCGCTTCTCGCGTGGCCCGGCTGGCTCCAGGGAACTCGCCCTTTGGGCTCAAACACCCTTGCGCCGAAACCCCGGGCCCCGCTGCGATGCTCAGCGCAGTCAAGGGGGAGGTAAGTCAAAAGCAACGGCAACGGCAACACCGGAAATCAACGACAACAGCAAGAGCTACGGCAAGAGCTACAGCAAGAGCTACGGCAAGAGCTACGGCAAGAGCTACGGCAAGAGCTACGGCAAGAGCAACGGCAAGAGCTACGGCGATCCCGCGAACCATCTGTATGCAAGAACAGAATTCCCCGCTCTACCACTTCGTCATTCCCGCGAAGGCGGGAATCCAGTGGTAAACACCTGCGCCGCAGGCGCTAAAGCGTGGCCTGAACCATCCAGAGGCCTGCCGCCAAAGCACTACCCTGAAGCCCGCCACGCATCTAAACCAGTGCATGTCATGCATGTATCAATTAATCATATTGCAGTTTTTGCATTCATGCGCGGCAACCACAATCAATGCATCCACCCATTAATCAAGGCGATGCGCCCATGTCCAGCTCCTCCACGCCCGTTCACCGGCTTGCCCGTTTCGCCCCGTTGGGCGCGGTGTTGATCTGGTCGGGCAATACCATTGTCAGCAAGGCGGCGGCGACGCAGATTGATCCGGCGTCCATCACGTTTTACCGCTGGTTTCTGGCGGTGCTGGTGATGACGCCGTTTGTGCTGCGAACGGTACTGGCGCGCCGGGCGCTGATCTTGCGGCATTTGCCGCAGCTGGCGGTGCTGGGTGGTCTGGGAATGGCCTTGTATCAGGGGCTGGCTTATGTGGCGGCGCATCACACATCTGCGGTGAACATGAGTGTGATGCTGATGCTGGCGCCGCTGTTGTCGGCGGTACTGGCGGGGTTGCTGGCGCATGAAGGGTTGCCGTTGTACCGGCTGGCAGGGGCGCTGGTGTCGTTTGGCGGGGTGCTGGTGCTGGTCACGCACGGGCATCCGGCGCAGCTTGCGCAGGGGCAGTTCGGGGTGGGGGATGTGTGGATGCTGGTCGCGGTCAGCTCCAACGTGATCTACGGCATTCTGTACAAACGCTGGGCGATGGATCTGCCGACCTGGACGCAGCTTTATGTCCAGGCGGCGATCGGGGCCTTGCTGGTGTTGCCGTTCTGGCTGGCGGGGCCGATGACGCCGCTCTCGACAGGCAATGCGCCGCTGGTGCTGTACGCCGGCACGGCGGCTTCTTTGGGGGCGCCGTTTTGCTGGATGCAGGGGATACGGGCGCTGGGCGTGGCGCGGACGTCGCTGTTTCTGAACTTGCTGCCACTGCTGGTGGCACTGCTGGCGTTTTTGCTGCTGGGTGAACAACTGCATGTCTGGCATGCGGTTGGCGGCTTGATTGCGTTTGCGGGCGTGGTGCTGGGCCTGGGGCTGGTCAAGTTGCCGCGGTTGCAAAACAAAGGGCATGCCACATCGTGACATGCCCTTGTGATGCCTGATCCGGCCTGGTTACAGGCGGAACTTGCCCACCATCTGGTTCAGGCGGGCTGCGACGTTTTCGATCTCGCCGGCGGTGTCGGTCGCGCGGTGGATTGAGGCGGTGGTTTCTTCCACCATGCGGCTGATGTCTTCCACGCGGCCGGCGATGCTGTTGCTGGCTTCGCTTTGTTCACGGGTGGCGCTGGCCATTTCGTTCAGGCGGCCCAGCGTGGCTTCGGCGCCGCCGTGAATGCGGCCGAGCGATTCTGCCACGTGATGCGCCACTTGCACGCCATGCTCAACCTGCGGCAAGGCTTCATCCATGACGGCCACGACCGAGTCGGTCTCGGTCTGTACATCGGCCAGCATTTTTTCGATATCCACCGTGGCGCTGCTGGTGCGTTCGGCCAGTTTGCGTACCTCGTCGGCCACCACCGCAAAGCCACGGCCTTGTTCGCCGGCGCGGGCGGCTTCGATGGCGGCGTTGAGGGCCAGCAAATTGGTCTGGCCGGCAATTTCCTTGATCACGGCGGCAATACTGGAAATCTCGCGGGATTTGGCATCCAGATTGCGGATCTGACCCGACGCGCGCGACACGCTGGCGGCGATATTGCCCATGGCGCTGGAGGCCTCGTTCACCTGCGTTACGCCCTCGGCGGCCAGTTCTGTTGCCATGCGCGAGGTCTGTTCCGCGTCGCCGGTGTTATCAGAAATATGGTTGATGCTGACGGTCAGCTCTTCCATCGCCGCGGCCATGGATGAGGTCGAATCAGTCTGGCGGCCGGCTGCAATGGAGATCTCGCGGCTGGCGCCGGCAATGGACGAGGCGTGGTGTTCCAGCTGCCGGGCATCGGTCTGGATGCCGGACATCACGCTGCTCAGCGACTGGCGCATGCGCTCGACTTCACCCAGGATGCTGCGGGAGGGCGCGTTGATGCGCTGGTTGCTGGTCAGATCACCGGCGGCGACGCGGGACACCAGTTTCACCACTTCATCAGGCTCGCCGCCCAGCGTGCCGGTCAGGCCGCGTACGGCAATGATCAGGATGGCGCCGATGATGGTTGCGAGGATCAGGCAAGTGATCACCTGCCACTGTGCGTTATCCCAGAAACGCGCATTGGTTTCGGCAAAGCTGATACCGCTACCGACAACCCAGCCCCATTTGGGCGTGCGCACTGCGACGGACAAGAGATCAACTACTTTGCCGTCGCGCTTGCTGTCCCACCAGTATTCGGTCAGTGCGCCGCCAGACTTCTCCAGCGCGGCAGCTGCAATGGCGCCGACACTGCCGCCTTTGGAATCCTTGAAGTCGTTAAAGCTGGTGCCGACCAGTTGCGGGTCCAGCGGTGTGGCCACGAACACCAGTTTGTCATCCGTGACGTAAACGTATTCGCTCTTGTGGTACTTGTTTTCGCTCAGAATGTGGGCGGCCAGTGCTTTGGCATCAGCCTCGCTCATTTTGCCGCTGGCGCTGGCGTTTTCCAGCTGCACGATGGTGTTGTAGGTTGTTTTTACGAGCTGGTTGATGCGGGAGCGATTATCCTGGTCACTGGCATTGCGCAGTACATACAGGCTGACCAACGCCATACCCAGCAAAAACACCAGTACGACGACAGTCAGGCCCCAGGCCTTCTTCTTCAAAGTCATTTCAAAATCCCCTGTTTGGCTTGTCTGGCTGGCCCGCAGTTCTGATGACGCGGTGCCAACTGCTGCTTTGTAGCACTTTTAGCATAATTCGCGGTGATGTCTTGCTCCGTGCTTAAGCAAGTGAGTTGCAATATAACCGTAATCAGGGGGATTGAAAAACGCTCCAAATCGAGTCTGGCAAAGGAATAGAAGGTAATAATGCGGCTTGCCCGTTTTAGCCAATGGTGTCAGGTTTCGACAACAATTGGCTTTGGCAGCTCTGGGCGCGGGCCAGCAGCAAGGTGCGTTCGGGCAGGTTGCGGGTCATGGCGGCGGCGCGTTCAAATGCCGCGCCGGCCTCTTCAAAACGCCCTAGCCGGAACAGAAAGTCGGCACGCACCGCGGGCAAGAGGTGGTACTGGCGCAGGGCGGGTTCGTTCAGCAGGGCGTCGACAGCGGCAAGGCCGGCCTCGGGCCCGAACGCCATGCATACCGCGACGGCACGGTTCAGTTCCACCACGGGCGAGGGTGACACCTGGGCCAGGGCGTCGTACAGGGCGCAAATCTCTTGCCAGTCAGTGGCCTCGGCAGTGCAGGCGCGGGCGTGGCAGGCGGCAATACCGGCTTGCAAGGCGTAGGGGCCGAGCAGGCCACCCAGCGCGCGGGCGCGCTCAAGGGCGGCCAGCCCGCGCTGGATCAACAGGTGATCCCAGCGCGCCCGGTTTTGTTCCAGCAGCAACACGGGCCGGCCGTGGGCATCGGTGCGGGCCCGCGCGCGTGAGGCCTGGATTTCCATCAGCGCCACGAGGCCGTGTACCTCCGATTCATCCCCCGCCAGCGCCGCCAGAATCCGGCCCAGGCGCAAGGCTTCATCACACAGCGCGGGGCGCATCCAGTCATCGCCAGCGGTGGCGGCGTAGCCTTCGTTGAAGATCAGGTAGATCACCGCCAGCACAGAGCCCAGGCGCTCGGGCAAGTCTTGTTTTTGCGGTACTTCAAACGGCACTTGCGCGGCAGACAAGGTGCGTTTGGCGCGCACAATGCGCTGGGCAATGGTGGGCTCTGGCACCAGAAAGGCGCGGGCGATTTCATCGGTGGATAAACCACCCAGCAGCCGCAGCGTCAGCGCCACGCGGCCTTCGGGCGGCAGTACCGGGTGACAGGCAATGAACAACAGACGCAAGACGTCGTCGCCGACCGGGTCATCCAGCGCGGCCAGCGGGTCGATCCCGGCCAGTTCCTGTTCAATCTGGCGGTCCCGGCCAAACGCTTCATGCCGGGCCAGTTGCAGTTTGTGATGACGCAGGCGATCAAGCGCCCGGTGTCTGGCCGCAGTCATCAACCAGGCCGCGGGGTTGTCGGGCACGCCGGTTTGCGGCCAGGTTTCCAGCGCGCTGACCAGTGCGTCTTGCGCCAGTTCTTCGGCCAGACCGACATCGCGCAGCATGCGGGTCAGCGCGCCGATAATGCGGGCAGATTCAATATACCAGACCGCTTCAATGGCCTTGTGGGTGGCAAGCTGGCTCACAGCGGGTTTTCCGTGATCAGGGCAGATGGCCCGCGTTCGCAGGCCATCTGCCGGGGGCGCTTAGTGGCCCTGGTTGGCCAGTTGCTCACGCAGGCGCGCTTCAGATTCACGTGCTTCGGGGGTGAATTCATCGCCAAAGTCTTCGGCTTCAAAAATCTGGCGGATTTCGATATCGCTTTCGGTGTGGAACGGGTTGGGCGAGCGCTTGACCCATTCAATACATTCTTCCAGCGATTTGGTCTGCATGATCCAGAAGCCGGCGATCAGTTCTTTGGTTTCGGCAAACGGGCCGTCAATCACGGTGCGATCCTTGCCGGAAAAACGCACGCGCGCGCCTTTGGCACTGGGTTGCAAGCCTTCGCCGGCCAGCATCACACCGGCCTTGACCAGTTCCTCGTTGTATTTGCCCATGGCGGTGAGGGTGGCTTCATCCGGCGGCACGCCTGCTTCGGACTCTTTGGTAGATCTGACAATGACCATGAAACGCATGATGTAACTCCTTGATTGAGGTTGGGACGCCGCAACAAGACCCAAACGCGGGCATCTACCAGTACGACGAACCAGCCCTGGCAAAATCGACACGAACATCAAAAAAAGTCTGCATGGGCATGAACGGCCCTCTGAACGGGCAGGTTAGCCCATCTTGCGCCGCGCTGCTGACTGCTGTCGCGCATTTGCCCAGTGCCGCCGCGCCTGCTTGCCAATGCCAGGTTATAACGGTTACAAGCCCATGTCTGCACCAGATCGAGTCTACCGATGTCCACGCCGTCCCTCGCCACGTCCGGCTCCTTGCTGCAACTTGAAAACATGGAACTGCGCACCTTGTTCGACGGGGTCGGGGCGTATTTTTTCATCAAGAACCTGCAGGGGCAGTACCTGTTTGCCAACCAGGCAGTGTGCACGCTGTTCCGCCGTCCGCTGGCAGACTTGCTGGGCCGTGACGACACCTGTTTTTTTGATCTGCAACGCAGCCCGAACCAGACGCTGAACGACGCCCGCGTGCTGAAGCAGGCTGAGGAAATCCACGAACGCGAAGAAGTCTACCTGGTGGGCGAAGACACCCCGCGCGTGTTCTGGGTGGTCAAGGTGCCGATCTGTGACGCGGCCGGCAGTGTGACCGGCATGTGCGGCATTGCCACCGACATCACGCACCGCCAGCGGCAAACCCAGGACGACATTGACCACAGCGAGATGCTCAACGCCGTGCTCTCCAATGTGGATGCTTATATCTATCTGAAAGACCACGCCGGCCGTTATCTCTACGCCAATGCCAAGGTGTTGACGCTGTACGGGCGCGGGCCTGATGACGTGATCGGCCATACCGACCTGGAATTGCTGCCGACCGACGAAGCCACCCGCCTGGCCGGTATGGATCAGGCCGTGCTGCACAGTGGCGAGCGCGCCTCGGCCGAAGAAATCATTGTCGATACCGAAGGTGCCGCGCGGCATTTCTGGTCGGTGAAAATGCCGCTCAAATTGCCGGGCCAACCACCCGCGCTGATCGGGTTTTCTTCCGACATTACCGAACTGCTGCAACTCAAGCGCGGCATGGAGCAACACCGCACCACCGACACGCTCACCGGACTGCCCAACCGTGCGCAGTTCGAGCGCTTGCTGGCCAGCCGGATCGAGGCCATGCCGCACCAGCCGCTGGCCGTGCTGCTGTTTGATCTGGACCAGTTCAAATATCTGAATAACAGCGTCGGTCATGCCGCGGGCGATGAGGTGCTTAAAGAAGTTGCCGCCCGCATTGACGACTGTTCCTGGTTGCCTGGCCCCACCGCCAGGCTGGCCGGCAATGAATTTGCCCTGGCGGTGACCGGGTTTAGCGATAGCGAAGGCCTGCGCCGCATTGCCATGCAAGTGCAGCATTTGCTGGAGCAACCGGTGCGGCTGGGGCCGCAGTTGTTTCAACTGACGGCGGGCATGGGCATCAGCGTGTATCCGGCCGATGCTTTGAGCGCCGACCAACTGGTGGCCCGCGCTGAAGCCGCCATGTTTGACGCCAAGGAAAAAGGGCGCGGCCGCTTCCGGTTTTACTCTGCCGAACTGGGCGCCGCAGTGGCCGCGCGCTTGTCGCTGGAACGTGATCTGCGGGCGGCGCAAGACAAGCAAGAGTTCGAGTTGTACTACCAGCCCAAGATCGACGCGCGCAGCGGCAAGGTGGCGGGGGCAGAAGCCTTGTTGCGCTGGCATCGCGGCGGGCAGGAAATGGTCCCGCCGGTGTTGTTTATCCCGCTGGCGGAGCAACTGGAACTGATCGTGCAGATTGGCGACTGGGTTATCGCCACCGCCTGCCGCCAGTTGCAGACCTGGCATGGCGCCGGGCTGACCGGCATGAAGCTGGCGGTGAATCTGTCTGTTGTGCAGTTGAACGACGCCGGCCTTGCCGCGCGCGTGGCTGAACAGATGCGCCGTTACGGCATCGGCCCGGATCAGCTTGAACTGGAAATCACCGAGTCGATGATGATGTCCGACCCCGAGCAAGCCATCGCCAATCTGCAAGCCTTGCGTGCGCTGGGCGTGAGCTTGTCGATTGATGACTTCGGCACGGGTTATTCATCCATGGCGTATCTGAAACGGCTGCCGGTGTCGGCGCTCAAGCTGGATCGCAGTTTTATCCAGAATATTGATCAGGACGCTGCCGATGCCGATCTGTGTGCCGGCGTGATCGCACTGGCCCACATGCTGGGCCTGCAAGTGGTGGCCGAGGGCGTGGAAACCGCGCCGCAGCGCGATGCATTGCTGGCGCGCGATTGCGATTTCTTCCAGGGTTACCTGTTTGCCCGCCCCATGCCGGTGGCCGAGGCGACGGCGTATCTGCAACAAGCCGCCTGAGCGTTACACCACCAGATTGTCCTGCGGGTCGAACACCCAGCCGTCTTCATATACCACTTCAAACAAATGGCCGTCCGGGTCTTTGAAATACCCGGCAATGCCCCAGGCGTTGCGGGTGGCCGGTTTGACCAACACGCCGCCAGCCGCCTGCGCTGCTGCCAGCGTGTCGGCAACTTCATCCGGGTGCCGTGCCACATAGGCCAGCGCCATCCCGCCAAAGCCGTACCCGGCGGCGTCCGGGCTGCCCGCGTCTTGTGCCATCTGTTCACGCGGCAGCAAACCCAGCACCACACCGCCCAGATCAAACTTGGCAAAGCCTGCATGACTGGTCGCGGCCAGCCGCCAGCCCAGGGCCTCGTAAAACGCCACGGCGTGCGCGACGTTGGCTACGCCAAGCAAGATCAGGTTGAGTCTGGAACGCACGGGATCACCCACGGTAAAAGATCAGCCCAGCTTAGCGCAGGCCAGGGCCGGCCATGCGCAGGACGGCAACAAGGGCAAACCCTGCCGGCCGGTCAGACCCTGGCCGGCATGAATTCAAATGGTTTCACCGTCACAAACTGGCTGGAGGTCTCGCCCGAGAACACCTGGCCGGCGTCGATGATGAGCTTGCGTACCGGCGCGCCGGGCTTGAGGTCCAGCTTGTGCATGTCCACCCAGAAGGTGTCCGGGCGCGTGGCCGAATCAAAGTAGTACACGCGGTTTTTCTGGTCGGCCACGGTGCGCCAGATGGTGGACGACAAATTGGGCTGATCCGGGGTAGAGATACCCAGCGGCACGCTGACCGAACGCATTACGCTCATCACGCTGGCCACGGCCTGATAGGCGTAGGACTGCTGCGGCACGCCCACAATGTAATTGGGGTCGATCTGCCTGGGGATGGCGTCCAGCAAGAAAGAGGCGCGCACAAAGCGGTCTGCCGCGCGGTTGGTGCCAGGCAGGAACGTCAGCCCGCCCACGCCGCGCCAATAGGTATCCAGCGCCAGTTGTTCGCTGTAAATGGGCGAGTTGGTCATGATCGTGTACGGCTTGCCGTGGTGGATGACCAGCTTGCCGTCCAGGTATTCCAGAATGGCCGAGTCGCCATCCGCGTCAGACAGCGAAAGGTGGATGGTCAGCGGTTTGCCGTTGGGCAAGGGCGGGGCGATGATCTGGAACGGTTCTTTTTCCAGCACGGCCACGGCTTCATTGACGGTGGCGAAGTTATCCAGCGCGTATTGCGCCCACAGGCTGATCGACATCGGTACGCGCGCCGGGTCCGGCTTGCCGTAATCGGTTTCCGCCAGATAGAGCGCGTTGGCCACGAGCCCGCGCTCGTTCATGCCATCGACACTGCCAATCTCATAGCCCGAGACAATCACGCTGCCGTATTTTGAGGTCCAGCGGGGCGTGCGCGGGCCGGCGCGGCCGTCGCGCTGCATGCCGGCCGGAAACACCCAGACGTTGGAGCGCATGTCTTCTGACCAGTCCATATTGCGGCCAGTGATGACCTGATGATCTGCGCCAACATACAGCACGCGGGTGCAGGCATCGACCGTACCGACCGGCAAGGCCAGCAGGGTGGCGCACACAACACTCAGAACGCGGCGCAAAAGGGGGGTAGGGGCGGGCAGGCGCATGGGGTCTCCAGGGGGCATCAGGCAGGACGGCGCGGGTGGCGCCGTTTCTGAGCTTAGACCAAGGCTGCGGCCCTTGCCGGATCAGGGACTGGCTGCGGCGGGGCGTTCAGGCGCTGAAATAGCGCCGCCAGAATTGCTCGCGGCAGGCGTTATCAAAGCTGATGCGGGCCGGCGTCACGGCGCTCTGGCTGGCGGGTTGTTGCAGCACTTCGTAGCTGATCCAGCATTCGGCGCAGGCCAGATCAGTGGGGAACTGGTCTTGTTCCAGCTGGCGGCGGATGACCACGCCGTTATCAAAAGTGCAGGTGATGTCCTGGCGGGTGACTTCATAGCCGTCATCCAGCCAGCTTTCCATCGTGGTTTCGGTGTGCACGATCTTTGCGGTGGCGCGGGCGCCGTGCATGGCGTTGATGTAATCGACCAGATGAGACATGAAGCAGCAAGGCAAGATAAACGGCAGAGGTGCCATGTTACGGTGCAAATTGCTGATTATTCAACCCTTTTCCCAGGGCGGGTATTGGTTCGCCGGGGCGTTGAGGCGCGGCCTGATCAAGAAAAACCATGGCTTGCCGATAGCATGTATGCCGTATGTATCTCTCTGTATCTGTCCTGTCTGATTGCCCGCCCATTGTGTTTTCCGGACCTTGCTCATGACCGTCATCGCGCCTGTTTCCGTCAGTCTTTTGCCCGACCAGACCGCGCTGGCCAGCACGGTGCGCACTGACGGGCAGGCGGCGCAGACCCCGTCATCAGCGCCTTCCGTTGTGGTGAATCTGGGCGCGGCCAATAGCCAGAGCGAGACCAGCGCGCGGGTGTATTCCGCCCAGGGGTTGCTGGCCGATACGGCGCAGCTGCAATGGCGCAGCACGGTGCAAGACCCGGTGTCGGTGATGATGGGCAAGCAGTTCCAGGCCAACACCCTCAGCGCCCGCTTCAGCGGGCTGGGCGCCGCGCTGCTGGAGAAATTCAGCAGCGGCAATGGCAACTACAGCCAGAGCGTGCAACGTACCGGCGGCTCGCCCAGCCTGACCGCCAGCCTGCATGGCGATGTGTCTTTGCGCATCAAGACGCGTAGCGGCACGCTGGTGACGCTGAGTATCACCAGCATGACCAGTGGCATGGATATCAAGGTCCACAGCGATGCCAGCCTGACCGACGAAGAACGCGGTGCCATCGCCGGCCTGGCAGACAGTTTCCAGAGCGCGATCGACGGCCTGACCCAGGAACCGCCCAGACTTGATCTGGCGGGGCTGGCCGGGTTTGATACGCGGCAGCTCAGTTCGGTTGATCTGGATGCCAGCCTGAACAATCAATCGGTGGTGCCGACCAGTGCCAGCGTGCATCTGGATAAACAAGTCAGTTCGGTTAATGTGAGCATGACGCAGGGCAAGATGCAGTTAAGCGTCAACGCGGGCAACCCGGCCTTGCAGGGCACCGCCGGGCAACGGGCCGCGGCGGTGGCCAACCTGATGGCGCAACTGGATGCCGCCGCCAAACGCGGCCAGGGCAATGCCACCCTCGTCAGCCTGTTCAAGGACGCCTTCACCACCTTCAACAGCAAGGCCAGCGCGCTGGATACGGCCGGGCTGAACCTGCCACTGAATGATCGTGAACACGCCATGCTGACTGGCCTGGCCGATTACACGGGCTCGATTACCGATACGCCGACCCACCCCAATCCGCTGCGGCCGGGCGAGGTGGACAAGTTTGAGTGGAATGTCTCGCAAAGCACCGTCTTCAAAGGCAAGACGGCGGACGATCACAGCATTACCCAGACGCAGAAAATGACGCTGGTCGCGGCTTTTCACCGCCCGCTCAAGCCAGGCCAGGAGCTACGCCTGACGACAGACCCGGACTCCCAGAATTACTACTACGACGTCATCAACGACAGTGCGCAAAGCCGCGCCGATGTCGCCATGCAAGACGGCCAGCTGACCAGCGCCACGCTGAACCAGTCGGCCAATCAGAATCTGCATGAAATCAAGGTAGAGAAGAACCAGATCACCAAAGACCAGACCGTGCCAACGCATCAATCGCGCGTGCTTGATTTGCTCAACCTGCTGAACCAGAGCCCGCTGGATGGCACGCCAGACCAGAACAAGCATCTGGGCGATACCGACCCCAATCTGCGCAAGGTGCATAACCTGGTGCTGCTGACGTCAGTGCTGAGTGACGCCGACGCGGCCTGACCGGCCACGACGTGTAGCTGATCAGGCCGGCCCGGTTCAGTCGCGCAGGGTGGCGTCAGTATCGCCTTCCCAGCCTGGCTGGCTGATCTTGACGTGCTTGCCGCTGAATTTCATGACAAAAGTCTGGATATAAAACTCGGCCAGCGGCGTGATGGTCAGCACAAACGTCTGCGGATCTTGCCAGGTGGCCCGGGCCGCAGTGGGCGCTGTGTCATTGGCGCCCTGGCCAATGGTGCGCCAGGCGCCATCCAGCCCGACGGTGTAATGCACGGTCGGCCGGTTGAACGCACGCGGGCTGTAACTCACCCGCACCTCATCACCTGTGAATTCCAGCCGCCATTGGTCTGCATCGGAACGTGGATTGTTGACCTCAATGGCCTTGCCGGAAATTTTCTGTTCCAGCGGGGAATGCGTCACCTGGCCGGCCGGATTGTCTGCCATCTGCAAAATGCGTTGCTGCAATGCCTGGCTGGCGGCAGGGTTATCCGGCAACACGGCTTTGTCGGTACGCAGGAAATACGTCAGCAGGGCGTTGGCGTCCAGTTGGATACTCTGGTTGCCGCTCCAGTCATTGCGGCGCGACGTCAGCGCCAGCGTGATGTCGTCCTTCGGAAACACGATCACATGTTGCCCGCCCCAGCCCGCCGCCATATAAGAAGAGCGGTCTTGCTTCACCCACCATTGCGCGCCGTAATACTGGTCTCTGGGGGTATCCGGGTAGATAGGCAAGAGCGGGCTGGTGACGTAATCCACCCAGCTGGCCGGCAGTAATTGCTGACCTTGCCATTGCCCCTGCTGGCGGTACAACTCGCCCAGACGCAGCAGGTCTTGCGGCTGCAGATACAAACCGCGGCCGCCCCATGGGGCGCCGTTCAGATCGCGTTGCCAGGCAAACTGGCCAAAACCCAGCGGGGTGAACAGCCGTTCCTGGGCAAATTGTGCCAGCGGCTTGCCTTCGGCGCGGGCCACCATGATGCCGATCAGGTGCGAGCCACCGCTGTTGTAGTTAAAGCGGCCGATTTCTTCCGGGTTAACCGCATGCTGCAGGAAGGTTTTCACGGGCTCCGGGCTTTGCATCATCACACCCGGATCGCTGCCGCCGGGCCACTCGTTCCAGTTCACGCCGGAATCCATCTGCAATAACCGGCGCAGTGTCACGTTCTGCGCCGTGGGCAGGCCGGCGTATTCAGGCAGCACCTTGGCGATGGTGTCATCCAGACTCAATTTGCCATCGGCAATGGCCATGCCGGCCAGGGTTGCGATCACGCTTTTGGTGGCCGAGTTGATCTGATGCGGTATGCCGGCGTGATAGGGCGCGGCGTAGGCTTCCAGCACCACCTTGCCATGACGGGCCAGAACGACGCTGTCGGTGTTAAAGCCGGTGGTCTGCAGGTAGTCCAGCATCTTGATGAGCTTGCCGGAATCCAGCCCTTGCGATTCAGGCGTGGCGGTGGGCAGCGGTGCCGCATGGCCAGGGCTGGCCAGCAGGCAAGCCAGCAGCGCCAGGCGGGCCGGCCAGGGGTTTCGTTTCATGTCGTTTCCTCTGTATTTTTTGTTGTGTACCACCCGCAGCATCGTGGCTGCGGGCGGGAGGAAACTCTATCCAGCTACGTATCTGTCGACAAGCTGTCTTTGGTTTGATGATGCTTGTATGCAAATAAGTGTGTCTTACCGGGCCGGTGTGCTCGCCTGCGCCAGCAGCCCGGCCAGCACGGTGCGCAACGGGCTTTCGCCATACAGGCGCTCACTGCCGGCCTCGGCCTCAATGCCGCCGGCGTTATGGGTGTCGTACAGATCAATCAGCAATTGGGCGTTATCGGCGCTGTAGCCAATCCCGCTCAGGCGTGCCGCCCATTCCTCACGCGGCATGGCCCAGGGCTTGACCGGTTTGCCCAGCAGGTCGGCCAGCGTGTCTGCCACATCCTGCACGCTGACCCGCTGCGGGCCCTCCATGCTGATGATGCGCGTTGCGTGGCCGGAGCGATCCTGCTGCAACAGGCTGGCTGCAGCCAGACCCACGTCATGCGCCGAGACCGTCGGAAAAGGGCGGTCTACCGGTGAATGCAAACTTGGCAACACGCCTGTTCCCAGCGCCACCGGCAACATGCGCGACCAGTTCTGCAGGTGCTCGGCCGAACGCAGCAGGATCAGCCGGCTCTGCACCGGTTTGAGGGCTTGCTCCAGTTCATGAAACAACAGCGTGATGCCGGTGCCCTGATCCAGTTCTGCGCCATAGTCAGAAAGCCCGAGTACGAGTGCGGGTGGGTGTTCAGCCAGTGCCGTGGCAGCGGTGGCGATCATGCGGCGCATGGTACTGGTGGCTTGTGGATCATGGTTGGGCACCATGGGGCAGAGCATCTGCACGGCATAAGCGCCTTTGATGGCCGTGGCGACGGCGGCGCTGTCGAGCAGGTCCGCCTGGATCAGCTCGCAACCCAGTTGTTTCAGGCCGGCCGCCTGCGCCGGATCACGCACAACAGCGCGCACCGGCAAACCGGCCTGGCGCAGCGTGCGGGCAGTGGTCTGGCCGACCTTGCCGGTGGCACCAAAAATGACAAACATGAGGTCTCTCCTGGCGGTGGGGGATGGGCACATCCTAAGGCGCGGGCGGCCAACTGATGCGCGGGTCTGGATTACGCGGCGCAGAAGAGGATGATTGTTTCGCGCTGCTGCGCCGGCCCGTGCCCCGCGCCAGGTACACTGGCCGCACGCCATCGATTTATGCAGTCTGAACAGGACACGTCATGAATACCGTTGTTACGCCGCCGTTTGCTGTTGCCGCTGGTACCGCTGTTCCCCTGCAAAGCAGCGAGGGACTGGGCTGGCAGGGTTTTGGCGCGGCGCTGGTGGGCATCGGGCAGGGCACGCATCGTATTGCCGGCACGGCGCAGCACCGGGTGGGTATCCACGTCGGCGCACCGGTCCGCGCCAATTGTGTGTGCGATGGTCGCCGGCATGCCCGCATCCAGGCGCATGGCGATGCAGATGTCATCCCGGCCGGGGTTGATGGGGTCTGGACCGATGATGGCGATTGCACCATCTTGCGGGTGTGGATGAGCGACGAGTTTGTGCGCGCCACCAGCGAGCAACTGACGTGCCACGCCGCACCGCCGCTGCGGGCGCAACTGCAATTGCGTGATGCGCGCCTGCAGCATCTGGCCTGGGCGCTGCAGGCAGAACTGCAAGCCAGCGAGGCATCCGACCCCTTGTTTGCCGAGAGCCTGTGTGCGGCCATGGTGGTGCGCTTGCTGGGGGATGTTCCCTCATTGCAGCAGCGGCGCTACGCCTTGACGCCGCGCACGGCGGCGCGCGTGGTGGATTACATCGAAAGCCATCTGGCCGAGCGCCTGACGCTGGCAGAACTGGCCGCGCTGGTTGATCTGAGCGTGCCGCATTTCAAGGTGCTGTTCAAAACCACGCTGGGCCAGCCGGTGCACCGTTATATCGTGCAAAGGCGGGTTGAGCGCGCCCGTGATCTGTTGTTGCACAGCGCCTTGCCGGCCAGCCAGATTGCGCTGGATGCCGGCTTTGCCCACCAAAGCCACATGGCCCACTGGATGAACCGTCTGCTGGGCGTCTCTCCGCGTGATCTGTTGCGCACACGCGATTAAACCCGGTCCCGCCTCAGAACAAGCCAAAGTCTTCATTGCTGGCCGGCAGCGCCTCCAGGATCGCCGCCAGCTCTGTCGCGCCCATCAGCCGACACACACCGGTCAGGGTCTTCAGAACGCAGCCGGAACGGGGCAGCGGGGCGGGCGCGGGCGTGCGAGCGGCGCACCCCGGCAATGAGGGCAACAGCATCGGGCAGGCGGGCATGGGTGTCCTGTGATCAGCCAGAAAAAAGGGCGTGCTGGCGGATCATCCTGCCCGCAAGGGGCGGCCGCGGCGCGCAGGAAAAGCCGTGCAGCGCAGGGAAAGATGACAGTTTGGCGTCGCGCGGTGGCCTCAGTGCAGGCCGGACAAGTTGTCCAGCGCTATGCCAGCCGGGTATCATCGCCCCGCCCGGTGCTTTGCTCACCGGGCATTTCTGACTGATGAATTCCGGTGATTTCGCGGCTGCCCTGTCTCATGCTGTTTACATGCAACATTCTGCAACTGTGCTGGCTAAGCGTAATGAAATGCTCAATGATGAGACCAAAACACTCGTCAACTCCGGAGTCCGGTAGCGGCTATGCGCCAACCTGATCGATCTGGCACCAAGCCAGGCCGCTTTTCGATTCCACTGCGGGCTGCTATTGCCCTGCCGGTTGCGTTGATCCTGATTGCCTCTGTGGGTTTCCAGGAGGTCACACAGCATGACAATTCAACCCGCCTGATCGACACCACCAGCATTCGCCTGCTGGACGCGCTGACGGTGACCACCAACAACCGGCTCGCCAATTTCCTGGAAGTCCCGTTTGCCGCGCAACAGGCGCTGGGCGACGCCATTGTGCGTTACCGGCTGGCTACGCCGGGCAATATGGAGCCGGTGTACCGGCATATTGTCGGCACGTTTCACGACCTTTATCAGGACCAGCCCCAGATCAGCGTCATGTCTTTTGGCAGCGCCCAGGGCGAGTTTGCCGGCGTGCGCCGCAAAGACAACCACTACAACCTGATGCTGCTGGATGGCTCTACCCAGGGCAAGCTGGTCATCTACAAAGAGAACGCGCCGGGCGCGGCTGCAGCCAGCTTTGCCGGTTACGACCCGCGCACCCGCCCCTGGTACGCGCCATTTGCCAGAACCGGCCAGGCGGGCTGGTCTGATATCTACGCCAATTACGATGAATACGCAGAAGTCACCATCAGCGCCGCCTCGCCCGTGCGGGAGAACGGCCAGCTGCTGGGCGTGGTCGATGCCGATGTCAAACTGAGCGACCTGAACCGCTTTTTGCGTGACGAAACCTTGCGCGGTTCCGGCTCTGTGGCCATTACCGACGGGCAGGGCGTGCTGATTGCGCACTCCGGCAACAGCCCGGTGTTGTCTGATGGCCATGCCGGCATTGCCCGGGGCGAGCGGCTGAGCCTGGCGCAAAGCGAAGACCCGGTGCTGCGCGCTGCGGCGGCGTGGGTTTCGAAAACGCCGCAGGATCAGTCGGTCAGTTTTCATGACACCGTGGACGGCAGAGCCTACAGCGGCCGCGTCACACCGTTTTTTGACAAACGCGGCCTGCACTGGCGCATTGTCACGCTAGTGCCCGATTCTGATCTGGTGGGCGATATCCGCGCCAGCACGCACCGGGCAGCCCTGTTGCTGGCGGCGCTGGCCATTACCGGCCTGTTGCTCTGTCTGTGGGTGATCGGCTGGGTCACGCGCCCCATTCATCGCACCGCCCAGGCGGCCAACCGGCTGGCGCAAGGGGACTGGCTGACCAAGATCAACACGCGCAGCCCGATCCGCGAAACCGCCACGCTGGTCAAAGCCTTCAACACCATGGCCCGCCAGGTTGATCTGGCCTTCAATACCATGCGCGACCAGTTGCGGCTGGATGGCCTGACCCAGTTGCTGACCCGCCAGGGCTTGCTGGAAGAAGTGAACTGGCCGGAACAACGCCCGGCCATCTTGTGCCTGATCGGGCTGGATGGTTTTCGCACCATCAACGATAACCTGGGCTACGACACCAGCAGCCGCTTGCTGCAGGCGGTGGCCGAACGCCTGCGCAACCATTTGCCGTGTCTGGCCTTGCTGGCGCGGATCGGCGGCGACGAGTTCGCCGTGATCTGCGTCGACCCGACGCAAGCGGCAGACGAAACCGGGGCGCAGGTGCTGGCGCTGTTTGCCTCGCCCTTTGTGTCGGGCGATGACGAAATCATGGTCAGCGCCTCGGTCGGCGTGGTCGAAGGCATGTTGTCTTCTGATGTCCTGCCAGAGTGGCTGCGCAACGCCAGCGTGGCCATGGGCGAAGCCAAACGCCGCGCGCGGATGTCCTCTGTGGTGTTCGAGCCGGATATGCTCGAACGCCTGCGGGACCTCTCCCGCCTGACCAGTGATTTGCGGCAGGCGCTGGATCACGACCAGTTCCTGGTGCATTACCAGCCGGTGATTGCCATGACTGATGGCCAGATCAGCGGGGTAGAAGCGCTGGTGCGCTGGCAAAGCCCGACGCGCGGGCTGGTGCCGCCGGCCATGTTTATTCCGATTGCGGAAAACTCTGACCTGATCCTGGCGCTGGGCGACTGGGTGTTGCGCACCGCCACGCGGGATATTGCCGCCCTGATTGACCGGCTGCCGCCGCATTTTGAACTGCATGTGAATGTCTCGGCACGGCAACTGATCCAGTCCGACTTTATCCATACCTTGCGCCAGGCCTTGCAGGAAAGCGGCTTGCCGCCGCACTACCTGACGCTGGAACTGACCGAATCCGTGCTGATCGAGCGCGGCGGGCACACGGTAGAGCGGCTGCGGGAGATCCGCAGTCTGGGCGTGAAGATCGCGATTGACGACTTCGGCACGGGGTATTCGTCGCTCTCTTACCTGGGCACCTTGCCGTTTGATTGCCTGAAGATTGACAAGAGTTTTGTCGATACCATCTGCGTGTCATCACAAGACACCGCAGTGGTGGCGGCCATCTTGCATATGGCGCGCGGTTTTGGCGTGACCGCAGTGGCCGAAGGCGTTGAAACCGAAGACCAGGCCCTCCGCCTGCGGGAGATGGGCTGCAGCCACGCCCAGGGCTACTGGTTTGGCCGGCCGGTGCCACTGAACGAGTTGAACTGGCGCACGCTGTAACGGCCAGACTGCCTCAGCGGCCCGGCGCCAGATGGCGGTCTATGAGCGGCGCAATCTGTGCCCCCATGACCTCGGCAAAACCGTGATCCCCGCCCGCAAAGACGTGGCGCGTTGCCTGCGGTAACAAGCGCTGCAAATACTCGCCCACTGCCACCGGGCTGATCGGATCCGCATCGCCCCACAGTAAGAGCGTGGGGATATCCAGCGTGCGCAGCGCGGCGCTCAGGTCTTGCTGCCAGCTGCCAAACCAGCCCGGCAGTTGCGGATTATTGCGCGCGAACGCCTCACGCCAGTCGGTCGCGCCCAGCCTGGCCATATCCACCCCGCCCGAGGTCGCCGCCAGGACCAGATGCGTCACGCGGCCCGGGTTTTGCAATGCGGCCAGCACCGCCACCACGCCACCCATGGACTGCGCCACCAGCGCCGTCGGGCCATCCAGTTCTGCGCTGACCATGCGCACCAGATCATCAAACCCGTTCACATCGGCGCGCGCGGGCGAATCACCAAAACCGGGCCAGCCCAGATGCACTTGCCGCGCCGGGTGCTGCAGGTGCTGCATGACCGGCTGCCAGAAGCGGGTATTGCCAGAGGCGCCAGGCAGAAACAGGATTTTATCGGGCATGAATGTATGTATGGGCGATGAACGGACGCATTGAGCATAACACCCGCCGATGAGGCCGCGCTGCACCACGCCAGGTCGGGGGTACCACTCAGATTAGTCTGCTATAGATCAAAAGGGTGGCGCATCGCTGCTGGCCTTCCGGGACACTGAAACAGATGGTCCCGCCACGGGGGCTGTTCTGCTAATGCTTGATTTGATTGCCAAAAACACCGGGTGACGCTGGCCGTTGCCGGGGCCGTTAGTTTTTTTATTTTCTGACAATCAAATTAATCTATTTCCATCTCCACTTAAGAAAACCTAGTCTGGTGTAGCCATCTCCGGTAACCCACCGCGGGCCGGGTGCTTGAAGCCAAAACGATTGAGGTGAAAACAGATGTCGACTGAATCGAAATGCCCTTTTAACCACAGCGCTGGTACGTCCAACCGTGACTGGTGGCCCAATCAGCTGAACGTGAATCTGCTGCACCAGCACTCGCCGGTGTCCGATCCGCTGGGCGCGGATTTCAACTACGCCGAAGCCTTCAACAGCCTTGATCTGGCCGCGGTCAAGCGTGATCTGGCTGAAGTGATGACCAGATCGCAAGCGTGGTGGCCGGCCGACTGGGGTCATTACGGGCCGCTGTTTATCCGCATGGCCTGGCACAGCGCGGGCACCTATCGCGTGAGCGATGGCCGCGGTGGTGGTGGTTCTGGCCAGCAACGTTTTGCGCCGCTCAACAGCTGGCCCGATAACGTCAGCCTGGACAAGGCCCGCCGCCTGATCTGGCCGGTCAAGCAAAAATACGGCAACAAGATTTCCTGGGCCGATCTGATCATCCTCACCGGCAACGTGGCGCTGGAAACCATGGGCTTCAAGACCTTTGGTTTTGGCGGCGGCCGTGAAGATGTATGGGAACCGGACGAAGACATTTACTGGGGCAGCGAGAAAGTCTGGCTGGATGACAAACGCTATAGCGGCGAACGTGATCTGGAAAACCCGCTGGGCGCCGTGCAGATGGGCCTCATCTACGTGAACCCGGAAGGCCCGAACGGCAATCCGGACCCGCTTGCCGCCGCGCGCGATATCCGCGAAACCTTTGCCCGCATGGCCATGGATGACGAAGAAACTGTCGCGCTGATCGCGGGCGGCCACACCTTTGGCAAAACGCACGGCGCCGGCCCGGCCTCCCATGTCGGGGTTGAGCCGGAAGGCGCTGACCTGGCCGAACAGGGCCTGGGCTGGAGCAGCACGTATGGCACCGGCGTGGGTGGCGACGCCATTACCAGCGGTCTGGAAGTGATCTGGACCAGCACGCCGACCAAATGGAGCAGCAACTTTTTCTGGAACCTGTTCGGCTACGAGTGGGAACTGACCAAGAGCCCGGCCGGTGCGCATCAATGGCAACCGAAGGGCGGGGCGGGGGCCAATTCCATTCCTGATCCGCACGACCCGCACAAGCGTCGCGCACCGTCCATGCTGACCACCGATCTGGCGCTGCGCTTTGACCCGGCCTACGAGAAAATCGCCCGCCGTTTCTACGAAAACCCGGATCAGTTTGCCGATGCCTTTGCCCGCGCCTGGTTCAAGCTGACCCACCGCGATATGGGCCCGCGTGCCCGTTACCTGGGCCCGGAAGTACCCAGGGAAGAACTGATCTGGCAAGACCCGGTGCCGGCCGCAACTCACCCGCTGATCGACAGCAACGACGTCGCCGCGCTCAAGGCCAAAGTGCTGGCCTCTGGCTTGACGGTGTCGCAACTGGTCTCGACCGCCTGGGCGGCGGCCTCCAGTTTCCGCGGCACCGACAAGCGCGGTGGCGCCAACGGCGCACGTATCCGCCTCGCGCCGCAGAAAGACTGGGTGGTAAACCAGCCAGAGCAACTGGCCAAAGTGCTGAGCACGCTCGAAGGCATTCAGGCCGATTTCAACAAGGGTGGCAAGCAGGTTTCGCTGGCTGATCTGATTGTGCTGGCGGGTGGCGCAGGCGTTGAAGAGGCGGCCAAAAAGGGTGGTCACCCGGTCACCGTGCCGTTTACCCCCGGCCGGACCGATGCCAGCCAGGCGCAGACCGACGTGGCGTCGTTTGCCGTCATGGAACCGGTGGCGGATGGTTTCCGCAACTACCTCAGTGGCGAGTTCAAGATGCCGGCAGAAACCTTGCTGATCGACAAGGCCCGCCTGTTGACGCTGAGCGCACCGGAACTGACCGTGCTGGTGGGCGGCCTGCGGGTGCTGGAAACCAATGTAGGCAACACCCGGCACGGCGTATTCACCAGCCGCCCAGGCGCGCTGACCAACGACTTCTTCGTCAACCTGCTGGATATGGGAACCGCCTGGAAAGCCACATCCGAGGCCAAAACCGTGTACGAAGGCACCGACCGCACCACGGGCGAGGTCAAATGGACCGGCACGCGCGCCGATCTGGTCTTTGGTTCCAACTCGCAACTGCGGGCCCTGGCCGAAGTCTACGGCAGCGCTGATGGCGGCCAGAAGTTCGTCACCGACTTTGTCAAAGCCTGGGACAAGGTGATGAACCTGGATCGCTTTGACCTCAAGCTCAAGTAAGCAAACCAGCATCACGCAGTGAATCAAAACGGCCGGTCCTGCACCGGCCGTTTTGTTTTACGGCGCTTCACACAGTCACCACCACTTGCTGGAAGAGCGCCTTGGTGTGCGCTTGCTTGAGGCGTGGCCGCACACGCAGCGTCTGCCGCGCACAACGCGCCGCACGGTTCAGTTTCTGAGAAAGAGCGGCTTGAGATCCAGCGTCGCGTGCCGGCCCACCTGCTGCCCGTGCAATTGCAGCCAGCGCAATGCCGCAGCGCGGCCTTCATCACGCAGCCAGGTCAGAAACGGGCCGTGCGTCGTCGCCTGGCTGGAGTGATCCAGCTCCGCCAGCGACGGGTCTGCCTGGATTGCGTGAAAACGCATGGCGCGTAACTGTCGCTCCAGCTGGCCGTGAATCAACCCGGCGTCATCGGCCATATCCTGCAACAGCGCAAACAGACGCATTTCCCGCAAAAACGCGCTGTTAAAACCCAGCAGCATGGCGCGGCGCTGGATTTCACTGGCCGTGCGCGGGGTTTCGCCATGGATCATGGGCGAGAGCAGCACCAGCAAGATGTCGTCACTTTGGCAAAACTTGAACAAGGGAAACACGGCCGGATTGGCCGCGTAGCCACCGTCCCAATACGCTTCGCCGCCAATTTTGACCGCTTGCTGCATGGACGGCAGACAGGCCGACGCCAATAGCGCATCGGCCGATAATTCTTCGTTCTGGAACAGCTTCAGATGCCCGGTGTTGGCATTGGTCGCGGCCACAAACAGTTTGACCGGCGCCGCACGGCGGATGCGATCGAAGTCGAACAAAGACTCAATGATCTTGCGCAGCGGGTTGTAATCAAGCGGGTTGAGCTGATAGGGAGAAAACCAGCGTGTCAGATGAAACACCATCTGCAAGCCCGGCGGCGCTTGCACATCCGTGCCCATGGGCTGGGTCATTTCGCGCGGCAGGGTATCGGCCACCCGGCCCCAGAACGCCGCCAGCGTCGCCCGCGCTTCATCCGGCCCGCCCAGACACAAACCATGCGCCACGGCCACCGCATTCATCGCCCCGGCGCTGGTGCCGCTGATGCCCTCAAAGCGGTAAATACCCGCTTCCAGCAAGGCATCCAGCACACCCCAGGTGAACGCACCGTGGGCACCGCCACCTTGCAGGGCCAGATTCAACAACGGCTTGCCATGACTGCGCCCGAACATGTTCGCCTCGCTTTTGCTGCACTGCACAAATTCTGGCATAACAGACCGGCAAGCTCAAGGCACGGCTGGCATGCGGTACGAGGCTACCGCATGAAAAAGACAGGTTCAGGCCAGAATGCGTTTGAATTGCTGAATCTGGCTGCGGGTTACAGAAAAGTACAATGGCCGGCCTGGGCGGCCGGCCACAAGTCAGTCAGGTTTAACGAATCAACGTGACCGGGGCAGGGGATGCAGCAACAACGGCATATGCCACAGAACCAAACAGATAATTGCTGGTCGCCGTGCCGCCAGTACCCATTACGATTCGCAATGAATTGTGATCGCGGGCGTAATTGCATATCACTTCGGCAGGGCGGCCGTTTTTAACCTGGGCATCAAATGCAATAGTGCGGCCTTCCAGCGCTTTGACATAAGGCTCCAGCACGGTTTCGCCTTGTTCACGCAGAATCTGGTGCAACGGTACTGTGCTGCCAATGCCTTCAATCAGCGATCCATACAGATTGGGTGATTGCACATTGAGCAAATGCAGTTTCAGCGATGGGTCGTTCTGCGCCAGTTTTGCCGCAAATTCGACTGCATGCATGGCTGCGGCGGAGCCATCAACGGGTACAAGAATTGTCGACATATTCACCTCCGCTTAGTTGACGAGCGTGACCGGCACGTCTGAGAGCGACGCCACGCGGTTGGCGACAGAACCCAGCAACAGCGATGCCGCCGCGCCATGCCCCCGCGTGCCCATATAGATTTGCGCCGCGCCAACATCAGCGGCCACGTTCAGGATGGTGTCGACCGTATTGCCCGGCACGACCATGGCGTTAAAGGGCTGGCCGGCTTTGTCCAGCATGGCCTTGGCTTCACGCTGCATTTCCTGGGTTTGCCGCTCGTACAAGAGGTTAAGTTGCGCGGTGGTAAAGAAGCCACGTGTGCGGCCCAGCAAGAGCGGGGCCACGCTCAGGATGACCAGATCGGTCCATTGGTCTTGTTGCTTGAAGGCCAGCGCGCGTTCGATCGCCCGCAAGGAATGCGGCGAGCCGTCGACGGGGATCAACAGGGTAGTCATAAGTACCTCCGTGATACAGAAAAGGAGGACTACGGCAGGCCGCGGAGCGAAGTGGGTCAGCAGTGTGAAAAGCGTGTCAGGACATTGATCCGGGGCGTGCGATAGCCGATGGCTACACGGTAGCACCCAAGACTATCTTTTTGAATGTAAATAGTATTTGTCTGAATTAATTCAAAATGGGAGGCCGGACGGAGTGTGCCAGCGTGCTGCCGCTCTGGCGCTGACGCGGGTGCAACAGGTTTGCACGGGCGCATACCGTTCGACGCCTGTCAGGCGCAAATCAAACCCGTGTTCAGGCACTATGCAAAACAGGCAATAAACTGTCAGAGAGGGCCGGCATTTACCAGGCAGCAAACGCGTTCTTCATATAGCTCAATTCAAACAGGCAATACACAAACAAGGTTTGAAGGAGAGGGGGTATCGGTATGCGTTCTTTGCGTTCAAGACTGATTGTTTTCATGGTGATCCTGACCGTAGTGATCACCTCGTTACTGGCTGGCGCGGCGTATTACAAGATGCGCACGGAAATTCTGGCCGGCCTGAACAACGAAATCCGGGGTGTCGCCGTTGGCTATAACGTGGTGCTGCGCAACTGGATTGCCGACAAGCGCCGGGTCATTGGTGGCGTGGGCGAGATGATCGGCGCCGCCACCACGGACGCCACGCCAATTCTGACGCAGGCTGAAAAGAGTTCCACATTTGATTCAGTCTATTTTGGCACCACCAGCAAACAGATGATCCAGGGCCATAACCTGGATTTACCGGCCGGCTACGACCCCACCAGCCGCCCCTGGTACAAGCAGGCGGTCAGCGACGACAAGCTGATTCTCACCGCGCCCTATATTGATGCCTCGACCAAACAACTGACCCTTTCTTTTGCCGCACCGGTCAAAGGTGCGGACAAGCAACTCAAAGGCGTGGTGGCGGGCGACGTGTACCTCTCGGCCCTCGTCAAGGACGTGCTCAACATCAAGCTGACCGGCGACGGCTACGCGTTTCTGGTGGGCAAAGACGGCAAGGTGCTAGCGCACAGCGATGCCTCACTGGTGCTCAAATCGGTGTCTGATGTCTCTAAAGACCTGCCCGGCGATCAGCTGGGCACGATTGCCGACGGGCAACTGCACGAGGCCAATATCGGCGGGCAGGAGAAATTCTTTTTCCTGGAGCCGATTGAGCAATCTGATCTGTACCTGGCGCTGGTGATCGACAAATCGGCCGCGCTGGCGCCACTGAACCAGATGCTGGGCCTGTGCATTGGTGCGCTGGTGTTGGTGCTGGTGGTGGTGGTGCCGCTGGCCAGCTTGCTGATCGGCAATATGTTGTCGGGCCTGATCCGCGTGCGCGCGGCCATGCAGGAAATCGCCCAGGGTGGTGGCGATTTGACGCGCAAGATCGACATCACCGGCAACGACGAAATTGCCCAGACGGCAGAGGCCTTCAACCGCTTTACCGAGCAGTTGCGCGCCATGTTCAGCGATATCCAGAAACAAAGCGACAGCCTGACCACCGGGGTGGAAGGCATCAACAGCGTCTTGCGTGACCTGGCCAACGACTCGCAGCGCCTGTCAGACCTGGCGGCGACCAACGCAGCAACCATTGAAGAAATCACCGTCAGCATTTCTCATATTGCCGACAACGCCACCGACGCCGACGAACTGGTCAAGAGCACCGGCAAACTGTCGGGCGATTCTGCCGCCACCGTGCAGCAAGTTGCGCACGAAGTGGGCAGATCGTCGCAGGAAGTCGAATCGCTGGCCAACCTTCTTGACACCCTGAGCCGGCGCTCGCAGGAAATCAGCAGCATCATCCAGGTGATCAAGGAAATTGCCGACCAGACCAACCTGCTGGCGCTGAACGCGGCCATTGAAGCCGCCCGCGCCGGCGAGCAAGGGCGCGGCTTTGCCGTGGTGGCCGACGAAGTGCGCAAACTGGCTGAACGTACCGGATCGGCCACGCTGGAAATCACTGGCATGATCGACGCCATCCGCGCCGAAACCGACGCCGCCGTTGGCAGCATGCAACGCACGCACAATGTGGTGCAGCGTGGGGTGACGCTGTCGGAAGAGGCCTCCAGCAACATCGGCACCATCCGCGAAAACATGGATGGCGTCATGCGCAAGATGGGCGAGATTGCGCTGTCTACCAAAGAGCAGCAACAGGCCACCACGGCCATGGCGCAAAGCGCGGAAGACATCACCGCCCGCATGCAGCAAACCGATGCCTCTTTGCAGCGCGCGACAGACAGCGTGCGGCACCTGAACGAGCTGGCAACTTTCCTGCGGCAGTTGTTCAGCAAGTTCCGGATCTGAACGGGGCGGGGCACAGCCCGCCGGGCTGTGCCCCGATCGCTGGTTAAAGACCAATCAATGCATCGGACTTCATGGTATCGAGAATACCGATCGATCCAAGCACACTGACGTGATGCGTGTCGTTATATAGTGATCTGTCGCCATCTTTGAAATTGCAATCACGTTCTTTGCAAAAGAAAGATGCGGGATCAAATATCAGGATTTGCGGATGATTTTTCTTGATGGCAGAGACTTCGGCCAGATAGGTTTTCCGTGCTTCGTCGTTTTCTTCTTTGCTGATTGAGCACGCTCTGGGATATCCAGGATCAGTAGCGGGCCGGAAAGAAAACGGCAGTTTTTGAAGGCACAGCCTGGGGTCATTCTTCAAGTGCGGAACATCAATGAAATAGACGACTTTCTTTCCTGTTTCAAGCAGGCGGTCGATCATGTAATCATTGCCGATTTCAAAGGCTTTCTGTTCAGAAATTCCTTTTCCATCCTGATAGTAAGCATAGCGTGAGTCCGGGGTATCCGGCCGGTAATTGACAAGGATGATCTCCTTGATTGAATCAAACTGTTTTGCCGCCTTGATCACTTCATTGGCAATGGCCGGGCACGTGTTGCCATAAGAGTTTTTAAAAGCTGGAATATAGCTCAGGTTAGGGTAAAGTGGACAGGAATATCCGGATATCAATAACGAATCAAGATTAAATTCTTTTCCGTATATGGATGAATAAAGTGCCATGGCATGGCTGTCACCGGCAAAAAGAATTTTTGGATGCTGTGAATTGGTAACACAGACTTCTTCGGGTATTTCAGACAAGCCCAATAGATTCTGGCAGCTTTTGTCCGTGCTATGAATGGCAGCAAATTTGACTGTTTTCCCGAATACAACCAGATCCCTGCTGTTGTACGGCAGGCGATTTTCAAAGCCATTGCTGGTGATGCCGGAAACCCCCAGTACAACGACAATCAAACTGAAGGCTGCACTATTGATAAAAATAGTCTTGCGCTCGAATTTCTGGCGGTTTCTGAACGGCGTCTCTACAAATTTCCATGCAAGGTAAGCCAGCATGAAAGAAACCAGGGTGAGGATCAGCATCAGTGCCGTACTGGGGCGATCCAGGAAAATGATACGGGTAAAGGCAAACAAGGGCTGATGCCAGAGATAAGCGCTATAACTGATCAGCCCGATGCCGACCATTACCGGGCTTCCCAGAAGGCGGCCGACCAGCGTTTCCGGCCTTGAGAACAAGATAATCAGCGCCGCTCCAACCGTTGGCACAAGGGTATACAAACTGGGAAACGGGATGCTGGCATTGTAAAAGAACACGGCAAACAAAATGAGCAGTAACCCGAGGAGGCTGGCCATGTGATGCAGCCGGGTTGCAGAATCACTTGCCCTGGCGCGAGCCAGATAAAAGGCGGTAAATGAGCCGATCATTAACTCCCAGCTGCGCCCAGGTAGCAGATAGAAGGTCGCTATCGGATTTCTTGGATAATAAACCTCTGCCAGCGTCAGGCTTGCCAGAAAGATGAAACCGAGAAAAATCAGCACGGTACGTTTCCCGAAGCGCCACATAAGCAGCAACAAAACGGGAAAGAAAACATAAAACTGTTCTTCCACCGCCAGACTCCAGGTATGAAGCAGCGGGTTCAATTCTGCAGACGGGTCAAAATATCCGCCCTTGAATGCAAAAAAGAAGTTGGATGAGAAAGTGCATACCGCAATCAGGCTTTGGGAAAACCGGTTCATGTCTGATGGCAGTAACCATAGCCACGCAAATGGAAAACACGTAAGAAGCACCAGGAACAAGGCCGGTAGAATACGTCTGGCCCGGCGCTCGTAAAATTTGATAATGGAAAAACTTCCGGTATCCAGTTCAGCAATAATGATGCTGGTAATCAGGTAGCCGCTGATGACAAAAAAGATATCTACGCCTATAAACCCGCCATTGAAAAACTGAAAGCCCGCATGGAAAAAAATGACGGGAACGACGGCAAGTGCTCTCAGTCCATCTATATCCCGCCTGTATTTCATGTTGAAATGCTCCGGTGGAATGCCTGTTCAAGGTAATCAACACGATTGTTGCCGGCGCCAGAAGCCCGCCGGAAAACAAATTCAATGACGGATTGCGCTGGTTGGTGGCCGCACTCCATCAAGGTGCCCGGTGGGCACCTTGGGGCTGACCATACAAGTCATGCTGCAACCGCACATCCTGTGCAGTATTGGAAAATTTTCTGGCTTTTGCCATACCGTTTGCTGGCCGGAAAATGTGGGTTCACACCCAAAGCAGGGTTTGACCCATCGCTGCGCGTTTCCAGGTAGAGGCAGCCCGCCCGGCGTGGCGGGCTGCATCCCTGGTTACCGGCCGTAATGCGCCTCGCGCGCGACCAGCACATGATCAATCAGGCCGTATTGCGCGCCTTCTGCGGCAGACATGTAATGGTCGCGGTCCAGGTCTTTCTCGATCTGTTCAACCGTGCGCCCGGTGCGCTCGGCATAAATACTGTTAAGCCGATGACGCAAATACAGCACTTCACGCGCCTGGATTTCAATATCGGCCGCCACGCCCTGGGCGCCGCCAGAGGGCTGATGCAGCATCAGCCGGGCATTGGGCAAGGCGTAGCGCTTGCCGATCGCCCCTGCGGCCAGCAAGAACGAACCCATACTGGCCGCCATGCCGGTACACAACGTGGACACGTCGGGCTTGATGAACTGCATGGTGTCGTACACGGCCATGCCCGCATACACCGAACCGCCCGGCGAATTGATATACAGTGAAATGTCCTTGTCGGGGTTTTCTGATTCCAGAAACAGTAGCTGCGCGACAACCAGATTGGCCGATTGCTCGGTGACTTCACCTACCAGGAAAATGACCCGCTCTTTTAGCAAGCGGGAGAAAATGTCGTAGGCGCGTTCACCGCCGCCGGTTTGTTCAATGACGGTGGGCACAAGGCCTAGTCCGCGGGGAAAATAAGAAGCCATGATGGTCCTTGTGTAGGCTGCCGGGAAGATCTCCCGCCCGCTTGACGCCCGGAACCGGAGGCCGCGTGACCGTACAAAAAAAATAAACCGGCGCTGTCACGTCCGTACGCTGGCAGACGTCATGTGACAACCCCTCTACCCGTGGAGAAAGCCATGCCGCAGCAGATTACCGATACCGATGGCGCCCTCTTTGAGCGCCTGCGCCCGCGCCTGATTGCCATCAGCCGACGCGTTGTGGGCAGCGAGGCCGAAGCCGAAGAGATCGTGCAAGACTGTTTTCTGCGCTGGCAAAACGCCGAACGGGCTGCGCTCAATACGCCGGTGGCCTGGCTCACCACCGTGGTCCGGCACCAGTCCATAGACCGCCTGCGCAAGCGCACGCGCGACACCCTGGCCGCGCACGCCGCGCTGGATCTGACACCGGCGGCATCGGTCGCGGCGCCAGAACATGACCTGCTGCGCCGTGCCGAACTGGGCGAGGCGCTGGCGCATTTGCTGGCCCGGCTGACCCCGGCAGAACGACTGACGCTGGTGCTGCATGAAGTCTTCGAGTGTGAACACGCTGACATCGCCCAAGTGCTGGGGACCAAACCCGTGAACACCCGCCAGCACCTGGCGCGCGCCCGCCGCCGTTTGCGGCAGGCAGATAACGACACCGCGCTACCTGCCCATGAGCAACCAGGCGCAGAACACATCCAGCGCTTTCAGCGCGCGCTGACCAGCCTGGACGTGCCGGCGCTACTCACCTTGCTGGGCGAACCAGTCGCCTTGCATGCCGGGACGCAACCTCAGCCTGGGATGCGGGCCTGTGCCAACGATGGTGGCTATGGCGTGCTGATGGCCGCGTAGGGCAGGGCGTGGTTTTGCAACAGCGCAGGCCTTTGCGCAAGAAGCCGCGCGGTCGGTGTCATTGGCCGTGGGTTAAATGATGTGCAATGAAAAAGCCACCGCCCAGGCGGTGGCTTTTTCATGTCTTTGCTACTAGCTACCAGTGTAAGCGCGCCGGGTAAGCAAGAGCTTGCTTGCGAGTCTTCTCACCGTGGGGTGGCTTGCTTATCACCATCGTCACGCCCTGGCACCACTCCTAGGAGTGGCTATCGTATTTATTGATATGTCGTATTGAGGCGCATCAATTTTTAATGACGCGGGAGGAAACAGCGCTGGTTCTATCAAGGTATTTCTTCTGGGAGTTTGAAGACTACCAACCTTGATTTTGCTGGTATTTAGCGGGGTGTTAACCTGTCATGGCCTGCTGGACATTGTGCACCTGTGCACGGGCCACGCATATCGTCCCGACAAAACCTTGAAAAGTCAGGTGCCTATGGAATCATTGGAAATGAGTCGGTGTTTGAGATTGTCGCTACAGCGAGCTTTACTTGGCAACATCACACCAAATATAAGGGCTATAACAGGTCATATTGAAGTCGGAAAAATCAGATTGGGTTTCTACTTTCATGGAGTGATTGACGATGATAGTAGAGAAAATGCTTCGATCGTGGAAACAGAAGTGATCGCTGATTTTGATGAAAGCTTTCATGTTGATACGTTGGTGCAAAGAGTGGATTTTCCAGAAGTAATGGAAATTGGCGACGATTTATTGGTTTATCTGAGAAAAGAGTAAATAATTTGCAGCCGGCGATGCCCCCCGGTTTCAGTAGCACACAGCCTTGGAGTCCGGGGTTAATTGAACCGGGTTTGTTGCCAGTTGCCTGGCATGCGGACGGCGTCAGGCCAGCCAGCTACGTCTTGGGTCTTTCCTCGTTGTATTTCGGTTGCCATGTTTCAATCGGTGCGAGTACAGGGCAACCTCGTTCATCCAATCATTCTTCTCGGTATCGCCCATGAAGTGATTTGATAAAGGCATTCTGGTTCGGTTTGCCGGGTTATATCTGGCATTGCTGCACACCACGCTGATGAGCTCGGGTCGGTATGGCCCGACCGCAGAATTCCTTGCCATTGTCATTCCGGATCATTGGGTCAGCCCTCATGTTTTGCGCAGCCAGTCCACATTCCGGCTGAGTGGCTCGCCCGCGATGGCGCTCTCAGTGACGATGGCAATGGATGCCCGCGTCGCGTCGTCGATGATGGTCAGTCATTGACGACTTGTCCTTCGGTGATCCGGTCGAACACGAAACCTGTCGACCATACCTATTGCTTACAACTATCCCGCCCGAGCCCCGCAGACCTCCGCCATTCCCGCAATCAAGACCTCTCAAGCCGCGCCTGCCCTATGTTTGTGTCTCACTTGGTACTACAGCCATGAAAGCGATTTCAAACCTGGGTTCCTCAAACCGGCCTGCTGCGGTGCAACGAAAAAACAACGCCTAACATGTTGAATCCTGGTTGTATTTTTATTTTTCCAGCGTGGTGCATATCGCCGCCATTGATGCACTGAAATTGAACGTTCGTCGGCTGTACACGTGTAGTTAAGTTTAACCAGTTACGGCTGTATTCCGCATTGTCAGTCAATTTGTGTGCTGGCGAACGCTTGCCGTAGGGTAATGCATTTACTTGTGTCAGTTTCCGGTTCAAACAACCATGAACACGATTTCATGGAAGTACGACCTGAACTGGAGAGACAATAAAAATGCATGGCAACAACCAGTATTTAACCGGCCGGCAGCGCTTGCTGGCATTGGCAATGGCAACCATCACGGCCATTCCGGCGCCGTTGGTGACTGTGGGTCTGGTGGCGATTTCTCCCGCAGCGCATGCGGCGGCGACCACGGGCTACACACAGCTTGCCGGCGGCCAGGTGCAGTTCTATGTGAACGGCGCGGCCTGGGTGGATATCCACTACACCGTTGCCGGTGGTGGCCAGTTGAATGTGCGCATGACCAATAGCGGCACCAACAACACCTACACCGTGACCGGGATTCCCAATGGCGCGGTGGTGACGTATTCGTTCACGATTGGCGCCAGCGATGGGTCTGCCACGGATACGGCAACGTCCAGCTTTACCTATACCGGCGCGGCCGCTACTCCGACGCCGACGCCTGCGCCGACACCGGCCCCCACACCCGCGCCGACGCCTGCGCCCACGCCAGCCCCGACACCGGCCCCAACGCCTGCGCCGACACCGTCCGCAAGCTATGGTGCAACGCAGTTGAGCGGCGGTGTGGTCGCGTTTTATGCCAATGGCGGGACCTGGGCGGATATCCATTACACGGTCAATGGCGGTGGTCAGCTTAATGTGCGCATGACCAATAGCGGCACCAACAACACGTACCAGATCACCGGCGTGCCGGCGAATGCCACGATCGTGTATTCGTTCACCATCGGCCAGGCCGATGGCTCCGCCGCGGATACCCCGCAGCAGACGTTCACCTATACCGGCTCTGGCGCGACGCCAACACCGACGCCGGCCCCCACACCGGCACCGACGCCAGCGCCTACTCCGGCGCCTACTCCGGCGCCCACGCCGACACCTGCGCCAACCCCGGCCCCGACACCCACGCCGGCACCGTCACCGACGTCTGACACGCCGAACTTCGGCCCCAATGTGCAGATTTTTGACACCAGCACGCCTATCGGCACGATCCAGACTGCGCTGAACAATGCCTTCAGCCCGCAAGTGAACAACCCCAATGCGCAGTTTGGCTCGCAACGTTATGCCTTCCTGTTCAAGCCGGGCACGTATAGCGGCGTTTACGCCAACCTGGGTTTTTACATGTCGGTCATGGGCTTGGGCCAGCATCCGGACGATGTGACGCTGACCGGCAATGTGAATGTCGATAGCGGCTGGAACTACGGCGATACGTCCAATGCCACGCAGAACTTCTGGCGCTCGGCAGAAAACATGGCGATCGTGCCGGATGGCGGTACCGATCGCTGGGCGGTTTCGCAAGCGGCGCCGATGCGTCGTATCCACATCGTGGGTAACCTCACGCTCGGGCCTTCCAACCAGGGTGATGGCCAGGGCTATGCCAGCGGTGGCTATATTGCCGACAGCAAGGTTGATGGCCAGATCACCTCGGGTTCGCAACAGCAGTGGTACACCCGTGACAGCAATATCGGTGGTTGGCAAAACGGCGTGTGGAACATGGTGTTCTCTGGCGTAGCAGGCGCACCGGCCCAGTCGTTCCCGGCGGTGTATGGCTCTGCCAATCCGTACACCACGCTGGCTACCACGCCGGTCTCCCGCGACAAGCCTTATCTGTATTTCGATTCGTCCTCGGGCAAGTACCTGGTGTTCGTGCCGTCCTTGCGTACCAATGCATCGGGCGCAAGCTGGGTGAGCGGTTCCACGGCGGGCACAGCCATTCCGATGAGCCAGTTCTATGTAGCGATGCCGACAGACACCGCGGCCACCATCAACGCGGCGCTGGCCCAGGGTCTGAACCTGTTCTTTACGCCAGGTACGTATCAGTTGTCGGCGCCGATCCATATCACCCGGGCTGACACCGTGGTGCTGGGTATTGGCTTCCCCACGCTGGTGCCCAACAACGGCGTGAACGCCATGCAGGTGGATGACGTCAACGGCGTGCGCATTGCCGGCCTGCTGTTTGATGCCGGCACGGTGAACAGCGCATCGTTGCTGACCGTGGGTGCGGCTGGTTCATCGGCATCGCATGCTTCTGATCCGACCTCGATCCAGGACGTGTACTTCCGTATCGGTGGCGCTGTGGCAGGCAAGGCCACCAATAGCCTGACGGTGAACAGCAACAACGTGATCATCGATCACATCTGGGCATGGCGCGCCGACCATGGCGTATCGCCCACCGGGTGGACGGTGAACACGGCCGACACGGGCGTGATTGTGAACGGCAATAACGTGCTGGCGACCGGCTTGTTTGTTGAGCACTACCAGAAGTACAACGTGGTGTGGAACGGCCAGGGCGGCGAGACGATCTTCTTCCAGAACGAACTGCCGTACGACGTACCTGACCAGGCCTCATGGATGAGCACATCGACCAATAATGGCTACCCGGCCTATTACGTGGCCAGCAATGTGACATCCCATACGGGCTACGGTCTGGGCAGCTACTGCTACTTCAACGTGAACCCTGCGGTGAATGAAAACCACAGTTTTGAAGTGCCCAATGTGTCCGGTGTATCGCTGCATGATGTGTTCACCGTATCGCTGGGCGGCGTGGGCACCATCACGCACGTGGTCAACAACGTAGGTTCTACCGCGCAGGGCACGTCGACCCAACCGCAGAACGTGCAGAACTATCCCTGATCCGGCACTGGGTGAAACCGGGGGCTTCCCCCGGCCCACAACCATGTCGGCCGCAGGCTGATGAGAAACCCCGCATCGCAAGGTGCGGGGTTTTGTTTTGCGCAGCCGCCTGGCCAGAGGCGTGCGCAGGACGCTCTATACTTCATTACACGTCTCTTGCTGAGGGCCGGAATCCGGCACGTGACAGCCGGATTTGCATCGTGGCCTGGTTGCAGCAAGACAAACTGACGCGATCCCCGACACAACAAGGTTTGGCCTGGGAGATAACAAACATGCAGAGCAGGGCAGACCCTGAACCGCAGCACTGGCCTGTGCCGCAGGCCGCTGGCGCCGTCGCGCTGGCTGCGAGGGGGGCCCGCAATCTGCCGGACTCCCCGGCGCATGTGCGCGGCCTGCTGCTTGCACTGCTGGCATCCGGGCTGATCCATGGCCTGGCTTTTACGGTACTGGGGCCAGCGCTGAGCCACCACGAGGTCCCAATCCTGGCCGAACCGTTCACGCTGCAGATTATCCTGCCACCGCTGCAACCGCCCACCCGGCCGACGCCAGCGCCATCTGCGCAGCCACCGCAACACCAGCAAGCCGAGCCAACGGCAGCCGCAGCGATCCCCGTACCGGCCAGGGCGCCCAGGATCTCGCCCAACCCGCATTTGCCAACCCCGCATAGCCAGGCGGCGCAGCCGCAGCCGGTGGCAAGCCCCGCAGCGGCGCCGGCCGTATCCGTACCCCAGCCGGTCGCCGCGCCCGAACCCGCCGTTGCGGTATCCGCACCGGCGCCGCCAGTGGCAGCGGATGAACCAGTCAGCGAAGCGCGTGCGGACGCGGGGTATCTGCACAATCCGCCGCCGGTTTATCCGGATTTCGCGCAGGCGCGCGGTTGGGTGGGGCGCGTGCTGCTTAAAGTGCATGTCCTGGCGAGCGGGCGGGCGGATCAAGTTGAGTTGCAGCAATCCTGCGGCCACAAACTACTGGACGACGCGGCCCGTCGCGCGGTGCAGGAATGGGCGTTTGTACCGGCAAAGCGCGGCAATACCGCCATTGATAGCTGGGTCAGCGTGCCGATCGACTTCAAACTGGGCCAGTAAGCTGGCAGCCCCAACCTGGTTTGCCTTTTTCCTGGCCATCATGGCGCGCGGGTGGCTGCAAATTTTCTGTGCTCATGGCCGCGCCGGCTGCTACACCTAATCCATAACCCGCGGCGTGAGGGCGCCGTAGCCAACCCACCAGTCCACCATTGCATAGGGTTTTCACCGTGCCCAACCAGCACTCTGCTTTCCCGCTTGAACAGACTGTCTATTTCATGTCGCTTGCCTTTGTGGCAATGGGCATTTCCCCACTGGCTCTGGCCGCTGATGCGGTGACCGATACCACGCCGGTGCTGGCACCGGTACAGGTGGTTGGCACGACGCCACTACCCGGCAGCGGCGTTCCAGCTGACAAGATACCGGCCAATGTCCAGGTTTTTTCTGGTGATGACGTCGCCCGCGAAGGGCAGACCAATATCGCTGACTTTCTTGAGCAGAACGCCAACGGGGTCAATATCAGCCAGGCGCAGGGCAACCCGTATCAGGCCGATATCAGTTTCCGCGGCTTCACGGCCTCGCCGGTGCTGGGCACCCCGCAAGGGCTGTCGGTCTTCATGGATGGCGTCCGCATCAACGAGCCGTTCGGGGATATCGTCAATTGGGATCTGATTCCCCCGGGCGCCATTGCCAGTATCCAGCTCATGCCCGGTTCTAACCCGGTTTTCGGGCTGAACACGCTGGGCGGTGCGCTTGTGGTGAATACCAAGGATGGCGTGCACAACCCCGGCGGGCAGATTGATGTCTCCGGCGGCTCGTTCGGCCGTAAAACGGTGCAGCTGCAACTGGGGGGCAGCAACGATACGCTGGATTATTTCGTGGCGGCCAATGCCTCTAACGAGGATGGCTGGGCAGATCACAACGCCAGCCGGGTGCGCCAGTTTTTTGGCAAGTTTGGCTGGAGCGGCGAAACCACGTCGCTGCATCTGATCACCAACCTGGCCGACAACACCCTCAGCGGCACGCAAACCATTCCGCTTTCGTTCAGCAACGATATCCACCAGGCCTATACCTGGCCAGACACCAACACCAACCGGCTGAGTTTCTTCAATCTGGAAGGCAGCCAGTTCATCAACGATACGCTGACGCTGTCCGGCAACATGTATTACCGTAAGTACAAAAACGAAAATGTCAGCAGCAACGTCAACAACGATTTCGGCGAGATTGATCCGGACACCGGGCTGGCCAATAGCATTCCGGCCAACAACACCCAGTCGCAGATCGACCAGGAAAGCTATGGCGCCGCGCTGCAGCTCTCGGCCAAAGGGCACCTGGCCGGGCGGCCCAATCAACTGGTGGTCGGGGGCAGTGCAGACATCGGGCGCGCGCCCTTTACCCAGTTCTCGCAAGATGCCACCTTCACTGCGGATCGCGGCACGATCGCCCTTGACGACTACTCAGAGGTCACCAATGCGCTGACCCGCAATCGCTATGAAGGGCTGTTTGTTTCTGATTCGTACGACTTTGCCCCGCGCTGGACGCTGACGGCCTCTGGCCGCTTCAACTACGCCGATATTGAAATTACCGATCAATCCGGCAGCCAGCCCTTGCTGAACGGCAGTCACAGCTATTCACGGTTCAACCCGGCCGTGGGTATCAATTACGCCCCGGCGGATAAATCCACCCTGTACGCGACCTACAGCGAGGGCATGCGGGCGCCGACGGCGATCGAACTGGCCTGCGCAGACCCGGATATGCCGTGCTCGCTGCCCAATGATTTTCTGGCCGACCCGGACCTGAAAATGATTGTGTCGCACACCTACGAGGCCGGCGCCCGTGGTGACTATGGCAGCAATACCAGCTGGAGCATCGCGCTTTACCGCACAGATCTGGATAACGATATCGGCTTTGTCAGCAGCGGCGGCACGGCGATCAACTCGGGCTTCTTCCAGAACATTGGCAAGACGCGGCGGCAAGGTCTGGAACTGGCCGGTGCGACCACGCTGGGGCCGTTCACTTTCAACGCGGCGTACAGTTATATCGACGCCACGTATCTTGGCAGCTTCAGCGAAAGCAGCCCGAGCAACTCCAGTGCCGATGCCAACGGCGCCATTCAGGTCAGCTCGGGCGACCATATCCCGGGCATTCCGCGGCATACGCTCAAGCTTGGCGCGGACTATCACTTTGCAACGCATTGGGAAGTAGCGGCTTCAGGTATTTTCCGCAGCGATGTCTTTGCGCGTGGCGATGAAAACAACCAGGACGTTCACGGCACCGTGCCAGGCTACGCGGTGTTTAACCTGGATATGCACTACCGCCCGACGCGCGCGCTGGATATCTATCTGCTGGTTGATAACGTGTTCAACCGGCAATACGCCAATTTCGGGGTGCTGGGCGCCAATGCCTTCACCGGCCCTGGCAACAGCTTTGACGGTGCCAATGCCGTGAATGAGCAATTTCGTGGTTTTGGCGCGCCGCGCGGGGTGTGGCTGGGGATGAACTATAACTTTGCGCTGTAATCGATCTGGATGATATGCAGGGCGGGCCGTCAGCCGGGCCCGCCGGATTGCTGCAGCAATGCCGCATCCGCGTCCGGGCTTGCGGTTTTGGCAAAGGAAAGGTGACGCAACTGCAGCTTTACCTCGCCCGATTGTGATTCGCGCCGGGCCAGCATGACCATCTCTTGATGCTTCGGAGAGAACTCGCACACCGGGTCAAGCGTGGCCGCGTTGCCCGCCAGCGCCAGCGCCTGGCAGCGGCATCCGCCCCAGTCACGTTCTTTCGCTTCGCAACTTCGGCAGGGTTCAGGCATCCAGTCCGTGCCGCGATAGGCAGAAAAAGCAGGGGACTCGAACCAGGCTGACGCCAGCGTGCTTGCAGGAAAACGCGGAAACTCAAGATGCTTGAGCGTCTGCGCGGCGTGGCAAGGCACAATCGTGCCGTCCGGCATGACATTGAGAAAGCGCCTGGCCCATCCGCCCATGCAGGCTTTCGGCCGGCGACCATAGTAGTCGGGCATGACATAGTCGATGACCATGCGGCCCTTGGTACGCTCACGCCAGGTGTCGACCAGATGGCCCATTTGCTCAAGTTGCGTCTCAGTGGGCATCAGGGCAGCGCGATTTTGCAGCGCCCAGCCGTAGTATTGCGTGTTGGCAACCTCGACGCGTGCAATGCCTTGCGCCTCGGCATACTGCAACATGGCCTCCAGTTGCCCGGCGTTCTGGCGGGTCACGACAAAATTGAGCGTCAGCGCCAGACCGGCCGCTTGCACCCGCGCCAGCGCCTCGCATTTTCTGGCCGCGCCGCCCTTGAAGCCGGACAGCGCATCAGCAACCACGTCATCCAGCCCCTGGAAACTCAGTTGTACATGGCTCAGGCCGGCGTCGACCAGCGCGCCCAGTCTGGCATCGTCCAGTAACACGCCGGAGGTAATCAGGTTGCTGTACAGCCCGACGCTGCTGGCGTGCGATACCAGCGCCGGCAGGTCTTCCCGGGCCATGGGTTCGCCGCCAGAGAAATGAATCTGCAGCACGCCAAGATCCGCGGCCTGATCCAGCACGGCGCACCACTCGGCCGTCGACAGTTCTTGTGAGCGGGGCGTCAATGCCAGCGGGTTGGAGCAATACGCACAGCGCAGCGGGCAGCGATGAGTCAGCTCCAGCAAGATGGCCAGCGGCGGGTCGATGGCAGGATCATTCATAACGCAGGAATCCCTTCTCATTCATGCTGGTCAACAGCGACAGCACGTCAGCCTGGATCGTCTGCAGCGGCGCATCGAATTCGCTGGCCAGCGCCGCGCACAACGCGCCGACGGTCTGGTTGTCGCTCCGCTCGATAATCAGCTGCGCAATCTCATCCAGGACCAGCAAGCGTTCCGGCCCCTGCAAGACCCAGCGCTGGCGCACGGTGTCTTGCTGCAATCGGGTGCCCGGGGCGAGCCGTACCCGGCTTTCTAGGGTCAGCATGGCGCTTGTCCGGGATCAAAAGCGCCGGGTGGGATCATCCCGGGCGACACGTAGGCCGCGTAGAGCGCATCAAGCTGCGCCCACAGCACATTGCATTTGAAGACAAGGGCATCCAGCACGCCTTGCTGTTCTGCCAGCGTGTGGGCGTGGCGCTTGACGTAGTCCAGCGCAAATTCGGCATCGCGCGGTGCCTGGCCCAGGCGGCGCCGGAAATAAACCAGCACCGATTCATTGATGAACGGGTAGTTCTCCAGCATGCCGGAAATGCGCTCCCGATGAATATCCGGCGCAAACAACTCGGTCAGACAAGAAGCCACGGCAATCACCGGTGGATGTCTGGCCACGAAATCGACATAGGCCTCCACCGCGAACACGGTCGCAGGCAGTGCGCCACGTTGCGAAGTGACATAGTCGGATTTCAGGCCCAGGCTCTCGGTCAGTACCAGCCAGCGATCAATGCCGCCTTCCTCGCCATCGCGGCCATCATGATCAAGAATGCGGTGGACCCATTCGCGCCGCAGGTTGCGGTCTGTGATGCGGCTGATCAGGGCGGCGTCTTTGCGCGGAATGGCCGCCTGGTAGCAGTAGCGATTCAGCGCCCAGGCCTGAACCTGCCCCAGATTCAGCGCGCCACTGTGCAGCAGGTGATGGAAAGGGTGCCGATTGTGATAACGCGCCTCGCCAATCTCGCGCAGCGCCTGCTCCAGCCCCTGTGGCGAGAGCACTTGTGTCAGTAAAAGTGGATTACTCAACGCAAAACTCCATGCCGTCGTACGCAATACCCCAACCCGCCGCATGGACGAACGCACGCTCAGGGCTCTCGGGCAGCAAGACCGGATTGCTATTGTTGATGTGAATAAACAGTTTGCGGCCGAGCGGGGCGCCGGCCCACAACGCCACCGCGCCACCCGTGCCACTCATGGGCAAATGGCCCATGCGCGACGCCGTTTTGTGGCCCATCCCGCTGGTGATCATTTCGTCATCCGTGAACGTCGTACCGTCAAACAGCAGCGTGTCCCCGGGTGCCAGCCGCGCCTTGAGCGCATCGGGCAACGCGGCGCAGCCCGGCAAATAGAACAACCGCTGCCGGGACCCGGCCGTACCCAGCGCCAGGCCGATGGTGTCTTCCGGCTGGCTGCCAAAGTGGTCGGCTGCCGGGTTTTCCAGCCACAGCGCAATCTTGCCCGGAATGACAAAAGGCTCGACGCGAACACCCGTATCGCCGCCCTCGGCATCCATCACCGGCTGGACCTGATCCAGATCGAACGCAAGGCGCCTGACGTAGTCACGATTCAGGACATTGAACACCGGGTTGTTATCCAGCACGCGCAAAACCCGGTTGGTCGCATACAGGTTGAAGGCGTGGTTCTCGCGCAGCGACAACAGGCCGGCAATGTGGTCGACATCGGCATTCGTCAGCAACACGGCCTGCAACGGGCTGCCGCGCAGCCCGCCCGCCGGATGCAAGACCGGTGTCGCAAGAAACTGCTGGCGAAGGTCAGGAGAGGCGTTGACCACCACCCAGCGCACGCCATCGGCTGATACGGCAATCGAAGATTGCGTCTGCGGCACAACCTGGCCTGCCTTGCGGGCAGCCCTGCATGCCGTACAGGCACAATTCCATTGCGGCAAGCCTCCGCCCGCCGCAGCACCCAGCACGACGACGCGCAACATGCGGCCAGATCAGCTTTCAGCACTCATATAGCAATTGATTTCACAACCGAGGCAGACTTCAACAACTTGGGGCTTGATCCAGGTGCGCATGATGCTTTCTCCAGGTAACGGCGACACCGGATGGCATCGCCTGATTAAAATCCATCGGAAATCCAGCGTGACTTGCTTTATCTACGAGCACTTGAACGCCGCAATTGATCCGGCTGTGGTCGCTAAAACTGACTATAGCTTACGAAAATCAGCGGGGTATCGAAATATTTGCCACGTGTCGCCAGGCGGCAGGTGAGGGGCGGGCTGATCTGCAAAGACTAAATCGCGGCGCTAATCAAACTGGGAGGAGGTCGGTCACCCCCAGCCCCGCCCATGTTTCATTAGTGACGAATCGATGTGTGACCCATCGCCATTGAAGCAGGATCGTCAGATTGCTAAGCAATACACGATGTATTTCACCGTTCCACATGCCCCTGCCTGGCGAAAGCGCCTTCAACGGCCCGGAACGATGAAATACATGCTGTACTTCTCAGCCTGCTGAAATGGCAGCTAGCTGCGACTGAGACGCCGGCAGTGCTGGTGGTGGTCATTATGGCAAGTGGTCGTAGTGCAGCTAAGTGTCAGTCATTTCTATATATAAAAATCTAACCTGTTAGCTGCTGGTTCAGACGGCCGAGAAGTACAGCATGTATTTCATCGTTCCGGGCCGTTGAAGGCGCTTTCGCCAGGCAGGGGCATGTGGAACGGTGAAATACATCGTGTATTGCTCAGCAATCTGACGGTCCTGCTTCAATGACGATGGGTCACATGCCGTTTCGTCACTAATGAAACATGGCGGGGCTCGTGGTGGTACTTCCAATGAAACCAAGGCTTTGTCGAGCGCTGGTTTCAGAACTGTGCCGAAACTGTGCCAGCGTTAAGGTGCGTCCAGTGAGATTGGACGTTTTTAGCCACCTTTACGGGACCATTAAAGCGGGGCTGCTGGTGAGCTCGCAGTAAACCAGACCGATCGGCAGTATAGTCATCCGACTATGTTCAAGTGAATGCTTCATATAAAAAACATTCACTTGCATAACACTGGATGACAACGATGGTGGTCAGTTAGCAAAATCCACCATCCATCCGAAAAAATAAAAAAAGCCCTCGATACCAGATTGGGCAATCTAAGCTGAGAACGCTAACCCATTTTTTAAAATCTGTTCGTTCACGATTTTCCATCGCCTACACTCATACCAAAATCGGGTGAAAAAATCATCGAGATCATTTTTTCATTCCGAGAGGCGAGCATGGAAAAAGAGAGAAGTTCCAACCCTACCTCGGAAAGAAGGACATATTTAATCGACATTCATAAATGGAAAATGAGAAAAAAATCAAAAAGAAACGAACAAACCAAAGATCTGATCGAGCACTTGAGAAATGTTCATTTTTCATTAGTAGCTGCCAGTTTCGCCCTCATGATTGCGGCACTAGCCACTCCATCCCAATCATTATCAAAAGCGATCGAAGAAACAAAAAAAGCCATATTAAATTCAGGCGGTATATTTAGCCAGACTTCGATAGATAAATCTCTCACAAGAAAAAACGGCGAATTCTACATCTTGATAAATGAAGAAAAAATAATAATTCCAGAAATACAACAAAGTATTCTTATTATGTGGGAAGGAGCCAATCTACCTGACGCTTCATCATCAAGCGATTTATACCCTAAAAGAGAAAACGAAGATTCTAAATACGGGATAACCAATCTAGCTTCCATTATGAAGTCGTACGAAACAGTTGGCGGTTTTTTGGAAAATATAGAAACTCTTGAAAAATTTAAAAAATATTATATTTCTGATTTTTCATTAAATCGCGTCAATGTGTACATTGATGGAGAAAAAAAGGAGATCGAACAAAGCGAGATAAGAGATTACATCTCCAAAATTGACGGTTATGCCAACCCCGGCTGGTACAGAACATCCACTTATTTTTCTTTTCAAGGGGGCATACCATCCCCTGACGAGAGAAGTGAAATTATCATGAACGGGAATCTTGTATTTTTTTTAATTCCAGACGTTGGCATAGAAAAAACCGTATCCACAACTTCACACCGAGTTTCAATAAACATACCCTTTATGTTACATATCGGAAATTACAATCAAGCAATCTCAAAAAATGAATTAAACCAAGACTACCGTGAGTTCAGCTATTACTCCAAGGACTTGCGCTCTCTTAGTTTGCATGAGTTCCAGAATTATCTAGACTCCCTTGAGCGCAGTGGCAATCAAAAAATACAAATATTTGGTATAGAACTACAGCAATCAGACATCACTTCATGGGGTATGGCAGCGCTGGTGGCGTGTCAAATATATTTACTTTTGCATCTCATAGAAGGAAAAAAAACCGGAATTGATCTGACTTGCAAATTTCCATGGATTGGTGTTTATGATGATTTTTTATCAATATGCTTTAGTCATGCATCTATTTTTATTTTTCCTATAGCAACCGTCTGCGTTTTACTTTGGCGAAATATAGAGAGCGGAGAATTTCAAAACAGAGGAAATGCAATATTCGATTGCATCATGGCTTTTTTTGCTCTAGTTATATCGATAGCAAGCTTTTTCTTTATGCCCGGCAAACGGCGCTCACTTCGTGAGAAAAATCACTCACACCCGCTATTTCGCCGATAACCAGAAGGCATAATTAATAGCCTTCGAAGCCAACATGGCGGCCTACCGGTAAATTGCGCCACTTGCCTACTTTCAAAGTACTGGTTGTTGATTTGCACCGAATCCTGACTCATCTGATGCAGTAATTTGCACCGAAAACTGATCCAAGTAGAGTACTGTCGGCACACCAGCCCGTTGCGAGTTCATCTAGATTCCCTAATTCGTCCACTCTCACAGTACTTACTCGCTGCCAGCCGAAGGCCGGAAAAGGAACGGCAAAGCAGCTAAGTGACGGTCTTCTCTATATATATAAAAACCTATCCCGTTAGCTGCTCGGCACAGGGCATGTGGTGCTGGTCAGAACGACAAGATGGTCATCAAGACAGCAGCATGATGGTCAGAAAGGCTGGATCAATCGACATGCAGGATGCTGGTGCAATGGTTCAGCAGGTGGTGACGGTGCAGCTAAGTGGCGGTCTTTTCTATATATAAAAACCTAACCTGTTAGCTGCGACTGAGACGCCGGCAGTGCTGGTGGTGGTCATTATGGCAAGTGGTCGTAGTGCAGCTAAGTGTCAGTCATTTCTATATATAAAAATCTAACCTGTTAGCTGCTGGTTCAGACGGCCGAGAAGTACAGCATGTATTTCATCGTTCCGGGCCGTTGAAGGCGCTTTCGTGTTGATTTGCACCCAAAACTGCCCCACCTGATGCAGTAATTTGCACCGAAAACTGACCCACGTAGAACACTGTCCCGCGAGGTAACGAGCGGGAGTACTGGAGTGATCGACGTGGCTATGTTGAGCATCATCAGACGTTGGCATTTTCGGGACCATGTACCGCTGCGCGAGATCGCCAGGCGGCTGGGTGTTTCCCGAAACACGGTTCGCCGCTACATCCGTTCGGAGGCCGTCGTTCCGGTCTATCCGGAACGCCATTCACCCAGCAAGCTGGATGGCCATGCCACACGGCTGGCCGACTGGCTCAGGGTTGAAGCGCGACGACCGCGCAAACAGCGACGCACCCTCAAGCAGATCCACGCGGATCTCGTTTCTCTGGGTTTCAGCGGTTCCTACGACCGGGTTGCAGCCTTTGCCCGACGATGGCGGCAGGAACAATACGAACAGACAAAAACGACTGGCCGGGGCACCTTCGTGCCGCTGCGCTTTGCCGAAGGCGAAGCATTCCAGTTCGACTGGAGTGAGGACTGGGCCGTCATCAACGGCGAACGGACGAAGCTGCAGGTGGCCCATCTCAAGCTCAGCCACAGCCGGGCCTTCTTCCTGCGGGCCTATCTGCTGCAGACCCACGAAATGCTGTTCGATGCCCATTACCATGCCTTCATGGCCTGGGGCGGCATCCCGCGCCGCGGCATCTACGACAACATGAAGACCGCCGTGGATCGGGTCGGTCGTGGCAAGGAACGCGAGGTCAACATCCGGTTTAGTGCCATGGTCAGCCACTACCTGTTTGACGCCGAGTTCTGCAACGTGGCTTCCGGCTGGGAAAAGGGCCAGATCGAGAAGAACGTCCAGGACAGTCGCCACCGTCTCTGGCAGACCGTTCCGCCCTTCGGCTCCCTCGCGGCACTCAACGACTGGCTGGCGGACGAGTGTGTGCGGTTGTGGCAGCAGATCCGCCATCCGGAGCGGGAGGCCACGATCTGGGCGGTCTGGTCCTCGGAACGCCCGCACCTGATGCCGGTCGGGCAGCCCTTCGATGGCTATGTGGAACATACCAAGCGGGTAGTCGGCTTGGCGACGGCTTACTTGATCGAACGATAAGCATGCAACAGGCATTTCTGAGTACGTTCAGGCCCGGCTGTCATGGGACGGTATCTATTGACGTATGTCAGGGCTACTGTAGGGTGTCTGTCTCGCTTCAATCCTGGAGTTCTGACGCTGACACACCAACAGGCGGACTCCATCATGGCATTCCTCTCAGTCCAGTATCGTACTTCGAGAGGCTTGAGGTCGTTTGATCTTGATTACGACCTGAATCTATCGGCAGTTCACGTTGATTCGTTTGTTTTGCAAGCCGCAATTCAGAATGAATTCCCGGAAAACATATCCCTGAGACGCATTACCGATTTCGCCATCGGCGAGACAGCGGAAATGGATACCATCGAAGCAATTGCACTTCGTATGGGTCTGTTCGATATCCAGTATCTGACCTGGGACGGGTTTAAGCAGATCGAAATAAAACATCAGTTTATCTACATGTAGTAAGGGCAAGGACGGCGGCACCGGTGCCCTGGCTGGTTTTTGCGGGATGTGGCTATATGCCAGCACTGAACATCCTGTGGCAGTAAGTGGGTTGGCCGATGACTCTGGGACCAGGCCACGACAGTGTTGCCTGGTTAACTGGAGTTCTGTGCGGTAGCGTACAGATCAGTTGGGACCTGCCAGCGCATATTGGTTCTTTCCTGTCCGGAGTTGGCGATATGCATACAGACACATCAGATGTTCCGCCGCAGCAGGCCCACTAATTCGGGCCAGCTATGATCGAGAACGGCTTGGCAGGCTCAGGGCAAATCCCTTCCGGGTTTCTCGCTTTTGAGGCGCTGCATCTGTTGGCAGGCAGATGGGTTATTACCCGTTCTGGCACGGTCGAGGGCTGGTCCGAACATCATCTTGAAGGCCATGCCGCCTGACAAATCCCCGATGTCTATCATTTCATTGGCAATTTGATGGTGACATACCGTTAAAAGCAGACGTAGCACACTTCAAATTACGGAATAAATCGCCGGTTCATCACTTCTTGTGCGACCTTGTGCTCATTGAACAGGCAGATCACTACGACTGAAGCCAGCAAAGCGTACACTCCACAAATGACCTGCAAAGGTCGTAGTGATAAGCCTTGTAAAGGCCTGCCGGGAGTGAGTGTATGGCTGATGAGCTGGATCTTGTACAGAATCGTTTGCTGGCAGCATTACCCCCGGAAGTTCTGCGTCGCTGGATTCCGCATCTGGAGCTGATTGATTTGTCGTTAAGCCAGGTTCTTTATGAGTCTGGTGCCAGGATGAGTCATGTTTATTTTCCAACGACAGCCATCGTATCGCTCCTGTACGTCCTCGAGAACGGCGCGTCGGCAGAAATTGCCATCGTCGGAAACGAAGGTCTTGTGGGCGTTTCCTTGTTCATGGGCGGAGAATCGACTACAAGCCGAGCGGTGGTGCAGAGCGCAGGCCGAGGCTACAGGTTGAAAGCGCGGGTCATGAAAGAAGAATTCAGTCACGCCCCTGTGTTGCATCTCATGCTGCGGTATACCCAGGCGTTGATCACGCAAATGGCTCAAACCGCTGTTTGCAACAGGCATCACTCCCTGGACCAACAATTGTGTCGCTGGTTGTTGCTCAGCCTTGATCGCTTGCAAGGCAACGAACTGATCATGACTCAAGAACTGATTGCCAACATGCTCGGTGTGCGGCGTGAAGGTGTCACCCAAAGCGCGCTTAAACTGCAGGAAGCGGGCCTTATTCATTATGCACGTGGTCATATTTCTGTGCTGGATCGACTTGGACTTGAACACCGCACCTGCGAGTGTTATGCCGTAGTCAAGAAAGAGTATGACCGACTCCTCCCCCAAAGAGATGGCCCTTCCTCTTTACGGGCTCTATAAGTGCGCTAGCGCACAGATCAACGTGCGGGCAGGGTATACACATTGGACCTTCCGTTTCCAAATGGAAGGGCCATCATGGAATCCGATTTTGAGTTTGAAACCAAAGTCCGTTCAAGCCGACATTGGGCGAGATCAGCCCGTTATGAGGATGCGGACAATGATCCGGTCGATCAGGGAAAGGCTTCCAGAGGGCAAGCCCTTTCAGATAAATCGCGCCCGGCTCTTACCCTGGTTGGGCTGAAGGATACCCCGTGGGCTAGCTCTTCTCAGTTTCGGGGAGCGAGTCGTGCGCAAGATGATTAATTGCTCGCGCAAATAATCTGTCTCCTCAAGCAGATCCTGCGTGCAACCTCCCGGCGAATTTGGATCAATGTCGACGACGGCCAGGTTCAATAGGGGCGGATGGCGGAATGCCCCGAGCAGCGAGCGAGAGTTTCTTGTCACTTCTCCACATGCCTGATGTGGCGGGTTTGATTGGACGAGCTCACCACTAAACTTCAGTACTTGACTTTGCACAAATGCGAATCGGTGCCGATGTGCGTGCGGGGCTCCAGTTCCTTGCTGCCAAGGTTTTGAAGTGTAGGAAACGCGTTATCCGCGGGACTTTGAAAGGGTTTGCCTTATGAACAGATCCCTGTCGTACACAGGAAGGGCCAGGTTACGACTCCGGGCGCTAAGACATCAGATTGAATTGGCCGAGGTAACACTGGACATGCTTCAGGTGGAGATTAATGAGTCTCAAGCCTGGCATGACTTGACGAGTGTGCGCGGTGTCTTGCAAGAGAATCAACGACTGTTAGCGCAAATAGGCAAGGCGGCACGTGATGCGGATGAGGTACAGCTTGTTCTCGCTGCCGCCATCAAAGCGTCGGAGACAGATCCGTTGACCGGGCTGCCAAACAGGGTGCAGTTATGGAAGCATCTGACTCGGGATATAGCGATTGCGAAAAGGCACAGGAGTCATATTGCAGTTTATTTCCTGGATCTCGATGGCTTCAAGATCATCAATGATCAACTAGGGCACGGGGTTGGCGATTTGCTGCTGCAACATATCGCTACCCGCCTACGGGAGACCGTGAGGGAAGTGGACACCGTGTGCCGCCTCGGAGGTGACGAATTCGTGGTGGTGGCATCCGAGATCAAATCTGAAAACGTGGCACGGATGGAAAATAAACTAAGCCAGGTGCTGGCGTGCTCACACGATCTTGATGGTCACAATGTTGCTGCAACGGCGAGCATCGGTTGCAGTATTTTCCCGGAAGATGGAGACACCCCTGAACTCCTGATATGCAAAGCCGACGAGGCCATGTACCGCGCCAAGCATGCAAAACGCGCAAAGCGAGCGGTCTACCAGGATGCCAGTATCGAGATGTAGTTCCGGGATTCGGGAGAACCCAGGGGCCGCCGGGCGGACGCAGCAAAACGCTTATGCCAGATGAGGAGGCTGCCCTGGTTGAAAATTTCCAAGTCTGGCAAGGAAATGATCATGTGGACCTGTAAAGAGTGCCAAGCGGTTCTCACGCCCTATGAAGCCCCGCCGGACATGGATGACGAGGGGGTCTTTTTCGTTTGTCCCCTTTGTAGCCATAAGAACTCGTTACAGGTGATCGAGAGTCCACGTAAAAGAAAAGGGGATGCGATCTATCTTGTGCAGCTCGATTCCTGACCGCGAATCAGAGCCCTGAAACAAACGCCTTTTCTGCTCATTGAAACAGGCTCCCGGTTTAATGCAGAAACGTGGAGGTGATGACCGCATGACTTGAATACAGGGCGCTGGAGTCTCCAGCTGGAGACCGGAACGTTACCTGATATTTCGGACCAATCCGGTCGATTTGAATCACTTCGAAGTGGACGGTCTGGCCGTTTATGGATTGAGCGAAGCAGTCGCCCGGCTGTAGTTTATTAATGATCAAAATGTTTCCAGGAGGCTCTCAGCACCCCCTGTCTTGCCAGGTCATGGCGCATATCGGGGCATGAACGGTATCTGAATCGCTGTCATTTTCAGGCAGGCGCGTTCTGGCCGTTTCGGAGCTGAGCAAGCGGTCTTTACTGACCACAAGGAGAACTGAAGCAACAACCGGGACTATAAGCGCCCAGGATGTTCCGTTGCCTTGATATTCCATGTGGCAGCGAAAGCACAAGGCAGACACGGCATGGCCACAAATCAAGTGGCATCAGCAAAATCCAGCGCTTCGGGCAATGACGGAGGGACTCTCGTTTGAATAAACGAATGAAAGACCAACTAACGAGGCAAGAGCTTGAGGAGGCTGCTACAGGGAAATGGGTGATCTAAGTAATTGATAGATCAGCCAAAAGCAACCGAGATGCTACGCACATATCGGCCCTTTGGCAAATGTATTTTGTCAACCGCGTCATGCGGTGGAGCACCAGACTAAACGGTAAGGTGGGGCTATCAGTTTTTTTCGAGAGGGGGCATTTTGCCAGCCCTGTATTTGGCAACAAACATCCCTTCACTCATGGAGTCACCTTTTTCGGTGAAGGGGCGTTTGGTGATCTGACCTTCGTGCAATCCATCGATGACATAGGACCATTTCCAGAGATGTCCGGATTTCCAGACAGTGACTCGAAGATGGTGCCCCGCGTGATCAAACTCTTTCACTTCAATGTCATCTGCCAATCTAGTCGTCCATGTGTGAGCATCGCTGATCATAGGCGCAAGTCAGGCTGGTCAGGTTTTTTTCTTTCCGGAAAAATTTGTTTTCACATGGGCTAAAGAACTGATTGAGGGTGTCATTAAGTCAGAAGAAGGGTAAGTACTGTGTATTCCGATGATATTGACACCTTGTTCCGGAGATGCCGGCCCAGGCATTCTGGAGGTTGTGGCCCACCTCATCACCTGTACCAAAGTAAAAGAGCACCCGAAGGTGCTTTTTCTGTTTGCGACCACGCTCATTGGTCACCCATATCCTTTTGTTTGCCCACGGACTCGGCATGTAATTCGATCTGATGTGTTCGATGCAATATTCGATCCAGTACCCGCGCGTCACCATCGAGCTGTTGACCGACTCGCACCTGCTTAGTCTGTCCCGGCGGGAGGCCGATCTGGCGTTCCGCATCAAGCCGTTTGATGAACCGGATATCGTCTCGCGCAACTTGTTGCATATGCCCTATGGCGCGTATACGGCTGCGGATTACCCGCTACCGTTGGCAGGCGATGGGGAAGGCGCAGGTTTGATCACCATGGATGCCGCCTTCAACAGCATGCCCGACGTCGCCTGGTTGCAACGCATGCTGCCCCATGCGCGCGTGGTATTTCGCAGCAATGCCCGTGCGGTGCAGGCAAAGATGTGTCTGCAGGGAACCGGCGTGGCAGTACTGCCCAGACCGCTGGGTGATGCCATTGCCGGTTTGCAGCGGATTGATCTGGGCGAAGACCCGCCTGTGCGGGAAACCTGGATTGGTTATCACCGCGACATGCGGCGCCTGGCGCGATTAAGGGCGTTGCTGGATTTGGTGATTGCCCGGCTGGCCGACTGAGCGGACCGCCGCGCTTGGGCCGGCGGGCGCTGCATAGACGTAAAAAAGCCCCGGGCACGAATGCCCAGGGCTGGTCTCCACCGTGTTCATCAGGCGCTGAGCGTGCGCAATTCTCCGCGTGCCAGCCCAATGAGTGTGCGTACCAACAACCCGGCAATGGCCGCAGTAGCTAGTGCCAGCAATGCCTGCGCAACACCACCGGTAATCGTTTGACTTATTCGACTTCAGTAGCCGAGGGAAGGGCAACCCGGAAGGTAGAAACAACGGGGGGATGAAATCGATTACGTGGCACGTGCCTACAGTGCGAAGTGGCAGCATCTCACGTTGACTGCGCCAAGCGTCTGCCGCTACGGCTATTTGCCGCCGGCCAAATCAATGAAGCTCCCGGTCACGTATGAAGCCTCGTCAGATAACAGCCAGGCAATGGCTTGTGCCACCTCTTCAGGCTGTCCGCCACGTTTCATTGGCAAACTGTCTTTTATCCGGTCGACCCTGCCTGCTTCACCACCATCGGCATGCATTTCTGTGTAGATAAAGCCCGGCCTCACTGCGTTGACCCGGATGCCCTGGCCGGCTACTTCTAAAGACAGGCCGATGGTCATGGTATCGAGCGCCCCTTTTGACGCGGCGTAGTCGACATATTCATGCGGTGACCCCAGGCGAGAGGCGGCCGAAGAGACGTTCACAATGGCGCCTCCCTGGCCACCATGCCGCCACGCCATGCGCTTGACCGCCTCGCGAGCGCATATGAAGCTACCACCCACATTGGTCGCAAACAGCGTTGCCAGCCGCCCTGCATTCAGTTGCTCAATGGAAGCTTGTTGCATCAGCATGCCCGCGTTATTCACCAGCCCGGTGATAGGGCCAAATGCCTTATCAATTTGCGAAAAAAGTGCGACGACTTGTTCTTCCTGCGAGATATCCGCTTGCACCGCAATCGCCTCACCACCGGCAAAGTGGATTTTCTCGACCACCTCTTGCGCACTGTCTTCACGCGTGCGATAGCCGACGCATACTTTATGGCCTTTGCTGGCGAGGAGTAGTGCAGTTGCACGGCCAATGCCGCGGTCACCACCGGTAATCAATGTAATCTTGTTGATCATTTGCGTTCTGGATCAGCGAGTGCTAGTTGCCGTTTATGTTGGTCTGTCCGGGAATATCAGCGTGTTAAGCGATTGCTTGCCTGCTCCAGTCGACCTACTGCCTGGTTCCGCCAACCACTGATGGTTTTTTGTGAATTCTAGCGGTACTGATGCTTAACGTCGCTCTTTCAAAACATCCGCCATTGAGGAACGTTGCACGTTAGGGGGCAGGGAAGGTCACTATACATGTCTGTATTACACCCGCGCCGTAATGCTGCGCTTATCGCCTTGAGACTTATCCGGTAGAGTGGCGCGGGTGCCCTGAAGTGGCACATGAACTCTCCGCTGAACTCGGGGTTCCTCTCCCTGTTTCCTCCCGATACACACTACAGCTCAACCTCTTCGAGCCGGGAATTCCATGACCGCCATTTTCTGGCTGCTTTCCTTGCTCCCACTGCCCTGGGCGCAAGCACTTGGCGCTTTGCTGGGCTCTAGCGTGGCTCGTTTGCCGGGGCGCTACGGCACCCGGTTGCAACAAAATTATCTGCAAGCCTATCCGGATTCGTCTTCGATCCAATTTCGTGAGGCCAGCCGAGCAGCCGGGCGTATGGTGCTGGAAATGCCGTATTTCTGGATGCGCGAAAACCCGATGTCACGACTGGATATTTCGCCAGCCAATTTCCACGAAACCACTGACGCGCTGTTGGCTCAGGGAAAGGGCCTCATTCTGTTGTCACCGCATCTGGGCGGGTTCGAATTGCTGGGGCCGTTGTTTGCACAATATTCGCCCTCTACCGTGTTGTTCAAACCGCCGCACCAGCCCTGGCTGCGCGACTGGATAGAACGCATGCGCAGTCGCCCGAATCTGGCCATGGCCCCTGCGACCCCGCGTGGCGTACGCATGTTGGTCAAAGCGCTCAAGCGCGGTGAAACCATTGGCATTCTGCCTGACCAGTGCCCCGGTGGCGGCGAAGGTGATTGGGCGCCCTTTTTTGGTAAACCGGCGTACACCATGAACCTGGTGCAGCGTCTGCAGGCCATCAGCGGTGCGCCCATCGTGATGGTGTTTGCGGAACGCTTGGGAGCATCTTGCGCTTACCATATTCATCTGAAAGTACTGGCTGAGCCACTGTCCACGGACCGGCAGGTCGCCGCAGCACATCTTAACAATCAGATCGAACAACTGATTGCCCGCGCACCTACCCAATATCTGTGGGGCTACAACCGCTATAAACGGCCACGTGGGGCGTAAATTGCGGGTGGGGGTACACAGATGTTCCGCTTGCACGTAGATCCAGGTATTGGCCCAGAACTGCGGGAGTGATTCGTCAGAATCATGGGCATCTGCAAACTGTTATGGATTGGTTAGCGTGAGCAGGATATCGGCATACCAGGTTGCATTGAGACCCAGGTGTTCGTCCTCAACCAGATCGCGGGAACCGACGTCAATGCGCGATGAATGCACGCCGAGCAGCAACCAGGGAAAATCATCATCGGGCAGATTATTGCGAATGACATGCAGCACGACTGGCGCGCCACTGGTTCCACGGTGGGTGCGGCCGTCTGTCAAAAAATAACCTTTGCCTTGAAAGCGCAATCCGAAACCAGAAGCAACGATGGCGTGCCGTACCACCGGCATATGGTGCAAGGTATCGTGGACGCCTAGCGGAAACCCCACTACCAGTACGGAACTACCCAAGGTGATCTGGTTCTGCTGGTTAAACAGATGATCCGGGGTGAAAGCGCGGTAAACCATGCCAGCGGGCAGGGCGGCTTGTTCCAGCTCAATCACCGCGACATCCACTTCGCCCGCTGAATCCGTCCCCTGACGCCAGACGGCTACACCATTGCGGTACAGCGGAATAGAAAACCCCATGGATTGCGTCAGGTTAATCGGGTCAATGTGTAGCTCGATTTCGATCCGGTCGGGAAAATGGTTGCTGTTCTCATCAATCATGACGTGACGACTCGTCACCAGATACAAATGCCCGTCCCTCGCAAAGAAAAATCCACTGGCATTGGTCAGAAGCAGTTGTTGTTGGAAGGTGTTCAGCCGTGCCGCAGCAAGCAATAAAGAATCCGTCATGGGAGAGACATCTCAGCAAAGCACAAGGCAGTCTGTTTGAATTCGGCAGGATATCGCCGACTTGATCTGCACTCCGTACGCTAGCGCACAGATGGCACAGCTAACGCATGGTCCTATGATGTTTTAGCGTGGGAATCGATGTGATGAATCAACGGTCAGACGATTTACCTCAAAAACCGGCCTTCATCGGCCCGCTCTTCACCGCTCAGGATGTAACCAATGCAGCGCAAAGCCACTTTACCGGTCTTAAATGTGCTGTATTCCACGTGTTGGCAGACACAGGGGTTGTGACCATCTCTGGCACCGTAGGGAGTTGGGCTGACCATAATCTGGCGGGGCTGATTGCGCTACAAACGCCTGGTGTACGCCAGGTGATCAATAACCTGACTGTGATTTACCGTTAGTGCAGGCAACCCGTCCGTCAAGCCATCACTCAAATCCCTTTCTTTGCCAAAACAATTGGCCCTTGAGCCCTGTCACACTCCGTGTGCTGCCGCACAGATGAGCTTGGATATAAAGCGCACATTGGTCTTTCCCTCACCACTGGAAAGACGCTCATGAAATCCGATTTTGAGTTTCAAACCAAAGCCCGCCCGCGCCGAAAATGGGCGACCTCAAGCCGCTATCTGCACGCTGAGAACGACTCCGCCGAACGCCCTACAGCCATGAAGCACGAAAAATCAGCAGCGAGCGAACGTGTAGCCCTCGCACTCGCGCATGTTCATCGGGCCTCCTGGGGTAGTCCGTCACAATTTCTAGAAGCCAATCGTGGCAATGATGACGAAATAACCCAAAACATTATCCATTTGCTGGAACAAATGCCCAACTTGTCATCGGGGCAGGTCCGGGTTGAGGTTGAAAGCGGATGGGTTACCCTGCATGGGCAAATGGACTGGAACTATCAACACGCCAGGATCACAGCGGCGATCCGTTACATGGCGGGCGTGGATGGTCTTGTGGACGAGCTCACCATCAAACCTCGCGTGCAGCTCACACTTAGTCCTCGGGCCTGAGTTGTTGTGCCGGCCAATAGGATGCCATTTCAGTGCTTGGACTGACGGACAGCCCATTCATCCATGCAGGCATTAGTCCGACCGTTCATGATCGACGTCATTGATTGATCGTTGTGTTTATCAAGGGTGTTCCGCCGGGCTAACGACCAAAGAACCGATGTTTGAGTGTTCCTTTTGACGAGGTATGCCCAATGCCTTATCCGCGTCTTTGGGACAGTGGAAAATCAGCATGGCTTATTGTTGGTCGGGTGTTCGGGGCAGGTGTAAGCCAGTTTATTCGAACCTAGCTGGTTAGCATTACTTCGACCAGAATATCGCCGATTTTCTGACTGATTTCGTGCGATGAATAACTGGAATGTCCGCCAGCCAGACAATCGACATAAATAGATAAAGGCAATCGTTCGTTTGTTTTTCGGGGATGTGTTGTGTCAGAACTGGAAGTTAAAAAGAGATGGGTGTGACGAAACCCAAAACATATATGTGAAAAGCATAATGGGACAAATGCAAAAGCAGATATATAAAAATCGCGATGGTATGACTGCTATTAAAGAGGGGCTGTGCCCTTAAACGTGGCAGTCATACCATCACGTAAAAATGCGGGTTTTTAGGTTTTCTGACTTCGAAGAAGTCTATTAAAGAGGGCCTTTTAAGGCCCCCTCTTTAATCTTTTATATATAAATTATTTTATTAATATATTAAAGAGGGGCTTCCGGCTGGACCTTCGCATCTTTCTTTGGCTTCTTCTTGAAGAGCTTCTTTTGTGGGCTGATCTCATCATGCAGCTTCTTCACGAGTGTCATGGTCTGATTGCAGGGCATATGGTGGGTTTCAAAATAGGTACGATGATCGCCACTGCACATTTGCCATAACATGAAAATTATTTTCGTATAAAGTTCGTCGTTGGGCCGCTTGGTATAACGTCCATCCTTGTGTACCAGCTTGGCCACATCTTCCTGAGTCAGTGGTTTTTTCAATCTGATTGCGACACCAAGAATTCGATCTATCTTCCCGGCCATTTTTTTGATTTGCGGTTGCCCGCCGATATGTTTGATCGAAAAAATATAATCCTGACCATTCGCAATGGTTTCTACAAAGAAAAGTAGCTTCTGCAACCACAGTTGGCCATAAGTGCAATCTTCCGATATTTCGATGAATGTTTTTTCGCCGCCCTTGAATTTAAGGTGGAATGCGATGCCAGATTTCTGGCATTTTCCATTGGTGTTATGTGTATAAATCGCACTATAAAATACTGCGTTCATATGGATATCCTTGTTTTTATTTTTGTTGAAGCCAGAAGTGACGTTGCTGGTGCCATCAAGTACGTCTGATACTCGAAATATTTATCGAATCAGAAAGGCGTTGTGTAAATGCTGTTTCAGCCAGGTAAAATCTTTGCGACACCAAATGCATTAGCGTTATTTTCCAATTCAAACATGTTCCCGATTGATTTGCTGATCCGTCATCTGTCCGGCGACTTTGGAACGATCTGTGACGAGGATAAAGCGTCGAATATGGAGGCAATCCGCGATGGTGGACGAATTCTTTCGGCTTACAAAGTCGGATCTGAAAAGGTCTATGTGATTACGGAATGGGATCGCAGTTACACCACGATCCTGCTTGCTTCGGAATATTGATTTGAAATGCCGTTGCCCGAAGTGAGGTTTGCCTGGAGGGTGTCTGTGTGTTCAATCAGGACCAACCATGCACACCCTGACTTTCGAACAGATTGCCATGTTGCTGGACATCATCACGTCCATTCAAGGCTATGAACTGGGATACCTCGATTTTTCAAACCAGGCCTTGTTCTTCTTCGAAGACATCCCCGGTTTCGAGACCATCCCGCTGTCTGTGGCAAACGACATCGTCGGCAAACTCTGGAGCAACTACTGTGAGCAAAACAAAAACCCGTCCGTCCACTGAACAAGGCAGCGAAGTTGCAGTGGATTTGACCCAGGCGCATATCGCTAGCGCCATTGATGCAGGCAAAGCGCTGATGAAAGAGGGCAAGACCAAAGCCGATGCTGCCTGGGAAATCTTTTCGCAGATTGGTGGTGAAGCCAAGGAAGTGCTGGTTGCTGCATTTGTGGCCGGTGCAGGGCTGACGCCGAAAGGGGCACTGACCTACTGGTACAACTGTCGCCGCAAGGCTGCGAAGCAGAAGAAGGCATAAAAAAAAAAGAGGCCGTTCGGCCTCTTTCTTATGCTCCAGGAGCAATCTCAAGCGATCAGAATATCTTCCCTGTAAGCGCCGTATTTCATATGAGCCTCGTTTACCGCCTGCGCCACCTTTTTGTCAAAAGGGATCCCGTACTTTCTCTCATGACTCAAGTTCTTCTGGCCTTCAAAGGTCTGGATGTCAAGTCGGTAAAAAATTTCAGACTGATTATCGGATTGACTGCGACCAACTTTCTTCACTTTTAACCCCATCATGCCCAAGATGACATTCAATTGAAGAACAGGTTTTCTTACATAATCTTCGCGCAAGGACCTGGGGAAGACGCGAGTATATTCAACCAACAGACTCGTCATTTCTTTGGTAAACCCATGAAGAGTCTTGGTTGTAACTACTGCATCTTTCAGAAATCGGCCATCTTTGTAGATATTTGCAGCGATCAGTAGTTTTTTGAGTGTCGTTGCTTTCAACGCAGTATCTAGCTGCAGACCACACCCAGTGGCCCATGGCGACGATCCAGTTCCTGGTCGACGCCATCAAAAGCAACTCACCAGCGGCAAACAAGAGACCTGTTCCTTGGTCTTTATCCAGCCGATCCAGCGCAAAACTCATCACAAACAGCCATAAAAAATGCCCCAGTTTTGGTCTGGGGCATGTTCTCGGGCGGAATCCGTGTGTGGTCTGACGTCTACTAACAACTTTGCCAGTTTTGCATACATCAGGATTGATATTTACATGAAAAATCAATCTAAAAAATTAGCTTCTATTTTTTAATTTTTTAATTCTTCTTTCCAATTTATAAAACCAATATAAATCTGGAATTTCTGGACGAGGATATTTTAACTGAGAAACAAATTTCAATGCTTGCTCTACAGTTACTCTTGATAGGTCTTCGCCAAAATAAGACTTTAAACCATCGATCCCAATGAAATTAGTTCCATAAAAGGCAATTGAAAGGTACGCGGATGCAATTTTTCTTTTTTCCACTCTACGCACCAATATCAAAGCTATAGCCTGCTCTCGCAGTTTCCGGAATAAGGTTCTTTCATATCGATTCGTTGCCACTCGAACAAATTGCTGTTCTATGGTACTTCCTCCGTGTACGGCCCCAGTTCTTAATTTCACCCAGATAGCCCGAATTATCGCAAAAAAGTCAATGCCGGGATGAATATCATTTCTGTGATCTTCCGCAACAATGAGAGCACAAATAAAGGCGTCAGGAATAATTTCACCATAGGTCCCTATCAGAGCTATGCAATTATGCAAATCGGATTCAATATTTTTTGGATAAAAAACATCTAACACCATTGAAATGCAGGTGATTGGGTATGAAAAAAAACCTATTTTTTTAATTCTTTTCGTGACCATGAAACATCACCATTTTGCTTGGCAACCATAGAACTAAAAGCACCAGCCATTTCTTTTTTGGAAATGACCAGATCATGGAAATGTGTTGATTCCCTGCCATGCCCGTCCTCGACAATATGAAGAAAAGCGCGATCTTTAGAAAAGTAATTTTTTTGAATAAATCCAGTGATCACTCCTCGAGTGCGGTTCTTTTCTTCATAATCTCTTTTTCCATTTGATGAGTTTTCATATATTTTCTCAATAGTTCCTTCAATACGATTTCCAGCCAAATAGAGAATGGCTACATAATGAAGCCGCATACCTTCATATGCATGAAAAGATGTTTCGACCGTATGCGCCTCAAAATACCAACGACCAGATATTTGCGGAACAGGAAAAATTTTTTCCTTCAAAAGAAACAAAGCGACAGTAAGAAACGAACCGCCCACAATAGTTGCCAGAAAACTGTAAAGAAAATTAAGCCAAAATAGTTCGTTAGTCATTTCATTTCTCTTTATTTTTGATAAAAATTCTTTCTCATGGGGAGTTTTCGTATCAAAGCCACGCAACGACACCACCATGATGGCTGCATGTACCTCTATGGCTTTGACTGAAACTGAATGTACCGTCACCACATTTGGCAGTAGCCCCTTCAGGCGCTTTGCCACTTTTGGTATGTGCCGGACTATGTACTGTGTTGCCAGCTTTGTTGACGTATGAACCCTGTTCAATCAGATCATCTGACGGGGCAGTTGCAGCCTGCGAGGCAACATTTGTGTGTTTTGGACTTTTTGCAAACGCTGGCTGAAACGCAAGTGCAAGTGTCAAACAAAGGATGGCGAGTTTCATTTATCAGGCTCTTCTTATGTGCGGTTCCGCGAATCTAGCAGACCACCTATCCCGGATAAACGGCATCTGCACCAAATTGGTACGATTACAACACTTGAAATAATTTTCTCCATGCCAACGGCATTTAGTTTTTGTGATGCGTCAAGTTGGCCAAACTTCGGTCGATTATTTCTGCCCCAACATCCCATCGAAACTGGCAAAGTTGTTAGTAGACGTCAGACCACACACGGATTCCGCCCGAGAACATGCCCCAGACCAAAACTGGGGCATTTTTTATGGCTGTTTGTGATGAGTTTTGCGCTGGATCGGCTGGATAAAGACCAAGGAACAGGTCTCTTGTTTGCCGCTGGTGAGTTGCTTTTGATGGCGTCGACCAGGAACTGGATCGTCGCCATGGGCCACTGGGTGTGGTCTGCAGCTAAGTGCCGGCCTTTTCTATATATAAAAATCTAACCTGTTAGCTGCTGCCGGATCGGTCAGGTCAGGTGGTCACAATGCTGGTTGGTCATGTTGGTGATCGACCCAGAGTAGGTTGTGATTGCCGCAGCAGTTAAGTGGCGGACTTTCTTATATATAAAATCTAACCTGTTAGCTGCTGGCACCAGGAATGGCACTGGTCTGGATGTAGGAAAAGCAGATGTTTTCTATATGAATCATCCACTTGAATAAAGCTTGATGACAACGATGCTGACCAGTCTGGTTTACTTCGTGATCACTGGCAGACCCGCTTTTATGGCCCCGTAAAGGCAGTTTAAAACGTTCCATATCGATGGCCGAACCTCAACCCTGGCACCAGTTCCGGGACCGATCTGGAACCGGCATTCGGCAAAGCTTCGGTTTCATTGAAAGTGTCACAGCCACCCCCGCCATGTTTCAATTGTTAACAAACCCCGCCCGGCGCGAAATTTCCGGTTAACACGCGCACGCTCAAATGGCTCCCGGTTCGTTGAGTGCGCTGGCGCAAGATCTGCGTGGCGCTAAACCAGAAAGACATATACAGCCAAACCAGATGAGAGGAGTCATCATGAAGACCAAACTGAGCCTGATCGCTGTGGCCACGCTGCTGGCCGCCGGGGGCGCGAATGCGGCGTTGTTGCGGATTGCTTGTGGTTCTACCGGTGGTGAGCTGGAGCTGTGCAAACAGTCTGTGGCGGAGTGGGCCAAGAAGACGGGTAACGAGGTTCAGGTGGTAACACCGCCGAACGACTCCAACGAGCGTCTGGCGCTGTATCAACAGATTCTGGGCAGCGGTTCGGACAAGATCGACGTGCTGCAGATCGACGTGGTGTGGCCCGGTTTGCTGGCCAGCCATCTGGTGGATCTGAAGCCGTATACCAAGGGCGTGGAGAAAGAATACTTCCCCAGCATGATCGCCAACAACACGGTGGGCGGCAAACTGGTGGCGCTGCCGTGGTTTACCGATGCGGGCCTGTTGTACTACCGCAAGGATTTGCTGGAGAAGTACAAACTGCAACCGCCGACCACCTGGGATGACATGGCTGCTGATGCCAAAAAAGTCCAGGACGGTGAGCGCGCTGCCGGCAACGACAAGATGTGGGGTTACGTGTGGCAAGGCCGCGCCTATGAAGGCCTGACTTGCGATGCGGTGGAATGGCTGGCCAGCTATAACGCCGGCAGCATTGTCGAGCCCAATGGCAAGGTGTCGATCAACAATCCGCAAGCCATCAAGGCCATTGATGGCGCTGCCAAGTGGGTGGGGACGATCTCGCCCAAGGCCGTGCTGAATTATGGCGAAGAAGAAGCGCGTGGCGTGTTCCAGTCTGGCAACGCGGTGTTCATGCGCAACTGGCCGTATGCCTGGGCGCTGGCGCAGAAAGACGAAAGCCCGATCAAGGGTAAAGTCGGGATCATGGCGCTGCCCAAGGGCGGTGCAAATGGTCGCAACGCTGCGGCACTGGGTGGCTGGCAACTGGCGGTTTCCAAGTACTCCAAAAACGCCAAGCTGGCGGTGGATCTGGCGGTTTACCTGACCAGCGCCGAAGTGCAGAAAATGCGCGCAGTGAGCGGTGCCTACAACCCGACCATGCCGGCCCTGTACAAGGACCCGGATGTGCTCAAGGCCAACCCGTTCATGGGCGATTTGCTGTCCACCTTTACCAGCGCCGTGGCACGCCCGTCGTCGGTGACGGCATCCAAGTACAACCAGGTCAGCAACCAGTTCTGGAACGCCACGCATGACGTGTTGTCCGGCAACGCCACGGCAACGGACGCCTTGGGCCGCCTGGATGCATCGCTCAAGCGCATGGGTCCATGGAAGTAAGCACGCGCAGCGTGCGGTGAGGGGAGAGGTGTGAGGCGTGAGGTGTAAAACCAGTGCGCATGTTTCGCGCGTACTGGCCATACGTCTGGCTTTTCACACCACGATTTTGACATCTGCATAAACAGCACTGCCATGCTGGTTATGCAGACGTTACCCCTCACTCCTCTCACCTCACTCCTCACAGGTGTCACATGGATGACTCGCTGATCGCGCGCGCCCGCAGGCGGCAAGCGTACTGGCTGGTGCTGCCCGTGGTGGTCGTACTTGCTGCCATTGCCGGCTGGCCTTTGCTGCGCACCATCTGGTTCAGCCTGACTAACGCCCAGTTGTCTGACATGGGCAACAGCCAGTTTGTCGGCCTGACCAATTACATTGGCGAAGCCGGTGTATTGCGGGATGGCGAATGGTGGCATTCCGTTTCCAATACGCTGATTTTTGCGGTGATTTCCGTCATTCTGGAAACGCTGCTGGGTCTGGGCGTGGCGTTGCTGTTGAACACGCCGTCCCGCATCCAGGCGCTGTTGCGCGCCGCGGTGCTGGTGCCGTGGGCGATCCCGACTGTGGTGTCGGCCAAGATGTGGTCGTGGATGCTGAACGACCAGTTTGGCGTGATCAACGCCTTGCTGCAGAACCTGCACATTATCTCGACGCCGCTGGCGTTTACCGCAGACCCGCATCTCTCGTTCCCGACCATCATCATGGTCGACGTCTGGAAAACCACGCCGTTCATGGCCTTGCTGATCCTGGCCGCGCTGCAGCTGGTGCCGGAAGACTGCTACGAAGCCGCGCATATGGATGGCGTACCGCGCTGGCGCATTTTCCGCTACATCACCTTGCCGCTGATCATGCCCGGCATTCTGGTGGCGATGATTTTCCGCACGCTGGACGCGCTGCGTGTGTTCGATCTGATCTACGTCATGACCTCCAACAGCCACGTGACCAAGAGCATGTCGGTGTACGTGCGTGAACAACTGATCGACTTCCAGCAAGTGGGGTACGGCTCTGCATCCGCCACCTTGCTGTTCCTGATCATTGCGATCTCCACGCTGATTTACATGGCCGGAACCCGCAGCCGCATGGAGGCCAACTGATGAAAAAGAATATCTGGGGCGTGATCGGGTTTTACGCCGCGTCGATTGTCGTGCTGATCTATGCGCTGTTCCCGTTTTACTACGCCATCATTTCTTCGCTGAAAAACGGCAGCGCGCTGTTTTCCACCTCGCTGTGGCCTGCGCACCCGTCGCTGGCCAATTACATTGCCATCTTCAAAGAGCAATCGTTCGGCGCCAACCTGACCAACTCCATTTTTGTGGCGGGTGGCGTGGTGGCGTTCTCGCTGGGCTTGTCGATGCTGGCCGCCTACGCGCTGGGCCGAGTGTCATTTCGCGGTCGTGGCACGCTCATGCTGTGCATCCTGGCGGTATCCATGTTCCCGCAGGTGGCGCTGCTCTCTGGCCTGTTTGAACTGATCCGTACGCTGGGCCTGTACGACAGCCTGTGGGCGCTGATGCTGGCCGACCTGATTTTCACGCTGCCGTTTACCGTGTGGGTGCTGGTGACCTTCATGCGTGATCTGCCCAAGGAAATCGAAGAAGCCGCCGTGATGGATGGCGTGGGCATCTTCACGCTGATCTTCCGCATCTTCTTGCCGCTGCTGTGGCCGGCGCTGGTCGCCACCGGTTTGCTGGCATTCATTGCCGCGTGGAACGAGTTTCTGTTCGCGCTTACTTTCACGCTTTCCAACGACGAACGCACGGTGCCGGTGGCCATTGCGCTGATCTCTGGCGGCAGCAGTTTCGAACTGCCTTGGGGCTTGTTGATGGCAGCCTCGGTGATCGTGACCGTGCCCTTGATTGCGCTGGTGCTGATTTTCCAGCGGCACATTGTGTCCGGCCTGACGGCGGGGGCGGTGAAGGGGTAGGTGTGTGACTGGCGGCGTGAGGGGCGTGGAATGAACGCACCGACAGGGCCAGATTGCCCAGTACCCGACCACCCGCGCCTCTTTGACTCGTCATTCCCGCGCAGGCGGGAATCCAGTTCTGGATCACCGCGCCCAAGGCGCTTGCTTTGCGGTTTTTACCCATATTGCAGCTGGATTCCGGCCTGCGCCGGAATGACGAAGTGGTTTGCAAGATGGGGTGTGCAGTGTGTCAGCGGTACGCCCCCAACAAATTCCGGCATGCGGCCTGACCCGCTGCGTGCAAGCAACAACTGAACAAACATCAACCGACCAGGAGAACCACCCATGTCCCAACCCCAAACCCCCGCCAACTGGTGGCGTGGCGCCGTGATTTACCAGGTCTACCCGCGCAGCTTCCAGGACAGCAATGGCGATGGCATTGGCGATCTGCCGGGCGTGACCCAACGTCTGGATCACATAGCCAGCCTGGGCGCGCAAGCGGTATGGCTGTCGCCGTTTTTCACCAGCCCCATGCTTGATTTCGGTTACGACGTGTCGGACTACTGCGATGTCGATCCTATCTTCGGCACGCTGGCTGATTTCGACAAACTGGTCGCCCGCGCGCATAGCCTGGGGCTGAAGGTGCTGATTGACCTGGTGCTCAGCCACACCTCTGACCAGCACCCCTGGTTCAAGGAAAGCCGCAGCAGTCGCGACAATGCAAAGAAAGACTGGTACGTGTGGGCAGAGTCCAAAGAAGACGGCACGCCGCCGAACAACTGGTTGTCCATTTTCGGTGGCTCGGCCTGGCAGTGGGACACCCGCCGCCAGCAGTATTACATGCACAACTTCCTGACCAGCCAGCCGGATCTGAACTTCCACACCCCGGCGGTGCAGGATGCGTTGCTGGACGTGGCCAAGTTCTGGCTGGATCGCGGCGTGGATGGTTTCCGGCTGGATACCGTCAACTTCTACGTGCACGACCAGCAACTGCGCGACAACCCGCCCATGCCGCGCGGCAATATCTCCAACACCGCGCCGATGGTGAACCCGTATACCCGCCAGCAACACGTGCATGACAAAACCCAGCCAGAGAACCTGTTGTTCCTGCAAAAACTGCGTGCGCTGTGCGACAAATACGACGACATCACCACCATTGGCGAGATCGGTGACGATCACCAGTACCAGACCCTGGCGCAATACACCGAAGGCAACAACCGCCTGCACATGGCTTATGTGTTCGCGCTGCTGACTGAAATGTGCGAGCCGAAATACCTGCATGGCGTGCTGGCCGAATACCTGCGCGATGCCGGCAATGCTTATGTGTGCTGGTCGCTGGGCAACCATGATGTGCCGCGTCTGGTGACCCGCTGGGCCGCTCTGGGTGGCGATGAACGCCAGCGCGCCAATATCCTGGGCGCGTTCCTGATGTCGCTGCCTGGCGCCGTGTGTATCTACGAAGGCGAAGAACTGGGCCTGACCGATGTGGATGTGCCGTTTGAACTGATGCAAGACCCGTACGGCATCACCATGTGGCCGGAATTCAAAGGCCGTGATGGCTGCCGCACGCCCATGCCGTGGGATCACAGCGCGCACCTGGGCTTTACCACCGGCAAGCCGTGGCTGCCGCTGGGCGAGGCGCATGGCAACAAGACCGTGGCTGATCAAGAGACGGATGTCGGCTCGGTCATGAACGACTATCGCCGCTTTATTGCCTGGCGCAAAACCCAGGCGGGCCTGCAGTTTGGCAACCTGAAATTGCTGGATGCCCACGATCAGGTGGTGGCATTCGTGCGGCAGCACGGCGACCAAAGCACGCTGTGCGCATTCAACCTGTCTGACAAACCCGCCACTTACACACTGCCTGCCGGCGTGCAGGGCAACGATATCGGTGGGCACGACTTTAACGGGCATCTGGGCAACGGCCGCATTGAACTGGCGCCGCTGCAAGTGTGCTTTGCCCGCGTCACCGGCGTTTAAACCAGAAAGCATGGTGCTGGCGGGGGCAGGGTTGCTTTCGCCTGACCAGGGGAGACGAGCATATGAGCCATATCCAGCTCAAGGGTCTGCAAAAAAAGTTTGGCGATACCGTCGTGCTGGCCGATGTCGATCTGGACATCAAGCACGGTGAGTTCTGCGTGTTCATCGGCCCGTCCGGCTGTGGCAAGTCCACGCTGTTGCGCATCATTGCCGGGCTGGAAGCGCCCAGCGGCGGCGACTTGTTTATTGGCGAGGCGCGGGTGAACGACGTCCTGCCCGCCAAGCGCGATATCGCCATGGTGTTCCAGAGCTATGCGCTGTACCCGCACATGACGGTGGAAGAGAACATGGCCTTTGGCCTGCGCCATCTCAACCTGCCCGCAGGCGAGATCGAACAGCGCATTGCCAACGCCGCGCAGGCGCTGAACCTGAACAACCTGCTCAAGCGCAAACCCAAGGAACTCTCGGGCGGTCAGCGTCAGCGCGTGGCCATTGGCCGTGCCATTGTGCGCAAACCTAAAGTGTTTTTGTTTGATGAGCCGCTGTCTAACCTGGATGCCGCGCTGCGTGTCAAAACCCGCGTCGAGATCGCCAAGCTGCATCACAGCCTGCCGGACGTGAGCATGATTTATGTCACGCACGATCAGGTAGAAGCCATGACGCTGGGCGACAAGATCGTGCTGCTGCGGCCGTTGTCCGGCCAGGACGACTTGCCCAGCGTGGCGCAAGTGGGCCATCCGCTGGAGCTATACCACCATCCGGCCAACCGCTTTGTCGCCGGGTTTATCGGCTCGCCGTCCATGAACTTTTTTGATGGCACGGTGCGGGCAATCAATCTGTCGTCGGTTGAAGTCGCCGTGGCCGGCGGCGAGTTGTCGGCCTCGATCGAAGGCGCGGGCCTGGCTGAAGGCGCACCGGTGACGCTGGGCATCCGCCCGGAACATATCCAGGTTGGCAGCGGTAATCTGAGCGGCAAGGTCATGCACCTGGAGCCGCTGGGCGAACATACCTATCTGCACCTGCAAACCTCTTTGTCGCCCGCGCCGCTGATTGCCAAAACCCCGCGTGAGGACGTGAAGCTGGGCGAAACCGTTGCCTTTACCTTGCCTGCGCATGCCATGCATCTGTTCGATGCCAAGGGCGACGCGCACAAGCGCACGGCAGTGCAGGAAGCAACGGCTTGACGGGTTTACGTGGTCTGGAAAGGTAGTTGGCGGTCTCCTCTTGCAGTGATTGAACAGCACCCGGGCGGTGCTGTTTTTTTTTGGGGAGGACAGACCGCTCAGGCGTTGCCAACCGGTCTTTCCTCAGCGTGCCCGCTGCGCGGGCCATGGTGGTAGTTGAGGTTGTTGAACAGGGGCGAGGAGATCAACAGATCTGCAGAACGCCGATTACAGGCAATCGGCACGTCATACAACACCGCCAGCCGCAGCAGCGTCCGGATATCCACGTCATGAGGTTGCGGGGTGAGTTGGTCCCAGAAAAAGAACACGACGTCCAGCTCACTCGTGGCAATCATGGCGCCGATTTGTGCGTCCCCGCCCAAGGGGCCGGAGCGCAGCATGTTAACCGACAAGCCCACTTGCTTTTGCACGCGCGTGCCGGTGGTGGAGGTGGCCCACAAGGTGCAATCGGCCAGGGTTTCGCGGTTGTAAAAAGCCCAATCCACCATGGCGTCCTTGCGGGAATCGTGCGCAATCAGGGCAATGCGGAGTCTGGTCATGATGATGTACCTGGTCCGGTGATATCGCCTCATGTTGCAGTGCACACAAACATTTGCCATCTGTCAAAACCAGCAGGCATGCGCAGCGCCGCTGCGCAAGGGCGCAGGCCAGGCAGGCTTATGACACCGCCAGTAGCCTTGATTTGGGGCGTGTCTGATAGGAGGCCGCCCAGGAAAAACCAATACTTTGCGATTTGCCCTATGAGGCGTCGCCGTGTCCGCTTTTGCACCTCATTTGTTTCGTCGTTCGTGGTTTACCGCTCGCCGGCAGTCAGGTGCGTTGCTGGCGTGCGTCGCGCTGTGCCAGCTCACGGCGTGCAGTTCTTTTTCTTCTTCCATGTATTCAGAAACCGCCGTGGCCGGTGCCGGTGTGGCGGGGGCGGCGGTGGCGGCCAAGGTGACCAGCAATGCCACGGTGGCAACCGGGATTGGCCTGGCGGCCGTGGCCGGGGCGCGTCAGGCGGTGCAGTACTCACAGCGTGAACTGCATAGAGACCAGCAACTGAACATCGCCGCCGTGGCCGGGCCGCTGGCGCCAGGGAAAGTGGCGGCGTGGAAATGGAACCCGTCCATGCCGCTGGAGCCCGCTGCAGACGGGCGGGTGACGGTCAGCCGCATCGTCAGTAGTGGTGAACTCAACTGCAAGGAAATCGTGTTCTCGGTGATTGAACACGACACCGGCGTGACCTCGCCCGAGGCGTTTTATGTCTCGACCATCTGCAAGGCCGGCCCGCGCTGGGAATGGGCGGCGGCAGAACCGGCCACCGGGCGCTGGGGCAGCCTGCAATGACGGCGCGCTGGTACGTGAAAGGCGCGGGGCTGGTGCTGGCGGGGTTGCTGCAGGGCTGCCAGATGGCGGGCTCGTTGTCGGGGGCGGCGGCGGCGTTGTCGATGAGCGCGGTCACGGCCAATCCGGCGGCGGGAGTGGCGATTGGTCTGGCCGTGCAGGCGGGGGTGGATGAAGCCTCCAGGACCGTCATGAAACGCTTGCACAAAGACCAGCAAGCGCAGATTGCTGCGATCGTGGGCGCAAGCACGGTCGGGCAGACGCAGGACTGGAAAGTGGATCACGTTTTGCCGATCGAGAACGGCGCAGGCGCGGTGCGCGTGCTGGCGCTGACCGAAAGCGCCCTGGTGACCTGCAAGACCTTTCTGTTTACCGATGCACCGCCCGGCCCGCAAACCGTGTGGTATCACGGCGTGGCATGCCGTAACCCGAACGTGAACCAGTGGCAATGGGCGCTGGCGGAGCCGGCAGTCGGCCGCTGGGGCAATTTGCAGTAAGGCGTGGCGGTACGCAGCAAAAAAGAAAGGAGCAGTGGTCAGCCCCATTACCGTCAAGGCGGCACAGCCGGTGCGGCAGAGGAGATTGCCGCAAACAGCATGAAGCTGACCACTGGAAGGCATACGTTGCCTTCAGACCAGGATATGCGAATGACGCGTTGCCCAGCAGAACATGAACCGGCCTGGCAACGCACCTGCGGGCCGGTCCCACAACTCGATGACTGCAAAGAACGGTACGGCTGACAAAACCCGGCGCGCCCAGGCGGCCGGATTTTGTCCCGCGCGAATTACTGTTTGCAGAAGTTGAAGAACACCTCGTTCCAGTTCAGTTCGTTCTTGAACGCACCAATCTCGGTGTGCTTGCCAATCTGCACGTACTCAATGCCGGTCATTTCTGCAAACAAACGCAGCTGTTCTTGCGTGACGCCTTGCGTGTACACGGCATGGTGGGCGCCGCCGGCGTAAATCCAGGCAGCGGCGCTGGTTTGCAGATCGGGCAGGGCTTTCCACACCGCACGGGCCACGGGCAGGGCCGGCAGCGGCTTGGGTTGGGCCACGGTTTCCAGATCATTGGCAATCAGGCGGAAGCGGTTGCCCATGTCGATCAGCGTGACGTTGATAGCCGGGCCAGGACGGGCGCTGAACACCAGGCGCGCGGGGTCGGCCTTCTTGCCGATGGACAGCGGCTGCACATCCAGCAGCGGCTTTTCATCGTTGGCAATGGACGGACAGACTTCCAGCATGTGCGCGCCGATCACCAGCTCATTGCCCGGCGTGAAGTCATAGGTGTAGTCCTCCATGAAAGAGGCGCCACCAGGCTGGCCGGCGCTCATCACCTTGATGGCGCGCAACAGGGCGGAAGTCTTCCAGTCGCCTTCTGCGCCAAAGCCGTAACCCTGTTGCATCAGGCGTTGCACCGCCAGACCCGGCAACTGCGTCAGGCCGTAGAGGTTTTCAAATGTCGTGGTAAAGGCGTGGAAACCACCCTTGTCCAGGAAGTGTTTGATACCCAGTTCAATGCGGGCGGCATCGATCAGATGGCTGCGTTTGTCGCCGCTGTTTTTCACGGCGTCAGACAGTGTGTAGGTGGCTTCGTATTCGGTGATCAGCGCATCCAGTTCTTCCTGGGTGACGGCTTCGACTGATTTGACCAGGTCGCCCAGGCCATAGGCATGCACGGCGTAGCCAAAGCGGATTTGTGCGGCCACTTTGTCGCCTTCGGTCACGGCCACTTCGCGCATGTTGTCGCCAAAGCGGGCCACTTTCAGGTTGCGGCTGTCGTGCACGGCGGCGGCGACGCGAATCCAGTCGCCCAGTTGCGTGGCCACAGCCGGGTCTTGCCAGTGGCCGACCACCACGTGGTACTGCTTGCGCATGCGCGCGCCAATAAAGCCGAACTCGCGGCCGCCGTGTGCGGTCTGGTTCAGGTTCATGAAGTCCATGTCCATGCTGTTCCATGGCACGACCGAGTTGAACTGCGTATGCAGTTGCATCATCGGTTTTTCCAGCACGGCTAGACCGTTGATCCACATCTTGGCCGGGCTGAAGGTATGCAGCCAGGTTACCAGACCAATACAGTTTTTGGCGTAATTGGCATCACGGCACAGTTGCAAGATGCCTTCTTGCGAAGTCACGGTGTCCTTGATGACCAGCTTCACCGGCAGGTTGGCTTCTGCATTCAGGCCCTTGACGATGCGCTCGGCGTTTTCTGCCACTTGCGCCAGGGTTTTCTTGCCGTACAGATGCTGACTGCCAACGACAAACCAGACTTCCAGTTCTTTGAAGAATTCCATGTGATCGTTCTCGTATTCAGTGAGTGGGTTGTTCAGGCCACGCGGCGCGGCTTGGCAGGGGCGGCGTCTGGCGGCGTGCTCTGGCCGTAATACGCGTTGCTGCCGTGCTTGCGCAGGTAGTGTTTGTTCAGCAGGTGATCGGGGATGGCGTGCTGGCTGGCGTTGAGCATCACGGTGAAGAGCGCCATACGCGCCACTTCTTCCAGCACCACCGCGTTGTGCACGGCGTTGTCGGCGTCTTTGCCCCAGGCGAACGGGGCATGTTCGCTGACCAGAATCCCGGGGATGGCCATGACGTCACCATCACCGATCGTTTCGATAATCACCTTGCCGGTGTTGGCTTCGTACGCGCTTTCGATCTCTGCCGCGCTCAGGGCGCGGGTGCAGGGAATGGCGCCATAGAAGTAATCGGCATGCGTGGTGCCCAGCGCCGGGATATCGCGGCAGGCCTGCGCCCATGACGTGGCATGGGTAGAGTGCGTGTGCACGATGCCGCCAATCTGCGCGTATTGCTTGTACAGGGCCAGATGCGTGGGCGTGTCAGAAGACGGGCGCAGCGTGCCTTCAATGCGTTCGCCATCAAGATCAAGCACCACGATGTCCTCGACCTTCATGCGCTCGTAGCTCACCCCGCTGGGTTTGATGGCGACCAGGTTGCGTTCGCGATCAATGCCGCTGACATTGCCCCAGGTAAAGGTCACCAGACCGTGTTTGGGCAGCTCCAGGTTGGCGGCCAGCACTTCTTCTTTCAGTTGCAGGATGGTCGGCATCTCAGTGCTCCCCTGCGGCGTACAGCGGTTCAGTCGCAGCAGCCCAGGCCTGATAGCGCTGGTAATACGCTTCGTATCTGGCGGCGGCAGCCGGGTCTGGCTGATAGCTGCGTTCGATCTTGCTGGCCATGTGTTGCTGAGCGGTAGCAACGTCGGCATGCACGCCGGCGGCCACTGCACCAAAGATGGCGGCGCCGAGAGCACAACATTGGTCAGAGCCGACCACATCCACCTGGCGGTTCATCACATCGGCACAGACCTGCATCACGGTGGGGGATTTGCGGGCGATGCCGCCCAGCGCCAGTACGCTGTTCACGGCAATGTCCTGGCCGGTAAAGCATTCCATGATGGCGCGTGCGCCGCAGGCGGTGGCGGCGATGAAACCGCCAAACAATGCCGGGGCATCCGATCCCAGATCCAGCCCGCCGACCACGCCTTTCAGCCGCTGATTGGCAAAGGGCGTGCGGCGGCCATTGAGCCAGTCCAGCACCAGCGGCAGGTGATCAATGTCGGGTTGTCTGGCGAATGCTTCAGTCAGCGCGGGTAACAGGTTGTCCTGCACCTGTTGCAGGGCAGGGGCGAGGTCTGGCTGCTGTTTTGCGGCGTGTTGCAGCGGCCAGCTCAAGAGCTTCGCCAGCCAGGCGTACATGTCGCCAAAGGCAGACTGGCCGGCTTCCAGACCAATCTTGCCTGGCACCACGCTGCCATTTACCTGGCCGCAAATGCCGGCGACGGCGCGTTCGCCAATGTCGGCCGGGTCGGCAATCAGGATGTCACAGGTGGAGGTGCCGATCACCTTCACCAGCGTGTTGTCACCCGCACCGGCACCCACTGCGCCCATATGGCAGTCAAAGGCGCCGCCAGAGATGATCACGTGTTCCGGCAGCTCCAGCTTGCTGGCCCATTCCGGGGTGATACGGCCGACCGGGATGTCAGCGGTCCAGGTATCGGTAAACAGCGGCTGGTCCAGGTTTTCCAGCAAAAGCGGGTCCAGCTGGCCCAGAAACGCCTTGCCCGGCACGCCGCCCCAGCTTTCATGCCAGAGCGATTTATGCCCGGCGCTGCAACGGCCGCGCTTGAGTTGATCGGCGCGGGTGGTGCCGCTCAACAAGGCCGGCACCCAGTCGGCCAGTTCTACCCAGCTGGTCGCCGCTTTGGCGACCGCCGGATCAGCGCGCGACACATGCAGCGCCTTGGCCCAGAACCATTCAGATGAATAAATGCCGCCAATGTAGCGCGTGTAATCCGGGTACAAACCGGCTGCCGCGCCTTCCCTGGCCTGGCGGGTAATGGCTTCGGCCTCGGCAATGGCGGTGTGGTCTTTCCACAGCACGAACATGGCATTGGGGTTGTCGGCAAAGGCCGGCGTCAAGGCCAGAACTTCGCCAGAAGCGTTGACTGGCGCGGGTGTGGAGCCGGTGGTGTCGACACCCAGGCCCTTGATGCCATCCCGTTGCGCGGGGCTTAACTGGGCCACGACATTGCGTACGGCAGTCTGCATGGACTCGATGTAGTCCAGCGGATGATGACGAAACTGGTTGGCCGTCGGCACGCAGAATTCGCCTTTGCTCCAGCGCGGATAGTACGCAACGGCGGTCGCGAGTTCTGCGCCGCTATGGCAATCGACCGCCAGCGCGCGGACAGAGTCGCTGCCAAAGTCCAGACCTATGGATATATCTACTGACATGGAAAGAAGCGCCTTTTCGGGTGGCTGTTCACGTTTTCCCGAAGAATAGGGCGCTGCGGCCAAGGTCTATAAGGAGGCGCTGGTCAAGAATATGGACAAATCACCTTTGTGTGGTATCCGACTCAGTCCGGCATGGACAAACCCGCACTTTCTTGCCGAACATATGGATTAAGTCGCTAAATTGTAATCTGGAGTAAGTCGCTACGAAAAAGCCGGCCATATAATCGCCACAACTTCAGCCGGCAGCAAAAAAAGCGACTCTGTATCCGCGTGTTTGCTGCATCGCACGGCTAAGTGGCTGGTATTTGTAAGTACGTTGTTCCAGGTACGACCTATAGCGAAACGCAAATATAACGGAGTCAGATATGAACAAAATGGTCAAATTGCTCACTTTGAGCTGTGTAATGTTCGGTGCAGTGGGCAGTGCATATGCCGCAGAAAAACTGGGTTATCTGGTCAAGCAGCCGGAAGAGCCCTGGTTCCAGACCGAATGGGCATTTGCCGAGAAAGCCGGCAAGGACATGGGCTTTGAAGTGATCAAGATTGCAGTACCCGATGGCGAAAAAACCCTGAACGCCATTGATACCCTGGCCGCCAGCGGCGCCAAGGGCTTTGTGATCTGCACACCTGATCCGAAACTGGGCCCGGCCATCATGGCCAAGGCCAACGCGCTGGGCCTGAAAGTGGTGACCGTGGACGATCAGTTCGTCAACGCCAAGGGCCAGCCGATGACCGATGTACCGCTGCTGATGATGGCGGCCTCCAAAGTGGGCGAGCGTCAGGGTCAAGAGCTGTACAAGGAAATGAAAAAGCGTAACTGGAACGCCAAGGACACCGGCGTGCTGGCCATTACCGCCAACGAACTCGATACCGCCCGCCGCCGCACTGATGGCTCGATGAGCGCGCTCAAGGCTGACGGCTTCCCGGCTGGCCAGATCTACACCGTGCCGACCAAGTCCAACGACATCCCGGGTGCGCTGGATGCGGCCAACTCCATGCTGGTGCAACACCCGAATGTGAAGAACTGGCTGGTGATCGGCATGAACGACAACACCGTGCTGGGTGGCATTCGCGCAACCGAAGGCCAGGGCTTCAAGGCGCCGAACGTGATCGGTATCGGTATCAACGGTGTCGATGCCAAGAACGAACTGGGCAAAGCACAAGCCACCGGTTTCTATGGCTCGCTGCTGCCCAGCCCGGACGTTCACGGCTATCAGTCCATCAAGATGCTGCATGAGTGGGTTGCCAACGGTAAGCAACCGCCCAAGTTCACCGAAGTGAGCGACGTGGTGCTGATTACCCGCGACAACTACAAGGACGAGCTGAAGAAGAAGGGGCTGTAAGGGCTGTTGGCCCGGTGAGGTGTGAGGCGTGAGGGGGAGGTGTAAAACCGGCCCCCTTGTGCCTGCCTTCGCTTACCGGCCCGCGTAGTGGTGTTTCACCTGGCGGGATTGATGAATTTGAGTGGGGCAAGGCATCAAGCAGATTGATGCGGTGGGGTGTGAAAGCACCTTGCTCCTCACTCCTTACTTCTCACACACAATGACTGAATCCGCAAAACCGTATCTGGCGTTCAAGGGCATTGGCAAGGTGTTTCCGGGCGTGAAAGCGCTGCAGGACATCTCCTTTGGCTGCCGCGAGGGCTCGGTGCACGCTCTGATGGGCGAGAATGGCGCCGGCAAATCCACCCTGCTGAAAATCCTCTCTGGCATGTATCAGCCCAGCAGTGGCCAGATCGAGATCGGCGGTGCGCCGGTGACGTTCAACCACGCCCAGGACGCGCTCAAGGCCGGCGTGGCCATTATTTATCAGGAATTGCATCTGGCACCGGACATGACGGTGGCAGAGAACATTTATCTGGGCCAGTTGCCGCATCGCTTTGGCGTGGTTGATCGCGCCGCGTTGCACCGCATGGCTGCGGAAAAACTCAAGTATCTGGGCATGGATATCAGCCCGGATACCCCGCTGCGGCGTTTGTCGATTGCGCAGTGGCAGATGGTTGAAATCGCCAAGGCGCTGACCCGCAACGCCCGCATCATCGCCTTTGACGAGCCGACGAGTTCGCTCTCTGCGCGCGAGATCGAACAACTGTTCCGCGTGATCAACGAGCTGAAGGCCGAGGGCCGGGTGATCTTGTATGTCTCGCATCGCATGGAAGAAATCTTCCGCATGTGCGACGCCGTGACCGTGTTCAAGGACGGTCGCTACGTGAACACCTGGAGCGATATGTCCGCCGTCACGCATGACCAGTTGGTGCAAGCCATGGTCGGCCGCGAGCTGGGCGATATCTACGATTACCGCACACGTGAACACGGCGAAGTACGGCTGGATGTACGTGACCTGCTGGCGCCCGGCCTGCGTGAGCCGGCGTCGCTGCAAGTGCGCCGGGGAGAGATCGTGGGGCTGTTCGGCCTCGTCGGCGCGGGCCGTTCTGAACTGATGAAAGCCATTTTTGGCGCCACGCCGGTGTTTGCCGGTCAGGTCAGTGTTGATGGCCAGGTGCTGCGCATCCGCCGCCCGGGTGATGCCATTGCCGCCGGGATCACGCTGTGCCCGGAAGACCGCAAGGCCGAGGGCATCGTGCCGGTGCATTCAGTGCGCGACAACATCAACATCAGCGCGCGCCGCCGCACGGTGAAGGGCGGGTGCCTGATCGATGAAAGCTGGGAGCGCGCCAACGGCGCGAAGATGGTCAAGGAGCTGAACGTGCGCACGCCGTCTGACCAGCAACTGATCATGAACCTGTCTGGCGGCAACCAGCAAAAAGCCATCCTCGGTCGCTGGCTGTCCGAAGACATGAAAGTCATGTTGCTGGATGAACCCACGCGCGGCATCGACGTTGGCGCCAAGCATGAAATCTACCGCGTGATGTATGACCTGGCAGAGCACGGGATTTCCATCCTGTTTGCTTCCAGCGATCTGCCCGAAGCCCTTGGGCTGGCCGATCGCGTGGTCATCATGCGTGAAGGCCGCATTGTGGGCGAACTTGCGCACGATGAAGCCACAGAACAAAAAGCGCTGGCACTGGCGATGTTGCGCCAGCCGGCCCAGACCGTCGAAGTGGCTTGAATGCGCCGGTTTGTTCCAGTCACTTTGCAATTGAAGGAAAGTTGAAATGTCCAAAGCTTCTGCCAACCCGGCTGTCGGCGTGCCGGAAATCACCCTGGCGCCCGGGCGCTCGGCCTTTGCGCGCCTGTGGGACACCTACGGCATGTTGCTGGTGTTCCTGGTGCTGTTCATTGCCTGTTGCGCCCTTGTGCCCAACTTCATGTCGTTCCAGAACATGCGCGGCCTTGGCCTGGCGGTATCGCTGGCCGGCATGGTCGGCTGCGGCATGCTGTTTTGCCTGGCTGCCGGCGACTTTGACCTCTCGGTCGGGTCCGTCGTGGCGTGCGCCGGCGTGTCTTGCGCCACCGTCATCAACATGACCAACAGCGTGACCATGGGCGTACTGGCCGGCGTGGCCACCGGTCTGGTGTTCGGTTTTCTCAACGGCGTGGTTGTTGCCTGGCTGGGCATCAACGCCCTGATCACCACCTTGGCCAGCATGCAGATTGCCCGCGGCATGGCGTATATCATTTCTGACGGCAAGGCCGTGGGCGTGTCGGAAGAAAGCTTCTTTGCGCTGGGCAACACCAACTGGTTTGGCCTGCCCGCCCCGGTGTGGATCACCGTCATCTGCTTCCTGGTCTTCGGCTTTGTCATGCGCCGCACCCTGTTTGGCCGCAACACCCTGGCCATTGGCGGCAACGAAGAAGCCGCGCGCCTGGCCGGCGTGAATGTCGTGCGCAACAAGATCGCCATCTTCACCCTGTCTGGCGTTATCTCCGCCTTCGCCGGCGTGGTGCTTGCCTCGCGCATGACCTCCGGCCAGCCGATGACCTCGCTGGGCCTTGAACTGACCGTGATCTCCGCCTGCGTACTGGGCGGCGTCTCGCTCAAGGGCGGCGTGGGCAAGATCAGCTACGTCGTCGCCGGCGTGCTGATCCTGGGCACGGTGGAAAACGCCATGAACCTGCTGAATATCTCCCCGTTTGCCCAGTACGTGGTACGCGGTCTGATTCTGCTGGCCGCCGTGATTTTTGACCGGTACAAACAAAAGAGCGCCAGCCGCGTTTGATCTCCAGGCGAACCGCTGTGGTTGATGTTGATGTTGGGGGTGTTGCTGTTTTTGACTTTCCCTCCCAATTAAAGCCAAACGTCGAAGGAGGGCGGGAGACCCCAGGCTCCCGACCGACTGAGGGTAGCCCGGAGGGCCGTCAGGCTGGGGTCGCCTTTCTTTGGTCACTTTCTTTGGGGCCGCCGAGGTGGCGAAGCAAAGAAAGTGACGTGGTCCGGGCACCCCGGTATGTAAAACATCGCGCCGTCAGGCGCTAACAGGTGTTCAAGGTCTTCAGGTTTCGTCCAGCAAAGGCCACCTTCGGCGGCCGACTGGATTCCCGCCTTCGCGGGAATGACGAAGTGGTAAAACGAGAACTCAACATTCTGGCAAACCAGTGTACTGCCGTGCTCATTTTGAGCATAAAGAGCGCTGCGTCCGTAGACGCTAACACGCCCCAAGAAGGCCCTCATGCAACCACAACACCTTGATCCACCTGCAACCAAGCAGAGCCTTGACCCCCTCATGCCCGGGTACTCGTTCAACCTGTACCTTGTGGCCGGCATTACGCCCATCATCGAAAATGGCCCGCTGGACTTCATCATTGACCGTCCCAACGGCATGCAGGGTTACATCATCAACATGACGGTGGCAGGGCAAGGCAAGGTGTTTGACGGGGACGATGCGTTCTACGTCAATCCGGGCGACATGCTGCTGTTCTCGCCAGAAACGGTGCATTACTACGGCCGCGCGCCGGCCAGCCCCAACTGGTATCACCGCTGGATCTACTTCCGCCCGCGCGCCTACTGGGCGCCGTGGCTGAAATGGCAAGACCAGACGCGCAAGGTGGGCAAGCTCTCGCTGCCAGACAAAACCCTGGTGACTGAATTTGATGAATTGTTCCAGCAAATTGACCGCACTCACCGTGAAGGCCGGGTGACCAGTGAAGAACTGGCGATCAACCTGCTGGAACGCCTGTTGATCCGCGCCTATGAAATCTCGCCGGAAAACCTGCCCAAGCCGCTGGACAGCCGCGTGCAGGAGGCCTGCCAATACATTACGCGCCATCTGGGCCAGGAAATCGGCCTGGAAGAAATCGCCCGCCATGTGTGTTTGTCGCCCTCGCGGCTGGCGCATCTGTTCCGCGATCAGGTGGGCGTGAACATCCTGCGCTGGCGTGAGGATCAACGCATCATCCTGGCCAAGCATCTGCTGCACAGCACGCGTACCCCCATTGCCCGCATTGCCGGCACGGTGGGTTACGAAGACCAGTTGTATTTCTCGCGCGTGTTCCGCAAACGCGTGGGGGTCAGCCCCAGCGAGTTCCGCAAGACCAGCGGCGAGCCCTTGTACCCATACCGCACGCCCAATATGGACTGGCCGCATATGGATATCGAGGTGCCCGACAATGGCATGGAGTTTTACTTGTGAGCGCAGCCAGCAGTTCGGCGTATCAGGTGCTGGCGTTTGATCTGGATGGCACCTTGCTGGGGCGTGATCTGCAGATCCGGCCGGCGTCCATTGCCGCCATCAACGCTGCGCGCGCGGCAGGGATGACGGTGGTGCTGGTCACCGGCCGGCATCACATCATGGCCAGACCGTATCACCAGCAACTGGGTCTGGACACGCCCTTGCTGGCCTGCAACGGCACCTATGCCTGGGATTTTGCGCGGAATGAAGCGCACTTTGCCCGCCCGCTGACCGCAAAAGAAGCGCTGCGCTTGCTGGCGCTCACGCGTGAGTATGACGTCCACGCGCTGCTGTATCTGCAGCGCGCCCAGGCCTATCAGGCCATGGAGCCGCATCTGGCGCATCTACTGGAATGGGCCGCAGCGCTGCCGGCCAGTGTCAGGCCGGAGTTGATCCACGTGCCTGATCTGCTGCCGCTGGTCTCTGCCGAACCCTTGATCTGGAAATACGCGGTATCCAGCCAGGTGGATGGCCGCATCGACGCCTTCATTACCCGGGTCAAAAGTGAACTGGGTCTGGCGTGCGAGCGCTCGGGCCCCAACCGTGTAGATGTCGCCAGCGCGGGCAACAGCAAGGGCGCGCTGCTGCAAAAGTGGCTGGCCGCCGAGGGCATCGCCGCCAGCGCCACCGTGGCTTTTGGCGATAACCACAACGATATCTCGATGCTGCAAGGCGTGGGGCTGGGCGTGGCCATGGGCAATGCCGAGGCCGCAGTGCAAAGCCGCGCCGCCCGGGTGATTGGCGATCACGATACCGATACCATCGCCCGTTTCCTGGAAGACACCATTCTGCCAGGCGTGCCGGTCTGACCGTATCAGCGTGGGCGAACATGTCAGCAAAGACTGACTACAATGGGTAGCGCCAGGTGGGCGCTGCCGCCACACCTGGAAAAGCGGACAGGTGACACACCGGTCCCGTCGTGTCATACACTGATGCGCTACTTACGCGCGCTTTGCGGACGCCCAGATGCCCGATATCAGAACGCTGCTGGCCCAGGCCGGCTCCAGTCTCGACCCCGTCACCGGGGCGATCAGCATGCCCATTTACCAGACCGCCACCTTTGCCCACCCGGCGCTCGGTCAAAGTACCGGCTATGACTACAGCCGCAGCAGCAACCCGACCCGCGCCGCGCTGGAAACCACCATGGCGCGGCTGGATGGTGCAGCGGCCTCGTTTGCGTTTGCCAGCGGCCTGGCAGCCATTACCACCGCCTTGAGCCTGTTTGACCAGGGCGATCATCTGGTCGTGGCAGAAGGTTGTTATGGCGGCACCCAACGCTTGCTGGATCAGGTGTTTGCGCGGTTCGGGCTGACCGTCAGCTATGTCCCGGTCACGCATGTCGATGCCTTTGCCGATGCCATCACCCCGCATACCAAGGCGCTGATCGTCGAAAGCCTGTCCAACCCGTTGCAGGAAGTGCCGGACTTGCCGGCGCTGGCCCGGCTGGCCAAAGCCCGCAATGTGCAATTGTGGGTGGATAACACCTTCCTCACGCCGTACTGGCTGCGCCCGCTGGAACTGGGGGCCGATCTGGTCATTCACAGCGCCTCCAAATACCTGGCCGGCCACAACGACACCATCGCCGGCATTCTGGGTGTGCGCGATTCAGACCTGGCCAGCCGTATCGGCTATCTGCAAAACGCCATGGGCGCCGTGCTTGGCCCGCAGGACGCGTGGCTGACCTTGCGTGGCCTGAAAACGCTGGCCTTGCGCCTGGATCAGCAGCAATCTACCGCCGAAACCCTGGCGCAATGGCTGGGCCAGCAGAGCTTTGTCAAAAAGGTGTATTACCCCGGCTTACCGGATGACGCCGGTCACCGGTTGCTCAAACAGTTTGCCGGCGGGGCAGGGGCGATTGTCTCGTTCGAAGTCGACAGCGTCGGCACCCTGGCGCGGCTGATCGAACAAACCCGCCTGATTGCCTATGCCGAAAGCCTGGGCGGCGTGGAAAGCCTGATCACCGTGCCTGCGCTGCAAACCCACGCCAACCTGGCGCCGGAAGAGCGGGCACGCCAGGGCGTGACGGAAACCCTGGTGCGTTTGTCGGTCGGCATTGAAACCGTCAGCGACTTGATCGCCGATATCGAAACCTCGCTGGCGGGTTACGGCAGCACCCGCTGAACACGCCCCGCACCTTAAAACAAGAACCTGGATTGTTCATGACACTGATTGCCAGTTTGCTGGTGGCGCTGGTCGCCTTGTTGCACGTGTATTTTCTGGCGCTGGAAATGTTCTTCTGGACCAAACCCCTCGGGCGCAAGGTGTTTCGCCTGACGCCAGAGTTTGCCGAGGCCAGCAAGGTCCTCGCCGCCAATCAGGGCCTGTACAACGGCTTTCTGGCGGCCGGCCTGATCTGGGGCCTGACGCTGGGCGCGGCGGGCCTGGGTGTCAAAGTCTTCTTCTTGTTGTGTGTGATCGTGGCCGGCGTTTACGGCGCCATCACGGTCGGCAAGAAAATCCTCTACGTCCAGGCCCTGCCCGCCGTGCTGGCGCTGGGGGCGGTGCTGGCTGCCTGATTCACCCCTGTTGTTCTCACCTCTCTGTTGCGTGGGTGACGCGGTCTGCTCTGTAGAAATGCACATGTGCGCTGGCATTGCCTGGCGCACGGCATAATCAGCGCGCCGGTGCTCGCCGGCCCCAGACCCCATACATGATTGGCCTGCGGTGGCTGGCTGCAGACAAGAACAAGGGATTTCAAAGTGAGTTTATTCAAGTCGGGCTTGCTGGCCGCGGTACTGGCCACGCAGGTTGCACCTGTGCGCGCTGCGGATGACGAAAACACCGCGCTAACCATCATCGCGGTACGTATGGTGGAAGTCGATAACAAGGGCACGGTGGTGGGCGGGAGCGGTTATGCCGACTTCCAGTTGATGGACCTGAAAACGAAGGAAACCTATAAGGTCCCGTTTCGGCACAATTCAACGCTGATGCCTTATTTCATCCACATGAAGCCGGGCATTTACTGTTTTTACAGCCTCAGTATCGGATCGGCCAACCCGACCACGCCATTCTGCGACGAGCCCTATTTCAAGATTGAAGCGGGCACCGTCAATAATCTTGGACTCTGGCGCTTTGGCATTGACTGGTCCACCTGGAAAATCAGGCAATTGGGCGCGATTGAACATGCGGATGCCATTTACGAGAACGCCCGCAAATTCCGGCCCTCGGAATTCCCGCCAGAAGAAGACGCCTCTGCGCCGCAAAGCGCTTCTGCACCACAGACCGCGACCCGTTAGTCTGGCCGGTGCCAGGCACATGCAGAGGCCTGGCACCAACACCACTCCCATTCCTTATCAATGCGGCGGGTTCACCACCACGTATTGCACGGTCGTGCCCGAATACTGCGGCTGATACCAGGTGTTGCCGCATTGCTGGAAGGTCACGCCGTTGACCATCACCGCAGAACAACTGGGTGGGATGGAGTGCACAATGCTGCCAACCACGGCAGCGGTCGTGACCACTGCGGCGGTGGCGACTGCCGCGGTGGCCACCGGGTGATAGTACGGGGTAGGGGCGATCACGGGTGGCGGCGGCGGTGGCAGGGGGCGCCCGGCCACGGTGGTGTGGGCTACGCCTCCATTCGGGCCGACGACAGTGCGCCCGGCCACCCAGGCTTGCGCGGTCAGCGGGGTCAATGCGGCCAGCAGCAATGCAAGGCAAAACGGTCTGTTCAAACGCATGGCAGCTCTCCGGGTCAATTGGCGCTGGCAGGCGCAGAAGCATCGTTGGTCTGGAACACAATGGGTCTGGCACCCTTGGGCGGCTTGAACTGGAACAAGCCTGGCTTGAACACCGGCTTGAGTTGCCATGTCAGCACGCTGGCATGTTGAGGTCGTGCCGCATTGCTGGTGTCCGTCACGATCAGCTTGCAAGGCAGCGGATCGGCTGATTTGCGAATCCAGATTTGCCAGTCCACACCCTCCTGGCGCAAGGCGTAATGCGTGCAGATCTGGCCGCCCAGGCGTTCATCGCCCACGGTCAGGGCGCTGCTCAGTGCCTTGACGCGTTCGTCATCGTTGCCCCAGGCAAACAGATCAACCAGCGGCGCTTCCAGCCCGTATTTGTCGTGAATGTCGGTGATCAGATCGCGCAGGGTCGAAGGCGCGGGGACCGTCGCGTAGTAATTGTTTTTGGTGCCATAGAGCGTGAAATGCGCGCCGTCGAAATACATGGACTTGGTGCCATCATCACCTTTTACGCTTGCATACATGCGATCCGGCCGGCGGATGCTCAGCACGGTGTGATGCGCAAACTGCACCGCCTGGCCATCGTCGCTGACCATATCGGTGGTGCTGTCAGAGGTCACGGTAAAGTCGGTCAGGCTGCGCAGTTTTGCGCCCATGGCCGACAAGGCCTTGATGGCTTGCGGATCGACTGCGGATGCGTCATCCGCAAAAGCCGTGGCCGACACCAGTGCGCCGGCACTGGTCAAAGCAATAAACAGGGTGCGGCAGGAACGCGTTGCAATGGACATAAAGCTCACTCCGGACCGGGTTGGGGCTGGTGTTACAGCATAGGTCAGCCATCACGGAATGCCGCAAGGATTCGCCGCGAGCATGTAACGGTGCACCCTGGCACCCTCAGGCGCGGGGTTAATGCAAGTCAAGCACGGCCAATATGCCAGATCATTAGCGACGTGCTCGTCCATCTTAACCTTATGAATTAATGAGAGATTTAGCTCCTTCCTGTCTTTTCTGCGGCAAGGCAGCCCCACTTTCATGCTTTGCGCTCCCTCAAGTCTTGAAAATCCCTCTTTTCGTAAGGTCCTTGCGGTCAACTATTGCAACCGCTGAATGACGCCCGCATGCCTGCGCAATCCGGGCCGTGGCCAAGGCTCTTATGAAAAAAATTCTTCTGTCTGTTGCTGTGCTGTTTGTAGTGGGTGGTGCAGCGTTTTTCGCCTTGACCGCCCCTGCGGCCTGGCGTGCCACGCATGCTCAACGTGATGGGGTCAGCTCACTGACGGCTGATCTGAAAAACGGGCGCAACCAGTTCCTGGCGGGCGACTGTGCTACCTGTCACGCCACGCCCGGCAGCGCGGACGACACCCGCCTGGGTGGTGGGCGCGCGCTGGACACCGCGTTCGGCATCTTTCATATGCCCAATATTTCGTCGGACACCAATGACGGCATTGGTAGCTGGACACTGGCGCAATTCACCATTGCCATGCGTGAGGGCGTTTTGCCGGACAAAGGCAATGCCTACCCGGCGTTTCCCTATACCTCTTACCAGCGCATGACGGCAGATGATCTGCGTGACCTGTTTGCGTATATCAAATCGCTGCCACCGGTCGCCGGTAAAGCGCCGGATCATGAACTGAAATTTCCGTTCAGCATCCGGCGTGGTGTAGGGCTATGGCGGCTGGCCTTCCTGGATGGCAAACCGGTTCAGGCATTGGACGGGTACAACAGCAAGATTAGTGGCGACCCGGTATGGCAGCGTGGCCGTTATCTGGTTGAGGGCGCCGCGCACTGCGCTGAATGTCACTCCCCGCGCAATCTGATGGGCGCTGTGCCGGCCAGCCAGCGTTTTGGCGGGGGCCCGAACGCGGAAGGCACGGGTTACGTGCCCAATATCAGCCCGGACGAAACCGGTATCGGTTACTGGTCAGTCAACGATATCACCCGGTATCTGAAGCATGGCGTGAACCCGATTGGTATCAAGGCTGGGGGTGACATGAAGGAAGTCATCGCCAATACCTCCCGCCTGCCGGATGAAGACATCCTGGCGATGGCAACCTACCTCAAAACGGTCAATGCCGTGGACGCGCCCAACGCCGGCCTGCCGCCACCCAACCGGACAGAAGAGGTAGTCATGCTGCCTGACACGCAGCAAGCAAGTAATGCCAGCCGCCTTGACTCCCTGGTGGCCCCCGCCGCAGAACTGGCCAAGAGCGACGTGCTCTATGTCGTGAAGCCGCAGCCTTTCATGCTTGATCCTGCCCAGAGCAAGGAAGATGGCAAATTGCTGGGTGCTACGCGGCTCGCTGTGCTGGCCCGCCAGGGTGATCTGGTTCAGGTCCGGGTAGAGGGCTGGCAGCAAGCCGGGGCCGAAAGCGCGTTCCACGCCATGAAGGGCCAGCGCATTTTACAGGCCGTGTTGTCTCCGGAAGCCATTGCCCGCGTGCAGTCTGCCGGAACGGTTCGGGATGAACTCACGGGTCTGGACTGGCAGCAAGGCAGCCTGAATGTCTGGATCAAACAAGATGGCCTTGCCACGAGGCTTGACCCGCTCTGGCAACACAGTGACGAAACCTATCGCCGCTCTTGCGCAACCTGCCATGCCTTGCCGCACAGTCAGGATTTCATGGCCAATCAGTGGATTGGCACGCTGGGCGCAATGAAACGCTATACCTCGCTGGATGACAGCGAATACCGCTTGTTGCTGGCGTGGCTGCAATACCACTCCAGAGACGTAGGCGCAGGGGCTGCTCACCCATGATGGATGCACCTGTGATAGACGCGGACTGGGCCGACTGGCTGGACTGGGTGGCCAGCGTGTTCCTGAGCCCGCCCGATGCAGATAGCGTCGCGCTCTGGCGTAGCGAGGTGACCATCCGCCTGTTTGAGGCCATAGGCATTGAGTTTGGCCAGCAAGAAGCCGGCGCGCATATCCGGGCGGCGCTTGAAGCGGGCGAGCCACATACCGTCGCGCTGGACCTGTCTGTGGCCTACACCCGTTTGTTCGAGGGCATAGCTGGCATGCCGGCAGTCGGGCTTTATCAGGCGGCGTATACGACTGACATGCCCGCATGGCGGCTGTTTGGCCAGAGCGCGCAAGACATGGCGCAATTACTTGCCCATGCACGGCTGCAACTTGCCGGTGCCAGTCATGAGCCGGCAGATCATCTGGCGGTAGAACTCGCCTTGCTGGCGGCGTTGATACGTTGCCAGGACAGGGTTGTCGCCGGCCAGGTACAACAACAGTTGCAAACATGGCTTGAGCCGTTTGCCGCTTGCTGTCGCCAGCACGACCCGCACGGATTTTACGGTGCCGTCGCCACGCTGCTGCAAGCCACACCAGGCCTTGCCTTGAGTCATCCCACCGTCCCTCTATCCCGCCAAGAACGGAGTTTCCATGTCGAATGAAACCGAAAACGCAGACCTGTCACGCCGCAAGTTCATCAAGGGCGCAATGGCCATGGGGGCGCTGGGCTCTATGGGGGCAGGATTGCTGAGTGCGGGGGCGCGTGCGGCAGGCGTACCGGACGGCAAAATCATGACCGGCTCTCACTGGGGCGCTTTTCATGCGAATGTGAAAAACGGCCGGGTTGTCGGGCTTGAACCATGGTCCGGTGATCCACATCCATCTCACCAGCTGCCAGGGGTGATGGACGTCGTTTATTCCCCCACACGTATCCGCTACCCGATGGTGCGACGCAGCTGGCTGGAACACGGCCCGGGCGCCGATACCGCCGGGCGTGGCGCCGGTGATTTTGTCCGTGTCAGCTGGGACAAAGCGCTGGACCTTGTTGCGCAAGAACTCAAACGTGTGCGTGACCAGCACGGTCCCCGTGCCATTTTTGCTGGTTCTTATGGCTGGAAAAGCCCTGGCAAGCTGCATAACTGCCAGACGCTGCTGGCGCGCGCCATGATGGCCAACGGGGGCTTTGTCAGCCGCAGCGGTGATTATTCAACCGGCGCGGCGCAGGTCATCCTGCCTTATGTCGTGGGCTCGATCGACGTGTATGAACAGCCGACAGCCTGGCCTGTGGTGGTGGAACACACGGAGCTGATGGTGTTCTGGGGGGCAGACCCGGTGGTGACCAACCAGATTGGCTGGCAAGTGCCAGATCACGGTGCGTATCCGGCCATGGAGTCGCTCAGGAAGAAAGGCACCAAAGTCATCTGCATTGACCCGGTACGCACCGAAACCTGCCAGTTCTTCGGGGCTGAGTGGCTGGCACCGCGCCCGCAGACCGATGTCGCGCTGATGCTGGGCATTGCCCACACCTTATATGCAGAGAATTTGCACGACAAGGCGTTCCTGGCGCGTTACTGCACCGGGTTTGACCGCTTTGTGCCGTATCTGACGGGCAAGAACGATGGCGTGGTCAAAGATGCCCAATGGGCATCCGGCATTTGCGGTTTGCCGGCGCAAACCATTCAGGATCTTGCGCGGCGTTTTGCTGGCCATCGCACCATGCTGGCTGCGGGCTGGTCCATCCAGCGTCAGCATCATGGCGAGCAGGCCCACTGGATGCTGGTCACACTGGCCGCCATGCTCGGGCAGATCGGCACGCCAGGCGGGGGTTATGGTTTCACCTATCACTATGCCAACGGCGGCAGCCCCACAGCCACCAGCCCGGTGCTGCCGGGGATCACCGCCGGCGCCAAACCGCCAGCAGGGGCGGCCTGGCTGGATGCGGGCGGATCAGAGTCCATTCCCGTTTCGCGCATTGTAGAGATGCTGGAAAATCCAGGCGGAAGTTACGATTTCAACGGCAAGCGGGAAACCTGGCCGGATATCAAGCTGGCGTACTGGGTAGGGGGCAATCCATTTGCCCATCATCAGGATCGCAACCGCATGCGCAAGGCATGGCGCAAGCTCGATACCTTTATCGTGCATGAGTTGCAATGGACCGCCACTGCGCGCCATGCGGACATCATCCTGCCGTGTACCAGTACCTTTGAACGCAACGATATCGAGGGCATTGGCGATTATTCCATGAGCCACATCCTGGCCATGCGCAAGGCCATCGATCCGGTATTCGAAGCCCGCAACGACTACGATATTTTTACCGATATCTGCCAGCGCATGGGCACGCGTGAAGCGTTTACCGAAGGCCGGGATGAAATGGCCTGGATTCGTTCTTTTTACGAGGCGGCACGGGTACAGGCGCGGGGCAAACGCATGGAAATGCCGGTATTTGATGTGTTCTGGAACAGCCACAAACCGCTCGGCTTTCCGGTCAGCGAGGAGGCCAAAGGCTACATCCGGCACAAGGCGTTTCGCGACGATCCGCTGCTTAATGCACTGGGGACCGCTTCTGGCCGGATCGAGATTTACTCCAGCACTATCGAGCGCATGCACTATGACGATTGCCCGCCGCACCCGACCTGGATGGAACCGGTGGAACGGTTGGGTGGCGCGGGGCGCTATCCGCTGCACATTGTCAGCAGCCATCCCAGAGCCCGTTTGCATTCCCAATTGTGCGGCACGGTGCTACGCAAGAACTACGCCATTCAGGAACGCGAGCCGTGCTTGATGAACCCGCAAGATGCGCAGGCGCGCGGCATCTCAAACGGCGACGTCATCCGGGTGTTCAATGATCGCGGGCAGATTCTGGTGGGTGTGCGGCTGACCGACGATATCCGCCCAGGGGCGATCCGTATTTGCGAAGGCGGCTGGTATGACCCCGCAGACCCGCGCCAGCCGGGCAGCTTGTGTCGTTATGGTGACGTCAACAATCTGACTGTAGGGATTGGCACGTCAAAACTGGCGCAGGGCAACTGTGGGCACACGGGGATGGCGCAGGCAGAAAAATACAAGGGTGCACTGCCGCCGCTGAGTGTCTTTACGCCGCCGCAAGGCGCAGCCACATAGCCACGGTCCTGGCTTGACCAGCCCCGAACAGCGCAGGCGGTTCGGGGCTTTTTGTTTGTGGCTGTGGCCGTCTCAGCCCACGCTGGCCAGTGCTTTGGCTTCTTCGCGCAGGTTGATGATCAGCGGCGAGCGTTCATTGCGCCGGAACACCATGGTCAGCGGGGATGTCTCGGTGACATCGAGCAAAGGGCGGAACGCCACGCCGGGAATGGCCAGCACGCTGATTGCGGCCGGCACAATCGCCACCCCGAAGCCGCTGGCGACAAGGGTCAGCGCGGTCATGAAGTCGCGGGTGGGGACGCCGACGTGCGGGGTAAAGCCGGCGGCCTGACCCATGGCCAGCAGGTGCCGGGTAAAACCGAAATCACGCTGGAATTGCGGCGTGATAAAACTCTCGTTCATCAATTCGCCCGCCCGTACCGCAGCTTGTGCCAGCAAGGGATGGCCGTGCGGCAGCGCCACCAGCAGGGGGTCTTGTTGCAGGGGCAATTGATCGAACGCCTCTGGCGCGCCGGCGACGGTGCGGACAATACAGGCGTCCAGCTGGCCTTGATCCAGCAACTGGATCTGCAACGGGCTTTCCAGTTCCTGCAGGCTGACGCGCACTTCCGGGTATTTGCGGCGATAGGCGCCCAGCAATTGCTGCACGACGCCCGCGCACGCGGCAGAGATCACGTAGCCCAGTTGCAGGCTGCCCACTTCTCCGCGCCCGGCTTGCCGTGCCACCATTTCGGTTCTGTGCGCCTGCTGTAATGTGCTGCGCGCTTCGGCCAGGAAAGATTGCCCGGCGCTGGTCAGCGCCACCGAGCGTTTGGTGCGGGCCACCAGCCTGACGCCCAGTTCGCGCTCCAGCGCCTGCAATTGCATGGTCAGCGCAGAGGGCGCCAGATCAAGCGATTCGGCCGCCCGTGCAAAATGCAGATGTTCCGCAATCGCCACAAAGTAGCGCAGTTGTCTCAGTTCCACTCCACGTCTCCCGCCGTGCGCTGATGCAGCCGCGCCGGTCCTGCGTCAGGGTCAGGCCGGGACGCATCCGGCCACATAGCGGCCGATTTCGATCGACGCCGTGGCGGCAGGGGAAGGCGCGTTGCAGACGTGGATACTACGGTGTCCGGGTACGATCTGGAAATCATCGACCAGTTCACCGTTGGCTTTGAGCCCTTGCGCGCGGATTCCGGCCGGGGCGGGCACCAGGTCATCTGCGCTGATTTCCGGGATCAGTTGCTGCAGGCTGCGCACAAACGCGGCCTTGCTCCAGGAGCGGATCATTTCCTGGGCGCCTTCGCGCCAGTACCGGGCGGACAATTTCCAGAAGCCGGGGTAGGTCATGACTTCAGCCAGATCGCCCAGCCTGAAATCGGTCTTGTTATAACCTTCGCGGGCAAAGGCCAGTACCGCATTGGGGCCGGCTTCCACATGCCCGCCGATCATGCGGGTGTAGTGCACGCCCAGGAACGGAAAGGCCGGATCGGGCACCGGGTAGATCAGATGTTTGACCAGATGGCGGCGTTCAGGCTTGATCTCAAAGTATTCGCCCCGAAACGGCACAATCTGCATGCCCGCATTCACGCCGCCCAGCTTTGCCACGCGGTCACTGTGCAAACCGGCGCAATTGACCATAAAGCGGCCGCGGATCACCTCCTCATTGGCGGTGATGATTTCCAGTTCATCGGCTTTCTCGCGCACCTTGCGCACGGCTGCGCCCAGCCGGATTTCGCCCCCGCCTGCCGTGATCAGTTCTGCATATTTCAGACAGACCTGGCGGTAGTTGACGATGCCGGCAGACGGCACACGGATTGCCCCCAACCCGCGCACATGCGGCTCGATCTCCTGCAAGCGCTCCGGGCCGATACGTTCGACTTCCAGCTGGTTATCCAGCCCGCGCTGGAAGAGTTTTTCCAGTTGCGCTAACTGGTTCTCCTGGGTGGCGACGATGACCTTGCCGCACAGTTCATGCTCGATCTCATGCTCGCGGCAGAACGCCACCATCGATTGATTGCCGGCACGGGCAAAACGCGCCTTGAAGCTGCCCGGCTTGTAATAGATGCCGGAATGGATCACGCCGCTGTTATGCCCGGTCTGGTGTTGTGCCAGGGCGTTTTCTTTTTCCAGCACAACAATGCGGGCCTGGGGGAAACGGGCCTGCAGTGCGACGGCAGAAGACAAGCCGACAATGCCGCCGCCCACAATGACAAAGTCAAAAACGGTGCTGCTCACGCGGCGTCCTCCGCAAACTCGCCCCTGATCCGCATCAACTCGCGGTGCAGCCCCGGGTCTTTTTCGAAGGGTGCGCGACCGTGCAGCCAGAACAGATTATTCAGGACGATCAGATCGCCCACTGGCAAGGGCAGGGCCACGGTGCCGGCGCTGGCTTCCATCGAGTCAGACAACGCTTGCAGCCATTGGGCCTCAGCGACCGTTTGCGGGTAGACAAACTGGTCGATGAAGCAAATGCACGGGCGGTTGTTGTGCTGGAAAAACGTCTGCCGCTGAATGGTCTGCCCCACGTTCTTGCTGGAGGGCGCTTTGTAGGTAAACGCGTGGCTGGCAAATGCATGCGTGCTGAAAGTGCCCAGATCTTCCCAGTCGTCCAGATGCAGAATGCGTGATTCGCCACCGCGGGCGTGGAGTTCGGCAAACTTCATCATCAGCAACCAGTCGGTGGGTTCGTCCACAAACGTCCCGTCGGTATGCAACGTGAACAATCGGTAGGCTTGGCGCAGGTAAGAGTCGCTGGTGTCGGTATCCTTGACGGTAAAGCGCGCGTAGTAGGTGCCCGACATCGAGTCAAAATTGGCCACACCCAACAGGTAAGCGATGGCGGTGCCGAACTTGACGAACTCGGCCGGCAGCGTGGTCGTTCCGGACAGGCCCAGGGTAAAGCCACCGGACTCACGATCCTGCAGGATGTTGCGCAACTGGGTGCGAAACGCGCGCCCCAGCAGTTCATCCAGCTTTTGCGCCAGAATGAACCGCATGTACGGCACGTATTCCAGCCGTTGCGGATCAATCTCTGTCGTGGCCGCCATGAACTGCTGCAGCAGGGCCGGTTCGATCTCAAGGTGGTACAACCGCGCATGGTGCGGATGGGGCTTGACGCACCAGCCGGCGGCTTCGGTCAGGTAACGGACGGGACGAGCGGAAAACGGCAGCGGCGCATTCATCGCAGGCAGACTCCTTGTGGAATGCAACCGAGTCTAGGCGCGGGTTTGATGTGGAACAATCCGCGCGCGGCCCTGATTAATTCAGTAAAACTGAATTGTGTGATGGCAGCGTGGCCAGTGCGATCAAGCCGGGCGGCAGGTGTGCATATCAACCTGGCCGGGCGCTGTATCTGCCGTCGCCCCGAACCGCTCGACTAAGCTCATCCTTTACCCTTGTTCAAACCGGAGCGCGTGATGCAAGAACGTTTCTATCTTGATCCCTATCAGCAAACCCTGAGTACCACGGTAGTGCGCCACGACGAGCAGGGGCTGGTGCTGGAAGAAACCCTGTTTTATCCGCTTGGCGGGGGCCAGCCCGGCGACACCGGCACGCTGACCCTGGCAGACGGCACGCCACTGGCGATTACCGATACCCGCCGCGACAAGGAAACCCGCGACATCCTGCATGTGCTGGCGACCGATGCCCCGCGCCTGCCTGTCGGCACGCCGGTGATGCTGGCGCTGGACTGGTCCCGTCGTCATGCCCACATGCGCGTGCATACCTGTCTGCATTTGTTGTCGGTGGTGATCAAGGCTGGCGTCACTGGCGGCAATCTCACCGCAGAATCTGGCCGGCTGGATTTCGATCTGCCGGAAGGCATGGAACTGGATAAAGACCAGATTGAGGCAGCGCTGAACCGGCTGATTGCCGAAGACCGCAGCGTACGCGTGCAGATGACCAGCGGAGAGGCGCTGCAACGGCAGCCGGAACTGATCAAGACCATGTCCGTGACACCGCCGCTGCACTTGCCGGAAATCCGGCTGATCGAGATTGACGGTGTTGATCTGCAACCCTGTGGCGGCACGCATGTGGCCCGCACTGCAGAGATCGGCCCCGTGATCGTCAAGAAGATAGAAAGCAAGGGCGCGCGCAACAAGCGCGTGGTGGTCGCACTGGCTTGATCGCATTTGCCTGGCATATTTCACACGCCCGGTTTTCCAGGATCAGTCTGATATTTTGCGGGATCGGCGCTTCATAACATACGGTTTTTGTAATTCGAAAAACCATGTTATCGAGAAAACTTGCTCCGCCACTGGTGCTGGCCGTCCTGGCGGGGTTGATTTTTGCCAGTTGCGGCTCGCCCGGCCTGAACGCCTCCCCACAGCCCCTGCCGGTCAAAGTGGATGTAACCCGCACCCTGCAACAGGATGCGGGCCTTTATCATTTTCTGGCGCGCACCGATGCGCAAGGCCGGATCAGCAGTGTGGTGCTGGTTCACGGCTTTTTGCACCCCACCCGTAAGCGGGTGGTGATTCCTGAACAAGGCATGCAACCTGGCCTGCGCATGGAAGACTACGCCTGGCCGGTGCTGACCAGCACGCAAGAGCCCGTGGTTGGTCTGGCCGAACCTTTGCCGTTGCATCAGGTGTATCGCACGGCCGATGGCACGACCGTGGTTCAGGATGATGCCGCGCTCGGCCGGGCGGGCAATAACCTGTTTGGAGAGGCGATCTACCACGCCACTTTGCCAGACGGCTTTGTGTTTACCCCCGGTGCTGCCACCCAGCCCGTTCGGGTGCAACTGGCGGCGCATGATGTCTCTGGCATGCCGGTGGCAACGGTGCTGCAAGGCTATGTGGCGCAAGCGGGCGGGCTGGAGCGGTTTGCGCTGGATCGGCTGGTGGCGGGCTCCGGCGCGCGCATGCCGCCAGGCGCCATGATCTATACCGAGCGCTTTACCTATGGGGCAGACCAGATCCTGTTTCAGCCTGATCCGCAGGAACGCACATTGCCGGACATCGACACGCTGGGCCTGCAAGGCGGCCATCTGCTGGAGGTCTCTGGCTGGAACGGTACGCGTCCGCGCCTTGTGTTCGATGCCGATGCCAGTCACCCGGAAGACGCCTGGTGGGAGTCACTGACCGGCTATGGCGCGGATGGCCGGGTGTACCGCGCAGAGTATGACCGTGCCGGCAGTACCATCACCCGCATGCCCGCGTTTAACCACGTGGCTGCCATGGCGATTGCTGCTGCGGTGAAACGCGGTTGGCAGCCCGATCAGATACTGGCGCTGGCACCGGCCCGGCATTGAACCGCAGCACGGCGGCAGACCATTGGCATTTACGCTGGGCGGCGGATGTGCCAGTGTGGCGAGATGATGATCACGCCCAAGAGCCACCATGACTGAAGCCGCCAGACCCGACCGCCTGCCGCCGCTGGCACCTGAAGCACTTGACGCCGCGCAGCGCAAAGCGGCCCAGGCCCTGATTGATGGCCCGCGCAAAGGCGTCAAAGGCCCGTTTGTGCCCTTGTTGCGCAGCCCGGAATTGATGGACCGGATCCAGCGCGTGGGCGAATACCTGCGTTATGACAGCATTTTGCCGCGGCGGATCAACGAGTGGGTGACGGCGATTGTGGCGCGTGAATGGAGCGAGCCGTTTGAATGGTCGGTGCATTACCCGCTGGCGCGGGAAGCGGGCGTTGCCCAGGCCACGCTGGATGAACTGGCCCAGGGCACCCGGCCGCAGCAAATGGCCGCAGATGAAGCGCTGGCGTTTGATTTCACCATGGAACTGATGCGCAACAAGGGCGTGAGTGATATCACCTGGCAACGTGCGCTGGCGCAGTGGCAAGAGCAAGGTGTGGTGGAACTGGTGGGATTGATCGGTTATTTCACCGGCATGGTGATGATGCTCAACGCCGCGCATACGCCGGCGGTGAATCCGGTGCCGTTACCGGCCTTGCCGCGCTGAACCGGCCGCAACACGTGGATTGAGCGCAAAAAGAAAGGGAGGCACAAAACTGCCTCCCTTCTTCATTTGCGACAACTCGCGCTTGAGCGCTTGCTTGTCATCACGCCGCTTCACCTTGTGGCGCTTGTCATGCGCGCCGGCGTGTCGTTGGCTGGCCGCCAGCGCAAACGGATTGCGCGGCACCAGGGTTTTGCCTCTGGTTTTCATGGTCATGTTCCTGCGGTTAATCAAAAAAAGCATCGATGAAGACTGGATGGTGCTGCGGTCTTTACTCTGGCCGGGGTTGTCTTACCCGAGGACGCCAGCATGCGCGGCAAAACAAAAACAGCGACCAGATCATAAGACCCTGGCCGCTGTCATGATGTAACGACTTGAAGCGCCACGCAATCAGACGCGCCGCACAGACTCCCGCTTTACCAGTTCAAACTGCGGTTGCACCACGGGGGTGGTCGAGCCTTGCAGCATGCCCAGCAACGTTTGCCCGGCCAGGCGCCCCAGATCAAATGTGGGCTGACGGATCGTCGTCAAGGGCGGCAGCATGTAATTGGATACCGCCAGATCATCAAAACCGATCAGCGAGATTTCTTCCGGTACGCGAATCCCGCGCCGGTACAAGCCCAGGCGCGCGCCCAGTGCGCTTTGGTCATTGGCGGCAAAGATGGCCGTGAACGGGCTGCGTGATTCCAGCAACTGGTTGATCGCCAGTACGCCGCCGGTTTCGGTGAAGTCGCCACTGGCGATCAGGCGCTGGTCTACCGCAATGCCTGCGGCCTCAAGCGCGCGTTTGTAACCTTGCAGCCGCTCTTCGGCATCAGGCTGGCCCAGCCGGCCGCAAATATGCGCGATCCGGCGATGGCCCTGGCTGAGCAGATACTGGGTGGCCTCAAATGCGGCCATTTCGTTATCTACCGCCAGGCCCAGTGCGCGGGGCAGGGCGTCCAGACGGCGGCCGGTAATCACCACCGGGATCTGTCTGGATAACGCCAGAATCTGTTTGTCGCTGGAGGTGGCGGTAAAGATGATGATGCCATCCACCCGCCGGCCGATCAGCAACTCGGCGTGATCTTTTTCTTCACGCGATTGCCAGTGGCCGCTCACGATCAGCAGCGCGTAGCCCGTGCCTGAAATGGCGTGCTCCACCCCTTTGAGTTCTTCACCAAAGAAAGGGGAGCCCAGATCCTGGGTAATGATGCCGATGGTTTTGGTGCTGCCGGTCTTCAGGCTCTGCGCCAGCACGTTGGGGGTGAAATTCAACAGATCAATTGCGCGGGAGATCGCCTCCTGCTTGATCTTTGATACCCCGGTCACGCCTGTCAGATAGCGCGAGACCGTACTGGCAGACACCCCCGCCTCACGAGCGACATCCTGAACCGTTACATTGTCTTTTTTTGCAGATTGGTCTTCCATTTTGCTTCTATTGTTGGTTTGACTACACCGCGCTGCACCATATCTGTGCGCAAACAGGCTGCTGCAATCCAGTTTAACGGTTTTGCAATCAACGCATTGAATGATTGTGTTTACTGCTTTATAACCAGCTAAATCAATAATTTGCCGGACTTGTTATCGTTATGGTGCGGTATTTGTAGTTCACCATGGCACATCAGGGCCACGTTGTAGTGCAAACGTTGCACCTACATGGAACCACTTATTGCCCTGGCCAAAAGGATGCCTGAAACTGAAAACGATTTCAAAAAAATCAGCGAAACAAGCTTGAAAATGCTGCAATCGCGAAATCGATTTCAATGTTACTACAACCCCCAAGTCGTTGGAGAGAGCGATGAACAAAGTAGTACGACTCGCAGTAATGGGTGCTCTGCTGGCCGCCGCTGTACCGGCCCTGTCCGCCACGCCGGTAACCCTGACCGTTGCCAGCTTCCCGGATCTGGATCGTGACATCAAAGTTGCAATCCCGCTGTACAAGAAGGTTCACCCGGAAGTCGAAATCAAGCTGGTCAGCCGCGAACGCGTTGACCATGTGAACGCCGTGACCACCCAACTGGCATCCGGCACTGGCCTGCCTGACCTGATTGGTCTGGAAATCGGCTTTGTGGGTCGTTTCGTCGCTTCCGGCGGCCTGGAAGACCTCTCCAAGGCACCGTACAACGTTAACCAGTACCAGAATCAAGTGACCGGCTACTCCTGGGCACAAGCCAAGGGCCCGAATGGCGACCAGTACGCCATCCCGGTTGATATCGGTCCTGGTACCATGTTCTATCGCAAAGACCTGATGGACAAGGCTGGCGTCACTGAAGCCGACCTGAACAAGTCCTGGGAAAGCTACCTGGCTGCCGGCAAGAAGGTCAAGGCTGCCACTGGCGCTTACCTCGTGGCCAGCCCGGTGGATATCAAGGATATCTACATCCGTTCCAACCTGAAGAACGGCGAAGGCATCTACTTTGACAAGAGCGGCAAGGTCATCGTGGCCGGCAACCCACGCTTCGAAAACGCTTTCAAGCTGGCTAAAGAAGCCCAGGACGCTGGCATCGCCGGCAACATCAAGCAGTGGACCAACGACTGGGCTGCTGGTTTCCAGCATGACCAGATCGCTACCCAGCCGATCGGCGCATGGCTGAACGGCCACCTGGCTCACTGGCTGGCTCCGGATGAAGGCGGCAAGTGGCGCGCTACCAACCTGCCGCAAGGTGCTTATGCATCGTGGGGCGGTTCGTTCTACGCCATCCCGGCCAAGTCCACTCACAAGGCTGAGGCTTATGAGTTCCTGAAGTTCCTGACCCTGAACCGTGAACAGCAACTGGCCACGTTCAAGGAAATGGATGCATTCCCGTCGCTGAAGTCGGCTCAGGACGACCCGATCATGTCCGAACCGCTGCCGTACCTGGGTGGCCAGAAGGCACGTGAAATGTGGCGTGAAGCTGCCAAGCACATCCCGGAAATTCCTATCAACAAGAACGACGGCGTTGCTGAAGACATCATCAACGACCAGCTCGATCAAGTTGTGCATCAGAACAAGGACATCAAGGCCGCGCTGGCTGATGCCCAGGCTGATATCGAACGCCGCGCCCGTCGCTAAGCGTTTGAGCTAGTAATACACGGCGGCGGGCAGGGAGACCTGGCCTGCCGCCTGTTTGACCGGGTTTGCATTTTCCTGGGTGTTGCGGGAACGTGATGCAGATGTGGCTTTGTCAGTGATGTGATCGACCCTGCGGCTGCCACCACGGGGGAACATCAAAGCGCGGGCAGGGCAGGGTGTATTGCAAGCGTCCCGCAACCTGTTTACAGGGCCGCCCGTACAGGGCCGAAGGGCAGTTCCGTTCCTTTGGCTGTTTATTACCGGAACGCCGGAGCAAGTTTGATGGAATCCGTGTTGTCCCCCGCCGCGAGCGTACAGACGCGGCCGCGCAAAAAGCGCATACAGGCCTGGAAATGGGCCCCGTATCTGTTTATCAGTCCCTTCCTGATCATCTTCTGTGTTTTTGGCATTTTCCCGCTGCTGTTCTCCGCCACACTGTCTTTTGCCCAGTGGGACCCGGCGGCCGGCTTTGGTGCCATCAAGTGGATTCACTTCGATAATTACAAGTTTGTGCTGACCGATTCCTGGTTCTGGAAATCCCTCGGGAACACGGTCTACATCGCGATTGCTTCGGGCTTGCCGCAACACCTTGTGGCGATTCCGTTTGCGGCATTTCTCAGTACCGTCATCCGTGGCCGCAATGCCGTGCTGGGTGCGTACTTTGTGCCGTTCATTACCTCCAGCGTTGCCATTGCACTGATTTTCAGTTCTTTGTTTTCCAAAGACTTTGGCGCCATCAACGCAATCCTGATGTCGCTGCACAACCTGCCTGGCATCGGGATCATCTTCCCGGATCACAAGATTGACTGGTTGCTGGACACCTCGCTGGTCAAACCGACCGTGAGCTTTGTCGTGTTCTGGCGTTATGTAGGCTGGAATACCGTGTTGTATCTGGCCGCCATGCAGACCATTCCGGAAGACCTGTACGAAGCGGCCACGCTGGATGGCGCGGGTACCTTCCGCAAGTTCTGGCACATCACGCTGCCCATGATCCGCCCGATGATGTTCTTTGCCGTCTCGCTGACCCTGATCAACAACCTGCAACTGTTTGAAGAACCGTTCATTTTGCTGGGTGACAACGGCGGTATCGGCCAGGCCGGCATGACCACGGCCATGTATATGTATCGCACCGCGTTCTATTTCAGCGACTTTGGTACGGCGTGTGCCATTTCCTGGGTGATGTTCATCGTGATTGCCGTGCTCTCGTACGGTAACCACAAGCTGTTCGCCCTTGCCGGCGGCAAGGAGGAATAAGCATGGCCATGGTTAATACCCGCAAGACATACGCGCGGCCGATCGCCTGGGGCATCGTGCTGGTGGGTGCCGTCCTGATGCTGGCACCGTTCTTCTTCACCTTTGTGCTGGCCACGCAACCGCGTGACCGCATTTACCAGATTCCGCCGCCCATGTGGTTTGGCAGCAATCTGCTGAAGAACATCCACACGCTGACGGACATGATCCCGTACTGGCACAACCTGGGCATGAGCTTTTACGTGGCCGTGATGACCACCGTACTGGCGCTGTTCTTTTGTTCCATGGCCGGTTACGCCTTTGCCATGTACGAGTTCCGCTTCAAGAAGGCTCTCTTTACCGTGGTGCTGGGCAGCATGCTGCTGCCGCCGTTCCTGGGCCTGATCCCGACCTTCATGCTGATGAACTTCATCGGCTGGCTGGATCAACCCCGTGCGCTGTACCTGCCGGCTGCGGCTGCGGCATTCGGTATCTTTTTGATGCGTCAGTACATCAGCTCGGCGGTACCGAAAGAGCTGATGGAAGCCGCGCGGATTGATGGCTGTGGCGAGTTCCGCATTTACTGGAGCGTGGTGCTGCCGCTGATTGGTCCGGCCCTGGGGACATTGGGTCTGATCACCTTCATCAGCAGCTGGAACAGCTTCTTGCAACCGCTGGTGATCATGCACTCGCCCGAGAGCTTTACCGTGCCGGTGGCCTTGCGCTCCATGCAAAGCCCGACCAACACGGACTGGGGCGCAGTGATGGCCGGTTCTGCCATTGCAGTATTGCCGCTGTTGATCCTGTTTGCCTTGTTCTCGCGCCGCCTGATCGCGGGCCTGACCGCCGGCGCAGTCAAGGGCTGAACCAGTAGACACGTTTTAAAACCACCAGACTTTTCCGTTTTCAAAACACCGCTCACATCCCACCCGGCCATTGGTCGGGCGGGGAGGGTGTTTTCACAAACTGCCTTGAAAACGTTTTCAGTCTGATGGGTCGAATGAATTGAATGCATGACCGATTTGAACGGTGACGTTGGCAGGCGCACCGGATTTGACTGACCTGAATCCTGAATCCATACGGAGTTGCCATGACTACCCTGAATTTCCCCCGCGACTTTATCTGGGGCACTGCCACCAGTTCTTTCCAGATTGAAGGCGCTACCGACGTTGACGGCCGCGGCCCGTCCATCTGGGACACTTTCTGCGCTACCCCGGGCAAGATCAGTGACGGCAGCGATGGCACCGTGGTGTGTGATCACTACCACCGCTACAAGGAAGACGTGGCGATCATGGCCAGCCTGGGCCTTGATGCCTATCGTTTCTCCATCGCCTGGCCGCGCGTGCAGCCCAAAGGCTTTGGCGAGTGGAATGAAGCCGGCTTCAAGTTCTACGAGAACCTGATCACCGAACTGGAAGCCAAGGGCATCAAGCCGCACGTGACCCTGTACCACTGGGATCTGCCGCAAGCGCTGCAAGATCGCGGCGGCTGGGCCAACCGTGAAACCGTCAAACTGTTTGCCGAATACGCTGCCGAAGTCGGCCGTCGTTTCGGTCACCGCGTCGCCTCCATTGCCACCCACAACGAACCGTGGTGCACCGCCTACCTGGGTAACCATCTGGGCCGCTTTGCGCCGGGCTTCAAGGATGTCGCACTGGCCAACCAGGTTTCGCACCACCTGCTGCTGTCGCACGGCGAAGCCATCAAGGCACTGCGCGCACTGAATATCCCGGCCCAACTGGGTATCGTGCTGAACCAGTCTGACGCTGATCCGGCCACCGACAGCGCCGCTGACAAGCGCCAGGCCCAACTGGAATACGAAAACTTCACCGGCTGGTTCATGGACCCGATCTTCAAGGGCCACTACCCGCCGCTGGCGCTGGAAGTGTATGGCGATGCCGCACCCAAGGTGCAGGAAGGTGACTTTGAGACCATCGGCCAGAAGATCGACTTCCTGGGCGTGAACTACTACTTCCGCGCCTGGTGCTCCACCGACACCCCGAAGATTCCGGAACCGTGCGAACTGGGCCGGACCGACATGGGCTGGGAAATCTATCCGAAGGGCCTGACGGATCTGCTGTTGCGCCTGAAGCGCGAATACGCCGATCTGCCCCCGATCCTGATCACCGAAAACGGCATGGCCAACCCGGACACGATCAAGGACGGCGCGGTCAACGACCCGCAACGGATCGACTTCCTGCAACGTCACCTTGGCGCGCTGAAAGACGCCATGGACGCCGGTGTGGACATCCGCGGCTACTTTGAGTGGAGCCTGCTGGACAACTTCGAATGGGATTCGGGCCTGTCCAAGCGTTTCGGCATCGTGCATGTGGATTACCAGACCCAGAAGCGCACGCTCAAGGACAGCGCACACTGGTACCGTGAATTCATCAGCCAACAGAAGAAAGGCTGAGCATCATGGCTGCCATTTCACTGAAGAACATCAAGAAGGCCTACGGCGATAACGCGCCGGTGATCGATGGCCTGGATCTGGAAGTCAAAAAGGGCGAGTTTGTCGTGTTCGTCGGTCCGTCCGGCTGCGGCAAATCCACGCTCTTGCGCATGATTGCCGGTCTGGAAGACATCACCGATGGCGATTTGTACATTGAAGGCGAGCGCGCCAACGATCTGCATCCGTCCGAGCGCGGCATTGCCATGGTGTTCCAAAGCTACGCCCTGTACCCGCACATGACGGTGGGCGAGAACATGGGCTTTGCGCTCAAGCTCTCCGGCATGGACAAGGCCAGGATCAAAGAGGCCGTGGGCCGGGCTGCAGAAGTGCTGCACATTACGCACCTGCTGAACCGCAAGCCGGCCGCGCTGTCCGGTGGCCAGCGTCAGCGCGTGGCGATTGGTCGCGCCATTGTGCGTCAGCCCAAGGTCTTCTTGTTCGACGAACCGCTGTCTAACCTGGACGCCTCGCTGCGCGTACAGATGCGGATCGAACTGGCCCGTCTGCACCGCGAACTGGGCACCACCATGGTGTACGTGACGCACGATCAGGTCGAAGCCATGACGCTGGGCAACCGCATTGCCGTGTTCAATCAGGGCAAGCTGGAACAGGTCGGCGCGCCGATCGAGCTCTACAAAGAGCCCAAGAGCACCTTTGTGGCCGGCTTCCTGGGTTCGCCCAAGATGAACTTCCTGGCTTGCCAGACGGCAGGCGGCGTTGCGGGCAACCTGCTGCTGAAGGTGGGCAGCGAACAGCGTCTGACGCTGGATCGCACTGCTGCCGCAGAAATGCCGGGCGAAGTCACGCTGGGTATCCGTCCGGAACACGTGCGCGTGGTCTCGGCCGGTGATGGCCTGCAAGCGCGGGTTGATCTGGTGGAAAACCTGGGCGATACGCAACTGGTACACACTGCCGTGGCGGGTTGTGCCGAGCCGTTCTCCATCCGCTTGCCGGGTGATGTGGACGTGCCGCGCGTGGGTGACACCGTGGGCCTGCACATTGAAGCCAGTCGCGCGCTGTTGTTTGATCGCGGCGGTCGTGCACTGGAACTGGCCTGATCAACGTGCTGTTTCGTATCATGCAAGGCCCCGCAAATGCGGGGCCTTTTCTTTTATGATTGCCGTCTGATCGCTTTACCTGAAAGAACCCTCATGCGCCGTATTGTCCTGTCTTGTCTGGCCAGCCTGTTGTGCAGTGCCCCCGGTTTTGCCGCCCCCGTCGCGCCCACCGTCGGCGCGCCCTTTGCCGTTACTGGCGAGCGCGTGACCACGCAGATCCCCAAAGGCTGGAAACTGGCCTGGATGCAGGGCGACCCCGCCGGCGGCTTCATGGCCGAATACCTGCCGGAAGGTGAGGACATCAACCACTGGCGCGGCGAATACCTGGCCATCGCGCGGTTTCCGTACCCCTCTGCGACCGTACTCAAGCAGATGACCGAGAAAAAAGTGCATATCTCTGAAGTGGCGCTAAGCCAGTTCATGAGCGCCACACAAGCCGGCTGCAGCGGCAAGCGCGAAGAAATGCCGCACGGCCTGAACCAGATTGATGGCTTGCTGTTTGCCGTCAGCGGCGGCTTTTGCGACAAACTCGAACCCGCCGCACCGTTTGGCGAAGGCCAGTTTGTCGCCTTTATCGAAGGCAAGGATTTCTTGCACAAAGTGCAATACTCCTGGCGGCCTGGCAGCGCGTTTGAAGCCAGCGCCAACAAACCCATGCGCCTGCCCAAACCGAAAACCGTCCAGTACCTGGAAGCCATCAAGGCCAGCCGGCTGTGTGATGGCAGCTTCAAGGCGTGTAGCGGGAATTTCCTGTAAACCAAAACGCTTAGGCATGCGTGAGTAGACCGGCAATGTGTAATCACAAAATCACGAGGCATGGCTGCTTACTCTCGGGTTTCCCCGTAAACATCCAGTGCCAGATCAATCTGCAGCTTTGCTAATTTGGTGAGGAGTACGCTGGAGAATATTTCGCCGGTGTTGCCGGTTGAATACCAGCCAATAAAAAATTCAGTCCGACCGCCTTGTTCGCGAATCCGGGTGAAAAGTGCTTCATGCTGGATCAGCGTGTTCAGCACTCGATCCAGGGTTTCTGCCAGGTCTTCGTTCCCGGCGCGGGGAATGTCAAAGCAGCTATAAGCACGTTCGTAGATACCGGGGAGCAGTTGCCCTTTTGGCGTCACTCTCGGAAATCCCTTCCGGTGTACATATTGGGGTTGAAGGCCAAGATGCGAGGCAAGCTCAGCATGGGCCTGCTCGAAATCAAAAAACCGAAGGGAAATTACAAATTCAAAGTCGTGCAAGTTGCTCTCTTCGCTAGTTAGCGTTCAATGGCTGGGCCGCATTGTGCTAAGGAGTTGTCATTAACAATAAGGCCAGCCTCGGTAGAGCTTTCTGCAGGCATTCCCGATTGCTAGCGGGTTCTTGATCTCCTTCGCAGGCTTACCAAGGATTTTTGCCGCAGCTTCCCGGTTGGTGTCGTTTGGCACGAGCAAAACCCGCAAGTCCTTCGGGTCGATCACGCCGAAGTTATCCATGTCGTGACAACCTGAGCCACTGCAATAGGCCTGGAAGACGATCAATGGTCGCCCCTCCGTACTGATCTGGCATTCGGCACCAATGAAGTCTATGTTCCCGTCATAGCGCAGGGTTGTAGATTTGCCTTCTTTTGCGACGCTAAGTACAGCGATGACTGGGTGATCCCGTTGCTCTGGCGATGCGCCTTTTTCAAATTCAATTTTTGCATTGGCGCCTCCACAAACAAGTAAGTTGCCCGCCATCGCGGGCAGGTTGGCGCTTACGCAAAAGAGCAGGGGCAATATGCGTGACAAGACGGGCATTTTCTTTCTTCCGGCTAGAGCAAGCTGGTTGTTTGCGTTGCTGCGGTGCCAGTTTAGCGGTCTGACAACATACCCGCTTCACACCGGATAGACAGCAGATACACGTACAACACTTGGTGTTGGCGCGCCGGTGACCCATTATCAAACTACGCACGACAATGGGGCCAACCAGAGTGGACGACGCAGAAATCCGCGCAGTAGACCGCTTGCAACGGCAGATCGACAAACTGCGGGTGCAGATGGAGCTGATGCACCTGAGCTTTGATGCGCTGATCGATACCTTGCCGGATGAAGAAATCCACGAGGAATTCAAAAAGCGCGCGATCAGCCGTATCCGTCTGCGGCTTGATGGCTTGCGACGCCATGGCACCGAGGCCGAGAACCTGCTCAATACGTCTGGCCTGAATCTGGACGAACAAACGCTGGACGGGCTGCGCCGCGCGGTGGCGCTCAAGCGTGCGCTGGAAACCGAACTGGACCGCCTCTGGGCCGCGCGCGAATACGAGACGGATCGCAAATAGCCCGGCGGGATCGGGCGGGCTATTTGTACATCCGGCTGCGTCCTGGCTTAGCGGTTCTCCCCCACATCAATCCGGTTTCCATCAGGATCGGCAAACACAAAGCAGCGCATGCCAAAGTCGGCATCGCGCAGGGCCTTGATCACACGGACGTTGTGCTGCTGCAGGTGTTGATACAGCGCAGCGGCATCATGGACCAGCAAATGCGCGACATTGCGTGGCACTGCCTTGTGCTGTTTGTCCAGGGTCAGATGCAGCTCGGCGTTGTCTTTTTTCAGGATGACAAAGCCCACTGGATTGCCGTTTTCAAAGGCCTTGGTAAACCCCAGAACCTGGGTATAGAAAGCGATGGCCCGATCCATATCGGCAACAGGCAAGGTAGGGGCGATACGCCCGAAGTGGACGGGGTGGGGGATAGCGGATGTCATGGGACGCTCCTGGCAGGCAAGAGAACCGGCAAGTCGGGGCGGTGCCCGGCCAGCGGTTGGGCTTGCTGGTGAGCGGAGCGGTGTCCGCAGGTCAGCGCTGATTATAGCGTTGAAGCGATGTCTGTCTCAAAACGGGTGTTCATCATCAGCGAAGGTGGGCCGGGTCATCAGCACATAGTCGCCGTCGGCAGACTGGCCCTGGCTGGTGGTCACGAAACCGTGCGTGGCATAAAAGCGCCGGACGCGGCCGTTCTGGACCAGACATTTGAGCTGCCAGGGGCGTTCTGTCCAACCCGGCAAAGCGGCCAGCAGCGCCGAGCCGATGCCCTGACCATGAAAATCTGAGCGCACGTACAGCATGTGAATGAAATGCGTAGGTGCCCAGATCGATACAAAACCGGCAATGCGGCCCTGATCATCCTGCGCCAGCCAGATCTGTTCGCCCTCGGCATGTTGGGCAAAGTCCGTTCGCTGGAAGTCGGCGGGGTTCTGCCAGACAAAGTGCTGTTGCCGGCTTTGCAGGTAAATCCAGGCCAGGGTGTCGGTATCGGCGGGAGTCGCGGGGCGGATGGTCCAGATCATGGCGTAGCCGGGTGGGGCGATCCGGTTATTCTACCGGCTACGCCACGCCTGGCGCGTGTATCTGTAGCGGCCTCTGGCCAGGCTGCTACCATGAAATGTCTGGCGGGAAGAAAGTCCGCCACCTGGCCAAGGTGATCTATCAATGCCCCGCTTGCAAAGCGCACAACCAGAAACTGCCGCAACCCGTCCTGAAAAACGCCCGGCTCCGGCCAGCCAGGATCACTATCTTGGCAGCGTGTCTGAGTTGCTGGTCGCCGGCGTAGTCACCATGCTGCTGGAACGTTATTACCAGTGGAAAAGCCGCCGTTCTGCAGCGGAAAAGCACTGAGTCATACTGGCGCATTACAGCCAGTGCGGTTCCAGCACAAAGCGCACCGAGAGTGTCTCGCCCGGTTGTAACCAGGTGCCACCCACCTTGCCGGGGTGCTGCTCAGCCAGGTTCAGCCAGTCAGTGCAATTGCTGACTGGCTCCATGCAAAAGTGATCCAGCCCTGGCGGCACATACAGCACGAAGAAATCCAGCGGGGCATCTGCGTGCAGCGTCAGGCGCGCGTCTTGCTGCGGCCAGGTCACGCTGGCGCTGCGGCTCCAGCCGGTGAAGTTGTTATCCAGCACCACGTGATCAATCAATTGTCCCTGGCGTAGCGCATCGAGCAGCGCGGGGTGTTCCAGTTGCGTCGGCATGATTTCGGCATCGGCCGCCCACATGGCTTCCACATCGGTTTTCACCACGGTATCGGCGCTGCGCAGAAAGTAGGGGTGATGCCCCAGCCCGGCCGGCATGGGAGAGGTGTCGGTGTTGGTGAGCGTCATGCGCACGGTCAGACCCTGGCGGGTCAGTTCAAACCGCTGGCTGGCGTGAAACGACCATGGCCAGTCGCCACGCGGGTATTCCAGCGTCAGCGTGGCGGCATCGACGGCGACGGTCGCCACCTGCCACGGCAGGCGCCAGCCATGGCCATGCAGCGTGTGCGGCGAGTCGCTCATATTGGCCGCCATGTGCAGCGCCCGCTCGCCCGCCGGGGCCCGGCCGTTACGGATGCGGTTGCAAAACGGCAGTAGCGGGAAACTGCCCATCAGCAAAGGGTTGGCTTCATCCAGACTTTGCACTTTGCCTGGCCGCAACCAGTGGATTTCCTCATCGTGCCGTACCGAAAAATAACGGTAGATGCTGCCGCCCACGGCCGGGGCAAGCAGCAATGTTTGTTCAGCGCACGATAGCCGGATCAGGGCTGGGGCGATCGTCGCGATGTCGGATGAAGCTGTCAGCGGCATGAGCAGAGTCCACTTGATATGTTTGGGCCATTTCGGGGCGTTCCTGATGTAGATTCTATCAATGTTTTTATAAATTATTACTAATAATATTGGTTGTATGTGGTACGCATATCAGCAATAGAGCGGAAAAAACCGGGGTAATCGCATATCATTGCGTGAGAAAACAGCGCGCCGGCGCTGATGTATGCCGGTTCATACCAGGATTGCCCAATGGCCAGCCCAACCCGAAAAACAGAAAAACTGCCGCAACGGCGCCCGACCATGACCGACATCGCCAAGCTGGCGGGGGTGTCGCAATCCACGGTGTCGCTGGTGCTCAACAACAATGTCGGCAGTGCCAAGCTCTCTGAAAAAACCCGCGCCAAAGTCCTGAAAATTGCGTCTGAACTGGGTTACCGCCTGACGCATCGCACCACCGCAGCGCCCCAGCGCGGGCGCAACATGATTGGCTATATCGTTGATTCCATTTCAACAAGTCCGCACCCGGTGGTCAGTGTGGATGGCGCGCGTGATGCGGCGTGGGAGCACGATTGCGTTCTGTCGGTCTTTGCCACGCGCGGTGACCCGGAAGTGGAAGAAGCCACCATCAATGCCTTGCTGGCCAACCCCACGCTGGTCGGCGTGGTGTACTCCACCATCTTTACCCGCAAGGTCGAAGTGCCCGAGGCGCTGGCGCGGGTGCCGACCGTGTTGCTCAATTGCTACACGGATGAACGCAACTTCAGCCACGTTGAGCCCGGCGAGGTCGGCGGCGGTCATAACGCCACGGAATACCTGATCAACGCCGGCCATACGCGCATTGGCTTTATCAATGGCGAACCGTGGATGGATGCGGCCAAAGACCGTTTCAAGGGTTACCGGCAGGCGCTGGCCACGGCCGATCTGCCGTTTGATCCGCGCCTGGTGCGTGATGGCGACTGGATGAGTGGCACCGGCTTTGAACAAACGTTGTCCTTGATGGCCGAGCCACGCCCGCCCACGGCCATTTTCTGCGCTAACGACCTGATGGCGCTGGGTGCTCTGGAAGCCTTGAAACAACTGGGTTTGAAGGCGCCAGACGATGTAGCGATCATGGGTTATGACGATCAGGAAATCGCCCGGCATACCCATCCACCGCTCACCACCGTGTTGTTGCCCAACTATGAAATGGGCCGCTGGGCCGTGGATACGCTGATTGCCGAGGCCGCATCGCCGGAAGACGCGGCCACGCAAGGGGCGCAGCGCAAGCGCCATATCAAGATGGAATGCCCGCTTGTGGTGCGGGAATCTGTGGTGTGCTCGCAATCTGATCAATAATATTTGACAAATATTATTAATGAACCAAGAATCACCTCGTAGTCCAAAAACAAGAAGTACATTTTGCGAATGACGTTCCCCGAGGAGGTTCATGATGCGAGTACGATCTGCTGGTCTGGCCGTTCTGGTTGCCAGTTTTGCCCTGGCTACGGCCAGCGCCATGGCTGACGGTGTGCCCAAGCTGCCCCAGAAATCCAGCTACAAAGTCGGTTTTGCCCAAACCGAAAGCAACAATCCCTGGCGTATCGCCGAAACCCAAAGCCTGAAAGACATTGCCGGCAAGTGTGGCTGGACGCTGGTTTATACCGACGCCGCCGGCTCTGCCTCCAAGCAGGTCGCCGACGTGCAAAGCATGATTGCGCAAAAGGTAGACCTGATTGTGCTGGCCCCGCGTGAAGAAAAACCGCTGGTGCCGGCAGTCATGGCCGCCAAGAAAGCCGGTATTCCGGTCATCGCCATTGACCGCGATCTGGACCAGAGCGTTGCCAAGCCGGGCCGCGACTATGTCACCTTCATTGGTTCTGACTTTGTTGATCAAGGCCACCGCGCAGCCGAATGGCTGATCAAGGCCACCGGCGGCAAGGGCAAGATCATTGAACTGGAAGGCACCACCGGTTCTTCCCCGGCCAACAACCGCAAGAAGGGTTTTGACGACACCGTCAAAAAGCAGCCTGGCATGCAGATCATTGCCAGCCAGGATGGTGACTTCGCCCGCGACAAGGGCCGTCAGGTGATGGAATCGCTGCTGCAAGCGCACCCGGATGTGACCGCCGTGTACGCCCACAACGATGAAATGGCCATGGGCGCGATCGCCGCGCTGGAAGCCGCCGGCAAGAAGCCGGGCAAGGATGTGATCGTGGTGTCGATTGACGGCACCAAGGACGCTCTGCAGGCCATTATTGATGGCAAGCTGGGTGCCACGGTGCAATCGAGCCCGTTCTTCGGCCCGATCTCTTGCAAGACGGCGCAAGAGTACGCCGCCGGCAAGAAGATTCCGGCCTGGGTGAAGGTCAGCGACATGTTCTTTGACAAGAGCAATGCCAAGGAAAATCTGGCCAACGCGTTCTAAGGCACCTTTGATCGGTCGGCCGGGGCTGCGGCCCCGGCAAGACGGACTGGCACGTGCCCGATGTCGGGTCGGGTAACGGCACAGGCCGGTTCTGTCTTCCTCTCTCAGGCCGGCTTGCCGGCCATTTTTTTACCTGATGGCTGGCCGGCTGAGCGAAAAATCCATAGCGGATAGCAAAGCAGTCCTGCCGGACCATAATCAATCAGAACAACAGCACAACCTGCACGCCATGTGTAGTGCCCCTGTCTGGCGCTACACCGGATCGACACGCCGTTACGGCGGCATGCAGCCAGCAAGGCTGGAGGATTCAGTAAACCATGACGCAGACGAACTCGGCGCCATTGCTGCAGATGCGCGACATCAGCAAGGCGTTTTCCGGTGTGCCTGCATTAAGGCAGGCACGGCTGTCCATTGCACCGGGTGAAGTCCATGCGCTGATCGGTCAGAACGGCGCGGGCAAATCCACCCTGATCAAGATTCTGACGGGCGCCTACAAGCGGGATGCGGGTGAAATCCTGTTTGCCGGCGAGCCCGTGAACTTCACCACGCCGCTGCAGGCGCAGAAGGGCGGTATCAGCACCATTTACCAGGAACTGAACCTGATCCCGCTCAGAAGCGTGGCAGAGAACATTTTCCTGGGGCGTGAGCCGCGCAAATTCGGTTTGATCGACTGGCCGCGCATTCATGCCGATGCCGCCGCCTTGCTGGATAAACTGGGGATCGTGGCCGATGTGCGTTTGCCTTTGAACCAGTGCAACACGGCCACGCAACAGATGGTGGCCATTGCGCGGGCGGTATCGCTGCACGCAAAGCTGGTCATCATGGACGAGCCGACGTCCTCGCTTGATGAGCAGGAAGTGGAAACCCTGTTCCGGGTCATCCGCCAGCTCAAGGCCGATGGCGTGTCGGTGATTTTTGTCAGTCACCGGCTGGATGAACTGTACGCCGTGTGTGATCGCGTCACGGTCATGCGTGACGGCCAGACCGTCGCTGAAAAAACCATGGACGAGATGGACAAGCTGCAACTGGTGACCACCATGCTGGGCCGCGAACTGGCCAGTACCGTGGCACAAGCGGCTTCTGAAGACATCAAGCCGGATGAAACCCGCACGCCCACGGTACAGATCAAGTCGCTGAAAAGCGGTGTCCGTGTCAATGACGCCAGCATGGCCGTATACCCGGGCGAGATCGTCGGGCTGGCCGGTTTGCTGGGGGCGGGCCGTACCGAACTTGCGCGCTGCCTGTTTGGCGCAGACCGGGTGGATCACGGCGACATCTTGCTCAAGGGCAAGAAAATGGCGTGGCAATCACCGGCGGACGCCATTGCGCACGGCGTGGCCTATCTGTCGGAAGACCGCAAGATCGAAGGCATCATCCCCGATATGTCGGTGGAAGAGAACCTGACGCTGGTGCTGTTGCCGCGCCTCGTGAAACTGGGCGTGGTGGACCGCAAACAGCAGCAGGCCATTGTGCAGCGCTTTATCGAGCGCCTGCAGATCAAGACGGCCGGCCCCAAGCAGAAGATCCGCGAGTTGTCGGGCGGCAATCAGCAAAAGGTGCTGCTGGCGCGCTGGCTGTGCGCAAAGATCGACTTCCTGATGCTGGATGAACCCACGCGCGGGATCGACGTTGGCGCCAAGGCCGAAATCCTGACCTTGATCCGCGAGCTGGCTGATGACGGCCTGGGCGTGCTGATGATCGCCTCTGAACTGGAAGAACTGACGGCCTACGCCCAGCGCGTGGTGGTGCTGCGGGATGGCTACACCGTGCGCGAGTTGTCGGGCAGCCAGATCAATGAAGACAACATCATGGCGGCCATGGCCAATGCCAGCGCCAAAGACAACCCCGCAGCGGAGAGCACACCATGACCGCGCTTGCCTTGCGGCTCGGCCAGAGCCGTCGATTGATACCCTCTGGCGCCTTGCTGGGGCTGGTGTTGCTGTTGTTGTTCAACCTGGCCTTCACGCAGAACTTTTTGTCGCTGCAAACCTTCAACATCAACCTCACCCAGGTATCAACCATCGTCATTGTGGCGGTGGGTATGACCATGGTGATCGCCACGGGTGGCATTGATTTGTCCGTGGGCTCGTTGATGGCGATCTCCGGCGCGCTGGCGCCGCTGATCTTTGGTGCGCACAGCGGGCTGTTTGCCGTGCCGGTGCTGGGCATGGCCTGCGCCATTGTGTTGCCGATCCTGGCCGCGTCGGCCGGCGGCGCGCTCAATGGCACGCTGGTCACGCGGTTTCGCATCCAGCCCATTGTGGCCACGCTGATCCTGTTCATTGCCGGGCGTGGCATTGCGCAGGTGCTCACCAACGGCAACCTGCAAACCTTCAGCAACGACACCTTTCACTGGCTGGGGCTGGGCAAAGTGCTGGGCATTCCGGCGCAGGTGATCATCATGCTGATCATTGTGGCGATTGCCGCCTGGGTCATGCGCGCCACGCTGTTTGGCCGTTACATCCTGGCCACGGGCGGGAACGAGCGCGCCGCGCGCCTGGCAGGTGTGCCGGTGGCCCGGGTCAAGATGGCCGTGTATGTCATCTGTGGCGCGTTGTCTGGCCTGGCGGGCTTGCTGGTGATTGCCATCAATTCCTCGGCCGATGCCAATCTGATCGGCATGGGGATCGAGCTGGATGCCATTGCCGCAGTGGCGGTTGGCGGCACGCTGCTGACCGGTGGCCGCGCCCGCATTGCCGGTACGCTGATCGGGGCGCTGATCATCCAGCTGGTGCGCTACACCTTGCTGGCTCACGGAGTGCCCGATGCCGCGGCACTGGTCGTCAAGGCTGCCATCATCCTGGCCGCCGTTTACCTGCAAAAGCGGGAGTAACCAAGTGATGTCGAAATCCTTGCAAGTGGCTGCCGGTGAGGCGCTGGGCGCGCTCTCTGGCCCGCCGCAATCTGCGCAGCGCAAAAAGCTGCATTTTCTGCGTACCCAGGGCGTGCTGGTCGCACTGATTCTGTTGTTGATCTTTGGCGCCTGCCGCTATGACAACTTCCTGGGCGCATACAACGTGCTCACGCTCCTGCGTTACAACACCATGTTCGGGCTGATTGCCGTGGGCATGGCGTTTGTGATCATGACCGGCGGGATTGACCTGTCGGTGGGCACTACGGCCGCGCTCGCCAGCGTGATCTCTGCCACGCTCAGCCCGCATGGCATCTGGCTGGGTCTGGCCGGTGGCGTCGGGGCAGGGCTGGTCATCGGCCTGGTCAACGGGCTGGCGATTACCCGTCTGAAAATCCTGCCGTTCATTGTCACGCTGTGCACCTTCCTGGCTGCCCACGGGCTGGCGCTGCTGTTTGCCGGCAACCAGTCAGTGTCGGTGTCCTGGGATAGCGGCTTTACCGACTTTGGCCAGGGGGATTTTCTGGGCTTTCCCATTCCGGCCTGGATTGGTGGTCTGGCGTTTATTGGTGGGTCGATTGCGCTGAACTTTAGCGGCTTTGGCCGCACCGTGCTGGCCATTGGCGGCAACGAAGAAGCTGCCCGCCTGATGGGCTTGCCGGTCGAACGCGTCAAGTTCTTTGTCTACGTGCTGAGCGGTGCACTGGCGGGCGTGGCAGGCGTGATCCTGGCCTCGCAGTTTGGCGCGGGTCAGCCCAATGAAGGCAACGGCTGGGAGTTGTTTGCCATCGCCGCTGTGGTGGTGGGCGGCACGCGGCTGACCGGCGGTGAGGGCTCCATCGGCGCCACGCTGTCTGGCGTGCTGCTGCTGGGGCTGATTTTCAACATCCTCAACTTTGAAAACGGCAAGGGCGTGATCAGCCTGTCGGCGTACTGGCAGTCGGTCATCCGCGGCGTGTTCTTGCTGATTGTGGTGATCCTGCAGGCGCGGCTGGCGCGCAAGGAAAAAGAGTTGTAGTCAGAGTTGTAGTCACCAGACGCAGGGTGGATGAGCGCGCCGCAAGGGCGCTGGCCATCGTCGAGGCCAGTTGCTTGATGGGGCCGCGCCACCCTGCGCAAGTTTTGCACACGCATCTCATAGCCGCGGCGAACACGCTAGAATCACCGTGTCCCCCATGTGGAACCGGCCATCTTGTCTGCAACTCCCCTGATTTCTACCGAACGGCTCACCCTGCGCTGGCTCACGCTGGCCGATGCGCCGTTTATTTTTGACCTGCTGACCAATCCGTCCTGGTTGCAATACATCGGCGATAAAGGCTTTAAAGGCGTCGAAGATGCACGCAACTACATCGAAACCGGCCCGATTGCCATGTACCAGCGTTGTGGTCACGGTTTATATCTGGTCGAACGCAAAACAGATGGCGCGCCGCTGGGGCTGTGCGGCCTGATCAAGCGCGACGGGCTGGACGACGTGGATATTGGCTACGGCTTCATGCCGCAATACTGGGCGCAAGGCTACGCGCTGGAATCCTCGCTGGCGGTGCTCGATTACGGCTACCAGACGCTGCACCTGCCGCGCATTGTGGCCATCACCTCGGACGACAACCCGGCCTCCATGCGCTTGCTGGAAAAACTGGGCCTGCGCCACACCGCCAACGTGCGGCTGGCGGCCATCGACGAAGACATGCTCCTTTACACCCCGGCGGACGGCATATGCATCTGAACAACATCCCCTTTGGCACCACCGACTGGTCTGCCATCGCCCCCACCGAACACGCCGGCGAGCGCGGCAAAGCCCTCTGGCGCACGCAGCACTTTGGCGATATCCGCGTGCGCATGGTCGAGTACACGCCCGGTTACCTGGCTGATCACTGGTGCGTCAAAGGCCACATTCTGCTGTGCCTGGAAGGCGAATTGCACACTGAACTGGACGATGGCCGCGTGTTTACGCTCAAACCCGGTGTGAGCTATCAGGTAGCGGATAACGCGGAACCGCATCGTTCATATACGGATGTGGGCGCGAAGCTGTTTATTGTGGACTGAGGCCAGAACACCATGACCCGACCTGATTTCATCAAACACTGGCAGGAAATCCAGCAGCCCGCTGAGGGCGCGTCGTATCCGGATAGCCAGGAGATCTTTACGCTGTCGTCTTCTTTTGGCCGTGTATTCGGGCTGGAACGCATTGGGATTCACCATGAGGTGCTGCCACCCGGTCGGCGCACCTGTTGGCCGCATGCCGAGAAGACCGAAGAAGAATTCGTGTACGTGATCGAAGGCACGCCGGATGTCTGGATTGATGGCGAGTTGCACCGGCTGCAAGCCGGAGATGGCGTGGGTTTCAAGCCGGGAACAGGCATGACGCATGTGTTCATCAACAACAGCGCAACACCTGTGCGTTTGTTGACGGTGGGGGAGCACAAGCGGCCCGACAACCAGGTGCATTACCCGCTGAACCCGGCGCACAACGCAAAGATTGGCGCTGCGCACTGGGCGGATGCGCCGACTGAACTCAAGGGTGATCACGATGGTTTGCCGGATCAACTGCGTGAGTCGAACGGGCCATTTTGATTGGCAGAAAACATGAAAAAAGCGGACCAGCGGTCCGCTTTTTGATTGGTCACATCTATGTAGATCAATGCACGATCACGCCGCTTTCGCTGGTGTTGGCTTCACAATCCATGCATTGAACGCCACCACGGCCATCAACACACCAGTGCAACCCAAAGCGATCGGCAGCGAGGTGGCGCGGGACAGGAAACCAATCGCCGCCGGGCCGGCCAGGATGCCGCTATAACCGCACATGGTCACCAGCGGCATGGCGGTGCTGGCCGGTACGCCAGGAATACGCGCCGAGGCGCTGAACAGCACCGGGACCACGTTCGATGCGCCCATGCCCACCAGCACAAAGCCGCACAGACTCAGCCAGACCCACGGTGCCAGCACGATCACGCCCAGGCCCATGGCGGCCAGCAAGCCGCCGATAAATACGATCTTCTGCGGGCCCAGATGATGGTTGATCCAGTCGCCGGTCAGGCGGCCACCGGTCATGGCCAGAGAGAATGCGGCGTAACCCAGGCCGGCGCCGGCTTCGTCCATGCCGCGTTCAAAGCGCAGGAACACCGCGCCCCAGTCCAGCATGGCGCCTTCAGTCAGAAAGCCGAAGAAACACAGCATGCCCAACAGCCAGATAATGCCGTGCGGCATGCGGAAACGCTGCTGTTCTGCGTGTTCCGGTTCGGTCTGGGCGTGCGGCAGAAAGTGGCGCGATTGCTGGATGGTGACCACGGTAAAAGCAATGCCCACCAGCACGGCGATCCACGTCATCGACAGGCCCACCTTCAGCAGCGCCGCAACCCCCACGCCGCCCAGCAAACCGCCCAGCGAGAACAAGCCGTGGAACGAGGACATCAGCGGCTTGCCAGCCTGCAGTTCAACAAACACGGCCTGGTTGTTCATGGCAACGTCGACCATGCCCAGCAGCGCGCCAAACAGAAAGAGGGCGGCCGCCAGCATGAACGGGTCTGGCGCAATGGCCAGCAGCGGCACAGAGACCACCATGGCTGCGCCGCTGACCAGCAGCACCTTGCCGCTGCCGTAGCGTTTCATCAGCCAGCCGGTGGCGGGCATGGCCAGCATGGCGCCACAGCCCAGGGCCAGCAAGACGCTACCCAGGGCGGCGTCGTTCAGGTTCAGTCGCAACTTGGCAAACGGCACCATGGCCGCCCAGGTGGCGTTGGCAATGCCCGTCAGCAAAAACAGCAAGCGCGTGGCGGTGCAGGAAGGTTTCCAGTCAAGAGCGCTGGCGGTGTCTTTCGGTTTCATGCGATATCCAGTGCGGTGGGTGCGGGCCCGGTTTCAAGCGGCTTCAATGCCGCTTTTGTTGGTAAAAACAATGAAATTGCTTGCATCTGACATATTCTTATTCGGCGCGAAGCACGTTGATTCCTGCATCAGCCAAACTTGTTCCTGCTTCAGCCAGGCGATGCAGAATCTGCGTGTCGGCATCATGTTCGATCACCAGATGCGTGACCTCTGACAACGGCGCAATGCCAAACGGCGCGCCGGTGCCCAGCTTTTCGTTGGTGGCAACGGCGACAATGGCGCCGCTGCTGGCCACCAGCTGGCGCTTGAAGGCGACGTCTTCCATATGCCCGCCCCCAAGGCCGGATTCGGCGCTGATGGCGCAGATCCCCAGAAAGCACAAATCCGGCCGCATTTGCTGTACTTCCAGCACGGCACTGCCGCCCAGCGTGCCCCCGGTCTGGTGATCAAGCGTGCCGCCAATCATGATCACGCGCAGGTCTTCGCGCCCGACCAGTGCTGCCGCGATGGCGGGCGAGTTGGTGGCCACGGTTATGCCAATGTCTTCAGGCAACAGGCGGGCGATGGCCAGGTTGGTGCTGCCGGCATCCAGAAACACAAACTGGCCGCCCTGGATCAGCCGCACGGCGCTGCGGGCCAGCCGCTCCTTGCGGGCCAGGTTTTCCGTATTGCGTTCGGCAATGGGTTTGCCGGTGGCCGACATGGCAATGGCGCCGCCATACACGCGCTGACACTCGCCGGCGGCGGCCATTTCGCGCAGGTCACGGCGGATGGAATCTTCTGAAACTGCAAATTCCGTGGCCAGTTCTGCGGCCAGAACCCGGCCGTCCCGCTGTAAGCGTTCACGGATAATCTGGTGTCGGTCTACCGGCAAAGCGGTGCCTGACTTAAAACGTTCACGGCGCAAATCCACGCTCATGGCACACTTCCCTGTTTGATTACCAGGCCAATCTGGTTTTACTAATCGTGCATCAACAAGGATAAATGTGCAAATTATTTTGCCTGTTTCATGCAGATTGTGCGGACGTTTTTGCCCGTTTTTGCCTGTTTTGCAGGAGTGGTGCAAGAAAAGATGACATGTGCAAACATGTAAAAAGCATCAGCACTGACACGCAAGGCCGTGTTTTGTAACCCGGTGGCGGTAAATTTGTACCCCTTTGTGTCAAATGCGCTGCCGACAATCAGCGCTACATTTGCGCGATTGTCAGCTTTCACCCGCATTGCATAATGCGCCCCGCCCGGGCAGCCGCCCGCGCACATGTCCTTGGCCAAAAATTCAAACAACATGCATGCACAAATCAGATCAGGCTTGAGATCAGGGTTGGGGCGCAGGTTTGCGCTGGTCGCGCTTGGCACATTCAATGCCGCGTTATTGCTGGTGTTGTGGGCGCAGGCCGACCGCTACGGCGTGCGTCTGGTGGTAGAACTGGTCGTGCTGGCAGAACTGGTGCTGGCGATGTGTTTTTTCCAGGCACGGCGCCAGCGCGGGGCAGAGACCGCCAGCCTGGTTCCGCTTGCGGCACCGGCCGCAGACGCTGGCCCGCTGGCCGATCTGGCCCACGAACTGCGCTCACCGTTGACGGTGCTGGCCGGGGAGATCGAGGCCATGCAGATCGGCTTGCGCCAGCCAGACGCCCAGACCCTGGACGCCATGGCAGGGGAGGTCCAGCGGCTGTCGCGCCTGCTGCAAGACCTGGATCGCCTGCTGGGCCATACCCGCCCGGCTGACAGCGTGCCGATACAGATCATTGATGTGGGCGGCTTGATTGAACAATTGCTGCAGCGGCATCGGCTGTCGCTGCAACGCGCCGGGCTGACGGTGACACTTACCCGCAAGCCCGCGCCCAGCGTGGCCGGAGACGTACTGCGGCTGGAGCAGCTTTTCACCAACCTGCTGCAAAACAGCCTGCGTTATACCGACCCGCCCGGCCAGATTGTGATCCGGGTTGAAGGCACGTATGACGGCGCGGTGGAAGTGACCTGGGAAGATAGCTCGCCCGGGGTGCCAGGTCAGGATTTACCCCGTTTGACCGAACGGTTTTACCGCGTACCGGGCCATGGTGTGCGCCACCCGCATGCCAGCGGGCTGGGTCTTGCCATTGCCCGCGCCATTGCTGAAGCCCACAGCGCCACGCTGCACGCCCGCCATAGTCAGCTGGGCGGTTTGTGCTGGGTGTTGCGGGTAGAAGCCGCTGAAGAGGAAATGACCCATGAAGCCAGTGGTATTGCTGGTTGAAGACGAAGCCCGCGTGGCCAGTCTGTTGTTCGATTATCTGCGCAACGATGGTTTTGAGCCGGTCTGGCAGCAGACCGGCAGCGATGCGTTGAACTGGCTGGCCAATAACGAGGCCGCGCTGGTGTTGCTTGATCTGGGCCTGCCCGATATCCCGGGCATGGAAATCTGCCGGCGCGTGCGCCAGAGTTCCGGCTTGCCGATCATCATGCTGACCGGCCGCGATACCGAGATGGATCGCGTGCTGGGGCTGGAACTGGGCGCGGACGATTACGTATGCAAGCCGTTCAGCCTGCGTGAGGTGGCGGCGCGCGTGCGTACCGTGTTGCGGCGCGGCCTGCCGGTCCCGGCGGTGCGCGACGCGCTGACGCTGGATGATGAATCCGGCCGCGCGCAGATTGGCGGTCGTGATATCCAGCTGACGGTGGTGGAGTTCCAGTTGCTGCGCCTGATGGCCGCACGGCCGGGGCGCTTGTTTTCCCGCGCGCAGTTGATCGATGGCATGTACGCCGATGGCCGCGTGGTGACCGAACGCACGGTGGATAGCCATATCCGCAAAATCCGCCAGAAACTCGCCCTTGCTGCGCCCGGCCAGGAGTTCATCCAGTCTGCCTATGGCGCAGGCTACCGTTTTGAAGCCGCGCCACGCCGTGGCGGTGCGCTGGTGCCGGCCGCTCAGGCCTGCCTCGCCTGATCTGACGGGTTTGCCATTCGCCCGATCCGGGCGCGACTTTCACATTGTTTGCACATTTGCTGCGCAATTGCTTTGCACACTTCAGGCAAAGCGTAATGGGCCGCCGGCCCGGATTGTGGAGCGAGGCAGACCGTGGCAAACCAGGATTTCAGCGATGTCAGACACCGCATCTGTCAGGCCGCGTGCATTCTTGGCCTGATGGTGCTGGCCGGATGCTCCAGCGACCCGGCGTCCATTGTCACCCGCCCGACCCGCGCCTTGCCGCAGCCCACGTTGATCACCATGGATAACCAGGGCTCCATCTTCCAGAACGCGACGGCGCAAATGCTGTTTGAAGAAGCCGTCGCCAGCCGCGTGGGCGATACGCTTACCATCCAGATCCAGGAAAGCCTGACCGGCAGCAACAAATCGACCACCAACGCCAGCAAGAACGGCGAAGTGGCCTTCAAAGGCCCAGGTTCCACGTCGTCCATGGGCGGCGTGATCAAAGAGTTGTTTGATCTGAACGTGATCTCTACCGGTTCCGATACCTTCAAAGGCTCGGGCCAGACTGACAACGCCAATTCCATGACCGGCACGCTTTCGGTGTCGGTGATTGATGTCCTGCCCAACGGGCTGCTGGAGATCGCCGGCAGCAAGCGCATTGCCGTCAACGGCGATCTGAACCAGCTGCGCTTCTCGGGCCTTGTCAAAAAGCGCGACATCAAAGCGGGCAACGTGGTCTCGTCGCAAAAAGTGGCAGATGTGCAACTGGAACAAGTCGGGCGCGGGGTCGTGGCCGATGCCAACACGGTGGGCTGGTTGCAACGTACTTTCATGAGTGTGCTGGGTTTCGACTGATGCGACACTTGTGGACCCGTTTTACCTTGCTGCGCCTGTGCTGTGCGCTGATATCCCTGCTGATGCTCAGCGGCTGTGTGGTGGTGCCGACCATTCCGGTGGGCGAACTGGTCACCGCAGCGGCAGACGGCATTGCCACTGTGACCTCGGCAGCGTCCAGCGGTAACAGCGGCGCTCCGTTTGAATATGTCCGGCCGTATCTCTCCCTGAAAGAAGTCTGCATCGACTGGAATGAAGTCGTTGCGGTGCCGGATTTCGTCCCCTCCCTGCAATTGCTGCTTAAACGCTACGGCGTGGAAAGCCGCGTGTATTCGCCGGGCACCGCCCCCACCGGGTGTGCCGAGCTGACCTACACCGCCAGCCGCAAATGGGAGCGCCGCTATGGTCGGGACGAAGATTCCTCCTACCTGGCCAGCGCCTCGCTGACCTTGCGCCGCAACGGGCAGTTGCTGGGTAGTGCGACCTATGAGGCAGGCAACTTCGGGTTCGATAAATGGAAGAACACGGGCGCCAAGCTGGCACCGGTGGTCGATACCTTGCTGGCCGGCAATTAAAACTGGCGGCCAGCGAGTTGTATCTGTTTGCCGGCTGCCATTTTGCGCCCCTGGCGCGTTTTTAACCTGGAGAGTCTGAATGTCACTCACTGTTGGTTCATCTTTGCCGCCGACTGCGCGGCCTGCTGCGAGTAGCCGTCCGGCTACCCCGCAGCCGCAGCGCACTGAAACTGCGCCTGCGGCAACGGCCACATCGCCGGCCACCCCGGCGGTCAGCAGCTCGTCCGTGAACGTGAAGGTTTAAGCGTATTGGCAGTACCGGCCACTTTGTGGCCAACAAAAAAGGCGAACTTCATGTTCGCCTTTTTCTTTGAACTGCCCTTGAACTGTTCCGGCACGTCAGCGCAGGTTTATCCCAGTTGCTTTTCTACCCACGCGGCATAGCCGTCGATGAATTTCTGCAAAAACTCGCGGCTGCGGTCGCTGCTGAGTTTGCCGTTTGCATCAAACATATCGCCGGCATTGCCGACATAGGCTTCGGGTTGCTGCATGCACGGCACATTCAGGAACACCAGCGACTGGCGCAGATGATGGTTGGCGCCAAAGCCGCCCACCGCGCCGGGCGAGACACTGACCACGGCCCCGGGTTTGCCGCTCCACACCGCTTCGCCCCGCGGACGGGAGCCGACATCGATAGCGTTTTTCAGCGCGGCGGGTACCGAGCGGTTGTATTCCGGCGTGACAAACAGCACGGCATCGGCCGCTTTCATTTCAGCCCGAAAGCGCACATACGCGGCGGGCGGATCGACATCGATATCTTCGTTGTACAGCGGCAGGTCACCGATCTCGACAATCTGCAGCTTGAGCGAAGGAGGCGCCAGCTCAGCCAGCGCCAGCGCGGTTTTGCGATTCAGCGATGCCTTGCGCAAGCTGCCTACCAGTACGGCAACGTGTCGGACGGTACTCATGGATAAAGCTCCTTGTCATGATGATGGGTGCAACCCGCTGACCCATGGCGCGCACGGGCTCAGCACTACAACACGGGCGAGTGAGCGCTCAGGACCAGTCGCTGTCTTCGCGGTCGTCGTCGTCCAGCTCTTCCTCTTCTTCCAGTTCCGGATGCAGGATCTCCAGCGCCTCGTCATACGCGGTATCCAGACCCCGGCAGTATTCTGGCTGATCCCAGCCTTCCCGCTCAAAGGACTCGATCATTTCGAGGTAAAAGTCGCGCCGCAGATCTTTATCAACCACGGCTTTTTGCGCCGCAGCGATCAAGTCTTCAAAAAGCTCACTGCCACCTTGCCAGGACATGCGTAGGTCTCCTTGTCGGTGCAGTACAGCACACCTGAGTCGACGTGCGGTCAGCCAATCGGCAGATCGCGCGCCAGGCCGCGCCGTTACTGCGATTTGAATCCGGTATTTCAAACAATTGTTTACGTGCAAACCCCTACAGACACCCGTTTGCGGACTCGATATGTTGCATTGCAGCAATAAAGTGGCGTAGGGTCAACCTGTGTTCGGGTCCGGCTGTGCCCACTGCGACAACCGGGCGCGCAATAAGTGCGATGGGCTGGGGGTTATGTGGTTTGTGCAAGGAGGCACGCATCATGCAACAACACCGTGGATATCTGATTGAAACCAGTGCTGAGCTGGATCTGGAAACGCTGGAGTGGTACCCCACATTGACGATCGGCCTGGCCACAGAGGGCGTAGATCCGCAACTGGTGTTCCCGTGGCAGCGGGTGTCGCGTCCGTCGCAATATTTCTCTGAAGCGGCCGCCAATGCTGAAGCCTTGCGCGTTGCGCGGTTCATCATTGAATCGGGCCGTTTGCCGCCACCACGTGGCGGGGCGGGCCGCACGGCCTGAGCGCGGGCCAGCAAGGTGCGCTTGCACCTGAACCATGTAAAAGGCGGACCATCGGGTCCGCCTTGTGTTTTGTGTGTCACTGCCGCACAAACTGGCCGCCGTCAGCGGGCCAGTTGCAATTGCAGGTCCGCACCGCGCGCAGTCATGTGCAGCAGTACATCTTCTGCCTTGCGCATGCTGGGGTAGGGCCCGCCAATTTCTTCGCCATTCTGGAACAGGTACAACCCGGCAAAACGGCCGATACCGGTTTCATCTTCATGGATGCGTTCGCGCAGTTCGTACCCTTCGTCCTTTCTCCAGGTCCTGGACCAGCGTGTGAGCGTCATGTCTGTCTCCCGATCTTGCCAAAAGCCATGTTCAGGCGCGGCGAGCGCCCGCTGGATGGTACGGCAGATGCCGAAGGCCCGGCGCACCGGCTGCCTGTTACAGGTCGGTGGCGGGCAAGGATCAACTCCATATTCCCAACGCCTGGCGGTTTCACCGGTGCGGGCGTTTTATCCAGTCCGGCAAATTGCAGTCCGGCTGTTTGTGGTTCTGATCTGATTTATAGCCAGGGAAAGGGGTGCCTGGCATGGGCCGACAGACAGGCTCGCGCCTGGCCCGCATGGATGCTGGAGGCCTTCCGACATACGGTAGCTTTTGAGCCGGAAAAGCCCGGCGCCGGGCAGGGCTGACGAGAGTGTCTCGCCAGCCTGTCCCTTACCTGTCAGACAAATCGGAAAAAAGGGCTCAGACGCTGGCGGTGGTGTCGCTCAGCGCGTCTTCTTCAGCGCGTTGCACGGCCGCAGCAGCTTCAAAATGCGGGGGCAGGCGATCAAGCAGCAGTGCGCAGACGCCGGGCGCCAGGTCATGCGCCATGCCGGGGACTTCTTCAAAGCGCGCGCCAGGAATCTTGCTGGCGGTATCCTGGCCGCAGGCCAGCGGAATCAGCGGATCATCCGTACCGTGAATGACATACGACGGCACCGTGAGCTTGCCCAGCAAGGCGCTGCGATCCGGCCCGGCCACCACTGCCATCAACTGGCGCACCACCCCTTGCGGGTAAATGGCACGGTCAAGGCTGCGGCGGATACGCTCGCGCTGGACGATCTCTGGCGTGGGAAAACCCGGGCTGTGCAGCACTTGCCAGTTCTGGTGCAGAAAGTCGATCAGCGCCTCGCGGTGCTGCGGCCGGTAGAGGGAGGGCGCGGCGCGTTTGAGCAAGGCCGCTTGCGCGGCGGCATTGGGGCCAGGCAAACCTGGCGCGCCGGAACTGCTCATGATGCTGGTCAGGCTGATGACGCGATCCGGCGCTTTGGACGCCACAATCTGCGCAATCATGCCACCCATGGATGCACCCACTACGTGGGCACGCGGCAGCCCCAGTACATCCATCAGGCCGATGGCGTCGTCAGCCATGTCGGCCAGTGAATACGGCGGCTTGAGCGGCAACCCGAGCTTGTGCTTCATGGCTGCCCACATCAGATTGGGTTTGCCGCAGCAATCCATGTGCGATGACAGGCCGATGTCACGGTTGTCAAAGCGGATCACGTAATAGCCCTGGTTGGCCAGAGCCTGGCAGAAATCCTCGGGCCAGCCGAGCAATTGCATACCCAGCCCCATGATCAGCAATACGGCGGGCCGATCGGGTTGGCCGAATGTTTCGTACTCGATAGCGATTTTATTGGCGCGAATCTGAGGCATTGCAGTGCAGCAAAAGCGGTTGATACCAGATAGATTGCGTTACTTCGGCTGCTTCGTCTACTGGCAAGTGGATCAGGGGTTGTGCAAGACCCACATCAAACCCTCCTCAGCAAGGGGCGGCGGCCGTATTTTCTACAGAAATCCGGTAGTGAATTGTGCGTGCCACGCCAGCCTGCAACACCAGGCCACGCCGGGCCAGCGGATGATCAGGCGGCGGCTGCAATACGCCGCCCAGTTCGAACACGCCATTGACGGGTTCCACGCCCAGCGCAAAATTGCGGCCCAGCCAGGGCGCCTGCGGCCGACCGCCATTGCTGATCCAGAGCACCACGTCGGGCAGGGCGGCGGCATCCCACGTCAGCCGCACGCGTGCTTGTTCTTTGCGATACACAAGGTCAAACCTGCCCGCCGCGTTGACGAGTTGCAGCAGTTCTTCCTGCGCGCTGGCCAGCGGCAGTGCCGATAAATCCACCGGCTGGCCATCCTTGCCCGGCAGCGCCGCCAGATGATGCGCGCTGGCACCGGGCGCCAGGCGTGACGAAGCTTCAAAGTCGGTCGGGAACGTCAGCGCCTGTTCAAACGCCCCCGGTTGCAACAACAGGCCGCCTTCGGATCTGGGCAGGCGAAAGGTCGGGTGCAGCGCCACCGGCATGACCGTATCGCGGCGCGGGTAAATGGTCAGGCTGATATCCAGCGCGGGCGCATGCGGATCGGCGCGGATTTCCCGGCGCAGCAGGGCAATGGCCGAGTCGCGCGGGTATTCAATGCCCAGCGTGATACCCAGCGCGTCGCGCTCCAGCACCTGCCAGGGGTGATTGGCGCCAGGGCCGTGGATATCGGCATACGCGGCGTCTGCCGGCAGGTGTTTGCGCCAGCCTGGCGCGATCTCTTGCGGGGTTTCGGTACGGCTGAACGGCACGCAAGGCCATTCGCCACGCATGGCGCGCAGCAGGCCGGGCAGGGCCGGATCGTCGGGCCAGGGTGCAACATAAAACGGCTGGAAATCCTGCTGCGCCGAGAGCCGGAAATACACCGGCCCCAGCATGGCGCCCGGTTTTTCGATGCACGCAGTGCCGTGTTCCCAGACCAGCAGGCAACTGGTGGCGTCGTCACGCTGCATGACGAACTCCGGGACCGGCGGGCACTGGTACATTCTGGTTGTGCGCTGACATGATGCCCGCCTTGTACCGTGGTCAGAAGATCAGTTGGTGGTGGCTTGTTGCTGGCGCCATTTATCCAGCATGACGGCCAGCACAATCACTACGCCTTTGGCCACGTATTGCCAGAAGCTGGAGAGCCCGATAATGGTCAGCCCATTGTTCATCACACCAATGATCAGCGCGCCGATCACCGTGCCCCAGATCGAGCCCACCCCGCCCATCAAGCTGGTGCCGCCCAGCACCACGGCGGCGATGGCATCCAGTTCATAACCGGTGCCCCAGTTGCCGTTGGCGCCATACAAACGTGATGCACTCATGGCGCCGCCAATGCCGCTGAACAGCCCGTTGATGGCATACACAAACAGCAGTACCGCGCCGACCTTGATCCCGGTCAGCCGTGCCGCTTGCGGGTTGCCGCCGACCGCGTAGATATGCAGCCCCAATACGGTCTGGCGCAGGATGAACCAGCTGACCAGCACCACGCCGATCGCCACCCAGATCAGCCAGGGCACGCCCAGGAAGTTGCTGTTGCCCAGCCATTCAAACGACGGGATATCGCGGTTGAGCACGGTGGTGCCATCGGCAAACAGATAGGCTGCGCCGCGCAACGCGGTCATGGTGCCCAGCGTGACCACAAACGGGTTGATCTTGAAGCCGGCCACCATCACGCCATTGATCAAGCCCATGGCAAGGCCGGACAGCAAGAACACCGGCAAGGCCAGCGCCGCCATATGGCCGGGCAAGGAAGTCAGCATGCCCAGTACGGCCGACACCGCCAGGATGGAACCCACGGACAGATCAATGCCGGCGGTGAGGATGACAAAGGTCATCCCGCAGGCCAGCACCAGATTGATGGAGGTCTGGCGCAGGATATTCATGGTGTTGCCGGTCGTCATGAAGTTGGACGTGCCGTCATCACTCAGATACCGCGTCAAAAAGTAGAAAGCGATGTACATCAGGATCAGCACCGGCAACATGCCGACGCGATTGAACACCTGCCCGAAAGTCATGCGGTGCTGGCCGCTGCCGCTGGCCGGGGTTGGCGCAAGCGGGGTAGAGCCGGCGGTGTGTGTCTGATTGGCCATGATAATGTCCTTGAATGCTGCAAATCCGGCAAAGCCGGTTACGCGGCCAGAGCCAGCGCGGGTTGCGTGGTGGCGAGGGTGGCGCAGGTCATGATGGTTTCCTGGTTGATGGCCTCGCCCGACACCTCGCCGGTGATATGGCCTTCACGCATGACCACCACGCGATCGCAAATGCCGATCACTTCCGGCAGCTCGCTGCTGATCACCACCACCGCCACGCCGCTGGCGGCCAGCTGGTTGATGATGCGGTAGATCTCGCTCTTGGCGCCGACGTCCACGCCACGGGTGGGTTCATCCAGAATCAGCACGCGCGGTTTGATCGCCAGCCAGCGCGCCAGCAACAGTTTTTGCTGGTTGCCGCCAGACAAACCGCCCACGATGCCGTCCGGCCCGGGCACCTTTACCGACAACTGCTTGATGGCGTCTTCGGTCAGTTTGCGCAGCGCCTTGTGGTTCAACAGCCCCGCGCGCGAATGGCGGTTCAGCACGCTCATGGTGGTATTGGCCAGCGCCGACAACTGCAAAAACAGTCCCTGACCCTTGCGGTCTTCCGGCAGATAACCAATGCCCAGTTTCATCGCGTCCAGTGGCTGGCGGATGTTGACAGGCTTGCCATCGACCACAATGTCGCCGCTGGCCTTGGGGTCTGCGCCAAAGATGATCCGCGCCAGTTCAGTGCGACCGGCGCCGACCAGCCCTGCAAGGCCAAGCACTTCGCCGGCACAGACATGGAACGACGCATCGTTGATCTTGGGGCTGATGATGTTGCGTACTTCAAGGCGCACCGGGCCTTTTTCCACATGTTCGCGGCGCTGGTAAAAGTCATCCAGCGGGCGCCCGACCATCATCTGGATCACGCGTTCGGGCGCGGCTTCTGCCTTGATCAGCGTGCCCACATAACCGCCATCCCGCATGACGGCCACGCGGTCGGCCAGTTCGGTCATCTCCGCCATGCGGTGGCTGATGTACACAATGGCAATGCCGTCATCACGCAGGCGGCGGATCACGGCAAACAGGCGCTCGGTTTCGCGGTCAGACAGCGCGGCGGTGGGTTCATCCATGATCAGCACGCGGCTTTTGTGGATGAGCGAGCGGGCGATTTCTACCTGCTGCTGATCGGCAATGCCCAGTGATCCGGCCAGCGTGTCTGCGCCAAAGCGCGCGCCCAGTTGTTGCAACACTTCATTCGTGCGCGTGCGCATGGCCGCCTGGTCAACCCGGCCAAAACGCCCGCGCGGCTCGCTGCCCATGAACACGTTCTGGGCCACCGTCATGTGCGGGGCCACGGCGAGTTCCTGATAAATCAGATTGATCCCCACTGCGCGGGCATCGGCAGGGGCATGCAGTTTGACCGGTTTGCCCAGCAGGCGGATTTCGCCCGCATCAGGCTGATAGACGCCAGAGAGCACCTTCATCAGCGTGCTTTTGCCGGCGCCGTTCTCGCCCATCAGGGCGAGGACTTCGTGGCTGCGGACCTGCAGCGCCACGTTATCCAGCGCGCGCGTGGCACCAAAACGTTTGCTGATGCGCTCTACTTCAAGAACGATTTCACCCATGTCTTCCCCTTCGGGGGAGTGAGGTGTGAGGGGAGAGGTGTGAGGGGTAACCCCGCAGTGGCAGGTTTTGCCACCTCACACCTTACGCCTCGAGCCTCACACGCCCTTTACTTGACCCAGCCTTGATAAGTGGCGACGTTGGCTTTGGTAATAGGGGGCGTGGGCAGCAGTACGGTGGTTTGTGCCGGCTTCTTGCCATTCATCATGTCGTAGCCCATCTGCACCGCGGTCTCGGCCATCTTGTACGGGTTCTGGGCGGTGGAAACGGCAAACAGGCTGTTCTTGTCCTTGAGCGCCACTTGCGCATCCGGCGCGCCGTCTACCGAGGCGATCAGCTTCACGTCGGTACGGCTGGCTTGCTTGATGGCCAGTTCAGCGCCAATGGCGGACGGGTCGTTAATGGCAAACACGCCGTCAATTTTCGGGTGGGCAGTCAACAGGTCAGCCATGACCTGCATGCCGCCGTCGCGGCTGCCCTTGGCGTCCTGGTTATCCGACAACACCTTGATGCCCGGATAAGTGGCCAGCAGTTTCTTGCAACCGGCGACGCGGTCGATCACGGCGGTCACAGGCGGGCCGTTGACGATCACCACATTGCCCTTGCCATTGAGTTGTTTGGCCAGGAAGCGGCAAGACTCGGTGCCAGCCATGGTGTTGTCAGACATCACGGTGATATCGGCGCCTTCTGCGCCCACGTCTACGGCCAGTACGACAATCCCGGCGGCTTTGGCTTTTTGCAGCACTGGCGCAATGCCTTTGGGGTCAGCCGCGTTGACGATGATCATGTCGGCCTTGTTGGCAATGAAGTTCTCGATCTGGCCCACCTGGGTGTTCAGATCGTATTTGCTGGACACAGTGGTGACCTTGACGTTGGCGCCAGAGAGCTTTTTGGCTTCATCTTCTGCACCCTTGCCAATGGCCACAAAGAACGGATTGGCCAGGTCACCGACAGTCACACCAATGTACTTGATCGGTTTGGCGGCAAAAGCGGGCAGGGCAAAAGCGGCTGCACACGTGGCTACAACAACTCGTTGGGCGAAACGCATGGTCGGACTCCTGATCCAGTTGATAGAAATAGCTTGCCGGTGAGAAAGCCGCGGCTTGTTGCGGTGTCTTGTTGGATAACCCGCTGCCAATAAATGTACACGTGTAAATTTTTGAATGCGAGAGCGCCCCAACAATGTGCCGACAAGTGGCATAAGGTGTTTTTATTACACCATCATGGTGCATTGCGGCAATTCAAACGGTCGTTCAGACGGGCGTTACGGCAGCATTTGCGCAAACTGTGTACACTGCGATTTACACGCGTTCACATTGAATTCAATAACAAATTTCGCTCAGGGAAGCTTGCCGTGGCAGAGAATGAAAACGTTGCCATTCCGGATGGATTTTCCGGTGTCGTGACCATGAATGACGTTGCCGCCGCGGCCGGGCTATCGCGCACCACGGTGAGCAAATATTTCAACGGCAGCGCAACACTCAAGCCCGATACCCGCGAAAAAATCGAACGCGCCTGTCGTGCGCTCAACTATGTGCCAGACCTGCACGCGGTCAGTCTCGTCACCGGGCGCTCCAACCTGGTGGGCGTGGTGCTGCCGTTTATTGCCGAGCCGTTTTTTGGCAAGGTGCTGCAACTGATGGAGCGCGAAGCCGCGGCGCTGGGGTTGCAGATTGTCATCCAGGCCTCCAATAACGACACCCGGCGTGAAGCTGCCGCGCTGATGGCACTGCGCGCCATGAAAGTGCACGGCATCATCCTCACCCCGATCGAATCTCAGGAAAACCGCGCCTTGCTGGCCAGCCTGCAAAAGGAAATGCGCATTGTCTTCCTGGATAGTTTCATGGACGAAAACTGCCATTTCGTCATGAACGACAACCAGCAAAGCATTGGCCTGATGGTGAACTACCTGTTAAGCCGCAATGTGCGCCCAGCCTACCTGGGCACGCCGCGCATTGCCAACCCCTCGCGGCCAGAGCGGCTGGCCGGGTATGTCTCAGCCATGAAAGCGGCGGGCGAGACGCCAGAAGTGATTCCCGTCGCGGTCGATACCCCGACCTGGCAGTTTGAAGCGTTTGCCTACGAACAATTATTGAACTGGTGCGGGCAGGGCGGCCTGCGGGATTCCGGCGCGGGCGGCATCATGTGCACCACAGACCGCATGGCCTTCGGTGCGGCCAAGGCGCTGCGCAAGTTTGGCCGGCATCCGGGTAAAGACATGTTGCTGGCCGGGCACGATAACCTGGATATCTGCGAATACATGGACCCGCAACTGACCACGGTGCACCAGGATATCGAGCGCATCAGCCAGGCCGCCATGCACTTTATCCAGCTTGATCCGGCTGAGCTGGGCGGGCGCTTTTACCAGCAGCGATTCCCCGGGCGTCTGGTGATCCGCGAGTCGGCCTGAGCCGTTTTCCCACATCACGTCAGTGATCCGCTGACAAACAGCGCAGCGGCTTGATGCCAGAATCGGGGCAGTGTTCATACTTCGGCCCCGCTTGCCCGCGCAGCCTGAGCGTGGGCAAATGCCGCCCTGCCCATGCGGACTTTGCTGTTATCTGCGGCCATCGCGTTGTTTACGGTGAGTATTTCACCGGCGTTGGCTGCCCCTTGCCAGAGTATCGTTAACAACAAGGCCCGCCTTGCTTGTTATGACGAGCTGTTCGGACGCCCGGAAACCGCGCCTGAAGACAGCGCCGACCTTGCCAATGCCGCCCAGGCAACACAGCCGGCGCCAGCGCCTGCCAGTGCTGTTGCCGCCGCCAGACCGGCAGGGCAAGGCGCCAGCGAGGCCTCGGCTGTCGCGGTGGCCAGGCCGGCGGCCACTACAGCTTCTGCGGTCGCCGCTGCGCCACCGCATCATTTCTGGAACGACTTCGCCCTGCGTGACGGCCCCGGCCCCAATGCCACCAACCCGGCAGTGCTGGCCATTACCCACGGTTCGGATAATTCGTCCTCGCTGGTGCAGGCCGGGCTGACGTGGCGCATGGGCAAACGTTTCTTGCCCGATACGCTGACAGACTGGGGCTGGCGCTGGTATTCGGCACTGTGGATGAACATGAATACCGCCAGCGACAACCCGTATAACTCGCGCGGGGCACAACTGGGCGCGGCCGGCACCTTGTTTGATGCCAAAAAAGACGGCTTTGCGCTGGGCAGTTCCATCAACGTCAACGTCAAGGAAGACGCGCAGAACGACACGCTCTCGCAAGGGCTGGCGTTTGATACGCGGCTGATCCTGCCGGACTTTCTGGTGGTGGGCAAACCGTATGATCCGGGCGGCTCATCCTGGTTTGTTTACCCGCTGGGCGGGGTATATGTGGACCATCTGGCGCGCGTGGAACAAGGCCAGAGCCCCGGCACGGCCACAGGCGGCTACGTGGGCATGACGGCGGATTACTACCCCGGCGGCTATCTGTGGCGGCTGAAGTTTCACGCTTCTTATCTGACCGCGCGCGATCTGACCGCGACCTCCGGCCTGAACCGGCGCTCATCCCACCTGACCCGCTTTGGCGTGGATTACTCATTGGCGCCCAACAAAGACGGCTCCCGGCCGATCGTCATGCCCTCGATCTCGCTGGAACGGATTGTCGGGGATAACTATATCGACGGTACCGCGTATACGGCGGAGACGGTGTTGTCGCTGAAATTGCTGACGAATTGAGGTGCGGGGAGTGAGGAGTGAGGAGTGAGGAGTGAGGAGTGAGGAGTGAGGAGTGAGGAGGGGGAGGCGTGCATACCCCCCCGGCTCGTCATTCCTGCGAAGGCAGGAATCCAGCTGTAAAACAACCGCGCCGCAGGCGCTGTCCTTGGTGTTCTTGCCGGCCAAGCCCACCTGCGGCGGGCGTGCTGGATTCCGGCCAAGGGGGCCGCCGAGGTCCGGAATGACGAAGTGCTGGGGCGCGTGAAAGTGGTGCGGCGTGAGATGGCAATTGCACCCGGCAAACCCCGCCCTACACTCTGCACACCTCACACCTCACACCTCACACCTCACTGCCCGTGCGCCACCAGTTCTGCCGGCGTGGCATCTCCGGCCGCCACGGCAGGGGCGACTGTCTTGCCGACAGCGGCCCGTCCGGTGCGGCGCTTGCTGGCATGGCTGTCCAGCAACCGTTGCAACACGCAGAACACGCACAGCAGCGCACCGATGACAATGCGGGTCCACCAGGAGCTGAGTGTGCCGTCAAAGGTGATCAGGGTCTGGATCACGCCCAGGATCAGCACGCCAAACAGCGTACCCGTCACATACCCCACGCCTCCGGTCAGCAGCGTGCCGCCGATCACCGTGGCGGCGATGGCGTCCAGTTCCATCCCTTGGGCATGCAGGCCGTAACCCGACAGCATGTAGAAGGTGAACGTGACCCCGCCCAGCGCCGCGCAAAAGCCGGAGAGCGTGTACACCAGCACTTTGGTGCGCGCCACGGGCAGGCCCATCAACAGGGCAGAGCGCTCGCTGCCGCCAATGGCATACACCACCCGGCCGAATTCGCTGTAATGCCCCAGCCACACGGCGCCGATAAACACGACGGCGGCGATCAGCACATTGGCCGAGATATCCGCATACGGCAGATGCAGGCGGAACTCTGACACCGCCGTATAGGCCGGATCGCTAATGGTGATGGACTCGATATTGATCAGAAAACACAGCCCGCGGGTGAGGAACAAGCCGCCCAGCGTGACAATGAAGGGTTGCAGCCGGAAGTACTGGATCAGCACGCCCTGAAAGGCGCCAAACAAGGCACCCAGCAACAGCACCAGCGGGGTCACCACCCAGATCGGCCAGTGATGCGATTGCACCAGCGTGGCCGAGATCATGGTGGTGACGGCCACCAGCCCGCCGACAGACAGATCAATCCCGCCCGAGATCACCACAAAGGTCATCCCGATCGCCACAATCAGCAAAAAGGCGTTGTCGATGAACAGGTTGCAGAACACCTGGGCGGAGAAAAACCCGCGATACGCCACCGAGCCATAACCGAACATCAGCAAAAACAGCCCCAGCGTGATCAACAGTGGCAGCGTGCGCGGGTCGGTCAGGCGGGTAGAAAGAGAGGGCTTGTTCATCGGCTGGCTCCCTGCAGGATCGGGTCACGGATGATCAGCTTGCGCATGGGTTCGGACTGCACCACGCAGACAATGAACACCACCACGGCTTTCACCACCAGATTGGCTTCCGGCGGCACGCCAATGGAATACGTGGTGTAGGTCAGCGTCTGGATGATCAGTGCGCCAATCAACGACCCCACCAGGCTGAACCGGCCTCCGGCCAGCGAGGTGCCACCCAGCGTGACCGCCAGAATGGCGTCCAGCTCCATCAACAGGCCGGCGTTGTTGCCATCTGCGCTTTTCACGTTAGAGCTGATGATCAACCCCGCTGCGCCCGCCATCAGCCCGGAAAAACCATACACGCACAGCATGATGGCGCGTGCCTTGATACCGGCAAAGTAAGAAGCGGTCGGGTTAATGCCGATCGCCGTCACAAACAGGCCCAGTGCGGTGCGTTGGGTAAAGAACCACAGCACCACACCCACCGCTGCGACGATATACAGCGCAAACGGCAACCCGCCCAGAAAACCGGCGCCCAGAAAGAAATACGGCTGGTAGTAGATGGTGATGATCTGCCCGGCCGTCAGCAACTGGGCAATACCGCGCCCGGCCACCATCAGGATCAGCGTGGCAATGATGGGCTGCATGCCCACATATGCCACCAGCGCACCGTTCCACAAGCCGCAGAGCAGGCCCACCGCCAGCGCGCCGGCAATGGCCACCGGCAGCGGCACATTGCTGACGTAGACTTCCACGCCATTCACAATATGCATCTGCCCGCCAATCAGCACCGCCGCGGTGGCGGCACTGATGGCCACAATGGCGCCGACCGAGACATCCACGCCGCGTGTGGCGATGACCGGGGTCATGCCCAGCGCCACCAGAGCCAGCGGCGAGGCGCGGTTGAGAATGTCGATCAGGCTGCCAAACAGGTGGCCGTCCTTGTTTTCAATATGAAAAAAGTGCGCATTGAACGCACGGTTGACCAGCAACAGCACAAGCAGGGTGAGCACCGGCAAAAACAGCGGGTGTCGTACCAGTGCCTTGTGCCAGCCGGTGGCCTCAGTCGTGGCCGTGTTCATTGTTCGCCTCCGGCAATCATGTGAAAGACCGCGTGTTCATTGGTCTGGCCGGCGGGCAGTTCGCCCACCTTGTGGCGATCGCGCAGCACCGCAATGCGGTTGCTGACGCGTACCACCTCGCTCATCTCGGACGAGATGAACAAAATCGCCAGGCCCTTGCGGCACAACGCCAGCACCTGATCCATGATCTCCAGCTTGGCGGCCATGTCGATGCCGCGTGTGGGTTCGTCCAGGATCAGCATTTTCGGGTCGGTTGCCAGCCAGCGTGCCAGTAAGGCTTTTTGCTGGTTGCCACCAGACAAAAGACCAATGGGCTGCTCGGCATGCGGCGTTTTGATGCCCAGATGCTGGATGTAATCGTTGGCGATGGCGTCCTGGCGCTTGCGCGGCAGGTAGCGAAACAGCCCCTGGCGGGCCTGCAGCGCCAGAATGATGTTCTCGCGCACCGAGAGGTCGGCAATGATGCCTTCAGATTTGCGGTCTTCCGGGCAATAGCCAATGCCGGCCTTGATGGCATCACGCGGGGAAGAAAACCGGGCGCTCTGCCCGCCGACATTCAGAGCGCCGCTTTCGCATTTATCCACGCCAAACAGCAAGCGCGCGGTCTCGGTCCGGCCAGAACCCAGCAAGCCACCCAGGCCCAGCACTTCGCCAGCGCGGATATCCAGATCCAGCGCCTGCATGCTGCCGCGCCGGCTGATGCTTTGCGCATTGATAAAAGTCTGGCCAGGCTGGTTGTCGGCCCACTGCGGTTTGCCCAGTTGATCGGGGTCGATCTCGCGGCCCACCATCTTGTGGATCAACGTCAGCCGCGGCAGATCACGCGCCAGATACTCGCCCTCGCGCTCGCCATTGCGCAGCACGGTAATGCGGTCAGAGACCGCGTAGGTCTGCTCCAGAAAATGCGTCACGAACAAAATCGCCATGCCGCGCGCTTTCAGTTGCCGCAGCAAGGTGAACAGTTTCTGGACTTCATCTTCATCCAGGCTGGATGTCGGCTCATCCAGAATCAGCACTTTGGCATCCACGCTCAGCGCACGGGCAATGGCGACCATTTGCTGGATGGCAATCGGGTAGGCGTCCAGCGCGCGGGTGACATCCAGATCCAGCGAGAGCGTGGCCAGCAGCGCGCGGGCGTTCTCGTGCATGGTGGCCCAGTCAATGCGGCCGGCCTTGCGCGCAAAACGGCCAATATAGATGTTCTCTGCCACCGACAGGTTGGGGCAGAGGTTCACTTCCTGGTAAACGGTGCGGATACCGGCGGCTTCTGCCGCTTCGGGCGAGTCCAGCTTGACCGTGTTACCGGCAAACACAATCTGGCCAGCGTCCGCCGGGTGCACCCCGGTGAGCACTTTGATCAGCGTGGATTTCCCCGCGCCGTTCTGGCCCATCAGGGTATGGATTTCGCCAGGAAACAGGCGGAACTCCACCTGTTTGAGGGCATGCACGCCGGGAAAGCGTTTTTCGATCCCGGTCATGTGCAAGATGGCCTCACCGGTGTGCTGGTGCGGCAGGTCAGAGGCGGCAGCATTCATCGTGCAGTCCTTGTGGCACAAACCTGAATGAACAGGCGGGTAACAAGGCATGCGGGGACGGTTTGCACCGTCCCCGTTGCCTTGCCAGTCAGCGTTGTGCGAACGACGCGATCAATACTTGCGCGACGGGAAGGCTGCCGCGGCGGTTTCCATCGGGAACACCGTCTCTTTGGTCACAATGCGCTTGGGCACCGGCTTGCCGGCAGCAACCAGCTTGGCGGTTTCCATCAATTGCGGGCCCAGCAGCGGGCTGCACTCGACAGACACGTTCATCTTGCCGGCCATCATGGCCTGGAAGCCGCCCTTGGTCGCATCAAACGACACAATGATGATGTCCTTGCCCGGCTTCAGACCTGCTTCTTCAATGGCCTGGATGGCGCCAATGGCCATGTCGTCATTGTGCGAATACACCACCTGGATCTGCTTGCCATAAGACTTGAGCATGGCTTCCATCACCTGCTTGCCACCGGCCCGGGTGAAGTCGCCGCTCTGGCTGGCCAGAATCTTGAAGCGGTCATCGTTCTTGATCACTTCCATCAGACCATTGTGACGGTCGATCGCCGGAGCGGAACCCACGGTGCCTTGCAGTTCGGCAATATTGATCGGGCCTTGCGCGCCCTTGTAATGGTCTTCCAGCCAGCGGCCACCACGACGGCCTTCTTCCAGGAAATCAGAACCAATGAAAGCGGTGTAAAGCGAATCATCCGACACCTTGATCGCGCGGTCGGTCAGAATCACCGGGATCTTGGCCGCTTTGGCTTCACGCAAAACGGGTTCCCAACCGGATTCCACCACCGGCGAGAAGGCAATCACGTCGACCTTCTGGGCAATGTAGGAACGGATGGCCTTGATCTGGTTTTCCTGCTTTTGCTGCGCGTCAGAGAACTTCAGATCCACGCCGGCTTCTTTGGCGCTGCTCTTGATCGATTCGGTATTGGCGGTGCGCCATTCGCTTTCTGCCCCGACTTGCGCAAAACCCAGTACCAGTTTGTCTGATGCATGAGAGAACGTGCTACAGAGCATGACTCCTGCGGCGACCATCAACGTGGCCAATACACGCGTGCCCGATTTATTCATCATCAACTCCTTCATTTTCAGTGGGTTATTTGCCGGCACTTTTTTGGGGCAAGGGTGTGGCTTTGCCCGACGTGGCCGGATCAGCTTTCGATGATCAAAAGCTTGGCAAATCGTGCTCCAGGGTAATCCTTATACCAATGTAATTTTCTGCTGAATCAATGCACAAAACAGGACACCTGTGCACCGGGGTGGCGCAAGGCGCATCGCCGCAACGCCCGAGAACGCTGGGGTTGGCTGGGTGCAGTGCAGCACGGGGATGGACGAAACCGCCGGGTGGGGGCGGACAAAATGGTTATGGTGGTGGGGGATTGGAGGGGGGAAGGGGGGAGGTGATTGCGGTTTCAGGGGGTGGCTTTTGAGGTGACGTCTGTGGTGGTTCAGAGGCAGCTTCAGAGGCAGCTTCAACGGCAACTTCGAATGCAACTTCGAATGCAACTTCAAAGGCAACTTCAACGGTTCGGCGCGCGCATTGGGTGGTCGCAAGCATGTTCTTCCGACCTTTCCATTTCGTCATTCCCGCGGAGGCGGGAATTCAGTCGGGCCGCCGCAGGTGGTCTTATGGTGAGCGGAGTTGGAGTTGGAGTTCCTTGAACGGCTGGTGTGTTAGCGCCTGCGGCGCGGTGTTTTGATACCGGCGGTGGCCGGAGCACGTTACTTTCTTTTGCTTCGCCAAAAGAAAGTAACCAAAGAAAAGGCGACCCCGGCGACTGCGCCCTTCGGGTTCCCTGCGCTTCTCGCAAGGCGCGGCTGGCTCGCGAGTTCGGCCTGCGGCCTACCGCTTCGCCTTGATCGCCGCGCCTTGCTGCGATGCTCGGCGCAGTCAAGGGGGCTCAACGTCAAAGGCAACAGCAACCCCGAAAAACAACTGCAACTGCCACGGCCAACCCAGTCCCGCGGATCAAGTGTTCGCAAGAATGTTCTCCTGACCTCACCACTTCGTCATTCCCGCGGAGGCGGGAATCCAGTCGGGCCGCCGCAGGTGGCCTTATGGTGAGCGGAGTTGGAGCTCCTTGAACGGCTGGTGTGTTAGCGCCTTGCGGCGCGGTGTTTTGATACCGGGGGTGCCCGGAGCACGGTACTTTCTTTTGGATCGCCAAAAGAAAGTACCCAAAGAAAAGGCGACCCCGGCGACTGCGCCCTTCGGGTTCCCTGCGCTTCTCGCAAGTCGCGGCTGGCTCGCGAGTTCGGCCTTTGGCCTACCGCTTCGCCTTGATCGCCGCGCCTTGCTGCGATGCTCGGCGCAGTCAAAGGGGCCCAACGTCAAAGGCAACAGCAACAGCAACAGCAACCCCGAAAAGCAACTGCAACTGCAACTGCAACTGCGACTGCATGGCAAGCATCTGCGTTTGCCTGGCCATAAAAAAACCCGGCCAAAGCCGGGTTTTTTGTTGGTGCAGCGACAACGATCGCTTAACGATGACGCCCGTGGGTGCGGCGTGGCTGGTCAAACCAGGTGGACACGGGGGTGTTCTCGTTGGAGATCGGCTGGGCGTCGCCACGCATGATGGCGTCGCGCAGGTTCTTGTCGGTTTTCTGGCCTTGGCTGCTGTTGCGGTTGGCATTGCCGTTGCCGCTGCGATTGCCATCGCGCTGGCCGCCACCGTTGCTGCCACGACCCTGAGCCTGGCCTTGTTGCTGGCGATCGTTGCGACGGCCTTGTTGCTGGCCGTTACCACCCCGATTACCACCTTCGCCACGCGGTTGACCGTCGCGCGATTGGCCGTCACGCTGCTGACCACCGCCGTTGCGGCCTTGGTTTTGCTGGCCTTGACGACGTTGCTGGCCTTCGGCGCGCTGGCCGCCGCCTTGACCGCCGTTCTGACCGTTGCTCTGGCCTTCCTGACGCGGTTTGTTGCGGTTGTTGTTGCGCGGGTTCTGGCGGCGACGGTTGTCGCCACCTTCGCGGGCAGGGCTGCCTTCGGCGTTGGTGCTGGCTTCAGCGGCGCCTTCGGCTCCGGCTTCGGCCGGCGCGCGTTGTGCTCGCTCGCGGCGGGGTTGTTGCTGATTGCGGCCGCGGCCTTGCTGTTGTTGCTGACGACCACGACGGCCCGATTCAATCGGCTCGGGCTTGGCGTTGGGGTCGGGCTCGAAACCGGTGATGATTTCGCGCGGCAGGGCGCGCTTGATCAGTTTTTCGATATCAGACAACAGACGCATTTCGTCGACGCAAACCAGCGACAGCGCTTCACCTTCGGCGCCAGCGCGGCCGGTGCGGCCGATGCGGTGTACGTAGTCTTCGGCCACCATGGGCAACTCGAAGTTGATCACGTGCGGCAATTCTTCAATATCGATACCACGGGCGGCGATGTCGGTCGCCACCAGCACTTGCAGCGTGCCGGCCTTGAACTCGGTCAGCGCGCGGGTGCGGGCAGACTGGCTCTTGTTGCCGTGAATGGCCAGCGCCGGAATTTCTTCCTTGGTCAGTTGCTCGGCCAGGCGGTTGGCGCCGTGCTTGGTACGCGTGAACACCAGAACCTGGAACCAGTTGTGTTCCTTGATCAGGTGCGCCAGCAAGTGGCGTTTTCTCTCGCGGTCAACCAGGACGATCTTCTGTGCGATGGCTTCGGCGGTGGCGTTGCGCTTGGCGACTTCGATCAGCACCGGGCTGTTCAGCAGATTGTCGGCCAGTTGCTTGATTTCGTCCGAATACGTGGCAGAGAACAACAGGTTCTGCCGCTGTGCCGGCAACAGAGCCAGCACTTTCTTGATGTCGTGGATAAAGCCCATGTCCAGCATGCGGTCGGCTTCATCGAGCACCAGGATTTCAATCGTGGACAGGTCAATGGTGCCTTGCTGGGCGTGATCAAGCAGACGGCCTGGTGTGGAAACCAGGATGTCCACACGGCCCTTCAGTGCCTTGATCTGCGGATTGATGCTGACGCCACCAAACATGGCCAGGGATTTTTGCCCGGCGTACTTGCCGTATTCCTGCACGCTTTCTTCAACCTGCGCCGCGAGTTCTCGCGTCGGGGTCAGCACCAGCGCACGGATCGGGGCGTGTTCACCACGCTTGACCTTGATCGGGCTGGCCAGCAGCTTTTGCAGGATAGGCAGCGTAAAGCCTGCCGTTTTACCCGTGCCGGTCTGGGCACCAGCCATGACGTCCTGGCCAGCAAGAATGGCAGGAATGGCCTGTGTCTGAATGGGGGTTGGGTCCGTGTAACCAAGTTCGGTCACGGCACGCACAAGTTCGTCCGCAAGTCCTAAAGCGGAAAAAGTCATTAATTAACTCCAGAGCGTGTATCGGCCATTGCAGCAATAGCTGCTCCAGTCCGGTGGCGGATACAGGAATGTCGTGTGTGGGAACAGCGAAGACTGGATGCGCTCTGCGTAGTTCCGCAGGTTCCTGGAGCGGTTGCCGGTCAGGCGGATGTCACTCGGCAGGGCGGATGTGCGATTGCACAGGCTGCGGTCAGAAAAACAGACAGGTCAGCAAACTACGCGAAAGCACATTATACGCAAGCGCCGCCATGAGTCGAGGGGTTTCGACAGTATGTCATGACGGCGCATTGATCCATTGCAGATCAGCGGTGCGGGCGAGTGGCGATGGTGCACTGGTAAACGCCGCCAAAAAAGGTGCGGCGGGTCCAGCAAAAATCCCCGCTGTGGCGGGCGTATTCAGGGATGCTTTTGTGCCAGAGCGCGAAGGCAAAGGGTTCCAGCCAGGCGTTCACCAGACGCAGCAACCAGCCCACCGGGTGCCAGGGGCGGGGGCGGTGGTAGTCAACAAATACCGCTTTGCCGCCCGGCGGCACGCGGGCAAGCATGTGATCGACAATGGCGTGTTTTTTGGATTCCGGCACTTCATGCAGCAAAAAGAAGCTGCAGACCACGTCATAGGTGGCATGGCTGGCAAAACTGGCGGCATCGGCCCTGAATACGCTGGCCCAGGGTAAACCGGACAATTTGGCGTTGCCGTGCCGCACTTGGGCCGGGGTGATGTCGGTCAGGTGAAATGTCCCGGTCGGCCCCACTTTTTGCGCTGCGCGGGTGACCAGATCGCCGTAGACATGCGCCACTTGCCACACGCTGTCGCCCGGTTTGATCTCGTTCAGGTAAGCGCGCATCAGACGTTGATCGTTACCAAACAACAGGGTTTTGACCACCCAGTTGTGATCCAGCCGTTTGACCTGGCGCGGGTTGACGTAGGCCCAGTCGTAAACATCGATCAGATATTCAGGCACGCCATCGTAATCAGGATCGACAAGGGGCAGGGCGGTCGTGGTATCTGGCGGCATGTCACACTCCTGAATTATCAAAAAATCAAAAATGTACTGGTCGCCTGACAACCGACCTTTGCGTTGGCGCAAGTTGCTCCTGGCATAAATACGGGCTTGTGCAATATCTACACTGAACACATGCTGCGCCGCGAAAAACGCTTGACTAGACCAATTGGTCTATTGATAGACTGCTTGCCTCAATCCCACTTGCCGGAGACACCATGAGCCATCTGTTTGCCCCTTACCCGCTGCGCGGGATTACGCTGCCCAACCGCATTGCCGTGTCGCCAATGTGCGAGTACACCGCCATCGACGGTCTGGCCAATGACTGGCATCTGGTTCACCTGGGCAGCCGCGCGGTGGGCGGCGCCGGGCTGATTATTCAGGAAGCCACGGCCGTATTGCCCGAAGGCCGCATCAGCCCGGAAGACCTGGGTTTGTGGAACGATGAACAGATCGAGCCGCTGGCCCGCATCACCCGGTTTATCGCTGAGCAAGGCAGCGTGCCGGGTATCCAGCTGGCGCATGCCGGGCGCAAGGCCTCAACGTTCTCGCCGTGGCGCGGCAATGGCGCGGTGAAACCGGCTGAGGGCGGCTGGCAAGTGGTGGCGCCGTCGGCGGTGGCGTTTTCACCGGAATACCCGCAGCCGGTGGCACTGGATCAGGCCGGTATTGATCAGGTAATCGATGCCTTTGCTGCGGCCACGCGCCGCGCAGTCAAGGCCGGTTACAAGGTGGTGGAAGTACACGCCGCGCATGGCTATCTGCTGCATCAGTTCCTGTCGCCGCTGTCCAACCAGCGTACCGACCAATACGGCGGCAGTCTGGAAAACCGCGCGCGCCTTTTGTTGCAGGTGACCCGCGCTACCCGCGCCGCATTGCCGGATGATCTGCCGCTGCTGGTCCGGATTTCCGCAACCGACTGGGTTGAAGGTGGCTGGACGGCAGAAGAAAGCGTGGTGATCTCGCGCTGGCTGAAAGAAGCGGGCGCGGATCTGATTGATGTCTCCAGCGGCGGTTCAGTGCCGGTGGCGCCCATTCCGGTCGGCCCGGGTTACCAGACCCGTTTTGCTGACCAGATCCGCCGCGAGGCCGATATTGCAACCGGGGCGGTGGGCATGATCGTTGAGCCCGCTCAGGCCGACCATATTGTGCGGACCGGCCAGGCTGATCTTGTTTTGCTGGCGCGTGAACTGCTGCGTGATCCGTACTGGCCGCTGCATGCCGCCACGGCGCTGCACACCACCACCACCTGGCCTGAGCAATACCTGCGCGCTGCGCCCAGGGGCTCCACACCGCGCCAACCTCTTTGAAATGACGGAGATACCACAATGAAAGTCGGTCTGATCGGTCTTGGCAGTATGGGCGTGGGGATTGCCCACAATATCTTGCGTGCCGGCCACAGTTTGACGGTGTTTAACCGCAGCAAGGAAAAAGCCGCGCCGTTGCTGGCCGAAGGCGCGGCATGGGCGGACAGCCCGCGGGCGCTGGCCGCCGGCCAGGATGCTGTCCTGACCATGGTGGCAGATGACAACGCGCTGCAAGCCGTCACGCTGGGTGAAGACGGCCTGCTGGCGGGGCTGGCGCAAAACGCTGTCCATATCAGCATGAGCACGGTCAGCCAGGCGCTGGTGGCCTCTTTGGCCGCGGCGCACGCACGGCACGGTTCCGGTCTGGTATCGGCCCCGGTATTCGGCCGGCCAGATGCGGCGGCGGCAGGCAAACTGTTTGTGGCCGCAGCAGGCAAGCCCGCACATATTGATCAGGTGCGCCCGGTGCTGGAAGCCGTCGGGCAGAAGCTGTTTGAAGTGGGTGATCAGCCAGAACAGGCGGCGGTCGTGAAGCTGATCGGCAATTTCCTGATCAGTTGCGTGATTGAAGGCCTGGGCGAGGGCGCTGCGCTGGCGGAAAAAACCGGGGTTGCGCCAGAAAAACTGATGGAAGTGCTCACCGGCACCATCTTTGGCGCACCGGTTTACCAGATCTACGGCAAGCTCATTACCACGGGTGGTTACAAGAACCCGGGTTTTGCCTTGCCGCTGGGGGCAAAAGACAATCGTCTGGTGCTGCAGGCGGCAGAGGCGCATAACGTGCCGCTGCCGTTTGCCAGCGTGGTGCGGGATCGCTTTGTGCGCGGGATGGCGCAGGGCCTGGCAGGTGCGGACTGGTCTGCCATTGCCAGCCTGGCGCGCGAAGACGCCGGGCTGAACAACTAACACCCAGGGGCCGGCGCGAATGAACGGCGTTAGGTCTTTTTCATTCGCGCCATATAAAACCCTTCTGCGGTGTACAGCACAAGCGCCAGCCAGATCACTGCAAAACCCAGCAAGCGCGGGCCGGAGAACGGTTCGTGCCAGAGCAGCGCGCCCAGTAGCAACTGCACCGTCGGGCCGATGTATTGCAACAACCCCAGCAGCGACAACGGAATCTTGCGCGCCCCCGCAGCAAACAGCAGCAGCGGGATGGCGGTGATTGGCCCGGCCAGCACCAGCAGGCCTTGCAGCGGCGTGCTGCCGCCAAGCAGTGCGCTCTGGCCCTGACTGGCAAGCAGGGTCAACCAGAAGAGCGCAAACGGAAACAGCACCAGCGTTTCCAGCGTCAGCCCTTCCAGCGCGCCCAGCGGGGCGGTTTTGCGCAACAGGCCGTAAACCCCGAACGAGCCAGCCAGCCCGAGGGCAATCCACGGTAAATGGCCGGCCTGCACGGTCAGCCAGATCACGCCGGCCGCCGCCACGCCAATGGACGCCCACTGGCCCGCACGCAAGCGTTCGTGCAGGAACACCACGCCCAGCAGCACACTGACCAGCGGGTTGATGAAATAACCCAGACTGGCATCAATCACCTGGTTGTGGGTGACCGCCCAGATATACAAAAACCAGTTGGTCGACAGCAAGAGCGCGCTCAGCATGAAAATGCCGATCAGCCGCGGCTGGCGCACGGCATGACCCAGCCATGCCCAGTGGTGGCGCCAAAGCAGCACGCCGACCAGGAAAAACAGCGCCCAGACCATGCGGCAGAGCAGGATTTCCAGCGGCGCTACGCCATGCAGTGATTTCAGATAAAGCGGCAGCAGGCCCCAGATAAGGTAGGCCAGCGCTGCCTGAATGGCGCCTTGACGCATGATGTGTATGGCTTTGCAGAGTCAAAAAAAGGCCGGGTATTACGCCCGGCCTTGGTGTGCTGGATATTGCGTTATCTCAAGACTTGAGCTGGCCCGCGGCGGCGAGTTCACGAATACGCCGCACCGTATCGACATCCGCCGCGTGATAGGCCGATTTCACATACGAGGCAAAATACGCGTCGCTGGCGTCATCACTGCCCGGGGCAACGGTTTCTGGCAGCGGTGTGTTGTAGGTGAAGCGCACAAACAATTGGGCTTCGTCCGGGGCTTCGATGGTAATGGTCAGGCGGCCGCCAGAATGCTCATCGTTGGGCTGGGTGTGAAAATCGATCGTGCGGCCTTCTTCCCATTCGATATGGTCGCGCACGTGCAGTTTGCCCAGGCGGAACGAGCGCACCAGGTAATCATCACCGCGTTCATGAATGACCACCTCGGTGATGTCTTCCTGAAAATCCTGCGGTTTTTCGGCGCGCCAGAGCAGCGCCTGCCATACCTGTTCTGCGGTCAGGCTTTCCAGCAGCGGGTTCAGCGGGTCGTTGATCTGGACCAGGTGTTCAAAGTGCACGAGTAACTCCTCATTGGGCCGCGCCGGGCGCGGCAGGTATCCGGTTTCATGTTGCGGCAGGCGCAGGCGGCGCATCCAGCAGGCCGTACAGCTGCGTCTGCAAGGTGTGTTGCGCCAGCACTTCTGCGCTCTGGCTGACAAACAGCGGGCAGGTGAGCTTCAGGCTCACGATGCCATGCAGGCTGGCCCAGAGCATTTCTGCCAGTTGCGCGTCTGTCAGTTCACTGCGCAAGCGGTTGGCGGCCCGCAATTGGGTAAACGCGCCAACCAGTTCAAAAAAAGCTTTCTCGCCCGCACGCTCTTCGTCATTGCCGTCAGAGAGCGCGCTGGCGTATTCCGGGCTGACCATAAAAATCAGCCGGTAAGTCTCGGGATGCGTCAGGCCGAAATCCACATAAGACCTGGCCATGATCTGCAGCCGCTGGATCGGGTCTGGTTCATTTTCCATGGCCGGCACCAGCTCACGCGCAAAATCTGCATAGCCCGCAGCGCAGATGGCGCGGGCAATCGCATCACGATTCTCAAAATGCAGATAGAGGGTGGCAGGCGAATATTCAATGGCATCTGCGATTTTGCGCATGGATAGCGCAGCAAATCCCTCCCGCACCACGATCTCGCGGGCGGCTTCAAGGATGAGTTCGCGCAGTTGCGCCTTCTGTCGTTCTTTTCTGTCTGAGATAGCCATGACTGCAGTTTATGGCTTGACGAAATGAAGCGTCAATATATTATGAACACTGTTTAGTAAACATCGTTCAGTAAATATTGAAGTGTTCACAGGAGAGTCGATCATGGAAAAAACCGCATTGGTGGGTGCCACGGGTGCTATCGGTCACAGCATTGGCCAGGCGTTGTCGGCAGCCGGGCAGCACTGGCGGGCGATTGCGCGCTCGGCCTCGGCGCTGCAACAGCAGTTCGGGGCGGATGCTCTGGTGGAGCGGGTGACCTGGAACCCGGACGATGCGGATTCCATCAAAGCGGCGCTGCAAGGCATGGACACGGTGATTTACATGGTCGGTGTGCCGTACTGGCAGTTTGAATTGCACCCTGTTTTGCTGGGCCGCACGCTGGAAGCCGCCATTGCTGCTGGCGTAAAACGCTTTGTGCTGATCGGCACGGTCTACCCTTATGGTCGCCCGCAACAAGCGCGCGTCACCGAAGCACACCCGCGCCAGCCGCACACCTTCAAGGGGATGCGGCGCAAGGAACAAGAAGATTTGCTGCTGGCCGCGCATGCCGCCGGCCGTATTCAGGGCACGGTGTTGCGCCTGCCCGATTTCTACGGTCCGGGCGTGGAGAAAAGCTTTCTGGATGGCGTCTTCAAAGCGGCGGTTGCAGGCAAAACCGCAGACATGATCGGCCCGATTGATACCCCGCACGAGTTCGTGTTTGTGCCAGACGTGGGCCCGGTGGCGTTGCGGCTTGCCGCTGAACCGCAAGCGTATGGCCGGGTGTGGCATCTGGCCGGGGCCGGGGTAACCAGCCAGAAGCAACTGGCACAACAGATTTTTGCCGCCGCCGGCTCAACCCTGCGCACGCGCGTACTGGGCAAGCTGGGCCTGCGCCTTCTGGGTTTGTTCAACCCCATGCTGCGCGAGATGGTGGAGATGCATTACTTGCAAACCGAGCCCGTCATCATGGATGACAGCGCGCTGCATCAACTGCTTGGCGCCATTCACAAGACATCGTACGAAGAGGGCATTCGCCAGACGCTGGCGGCCACGCGCGCCTGAGCGGCTAACGGCGATACCAGAGCATGCCCAGATATTCGTGCAGCGCCCAATAGCTGGTGCTCAGGCCATCGGGCGCGGGCAGCAATTGTAGCGCGGAGAACGGCCGCTGATTCTGGTACGAGGTCGGCGCCAGCGTGACCTCAAACCCGGCACGCCGGAATACCAGTTGCGCGCGCGCCAGATGCCAGGCGCTGGAGACCAGCGCAATGCGCCGATAGCGCGGCAGCATTTGCTGCGCCAGAAACGTGGCGTTGTCGGCTGTATCGAGCGCGCGGGTTTCGGTCCAGACCGGCGTAATGCCATAGTCCTGACGCAAGACGCGCGCCATCAGTTCGGCCTCGCTGACGGTTTCGCCAAAGGCAGCCCCGCCAGAGAGTGCCACAGGCTTGCCGGTGGCGCGGGCCAGGCGCGCTGTATAGCGCACGCGCTCGGCGCTGGTGGCGTTCACATCACGTTCATCCGGCGTTTGCAGGGCGCCAAACACGGTGCCGCCGCCCAGACAGACAATTGCATCGGTCTGCGCCAGCGCCGCCGGCGTAATGGGCGGCGGCTCCAGCGTGGCGATCAGGGCATGGCTGATGAGCGGGGTCGACAAGGCATACATGGTGGCCAGGTTGAACGCCAGCAGGGCGCGCGCCAGCGCTGAGCGGCGCCGCCACAAAACCAGGCTGAGCACGCCCAGCGCGATGTGGATACCCGGCGGCAGCAAGAGCGCGCTGATGGCGTTCTTGATCAGGAAAGAGGCAGCGATCATGGTCTGTGCGGCAATAAGCAAACGGGTCGCATGATGCGACCCGTTTCGTGGTGTGGCAAGCGCCGGGCAGGGCGCTTATTCACCAAGGTAGGCGTGCTGGATGCTCTCATTGGCCAGCAGGTTGGCCGCCGTATCGGCCAGCGTGATCTTGCCGGACTCCATCACATAGCCGCGGTTGGCGGTTTGCAGGGCCAGGCGGGCGTTCTGTTCGACCAGCAACATGGTCACGCCCTCGGCGGCGATCATGCGGATGATTTCAAAAATCTTCTGCACGATGATCGGCGCCAGACCCATGGACGGTTCGTCCAGCAACAACAAGCGCGGGCGGCTCATGATGGCGCGGCCCATGGCCACCATCTGTTGCTCGCCACCGGACAACGTGCCCGCCAGCTGCTTTTGCCGCTCTTTCAGACGCGGAAACAGTTGATAGACGCGTTCCATATCAATGGCGATATCGGCTTTGTCGTCACGCGTGTAGGCACCCATCTGCAGGTTTTCTTCCACGGTCAGGCGCGAAAAAATCCCCCGGCCTTCCGGCACCATGGCCAGCCCGTTTTTGACATAAGCGTAAGAGGGCAGCTTGAGCGTCGGCTGGCCTTCGTACAGGATCTCGCCCCCAGCGGGTTTGAGCATGCCCACCAGTGTTTTGAGCGTGGTGGTTTTGCCGGCGCCGTTGGCGCCAATCAGCGCCACGAGTTCGCCCTTGTTGATTTCCAGATCAATGCCTTTCACCGCCTGGATGCCACCGTAGGCCACTTTCAGGTCTTTGACTTGCAACAGCGGTGTACTCATTCCGGAGCGACTCCAAGGTAAGCTTCAATCACGCGTGGATCATTCTTGATCTCTGCCGGGACGCCTTCTGCAATTTTCTTGCCGTAATCCAGCACGGCAATACGATCACACAGGCCCATCATCAGTTTGACGTCGTGTTCGATCAGCAACACCGTCACCCCGTCACCGCGGATTTTTTCCAGCAGCGCTTTAAGCGCCACGGTTTCTTTCGGGTTCATGCCGGCAGCGGGTTCATCCAGCGCCAGCAGGGTAGGGTTGGTGCCCAGCGCCCGCGCAATTTCCAGCCGGCGCTGATCGCCATAAGAGAGATTGCGTGCGGTTTCTTCAGCATGTTTCTGGATACCGACATAAGCCAGCAACTCCAGCGCCCGGGCGCGGATTTTGGCTTCTTCGGCGCGGGTTTTCGGGCCACGGAACACCGCGCCCAGCACGCCGGCGCGAGTGCGCACATGCTGGCCGACCATGACGTTTTCCAGCGCGGTCATATTGGCAAACAGCCGGATGTTCTGGAACGTGCGCGCAATGCCGCTCTCGACCACGACATACGGTTTTTGCCGGAACAGGTTGATGCTGTTGAAGACAAATGTGCCTTCATCGGGCTGATACAGCCCCGTCAGCACATTAAAGAGCGTGGTCTTGCCGGCGCCGTTCGGCCCGATCAAACCGTAGATTTCGCCCTTGTTGATGGTCAGGCCCACATCGTTCAGCGCGTGCAGCCCGCCAAAGCGTTTGTGAATGCCTTCAATACTCAGCAATGTTTCAGCCATGGGCACGCTCCGCGTCCTGCAAACCGGACTTCTCTTGTTCAGCAACGGCATCGGTGGCGTGCAACTCGGCACGGCGGCGGCGCGACGGCCACAGACCCTCCGGGCGCAGCAGCATGATGATGATCATGGCCAGACCGAACAGCAGCATGCGCAGGTTTTCCGGATCAATCAGCCGGCGGCCAAACAGGCCCTCTTGCAAGGGGTTGATCACGTCACGCAGGATTTCCGGCACGATCGACACCAGAATCGCCCCCAGGATCACACCTGGAATATTGCCCATGCCGCCCAGCACCACCATGCACAACACCATGATGGACTCCATCAGCACAAAGGATTCCGGGCTGACAAAGCCCTGGAAGCTGGCAAACAGCGCGCCGGACACACCACCAAATGAGGCGCCCATGGCAAAGGCCAGCAGCTTGACGTTTCGGGTATTGATGCCCATGGCGTTGGCGGCGATTTCGTCTTCCCGGATGGCCACCCAGGCGCGGCCGATGCGCGAATACTGCAAGCGTTGCGTCACAAAGATGATCAGGCAGCAGAACGCCAGGATCAGGTAGTAATACGTGTGCACCATCTCGAACTTCAGGCCCATCCAGTAAATTGGCTTGCCGAAGTCATAACCTGCCAGGTGCACCGGGTTGATATTGTTGATGCCTTGCGGGCCGTTGGTGATGTTGATCGGGCGATCCAGGTTGTTCATGAAGATGCGCACGATCTCGCCAAAGCCCAGCGTCACAATCGCCAGATAATCGCCGCGCAGTTTCAAGGTTGGCGTGCCCAGCAAAATACCAAAGATGCAGGCCACCAGCGCACACAGCACCACCATGATCAAAAACGGCGGATGCTGCATCCAGATGGGCATTACCGCTTGCAATTGCGGTGAATTGAAAATGGCATAGCAATACGCGCCGACGGCGTAAAAGGCGATGTAACCCAGATCCAGCAGACCGGCAAAGCCGACCACAATGTTCAGGCCCAGCGCCAGCATGATGTACAAGAGCGCGAAATCAACGGCCCGAATCCACGACTTGCCATTGGCAAAACCGGCGCCCAGCACCCAAGGCAAGACCAGCAGCACGGCAGCAAACACAAACAGCGCAATTTGCCGCTGACGATGGGTTTTCAGAAAAGCAGGATACATATCTGGTTCTCTCCGCTCAGGCGCGCTCGGCAACGCGTTCGCCCAACAGGCCGGACGGGCGGAATACCAGCACCAGGATCAGCACCAGGAAGGCAAAGATGTCCTTGTAGTTGCTGCCAAGGAAACCGCCAGTCAGATCACCCAGATAACCAGAACCCAGGCTCTCGATAATGCCCAGCGTGATCCCGCCCAGCACGGCGCCCTGCAGGTTGCCGATGCCACCCAGCACCGCGGCGGTGAAGGCTTTAAGGCCAATCAGAAAGCCCATATAGGGGTGTGCCTGATCGTAGTTGGCCGCCACCATCACGCCCGCGACCGCGCCCAGCGCGGAACCGGTGATGAAGGTCATGGAAATGATGTTGTTGATGTTCACACCCATCAGCCCGGCGACTTCCGGGTTCTGGGCGGTGGCCCGCATGGCGCGGCCCAGTTTGGTCTTTTCGATCATGAAAAACAGCCCCGCCATCAGCACGATGGCCAGGATGACGATGGCGACTTGCAGATCGGTGATCGCGGCGCCAAAGAAATCATGCACGGTTTGCGGCAGGATTTCCGGAAACGGCCGGTAGCTGCGGCCCCAGATCAGGCTGGCGACCTGTTGCAGCACAATCGATACCCCAATGGCCGTGATCAGCGGCGCCAGACGCGGTGCGCGGCGCAAAGGCCGGTAAGCGATGCGTTCCACCGCAAACCCCAACAGCGCGGAAACCGGAATGGCCATCAAAAGGCCTGCCAGCAGCATCAGCGGCCCCGGCAAATGAATGTTGTGCCCGACCAGCACGTTGATGCAGGTAATGGTCACCATGGCGCCGAACATGACAATTTCGCCGTGGGCAAAATTGATCAGCTGCATGATCCCGTACACCATCGTGTAGCCCAGCGCGATCAGCGCATAAATGCTACCGATCACCAGACCATTGATGATCTGTTGCAGAAAAATATCCACGTTGCTTCATCCTCTGATGACTGCTTGTATCTGTAACTGGCAAAACTGACGAATGAACCTGTGGACGGGCGCTTATGGAGCCGCTGCCACTGTCGCCTTGCTTGTGGCAAAAGGCAGACGTCTGGAGGCGATCCCACGGGGTTGTGTTCGTTGGAACGGATGCAGTCAGCTATGAAATCAACCATAACAGTTGCTTCGGTCAACCTTACCCGCCGCAGTTTTGAGCGAACACCTGCTGCTTTCCCTTACAGTCAAGTCTTTAGTTTTGCATTTGTGACATATTCCCGAGCCAGGACGCAAACTTGCTGCGACGCGGTGTGGGCTGGTGTTCACAGAAAGGGTGCGCCGGCCGCAAACCCGTTGCTGGCCTGCGTTACGGCCCCAAGCAGGATGCGTGCCCACCTGAAAAATCACCGCTGCCAGACGGGCAATCGCGGCATTTCCATGGCGTGTTTTCCGGTGACCAACCCGTGGCCTGATCTGTTCTGCACTGCACTGGTGCATGCAATGAATGAAAACGGCCCGCAGTCTGTCAGGCTGCGGGCCGTGGTTTATGGCTGATCAATGGCGTGCAAAACGGGTTGGTGTTTGTTGGCGGCAATAATCAGGGTGTGGCTTTTTGCGCACTGCTGGCCGCCTGATCTTCACTAAGCCGCCAACCGCCCCCCACAGCCTTGTACAACGCCACGCGATCATTCAGTTCAGACAACTGGGCCTGGACCAGCGAAAGCCGCGCATCAAACAGGTTGCGTTCGGTATCGAGCACGTCCAGATAGCTGGAATAACCGTTGTCGTAGCGCAGATTGGCCAGCCGTAACTGGCGGGTCAGCGCCTGCACCTTGTTCTGCAGCGCCTGGGTGGCTTTGGCTGCCTGATCGTTCACCACCAGCGCACCGCGTACATCGCCAAACGCGTTCTGCACCGTCCCGCGGTAGGCCGCCAGCGCTTCTCTTTCCACGCCGCGTGCCTGATCGACTTGCGCTGCGGTCAGGCCGCCGTTAAACAGCGGCATGCCCAGGTTGCCGGCAAACGACCATGTCTTGGCGGCACCGGTAAAGAGGTCGCCAAACGCCAGGCTTTCCACGCCCGCCAGCCCGGTCAGGCTGATGGTCGGGAAATACGCCGCCCGGGCCGCTTCAACCCGCGCCCGCGCGCCGATCAGCGTGGCTTCTGCCTGCTGGATATCCGGTCGGCGCAGCAACAGGTCAGAGGGCAGGCCGGCAGGAATCACCGGCGGGTGGCCGATCTCGTCTATGCGTTTGCCGCGCTCGGGCAGGGTCTCGATGATCTGCTTGGGCGTTTCGCCCAACAGTACCGCCAGCGCTGATTCAGTCTGCGCGATCTCGCCCACCAGATTGGGTTCGGTCGCCTGCGCGGTGTTCAATTCAGCCTCGGACTGACGCACATCCAGTTCCGAGATCAACCCGCCCTTGAAGCGTTTGGACTGCAGATCGTAACTTTCCACGCGGGACTGGATGGTGTCGCGCGCGATCTGCAACTGACCATCCAGCGCGATCAGATTGAAATACGTCTGCGCAACTTCGGCATCCAGCGCCAGGCTGACGGCATCGCGGTTGTATTCCGCTGCCAGCAAGTCACGTCGTGCGCCTTCGGTCAGGTTGGCCAGACGCCCCCAGATATCGAGTTCCCATGTGGCGACACCGGCCAGCTGGTAGTCGTTATAAGTGCCCAGCGTCGCTTGCGGGCCTTTGCCGGAAACCATCTGCCTGGCGCCAGCGCCTTGCAGGTTCAGTTGTGGCAGCTGTGCCGAGGAATTGATCCCCAGCACTGCGCGGGCTTGATCGACGCGCGCCACGGCCTGCGCCAGGTTCTGGTTATTGGCACGTGCGGTCTGGATCAACTGCGCCAGCAGCGGGTCGCCAAACTGGTCCCACCAGTGGGTGTCGATCCAGCCGGCATCGGTCTGCATTTTGTCCGCAGCCGGCAACTCGGTTGCCGGGGCTGTTTTGTCGGGCTGCATGAAGGCGCAACCGGGCAAGGCCACAGCGAACAGGGTGCAGAGCAGGGCGCGGCGCAAGGCGGTCAGGGGCAGCACTTTGACGGGCTTATTCATGATCAGCCCCCTGATGCTCAAGTGCCGGTGCCGGCGGTTCATCCGGTTTTTTCTTCTTGCTGCCCATCCCCATGATCAGGCGGAAGAAGAGCGGCACAAAGAAGGTGGCAATGCAGGTGGCCGCCAGCATGCCGCCAATCACGCCAGTACCGATGGAGTGACGGCTGGCTGCGCCGGCGCCCGAAGAGGTCACCAGCGGCACGCAACCCAGGATAAAGGCGAGCGAAGTCATCACGATCGGGCGGAAACGCAGGCGGGCGGCTTCCAGCGCGGCGTCATACAGCGACATGCCCTCGTGGTGTTTTTCAACCGCAAATTCCACGATCAGAATGGCGTTCTTTGCCGCCAGGCCGATCAGTGTCACGAGGCCGATCTGGAAATACACATCGTTGTTCAGACCAACCAGCCACACCGCCAGCAAGGCACCAAAGAGCCCGAACGGCACCGCGGTAACCACGGCAATCGGCAGGGTCCAGCGTTCATACTGCGCGGCCAGGATCAGGAACACCATGATGATCCCGAACACAAAGGCCTGCGTGGACGTGCTGCCCGCCAGTTTTTCCTGGTACGCGCTACCCATCCAGGTCAGGGTGAAGTCGCTGGTGAGCACCGAATCTGCCACTTCTTCGGCCGCAGCAATGGCCTGGCCGGTGGAGTAACCCGGCGCCGGCGTCAGCATGACCTTGCCGGCGGAGAAGACGTTGAACCGCTCCACCAGCTCAGGGCCGACCACGGGCTTGACCGTGACCATGGCGCTGAGCGGAATCATCTGGCCATTGTTGGACCGCACATACACGTTGCGCATGTCGTCGGCAGAAGAGCGGAAATCTGCTTCAGACTGCAATTGCACCTTGTAGGTACGACCAAAGATGTTGAAGTCGTTGACGTATTGCGCGCCGAAGGTAGCCGCGATGGTGTTGAACACCTGGTTCACCGGTACGCCCAGCGTCTTGGCCTTGTCGCGATCCAGATCAAAAAACACCTGCGGCACGGTGGCGCGGTAAGTGGTGCTGACCGCAGAGAACTCGGGCCGTTTCTTGGCCGCTTCCAGGTAAGACTGGATCGCCTGCTGGATGGCGGCAGGATCAGTAGTGCCACGGCTCTGGATATACGCTTCAAGACCGCCCGTGGTCGACATCCCGGTAATGGGCGGCGGGTTGAAGGCCAGCACTACGGCGTCGCGGATGCGGGCGCCGGCAAACATCACCTTGCGCGCCAGCGAGAACGAATCTTCGCCATCGCCTTTACGCTCTTTCCAGTCTTTCAGTGTCACGAATGCGGCGGCACCGTTGGAGCGGTAGGTGCTGGACAACAGATCAAAGCCGGAGAACGTCAGCGTTTGCGCCACATCCTTGTTCTTGGTCAGGGCGGCATCAAGCTGCCCGGTCACGGCCTCGGTCCGTGCCAGCGAAGCGGCATCGGGCATGATCGGAATGACCATCAGATAGCCCTGGTCTTCATCAGGCACAAGGCCACCCGGGACCGTCTTGAACAGCAGGAACAGGCTGATGATCATGGCGCCGAAGATCACGAAAGCAATGCCGACGCGACGGTTCAGGAACGCCACACCGCCGACGTATTTGTTCGTCATCTTGTCAAAGCCACTGTTGAAAGCCCGGAAGAACCGGTTGGGCTTGCTGTGTGTGGGTTTGAGCAACAAGGCGCACAGGGCTGGCGTCAGCGTCAGCGCCACCAGGCCGGAGATCACCACCGAGACCGCAATCGTGACGGCAAACTGTTTGTACATCACCCCCGTCATGCCGCCCATGAAGGCGACCGGCAGGAACACCGAGCACAGCACCAGCACAATCGCCACCACCGGGCCGGAGACTTCTTCCATGGCCTTGATGGCCGCTTCCTTGGGCGGCAGGTGTTCGGTACTCATGATCCGTTCGACGTTTTCCAGCACCACGATCGCATCATCCACCACGATACCGATCGCCAGCACCATACCGAACAAGGTCAACAGGTTGATGGAGAAACCCAGTGCCTCCATCCCGGCAAAGGTACCAATCAGCGAAACCGGCACGGCTAGGCAAGGGATCAGCGTGGCGCGTGCGTTCTGCAAGAACACATACACCACCACGAACACCAGCAAGATGGCTTCAAACAGCGTGTGAACCACTTCTTCGACCGAAATCTTCACGAAGGTGGTGGTGTCATACGGGATGTCGTACGTCAGGCCATGCGGAAAGCGGCCCTTGAGTTCCTCCATCTTGGTGCGCACGGCTTCCAGCGTTTTCAGCGCGTTGGCACCCGGTTGCAGGTAGAGGGCGATACCCACGGTCGGCTTGCCGTTGTGCTTGGCGACCACGTCATAAGCGTTGGAACCCAGTTCTACCCGCGCCACATCTTTCACGCGGGTTTGCGAGCCATCCGGGTTGGCGCGGACGATGATGTCCTCAAACTCCTTGATGCTGGACAGACGACCCTTGGCAGTTGCCGTATAGGTGAACTCTTGCGGGCGCTTGGGATCGCTTGGTTCTGCACCGATCTTGCCAGCGGAGAACTGCTGGTTCTGCTCGGAAATGGCGTTTTGCACGTCAGTCGGCGTCAGACCCAGTTGCGCAACCTTGTCCGGGCGCAGCCAGACGCGCATGGCGTAGTCACCGCTACCGATGATGGACACATCACCAATCCCGGGAATCCGCTTGATTTCATCGACCACGTTCAAGGTGGCGTAGTTGGACAGGAACAGCGCGTCCTGGGCACCAGTGGAGGAATCCAGCGTCACAAAGGCCAGGATGGAGGTGGATTTTTTCTTCACCGTCACGCCCTGACGCTGCACTTCCTGCGGCAACTGGGCCATGGCCGCCTGGACGCGGTTGTTGGTGTTGATGGTGGCCTGGTCAGGGTCTGTGCCGATGGCAAAGTACACGTTCAGCGTCATGGCGCCGTTGGAGGCCGCCGACGATTGCATGTACAGCATGCTTTCCACACCGTTGACCTGCTGCTCGATCGGCGCGGCCACGGTTTCGGCAATCACCTGGGGCGAAGCGCCCGGGTAGTTGGCAGTAACGGTCACCACCGGCGGCACGATCTGCGGGTACTGTTCGATCGGCAATGCCTTCATCGAGACCAGACCGGCCAGCACGATGATGATGGAAATGACGCTGGCAAAAACCGGCCGTTCAATAAAGAACTTTGAGAACATGGCCGCTCCTTACTGCGCGTCGTTGGTGTGGGCAACGGCGGCAGGGGCATCGCTGGCGGCAACGTCGCTGGCAGCAACAGGCTCAACCGGTGATCCCGGGTGCGCCTTGAGCACACCTTCCACCACAATGCGCTCGCCACCCTTCAGGCCGCTGTTGACCAGTACGTCGGTGCCGTAGGTATCGCCCAGTTGTACCACGCGCGGCTCAACCACATTCTTGTCGTTGACCACCAGCACGGCTTTGTCTGCCTGGATCTGTACCACGGCGCGCTGCGGGATCAAGAGGGCGTTCTTGTGGATGATGCCGCCCACCAGCACACGCACAAACTGGCCGGGCAGCAATTTGCCCTGCGGGTTGGGGATGATCGCCCGGGCGCTGATGGTGCCGGTGGTGGTATCCACTTTGCTGTCAGAGAAATCGATGGTGCCGCTGCGATCGTACAAGGTGCCGTCAGACAGGCGCAGCTTCACCGGGAAGCGCTGGCCGGCAGGCAGCACAATCTCGCCGCGCTGCGCTTGTTGCTGCAGCATCAGCTTGTCGGATTCCGAATAAGAGAAATTGGCGTACAGCGGATCGAGCTGGTTGATGGTGGTCAGCAAACCGCCGTTGGCCGAAGGCGACACCAGGCTGCCTTCAGAGAAGTTCAGCTTGCTGGCCATGCCATCAATCGGGGCGACCACACTGGTGTAACCCAGGTTGATGTGGGCTTCTTCGGTTTTGGCTTTGGCAGAAGCCACGTTGGCAACGGCCGAGTCATACGCGGACATCGCGTCGTCGTAATCCTTGCGGGAGACGGCGTTTTCCTTGTACAGCGGCACGATCCGGTCCCGGTCTGCCGTGGCTTTGTCCAGTGCCGCCTTGGCCTGGGCTTCTACGCCCACCGCCTGATCCAGCGCGGCCTTGTAGGGCGCCGGGTCAATCTGGAACATCAACTGGCCGGCCTTGACCGGTTTGCCTTCCGTGTATTCACGCTTGAGCAGAATGCCTTCTACCCGTGCGCGCACCTCAATCTGCCGGTAGCCCGCAGTCTGGCCGACAATTTCAAATGTGGTTTCGATGTCATGCGGCTGGATCTGCATGACGGCCACTTTGGGCGGCGGTTGCTGGGGAGCGGCGGATTTTTTATCGCAACCGGAAAGGGAAATGGAAAGGGCAAGGGCAACAGGAATGCAGACAGGCAGCACGCGACCGGAAAACACGGATATCCCCTCTTTGACGATATGGCTGGCGCTTCGTCAGGCTGATTTATATAAAAGCGGTGAAAACGTTCCTGCCGGAGCTGGGCGGAATGAGTTTGCATTTATATATAGGTCAGAAAATCAGCATTTGATGAGAATCACACGCGCTTTCTTGTAGGTTTTGTCTGAGCTTTATAAGCCAGATGTCATTTATCGCTGGTTACAGGCGCCCTGCAGATTGCGGATAAAGTCATAAAACTACTGGTTGAATGCCTGCATCAGGCACTCATCCGTGTCGTCATTGATTTTCCCTTGCAATGACTGTAATGAATTGAAGTTGGTAAAACGGATACGGTCGCGCTGGGCCGATTTTTGTAAATCCGCATCACTCCAGGCCGCGTAATCCGCTTGCCGCAACGGCAAATCAGACAATTGGGCTTTGGCCGCGGGCGTACCCAGGGCAGGGCGGATAAACAGCAGGTTGACGCCTGCCGGCATACGCCGCAGCAGCGCGGCGTAATCATCGGTGCGGTCCGCGGATTTACTGGTGGCGGGCGTGATCAGGGAGCTGGCGGTATCCGGCGTGATGATGCCGGCGCGCTGGCCATTGCGGTTGAGCGCCTGTTGCCGATCCAGCGGCATGTCGCCCAGCGTGGTAATCATGGCATAACCGGTTTGCCGGGCCAGTGAGAGATACACCCGCGTCAACATGGGGCTGGCGCGCCAGAATGCACTGCGCGGTTCCAGATGACTGATGCTGAGCCCGGCATCGCGCGCTTTGGCGATCTGGGCATTGAGTTCCAGGCGCACGTCGATTTCCGTCGCGTGCTGGGCTAGTTCGGCCGGGGTGCGCCAGAGATTGCCCTGGCCATTGTAGAGCGAGGGCACGGTGGCGGCCGGCAACACGCCGCGCCAGGGCAGTTTGTCCTGTGCCTCGTTGGTCAGCGCCAGGGTAATGCCCACGTTCAGATTGCGCGTTCGCGCGCGCTGGGCCGCGCTATCAAATGTTTTGCCGGCGGGCAGCAAGGCCAGCGTCTGGATGGCGCCGCTATCGACCAGCTCAAAGGCGGCGGCATCGATATCCGTCTGCATGCCCACGTCGGTGGCTTCAACAATCACCACCTTGTCTTGCGGCTTGAAGCCAAGGCAACTGCCCAGCGGCGTCGCGTGTGCCGTCAGCGCGGGCACGTACCCGACAAACACGGCGATACCCAGCACCAGACTACGACCCATCCACCCATGAACTCGCATTGCAACACCATCGTTGTGATTCAACGTTTACCACAGCCCTCGTGCCCGGTCAGCGCGAAGGCCAATTTCCGGATGGGGGTCAGCATAACAACAACTTGTCGCTGACAAAATTCGATACAGGCAGGGTGTTGCGCGCATGGCCTGCGCGGCATGACGGGTGGATAAAGGCGGGGTTCAGGCGGTTTCGTCGTTCAGTGGTTCGGCGGCCAGTTGCCGCGCACGACGGGTCACAATGGCACTGGCTGCGGCCAGTTCAAGCTGGGCGACCGCCAGTTGCATGGCTTCGGGCTTTTGTTCCAGCGCTTCCAGTGCGCGCATCAGCTTCAGCATGCCGATCTGCCCGGCAATGCCCTTGGCGCTGTGCGCATGGCGGCTGCGTTCGGCCAGCGTTTCTTCGCCGGCCAGGTTTTGCAGCAAGATGCTGACCCGATCAAGGCCGCGCTGGGCAATCGGCAGGGCTTTTTCCAGGGTGTAACCCATGGCGGCAGCGGCTTCTTCCAGCGTGGCGGGCAATTGCGATTGCGCCGGCACGGCGGTTTTGTCGATCAATGCGCGCAGCAGTTGATCACGCGTGAACGGTTTGGTGACCCAGCCATCCACGCCGTTGGCGGCCAGTTGTTCCGGATCGGGCGAGTGGCCGGCGCTGACCAGCAGGAACATGCCCTTGTAACCCAGTTTGCGCAGGGTTTGCGCCAGCCGCACGCCATTCATGAACGGCATGTGGAAGTCGGCCAGGATGATGTCGATGCGCTGATTGGCCCGCCAGATGCCCATGGCATCAATGCCGTCTTCCGCGCTCAGCACATTGGCGCCGGCCCGGAGCAGAATGTCGCTCAAAAGGTCACGGTTAAGCGGCTGGTCTTCGGCAATCAGTACGTTGCGGCCGCTCAGCACGCCTTGCCAGTCGTGATGGCTGGATTCATGCACCGGCTGGGCCGGCGTGACCGGCACATTGACGGTAAAGGTGGAGCCCTGGCCTGGCGTGCTGTCCAGTTCGATATGCCCGCCCATCAAGTGGGTGAAGTCGCGGCAGATCGACAAACCCAGCCCGGCACCCCCGGCGCGGCGGCCGGCGGCAGCTTGTTCAAACGGGGTGAAGATCATTTCAACATCTTTGGCAGAAATGCCCGGCCCGGTATCAATAACCTTGGCCACCAGCCAGTGTCCCTGGCCCGGGCGTGCTTCATGCGCCAGGTGAATGGCCACTTTGCCTTCTTCGGTCAGCTTGATGGCATTGCCGATCAGGTTGACCAGAATCTGCCGCCATTTGCCCGCATCCAGCCGGAACCAGCCCTGATCTGGCGCGATGATCTCGAACGCCACGCCCTTGCGTGCGGCCTGTTCATGGAACAAACCCTGCAGCTGGCGTACCAGCGCCGGGATCGACATCGGCGTTTCATACAGCTTGATATGACCGGCTTCCAGCTTGCTCACATCCAGCACGTTGCCGATCAGGCTCAGCAGATATTCGCCGCTGTCGCCAATATGAGAGAGCCATTGCGACTGGTGTGGACGCAGGTCGCGCTCGTCAGACAGGCGCTCCACATAGCCCAGAATGGCCGTCAGCGGCGTGCGGATTTCATGGCTGACGTGGGCCAGGAAGGTGGTCTTGGCATGATTGGCGGTTTCGGCCTGGCTGCGCGCGGTTTCCAGTTCTGCGGTGCGCTGCGCGACAAGTGATTCAAGCCGTTCTGCCTCGGCAATCAGGTGCAGGCGGTAGGCTGATTCTGCGGCTTCCTTGCGGCGACGCAACTCGCGCACACGCAGCGCCATCGCCACGCTGAACAGCATGATCTCAATGACAATGCCGACAAAAATGAAGCGGTAGCTGAAGGTGTCGTGCTCGATCAGGCCGTAGTCACGCAGGCCCCAGGTTACCGTCAAGGAAACCGAATACGTCGCCCACGCGGCCAGGAACAGCTTGGCGCCCGGCACACGGTTGCGGATGGCGGCCACGCTGGCGGCAATGTAGATCAGAAAGCCGATACCGCCGATATTGAGCGCTTCGAGCGCAAACTGTTCTTTATCCAGCAAGGCAGCAATGCTGCTGACAGCGCCGATGGCCACAATGCACAGCAAGGCGCGATCCAGCCAGGGCGAAAAGCGCGAAACCTGCAGGTAGTGCCGCACAAACTGGGCCGCACAAATAAAGTAGATGCCGCTGCAGAAAAACAGCAGCTTGAAGCTGAAGTGGCCATGCCACAGCAACAAGGGCCAGACCCCGGTGGCGCTGTGGAACGAGATCGTCAGCATCACCAGGTTCAGGCCGTAATACAGAAACGCCTTGTCACGCGTGGCGGCAAAACCGGTGATGGCGCCAAACGCCACCAGCAACATGATCCCGATCATGCCGCCCAGCAAAAACATCTCATGATTATTGGCGCGGAAAAACGGCTGCTCGCCCCAGATACGCAGATCTGAATAGATCGGGCCGGCGATGTCGTTGTGGCCGTTGAACACCACCTGCATCAGCACTTCTTTGCTTTCCAGCCCGCCCAGAGGCTCGCGGAACACCGGGCGGATAGTGGAGAGCGGGCGGTTGTCTTCGCCCTGGCTGCTCAGAAAATCCTGCTGTTGCCATGGCCCCTTGCTGCCTTCAGGGCGGCTGTACAGCGTGACGCTGCCGACAAGGCCATCGGTGTATTCGATCAGGCCATTGATGGCCTCGGGCGAATCGTTGCGGATGACAAAGCGGAACCACCAGGCATCGCGGCTGTACCCGCGAGAGCGCATCAGACCATGGGGAGAATGGAATTTCCCGGTACTGGCAGCTTTGTCAGCTTCTTCGACCGTGGCGACCCGCGTAGGGTCTCGCCAGATTTTCAGCTCGCTATCCAGTTCCACGCCGGCGGTGCCGGCATCGACATTCACCGCGCGGGCCGGCGCCATCCCCAGACCGAAGACGAGCAGGCAGAGCATCTGCAATAGCAGATACGCGGCGATGCGGCCTTTGCCTGTGCCGCGTACTTGCCTTGTGCTCATGTTGGTGTGGGTGTCCTGCTGATCCGGCTCGGGTAGGTCTGGATGCTGGTTTGTAAGCTGTTGCCGGGATATGCCTTTGGCATTTTCAGCTGTTCGTCGCGCAGTATCCCGCCAAATGGCGCTTTTGTCGTCCATGCGCGCACGTTCATCCTGAAATTGATGCAAAACCACCCGATTTTGTCTCTTTTGTCGCCAGGGATACACGACAAATACATGTCGCTGCTGTTATTTTTCTGCGGTGGAACTATGATCTGGCGCTTTAAAAACATGTCAGGAATGCCATGCAAGTCTGGAGCAATGCTCTGCTGGATGAATTCAAGCGCACCGCCGACCCACTCGCGGACGATTGCATCCGGCATTTGATCGCTCACGGCGATATCGCCACTGCCAACGATGTGCTGGCACGCCTTGATACCGATCAGACCTGGCCCGCGGATACCCCCGCGCCATTGCTGGCTTACCTGAATGCCACCAGCAGTTTGCCGGCCGATGTAGACATGGCCCGCATTCACCGGGCGCAGGCGTTTTTTACCCGATTCGGATTGCAGTTTGGCGTCAGCCTGATGTGCCGCTCGCTGCCGGTGTTGTACGCCGGCAAGCAGGGCGGGGCGCAGGTGCTGGCCGCCACCGGCCAGTTGACCAACCGTTTTGAGCGCCGCGCTTCTGAAACGCTGCGCTTTATCCTGAACAGCGCCGAGCCGGGCGGCCTTGATGCTGGCGGCAAGGGGTTGCTGACCATTCGCAAAGTGCGGCTGATGCACGCCGCCATCCGCCATTTCGCCCTGGCCACGCGCGGCTGGCCGCAAACCGCCTGGCCTGAGCAATGGGGCATGCCGATCAACCAGGAAGAACTGGCCGGCACCATGCTGGCGTTCTCGACCATCGCGGTCGAGGGCCTGCGTACGCTGGGTGTCGAGGTCAGCAAGGCGGACGAAGAAGACCAGTTGTATCTGTGGAAAACCATTGGCCACGTGCTGGGGATCATCCCCGAAGCCATGCCGGACGATGTCGGCAGCGCCCGTGATTTCTGGCAGGCACTGGATCGCCGCAATTTCGGCCCGTCGCCCGCTGGCGCAAAACTGGCGCAAGCGCATGTGCAGTTTCTGCAATCCCAATTGCCGGAAATCGCCCACGGCCTTGTACCTGACCTGATGGCGGTGTTGCTGGGCCGCCGCGCTGCCGGTTATCTGGGCTTGCAGCAATCACACTGGTGGAGCTGGGCGATTGATCTGATGCGCTGGGTATTTCGCATCAAACGCAAACTGGCGGATAGCTCTCACACCGCGCAAAGCTTTGTCGAGATGTACAGCGAAGTGCTGATGGAAGCGCTGCAAAAACACTGGGCCAGCGCCGACCCTGGCGTGCCGTTCCGCATTCCCGATACCGCGCTGCATCCGGTGACGCGGCCCGCGCCGGCCAGTGGCCCGCAGGTACAGATCGAAATCCAGTCCTGACTGGTCGGGGCAGCCGTTCGCTGCAATAAACCAGGCGTATAACCGCGCTGCGGGATTGCTGGCGGTGGCGCACCGGCCATGCAGGCATGCCGGGCTGCAGGATGATCAGTTGAGCGCTGGATGGCAAGGTCATTGCCGTTTGACGTAACACCCACTGCGCCAGCAGGCGCCCACAAACAAAAAGAGCAGGGAGCGTTTCATGATGATTGTCGCCAGCGGTGCCAATGACCCCACCGCCTTGTTCAATACCATCAGCATTGATGGCAGCATCTACACCACACCGCAGCTGGCGTTCTTTGCCATTGGCTGCCTGTTGTGGGTCGTCGCCTATGCGTTTGTGCTGGTGCAGGCGCACCGCAACCGCGTAGTGGAAATGGCCGTGCTGGCCGGCGCCAGCAACCTGGCGTGGGAGTTCGTCTGGGGCGTGCCGCTGCACACCGACATGGGCCTTTTTCTGGTGTGGACCTACCGCGCCTGGCTGGTGTTTGACCTGTTTATCTTTTATCAGGTGCTCAAACTGGGCCGCGAGCAATTCACCACCGACTTTTTCAAGCGCCACTACAACGCCATTGTCTGCGCGACCGTGGTGTTCTTTATTGCCATGTACTGGGGCATGTCGTTGTCCGGTATTGATTCGCCCATTGGCGCGCGCTCGGCCTATGTCTGCCAGTTCATCATCAGCGTGTTGTGCCTGATCTTGCTGGTACAGCAACCCTCGACCATCGGCTATGCCTGGACCATCACCTGGCTGCGCAGCCTGGGCACTTTGCTGGTCTCGGTTTTCATGGTGCTGCATTACCCGAAAGATGTGTTCCTGCTGGTGCTGTGCGCCGGCGCGACGATTCTGGATGCGTTCTACTGCGTGTATTTCCTGCGCTTGCGTGGCAGCAAAACCGTGCCGCTGCCGGTGCAGGCGGCGGCCTGATCGGCGCCCGATGTTTTTGGGAACCCGGCCAAGTCAGGTATCCTGCGCCTTTGAATTGAATTGCGCTGGTTAGTCCTATGCGTCACGCACTGCTGTTTTATTGCCGGGCCGGTTTCGAGAACGACTGCCGTCAGGAGTGGGAAGCCCGCTCCGGCCAGACGGGGGGTTGGGAAACCGCGCCCGGCTTTGCCTTGTTCAAGCCCGGCAAAGGGGGCGAGGCTGACCCGAATCCGCCCGCCGCCAAAGAACTGATTTTTGCCCGGCAGATGCTTTATGTGCTGGCCGATGTGCAACTGGGCGACAAGGACCGGCTGACGCCGATCATTGATGCGCTCAAGGCTGGCAAGACGCAATCGTTCAAGGAAGTCTGGCTGGAACACCCGGATTCAGACGAAGGCAAGCCGCTATCCGGCTTTTGCCGCCGCTTTGGCGATATCGCCAGCAAGGCGCTGCAAGAACAAGGCCTGATTGACCCGAATGCGCGCTTTCGCCTGCATTTGTTCTTTCCCTCCATGAACCGGGTAGTGATCGCCTCGGTAGACCCCAACCTGGCCGCCAGCGACTGGCCCATGGGGATTCCACGCGTGCGCATGCCGGCCGAAGCCCCCAGCCGCTCCACGCTGAAACTGGCTGAAGCCTTCATGACGCTGGTACCAGACGCCGAAAGCCTGCTCAAACCGGGCATGACCGGCGTTGATCTGGGCGCAGCCCCCGGCGGCTGGACATACCAGCTGGTTACCCGCGGGATCAAAGTGTATGCCATTGATAACGGCCCCATGAAGGGCGACATGGCGATTCACCCCAACGTCAAACACATGCGCACCGACGGTTTCAAGTTCAGGCCGCAAAACCCGGTGGACTGGCTGGTGTGCGACATGATCGAACAACCCGCGCGCGTGGCACAGTTGATCGCGCAATGGGTGGCGCACGGACAGGCGCGGCTGGCGGTGTTCAACCTTAAACTGCCCATGAAAAAACGCTGGTCCGAAGTCGAGCGCTGTTTTGGCTTGATCGACGAGATCATGCACGCCGCCGGTATCCGCTACACGCTGACGGCGAAACATCTTTATCACGACCGTGAAGAGATCACCTGTTTCCTGCAGCGGCAAAAGGCAGGTGGCAACAAGCGTGGCCGGTAAGGGCGGGCGCCGTTGACAGCATGACGCCTTCCCGGCAGGCTTTATGCCATATTCATTTCAGGTTCAACCAGGGGTAAGCGGACATGTTCAAGGAATTCAAAGAATTTGCCATGCGCGGCAATGTGGTCGATCTGGCCGTGGGTGTGATCATTGGCGCGGCTTTTGGCAAGATTGTGGATTCGCTGGTCAAAGACATCATCATGCCGCCGATTGGCCTGATTCTGGGTAAAGTGGATTTCAGCAACCTGTACGTGCTGCTCAGGGAAAGCGACAAAACCCCCGGCCCGTACGCCACGCTGGAAGCCGCCCAGAAAGCCGGCGCCGTCACGCTCAATTACGGTAATTTCATCAACATTGCCATCAGTTTTGTGATTGTGGCTTTTGCCGTGTTTTTGCTGGTCAAGGGTCTGAACAGCATGAAGCGCGCAGAAGAAGCCGCCCCGGCCGCGCCCGCGCCGACACCGGAAGACGTGCAACTCTTGCGTGAGATTCGTGATCTGTTGCAGCAGCAAAAGCAGTAAGTGGCGGCTGCCCACCCAATAAAAAACCGGCCTGACGCCGGTTTTTTTATTGGGTGGGTTGCAGGCAACCCGGCAACACCAGATGCAATTGTGCAACCCTCTGGCACACCTCACACCTCACACCTCACACCTCACACCTCACACCTCACACCTCACACCTTCGGCGGATGCTTGATGGCGTTCAGTTTCATCTTGCGCAGCATGGCCGCTTCCATATCCACGTTCATGACATCGGCCAGTTGCAGCATATACAGCATGACATCGGCCATTTCCTGTTCCACCAGGTCACGCTTTGCCTCATCTTGCGCCAGGGCCTGCGATTCTTCCGGCGTCAGCCACTGAAAATGCTCGACTAGTTCGGCCATTTCCACCGACATGGCCATCACCAGGTTTTTGGGCGTGTGATAGCGGGCCCAGTCGCGGGCGGCGACAAAGTCCCTGAGTTGCTGCTGCAGCGCGGGTAAATCCATAGAGATTCCTTGAAAAACAGCACTCGCCGGCAACTGTATGCTGGCGTGGTATTGAATATCACGATGATGGCACCATCATGATATGTGATTTCCAATACCGACTCTGCTTGTGGAATTTCCCTCATGTCCGATATCCAGGCCAGCGAACCTCTTGAAAGTGCCCTGCAACTGGCCAGCTTTGTAGCCCGTTCCCGTCTGCCCACCAAACATGGTGAGTTCACGGCGCACGTCTATCGCTCCCACCTTGATGGTGTGGAACACGTCGCGCTGGTCGCGGGTGACGTCGCCAATCGTGAAGCGGTGCTGGTGCGCCTGCATTCTGAATGCCTGACCGGTGACGTGTTCGGCTCTTTGCGTTGTGATTGCGGCGAGCAACTGGAGATGGCGCTGGAGCGCATCAGCAAGGTGGGCTCGGGTGTGCTTCTGTACCTGCGCGGCCAGGAAGGGCGCGGTATCGGGCTGGCACACAAGATCCAGGCCTACGCGCTGCAGGATCAGGGCATGGATACGGTTGATGCCAACACCGCGCAAGGCTTGCCGGTAGATGCGCGCAGCTATGATGCCGCGGCGGAAATCCTGCTGGATCTGGGGATCAAATCCGTGCGCCTGATGAGCAACAACCCCAAAAAACTGGCTGCGCTGGAAGCCTCTGGCGTGCCGGTGGTAGAGCGGGTGATCCACCAGGTGGTGCCCAACAAGGAAAACATCCACTACCTGGAGACCAAGCGGGTACGGATGGGGCATATGCTGTCGGAAGACACCCACCTGTGTTACCGCAAGTGCGACCAATAGTGTCAGCAACAGCGTGACCAGATAGAAAAAGCCGGGTTAGCCCGGCTTTTTTGTGGCCCGCGTTGGGCAAACATCAGCCCTTGGCCGCGCGGTTCATCCCGCTCAGCACGGCCTTGATCGCGGCGGTGACGATATCGCTATCCACGCCCACGCCATACAGCGTGCGGCCATCCGGTACACGCAGTTCCACATAGCATGCCGCGCGGGCGTCTTCGCCTTTCCCCAGCGAGTGCTCGTGGTACTCCACGATATGCGCCTTGCCATCAAGTGCGCGCACAAAAGCTTCCAGCGGGCCTTTGCCTTCGCCCTGCAGTTGCACGCGTTGCCCGGCCAGGGCGATATCGGCGGTGATGGCAATGCCGCCATTTTTGGCGCTGTGCAAATGGTGGGCGTAATACGTCCACGGTTCGACGGCACGCAGGTATTCCTGGGTAAAGATGTCGTGGATATCTGAGCTGGTGATCTCGCGTCCGGTCTCGTCAGAGACGCGCTGGATGGCGCGGCTGAACTCGATCTGCATGCGGCGCGGCATTTCAAAGCCGTATTCCTGTTGCAGCACAAAGCTCACCCCGCCCTTGCCGGACTGGCTGTTGACGCGGATCACGGCGTCGTAGCTGCGGCCCACATCGGCCGGGTCGATCGGCAGGTAAGGGACTTCCCAGAATTCATCGGCCTGTTGTCTGGCCAGGCCCTTCTTGATGGCGTCCTGGTGCGATCCGGAAAACGCGGTGTAGACCAGATCGCCCGCGTACGGGTGGCGCGGATGCACCGGCAACTGGTTGCAGCACTCCACCACTTCACGAATGGTATCAATCTGGCTGAAATCGAGGCCCGGATGCACGCCCTGGCTGTACAGGTTCAGGCCCAGCGTCACCAGATCCACATTGCCTGTGCGCTCGCCATTGCCAAACAGACAACCCTCAACCCGGTCCGCGCCGGCCATGACGGCCAGTTCTGCCGCTGCCACGGCCGTGCCGCGATCATTGTGCGGGTGGACTGACAAAATCACGCTGTCGCGGCGGACCAGCTGGCGGCTCATCCACTCGATCTGGTCGGCATAGGTATTGGGCGTGGACATCTCTACCGTGGCCGGCAGGTTGATGATCATTTTGCGTTCGGGTGTCGGTTGCCACAGGCCAATGACGGCATTGCAGACTTCCAGCGCAAAATCAGGCTCGGTGGCAGAGAAAGTCTCTGGCGAGTACTGGTAAACCCAGTCGGTTTCCGGATATTGCTCAGTGTATTTGCGCACAAGGCGCGTGCCTTCCAGCGCCAGTTGTTTGACGCCTTCACGATCCGTGTCGAACACAATGCGCCGCCAGGCCGGGGCGATGGGGTTATACAAATGCACGATCGCCCGGCGCGAACCCACCAGAGATTCCACGCTGCGCTTGATCAGGTCTTCACGCGACTGGGTCAATACTTCAATGGTCACGTCATCCGGAATATGCCGCTCTTCAATCAGCTTGCGCACAAAGTCGTAGTCGGTTTGCGAGGCAGAAGGGAAGGCGACTTCAATCTCTTTGAAACCGATCTGCACCAGCGTCTGGAACATGCGCAGCTTTTTCTCGGCATTCATGGGGTCGATCAGCGCCTGGTTACCGTCGCGCAGGTCGGTGCTCATCCAGATGGGGGGATGGGTGATGCGCTGGTTGGGCCAGGTGCGGTCAGGCAAGGCGATCGGGCTGAATGCGCGGTACTTGCTGGCTGGGTTCGGATGCACGGTGCTCTCCTGGTGATTTTTTGGACTAAATGTATAAATTGTCTAACGTTTTGCCTGTGTCTTGATCAAATCTAGTGGTTGAGTGATCTTTTTGTCAAACAAATTTGGAAATAAAGTCTAAAAATAATCTGGCCATCAAATATATTGTACTTAATGTCTAATATGGGATGAATTGATCGCAGCAAAGCAAACGGCCCGCATAGAGCGGGCCGTTTTCAGGTCATACACTGTGATAGCAGCAAGCCGGATGGCGCCGGATCAGACATCCTTCATGCGGAAACAACAGAACAAGGCGGTACAGACGCTGAGCACCGCCACATAAAACACTGCGTGATAACCCCACAGCTCGGCCACCGAACCGGCCACCGCGCCGGCAACAATCGAGCCCGTCCGCGTGCTGGTGGCAAACAGCGTGGTCGCCATGCCGACCTGGCCGGGCATGACATCCTGGAAATACAACATGCCGATCCCGGCGATGATGCCGATGAAAATGGCATTGAGCAGCTGCATGGCAATCATGGCGTATTCGTTGGAGATCAACGTCATGCAGATGTAGAACAGCACGCCGGCGCCAGTGGCAAAACGCATCATGCTGCGTTTGCCGAAACGCCGCGTGTAATAACCGGCGATCAGCATGGCGGGGATTTCCAGCGCCGCAGCAGTGCCCATGAGAATGCCGACCGTGCGTTCCGGCAGGCCCAGATCCCGCGTGATATAGAGCGGCATGGTGATCAGGTACATGCTGTTGCAGGTCCACATCAAGGTGCAGCCAATAAACAAAAGCCGCACTTGCGGGTCACGCCACCAGCTTACCCGCGGGGCATTGGCGGCGGCGTGATGCTTGCGTGCGGGCAAGTCTGGCAGCACTTTCCAGACAATCAGCGCACAGCCCAGAAAGGCCGCCGCCGCACCCAGATACATGGCCGGAAAGCCATAACCAATCGCCAGCGCAAAGGCCAGCGGCGGGCCGACGACCCAGGCCAGTGAAATCTGCGCCCGCATGATGGAATTGAACATGACGGCTTCACGGCCGGAGTGGTCGGCATGCTCACGCGCCAGCGCAAACACTTGCGGGTTGCCGGTGCCGCCAAAGCTGCCCAGCACCACGCCGACGGTAATCAGCAACAGGTAGTGGCGATCAAACGCAAACAGCACGCAGCCCAGCATGCCCAGCAAACAGCACCACACAATCAGCATGCGGCGGTTGATGCCCTTGTCGGAGTGATGCGCCAGCCACTGGCTGATCAGAATGCCGATGATGGCGCTGACCGTGTAGAAGGTGCCGACCAGCAAGGGACGCACACCGACTTCATTGCTCAGGAACAGGCTCAGTGTAGGGACTTGTAACGCACCGGCAGTACCGGTGAGAAACGCCACCACCAGGAAAGCGGCGGAAGCAAGATCAGGCTTTTGCCTGTAATAAAAGGCGGTCAGGGCGCGCATGGCATATGCCGGCCCTTATTCCGACATGGTGTCAGCTTGGGGTCGAGGCAGCAGGTAAGAAATTGCAAAAGAAATAATCAACACTATGAAACAGTGTATTAAACCGCCGTCATTTTCTCACGCCCGTTTATGTCACCGTTTGTGCTGATCTTGTCGTACGTGCATAAAGCGGGGACAAGCGGCGGCTTCAGAACCGGGGCAACGCGCGCTCCAGCAACAAGTGCACCTCCCGCACCTGGGCGCCGTACTGGCTGGCCGTGGCGTTCAGCCGGCCGTGGCACCAGGCATCAGCCACCGCCGCATTGCCGTTTTCCAGCAAAACTGCAGCGCACGCCAGGTTGATCATGCGCTCGGCCAGATCGCGCATGCGGTGATCTTCCGGCGTGGCCAGCAAAGGCCCGATGATGGTGGAGGCCACTGCAAACGCGGGGTGGGCGCGAGAGAGCGGGGCAAACCAGTTCTCCAGCGCGTCACGCGTGTCCGGCTCTTTGGCCAGCGCGCGCATGATATCCAGCGCCATGATGTTGCCTGAGCCTTCCCAGATCGCGTTCACGGGCATTTCGCGGTAAATGCGGGGCAAGTCGCTTTCTTCGATATAACCATTGCCGCCCAGTACCTCCATGGCCTCGACCACAAACCCGGCGCCACGTTTGCAGATCAGGTATTTGGCGGCGGGCGTCAGAATCCGGGCCAGCGCTTGTTCATGCGGTTCGGCTTGCGGGCGGCGCCAGCGGGCAAGGCGCAACAAAAGCGCGGTGTAGCCTTCAAGGTCCAGTGCCAGATCTGCCAGCACGCAGGCCATCAGCGGGTGTTCAACCAGCCTTTTGCCAAAGGTATGCCGATGCCGCGCATGGTCAAGCGCCAGCGAGAGCGCCCGGCGCATCAGGCCGGTGCTGCCCAGGGCGCAATCAAACCGCGTGTGGCTGCCCATTTCCAGAATCGTGCGGCCGCCTTTGCCTTCCTCGCCAATGAGCCATCCCAGGGCGTTGCTGAATTCAACTTCTGCACTGGCGTTGGCGCGATTACCCAGTTTGTCCTTAAGCCGCTGCAACACAATGCCGTTGCGCTGACCATCGGGCAAAACGCGCGGCAACAAGAAGCACGATAATCCGCCCGCAGCTTGCGCCAGCACCAGATGCGCGTCGCTTTGCGGGACTGAGAAAAACCACTTGTGGCCGTTGATACGATACATGCCATCACCAGTCGGTGCGGCCTCGGTGATATTGGCGCGGACATCGGAACCGCCTTGTTTCTCGGTCATGCCCATGCCGATCAACACGCCGCGCTTGGCGGGCGCCGGGGCGTCGGACGGGTCGTACAGCGGTGAGAGCAGGGGCGAGAGCCAATCCGCGCAGGGGCCACGCTCGGCCATGATGGTGCCCTGCAAGACCGGAATGGCGCCGTAGGTCATGGTGACCGGGCACAAAGTGCCGGCCTCGACCTGCGCGTGCAACATGAAGCGCACTGCGCGCGCCACCGCAGAATCATCCGGATCGCCCCAATGGCCGTTGTGCAGGCGGCTGGCGGTGACCTCGGTCATCAGCCGATGCCAGGCGGGGTCGAAATCCACGCGATCAATACGCCGGCCACCCGCGTCATACCGCAGCAGCTCCGGGCCGTGGCGGTTGGCGCGCCGGCCCAGTTCAAAGGCCTCTGGCGTACCCAGTCGCGCGCCCAGGCGGGTCAACAACTGGCTGTAATCGTTGCCGGGAGACTCCGCCGCCAGTGCCTCGCGCAGCGGCAGATCAGCCAGGAACAGGTTGTAGTCGTCCAGCGGGCGTGGCTGGTTCAGCGGGTCTGGTGTGGCGGGATGGCGGGTCATGCCGGAACTCCATCAGGCGGGCATGACTCAGGCTAGACCGGCGCGGCGCAGAAAAACAGGCCGCGCCGTCCAGTGAGGGCGGGGGAGTGGCTGGCGGTGCTTAGTGCTTTTGCAGGTCTTTGGTCAGCACTACGCCGTTGACCAGGCGCAGCGTGATCACGGTCCCGCGTGATTCCCACACCGCGTTTTCGCCACTGATCCCCAGCAGCGAACTGCTTTCTGTTTTATCCGGCTCACCCAGAATTTTCACCACGTCAGCGCGGGCCATGCCGGTATCGATTCTGGCGTAGTTCTCGGCGGTGACTTTGCTGCAGGCCGCCAGCGTGAGTGTGAGCAGCGCGGCGATGAGCAGGGTTCTGGTTTTCATGTCGTCCTCTTTGGTTTGTTTTTGTGTAGAAGTCTGCCAGTTTACCCTGACACCCAGGCACCGCCGTTGACCTGCGCCGACCGCTGCGGTGCAGTTCACAACATGCCTGGCAGCTTTTCACCCAGAAAGTCCAGAAAACAACGAATCCGCGCCGACAAACCGGTGTTGCGGTAATACACGGCATGAATGGGCTGGAAGGTGGTCATGGTGAAATGCGGCAGCACTTCAACCAGCCTGCCGGCTGTTCTGGCCTTGCTGGTCATGAAGTCAGACAGGCACACAATGCCATTGCCTTGTTCGGCCAGTTGCAGCACGGATTCGCCGCTGGAACACACCAGCGCCGGCGTGATGGTGTAACCATCCCCCTCGGCGTGGCGCAGTGGCCAGGTGTTGAGCGACTCTGGCTGGCTGAACCCGATCAAAGAATGATCGGCCAGTTGCCCGACGTGTTCCGGCGTACCTTGCCGGGCCAGATACGACGGCGCGGCCAGCACCCGCAGCCGGGTGTGCCCCATGAACCGCGCATGCAGCGAGGAATCCTGCAATTGCCCGTGGCGGATAGCGATATCCGTGCGTTGTTCCAGCAGGTCGATAATGGTATCGCTGGCGTTCAGTTCCAGCGCAATGCCCGGATAGCGCTCGCGGAACTCTGCCACCAGCGGCACGATGACATGCAGGATGAACGGAAACGCCCCGTTGACACGCAAGCGCCCGGCCGGTTGTTCCCGCCGCACGGCCAGTTCTTCTTCGGCGTCGTCAATGGCGGCGATGATCCTGCGCGCGTTGGCCAGGAACAGGCGGCCTTCTTCGGTCAGTTCCAGTCGCCGCGTGGTGCGGTTAAGCAAGGTGGTGGCCAGTTTTTGCTCAAGCCGGGTGAGCGCCCGGCTGATGCCGGACGTGGTCTGGTCCAGTTGCTGTGCGGCGCCGGTGATGGACCCGGTGTCCACAACCGTGACAAACGCCAGCAATTCTTCAGTGCTGATTTTCATTTGTTGATTATTCATCAAGTCTGGCCCATTGCAACAGGCCATTTGTGCAAAAGAAGGGCGCGCCCGCAGCGCGCCCGTGTGGTTCAGGCTTAGCCGCCGCGTTTTTCCCGGCTACGGGCCGCCCCGGCCTTGCCAATGGCTTTCCAGCGCGCGGTTTCTGCCTTGCGTTCCAGCGCCGTCTGCTGGCCTCGCCGGGCCTCACGGATCAGCTTGTGATAGTTGTGCAGACGGTCGGGCGAAACTGCATCGCGCACTGCGCAGCCGGGTTCGTCCTGGTGCTGGCAATCCCGGAAATGACAATGCGCCGCCAGTTGCTCGATATCGTCAAACCCGGCGTTGATGCCGGCTTCATCGGTATCAGGCCGCCAGGTGCGCAGGCCGGGGGTGTCGATGATGCACGCGCTGCCAGGCAAACGATGGAGCGAGCGCGCCGTGGTGGTGTGCCGCCCGCGCCCGTCGCCCTTGCGTACGCCGCCAGTGGCTTGCATCTCCGCCTCGCTCAGCGTGTTGGTGAGGGTGGATTTACCCGCACCGCTACTGCCCAGCACCACCAGCGTCTGGCCTGCGCCCAGCCACGGCGCCAGCATTTGCCGTGTGGCCGCATCCAGCCCGTTGATGGCCAGGATGGGCGTATCGGCCGGCAAGCGCGTCTGCAGCAGGGTCTGTTTGTCCTGCGCATCCGGGCTGATATCGGCCTTGGTCAGGACGACCACCGCCGTCACGCCCGCCGCGCGGGTAAACGCGACATACCGCTCCAGCCGGCGCGGGTTGAAGTCCATGTCCAGCCCCATGACCAGCAAAGCCGTATCGACATTGCTGGCCAGCGGCTGGCGCCGGCCATCGTTGGCACGCCGAGCCAGGTGGGTGGCGGGCGGCAATTGCTGGCAAACCCAGCGTTCTCCCAGGGCGTTGGTTTCTGCGATAACCCAGTCGCCCACCGCCAGCGCCGTGGCCCGGGCATGCAGCGCCTCGGCCAGCCTGGGCAGAACGCGGGCGTTGTGTTCTTCGTGTCCGTCATGCAGCGTGAGGCAGTCGCGCTGGATCTCCGTCACACGCAACAGCGCGGCGGGCAGGGCGGGTTGTTCATCAAGAGTGTAAAGCTGATTGACCACGGTCTGGTTCAGGCCAATCGATTGCAGTTGCGGATAGTCGAAAGCGACTTCAAGCATGGTGTCCGTCATTCCTGTTCCGGTCTGCCCGCGACGCGCGCAGGCGCACGCTGCGCATTGATCGCGCAGCAACGAGATAGGGGATAGGTCGGCCATGCCCAAGGTGGGCGAGAAATCGTGGCGGGCTGTCAGCGCATGCCGTCACATGCCAGAAACACGCAATGCGTGATGGCAGGCGGACAACAGCAGCAGGACTTCAGTTCAGGGTAAAGACAGAGCGCCCGCTCAGGCGTTGACCGACAGGAGGGCAAGATCAGTTTTACGCATCTTTTGGTGCTCCTGTGGTTGGGGGTGGAGGCGCTACTGTGCGCTTTGGGGGGTGGGGTTGTCAAAGGTGGTTGTGGGTGGAGTGTGGTTTGTGCGACTGGCGTTGGGGTGCTGGTGTGGGGTCTTTGCGGTTGTTAGCGCCTGACGGCGCGGTGGTTTTGATACCGGCGGTGGCCGGAGCACGTTACTTTCTTTTGCTTCGCCAAAAGAAAGTAACCAAAGAAAAGGCGACCCCTGCGACGGCGCCCTTCGGGTTCCCTGCGCTTCTCGCAAAGTCCGGCTGGCTCCAGGGAACTCGCTTCGCTCAAACACCCTTACGCCGAAACCCCGGACTTCGCTGCGATGCTCGGCGCAGTCAAGGGGTCCAACGTCAAAGGCAACGGCAACCCGCAAATCAACGGCAACTTCAAAAGCAACTTCAGAAGCAGCCCCAAACCCGCAAACCATCCGCACGCAAGAATGACGGGTTTAGCCCACCACTTCGTCATTCCTGCGAAGGCAGGAATCCAGCCTGCAGCCCAGCGGGCTGCTTTCGGCGGATTATCACCAATGTCTCGCGTTGATCTTGTGGCACTTGCAAGCACCGCAGCTGGATTCCGGCCAAGGGGGCCGCCGAGGTCCGGAATGACGAGTCAGTGGGGGCGCGTGTTGAATTTGCCGTTGCCGTTGCCGTTGCCGTTGCTTTCAGGTTTCAGGTTTCAGGTTTTGTCGTTGTCGTGGCGTTTGCCGTTGCTTTTTGGGGTTGCCGCTGCTTTTGACTTTCCTCCCCCATTAAAGCCAAGCGCCGAGGGCGTGGAGGGAGACCTTAGGCTCCCGACCAACCGAGGGAAGCCCGGAGGGCCGCCCGGCTGGGGTCGCCTTTCTTTGCCTACTTTCTTTGGCGAAGCAAAGAAAGTAGGGTGGGCCCGGCACCCCGGGTATCAAAAGCCTTTCAACCCCGCGCCGTCAGGCGCTAACACACGCTTTTCTACCACCACACCCCATAAAAAAAGCCCGGCATACCCGCCAGGCCTCTTTCAAAAACCCACCCAAAAACCAACTAGATTACAACGCCATCGCCACCTTCATCCCACCAGCAATCGCGCGCCGCGCATCAATCTCCCGCGCTTCTTCTGCGCCGCCAATCAGATGCGCTTTCACACCGCGTTCAGTCAGCGCGTCAAACAGATCGCGCACCGGTTCCTGACCGGCACAGATCACCACATGATCCACCGGCAGACATTGTTCTTCATCCTTCACGCGGATATGCAAACCGGCGTCATCAATGCGCAGGTACTCCACGCTGCCCACCAGGTTGACCTTGCGGTGCTGCAGCGTCAGGCGGTGAATCCAGCCGGTGGTTTTGCCAGGGCCGGCGCCGGGTTTGCCGGGGCGGCGTTGCAGCAGCCAGATTTCGCGTGTCGGCGTGTGGCCTTCGGGGGCGATCAGGCCGCCGGGGGCGGTAATGGTCTGGTCGATACCCCATTCAGCCAGATAGCGGGCAATGTCGGTTTCGTGGTGCGTTTCGTTCTGTTCTGAGAGGAACACCGCCGTATCCACGCCAATACCGCCGGCGCCGATGATAGCAACGCGCTGGCCCACCGTCACTTTGCCATGCAGTACATCGGGGTAGCGCACGGCTTTGGGGTGGTCGATGCCTGGAATGGCCGGTTCGCGCGGTTGTACGCCCGTGGCGATGACGACGTCGTCAAAGCCGGCCAGATCATCCACGCTGGCGCGGGTATTGAGTTTTACCTTCACGCCACGGCGTTCGACCAGCTTGCTGTAGTAGCGCAGGGTTTCCTTGAATTCTTCTTTGCCCGGAATCTGGCTGGCAATGCGGAACTGGCCGCCCAGCGCGTCGCCGGCTTCAAACAAGGTGACGTCGTGGCCGCGTTCTGCGGCCGTGGTGGCACAGGACAAACCGGCCGGGCCGGCGCCAATGACGGCGACGCGGCGGCGGGTAGAGACGGGTTTGATGATCCATTCCGTCTCGCGGCAGGCGCGCGGGTTGACGAGGCAACTGGCGGCCTGGCCCTGGAAAATCTGGTCCAGGCAGGCCTGGTTGCAGGCAATACAGGTATTGATTTCGTCAGCTTTGCCGGCGGCAGCTTTATTGACGAAGTCTGAATCGGCCAGCAGCGGGCGCGCCAGCGAGACCATGTCGGCAATGCCGCTGGCCAGGATGTCCTCGCCAATCTCGGGTGTGTTGATGCGGTTCACGGCGATCAGCGGCACTTTCACATGCGGGCGGATTTGCACCGTCACCCAGCTGAAGGCCTTGCGCGGCACGGCGGCGGCAATGGTCGGGATACGTGCTTCGTGCCAGCCAATGCCGGTGTTGATCATGGTCACGCCAGCGGCTTCCAGCGCTTGCGCCAGCTCGATGGCCTCGGCCAGCGTGCCGCCGTCTTTGACCAGATCCAGCATCGACAGCCGGAAAATGATGATGAAGTGGTCACCGGTGGCAGCGCGCACGGCTTTGACGATTTCCAGCGGCAGGCGCATGCGGTTGGCAAAGCTGCCGCCCCAGTCGTCATCGCGCTGGTTGGCGTGCAGGCTCAGAAACTGGTTCAGCAGATAGCCTTCCGAGCCCATGATTTCCACGCCGTCGTACCCGGCTTGTTGCGCCAGGGTGGCGGTGTGGGCGAAGTCGGCGATGGTGCTGTGGATTTCGGCATCGGTCAGCGCGTGTGGCGTGTAGGCGGAAATCGGAGAGGCAATGGCGCTGGGGCCCACGCACTCGGGGTGATAGCCATAGCGGCCGGCGTGCAGGATCTGTAAACAGATATGGCCGTTTTCAGCGTGTACGGCGTGGGTGACTTCGCGGTGGCGCGCTACGGCGGCAGCGTCGTTCAGCATGGCTGCATCGGCGTAAATCTGGCCGGCCGCGTTGGGGGCAATGCCGCCGGTCACGATCAGGCCCACGCCACCTGCGGCGCGCTCGGCGTAGAACGCGGCCAGTGCCGACAGACTGTCGTGCTGCTCCTCAAGCCCGGTATGCATGGAGCCCATCAGCACGCGGTTACGCAGCGTGACAAAGCCCAGGTCGAGCGGTTGCAGCAAGTGTGGGTAGGCAGCCATTGCAGAATCCTCGCATCATGTATTTGCCGGCCTTGCGCAGTGTAGTTGTCTGGCCGGGTGCTACATATTAAAACGATTGTTTGAATTGGTCTGCTCATTCTTGGGCGAATGTGCCGGGCAAGCCACTAAGGATTTTCCTGAGTGCCCCCGTTTAATGTAGATATCTGGCGGGTTGCTGGCGGGCAGGGCGGGGGTGTGTGTCACCGGTGTTACATCCGCTTGCACAGAAATTTCGCCAGATTGCAAGTCATATCCCCAAAAATATAATCAATAAAAATATATTTGCTGGACGGTACAGTCTAGACGCGCCCCAACTGACTCATTATGATGCTGTTCTTATTACGGGCTGATCGCGTGCCCGCTGTCGCAATGTCGGTCAGGCGCAAGCCGCTTGCCGGTTTTGTTCCTCTGCTGATCTGGGCTTTACCCAAGCACTCCAGCCGGGCTGATCGTACTTTCGGGATTGTCATGATGCGTGTAGTGCCTCGCCGTTTTCTCGTCGTTCCCCTTGTCGCCATGATCGCCGGTTGTGCGGTCGGGCCTGACTTCAAATCGCCGGATGCCCCGGCCGCCCAGCGTTACAACCAGGTGCCTGTTGCTGCACAAACGGCCAGCAGCAAAGGTCTTGATGGCGCTGCCCAGCAGATTGTGGCCGGCCAGATCCAGGATGACTGGTGGACGCTGTTTGGCTCTGAAAAACTCAATGCGCTGGTGGCGGAAGGCCTGTCGCACAGCCCTAACCTGGATCAACTGAAAGCCACGTTGCGTCAGGCTCAGGAAAACTATAACGCCCAGTACGGTTCAACTGTCTTCCCGCAGGTTGACGGTTCTTTGAGCGCGTCGCGTAATCGCATCTCTGCGGCGACGTCCAATGCGGGTGGGTCGTATATCTATAACCTGTACAACGCATCGGTGAATGTGTCGTACACGCTGGATGTTTTTGGCGGCAATCGTCGCGAGCTGGAAAGCTCTGCCGCGCAAGTCGATTCGCAGCAATTCCAGCTGGAAGCCGCGCGCCTGACGCTGGCGGGCAATATCGTCACTGCAGCCATTACCGAGGCCTCGCTGCGCAAGCAGGTTGAGGTGACGAAGCAGCTGATCGACCTGCAGCAGTCCCAGCTGGATATCCTGCAAAAGCAATTCAAGCTGGGTGCGGTATCGCAAGCCGATGTGTCCACCCAGCAAACCCAAGTGGCCACCATCAAGGCGTCGCTGCCTGACCTGAACAAGTCGCTGGCCCAGTCGCGCACGCAACTGGCGGTATTGCTGGGCCGCACGCCGGATAACGGTACGCCGGAACTGGCGCTGGAAGACCTGCACCTGCCGACCGATCTGCCGGTCAGCCTGCCGTCTGAGCTGGTCCGCGCCCGTCCGGATATCCAGGCCTCTGAAGCGCTGGTTCATGCGGCAACCGCCCAGGTAGGTGTCGCTACGGCCAATCTGTACCCCAAGATCACCCTCACCGGTTCTTTGGGTCTGGCCTCGCAAAGCTTCAATACGGTCAGCTTTGGCAATGATGGTCTGTGGAGCATTGGCGCGGGTCTGACCCAGCCCTTGTTCCATGGCGGTTCGCTGCGCGCGCAAAAGCGGGCGGCAGAAGCCGGGCTGGATGCCGCCCTGGCGCAGTATCGCCAGGTGGTGCTGAACGCTTTCAAGAATGTGTCTGACAGCCTGCAGGCGCTGGATCAGGATGCGCAAGCGCTGCAAGCGCGCGTGGATGCGGCCGATGCGGCCAAGCGTTCGCTGGACTTTACCCAGGCACGTTTCAAGCTGGGTGGCACCTCGTTTGCCGCATTGCTGATTTCGCAACTGCAGTACCAGGAAACCCAGTTGAACATGTGGACGGCCAGCGCTGCACGGCTGACCGATACCGCCGCACTGTTCCAGTCTGTGGGTGGCCCGGTCAAGGCCGATACCGCCGTGGCCAACGCCGCGAGCGCACCGGCTGCTGGCGGCTGAATACAGTAGCAATCAATCAATACGTGACACGACGTGTCGTGACGGGAAGAGCAAACCTGTCATGACTGGTGGAGCCGGGTACGGCCAATCAGGCTGTATCCGTCCGGGAAAGAATCCGTAATCGTAGTACCCAAGCCTTCGGGGAGAATTTGTATGACCAAGCGCATGATTATCATGCTGGTTGTTGTCGGGGTGATTTTTGGGGGCATTTTTGGCTTCCAGGTCTTCAAGGGAATGATGATCAAGAAGTACCTGAGCGGGAACAAAGCACCGCCGGTGACCGTGACTGCAACCCACGTGGGTGTGCAGCCGTGGCAACCGACGCTGTCCGCCGTGGGTACGCTGCGCGCCGTGCGCGGTGTTGATCTGTCCAGCGAAGTAGCCGGCCAGGTGCGCGAAGTGCTGCTGCAGTCGGGCACGTTCGTGAAAGCGGGTCAGCCGCTGGTCAAGCTCAATGACGATACCGAAGTGGCGCAACTGAAGTCGCTGCAGGCTTCGGCTGATCTGTCTGCCACCACCCTCAAGCGCGACAAAGCCCAGCTCGAAGCCCAGGCCGTGGCGCAAGCCGTGGTAGATGCTGACGTAGCCGACCTGAACAGCAAGAACGCGCTCGTGGCCCAGCAACAAGCCGTGATCGCCAAGAAAGTGATCCGTGCGCCGTTCGCGGGCAAGGTGGGTATCACCACCGTCAATCCGGGTCAGTACATCAACCCGGGCGACAAGCTGGCGACGCTGCAGACCGTTGACCCGATCCTCGTGGACTTCCTGGTGCCGCAACAAGCGCTGCAACAGCTGAAGATCGGCCAGAGCATCAGCGTCAAGAGCGATGCCAATCCGAAGGCCAACTACACCGGCAAGATCACGGCGATTGATGCCAAGGTTGATCCGTCGACCCGCAACATCCAGGTCGAAGCGTCGGTCAGCAACCCCAAGGGTGATCTGCTGGCGGGCATGTTTGCCACCGTGAATGTGTCCACGCAAGAGCCGATCAAGTACCTGACGCTGCCGCAAACAGCCGTGAGCTTCAACCCGTACGGTGAAGTGGTATTCCTGATCACTGAAGGCAAGGACAAGGACGGCAAGCAAGAGCTCTCCGTCAAGCAAACCTTCGTGACTGCGGGCCAGACCCGTGGCGATCAGGTGGCGATTACCGGTGGCCTGAAAGAGGGCGACTACGTGGTCACCAGCGGTCAGCACAAGCTCAAGAATGGCAGCACGGTCATTGTGAACAACAAGCAGGCACCGTCCGACAACCCCAATCCGCAAGTGGGTAACGAGGAATGATGTCGCGGGCTGCGGCGCAGGTCGCAGCCTGTTCCTGACCAGCAAGACCTGGCGGCGCACCACAAGTACGCCGTCGGGGCAGAAAGGCTCTCTGTCTGCATGACGCAGATAGATTACTGAGGTTAGCCAGATGCGCTTTACCGATATTTTCATACGCCGGCCCGTGCTGGCGACCACGCTCTCCCTGCTGATTCTGGTGCTGGGTTTGCGTTCGCTGGATCTGTTGCCGATCCGGCAGTATCCCAAGACCGAAAACGCGGTGATCACGATCTCCACCACCTATACCGGCGCTGATCCGGAACTGGTGGCTGGCTTTATCACCACGCCGCTGGAGAACTCTGTTGCCCAGGCCGAGGGCATTGATTACATGACCTCGACCAGTACACAGGGTAGCTCCGTCATTACGGCTAACCTGCGACTGAACTACGACGGCAACAAGGCGCTGACCGAAATCACCTCCAAGGTGAACGCGGTGCTGAACCAGTTGCCGCAGGGCTCGCAGCAGCCGGTGATTGCCATCTCGGTCGGTGACACCATCGACTCGATGTACATCGGCTTTTACAGCAAGGCCTTGCCGCCCAACAAGATCACCGACTACCTGATCCGCGTGGTGCAGCCCAAGCTGCAAGCCGTGGACGGGGTGCAACAGGCGGAAATCCTGGGTGAGCGCCGCTTTGCCATGCGCGTATGGACCGACCCCAAAAAGCTGGCCGCCTATGGCGTGACGGCTGCGGATGTCTCCAACGCCTTGCAGGCCAACAACTTTATCTCTGCCGTGGGCCGTACCGACGGCAATATGGTGACGGTGAACCTGACGGCCGATACCGGTCTGCATTCTGCTGACGAGTTCAACAACCTGATCGTCAAGCAAAAGGGCGGCGCCATTGTGCGTCTGTCTGATGTCGCCAATGTCTCGCTGGGGTCGGAAGACTACAACACCCAGGTGGGCTTTGACGGCGTGCAGGCGGTGTATATCGGGATCAAGGTGGCGCCGAACGCCAACTTGCTGACCGTGATCGACAACGTCCGCAAGACCATGCCGGATGTGCAAAGCCAGTTGCCGGAAGGGCTGCAGGGCACCATCGTGTATGACGCCACGAAATACGTGAACAGCGCCATTCATGAAGTGATCTGGACCCTGGGCGAAGCGCTGTTGATCGTGACCGTGGTGATTTTCCTGTTCCTCGGCTCGTTCCGCTCCGTGATCATTCCGGTGATCGCCATGCCGCTGTCGCTGATCGGCGCGTTCATGATCATGCTGGCGCTGGGCTACACCATTAACCTCTTGACCCTGCTGGCGCTGGTGCTGGCGATCGGTCTGGTGGTCGATGACGCGATTATCGTGGTGGAGAACGTTCACCGGCACATTGAAGAAGGCTTGTCGCCATTCCAGGCCGCCATCAAGGGCGCGCGTGAACTGGCCGGCCCGATCGTCGCGATCTCGGTCGTGCTGATTGCGGTGTATGTCCCGATCGGTTTCATGGGCGGCCTGACTGGCGCGCTGTTTACCGAGTTTGCCTTTACCCTGGCGGGGGCCGTAGGTGTGTCGGCCATCATCGCGCTGACCCTGTCGCCGATGATGTGCGGCCGCTTTTTGAAGCCGCATGACCCGGAACACCCGGAAAAGCTGGCGCAATGGCTGGACAAGCAGTTCGAAAAACTGCGTAACCGCTATGAGCGTTCGCTGCGTGGTTCGCTGGACTATCTGCCGGTGGTGGGTGTGTTCGCGCTGATCATCCTGGTGAGCATCTACTTCCTGTTCATTACCTCCAAGAGCGAACTGGCACCGCAGGAAGACCAGGGGATTGTGATTACCATGAGCACGGGCGCGCCGAATGCCTCGCTCAAGCAGACCCAGCAAGACGCAGTCCAGGTCTTCAACATCTTCAAGGGCTTCAAGGAGACGGACCACGTCTTCCAGCTGACCGGTGTGTCGGGTCTCAATACCTCCATTGGCGGTATGGTGCTCAAGCCCTGGGATGAGCGTAAAACCACGGCGGACAAGATCCAGCCGCAGGTTCAGCAAAAGCTGGGCGAGATCGCCGGTGCGCAAGCTGCGGCCTTCCAGCCGCCGCCGCTGCCAGGTGGTGGTGGTGGTCTGCCGGTGCAGTTCGTCATCAACACGACCAATGACTTCCAGCAGTTGAACGAAGTGGCGCAAGAGATGATGGCCAAGGCCCGTGCCAGCGGCGTGTTCATCTACATGGACGTTGACCTGAAGTACGACAAGCCGCAAACCGAGATCAGCTTTGATCGCGACAAGGCTTCGCAACTGGGTCTGTCGATGAAAGACCTGGGTGACTCGCTGGGTGCTGCGCTGGGTGGTGGCTATGTGAACTACTTCAGTCTGGCTGGCCGTTCGTACAAGGTCATCCCGCAAGTGGGCCGCGACGACCGTCTGAACCCGGATCAATTGCTCGATTACCACATCACCACTTCGACCGGCGATACCATTCCGCTGTCGACCGTGGCCAAGGTTAAGACGACAGTGATTCCGCAGCAGCTGAACCACTTCCAGCAGATGAACTCCGCCACGATCTCTGGCGTGCCGTTCCCTGGTGTGACGGTGGGTCAGGTGATCCAGACCATGCAGGGCATTGCCAAAGACACGTTGCCGCAAGGCTATACCGTGGACTACGGCGGCCAGTCGCGTCAGTTTGTGCAGGAAAGCAGCGCGCTGATCGTGACCTTCGTGTTTGCGCTGATCATCATTTTCCTGGCGCTCGCGGCGCAGTTTGAAAGCTTCCGCGATCCGCTGATCGTGATGGTGTCCGTGCCGATGTCGATCTGCGGTGCCATGATCTTTGTTTCGCTGGGTATTGGCGGCGCCAGCTTGAATATCTACTCGGAAGTGGGTCTGGTGACGCTGATCGGGTTGATTTCCAAGCACGGTATCCTGATTGTGGAATTTGCCAACCAGCAGCAAAAGCTGGGTCACAGCAAGCGCAAGGCCATTGAAGATGCCGCCGGTATCCGTCTGCGTCCGATCCTGATGACCACCGCCGCCATGGTGCTGGGCGTGCTGCCGCTGATCCTGTCCTCGGGTGCTGGCGCGCTGGGCCGCTACAACATGGGTTTGGTGATTGCCACCGGTATCGCCATTGGTACGCTGTTCACGCTGTATGTGGTTCCGGCCATTTACATGATGCTGGCCGCTGACCACAACGCCGCTGCGCACCAGGAAGAAGATGAGCAAATCCGTGCGCTGGATGAAGGCACGGCAGGCCAGAGCGCGCACTAAGCTGCTTAAGCCTGACGCAACAGAAAACCCCGGCCACGCCGGGGTTTTTTTATGTCTGCAAGCGTGACCGGGTCTGCGTTTCAATGGCGCTGCAGCTGCCAGCATGATCTGACTTGCGTTTCAATGCCCAGGCCGCAACGGCCATGCCTAGGTCATCTGCATCCCGTCCGCATATTGCGGACTACAATCACCGCATGACCCGACCCGAACACACGCTGTACCAGTACAACTGGCCAGTGGCCAATGCCCGCAAAGCCATCATGATTGCCCATGGCCTGGGCGAGCATGGCGGCCGTTACGAGCACGTCGCCCGCTGGTTCAACCAGCATGGTTACGCCGTGCGGATTTATGACCACTATGGCCACGGCAATAGCCCCGGCGCGCGGGGCTCGCTGCTGCATGCCGATATGCTGCTGGATGACCTGCGCAGCCAGTTCAACGCCTGGGAGGCCGAACTGGGCTTTACGCCGCTATTGCTGGGCCACAGCATGGGCGGTCTCGTTGCGGCAGCGGCAGTTACCGGCAAATGGGTGCGGCCGGCTGGATTGATCCTGAGCTCGCCCGCGTTGCGCACATGGCTGGGCAAACCGGTACAGGCGCTGGCCTGGGCGCTGGCGCACACGGTGCCGCGTTTGCCCATGCGCCGCAAATTTCCCAATCACAAGCTGTCGCATGATCCTGCGGTAGGGCAGGCCTTTCTGGTCGATCCGCTGCGCCACGCCAGAATGACTCCCAGACTGGCGCATTTTCTGCTGGCCACCGGCAACCGGGTACTTTCTGAAGTGCATGATCTGACGGTGCCCACGCTGTTGCTGGTGGCAGGCGATGATGAACTGGTTGACCCCGCCGGCAGCCGCGCGTTTGCCGCCAATGCCCCGGCTGGCGTGGTCACGCTGCATGAGTTTGCCGAGCACTATCACGAACTCTTCAACGAACCCGACCCCTACCTGCAGGATGTGCTGGGTGCCGTGCTCACCTGGCTGACGACCTTGCCCGCAGCTATTCAGCGCTGAATGCAAGCCTTGCGGCAAGCCGGTTTGTGCCGTCGCGGGGTGTACATATGACTGGCACTTGCCGGCTGGTGGTGTTGTCCCACTTGTGGGCGGCAAAAGGACGATAGCAATAATCTATGCCTGATGATTGATCGATATTTTCTATCGATTTATTTGTAACAATAAATTGGATCAATCGAACGGGCGTCGGCATACTTCGTCCATCGCATCAAACAACACAACCGACCAGCAAGGAGTAATCACTATGCAATCTCGTGAAGGCCAACGCGTACCCAATGTCACTTTCCGTGTTCGTGAAAACAACGAATGGAAAAACGTGACCACCGACGATCTTTTCAAGGGCAAGACCGTGGTGCTGTTCTCGCTGCCGGGCGCGTTCACCCCGACGTGTTCTTCTACCCACCTGCCGCGTTACAACGAACTGGCGCCGGCTTTCCGTGAGCAAGGCGTGGACAGCATCCTGTGCGTGTCCGTGAACGATACCTTCGTCATGAACGAATGGGCCAAGGATCAGGAAGCCCAGAACATTGTGATGGTGCCGGACGGCAACGGTGAATTCACCGAAGGCATGGGCCAGCTGGTCGACAAGGCCAACCTGGGTTTTGGCAAGCGCAGCTGGCGCTACTCCATGCTGGTGAAAGACGGCGTGGTGCAAAAGATGTTCATCGAGCCGGAAAAAGAAGGCGATCCGTTTGAAGTGTCCGACGCTGACACCATGCTCAACCACATCGCCCCGACAGCCAAAAAGCCTGATCAGGTTGTAGTGTTCTCCAAGGTGGGTTGCGCTTTCTGCGCCAAGGCCAAGGAACAACTGACCGCCGCCGGTTACGAGTTCGTGGAAGTGCCGCTGGACAACAAGGTGCGCGGCAAGGTTCTGGGCGCGGTGTCCGGCACCATGACTGCCCCGCAAGTCTTCGTGAACGGCAAGCTGATTGGCGGTTCTGAAGAAGTGGCAAAGTTTGTCGCGGCTTAAGTTGCACCGGTAAGTCTCTGTCTGAACGGGCGGTCATCGCACCGCCCGTTTTTCCCTCCCCAGTTTGCAGACCACAGCGCATGACATTGCGCCGTGCGGTGTGGCCTGCGCGCTGAAAAATCGCACTGCGTTATTGACCAATCAAAACAAGGGGCCCGACATGACCAATCAGAACAAGATCATCACTACCGATGTTGCCATCATTGGTGCCGGCACCGCTGGCCTAGCCGCGTACCGCGCCGCCATTGCCGGTGGCAAACGCGCCTTGCTGATTGAAGGCGGCCCGTACGGCACCACCTGCGCCCGCGTTGGCTGCATGCCTTCCAAACTGCTGATCGCCGCCGCTGAAGCCGCTCACGAAGCGCGCCACACTGCGCCGTTCGGGGTGCATATTGATGGCGAAATCCGCATTGATGGCCGTGAAGTGATGGACCGCGTCAAACGCGAACGCGACCGTTTTGTCGGCTTTGTGGTCAAGAGCGTGGATGGCATTCCGGCTGAGCACAAGCTGGCCGGCTTTGCGCGCTTTGTTGATAACACCACGCTGCAGGTGGGGTTTGATGGCGGCGAGCAAACGCTGGTTCAGGCCAGCCGTGTGGTGATTGCCAGCGGCTCCAGCCCGGCGGTGCCGGATGCGTTCAAGGTGTTTGGTGATCGCCTGATCATCAATGACGACGTATTCAACTGGGATACCCTGCCGCAAAGCGTCGCCGTATTCGGCCCGGGTGTGATCGGTCTGGAACTGGGTCAGGCCTTGTCGCGCCTCGGGGTGAAAGTGCGTCTGTTTGGCGTGCGCGGCGGCGTGGGCCCGCTCACTGATCCGCAAGTGCGTGACTACGCCAAAAGCGTATTCCAGAGTGAGTTTGCCTTTAACCCGGATGCGCAGATTGAACAGATGGCGCGCGAGGGTGATCACGCCGTGATCAGCTTCCGTGACCCGAACGGGGATCTGATTACCGAACAGTTTGAATACGTACTCGCCGCCACCGGCCGTACGCCCAATGTGCGCGGTCTGGGGCTGGAAAACACCGGCCTGGCGCTGGATGCTCGTGGCGTGCCGCTGTTCAATGCGGACACCACGCAATGCGGCAACTCGCCCATCTTTATTGCCGGTGATGCCAACAATTTCTTGCCCTTGCTGCATGAAGCCACCGACGAAGGCAAAACCGCGGGCACTAACGCCGCCACCTGGCCAGAAGTGAAACCAGGCCTGCGCCGCGCCACCATTGCGGTAGTGTTCTCTGACCCGCAGATCGCCATGGTGGGCCAGCGTTTTGCTGATCTGGCGCCCGGCAGTTTTGCCACGGGTGAAGTCAGTTTTGAAGATCAGGGCCGCAGCCGCGTCATGCTGCGCAACAAGGGCCTGATGCATGTCTATGCCGACAAGCAGACCGGCCGTTTCCTGGGGGCAGAATGGATCGGCCCGCGCGCCGAGAACATTGCCCACTTGCTGGCCTGGGCGGTGCAACAACAACTGACCGTGCCGCAAATGCTGGATATGCCGTTCTACCACCCGGTGGTGGAAGAGGGCCTGCGGACCGCCTTGCGGGATGTGGCGGCCAGGCTCACGGCCTGAGGCCAGACCGGTTTTTTTGATCAACCCTTGATACGGGCGCTTCGAGCGCCCGTTTTTTTTGGGGGGTAGCCGCACCTGTCATGGCTGTTTATGGCGGTGCGTGCCTTCGGTCATACGGAAATGACAAATGAGTATGTCCGGCTCAGGCTGACAACTGTAACCGGTGCGGGCTGATCGTGCGGCAGGGGTTGCCTGCGCGATGATGTTGTCAGCTGGCCTCGTCATGCGCCGGCAAGGAGGGCATCATGCGTACCCCGTCTAAATCACTCCAGTCATTGAACCTGTTGGTGGCCGCGTCGGTGCTGGGGAATATGTCCGGCCTGTACGCCCAGCGCGAATGGGTTACGCCGGGCAGAAAGATGCTGCCGGATGTCGAACGGCCGTTTCCACAAGAAGATGAAACCGGGCTCTGGCTGAGCCTGGAGCACACGCCAGGCTTGCGCCACTAGGGCGCTGGCAGCGGGATGATCCCGCCTGCGGGGGCTTTTGCCGCAGGGCGCAATGAAGGCTGACATTACAACAAGGACCTGACACCGGTATCATCTGAGCCTTTGTCGCTCACAGGTTTGACCGGATCGCCTCATGAATCCCGCTCAGAACAAGAAAAGCCCGCACCACGCGCGCGGCAGCATCCTGCTGTTTCTCGTCGGCATTGTTGCCGCGATTGCCGTCCTGATTGCGCTGGGCGTGGCCTATGTGGTGCTCCTGATGGGGCCCAAGCTGCCCGATCTGGACGCCCTGACCAATTTCCAGCCCAAGGTGCCGTTGCGCGTCTACACCGAAGACAAGGTGCTGATTGGCGAGTTTGGCGAAGAACGCCGTAGCCTCGTCAAATTCCAGGATATCCCCGATGTCATGAAAAAAGCGGTGCTCGCTATTGAGGACTACCGCTTTTACGAACACGGTGGCGTCGACTTTGTCGGTATCGCCCGGGCCGGTGTGGCCGACTTGATGCATGGCGGCGCCACCCAGGGCGCCAGTACCATCACCATGCAGGTTGCCCGCAACTTCTTCCTGACCCGTGACAAGACGTACTCGCGCAAGATCTACGAGATGTTGCTGGCCTACAAGATTGAAGCTGCACTGACCAAAGACCAGATTCTTGAGTTGTACATGAACCAGATTTTCCTGGGGCAGCGTGCATATGGCTTTGCCAGCGCCGAGCGCGTGTACTTTGGCAAGGACCTCAAGGACATCACCTTGCCGGAAGCGGCCATGCTGGCCGGTCTGCCCAAGGCTCCGTCGGCCTATAACCCGGTGGTGAACTACAAGCGCGCCAAGATCCGCCAGGAATACATCCTCAAGCGCATGCTTGAACTGAAGTACATCACCCAGGAACAGTACGACGACGCCGTCAAAGCGCCGCTGCATGTGGTCGAGGCCTCCAGCGGCCAGTTCGCCGTGCACGGTGAATACATCGCTGAAATGGTGCGGCAGTCGCTATATGGCCAGTACAAGGAAGACGCCTACACCAAGGGCTTCACCGTTTACACCACGGTCAATTCGGTCGACCAGACTGCCGCCTACAAGGCCGTGCGCGCAGGTGTGATGGATTACGATCGTCGCCATGGCTATCGCGGTCCTGAAGGCAGCATGGAGTTGCCGGTTGATCAGGACACCTTGCAGGACGCGATTGACGACGCCCTGAACCAGCATCCGGATAACGATGATCTGATCGCCGCCGTGGTGACCGCCGCCAGCGCCAAATCGGTCACGGCCGTGCCCTCCAGCGGTGAAGCCGTGACGGTGACGGGCGACGGCCTGAAGTTTGCCGCCAACGCGCTCAAGCCCAACGCCAAAAACGGCATCCGTCCGGGTTCGATCATCCGCATCAGCAAAGATGCCAAGGACAACTGGCAGATTACCCAGTTGCCGCAGGTGGAGGGGGCGCTTGTCGCGATCAGCCCGGATAACGGGGCGATCAAAGCCCTGGTGGGCGGTTTTGAGGCCGACGGCAGCAAGTTCAACCACGTGACGCAAGCGTGGCGCCAGCCGGGTTCCACCTTCAAGCCGTTCATTTATTCTGCGGCGATCGAGAAGGGCGTCGGCCCGGCCACGCTGGTGAACGACGCTGCGTTTACCTTGCCGCCGGCCACGCCAGACCAGCAGCCCTGGTCGCCCAAAGATGATGACGAGCCCGAAGGCCCGATCACCGTGCGCCGCGGTTTGCAGAAGTCCAAAAACCTGGTGGCGGTGCGCACGCTCAATTTCATTGGCACCGCCTACGCCCAGCAATACATCACGCGCTTCGGGTTTGATGCAGCCAAGAACCCGGCGTATCTGCCGATGGCGCTGGGCGCCGGCGCCGTCACGCCGATCCAGCTGGTGAATGGCTATGCGGTGTTCGCCAACGGCGGTTATCGCGTCAATCCGTGGCTGATTGCAGAAGTGCACGATGCCCGCGGCAGCTTGATGTCGCGCTTCAAGCCGATTGTGGCGGGCAAGGATGCGCCGCGGGTGATTGATCCGCGCAATGCCTACATCATCAACAGCATGCTGCAGACGGTGGCGCAGCGCGGTACCGGTGCGGGCAGTAACGCGCTGGGCCGTACTGACCTGGCGGGTAAAACCGGTACCACCAACGACGCCATGGATGGCTGGTTTGCCGGCTACCAGCGCAATCTGGTAGCCGTCACCTGGCTGGGCTACGACCAGCCCAAAACGCTGGGTAGCCGCGAATTTGGCGCGCAACTGGCGTTGCCGTTGTGGGTGTCGTTCATGGGCAAGGCCTTGCAGGGCGTACCGCAATACCAGATTCCCATGCCCGATGGCGTGGTCAATATTGAAGGCGAGCTGTACTACGACAACATGACGCCAGGTAACGGCTTTGTGGCGGGGATTGATCTGGGCGACAGTGCCCAGCCTGATGCCGAAGATGCCAGTTCGCCCAATGCTGATGACAATGCAGATCGGCAAAAAGTAATCGACATGTTCAAGAATTGATATTGCGATAATTGATGATCAGAACTAAATAATCGCAAGTTATTTCCGTTATTGAAAGAATGGGAATTGAAAAAAAGGCACAGAAAGTTTTAAAGCTTTCATGTGCCTTTTTTCTTTTGTGCTTCATTTACCGTTCGTCGGATTATTGAGCGGTCGCTATTGGGCTGTAAGCCCTTGCCAATGAGGCAAATAGGGTCTTTAAAGACAATACAAGAACAATCCGATCGCACAATGCTGGCTGACCAAAGCCCCTTTATGATGTTTGAATATCGGGTCGGGGTCAGTATTGCCCTTGCTGTTATCCAACCCACAGGGTCGCTTGTGCCATGTCTATCGGAAAACGTTTACTTGTATTGATTGGTTTGTTTGTCGCCGGCCTGGTGTTCATTCTGGCGGCGGGGGTCTGGCAACTGGATCGCATGAACGACCGGGTGCTGGAACTCAATGAAGATATTGTCCCCAGCATCAACACGCTGCGGGATGCATCAGAGAACTTCCAGCGCATGCGGGTGACCGTGTTCCGCCATCTGGTGGTGAACAAGCCCGACGACAAAGCCAAGCTGGAACAGAAAATCAATGATCAGTCCAAACAGGTGCGCGACAGCCTTGAGCAATATCGCAAACTGATCTCGGATGATCAGGATAAAACCCTGCTTGATGCAGATATTGCTGCGTATAACAATTATGAAACCCTCCAGAACAATATGGTTTCACTCTCCAAAGCCGGCAATGAAGCGCAGGGTATTGCGTTGATGATGTCCTCTTATGCCGATCAGCTTAAAGTGACCGATGCATTTGGCGCGCACGTCAAATACAACAGCCAGTTGGGAGATCGGGCCAGTGCCAAAGCGGAAGCAACATTCCATTCCGCCATGTATATGCTCATTGGCCTGAGCGTGGTCGTGCTGCTGGCCGCGATTGTGTTGTCGGTGCTGATTTACCGTTCCATTACCGGCCCGCTTGGCGCCATGCGCAATGGCATTGAAGCCGTTGAAAGCCGTCTGGATTTCCGTACGCGTGTGGAAGGCAGCGGCCGGGATGAAGTCGGGGTGACCATCCGCGCCTTCAACAAGCTGCAGGACAAAGTGCAAGGCAGCCTGACCCAGTTGCGCAGCGCCACCAACAGCGTCGCCAGTTCGGCCAGCCAGTTGTCTGACGCCAGCGAGCAAGTGGCCAAAGCTGCGGCATCGCAAAGCGAAGCCACCGCCAGCATGGCGGCGTCGATCGAAGAAATGACCGTGAGTATCAACCACGTGTCTGATCGCGCCATGGAAGCGCAAAGCCTGTCGTCCGAATCCGGCAAGCTGGTAACGCAGGGCCGCGACATCATCGGGCGCACCGCTGACGAGATCAACCGCATTGCCGAAGGTGTGGGCGTGGCGGCAGACCGCCTGACCCAGCTGGAGCAGCAGACGCAGCAGATTTCGTCTGTGGTGCGGGTGATTCGTGATGTGGCCGAACAAACCAACCTGTTGGCCCTGAACGCCGCAATTGAAGCTGCCCGTGCCGGTGAAACCGGTCGCGGTTTTGCAGTGGTGGCCGATGAAGTACGCAAGCTGGCCGAGCGCACCGCGCAATCGACCGCAGAAATCAGCCAGATCATCAGCGCGGTAGGTGAAAGCGCCCAGCGTACCGTGACCGGCATGAACGAGGCGGTCCAGCTGGTGCATTCCGGGGTAGAGCAGGCGGGGCAGGCGCGGTCGGTGATCGAGCAGATTGGCGAGCACGCCGGTCGCACCGTGGAAATGGTGCACGATATCTCCGGCGCACTGCGCGAGCAGTCGCAGGCCAGCTCCAACATTGCCCAGCAGGTGGAGCGCATTGCGCAAATGACGGATGAGAACAGCGCCATTGCCGGCAATACCAGCGAGGCTGCGCGCAACCTGGGCCGCCTGGCGCAGGATATGGAACGCGAAACCGCGCAGTACAAGTTGTGATCCCGGTCTGACCGGCCCGCAAAGAAAAAAGCAGCCTGAGGGCTGCTTTTTTTTTTCATGGCTGGCGTCGCTTACATCACGTACTGATTGCACCAGCCGCCAGCGCGCACAAGCTTACCCTTGATCAGGCTACAGGCGCCCAGCTCGCCGCCATCCGGCGCGTTGAAAAGCTCACAGGTGTCGCAGCGCTGGCCGGCCGCCCAGGTCGGGTTTCTGGCTTTGTCGACCTTGCTGGCATCAGCGGCGTAGGCCAGCTTGATGGCATCGGGGTCAGACTCGGCCAGTTCCGGATCGGCCGCCAGCACGGGCCGGGCCAGCGCCAATGCCGCTGCGGTGGCAGGCAGGATTCTGAAGAGGAAAGTGCGACGACTGGTCATGCGGTACTCCTGAGGCGCAAGAGGGCGAAAAGACGCGCGCCCGGTTTACCAGATGCCGGGCAACATGCGCGCCGTGTGATTGCTGTAATCGGTCCAGCGAGTACCAAAACGCGCTTGCAGCGTGTTTTCTTCCTGGCGGGCTTTCCAGACAAACGCAGCCAGTACCGGAATGGTTGTCCACAAAGCCGGCCAGCCGTGCGCCAGTGCGGTGCCACAAAACGCCAGCACAAAGAAACTGCACAGTGGATGCCGCACGCGCCGATAGATGCCACAGGTAGCCAGCGGGCCGGGATCAAGCTGGCCGCTGCGATCAGTAAACGCGGCGCCCAGTACGCGGCGCGATTGCACCATGCCCGCCAGGCCCGCCAGCAGCATCAGCAAAGACAGGATTTGCTCCCAGGCGTTCTCGCTGGGGTCGTACTGGTTCAGTAATACAAAGCCGGAAAAAATCAGCAAAACCTGCAGCAACCGGGATAACGGCGGTTGCAACGGTTGCGCCTGATGGATGCCCCGGGCGATGAACATCCACCATATTGCCCAGAACAGCCAGCCCAGTCCGTGCCAGGCCAGAATGTGCTCGATCATGAATCCTCCGTCCACCTGAGCGCTTTGCGCGCCCGTTTTGTTGTGTTTGTAGCTATGGATGCTGCGAAATTATGTGCTTGCGTCATGCCAACGGCAATGCTTTGTCGGTGGTAAAGAAATTGCAACAAAGACGTCATAAAGGCAGGTTAGCGTAGCCGGTCAGATCAACAACATATCAAGACAGGTAAACGGCTGATGGAGCGGAACGCGCTGGGGAGTTACGGAGCAGATTCAAGTGGCCTGGTGTGCGGCTTCTGGTTCGGGCCGGAGGGTGCCAAGGCTATTTCTGCAGAAGAAGCGCGCGACTGGCTGGCCCAGCCCGGCGCGCATCCCGGTTTTGTCTGGCTGCATTTCAATCTGGCCATGGCCACAACAGAACGCTGGCTGGCCACGCTGCCCTTGCCAGAATCGTTCATGCATACGCTGCATACCTCGTCGCGCTCATCCCGGGTGGAGCTTGAAGGCGAGGCACTGCAGGCGGTGCTCAATGACGTGCAGTTTGATTTCTCGTTTGATGCGGCAGAGATCTCCACTTTGTGGTTGTGTCTGGATTGCCGCATGGTCATCAGCGCGCGCAGCCGGCCTTTGCGGACCATCGACCGTCTGCGTGAATCGGTGCGCACCGGCGCGCTGATGCGCTCGCCGGTGGCGTTGCTGGTGAGGCTGTTGAGCTTGCAGGCTGGCGTGCTGGAGCAGATCGTGCGTGATTCGGCCGAGGAAGTAGACCGCATCGAGGACCGTTTGCTGGCAGACCGGCTGGAACGCCGCCGCGTGAATCTGGGCAGTTTGCGCCGGGTGCTGGTGCGCTTGCAGCGCTTGCTGGCGCCAGAACCAGCAGCCTTGTTCCGGCTATTGAACCGGCCGCCAGAATGGATTGCACAGGAAGACATTGATGACTTGCGTGAATCCACCGAAGAGTTCAGCGCCGTCCTGTCAGACCTGACCGCGCTGCATGAGCGCATCAAGCTGCTGCAAGAAGAGATCGCCGCGCATATGAATGAACAGGACAACCGCAGCCTGTTCATGTTGACCATCGTTACCGTGCTGGCCTTGCCCTTCAATATTGTGGCCGGTTTGCTGGGGATGAACGTGGGCGGCATTCCGCTGGCGCAGCATGCACACGGTTTCTGGATCATTGTGACCGTGGTGGCGGGGCTGACCAGCGCGGCCGGCTGGTGGGCCTGGCGCAAGTGGCGCGGTTAGTCCTGCAGCAGCACTTCCCAGAAGCCGGCATCCAGCCATTGCTCGAACTTGCGGCCCACTTCTGAAAAGTGCGCAACCTTCTTGAACCCGCAGCGCTCATGAAACGCCACGCTGGCCGGGTTGGGCAGGGCAATGCAGCCGACCACCGCATGAAACTGCCGCGCCCGCAGTTCCTCAAGCAAGGCGGTATACAACGGCCTGCCGATGCCGCCGCGCAGGGTATCTGCACGCAGATAGATGGTGCTTTCCACCGTGTGCTTGTACGCCGGGCGACCGCGCCAGACCGTGGCATAGGCATAGCCGACAATGCCGGCTTCAGTCTCGGCCACCAGCCACGGATATTTACCGCCAATGTCTTCAATGCGCCTGACCATTTCTGTCGCCGTCACCGGGTTTTGTTCAAAGCTGATGGCGGTGTTGATCACATAGTGATTGTAGATATCGCAGATGGCCTGGGCATCGCTGGCAACAACGGGGCGGATAAGCATGGTGACGTCCTGATCGGGCATGTCTTGATAACACTGACTTTACCCGAGGCGGCAGGGGCGGGTGGCTTGGGTGTTTCCGCAGTATCGGCAGAAAAAACAAAGGCCCCTTGCGGGGCCTTTGTGTGGGTAGACAAGCTTAGTGACCGCCTGCCGCAGCGGCACTGGCGCCACCGCCCTTGGGGGCAAACGGCGGTTTGGCAAAGAACACCACCACAATCAGCGCCAGGAACAACCAGCCCAGCATGTTGAAGTAGTCGATGGTCGACATCATCAGCGCTTGTTGCTGTACCAACTGGTCGATCACCGTGGCGGCCCGCGCCAGGCTGCCATGCCCCAGTTGGGCCACGGCTTGCTGGGTGGATGGGTCGTAGACCGAAATATGCTCGGTCAGCCGCGCATGGTGTTCAATGGCGCGATGCTGCCAGATCCAGGTGGTGAGCGAGGCCGCAAAGCTGCCGCCCAGCGTACGCAGGAACGTGGCCAGACCCGAGCCGGCGGAGATCTCGTGCGGGTGCAGATCAGACAACACGATCGACAGCACCGGCATGAAATAGAACGCCACGCCCAGACCCATCAGCAATTGCACCAGCGCCACGGAGGCAAAGTCCACATCAATGGTGAATGCCGCCCGCATGAACGAGGTGCTTGCCAGGATGATGAACGAGAACGACGCCAGAACCCGCAGATCAAAGCGGGGCGCGTATTTGCCCACAAACGGCGTCAGCACCACCGGCAGCACGCCGATGGGCGCGGTGGCCAGACCAGCCCAGACCGAGGTATAGCGCAACTGCGTCTGCAGCCACAGCGGCAGCAACAGACTCATGCCGAAGAAGCCGGCATAACCCAGCGTGAGCGTCACCGTTCCGGCCGCAAAATTGCGGTGGCGGAACAGTTTGAGGTTCACGATCGGATCTTTGTCGGTCAGCTCCCAGATCAGGAAAATGGTCAGCGCCACCGCCGCAATAATGCCCAGCGTGACAATGAAGGGCGACTGGAACCAGTCCAGATCATTCCCCTTGTCCAGCAGCACCTGCAGCGCGCCCACGCCGATCACCAGCGTGATCAGGCCAACGTAATCCATCTTGGGCTTTTCCAGTTTTTCCGGACGGCCCTTCATCTGGTTGGCGACGACCCACGACGCAAATACCCCGATCGGCACGTTGATAAAGAAAATCCACGGCCAGGAGTAATTGTCAGTGATCCAGCCGCCCAGAATCGGGCCGGCAATCGGCGCCACCACCGTGATCATCGCCAATAGCGCAAGCGCTTGCCCCCGTTTGTTGGCAGGGTAGATAGAGATCAGCAGCGACTGGGTGATCGGGTACATCGGGCCGGCCACGGCGCCTTGCAGCGCGCGAAAACCCACCAGCATGCCCATGCTCTGCGCAACACCGCACAGCAAGGAGGCCAGCGAGAACAGCAGCGTGGCCAGCACAAACAGCCGGGTTTCGCCGTAACGACGCACCAGAAAACCGGTCAGCGGCAGCGCAATGGCGTTGCTGACCGCGAACGACGTGATCACCCACGCGCTCTGGTCAGAACTCACGCCCAGGTTACCGGCAATGGTCGGCAGCGAGACGTTGGCAATGGTGGTGTCCAGCACCTGCATGAAGGTGGCCAGACACAAACCAATGGTCGCCAGCGCCAGATTGGGCGGGCGGAACGAAGGATGACTCATCCTCGCAACCCCGCCTTACTTCTTGCCCTGGCCGGAAGCCAGATTGGCGTGGATGATGTCCTTGATCAACTGGTCAGCCGACGCCAGTTGCTGCTTGTAGACGTCCGTGGTGAACAACGGGTGGGTCACCGGGGTTTCAGACAGCGACGGGCCGGACTGGTCGTGCAGGCTGACATCCGCGCTCATCGACAAACCGATGCGCAGCGGGTTCTTTTGCACTTCCTGGGTGTCCAGCGTGATGCGGACCGGTACGCGCTGCACGATCTTGATCCAGTTGCCGGTGGCGTTCTGGGCCGGGATCAGGCTGAACGCGCTACCCGTGCCGACACCCAGGCTATCGATCTTGCCGTGGTATTCCACGCTGCCGCCATACAGGTCAGCCTTGAGCGTGACCGGCTGGCCGATACGCATATGGCGCAGCTGGGTTTCCTTGAAGTTGGCTTCTACCCAGACCTGATCCAGCGGCACCACGGCCATCAGCGGCGTGCCCGGCTGAATGCGCTGGCCCACCTGGACCGCACGTTGGGCCACGTAGCCGGAAACCGGGGCAACCATGGTGGTGCGCACGTCATCCAGGTAAGCAGCGCGCAGCTTGGCGGCGGCGGCTTCGACATCCGGGTGCGAGGCCACGACGGTGTCTTCGATCAGTACCTTGCTGGAGGTCAACTGGCCTTCAGACGTTGCCACGGCGCTTTGCGCAGCAGCCAGCGCATCACGGGCGTGAGCCAGTTCTTCGGTCGAGATCGCACCGGTTTTCACCAGTTGCTGGCGGCGGTCGTAGTCGGCCTTGGCCTTGTCCAGCGCAATATGCTGGGCCGAGAGTTCGGCCTGCAGGCTGTTCACGTTGCTGAACAGACCGCGCACTTTACGCACGGTACTGGCCAGGTTGGCCTTGGCTTGTTGCAGGCCGACGTGGGCATCGCTCGGGTCCAGCTCCACCAGGGTCTGGCCGGCTTTGACCAGCGAGCCGTTTTCCGCGCCAATGCTGACCACGGTGCCGGCAATCTGCGGGGTAATCTGCACGATGTTGCCTTGCACGTAGGCATCATCGGTGTCTTCGTTCCAGCGGCCGACCATGAAGTACCAGACCGCCCAGGCCAGCATGGCCAGGATGAATACGGCAAGGGCCAGTCGCAACAGGAACTTGCGGCGGGAAGGGCGTTGCTGCTCTGGCGCAGCGACGGCGTTGGTTTCGGTGCTCATGCTTGTCTTTCCCTTATCTCTTGATATCTGTGTGATCCGCCGCGCTTATTGCGCGCTGGCTGGCGAAGAGGCATCGGCCAGTGCCGGGGTATCGTCAGCCGGGCGATAACCGCCGCCCAGGGCTTGTACCAGCAAGATCGACGCATCCAGTTGTTGTGCATTGAGCGATGCAAGGCGCATCTGCGCGTTCAGCAGTTGCTGTTCCACGCTCAGGACATCCAGGTAATTGCCAAGGCCGCCCTTGTAGCGCTGCATGGCCAGGTCATACGCGCCCTGCACGGTCTGGATGGCGTCTTTTTGTTCGGCAATCTGCTTGTTCAGCGATTGCATGGCAGAGACCTGCGCCGCCACTTCATGCATGGCGTTGACCAGCGACTGGTTGTACTGCGCCACCGCCAGATCGTACTGGGCATCTTTGGTCGAGAGATTGGCGCGCAGGCGGCCACCGTCAAAGATCGGCAGCGTCAGTGCCGGGCCCAGCTGGCCGTAACGGCTATCCCAGGTGGGCAAGTCACCGGCAGACAGCGAAGCCAGACCGATGGCGGCAGTGATGTTGAAATCCGGATAGAACTTGGTCTTGGCGGCCTTGATGTCCTTGCTGGCGCTTTCGACACGCCAGCGCGCGGCCACGATATCGGCGCGGCGGCCCACCAGATCTGCCGGCAGTACGCTGGGCAGGGCCAGCGCACCAGGCTGCAGTGCCTGCGGACGGGCCAGTTGCTGGCCGCGATCCGGACCCTGGCCCAGCAGGGCGGCCAGTGCCAGTTTGTTATCGTCAATCTGCTGCTGCGCAGCTTCTACTTGCTGGCGAGCGCCGGGCAGGGCGGCCTGGGCCTGCTTCAGTTGCACCTGGCTATCAATACCGGCGCTGACGCGCTGTTGCACCAGATCAAGCTGGTCTTGCGCGCGCTTCAGGTCGGCCTTGGCGATATCCTGCATCTGCCAGGCGTAGCCCAGTTGCGAGTACGTCCGGGCAATGTTGGTGGAGAGCGTGATCCGCGCTTGCTGACCATCAATCTGCGCGGCGCGGCTCTGGCTGACCTGGGATTCCCAGGCGGCGCGTTCGCCACCCCACAGGTCAAAGTCATAACTGAACTTGAGCGAGACCATCTTGAGCGCGGCGTAACCATCGCCGTACGGCGGCGGCAACACGGTGCCCGGAATGCGGATGCCCGAATACGCGGCCGCGGCATCTACCCGTGGCGCGCGCGCAGCGTCTGCCGCACCGGCCTGGGCCAGCGCCAGGCGCGTGCGCGCATCAGCCGCTTCCAGATTGGGGTTGTTCTTGAGTGCTTCGTCGATCAGCGTGGACAACTGGGCGTCGCCCAGCGTGGTCCACCAGCGCTGATCCGGCCAGGCACTGCTGACTTTGGCCGCAGCCAGCGCCTGTTGCCCGGACAAGCTGTTGGCATCAAGCAATTTGCCCTGCGGGCTCAACCCGTCCTGATTGGCACAACCGGCCAGCAGTGCGACGACAAGCGCACTCAAGACCAGCGGGTGCGACGATACTTGCCGTCGCAAGGTTTTTTTCATCACTGCGCTTTCTCCAGGCTATTCCTGACGCGTTTGAGGAGCGAAATCAATGTCTCTTGTTCTTGTGCAGAGAGGTCGACCAGTGCTTGTTCCATGGAATCGTCACCACAACTGCGCATGGTGGTCCACAGCGCCATGCCCGCTTCTGTGAGCGTGATCTGCAAGGCGCGACGATCTTCCTGGTGCGGTTGACGGCGCAGGTAGCCTTTCTCTTCCAGCTTGTCCAGCAGGCGCGTCATGGCACCGGCATCATGGTCAATGGCGCGTGCCAGTTCGGTTGCCGTTTGCGCACCGTGGTAGGCCAGGCGCTTGAGCACCAGATACTGGCTCAGGTTCAGTTCCAGCCCACTGGATGCCAGCTTGCGCTCAAACAGTTGAAACAGACCGTCACGGACCTGGCGGACCAGAACCCCGAGATTCTCTTCGGGTGCGTGGATGGAAGACATTGGCAAACCTTGTGAATGGTGGAAGTCGGTGGCTGATGGTAGGTTTCTTCTGTGATAATTGTCAAAGCAATGGTATGAAAGCGAATAGTCGATCGCGGCCAGTGTTCATTGCGTAATTACCTGATTTTGATTGGTATTTTTGATAACTAGCCGACTGGTCGGTTGGATTGTTCTTTGTGATGGACAAACAATTCAATCGGCATAACAGCCTGCGGCAAAAACATGACACTTTCATGGGAAAGTCCGGTGTGTTTTTCCCGAGACATTCCGGCTTATGGCCTTGTCATGGCGCGCTATATTCTGTAATTTCTGTATTAACAGAAATAAAAATGAAGCGATCGGTGTGATAACAACCCGCCGCTTCTGCATTTTTTGGCCTATTTTCTGCAACGGCACTGGTTTTTAGTCGCTTTGGCGGATGGGTTGTTCCGGTATCGGGCCAAAATCCGCCTCTGTATTTCTCTATAAACAGAAATTGTGACAAGCATGAAGGTCTTTCTGGTCGGTGCCGACGGTTTTCTGGGGCGACACATTGCCCGGGCGCTGCTGGCTGCGGGTCATGCCATTGTCCCGGCAGTCCGGCAAGTGCGGCAGCCCGGCGAGGTAGAGGCGGACTTCACCCGTTTGCAGCAGGCTGAACTGATCAACGCCATGCGCGGCTGCGAGGTACTGATCAACTGTGCCGGGCTTTTTCGGGAAACCGCCAGCGCCCGGTTTGACGCGGTGCACATCGACGGCCCGCGCGCGTTGTATCAGGCGGCCGTGGCGGCAGGCGTACGCCGGGGTGTGCTGATCTCTGCGCTGGGTGCCGCACCCCATGCCGTGACCGCGTACTGGCGCAGCAAAGCCGCCGGAGAGGCCGTGCTGCATGAATCCGGATTACCGGCGACCGTCATCCGTCCCTCGCTGGTTTATGGCGAAGACGGCGCCAGCACCCGCTGGTTTGTACGCCTGGCGCAAGGGCCGCTGGCGCTGCTGCCCGCACGGCGTAGCCGGGTGCAACCGATGCATGTGGATGATCTGGCGCAGGGCGTGGTGGCTGCATTGAGTGATGCCAGCACGCAGGGCCAGACGCTGGCCGCCGCCGGTCCGCAAACGCTGGATATGGCGCAGTACCTGCAGCAATTGCGTGGCCGTGGTCGCTGCCGGGTGGTGTCGGTGGGGCCGGCGCTATGCAATGTGGCTGCCCGCGTGGCGCAACACTGGCCCGGCTCGCTGCTGACCCCGGAAAGCCTGGCCATGCTGGCCGAAGGCAATGTCGCGGCGGATGCCGAACCCTTTGCCCGACTGGTCGGGCGGCCGTTACGTCAGGCCGCAGATTTTGTCAGTGCCGCAGCACGCTGGCAGGCCCGCATCGGGCTGGCGCGTTGCAGCCTGCAAGCTGGTCTGGCGCTGGTCTGGCTGGGCACGGCGGTGGTGTCGCTGTGGCTGTTTCCGGTTGCCGGCAGCAACCAGTTGCTGGCCGCGTGCCATGTGCCGCCGCCATGGTTTGCACTGATGCGGATTGGCGCCGCGGTGCTGGATGCGGCGTTGGGTGTGCTGACCCTGCTCGCGCCCGGGCGCCGGTTATGGCAAGGGCAGATCGCGCTCATTGCCGTTTACAGCGTCATCGTGGCGCTCTGCCTGCCCGAGTTTCTTGTCCACCCGTTTGGCCCCTTGCTCAAGAACGCCGGATTGCTCGGCGCGCTGTTTGCATTACTGATACTGGAGGAAAACTGACATGCTCTATCTACTGATCAAGACACTGCACATCCTGTCGGCCACATTCATGTTCGGCACCGGCTTTGGCACTGCGTTTTATATGTTCTTTACCAACCGCAGCAAGAACGTACAGGCCATTGCGGTGGTGACCCGCTGGGTTGCGCGCGCCGACTGGTGGTTTACCACACCATCGGTGATTTTCCAGCCCTTGTCCGGCTACTGGATGATGCGTCAGGCCGGCTGGCCCGTGGCCTGGAACTGGGTGGGCCTGGCCTTGTTGCTGTATGTGATTGCCGGGATGTGCTGGCTGCCGGTGGTATGGCTGCAACTGCGCATGCGGGACATGGCGCAAAAGGCTGCAGGGCAGGGCCACAGTACCTTGCCGGCCGTGTACTGGCGCTATGAAAAGCTGTGGACCGTGCTGGGTTTCCCGGCCTTTGGCGGCCTGCTGGTGGTGTACTGGTTGATGGTCGCCAAGCCGTTCTGATCGCGGTGCCAGATAAAACAAAGGCCAGCGGGTTGCCCGGCTGGCCTTTGTCATTGGTGCGTCTAACCCGATCAGGCGGGTTGTTCGCCGCCCAATGCTTCCAGCAGATCCGGCACCAGAGCGCGGGTTTCACCCACAAACAGGGCCAGGCCGGAATCGAACAGGGCCGCTTTGTCGGCGGCATCGGCATTCTTGAAGTCGTCTTGCAGCGCTTCAAGCATGGCCACGCGCTTGAGTTCCATCTTGTCGGTCAGTTGCAGGGCAATGCGGTCGTTCCAGGACAAAGCCATTTTGGTGACCAGCTTGCCGGACGACAGATGCTGGGCAATTTCTTCGCCCATCAAGGGCTGCTTGACCAGGCGGGCGATCGGGCCGTCTTCGCCCGGCGCGCGCAGTTCAACGTCCTGGCCCAGATCAAACAGGCCGGCATCGGCCGATTCCAGCCATACGGTCATGGCGGTTTGCGGCGTGGTGTTGGTCTGGATCAGGCGCGTCGGCAGGCTGCCCAGCGCTTCACGCAGCAAAGAAAGGGTGACTTCGGCCTTGGCCGCGCTGGCGCTTTCGACCAGCACCAGATTGTTCTTCAGATCAATCAGCGCGCGCGTTGTGCGCGAGCGGGTAAAGGCACGCGGCAGCAATTCTTCGGTAATGCGCTCGCGCAGTTCCTTGATTTCACGCTTGCCCACCTTGCGGTTCTCGCGCGCTTCAATCTCTTGCACGCGGGAGTCTGCGGTCTGCTTGATGACCGAGCCCGGCAGCAGCTTTTCTTCGGTCTTGAGCATGACCAGCACCGTATCCTGGAACGGGTAGGCCATCATTTCCGGCATGTGGGCGGCTGGCGCGATCCAGCCCTGGGTCATCAGGTCCTGGCTGCCACAGCTGAAGAAAGGGCGCTTGGCCAGCAGATCATTGATGCTGTCGGCAGAAAGGGCGTGGTCGGAAGAAAGACGGTAAATCTGGATATTGCGAAACCAGAGCATGGTGCGGCGCTCGTTTAACTGAATGGGTTCGCGATTGTACCGGCACGACTGCCCGGCGCAAACCAGGAAATGTGGCCAGGCGCATGATCAGACACATTGCCTGGCCTGCGGCTTGCGATTGGCCTCACCAGGCACCAATATGCGGACAGGATTTTGATGAAACGGAACCGATCATGCAGATTGCCTGCCCGCATTGCCACACCCAGAACCGCATCGACGATGAACGTATTGCCGAAGGCCCGACCTGCGGCGCCTGTCACAAGCCCATGTTTTCCGGCGCGCCGGTGGCGGTGACGGGGGAACAGTTTGCCGTGCTCAACAAACAGCTCAAACAGCCGCTGGTGGTGGACTGCTGGGCCACCTGGTGCGGCCCGTGCCAGGCGTTTGCGCCGGCATTTGCCTCGGCCGCCGAGCACTTTTCCGGCAAGGCCACGTTTGTGAAGGTCGATACCGATCAAGAGCAGGCCCTGTCGGCCAGCCTGCGCATTCGCAGCATCCCGACCTTATTGGTGTTTGAACGCGGTCAGGAACAAGCCCGGCAGAGCGGGGCGATGTCCTCGGGCCAGTTCAAGGCCTGGTTGTCTGACTTTTTCTAAGCGCTGGCACAAGCAGCCGACCAATGAAAAAAGCCCGGTTCAGCACCGGGCTTTTTTTATGGCATGTCACACAAGCAATCAGCTGCGCGCCAGCGCAACCGGGCTGGTTTCCAGCCATTTCTTCACGCGGTTGGCATCGCCAATACGGGTGTACTTGCCGGTGGAATCCATTAGCACCATCACGACCGGAGTGCCGCTGATGGTTGCTTCCATCACCAGGCAATGGCCAGCTTCATTGGTAAAGCCGGTCTTGGTCAGCCCGATATCCCATTGCTCTTCCTTCACCAACGGGTTGGTGTTGTGGAAAGCCATGGTGCGGCCATTGAGGTTGGAGGTGAATTCGTATTGCGACGAAGTCGTGAATTCATGAATCTCCGGGTACTTGCGCGCAGCACGCACCATCAGCACCAGGTCACGGGCGCTGGAGATGTTCTGCGGCGTCAGGCCGGTCGAATCATAAAAACGGCTGTGGCTCATGCCCAGTTCCGTGGCCTTTTCGTTCATCTTGCGGATAAACAGATCACGGCCACCCGGATAGGTGCGAGCCAGCGCGGCAGCCGCGCGGTTTTCCGACGACATCAGGGCCAGCAGCATCACTTCAGCACGGGTCAGACGGGTACCGACGCGCAGACGCGACGAGCTGTTTTTCAGCGTGTCGACATCTTCATCGCTGATGGTGATGTATTCGTTCATCGGCAGGTGAGCATCCAGCGTCACCATGGCGGTCATCAGCTTGGTGATCGAAGCAATCGGCGCGACTTCGTCCGGATTCTTCTGGTAGATCACTTCACCGCTGTTTTCGTTCAGGATCAGCACAGAGGCCGATTGCAGGCCAGGATTGTCAGCCGTAAAGCCAGACAAGGCCACGGCGCGCGTGACATGCACGCTACGCTGGGCATTGGCGATGGCGGTACGTTTGACCCGACCTTTTTCGTAAACCGTGGTTGTCCGCGCAGCAGTTTTTGTCGACGCCTTCGGTGTGGCTGTCTTCTTGCTTGCAGACTGAGTAGTGTGTTTGTGTTTATGAGACGTGGCTGCGCTGGCGACTGGTGTCATCGACAGGGAGGCGGCAGTCAGCAACGCGACAAAAAGGGGAAAAGCGGGACGCATCAAGATCTCCAATATGCGGCCAAGATTAACAGAATCGCTGTAATACTAATTGAGAACATTCAAAATGTCATGCCAAATCAAGAGGTCGCGTAGTACTTGCAAAGTGCAACTTTAAAAGATTTCACCGACCTTGCAGGTCATGGGGGAATTATGTATGTTGTGGTGCACCATTTGCGTTAATTCACGATGTAGTTTTGCGCCACTTCAGGGCAGTTCCAAACCATCAATCCATGACGACGGAGAGATAGATTGTGTCCCAGGCCACGCCATTTGACGGCTTTTTCAAGCAAATGAACGACGCTAGCCAGCAGTGGTGGCAGCAATGGGTCAACGCGGTAGCACCCACCGTGGATGACGCGCTGCCGCATCTGGTTCCCAAAGTGCTGGCAACGGTGCCGGCCCACACAGCCGAGTGGCAAGCCCGCCAGGCTGAGTACTATCAGCAACAACTTGATCTTTGGCTGGGCCTGATCGGCGCCAAAGAAGCGGTGCCCGCGGTGCAGCCCGACAAGGGCGATCGCCGGTTCAATTCTCCTGAATGGGACGCGCCGCTGTTTTCCTGGATCAAGCAAAACTATCTTCTGACCTCCCGTTATCTGTTGCAGATGGTCGACGCCGCGCAAACCGACGACGCCCTGCGCGAAAAAGCCGCGTTCTTCACGCGGCAATATCTGGATGCGGTCAGCCCGGCCAACTTTGCCCTGACCAACCCGGAAGTGATGAAACTGGCTGCCGAGACCAACGGCGACAGCCTGAAAGATGGCATGCGCCGGCTGATGGATGATATCAGCAAGGGCACCATCACCATGACGGATGAATCGCAGTTCGAGGTGGGCCGCAATCTGGCGGTCACCGAAGGCGCGGTGGTGTTCGAAAACGACATCCTGCAACTCATCCAGTACACGCCATTGACCGCGCAGGTGAATGAAGTTCCCTTGCTGATCGTGCCGCCGTGCGTGAACAAGTACTACATCATGGATCTGCAGGCCGAGAACTCCATGGTGCGCTGGTGCGTAGAGCAGGGGAACACGGTGTTCCTGGTGTCCTGGCGCTCCATTCCGCCTGAACTGGGCCATCTGCAATGGGACGATTACGTTGATCAAGGCGTGATCAAGGCGGCTGAAGTCGTGCGCAAGATCACCCGGCGCGAGCAGATGAACGTGTTGTCGTTCTGCATTGGCGGCGGCCTTGTGGCCACGGCCATTCCGGTCATGCAATCGCGTGATCTGGACTGGTTCCGTTCCGTCACGCTGATGACGTCCATGCTGGATCATTCTGACCCGGGCGATATCAAGCACTATATTGACTGGAACCTCATCCGTTCCCGTGAGGCCCAACTGGACAAGGGCGGGATCGTGTCCGGCAAGGAGCTGGCGCGGACGTTCTCGTCGCTGCGGGCCAATGACCTGATCTGGAACTACGTGGTCAGCAGCTACCTGAAGGGCAAGACGCCGCCGCCGTTCGATCTGTTGTACTGGAACAATGATTCGGCAGACCTGGCGTTGCCGATGCATACGTTCTTCCTGCGCAATATGTATCTGGAAAACAACCTGGCCAGACCGGGTTCGTTCTCGCTGTGCGGGGTGCCGATTGATCTGACCGCCGTCACTACGCCGACCTATGTGTTTGCAGCGCGGGAAGACCATATCGTGCCGTGGAAGTCTGCGTGGGGCACCTTGCGTATCTTCAAGGGGCCGACCCGTTTTGTGCTGGGCGCCTCAGGGCATATTGCCGGCACCATCAACCACCCGGCTGCCGGCAAGCGCAATTACTGGGTGAACGACAACGCGGCCACCACGCCTGAAACCTGGTTTGACGGCGCAGAAAGCCGCCCGGGTAGCTGGTGGGTGGACTGGAATGACTGGTTACAGCAGTACACGGGCAAGAAAGTGGCCGCCCGTAAAACGCTGGGTGCGGTCGGCTTCAAACCGATCGAACCCGCGCCAGGCCGCTATGTAAAAGAGAAGCGCGACTAAACGCGCAAAGAGCCTGGCCGGTGCGCCGCAACCGGGCTCCTTGACGCAAAACACAAGACGCTTTGTTTGTGCCCATCCGGCTTTCCACACCGGGTGATCCAACGTAGCGGAGCCGGTCTTCAACCATGAAACCGGCTCCGGCAACGGCCTGCCGCAAGGCATGGCCAGACTCTAGCAACGCTGGTTTGGAGAAACACAATGAGTGAGATCGTGATTGTTGCTGCCGGGCGTACCGCTATCGGTAGCTTCGGCGGCAGCCTGGCAAAAGTGAGCGCGCCGGAACTGGGCGCCACCGTTATCAAGGGCCTGCTGGCACGCAGCGGCCTGTCTGCTGAAGAGGTCAGCGAAGTCATCCTGGGTAATGTGCTGACCGCAGGCCTTGGCCAGAACCCGGCCCGTCAGGCACTGCGCCGCGCCGGCTTGCCGGACGCCGTACCGGGCCTGACCATCAACCAGGTTTGCGGTTCGGGTCTGAAGGCCGTCGCGCTGGGCGTGCAAGCCATTCTCTCGGGCGAGAGCGAAGTCGTGATCGCCGGTGGCCAGGAAAACATGAGCGCCGCGCCGCACCTGTTGCCGGGCAGCCGCGACGGTTTTCGCATGGGTAATGCGCAGTTGATCGACAGCATGGTGTACGACGGCCTGACCGATGCGTACAACCAGTACCACATGGGCGTCACCGCCGAAAACATCGCCAAAAAGTACGGCATCAGCCGCACCGAGCAAGATGAACTGGCGCTGGCGTCGCAGACCAAAGCGGCTGCCGCACAGGCGGCCGGCCGGTTTGTCGATGAAATCATTCCGGTACACATTCCGCAGCGCAAGGGTGATCCGGTGGTGTTCGACCAGGATGAATTCATCAAGGGCAACACCACCATGGATTCGCTCTCCAAACTGCGTGCTGCGTTCGACAAAGAAGGCACCGTGACCGCCGGTAATGCCTCCGGGATCAACGATGGCGCTGCCGGGGTCATCCTGATGAGCCGGGCCAAGGCGGATGAACTGGGCCTCAAGCCGCTGGCGACCATCCGCGCCGCCGCATCGGCCGGGGTAGATCCCAGCATCATGGGCATGGGCCCGGTGCCGGCGACCCAGCGCGTGCTGGCCCGTACCGGCTGGACGCTGGACAGCATTGACCTGCTGGAAGGCAATGAAGCCTTTGCCGCCCAGGCGCTGGGTGTGGCGCGTGAACTCAAGTGGGACTGGAATCGCGTGAACGTCAATGGCGGCGCCATTGCGCTGGGTCATCCGATTGGTGCTTCGGGCTGCCGTATCCTTGTGACCCTGCTGCATGAAATGGCCCGCCGCGATGCAAAACGCGGCCTTGCCACGCTGTGCATTGGGGGTGGCATGGGTGTTTCGCTGGCGGTGGAACGCTAAGCGGCGCATCTGGCCTTCACGAAAAAAGCGCTGGCAGAACCGGCGCTTTTTTCTTGTCATCCGTCCGTTATTGCTTTGGCATATCGTGGTGTCTTGCCTGATGGCACACTACGCGCACATTAACCCCGGCTGGAGTATTGCCTGATGTCTCCGTTGATCACCGTCGCCGAACTGGCTACCCGCATGACCGACTCTGACCTTGTGATTGTTGATTGCCGTCACGACCTTGCGAACCCGCAATCCGGCCGGGCCGCCTACGAACAGGATCACATTGCCGGCGCCATTTTCCTGCATCTGGACGAAGACCTTTCCGGCCCCAAAACCGGCAGCAACGGCCGGCATCCGCTGCCAGACCCGGGCTGGTTTGGCGCACGGCTGGGTGCGGCCGGTATCGGGAACGACAGCCACGTTGTCGCTTACGATGGCTCCGGTGGCATGTACGCCGCGCGTTTGTGGTGGATGCTGGGCTGGCTGGGGCACGACAAAGTCCAGGTGCTTGATGGTGGCTATCAGGCCTGGCAAGGCGCGCGGCAGCCGGTCTCTGACACCGTGCCCGCGCTGGAGCCAAAGAAATTCACCCCGCACCTGCGCGCAGAACGGCGCGTGACTGCTGCAGATGTGGAGCGGGACTTGCGTGAGTCATCGTTTCAGGTGGTCGATGCCCGCAGCCCGGAGCGTTTTCGCGGCGTGGGGGAGACCATTGACCCTATCGGCGGGCATATCCCCGGCGCGATCAACCGCTTTTTCCAGGACAACCTGGCGCCAGGCGGGCGGTTTAAGGAACCACAGCAGTTGCAGCAAGAATGGCAAGCCGTGCTGGGGGCGATTCCGCCGGCAGATGTGGTGCATCAGTGCGGTTCCGGGGTGACGGCGTGTCATAACTTGCTGGCACTGGCTGCGGCCGGGTTGCCTGGTGGGCGGTTGTATGCGGGGTCCTGGAGTGAGTGGTGTGCTGATCCGGCGCGGCCGGTGGCACGGTAGGGGTTTTTTTAGGTTTGTGGGGTTGCCACTGGTTCGTCATTCCGGCGCAGGCGGGGATCCAGTCTGGCGTCTGGATGGCTTGCTGTTGTGGCCAGAGTCAGTGAGTAGGGTGGATTCGGGGCGGTAGCGACAATTCGCCATTGCGGTGTGGGTGTGTTAGCGCCTGACGGCGCGGTTGTTTTGGGTGTCGGGGGTTGCCCGACGGCAAGTGCCTTTCTTTTGGGTCGCCAAAAGAAAGGCACCAAAGAAAAGGCGACCCCTGCGACTGCGCCCACTACGTGGGTTCCCTGTGCTTCTCGCAAGGCGCGGCTGGCTACGGGAACTCGCTTCGCTCAGACACCCCTCCGCCGAAACCCCGCGCCTTGCTGCGATGCTCGGCGCAGTCAAGGGGCCCAACGTCAAAGGCAACGGCAACCCCGAAAATCAACTGCAACTGCAACTGCGCAAATCAACGGCAACCGCAACCCTAGCGGCGGCCTTTGCCGGAGTCCTGTGCGGCTGCGGCGGGTGGCCTTGGTAGTGGTGGATTGCTGTGCGAATCCACCCGGCGTTGTGGTTTGCAACATGGCCCGCTTAACCACGCCGTCATGCCCTTACTGCCCCAGTACCATCCACGCGGCGGGGCGGCCCAGTCGCGCGGCGAGGGGGGCGTAGCGGTTGTCGATCAGTGCGGCCAGGTTGAACAGTTGCGTGGCGCTCTGGGGTTCCCACGGGCCGGAGAAGCCGGGCTCGCCGGCGTCGCGGCGCTGGGCGTCGAACTTGACGCTGGAGTGGACGTATTCAATGTGGGTTTGTTCGCCCATGGCGTACGGGGTTAGCCAGTCGAGCGCTTTGCCCAGGGTGGCGCCTTCGGGCGTGGTGTCCTGATACCAGTTCTGTTCGTGGCGTTGGGCGGCCAGTGCGGCCATCAAGAGGGGCTGCAGGTCGTACACCACATAGTGCAGGGCGTCGCGTTCGTGAAAGTCGAACACCGAGCCATCGGCTTGCAGGTTGTTGGCCAGATGCTTCTGGTAGACCTTGTGCGCGGCCTGGATCAGGGCGGGGTCGTTCAGGGCAAAGGCGGCCATGGTGGCCAGTTTGATACGGTGGCTTTGCCAGTTGCCGTGGTCTTTGCGCAGCTTGCTGTTGGCCTGGCTGATATAGCCGGTGGCCAGCTGGCGCAGGAATTCTTCCATATTGGCGCGGGTGGCATCGGGCAGGCGGTCGGCGCTCAGGTCGTAGGCCATGATCACCGTATCCAGATTGGTTTCGTCGATCGGGTTGAAAGAGGCCCGGTACAGCGGGAACCAGGCGTCCAGGTAAGCCGAGAGCCCCACCAGATAGACGTCATCGTTGGTCAGCCGCCAGGCCAGCGCCAGGTTCAGTATCGCCGGCCAGTCTGCCTCGGCTGCGATGCTCTGGTCGCGAATGCCCTGATGCGGCAGTGTGCCCTCGGTATGCACGCGCGCCATGGGGTGCGGGTCACGGTGGCGGGCCAGTTCTGCGGCATGCAGCACCTGGCGGGCGGTCGGGCTGTCGGCAGACTGGGGTAAACGGTTGACGGACAGCGGGGTGAAAATGGCATAGCCACTGGCCAGCGCGGTGACGGGGGCGCTGATCAGCAGCAAAGACAACACGAGCGGTTTGAACACGGGACGATCCAGAAAAGCAGGCTGGTGAAAGCTAAACGCGGCGTTTGACCGCCGCGTTTACCGTTCCGGAACGTACCATAGAGCTGCTGTGATCAGCGTCGCAGCAATTCTTCCCACAATTTGCTCAAACGCTTGAGCGAGATCGGGTAGGGCGTGCGCAATTCCTGGGCAAACAGGCTGATGCGCCATTCTTCGATCATCCAGCGCACCGGCATGAGTTTGGCGGTGTCGCGGCCGTCGCGTTGCCATTTGTCGATCTCGGCCCGCCATTTGCCTTCAAAGTCGATCACCTCGGCCGCGCGCTGCATATCACGCGAGGGGTTGGCGGTGCGCTTTTCCACGCGCAGTTTCATGGCTTTCAGATACACCGGCAGGCGCGGCAGTTGCTCCCACGGGGTGGCAGCCAGAAAGCCGTTGAACACAAGCTTGTTCAACTGATCTTTCAGTTCATGGCTGATCTGGCCGGGCTTGTTGGCGATCTGCGCAACAGAGGCGTAATCGGCCACGACTTCGGTCAGTGCCCGGATGGCGGCATCACGCACGGAAGGCAGGCGGGCGCGGGCGCGGGCTTTCTGGTCATCAAACGCTTTTTTGGTCCGCGGCGCTTCGTCCTCGCCCAGAAAGGCGCGGTTGCAGATGCAATTGATCAGGTCGTCCAGCAACATGTCGGCATTGCCGATGGCGCGCAATTGCAGCGCCAGTTGCTGGAAGTTCGGCACCGACTTTTGCAGCTGTTTGACGTGTTCCTTGAGTTCGATCCGCAACAGATGCACCACGCCTTCGCGGTGCGCGGCTTCGGCGGCGTGTTCGGTATCAAACAGCAAAATGGCGCAACTTTCGGCTTCATCGACCACCAGCGCCGGGTAACCCGTGGTATTGCGGCCCTGACGTTTGAAGGTCAGCTTGGCGGGCAAATCACCGAAGTCCCATTTGGTGATGCCGGTTTTTTCGATCTCGTTGCCGCCTTCGTCGCTGGCGCCGCCGGCTTCACGGAATGTCATTTGCGCCGCTTCGCCCAGTTGCGCGCGGATGGCCACCAGATCACGCCCGCTGGCCAGTTCTTGCCCGGCGTCGTCCACCACGCGGAAATTCATCTGCAGATGCGGCGGCAGTTCCACGCTGGAGAAATCGTCCTCCGCCACCGGCTGGCCAATGCCCCGCGTCGCGGCGCGGGCCAGTTGCGGCAGCAACGGCGCTTCGCGGTCGGCGGTATCCAGTTCGGTCATCATGCGCGTGACAAAGTCCGGCACCGGCACGCACAGGCGGCGGATGGATTTGGGTAGCGCCTTGATCAGCAGGGTGATCTTTTCGCGCAGCATGCCCGGCACCAGCCAGTCGAACACGTTGGCGTTGACCCGGTTCAGCTGGTGCAGCGGCAAGGTCAGCGTGATGCCATCAAGCACGTGGCCGGGCTCGAAACGGTAAGACAGCGGCAGACGGGCTTCCGCCAGTCTGAAATGCGCGGGGAACTGCTCGGCCGTGACTATGCCGGCCGCGCGCTGCATCAGTTCTTCCCGATCCAGGAATAGCAATCGGGGAGTGGTTTTTTCGGCTTCTTTGCGCCACGCCTCAAAGCCGGCACCGTTGACAATGCCAGGCGGAATGATCTGGTCAAAATGGTCGTACAAGACCTGTTCATCGACCAGAAAGTCCTGGCGGCGGGCCTTGTGTTCCAGTTCTTCAATCTCGGTCAGCACATCAAAGTTGTGCTCCTGGAACTTCGCTTTGGTGTTGTAGTTGAACCGCACCAGTGCTTCGCGAATGAAGATTTCACGCGCCTCGACCGGGTTGATCCGGCCATAGTTCACGCGGCGGCGCGCCACAATCGGCAAGCCGTACAGCGTGACGCGTTCCGACGCCACGACCTGTGCGGGTTCTTTTTCCCAGTGCGGATCAAAATACTGGCGGCTGACCAGATGCAGGGCCAGTTTCTCTACCCAGTCCGGTTCGATGGCGGCGGCGCAACGGCCGAACAACTTGGTTGTTTCGACCAGATCACCGGCCAGCACCCATTTGGGCCGCGCGCGCTTGAGGCCGGAACCGGGGAAAATCTGGAACTTGATCCCGCGCGCACCCAGGTATTCATCGGCCTCGGGCTGTTTCATGCCGATATTGCCCAGCAAGCCGGTGAGCAAGGCCTTGTGGATTTGCTCGTAAGTGCCGGGCTTGTCGTTCAGGCGCCACTCCATGTCTTCGGCAATGTCAGTGAGCTGGCGGTGCAGGTCACGCCATTCACGCAAGCGCAGATAAGACAAAAAGTGCTCGTGGCACAGGTTCACCAGTTGCCGGTTTGATTGCTTGTTGGCCAGCGCCTCTTCAAAGAAATGCCAGAGTTTCAGGTAAGACTGGAAATCCGACTTTTCATCAACAAAGCGGTGCTGGGCGCGGTCTGCCGCGTCGCGCGCGTCAAACGGCCGCTCGCGCGGGTCTTGCAGGCTGAGCGCACTGGCAATCACCAGAATCTCTTTCAGGCAGTTTTCCTGCTGCCCGCCCAAGAGCATACGGCCCAGTTTCGGGTCTACCGGCAAACGCGACAATTGCTTGCCGGTCGGGGTGAGGCGATCTTCTTCATCCACTGCGCCCAGTTCGCGCAGTTGCTGGTAGCCATCGGCAATCAGGCGGCCGGATGGGGCTTCCAGGAAGGGGAAATCATCGACCTTGCCCAGCTTGAGCGCAGCCATCCGCAAAATGACGGCCGCCAGCGAAGAACGGACGATTTCCGGATCAGTAAACGCGGGCCGGTTGTTGAAGTCGTCCTCGTCATACAAGCGCACGCAAATGCCGGAGCTGACCCGGCCGCAACGGCCAGCGCGCTGGCGGGCCGAGGCCTGGGAGATTTTCTCCACCAGCAGTTGTTCGACCTTGGCGCGCGGTGAATAGCGGTTAACCCGCGCCTGGCCAGAGTCGATCACATAGCGGATGCCCGGCACCGTGAGCGAGGTTTCGGCCACGTTGGTGGCCAGCACCACGCGGCGGCCGTTGGAACTGCGGAAAATGCGCTGCTGTTCTTCGTTGGACAAGCGCGCCAGCAAGGGCAGGACTTCGGCATCACGCACCTTGGCTTTGCGAAATTCCTCGGCGGTTTCGCGGATTTCGCGCTCGCCGGGCAAGAACACCAGCACGTCACCCGTGCCATCGTGGCGCCACAGTTCTTCTACGGCGTTGACGATGGCTTCTTCCATCTCGATTTCGGCATCGTCTTCATCGCGCGCCTGCAGCGGCCGGTAGCGCACTTCAACCGGGTAGGTGCGGCCAGACACTTCAATGACCGGCGCGCCGGAGAAATGGTTGGCAAAGCGGTCTGCATCAATCGTGGCCGAGGTGACGATCACTTTCAGATCTGGCCGCTGCGGCAGGATCTGCTTGAGATAACCCAGCAGAAAATCAATGTTCAGGCTGCGTTCGTGCGCCTCATCGATCAGGATGGTGTCATAGGCGCTCAACAGCGGATCGCTAAGGGTTTCGGCCAGCAAAATCCCGTCGGTCATCAGCTTGATGTAGCTGGCTTCTGAGGTCTTGTCGGCAAAGCGCACCTTGTAGCCGACCACGGCGCCGGTTTCGGAATTGAGTTCCTGGGCAATGCGGGTGGCCACAGAACGCGCGGCCAGGCGGCGTGGCTGGGTATGGCCGATCAAACCGGCCGTGCCGCGGCCCAGTTCCAGACAGATTTTGGGGAGCTGCGTGGTTTTGCCCGAACCCGTTTCGCCACAGATGATCACCACCTGGTTGGCAGCGATGGCGTCGCGGATTTCGTCGCGCTTCTGGTTGACGGGCAGGGCCTCGTCAAATGTCGGGCGCGGCAGGTTCTGTTCACGCAAGGCGTACTTGCGGCTGCTGGCTTCAATCTGCTGCGACAGCTCGGTCACGCTGCGGTCCACCGGTTTGCCCTGGGCGGCCCGCTGCTGCGCCGCGCGCAATCTGGGCTGCAGGCTGATGCGGTCGCGGGCAAGGCAATGCTGGAGTTCTTCGCCCAGCTGGGCAAGAAGGTCGGTGGACATATAAAACGAAACCGGGCGTCAAAAACGCCCGATTCTAGCATGAGCGCGGCTGCGCTCCGGCAGGCATGACGCCGCGTCTAGTGCAGGACCAGCAATGTGCGGGTTTTTTCCTCTGTGCCGATCTGCTGCACCCGGCAAGCGTGCGTCTTCTGGTCACGGTGATAGAGGAACTCCAGCGCGGTGCCGGGGCTGGATTCGGCCAGCAGTTGCTCGCTGTTGGCGGTAATGGCTTCCAGCGGGCGGCCAAGCAAGTCAGTCGGCGGCGTATTCAGGCGTTCGCACAGCGGGTTGTTCACAAACTCGATGATGCCCTTGCGCAGCAACATGAACGGCACCGGCAGCGCGTCGGCCACACCTTCAGACAGCGGGTCGGACGAGGCAATCAGCGCTTCGGCAGCCTTGACGTGGGTGATGTCGATGGCAATCGACAATATATATACATCGCCTTCGCGGACCAGCGGCTGCTTGGTGATATCAAACCAGTGCGTGCGGCCGTTGGGCAATGTCCAGTGATCCACCGTGCGCACGGTATCGCCGTGTTCCAGTACTTCGGTATCGCCCGTGGTGAATGGCATGGGGTGATCGTGCGCAGCCAGATGCGACTGCACCAGCAATTCGTGGCCCAGCGTGGTTTGTGTGGCGCGGTTCACCAGCAAAAAGCGGCCGTGCTTGTCGCGCACAAAAATCAGGTTGGGGCTGGAATCAATAATCTGGTGCACAAACAATTGCTGCTGGAAGAGGGCTTCTTCCGTGGCTTTCATCTGCGTGATATCGCGGATCACCGCCAGACATTCACCAGTGGAAAGCGGCAGCAAGCGGGCTTCGAACACGTGCTGGCTGGATTCATTGCCGGTATTCAAACTGTTGCTGCACTTGCGTGCTCTGCACAGAAATCAGTGCTTCCAGATACTGGCGCGACACGCGTGCCGGAAACAGCCCGGAAAGACGGCCGTTGCCATCGCTGGCGGAAGGGTGAAATTGCGCCGTCGCTTCATTGAGCGGCGTGACCGTGCGATTGGCGTAATCAATACGCCACACGAGATCAGGCAGGCAATGGGCAATCGGGGTATGGGTATCGTCGTTGGCGGCCGGTTCAGCGTCCAGCGGCACATCAACACCGGCAGTGCGGCTACGGGTGGCCAGGAGGGCAACGCCCACGCTACCGGCAACCAGCCAGGCTTCGGTGATCCACAAGGGCAGGCCGGGTTGAACGCCGCCCCATAGATGCAGTGCGGCAATACCGCCCAGACTGACGATCAATGCAGTGGCAAGTGGCAGCGAACGGGAACGGTGGTCCAGAGTGCGTGAGGCAAGCGGCATGGGCAAGGTCAGCGGACAATTTCTGACGAATTTGCGCTAGCAGCCGGATCAGGTCAAGCAAAGCTTGGAATTTAAACGACGGGCGTCGAAACTAGCCGCTGAGTGTTGCCGATTAACCACGACGTGCAGGCGCATTCTTACATCAAGAGAAAGAAGCGACAAATATAAACAAGAGAGGATTTACTACAGGACTACTGGAACAACAAGGCTGCAACAAGAGTGTTGCTGGCGGAGCGGACGGGACTCGAACCCGCGACCCCCGGCGTGACAGGCCGGTATTCTAACCAACTGAACTACCGCTCCGCAGCGGTTTGGTGGGTGATGACGGGATCGAACCGCCGACATTCTGCGTGTAAGGCAGACGCTCTACCATCTGAGCTAATCACCCGTGTCTCGTCGAGAGGTGCGCATTTAACCATGCACCTTTTGGGCTGTCAAACACTTTTTTGCAGAGAAGTCGCAAAACCGTAAAAAACGCGAAATAAAGTGTCTCGCTCTGCTGCTGGGGGTCTGCCGCTTATAGTCATGCGCCTGCGGCATTTGGTATAAATTGGCCCAGTTCAAAACCAGTCAACATACATACATAGTCGGCTCCGGTGAAATTTCCAAAAATATCTGTATCAGACAAATCCCGCTGGGTTGGCGTGCTGGACGTGCTGCTGGTGGTCGCGCTGGCGTGGGCATGCGCCGGTTTGTTCTGGCAACTGTTTGCCCCCCGTTCTCCGCAAGTGCGCCTGGCGCCGGCGGTAGAAGCACCGCGCAGCGCACAGATGCAGTGGGCGGGTGCGCGTACCTGGTTTGGTTCTGGCGCGCAAGATGCTGGCGAAAGTAATTTGTCTGCGCAGTTGATTGCCGTGATTGCCGGTGGTGATAACTACAGTGCCGCGATCTTTACCGGGCTGGATGCATCCATGCCGACCGCAGTCAGGGTAGGGCAGGAGCTGCGCCCCGGCGTCAAACTGACACGCGTAGAGCGTGATCATGTTGAGCTGGATGAGCGCGGCCAGAGCTCGAAACTGATGTTGCAAGGCGCCAGCGCTCCGGCAGTGGCTGCCATGCCGGCAGGCCGTCCGCCGGTGGCCGGTGGTGCCGTGCAGGCGCCGCCCGTTGCGCCGCCCACCGCAGGCGGCAGCATCAGCGAGGGCCCGTCGGCCACGCTCACACGCGGTCAGCTTGCTGCAGCCATGCAAAACGCCAATATCTCGGACTGGGCCAAAGGCATCAGCAGTGCCGCTGGTGGTGGCATCCAGATCGATAACCCGTCCCAGCAACCTTTTGCCGGCCCGCTGGGCTTGCAGAACGGGGACGTACTCAAGAGTGTCAACGGCGCCAATTTGACGCAAAACACCGATATTTCGACCGTATATACCGCATTCAGCCAGCAGTCGCAGGTGCAGCTTGTGCTTTTGAGGCACGGCAGCCTGTTGCGAATGCATTACCAGATTCAGCCCTGACGGATTGCAATGAAACCTCGTTTTCGCCCCCTGTTGATCGCCTGTTTGCTCGCCAGCCAGTTGTTGCAGGCTGCTGATAATACAAATTCGGTCACGCTCAATTTTGTGAATGCCGACCTTGAATCCACCATCAAGGCCGTGGGTTTGATCACTGGCAAGAATTTCGTGATTGATCCGCGCGTCAAAGGCACGGTCAATATCGTCTCGTCCGAGCCCGTGGCCAAAGAAGCGGTTTACCCGATCCTGCTGTCCGCGCTGCGTCAGCAGGGGTTTACTGCGCTGGAAGCCAACGGCGTGGTCAAGGTGATGCCAGAGGCGGACGCCAAGCAGAACTACAGTGCCACGGTGCAACGCGGCGCCAAGGTGTCTGGCGACCGGATCGTGACCCAGGTGTACCCGTTGCGCTATGAGTCGGCCACGCAGCTGGTGCCGATCCTGCGTCCGCTGGTCTCGCCCAACAACACGGTGGCGGCTTATCCGGCTGGCAATACGCTGGTGATTACCGATTACGCTGATAACGTGCGGCGTCTGAACCGCATTATTGAAAGCATTGATCAGCCGGCCCAGTCGGATATTTTCCCGATCCAGTTGAAATATGCCTCCGCCCTGGACGTCGCGCAGACGCTGGCGCGCCTGATGCCGGAAATTTCCATGCAGGGCGTCACCCCGACCAATGCGCCGGGTGAGGGTATTCACCGCAGCACCATCGTGCCGGATGTACGCAGCAACGCCTTGCTGGTGCGCTCTGAAAACCAGGCCACTGCGCAGCAGATCAAGCGCATTGTTGATACCCTGGATCAGCCCGGTGCCGCTGGCGGCAACATCCATGTGGTGTACCTGCGCAATGCAGAAGCCACCAAGCTGGCCGGTACGCTCAAAGGCATTCTGACCGGTCAGGACTCCGGCAACAGCAGCAGTAACCAGTCCACCAGCCTGGCCGCCTCTGCCAGCCTGAGCAACAACTCGTCGTCCAGCACCAGCAGCACCAGCAACAGCGGCGGGCTGTCGGGCATGAATGCCACCTCGACGACCAATACCAGCAGCAACACCAGCACGCAGCCGACCTCGACCAGTGTGCAAGTGGGCGGTGCCAATGTGCTGATCACGGCCGACCCGATGACCAACTCGATGATCATCACGGCGCCGGACAATGTATATAACAACCTGCGTGATGTGATCGACAAGCTCGATGCCCGTCGCGCCCAGGTGTATGTCGAAGCCATCATTGCCGAAGTCAACGCCTCCAAGCTCAATGAACTGGGCGTGCAGTGGCAGCTGGGCCTGACCGGTTCCGGCACGTCGGTGGTTGGTTTGTCGGGGCTGGCGGGCAGTATCGCCACGCTGAACAACCCGATTTCCAGCATCCTGTCGGGGATTTCCAGCGGTACGTTCACCAACGGCGCACCGACCGGCTTTAACCTGGGTGTGGTCAACAGTTCTGCGACTGCAGGCGTGATCTTGTCGGCGCTGGAAAGCACCGGCGACGCCAATGTATTGTCCACGCCGAACCTGGTCACGCTGGATAACGAAGAAGCGCGCATTCTGGTCGGCCAGAATATTCCGATCCTGACCGGGCAGACGGCATCGACCGGTTCCAACACCAACCCGTTCAATACCTATACCCGCCAGGATATCGGTATCACGCTGGCGGTACGGCCACAGGTCTCTGAAGGTGGCTCGATCACCATGCAGGTGTACCAGGAAGTGTCCAGCATCGACAGCACGGTGAACACCAATGGCGGCGGTATTGCAACCAAGAAACGCACCATTGATTCCAAGGTGCTGGTCGATAACGGCCAGACCATCGTGCTGGGCGGCTTGCTGCAAGATTCGTCCACCAACGACCAGAACAAGGTGCCGATCCTGGGTGATATCCCGGTTATTGGCGGCCTGTTCCGCTACCAGACGCGCAACTGGTCCAAGACCGATTTGATGGTGTTCCTGCGCCCGGTCATCCTGTACGACAGCAAGGATACTGACACCCTCTCGGTCGACCGCTACCAGTATCTGCGCCGCGTGCAGCAAGAATTCAACATGTCGGACAGCCCGGCGCTGCCCGCGATCCCGAAAGCCGTGTTGCCGGAACTGAAGACCACGCCGACCACGCCGTCCACCTCGCGCTATGGCGTGCAGGACTTGCGCGGTGCCGGCAAGGCGCCTGAAGTCACCCAGCCGGTTGCCCCGGTCGCCAGCACGCCGGCAGCGGCAGCTGACACCACACAAGGCCAGACCAAGTGAGCGCACGGCTGGTTCCTTATCATTACGCCCGCGATTTTGGCGTGGTCGATACCGAGCAACATGAAAGCTCGGTGCATGTGCTGATGCGCAAGGGCGCAGATTTGTCTGCGCTGAACGAATTGCGCCGGGTTGCCGGCCGCCCGCTGGATGTCGAACTGCTGGATCAGGACGCCTACGAGGCGCGCTTGTCCGAGTTGTTCAGCAATGCCGGGAGTGCCTCGGCCAGCGTGGCCGATGACCTGGAAGGCAGTCTGGATCTCTCGCGCCTGGCGCAAGAACTGCCCGAAATCGAAGACCTGCTGGAAACCGAAGACGACGCGCCGATCATTCGCCTGATCAACGCCTTGCTGACCGAAGCCCTGCGCGAGAACGCGTCTGACTTGCACCTGGAGCCGTTCGAGACGCGCTCGGTGGTGCGTTTCCGGGTGGATGGCCAGTTGCGTGATGTGCTCGAACCCAAGCGTGCGCTGCATGCGGCGCTGGTGTCGCGGATCAAGGTCATGGCGGGGCTGGATATTGCTGAAAAGCGGCTGCCGCAAGATGGCCGTATCACGCTGCGCGTTGCCGGACGCCCGGTTGACGTGCGGGTCTCGACGCTGCCGACAGGGCATGGCGAACGTGCCGTGTTGCGTTTGCTGGATAAATCCGCCGGCCGCCTGAACCTGGAAAAACTGGGTATGGGCGGCAATACGCTGGTGCAATTGCAAGCCATGCTCAACGAGCCGCACGGCATTGTGCTGGTGACTGGCCCCACGGGTTCGGGCAAGACCACCACGCTGTATGCCGCGCTCTCGCGCATGGATTCCAAAACCAGCAACATCATGACCGTCGAAGACCCGATCGAATACGATCTGGACGGCGTGGGGCAGACGCAGATCAACCCGCGTATCGACATGAGTTTTGCCCGCGCCCTGCGCGCCATTTTGCGGCAAGACCCGGACGTGATCATGATTGGTGAAATCCGTGACCTGGAAACCGCGCAGATTGCGGTGCAGGCCTCGCTCACCGGCCACCTGGTGCTGGCCACGCTGCACACCAACGATGCGGTCAGCGCGGTGACGCGGCTGACGGATATGGGTATTGAACCCTTCTTGCTGGCTTCCAGTTTGCTGGGCGTGCTGGCCCAGCGGCTGGCGCGCAAATTGTGCCCGTCGTGCCGCCAGCCAGGTGAGGTACAGCCGGACGAACTGCCCGCATTTGAAGGCCTGGGCGCGCCGGTGCTTTACCGCGCCGTGGGGTGCGAGCAGTGTGGCGGTTCCGGTTATCGGGGCCGTACCGGTCTGTATGAACTCTTCAAGATTGATGAGACCGTCCGCAGCATGATTCACGCCCGCGTGCCGGAACAAGAGTTGAAAGACTACGCGCTGGCGCACGGCATGTTCACCCTGCGGCAAGATGGTGTCCGCCGCGTGCAGCGAGGTGAAACCGCGCTGGAAGAAGTCTGGCGCGTCACGCGTGAGAGTTGATGTGCCATCAGGTTTAACACTGAAAAGCCCCGCAAGGGGCTTTTTTATTTGGACCTTGCCGCTGCTGTTTGCCATGCTGAACGGGTTTGCTTTTCACTGTGGAAACGCACTTCATGCTCACCACCCTGGCCATTGAAAACTACCGCTCGCTGCGGGACCTGATTTTGCCGCTGGGCCGGCTAACCCTGATTACCGGTGCCAATGGCAGTGGCAAATCCAGCGTTTATCGCGCTTTGCGTTTGCTGGCGCAGGTGGCACAAGGGCGAGTGATTGCTACTTTGGCGCAAGAGGGCGGGTTCCGCTCCACCTTGTGGGCCGGGCCGGAAAACCACAGCCGTGGCATGAAAGAAGGCTGGCAGCCGGTGCAGGGAACAGTGCGTTCCGAGCCCTACAATCTGAAGCTGGGGTTTGGCAGTGAGCAGTTTGGCTATCTGCTCAGGCTGGGCTTGCCGATTCCGGGGTACGGGGCATTTGGCAGTGATCCGCATATCAAGGAAGAAGTAATCTGGGCGGGGCCGTGGTTGCGGCGTGCCGGGACGCTGGTGGAGCGTGAGAACGCACTCGTCAGGGTGAAAGACGGGCGTGGCTGGCAGGTACTGGCACACAATTTGTCGCCCTTTGACAGCATGCTGACCGAGCTGGCTGACCCGGCCCAGGCGCCAGAGATGTTCCGGCTGCGCGAGCAAGTGCGGTCCTGGCGGTTTTATGATCATTTCCGCACGGATGCAGACGCCCCGGCCCGCCAGCCGCAGGTGGGCACGTATACGCCGGTGCTGGCCGATGACGGGCGTGATCTGGCCGCGGCCTTGCAGACCATCATGCAGATCGGTGATGCCAGCGCGCTGGCCGAGGCAGTGGATGACGCTTTTCCGGGCTGCACCATCGAGATTGACTGCCAGGGTGCGCGGTTCGAGGTCATCATGTGGCAGCCAGGCCTGTTGCGTCCGCTGCGTGCGGCCGAGTTCTCTGATGGCACCTTGCGCTACCTGCTGTGGATTGCCGCTTTGCTCTCGCCACGGCCTGCCCAACTGCTGGTGCTGAACGAACCGGAAACCAGCCTGCACCCGGACCTGTTGCCCGCGCTGGGGCGTCTGATCCTGCAGGCGGCAAAACAAGCGCAGGTGATTGTGGTGTCGCATGCGGGCAGGCTGATCAACACGCTCAGTCAGCAAGAAGACGTGCACACCTGGCAGCTGGAAAAAGAACTCGGCCAGACCAGTGTGCAAGGTCTGGCTGATCTGGAACGGCCGGCGTGGCATTGGTCCAGCTGAAGATGGCTGGCGCCTGACAGTGCCCTCTGGCGTGGTCAAGTCTCTGCCCTGTGGCGGGGTGCGCAGGCAAAGTGCGGCTGGCGCGTCTACCATGAGTCCTGAACCGGCATGCCTATGTCATGGTACGCAGGCATCATGCCCCCTGAAGCTTCCGGAGAGCACCATGCGACTTTTGATTTCACTGGCCGGTGCGCTGGCCTTGCTGGCTTGCTGGCCGGCCCTGGCTGCCGACACCAGCGCCGCCAGCCCCGTGGCTGCCCATGTCGAAAAGAAAGGTGAAACCGTCACGCTGGAGAGCGAATTCACCGTACCCGTCTCGCGGGAAATCGCCTGGGAAGTGCTGACCGATTTTGACCATATGGCCAGTTACGTGCCCAACCTTAGCAGCAGCAAGATTCTGGAGCACACCGACACCACCATGAAGGTCGAACAAAAAGGGGTGGTGCCGCTCGGGATATTTCATGCGTCTTATGATTCGATCCGGCAAATGGAACTCAAACCCATGACCGAGATCCGTGCGAAGTCGGTCGGCGGGGATTCCGGGCCGCTGACCAGCATCAGCACCTTGTCCGAAAAGAACGGCCAGACCGTGGTAAGCTACCACGCCGAATGGACGCCGACCTCCAAGCTGGTGGGGAGCCTGGGTACCGGCACCGCCCGTGACCAGTTATTGCACCAGTTCACCGCCATGGAGCAGGAAATGCTGCGCCGGGCGCACAAGGGCAAGACAGAGGCCGCATCCGGCACCGCTGCCCAATAAGGCTGCAGCCCATTCGCATCCGGTTTGAAACCACTCTCACTGTTACCAGAACTGTCCCAGATTTATGCGATTGCTAGCGCTCAAGATTGATGTCGATACCTTTCGTGGCACCCGCATTGGTGTCCCGCGCCTTGTCGAAGCCCTGCAGCGGCACAAGGCCAATGCCACGTTCCTGTGGAGCCTTGGCCCGGATCACACCGGCCGCGCCATCAAGCGCGTATTCCGTCCGGGTTTCATGAAGAAAGTCTCCCGCACTTCTGTGGTAGAGCATTACGGCATCAAGACCTTGATGTACGGCACCTTGCTGCCGGGCCCGGATATCGGCAAGCGCTGCGCAGAACTGATGCGCAGCGTGGCGGCAGCGGGTTTCGAGAACGGTATTCACACCTGGGATCACATCCGCTGGCAAGATGGTGTAGCGGGGGCAGATGCCGAGTGGACGCGCGCAGAACTGAACAAGGCGGCTGAACGCTTCCAGAGCATTTTTGGCGAGCCGGCCAAAACCCACGGCGCGGCAGGCTGGCAAATGAACGAACACGCCTACCGTTACCAGCAGCACATGGGCCTGACCTATGCGGCGGATACCCGCGGCACCCACCCGTTCTGGCCGGTTGTGAAGGGCGAACTGGTGCGTTGCGTGCAACTGCCGGGCACGCTGCCGACGCTGGATGAACTTCTGGGTGTGGATGGCCTGAACGCCGACAACGTGCATGAACACATCCTGCGCCTGACCGAAGATACCCAGCCCTACGGCCACGTGTTCACGCTGCACGCGGAACTGGAAGGCATGAAGCTGCTGCCGGTGTTTGAGCGCCTGCTGGCCGGCTGGATCGAACAAGGTTATCAACTGGTGTCCTGCCGCGATCTGTACGAGGCGCTGGACCCGGCTGCGCTGCCGTACCATCACGTAGAGATGGAAGAAATTCCGGGCCGCAGCGGCGTACTGGCCATGCAGGGCGCGGTGTTTCCCTGATCAGGTTTGAGGGTGTCCGGCGCTGCTGATCACGCGGTGCAGGATGTGATACTCGACCCCGTCCGGGGTGGAGCGCGATTCATACAGACTTAACTGAGACGCCCGCCAGATAATGGCGGGCGTTAACGTTTGTGGCGGGCAGGCCACCTTGCGCAACAGCGTAACGTGCGCAGAGAAGCCTTGCGCGTCCACGCTGAAATGATGCTGTTGCAAGGACTGGTGCAGGCGCGCGGCCAGCCCGTCCAGCATCATGTGCCGTTCGGCCGGCCCGGCCCACGTGACGTTGGCGCGGCTGAAACTGCCCACGCTTGCCAGTTGCAAGGTCATGGGCATGAAGCCGCACTGGTCAATCAGGCTGGCCAGTTCTTCCACGCGGGCCACCGGCGTCTGGCCCAGAAATGCCAGGGTGAGGTGCAGATTGGCCTGCGCCACCGGTTTGCCGCCAGCCACGGCATGCAGCCTGTCGCGCACGGCCACCAGTTGCTGGCGTACTGCAGGCGGGGGAGTCAGGCCGATAAAGAGGCGGGCGGTGGCGGTCATGCCGCCAGTGTAGCGGGGAAACCCGCAGCGATGGCCCGCTTGCGCTGACCATCACCACTGGTTTGCTGGCGCGTTATTTAGCCGATGGTCATCAAACTCGCATTCCCGCCCGCTGCCGCCGTATTCACCGACAGCGCCCGTTCAATCAGCAGACGTTCCAGCGCAAAGGCTTCACCACCTGCGGCCAGACCCTGTACGCCGATAATGGGGCCGTTCCGTTCTGCCACCGCCAGGCTCAGCGTGCGCAATTCGTCCGAGTCGCCATGATGCAGCACTGCGTCGAACTCCAGCGAGCCCAGGTCCTGCGTCGCCTCAATGAGTTCAACCCGTGCCCGCACCGCCGCCGGCAATTGCGCCACGGTCTCGGCGGTACCGGCGCGCTTGATCACGACTGCCATCGCGCCGATACAAAGTACAGTGGCAATCTGGCGCAAGACGTCGTCCGCGCTGGTCACGCATAACACGCGTTCACGCGGGAGCAGGGCGTAGGTATTGCGCTCGCCGGTCGGGCCCGCCAGCGTCAGCGTGGTACCGGTCATGCTGGCGCTCTGCAGTTTCTGGCACAGCGCGGCCAGTTCTGGCTGGTGCTGCGCGGCCCACTGCTGCAGGCTGGCAAATGGCTGCAACAGTTGCTCACGCGTGGCGCTGTTCAGTGCCGCCGGCAAACCGGTGGCCGCGCTGAGCGTCTGGCGCATGGCCTCTTGCGGGCAGACCGACAGCAAGCGGTGCAGATACAGCGGGCCGCCGGCTTTGGGGCCGGTGCCGGACAAACCTTCGCCACCGAACGGTTGCACGCCGACCACGGCGCCCACCACATTGCGGTTCACGTAAAGGTTGCCCACCTGTGCGCGCGAGACAATATGGGCAATGGTCTCGTCGATACGGGTGTGGATGCCCATGGTCAGGCCGTAGCCGGTGGCGTTGATCTGATCCAGTAGCTGATCCAGCCCGGCATGATCTGCCGTGCGCTGCCAGCGCACCACGTGCAGTACGGGGCCGAAGACCTCGCGTTCCAGTTCGGCAATGCTGTCCAGTTCAATCAGCGTCGGTGCGATAAAGGTGCCGTGGCGGCCGGCCTCGGGTTCGCCCGCCTGATACACCTTGCGGCCCTTGCCGTAGAGCGCGTCGATATGGTTCTGGATGCCGGCCTGGGCTTCGGCATCAATCACCGGGCCGACGTCAGTGGCAAGGCGATCCGGGTTGCCGACCACCAGTTCCTGCATGCCGCCCTTGAGCATGTCCAGCACGCGATCGGCGATGTCTTCCTGCAGGCACAGCACGCGCAGGGCAGAGCAGCGCTGGCCGGCGCTATCAAATGCCGAGGCCAGCACATCGGCCACAACCTGTTCGGTCAGGGCAGATGAATCAACAATCATGGCGTTCTGGCCGCCGGTTTCTGCAATCAGCGGAATGGTGGTGCCATGCGCGCTCAGGCGTCCGGCCAGATTGCGCTGCAAAATGCGCGCCACTTGGGTGGAGCCGGTAAACATCACGCCACGGGTGCGGGCGTCATTTACCAGCGCTGCACCGATGGTTTCGCCGGCGCCCGGCAGCAATTGCACGGCACCGGCCGGAATACCGGCCTCATGCAGAATCTGCACGGCCTGCGCGGCGATCAGCGGGGTCTGTTCCGCCGGCTTGGCCAGCACGGTATTGCCTGCAGCCAGCGCCGCGCTGACCTGCCCGGCAAAGATGGCCAGCGGGAAATTCCACGGGCTGATACACACAACCGGGCCGAGCGGGCGATGCGTATCGTTACTGAAGTGGTCACGCACCTGGGCGGCGTAATAGCGCAGGAAATCCACAGCCTCGCGGACTTCGGCAATGGCGTTGGGCAAAGACTTGCCGGCCTCGCGCACGATCAGCCCCATCAAGTGCTGCAGGCGGCTTTCCATCAGATCTGCCGCGCGTTCCAGCAGGGCAGCGCGTTGTGCCGGCGGGGTAGCTTGCCAGATTTGCGCTTCGCGCACGGCCGCTTGCATGGCCAGTTCGACATCGGCCGGCGTCGCGTCAATCACGTGACCGACCACATCATGGTGATCGGCCGGGTTCAGTACCTCGGCGCCGCCGGTTGCCGCCGGTGTCACGCCTTCAATCAGCGGTGTGGCGCGCCAGGCTTCATCCGCGCCATGCAGCAAGGCGGCCGACAACGAAGCCAGTCGTTGCTCGTTGGATAAATCCAGCCCGGCCGAGTTGGTGCGCGCCGCGCCATACAATTGCGCTGGCAGGCCGATGCGCGGATGCGGCAGACCCAGCGTCCCTTCTTTCAGATGCATGTCTTCCACAACGGCGACCGGGTCGGCGATCAGTTCATCCAGCGAGATGGTTTCATCGCCAATCCGGTTCACAAACGACGTATTGGCGCCGTTTTCCAGCAGGCGGCGCACCAGATAAGCCAGCAGCGTTTCATGCGTGCCGACGGGCGCGTAGATACGGCAGGGGCGGTTAAGCTTGCCCTCGGCCAGCTTGCCCACCACCTGTTCGTACAGTGGCTCGCCCATGCCGTGCAGGCACTGGAATTCATACTGGCCGGGGTAGTAGTTCTGGCCGGCAAGGTGATAGATCGTCGCCAGCGTGTGGGCGTTGTGCGTGGCAAATTGCGGGTAAACGGCTTCCGGCACGGCCAGCAATTTGCGGGCGCACGCCAGGTAAGAGACATCGGTATACACCTTGCGGGTGTAGACCGGATAACCCTCCAGCCCGTCCACCTGGGCGCGCTTGATTTCGCTATCCCAGTACGCGCCCTTCACAAGGCGGATCATCAGGCGGTGGCGGCTGCGGCGGGCCAGATCAATCAGATAATCCAGCACATACGGGCAGCGCTTCTGATAGGCCTGCACCACAAAACCAATGCCGTTCCAGCCGGCCAGATCAGGCTCGAAACACAAGCGCTCCAGCAGATCGAGCGAGATCTCCAGGCGGTCGGCTTCTTCGGCATCAATGTTGATGCCGATATCAAACTGGCGCGCCAGCACCGCCAGTGACTTCAGGCGCGGGTACAGCTCGCTTTGCACACGGTCGTACTGGGCGCGGCTGTAGCGCGGGTGCAGGGCAGAGAGCTTGATCGAAATCCCCGGGCCTTCGTAGATACCGCGGCCCTGGGCGGCGCGGCCAATGGCACGGATGGCTTGCTCGTAAGAGGCCAGATAACGCTGGGCATCAGCCTCGGTCATCGCGGCTTCGCCCAGCATGTCGTACGAATAACGGAAGCCTTCGTCTTCAAATTTGCGCGCGTTGGCCAGCGCTTCAGAGATGGTCTCGCCCGTCACAAACTGTTCGCCCATCAGGCGCATGGCCATATCCACGCCCTTGCGCACCAGCGGCTCGCCACCCTTGCCGATAATACGGGTCAGCGCGCTGGACAGGCCGGATTCGGTATGTGTGGCCACCAGCTTGCCGGTCAGCAGCAAACCCCAGGTGGCGGCATTGACGAACAGCGACGGGCTCTGGCCCACGTGCGAGTGCCAGTTGCCACGGGCGATCTTGTCGCGGATCAGCGCATCGCGGGTCGCTTTGTCCGGAATGCGCAGCAGCGCTTCGGCCAGGCACATCAGCGCTACGCCTTCTTGCGACGACAGGCTGAACTCCTGGATCAGGCCCTGCACCAGACCTTCGCGACCGGTGCCGACTTTCTGTTCACGCAGTTTGCCTGCCAGCTTGCCGGCCAGTTGCTGTGCGTTGTGCGCCAGCGCCTGCGGCAATCGCGCTTGCTCAAGCAGGGCAGGCAGGCATTCCGGTTCCGGGCGGCGGTAAGCGGCGGTGATGGCAGCGCGCAAGACCGACTGCGGTTGCACGCTCTGGGCAAACTCCAGAAAAGGTTGCACCTGCGGGTGTTGTTCCGGCGCAACTTCGCCCTGGCTGGTGCCACCCTCGTCACCGCCAGTACCGGCAGTGAAAGTCTGGCCGCGTTCGATCTGTTCCAGCGTGTTGAAAATGGCTTGCTTGATCAGCCAGTGCGGCGTGCGATCAAGCTTGAGCGCGGCTTGTTTCAAGCGTTCGCGCGTCGATTCGTCCAGCTTGACGCCAAGGGTGGTGGTGCTCATGGTGCGCTTCCTGAAAAGGCAGATTGGCAAAAATACCAAAGGATTTTGCGCGCAGCATAAAGCGGGTGCAACCGGTGATCAATTGCGGTTGCACCCTATGGTGCAACCTTGCGGTGCAACCGGTGGCAAAGGGCAGGGCGAATCGGGTTAAACCCAGTTTTTGCGCAGCAGAAAATCTGCAGTGACCAGCGCGGCATCCCAGGTCAGTTCAGCCAGGCGCGAGACCGTTTCCGGCACGCTGGTGGCGATGAACCCGGCAACTTCGCCATCGGTGTTGTGCGGGATGAAGTCCTGCGGCAACTGCAAGTCAAAGCAGTAGAGGATTTCGTCATGCGTGCCATCTGTTTCATTGCGCGTGCTGCGCAACTGGCCGGCCGCCACCACCTGGCTGGCCAGCGCGGCCGGGACGCCGGCTTCTTCCCACAATTCGCGGATGGCACAGCTGGTGGCGTCTTCGCCGGCAGACATCCCGCCTGCGGCCAGGTTATCCAGCCGGCCCGGGTCTACCGCCTTGCTGGCTGCTCGCTGGCCAATCCACAGATGCTGGTCTTGCCGCCAGCCATTGATATGCACCGCCAGACTTAACATGCCAAAGCGCCGGAACGCGCCCCGTTCCAGCTGGAACAACGGGCGCGAGAGGTCCGGCGTGCCGTCGGCATTGGGGGCGAGCACGGTGTAAAGCTCGTTGCGCCAGCCCCGGATCAACCCGGCCGTTTTCATGGCCAGCGCCGCATCGGTCAGGATACGGGCGGCTTCTTCGCCGGTGTTTGCCAGCAGAACCACGCCCCGCGCCTGGCGCGAGAACGCCGGGCTGTGCGTCAGCAGGAATTCAACCGTCACCGGCTCCAGCCAGCCCAGTTCAAAACCCAGGATGGTGAAGCGGGTGAGGTGGTCTGTGACCAGCTGCGGCTGCGTTGCGAGATGTTGTTCAACCTGCTGGCGCAATGACATCAAACGGCTTCCGGTTCAAACAAGAGTTGTACGGCGTCACCGGCAAAGCGGGTAATGCCGTATTCGATGGGCACGCCCACGGCGTCCACGTAGACGCTTTCCACAAACAGGATGGGTTGCGTCTTGGGTTGCCCCAGTTGCTGCGCGCATTCGGCTTCAGGCAGGCGGGTGCTGACCCGGCTCAGTTTGCGGCTGTATTCGTTGATACCGACGACGCCCAGCGCCGTGGCAACCGAACCATGCTGTTTATACAGCGTGTCAAAGCCCTTGAAGCGCGGCAACGGAAAATACTGGGTACACACGCCAATGACGCGGCCATCGACCACATCCAGCGCATCCACTTGCAACGCGGGTGTGCCGTTAGAGACGCCCAGCATGGCGCAGACTTCATCGCGCGGCACTACCTCGCGCGAGCGCTGGACCTGGCTGGTGCCGGCCAGTTGCTGTTTTTCCAGGCTGTGCGAAAAACGGCTGCGTTTGCCCAGTTTGTAGTCGATGAATTCTTCCTGCACAAACGTGCCGCGACCCTGTTCGATCCGCACAAGGCCCCGTGCCTCCAGCGCTTGCACGGCGCGGCGCACGGTGTGGCGGTTTACCCCGAAGCGGCTGGCCAGTTCGGTTTCGTTAGGCAGGCGTTCACGCAGGATCTTGCGGGCAATTTCGGCGGCCAGGGTTTCTTCAATCTGGCGCCACAAGGCAATACCGGAACCACGTTCTACGTTGATGTTCATTTATTGTTGTCCTGAGGGGGAGTGCGGCACGCCGCCGCCAACCGGTACCGGTTCATGGCGCCATCTTAACGCAGGCTTATTTCATCTAGATGATTACACTACCGACCGTTCGGTCATTTTGTCGGGTCTGCATGAAGTATTTGTGTCACAACACCTCAAGTAACTGACAAATCAGGTGTTTTGCTTATGGGATAGTGTGTTCGGCGGTATACGTGTAACCCGCTTCGGCATGACTACACGCGCCAGGGTAAAATCGGCGTTTTCTGACCTTTGCCCGCACCACGGAGTACGTCATGACCGTCATCCGCCAGGACGACCTGATCGAAAGCATTGCCGATTCGCTGCAGTACATCAGCTATTACCACCCGGCCGACTATATCAAGGCGCTGGGCGAGGCTTACGAGCGTGAAGAGAGCCCGGCGGCCAAAGACGCCATCGCGCAGATTCTGACCAACAGCCGCATGTGTGCAGAAGGCCATCGCCCCATTTGTCAGGACACCGGCATTGTTACCTGTTTTGTGCGCGTCGGCATGAATGTGCAGTGGGCCGGCGCGACCATGGGCGTGACCGACATGATCAATGAAGGCGTGCGCCGCGCTTATCTGCATCCGGACAACAAACTGCGCGCGTCCATCCTGATGGACCCGGCAGGCGGGCGCAAGAACACCAAAGACAATACCCCGGCCGTGATCCATTACGAGATCGTGCCGGGCGATACCATCGAAGTGGATATCGCTGCCAAGGGCGGCGGCTCTGAGAACAAATCCAAGTTTGTCATGCTCAACCCGTCTGACTCGATCGTGGACTGGGTGATCAAGACCGTACCGTTGATGGGCGCCGGCTGGTGCCCGCCGGGCATGCTGGGCATCGGCATTGGCGGCACCGCAGAAAAAGCCATGCTGATGGCCAAAGAGTCGCTCATGGAAGAAATCGACATCCATGAACTGATCGCCCGCGGCCCGCAAAACCGTGTGGAAGAACTGCGCCTGGAACTCTACGAGAAGGTCAACGCGCTGGGCATTGGCGCGCAAGGCTTGGGCGGCCTGGCCACCGTGCTGGATGTGAAGATCAAGGATTACCCGACCCACGCCGCCAGCCTGCCTGTGGCCATGATCCCCAACTGCGCCGCCACCCGCCACGTGCACTTTGTGCTGGATGGCTCCGGCCCGGCCCAACTGGAAGCGCCCAAGCTGGAAGACTGGCCGGACGTTACCTGGACACCGTCGGCCGCTGCTACGCGCGTTGATCTGAACACAATCACGCCGGAACAGGTGGCGCAATGGCAACCGGGCCAGACGCTGCTGTTGAACGGCAAGCTGCTGACCGGCCGCGACGCCGCGCACAAGCGCATGATCGACATGCTGAACAAGGGCGAGAAGCTGCCGGTGGACTTCACCAACCGGTTCATTTACTACGTGGGCCCGGTTGACCCGGTGCGTGATGAAGTCGTTGGCCCGGCCGGCCCGACCACTGCCACGCGCATGGACAAGTTCACCCGCCAGATGCTGGAAACCACCGGCCTGCTGGGCATGGTGGGCAAGGCCGAACGCGGCCCGACCGCCGTGGAAGCCATCAAGGACAACAAGGCCGTGTACCTGATGGCCGTGGGTGGCGCAGCGTATCTGGTCTCCAAGGCAATCAAGCACAGCCAGGTGGTGGCGTTTGCCGATCTGGGCATGGAAGCCATTTACGAGTTTGACGTGGTGGATATGCCGGTGACGGTGGCGGTCGATAGCAACGGCACATCGGTACACGCCGTGGCCCCGAAAGAATGGCAGGCAAAGATCGGCAAGATCCCGGTCTCGGTCGGCTGATCTGCTGGTACAGCAAGCAACAAAAAAGGCAGCCTGGGCTGCCTTTTTTGTTGTGCGCAAGATGCTGGCGCTGTTACTGGCCCAGCTTGCTGGCTTCGCAACCGGTGCTGCTGCACTCGCGCTGACGCTCTTTCAGGAAATCCAGGCGTTCTTGCGACATGGTGATCGCGCAATCCAGGTTCACAAAGTACATATCGCTCTCTTCGCGGCTGCACTTGGCATCGCGGTTCTTGATCCAGGCCAGCTGGCCTTGCTTGAGCGTGTTTTGCTGATCCGGCGTCAGTTGCTTGCGCAGTTCAGTGTACGTCTGGTTCAGCGACTTGTCGGTTTGCGAGAACAGGTTGCCGGCACAGTAAACGGTATCAAACGCGTTGCGCGGCTTGCCGCAACCGGCAGCCTGGGCGCCTGCGGCGAAAGTGGCGATCACGAGGGCAGCGCCGAAAACCAGGGATTTGTTCATCATTTTGATCCTGAAGGCAAAACGCCGCGAGGGCGTGATAGGTCGGTCAGAAGCGGCGGCCGGGCAGAGGCCCGAAAAAGGCCGTGGCTTCATCGCGGCGATTATATGCCGGGGTCATTGCAAAATCGATTTATCCCTGCATCAATCTGACGCATTTGTTGGTTTTGCCGCCAGACGTACTCAGACACTACCCAGTGCAATGCTGTAGACCGCAGCCGCCAGCTTGATCGGATCATGCCGTGCGGTGCCGTCGCTGAGGTTGGCAATGCGCGCAGAGATGGCCTCTACGCCCATTTCCCGGAGTTTGTCGAAATCGTTGATCACCGGGCGTGCTTCTTCGGCTTCATAACGCCCCAGCACATCGGTCGGCAAGCTTTCTTCATTCAGAATGACTTTGCTTACACGTTCAATGCCGTGATCCAGAATCGCCTGCACGTGCTGCGATGCCGTCATGTCATCGGTTTCGCCGTGTTCGGTCATCAGGTTGCAGATATAGACCTTCTCTGCCCGGGTATTGGCGTTGATGGCGGCCGCGATCTCCGGCAGCAACAGGTTGGGCAGCACGCTGGTAAACACGCTGCCTGGCCCCAGTACGATCACATCTGCGTTCTCGATCGCTTTGACGGCCAGGGGTTCAGCGTGGACATCCTGATCAAAAAATACCCGCTGGATGCGTGAGCCCTGGAAAGCCAGTTGCGATTCACCCTTGAACACGCGGCCATCCTGCAACTGGGCGTGCAGTACGGTGGCGTGGGGGCAGGCGGGGTAAACCCGGCCCTTGATATTGAGCACCTTGCCGATGTTTTCCACGGCCTCGACAAAATTGCCGTGAGTCAGGCTGAACATGGCCACAATCAACAAATTGCCCAGCGAATGCCCGTCCAGATAATGCCCGCCTTCATCGCTCTGGAAGCGGAACTGCAACAGGTCGCGGAAAATGCCCTCGGCCTCGCTCAAGGCCACCAGCACGTTGCGGATATCCCCGGGCGGGGGCACTTTGAGTTCGCGGTTCAGAATGCCGGAGGAACCGCCATCATCGGCCACGGTGACAATGGCAGAGATATCCACCGGGAAATGCTTCAACCCGCGCAAGAGCGAAGATAAGCCGGTGCCGCCACCCAGCGCGACAACTTTAGGGTAGGTCAGATGAAAGGGCATGCTGTCGGTTCCACATCAACGACGGATTCATACGGCAGTGTAGCGCCGCATGACAAGGCGCGGGTATCAGGCCAGTTACAAAGCCAGGTATTTACGAAGTAGCGCGCGGGCTGCGGTAATGCACGCGGGCGGGTACGCGGGTGCTGGTCTGGGTTTGTCCTTCCAGCAAGGCCAGCACGCGGGACAGGCTCTCGCTGGCCAGTCCGTTGGCATCTTGCACGATGGCGTCGATCGACAAGGGCAGGCAATCGAGCAACTGATGATCATCAAACGTCAGCAAACGGCCCGGCGCCTGGGTCAGCTTGTGTTGCTCATTCAAAAACGCCAGTACGCCCTCCAGCAAGGTGATTGCGCCGACAAACAACACCTCAGGGTAACGCTGATGCGCCGCGAACCATTGCTGCATCATGGCGTAACCGGATTCACGCTGGTAATCACGCTGGAACACCAGTTCTTCACGCACCGGCAAGCCATGGCTGACCAGCGCCTGCGTGTAACCAGCAAGGCGATCGCGGCTGGCAGACACGTCTGGCTGCCCGCCGAAATACACCACCTCACGCGCGCCGGCCGCCAGCGCCTCGCCAATCAGGCCGGCGACGATGCCGGTCGCATCGGTAATCACCGAGGGCACCGGCAAACCGTCTACCGCCCGGTCTACAAACACAATAGGCAGCCGTTTGAGCCATTTCTGGTAATGCGCCGGATCGGTGGCGCAAGGCACCACAATCACCCCATCCACCTGCCGCGCCACCAGATGCGCAATGCAATCGGTCTCCAGCGCCGGGTCTTCATCGCTGGTCACCATCATCATCTGGTAACCGCGCTCGCGGCATTGCGTCTCTACCGCTTGCGCCAGCGCCGAATGCGCCGAATTGGTCAGATCAGGAATCACCAGCCCGATAGTATGGCTGCGCCGCGAACGCAGCGCGCGCGCCGACTGGGAAGGGCTGAAATGATGCTCCGCCGCCACCTGCAACACCCGCTCTACCGTGGCTTTGGAAATACGATAGCGCTCGGCGTAGCCATTGAGCACCATACTGGCCGTGGTACGGGATACTTTGGCAAGACGGGCAATGTCATCAATGGTCAGACGCTCGAACTGGCTCACGCTCAGGCTTTCCTGCAAAGAAGAGGATCAAGTGCCCGCCACAGGACTGTGAAGCAGGTCACAAAGGCATCCATTGTATCGGCCCTGCCGATCACGTGCGACCTGCAAACAGAGACTTTGGCAACGCGCAGAAATCGAGTACAAATAAAGGTTTATGCGCTTTGTTTACAATCAGGCTTGGCAAGTTGGGCGGGATAAAGTATAGTTCGGCCTCCTCTGCGGAGAGATGGATGAGTGGTTTAAGTCGCACGCCTGGAAAGCGTGTATAGGTTAATAGCCTATCGGGGGTTCGAATCCCCCTCTCTCCGCCAGTATTACTGAAAAAAGCCCTGACTCGTCAGGGCTTTTTTCATTTCTGCTTCACCCAACGCAGCACCCGCCACCCGCACACCGCAGCCCAAGGCTTTCGCCCGCACGACTGGCACGCCAGCTATCTCATACCCGATACCGGTCTACCGCGGCTTGCATCTCGGCCGCTGCGCTGTTCAGGCCGGTGACGAGCTGGGCGCTTTCATTGGCGGAGCGGCTGGCTTCTTCGGCCATCTGGGCGATGCGTTCGACGTTGGTGGCAATCTGGGTGCTGGCGATGGATTGTTCTTTGATGGCATGGGCGATGTCATTCACCATGTCCAGCGCCTCGTTGGCTGCGTCGCTGATCTGGCGCATGGCGTTGCCTGCCTGGCCTACCTCTGACACGCCTTCGTCCACGCGCTGGCGGGTGTGCCCCATGGCTTGAACGGTGTTGGCCGACGCTTGCGTCACGTTGGTGATGACCCCGGTTATTTCATCGGTGAGGGCGGTGGTGCGCTCGGCCAGTTTGCGCACCTCGTCGGCCACCACGGCAAAGCCGCGGCCTTGTTCGCCGGCGCGGGCGGCTTCGATGGCGGCGTTGAGTGCCAGCAGGTTGGTTTGCGAGGCAATTTCCTTGATCGCGCCAATGGCGGAGGCGATGTTGCTGACGCTTTGCTGTAACTCGTTGAGCGAGGTGGTGCTTTCTTGCACTGTAGAGTCAATGTGCTGCATGCCGGATTGCACGCCGTCGATGGTGGTCAGGCCACTTACGGCAAGTTCGCTGGCTTCTCCGGTCCGGGTATTGGTGGTTTCAGCCTGGTTGCTCATATGGGTGATGCTGACCGTCATCTGTTCGACGGCCGCGGCAATGCTGGATGCGTATTCAGTCTGGCTGTTGGCGGCGTGGCGGATGTGTTCGCTTGAATCTGCCAGGGTTCTGGTGTGGCTGGCCACCCGCACGGCAGTGTCTGTGACCTGTTTAAGGCTGTTTCGCAAGGTGTTGAGCAATGCGGCAAAGGCCTGCGCCGTGTCGCCAATTTCGTCTTTGGCTGCCAGGTGCGGCACGGTGCGGGTGAAATCCAGCGATTGGCCGGTTTCTGCCATGAAGTCGCGCAGTGACATCAAGGGCGCTGCGATCTTTCTGGCGCTGTACACCCCAAAGCCCACCATGAACAGGATCAGCACCACGGAAAACGCAATCAGTGCGGTGCGGGTGCGGGAGATCAGCGCGGCGGAGTCTACGGCTTCTTTGTCGACGTAGCGGATGTTGTACGACACATGATCATTGAGCGACTTGATCAGCTTGTCGCCGGCTTGCGCCAGTTCTGTGTTGCGCAACCGGGTGGCGCCGGCAATATCACCCTGATCAATCAGCGCCATCAGGTGGATCAGGTGATCGTGGTAGGCGCCGGCGGTTTCTTTGTCACTGGTCAGCATGGCGCGGTCTTCGTCATCGTTGACGAGTTCTTTTTCGTACTTGTTCAGCGCGCTGCCGTATTTCTCCCAGTCTTGCTGCAGTGAATCCTTGATGGCTTGCCTGGCTGCGGCATCGGCGTTGTTGGTGCCAGCCAGCAGATACACCACGCTGGCCATACGCAAACGCATGGCTTCAAAACGCATGCTCGCGATGGTGGTGAGGCTGGGGTAATCGTTGGTCTGGAAGTTCTCGATATTCTCCCCAAGGCGCGACTGCACGAAGTTGGCGGAAACCGAGAGCAACAAGACAGACAGGACGGAGACGGCGATCAGCAGATAACAGCGCGTGACAATTCTCATAAAACCACCTGGGCGAACGGATGGGGAGGAAAGGGGCAAGGTCACGCCGACCCGTTGGCCAGCTTATTCAAATTTAAGAAGCGATCACCGCCGTTGACAACCTGTCTTTGTCTGCACCGTATGGCCCGGCAGGTGCAGGGCGGGGGATGCCGCAAGGCAACGCGCCACTGCGGGTGAAGAGAGGTCAGGCGGGTGGTGCTTAAAAAAAGGCGCGACCAGGATTTAGCCGGTGCGTTATGGACTTGCGAGAACCATCCAGTGAGTTATCCACAGATTTTGTGGGTAAGTTCATAGCGGCTGAGGCTGGGTTGTGCAGGCGCGGCCACAAAGCAATCAGCCCAGCGATACGGGCTGGGCTGATCGGGGCTGGCGGGCGCTGGATCTTACCGCGCCAGCGCCTTGCAACGACGCACGGTGACCACGGCTGTGACCACGGCAATGGCCAGCGCGCTCAACATCATCCAGAGCGGGACAGACAGGCCGAACAGGGTGAAGGTAATCTGGCTGCAATCACCCACCGGGCGGATCAGCACGCCGACCCATTCGGGCCACTGGTTCAGATCAATGGGGAAGGGCAGGCTGGATGCGCATTGCGCACCGGCTTCACGCGGGCCGTATTGCAACAGCAGGTTCCATGCGGCAACCCCGGCTGTGACGGCGGACGCCAGCACGATCAAACCACCCAGCACGGCGGTGCCCACTTTGCTTTTGGGCGCCCGGATTGCGCCGATCAGGGCCAGCAGACCGATGACGATGACGCCGAGGCGCTGATACACGCACAGCAGACACGGCATGACCCACGCATAAATCTGGTGGTACAAGGCAAAGCCGATCATGCCGCAGCAAAACAGGAACAGGCAGGCCAGGTAGATACGCCAGTGCAGCAGGTGCTTGATCAAGATGAAACTTCCCTTTGCGATGATGGATTTCCGTAACTGCACAAGGGCAGTCGGGGCAGACAGCCTGCGCAGAATACCCCGTTCGTGTTGTGGCGGGGCTGTGTTTTGTAAATATTGCGGTGACTAAAAACGCCCGGGCCGGTGCAAGCGCTTATTTCACGTAGGACTTGATCACTTGCAGCACCACATCCAGATCCTCGCGTCGCTGCGCCTCGCTGGGCTCAAGGACCAGATGATGGGTGATATGGCCTTCAATGACCGCGCCCAGCAGCCCGTTCACCGCACCGCGGATGGCGGCGATCTGCTGCAAGATCGCGCCGCAGTCTTCTTCCTTGTCGAGCTGCCTTTCCAGCGCTGCGGCCTGTCCCTGGATTCTGCGGACGCGGGCAAGCAGTTTTGCCTTGTCCTGTACCGTGTGGCTCATCGGATTTTCCTTGATGTGAAGCAGCACAGATTAGCATGCACCTATACTGCCTGGTAGTATGATCAGGTACTTGGGGGTAGTATATGGCCACCGTCAATTCCAGCTGGTTTGCGCCATGACCGAGTTCACCACCCTGTTGCAGCAAGGCAATGCCTGGCTGTTTATCCCGAGTGCCATTTTGCTGGGCGCCCTGCACGGGCTGGAGCCCGGGCATTCCAAGACCATGATGGCGGCGTTTATTGTGGCCATCCGGGGTACGGTGGGGCAGGCGGTGCTGCTGGGCTTGTCTGCCACGGTATCTCATACCGCCGTGGTCTGGCTGGTAGCGCTGGCCGGGTTGTACTTTGGCCGGAACTGGAATCCCGCCACCACCGAACCGTATTTCCAGGTGGCTTCTGCAGCGCTGATCATGGGGGTGGCCGGGTGGATGATCTGGCGCACCTGGCGCGAACAACAGGCCGCGCGCGAACATGTGCAAGATCATGAACACACCGGCCCGCATGATGCCAGGGTGATCGACACCGGCCACGGCACGGTAAAGCTGGATATCTTTGCCGATGGGGTGCCGCCGGTGTTTCGGCTGTATCAGCAAGGGCGCATGGGGCATCACTGGATGTCCAAAGATGTCCTGCTGGAAACGCAGCGCCCCGACGGCGCGCGCCAGACCTTTCGCTTCAAGTCGCAGATGGGCTATCTGCAATCAACAGAAAGCATTCCGGAGCCGCATGACTTTACCGCGCGGCTGACGCTGGGCCACGGCGGCCACAGCCATGACTTTGATGTGGTGTTTGCAGAGCACGGCCATGATCACGTCATGAGCGGGCTGGACCTGGGCACCGATGAATACCAGGACGCACACGAACGCGCCCACGCCAACGATATCCGCCGCCGTTTTGCCAACCGCCATGTCACCACCGGGCAGATCATGGTGTTTGGGCTGACGGGTGGACTGGTGCCGTGCCCGGCATCCATCACCGTTTTGCTGCTGTGTCTGCAATTGAAGAAATTCAGCCTGGGCGCCGCGCTGGTCGTCTGTTTCAGCATTGGCCTTGCCCTGACCATGGTCATGAGCGGGACCATTGCGGCGCTGTCGGTCAAGCACGTCTCCCGCCGCTGGCGCGGCTTTGGCGACTTCGCCCGCAAAGCCCCGTTTGTATCCGGCGGGCTGATCATGCTGGTTGGGGTGTATATGGGGGTTCAGGGAATCATGGCGTTGGGTTGATGCGGCGTGTGCGTGGTTGACCACCCGCCAGGTTGTTTCAAGCCGCAGGTACTTGTTCTACCGGCGTGAGTTCGAAGCTGAGTTTCAGGCCGCCATCTTGCGTTTGCATGTGTCCGCCCAGGGTATCGAGGAGTGCTTGCAGCAGCAGGCGCTGGACGCCCGCCGGGTGCGGGGTGGGTTGGTTGGGCCAGGTAAGGTCGATTTCAACGCGCAGCATGCCCAGCGGCAGCGTGCGGCTGGTCAGGTTCAGGCGGGCGGTGTTGATGGGCAGGCGTTGCAGCAATTCTTCCAGCAGGGTCTGGTCCAGCCAGACTGGCGCAGTGGCCTGGGTGGACGGGTGATAGCCTGGCCACTGGCTTAACAGGGCGGGCAGATCAAGCGGTTGCGGGCGGGGCGTGACGATTTTGTGCGTCAGGCGCAGCAGCAGGGCGGTATCGACAAGGTCTTGCAGCAGGGCGGCACTGACCTTGCGCAAGGCCTCGTCCGGCCCGGGTTGGGCCAATGCTTCACGCAGGCGGGGGATATGCGCTTTGACGTATTTTCCGGCCTCGGTCAGCGTGTCTTTGCGCGTTGCCAGTTTGAGTTGGGCCAGCGTTTCGTTATTGCGCAGATGGATCAGCGACTGGTCGCGCGCCGTCAGATCAATCGCGCCGCCCAGCAACCCGCCCACCTGGCCGGTTTCGTCATGCCAGGGCATGCTCCAGATGCGCACGGAATGCGTTTGCCCGTTGATCACAAACGTCAGGTCCGAGTCGCGCAGACGGGGCGCGGCCAGCGCTTCGTCATAACTGGCTTGCAGGCGTTCGCGCTGCGCCTCGTCAAACCAGTGGGCCTGGGCCAGCGTGGTGTGCATGACGGCGTCTCTGTCGACCTGATACAAGTGCAGAAATTGCGCGTTGCACAGTAACAGCCGCCCCTGGCGATCCCGCACGAACATCACTTCCGGTGAGGCATCGACCAGCTTTTGCAAAATGCTGAGCTGGGCCGACGTCGCGGTGGTGATGCTGCCACTGCCGGGTTTGTCCAGCCCGGCATCACGGGCGATGTCGATCAGTTCGGCCAGCGAACTGGCTTGCAGCTTGCCCAGCAGCCGGCTTTTGTAGGTGCTGACTGTTTTCCAGCTGATGGCCAGCGTACTGGCAATGTCGTGATAGCTCTCGCCGTTGGCCAGCGCTTGCAGCACGGACAGTTCCCGCGCAGACAGACAGTCAAGCAACTGTTGCTGGCCGCGAGCGGTGTGAATGGCCGCGCCATCCGGAAACAGGTTTTTGCCCTGCAAGACGGCATGCACCGCCGCATCCAGGGCGTTTTCGGCATCGTGCTTGCTGACAAAGCCATTGGCGCCGGCCTGGGCGCTGCGCAAGGCGTAATGGCGGGCGTGCTGGCCGGTGAATACCAGGATGCGCAACTGGGCAGACCTGGCGCGCAGCCGGCGAATGACATCCAGACCACCCAGTTCCGGCAGGTCCAGTTCCAGAATGACCAGATCAGGCTGATGCTCGCGCACTGCGGTCAGTGCGTCGCGCCCGTTGCCGACGCTGGCAACGACGTGATACCCGGCCTCGGTTAATGCCACCTGCATGGCGTGGCGCAACAGCGGGTACGGCTCGACGATCAGTATTTGCGGTGGGACGTGCGCGGACATGCCTGGGCCAGAGAGGTGTTGCTCCGCCAGGGTTGTGGTGAAAAAGGCGGATTTGTATCCGTTGTAGCACATATGACGTCGTATTCCGCCAGATGGCAGCGGGCTGCAGGCTTTGACAGGCGCGGCTTGCCGGCCGGGGGTGTTGTTTCAAACCGGGCTATCAGTGATCTCCCTGATGGCCTTTTTCAGGCGGGTCTTAATACGATTGTATTAATACAACCGTATTACAACGGAATACACATGGTCTCTGCTGTGAGTACGTCAACGGGCACCACCCGTGAGCGATTGATTGAAGCCGTCACCGTCCTGATTGCAGAACGCGGGCTGGATGGCACGTCTGTGCGCAGTATCAACAAGCAGGCGGGCGTAGCCAATCAATCGGCCGTGAACTACCACTTCGGCAATATCTGGGGGCTGGTCGAGGTGGCGGTGACTGAAGCCACCCGCGCCTACAGCCGCGATATTGAAGCCATGCTGGCGGCGCAAAAAGCCTCCGGCGAGACCATCACCCTGATGGATGTGGCCGAGGCGATGATCCGTCCCACCGTGCGCATGGTGCTTACGCCGCAAGGGCGGGGCCGGGTGCAGTTGATGGCCAGAATGGCCGGCGACTGTGGCCAGCGCGGCCGTGAATTGCTGGCGCGCGGTCTGGGGCCGGTGTCGCTGCAATTGTCGGCCAGTGCCCGCGAGGCCATGCCCGCGCTGGATCAGGAAGCCGCTGGCGTCAAAATCCTTTACGCCTTCAACACTGTTCTGAATGTGATTCCCGACGCCGGTCTGGAACGCTGGTGGCCGCTTGAGACCACCAGCCGCGACCGGCTCGACCGATATCTGCGCGATTACATCGTGGGTGGCATCAGTTTTTCCAGCCGCCCGGGCAAGGTGTGATCGCACCAGATAAGGGCCGGTTCACCGCGCCGGCCTTTGACTCTGCAAACAACGACAACCAGTACCGGTAATACACGACCAAAATCAAGGAGGAGTCCGTGTCTGCTGTCATTACAAAAAAACCGCGCCGTGCGTTGGCCCTGGGGCTGACCTGTGCGCTTTCTGCCTTGCTGCTCAGCGCTTGCGGCGGCGGTTCCGGTTCGACCACGACCACGAGCGCACCCACGCCTGCGCCCACGCCGACACCGGCACCCACCGCCAACCTGCCGGCCGCGTTCAGCGTGCAGCATGCAACGCAAACCTGTCTGTGGAAAGGCCCGCTCTCACGCAATAACCCGAATGGCAACTATGCCTATCCGGATACCGGCGCGGCGTACTGGTCTGCCACCTTCACAGTGCCGGCTGGCGAACGCTTATTCCTGAAAGGGCAGTTCCCGTATGCCAGATATATCTCGTTCATCAGCTATGACTCCAGCACAACGCAGCCGGTCAATACGCTGGCGGATGTCGATATCCAGCCGGCCAGCGGCGCCACCAATCCGTTTGTGGCTGGCAACCCGCGTTATGCCGATGCGCGTGATTACCAGGTAGAAATCGTACCCGGTACCGCCCCGGCAACCCCGGCAGCCAACACGCTGTACAGCGGTACTGCGGGCCAGACCGTGACCTTGTTCTACCGCGTTTACGTGCCGGATGCCGGCGCCGACATGACCGGTGCGACCGGCTTGCCCGACGTGCAACTGCTGCATGCGGATGGCTCTACCACCAGTGCCGACAGCGCGTGTGCGGAACTGAATCCGGCCGCCAACCTGGCTCCGGCGGGCTTGCTGCCGCAGGCGACGTACACCACGCTGCGTGACCAGGCCAATGCCAGCAACACCTTCCCGGCGCAGAATCCGGGCGTCTGGCATGTGCCGTTCAACCGCGTGTGGAACCTGCAATGTCTGTTCTACTTCAGCTGCGGCGGTACACCGGCTTATGCACCCGCCTGGTATGCCAACCCGGACAACGCCTACGTGGAAAGCATGATCAACCGCAATTACGGCGCGGTGGTGGTGCTGCGGGGCAAGGTGCCGCAGGTGCCGGCGACGTACCACAACAGCCAGACCGCCACGACCGGGCAGATGCGTTACTGGTCGATCTGCATGAACGAGTTCTTCAGCCAGAAAGTCACCGACTGTATGTATGACGAACAGATTCCGGTCGATGCCAACGGCAACTACGTGATCGCTGTCAGCCGTGGTGCGGATCGGCCGACCAATGCCAACACGGGTTGCGGTTATGGCTGGATTCAATGGTCCGATGCCGGCGATGGCGATGGCCACCTGGATGACGGCCTGCTGATCATGCGCAATATGTTGCCGGCTGCCTCGTTTGGCAGCGCCATCCAGCGGGTGGCGACGCCAGGGCAAGAGCAATCGGTGGTTGGCGCTTACCTGCCCAGTGTCACCTACAGCACGCAGGCATCGTTTGAAGCGCTGGGTTGCAAGAAGTCCTGACCCTGCGCCAATGAGTTGAAAAAAGGCACCTTGCGGTGCCTTTTTTTATGCGTGCCGCCGCACCCGTATCGGTGTTTTCTGATTTTGCCTACACGCCGTTCTGATTGTGCCTGCTGCCACGAACGAGGTCTGCGCCCATGCTTGCATCATGAAACAGACAGGAGCAAGAACATGGATCGCATCCGGAAACTGAACCGGCCCACGCTGGCGGCCATGGCACTTGTCGCAGGTCTGGGCATGGAGTTGCCCGACAGCGCCAGTGCCGAAGGCGTGGCACTCAATGGTGGCGTGGTGACTTCAACCTCGGGCATTGCCATTAACGGCGATGACAAGAACAACGCCTGCCCACCCGGCACCTTGCCTAATGGCACGCAAAGTAACGGTACCGTGGCCAATGGCGGCAGTTCGCCCATTGCGCTGGGTTGCCAGACAACCGCCGATGGCACTGCGGCCATTGCCGTGGGCGCCTACACGCTGGCGCATGGTGATGGTGCGGTCGCGCTGGGCAATCGCGCCTGGGCGGAAGGCACCAACGCGTTTGCGCTGGGCAAAGATGCCCAGGCCATCGGCAGCAACACGGTGGCCGTAGGCGCACGGGCGACCACGACGGCTATTGATGCCACGGCCATTGGCCGCGACAGCAGCGCCACGGGCGTGGAAGCGACCACCATCGGCGCGCAGGGTCTGGCGCAGGGCGTACAGTCTGTCGCCGTTGGCTCGCAAACCCAGGCCTTGCAGGATGGCAGTGTGGCCATCGGCACCAAAGCGACGGTGAACGCCAAAACCGCCATGGCACTGGGCAACAACGCCAGTGTGGCGTCCGGCGCGACGACCAGTGTCGCCATCGGCAGTAATGCAAAGGTGGAGGCCAATGCGGATTCCGCGCTGGCACTCGGGGGTTCGTCGGATGCCGGTGGTTCCGGCTCTACCGCGCTGGGCGCCAGCAGCAAAGCCACCAAAATCCGCGCCACCGCGCTGGGCTACAATGCCGCCGCCACCAACTTGCGCGCACTGGCCGTCGGTAACGACACCCAGGCGTAGGGCGCACGCAGTGTGGCGCTGGGTAACCAGGCGGTGGCCCAGGCCGATGACAGTGTCGCCATTGGTTCTGCCAGCACGGCAACCCGCGCCAACACCGTGCCTGTCGGCAGCGATACCCTGCAACGGCAAGTGGTGAACGTCGCCGCCGGTGCCATGGATACCGACGCGGTCAATGTCAGCCAGTTGCGGCAGACCACGCAGTTGTTGGGTGGCGGCGCCACGGTGGATGCCACGGGCCAGGTCATCGCCCCCAATTACTATCTGCGCATGGGTCACGCCACCAATGTGGGCGATGCACTGTCACTGCTGGACCAGCAAACGACCATCATTGAATCGGTGGCCTACGACGCCAAATGGCGGACAGACCAGCTTGATCAACTGGCAGTGAAATACGACGACGCGACGCATGCGGCCGTGACGCTCAACCCCACTGGCGCGCCAGTGCGTATCAAGAATGTGGCCGATGGTGTTGAAAGCACTGACGCGGTCAACCTGAACCAGTTGAACCAGGTGGATGGCAAAGTGGCCCTGGTCGATAACCGGGTCACCGTGGTGGAGGGCGATGTCAGCCAGCTGCAGAACTCGATTACCCGGATCAACGGCTCGCTCGGTGACGTAGTGCTGTATGACGATCCATCCCACACCAGCGTCACGCTTAACCCGGGCGGCCATGCCGTGCAGGTCAAGAATGTGGAAGAGGGCACGGATGAAGAAGACGCCGTGAACATGCGGCAACTGTCGGCACTGCAAAGCCAGGTGAACAACATCAACCAGAACATCGGCAATATCGGCAATGTGGTGTTCTACGACGGCGACGCGCACGACCGCGTGACCTTGAGCGGCGCCAACGGGACCGTGATCGACAACGTGGCCGCTGGCCAGATTGCTGCGGGCAGTATGGAAGCCGTCAACGGCGGGCAGATCCAGGCGCTGCAAGACCAGTTTGATACCCGCATCACCCAGGTCCAGAACGTGGTGAACAACCATGGCGGGCAGGGCGCCACCGGCGTTGGTAGCGGTGATAGCTATCAGACCGTGAACGAGGCCAGCCCGCTCATGAAAGCCGATGGCGACAGCCTGAGCGAGACCGCGACCGTCGCTGCCGGCAGCAAGGCCGTCGCGCTGGGCGCCGGGGCCAGTGCCAGTGCGGACAACAGCGTGGCGCTGGGCGCGGGTAGCGTGGCCGATCGCGCCGGGACGGTATCGGTGGGCAGCGCGGGCAACGAGCGCATCATCAGCAATGTCGCTGCCGGTGTGCAGGGCACGGACGCCGTCAACGTTGAGCAGCTCAACCAGGGCGTGGCCAGCGCCAACAGCTATACGGATCAACAAGTGGGCGGTGTCAATCAGCGCGTCGACGGGGTGTACCGCTCGCTCAACGATCTGGATGACTCGACCCGGCGCGGGATTGCCGCGGCGGCCGCGCTGATGAATATCGTGCCGTACGTGCCGGGCAAAACCACCATGAATGCCGGTACTGCCATTTACCGCGGCCGGGCTGCCGTGGCGGTGGGCGCCTCGCGCTGGAATGACCGGGGTACGGTGAACGTGAACGGCGGGGTCTCCAGCGCCGGGAACAACAACACGATCTTCCGGGCCGGTGTGGGCGTGGTTTTTGATTAAGCCTGCCGACAAAAAAGCCCCGGCCTGGCCGGGGCTTTTTTTTTGCGGGCGCTGGCGATCAGGCCATGATGTTGACGCCACCGTCGATATACAGCGTCTCGCCCGACAAGCGCCGCGCAAAGGGCGAGGACAGATAGGCGCAGGTGTAGCCGACGTCCATGATGTCGACCAGTTCACCCAGCGGGGCGCGTTCGGCGGCCTCGTTCAGTAGCACATCAAAATCCTTCAGGCCAGAGGCCGCACGTGTTTTGAGCGGGCCCGGAGAGAGGGCATGCACGCGGATGCCCTGGTTACCCAGTTCATACGCCAGATAACGGCAACTGGCTTCCAGCGCGGCCTTGACCGGGCCCATCAGGTTGTAATTGGGCACCACCTTGTTGGCGCCGTAATAGCTCATGGCCATCATGGTGCCGCCGTTTTTCATCAGCGGGGCGGCCAGCTTCGCCATGCGCACAAACGAGTGACAAGAGATATCCATGGCCTGGGCAAAACCGCTGGCCGAGGTATTGATCAGGCCGCCTTGCAGGTCTTCTTTGGGCGCCCAGGCGATTGAGTGAACCAGGATATCCAGCTCGCCCCAGGTCTGGCGGATTTGCTCGAAGACCGCAGCCAGTTCTTCATCGCGGGTGACATCCAGCGGCATGAACAGCCGTGCTTCCACACTTTGCGCCAGCGGCTCGGTATAGGTGCGGGTTTTCTCGTTGGCGTAGGTAATGGCCAGTTCGGCGCCGGTCTGGGCAAAAGCCTGGGCGCAGCCCCAGGCAATGGAGCTGTCATTGGCGATACCGACCACCAGTGCTTTTTTGCCAGCCAGAATGGGACGGATTTGATCGTTTTGCATGGCTTTTCTTTCCTCAGTTCAAACCTGTGATGTGTGCGGTATGGCGGGCGATCATCGCTTCTTCGTTGGTGGGGATGATCCACACGGCAACCTGGCTGTCTGGCGCATTGATACGTGCGGCGCCGGCGGTGTTGGCTGCGGCATCCAGCCGCACGCCCAGCCAGGCGGCTTGCTGGCAGACCGCGGCCCGGATCGGGGCGGCGTGTTCGCCAATGCCGGCCGTGAACACCAGTGCATCCAGCCCGCCCAGCGCAGCGGCCAGCGAGCCGATCTCCCGGCCAATCCGGTATACAAACAGATCGACTGCCAGCCTGGCTTGCGGCGCGTCACTCTCCAGCAAGACACGCATATCGCTGGAGATCCCCGACACGCCCAGCAGCCCTGATTCTTTGTAGAGCAGGTTTTCGATCTGGCGCGCGTTCATGTTCATGTCATCAAGCAGATACAGGATCACGCCCGGATCAAGCACGCCGGTCCGTGTGCCCATGGGCAAGCCATCCACCGCGGTAAAGCCGGTGGTGCCGGCCACGCTCTTGCCGTTTTGCAGGGCGCACAGGCTGGCGCCATTGCCCAGATGCGCCACGATCACGCGGCCGGCCGCGCTGGCGGGGTCGCGTTCTGCCAGCGCGCTGGCAATGTACTCATAAGAGAGCCCGTGAAAACCGTAGCGGCGAACACCGCGCCGGGTGATGGCTTCGGGCAGGGCAAAGCGCTGCGCCAGTTCAGGTTGATCGCGGTGAAACGCGGTATCAAAACACGCCACTTGCGCCAGATCAGGCAGCCGCGCGCGCAGGGCGCGCATGGGCGCCAGATTGTGCGGCTGATGCAACGGCGCCAGCGGGGTCAGCGCGGCCAGTTCTTCCAGCAAGGCGTCGGTGACCAGCGCCGGGCCGGCATGCTGGCCGCCACCATGCACCACGCGGTGCCCCACGCCGACAAGGTGGTATTGATCGCGATATTGCTGCAAGAACGCCAGCAATTGCGCCACGGCCTCGTCATGCGTCAGCGCTGGCGGCGCCTCCCAGCCTTCCACCGGCGCGACCGGTTTGTCGCCGTGCCCGACCAGAAACTGCGGGTTGGCCGCCAGGCTTTCAATCTGCCCGCGCATGACCGGCGTGAGCCCGTCTGCGTTCACCGTAAAGGCAGAGAACTTGATACTGGACGAGCCGGCATTGAGCACCAGAATGACATTGTTGGGCATCAAGCCGCTCCCGTGGCTTGCCGTTTGCGGGCGTGCGCCACCATGACCGCCACGGCGCAAGAGGCCAGCCGCGTGGTGACCGAATCGGCCCGGCTGGTCAGAATCACCGGCACCCGCGCGCCCAGCACAATCCCGGCTGCCGCCGCACCGGCGAGGAAAGTCAGGCTCTTGGCCAGCATGTTGCCGGCCTCCAGATCGGGCGCAACCAGGATATCTGCCTGCCCGGCCACGACGGATTTGATCCCCTTGATGCGGGCGGCTTCCAGGTTGATGGCGTTATCCAGCGCCAGTGGGCCATCCAGCACCGCGCCGGTAATCTGGCCGCGTTCGGACATCTTGCACAGCGCCGCCGCTTCAATGGTGGAGGGCACTGCGGGGTTGATGGACTCGGTGGCCGACAAAATGGCCACGCGCACTTCGCGCCGGGCTGCGGGCACCAGCGCGTGAGCCAGATCGATGGCGTTCTGCACAATGTCGGCTTTCTCAGAGAGGCCGGGTGCAATGTTGATGGCGGCATCGGTAATGATCAGCGGCTGGTCATGGCCGGGCACATCCATCACAAAGCAGTGGCTGATACGGCGGCCGGTGCGCAAACCGGCCTCCCGCCGCACGACTTCGGCCATCAGTTCATCCGTATGCAGACTGCCTTTCATCAAGGCTTCGGCCTTGCCTTCGCGCACCAGGGCCACGGCACGTTCGGCCGAGGCCTGGCTGAAACCGGCGTCTTCAATCTGCAGACCGGAAAGATCAATATCGTGCTCATGCGCCACCGCCGTAATGCGGCTGACCGGGCCGACCAGGATCGGCACGATCAGCCCCATGCGCGCCGCGTCAACCGCACCGGCCAGCGAGGTTTCATCGCAAGGGTGCGCCACCGCAACCGAGGTCGGCGGCAGCGCCCGGCAACGATCAATCAGATTCTGGAATCTGGAATGTTCAAGTTGCGTCATGGCGGGCTCACTTGTCGGCAGTGATCGGCGGCTTGGCCGGGCTGCGCTTGCGGCGCGGGGCTGCTGCCGGCGTTGCGGCTGCTGGCGCGGGGGCAGCGGCTTTCACCCCTTCGGGCAAGGCCAGTAGCGCCCTGATCTGCTTCAGCGTGGCCGATTGCTCCGGCAGCGTCATGCGCTCCTGCACGCGTGGATCAGCCACCAGGGTGTCGATCAGTTGCAGCAAGCGTGCGCGGTCGGTCGGGTCCAGCACCAGGGCGGGCAGGGTACGCAGCGCTTCATCGCGCGCATGGCGCACGATGATCTCTTGTTCACCGCGAATCCGCCGCCATTGATCCAGCGGCAGATCGGGCAGCAGCGCGGCGTAGTCTTTGGCGATATCGCGGGTAAGCGCGAGGCGGGACAGCGAAATCTCGCCCTGACGGGTCAGCAAAGCTGAAATACGGGCGAAGGCTTCGTTAAAGCCGCCTTCTTCGATGGCGGCCAGCGCCTCCTGCACAAACTGCTCGCCAGTGGGCGCGAATTCCGCCAGCAGGGGCGAAGCATCCGAGGCGCGCACCTGACCGAGCACATTGCCGTAAATCTGGAAGAACAAGGCTTCACTGAGCGCATCACGCATGGCACGGTAGTAATCCAGCCCGGCGCTGATCAGCTCGGCATTGTTTTGTTCCAGTTGGCGGAAATACTGGGTTTTGGGGACGGCAGCGCGATGCGCTTTCACCTGTTCAGTCGCCAGCGGCAGCCATGACAGCCACGGGTTGCGTTCAGAGAACCCCCAGCGCTGCATGCGCAAAGGATGCAGGGTGCGCATGAGTTCGGCGGTGGGTTCCGTGCTGATCGACTGCACGAATGGGCGCACCAGCAGCTCGTACGCGCGCTGGTTCAGTTCGGACACCTGTGACACGGCGGCGAAGGGTTTTTCATCCTTGCGCGCAAAGCGGTTCAAGCGGCCGATCACTTCTTCCAGTTCGCGTTCGTGGAACTCGACCTGATAAGTCACCTGACCATCCTTGCCGCGCACTTCGGTCAGTTCCATGCCGTACAGGCCAGGCGGCAACAGTTCAATGGATTCAAGCACTTCGACAATCTGCGCGTGCTCTTTTTTGGCCACCTTGCCTGACACAAAAATGCCCAGGTGACCGATATCGTGATGCAGCAGGCCGACAATGGTCTGGCCCCGTTTCCTGATTTCTTCGGTGCTGCCGTATACATCGGCCACCCAGTTGAAGGCTTGTTGCGGCGGGGTGATGTTGTCGCCCATGGAGGCAAACAGCACGATCGGTGTCTTGATATCCCGCAAGTCGAACGTGGTGCCCTTGCCGTTGCGCGTGCCGCCTTGCCACAGCTGGTTGCCGACGAACAGGTTGCGGGTAATCCACTCGATTTCCTCGCGGTTCATCAGATAAAACCCGCCCCACCAGCGTTCGAACTCCAGAAAGCGCGGCGGCTCGGTGTCGGCGTTGGCAAACACGTGGTAGTACTTGTCCCAGTAGGTGTTGGCCGGGTTCAGCCCTTCAAAGTTCTCCACCAGCCAGGCGCCATCAAAAATGCCGTTGCCCAGATCCGCCGTCAGCGAGGCCAGCCAGCTGCCGCCCAGCAAACCGCCTGAATAGCGCATCGGGTTATCGGCCATGCCGTCGCCCCATGCGCCGCCCCAGTACGACATCGGCGCGCCGTTGATGACAATCGGGCCGGTGTCTTCCGGGCCCGATGCCGCCAGCATCATGGCTGCCCAGCCACCCTGGCAGTTGCCGACAATGGCCGGCTTGGGGCTGTCCGGATGCAGTTCACGCACCTTGCGCACGAACACGGCTTCTACGGCGCAGACATCCAGCAGGGTCTGGCCAGGTTCCGGTTCGCGGAAAAAGATCACGAAATACACCGGATGACCACCACGCAGGGCGACGCCCACCTGAGAGTCATCCTTGAAGCCGCCAATGCCAGGGCCGTGGCCGGCGCGCGGGTCGATGATGACGTAGGGGCGCCGTGTCGGGTCTACCGTGACGCCGGTGGGCGGCGTGATGCGGATCAGCGCGTAGTTCACCGGGTGGGCAAAGGTGCGGGCATCAAGCACCATTTCATAATCAAAATGCAGTACCGGCGGCTGGCCGGCTTCTACATGGCGCAGATAGTTGTTGCCGCGCTCGCGCAGGGTATCCATGAACAGCACGCTGCGTTGGGCTGCATCCACGCTGTAAGACCACCAGTCTTCGATCATTTGCCAGGGGTCAAGCCAGGCGCGGGCCTGCACGGCCGCTAGGCGCTCGGTGGTTTTGCCAGCGCGGTTGGTCCATTGCTCCCGGGCAATCTCGCTACGGCGCTGAAACAACTGGGTGACGCGATCATTGGCCGTCACGACGTGATTCGCGTTTTGTTCAACAGACGACATACACATACCTCTGATAGGGCGAAAGCGTGGTGCATTGCAATATCTGCAACGCGTTCGCACAAAAGATAGTCAGCGGCCTCTGACACAGCCGGCTTATCGCACATGCGGTCTGATGGACGTCAATCAGTGAATGCTGATGGATGCTGCAAAGCACCATTCAGGCTGGCGTGGCGAAAATCAGCCTTCTTCGACCGCGATCACCAGATGATCGCCATGCCCGCTATCTGTGCCGGCAACGATGCGGGGAAGGGCCAGCCCGTCGGCCACGTAATGCGCCACAATGGCTTGTGCCAGCGTGCTGGTGGCCGCCAGAGAGAAACGCTCGTTGGCCAGATAATGCAGCCACGGCGTGAACATGCGCTGGTTGAAATGGGTCATGCCGGTCAGCGAAACCCGTTTGAAGGCGGGCCACACCACACCGGGTCGCCGCAGCAATGCGCTGGCTGAATCAGGCGTGCCCGATGAGGCTTGCTGGAGGTGTTGACGCGGGGCCGGCAGCCAGTCGGGCTCGTTCCGGGCAGGGTTGGGGCGGGTGCCAAAAGAGAGCGTGGCGCAAAGCACGGTCAGCGCAATGGCGGGCTCTGCCAGGAAAGTACGATGATTCATTTCAACAACTCCAGCAACAGGGAACCCGGGCCCGGTCAGGCCCGGTAACGCGATCAGCGATTGCGGCCCTGGCGTCGGGGGCGATCGCTGTTGCGGGTACTGTTAATTGAGTTGTCGCGGTTGTAGTGCTGAACCTGGTCGCGCTGGATATTGGTTGAGCGGTTGACGTTGATATCCACGTCATCGTTATTGTTGGCGATGGCCGCACCCACGGCCATGCCCATGAACGCGCCGCCGGCAGGCAGGACTGGTGCTGGCGCCGGTGCGTACACCGGGGCGGGTTGCTGAACCACAATGACCTCTTCAGCCCAGGCCCAGTTCGCTGCCAGCAAGGTAGACGCCGCAAGTATAAAGACAGCTTTCGCCATGATTCGCTCCTCAATCGCGAAATACGATGAGCGAATTTTCAGATAATCCTGAAAATACTTGTTGCGAACAATTACCTGAAAAGAAAGCCTGGTATTACCGCAGTGCAATCAGGAACTTACCGGTCTAACCTCGCTTGCTGGCGCTGCCGGAAGCGGCCCGCACAGGGCGGGCCGGGTCTGGGTTTACAGGCGGAAACGCCCGAAATCTGCATTGATGGCCTGAGCCAGTTTTTCCAGTTGCTCCAGATTGCGTGAGGTATTTTGCAGGGCCGAGTCAGACTGCCCGATGCGCTGGTTGATCTGTTCCGTGCTCTCGCTCATGGCGTTGGTAGCGTTGCGCTGCTCCAGCGTGGCGTCGGCAATATGGCCCACGCGGCCGGCCATATCCTGAATGCTGCTGGCCACTTCACGCATGCGCCCGCTGGCCTGTTCAGTCAGCGTCACGCTGGCGGTGACGCTATCGAGCGCCCCTTGCATGCTGCCCGCCGCGCTGCCGGTTTCCTTGCTGATGGATTCAAGCATGCCGGTGATCTCGCCCGTGGCGGCGCTGGTGCGTTCGGCCAGTTTGCGCACTTCGTCGGCCACCACGGCAAAGCCGCGTCCTTGTTCGCCGGCCCGGGCGGCTTCAATGGCGGCATTCAGGGCCAGCAAATTGGTTTGCCCGGCAATCTCGCCAATCACGGTGGTGATAGAGCGGATATCACTGGCCCTTTGTGCCAGGGTATCGAGCATGCCGGAAATCGACTGCACGGTTTCCCGGGTCTGGCTGCTCTCGACCGAAATCTTTTCCAGATCGCGCGCGCTGTTATTGCTTTGCTCTGCCGTCTGGCTGGCCAGTTCATCGGCCTGCTGGGCCGATGCGGCGACCTCTGACACGCTGACGGTGACTTCTTCAATTGCCGCGGCGTTGTGGCCGGCAAAATCGGTAATGGAGTTCGTCTCCCGGGCGATCCGCTGGATTTCATTGCGCGCGCTTTCCACCCCTTGCGCCAGTTGCTGGCTGCGGCTGCGCACATCGGCAAACGTCTTGCCCAGCTGGCCAATGAACTGGTTGAAGGCTTCGCTGGTCTGGCCGACTTCATCCTGGGTCAGCACCGGCAGGCGGCGCGACAGATCGGCATCACCTTGCGAGATATCGCGCATGGCCTTGCGGATGCCCAGCAAAGGCTGCAGCTGTTTGCGCAGGAACAAGGTGCTCAGGCTGATGATCACCACCAGCAGCACGATCAGGATGATCACACTCTTGTACAGCAGGGCGCGCGTGGCCGCTTGCAGCGCGGCTTTGTCGCTGACTGCCACCAGCCGGAATTCGGTCCCCGGCACCGGCAGCACCGTGATCAGCTTGGTATGGCCATCAATGGCGACTTCAGAAAAGCCCTTGTCGTTAAAGGTGGATTCCAGCACGGCCGGCGTCAGCGCCGCACCCAGCGCAGAGGCCGGCTGGTTCAGGCGGGACGGATCGCTATGCGCAAAAATCAGGCCGTCGTGATTGACGATAAACGCATAGCCTTCGCCCGGCAGTTGCGTGCGCTTGAGTTCTTGCATGATCGACGAGATTTCAACATCCGCCCCGATCACGCCAACCACCTGGCCGCCATTGACCACGGCATGCGCAAAGCTCGACACCGCCGAGCCCGTCGCCGCCGCGACCGAGGGCATCTCGACAAACGTGCCGTTCTGTTCCGCCTGGGCGCGGCCCCACCAGTGCCATTTGCGCGGATCATTGTTGTCCGGCGGCAAGGTAACGTTGTTGGCATTTTGCTGGGTGCCATCGGGGTAGGCCAGGAACACGTTGGCAAAGCCGCCCGCATCGCGCGCATAGCCCATTCCGGCGACCAGGCCCGGATCATGCGGTACGGGTTTGAAGGCGTTGAGCACCTGCGCCTTGGCGGAAATCCAGTTGCCGATATGAATGCCCAGCACGTTGCTGACTGCGCTGATCTGCGCTTTAGACTCGGCCTCTTGCTGCGCGCTTGACAGAAAATAGCTCGCCCCGGCGATCACCACGCCAGTCACGATCACCATCGCGCTGACTGCCGCGACCAGTTTGCTTTGCAGAGTACGCATACCCAGAGCCATGATTGCTCTCCATTTGTTATTGGCAACTATTCAGGAATTATCGGCAGGACTTGGCAATTTTGCAGGCTGCTGTTTACCTGATTGCTTTTCTGGCGGGATATGTGGAACGTGCCTGCGCGCCGGCCTGCGGTGGCGTATCAATGCGGGTGGCGACAACAGTAAAAAGCCCCGGTTTCCCGGGGCTTTTTACTGATCACGGCAGGGCGTGGCAAGGTCATTGCAGCTTGACGAACTTGTCCAGCACGCGGATCAGCTGCGTTACAAAACCGTGCTCGTTGTCATACCAGGCCACGGTTTTCACCAGTTGCAGATCGCCATGCTCAGAGATCTCGGTCTGGGTGGCATCAAAGACAGAGCCAAACGTAGAGCCGATCACATCAGAAGAAACGATCTCTTCTTCGGTATAACCAAACGAATCGCTGGCGGCGGCTTTCATGGCTGCGTTGATTTCTTCTGCGCTGACTTTCTTGCCCAGGATGGTGACAAGTTCAGTCACAGAGCCCGTTTTCACCGGCACGCGCTGGGCGTGGCCCTTGAGCTTGCCGGTCAGCGACGGAATCACAAGGCCAATGGCTTTGGCGGCGCCGGTGGTATGCGGGATGACGTTCTCTGCCGCGGCGCGGCTGGCGCGCAGATCCTTGCCGCGCGGGCCATCCACCAGCGCTTGCGTGCCGGTGTAGGCGTGGACGGTGGTCATGGTGCCGACCTGAATGCCGAACTGGTCATCCAGCACCTTGGCCATGGGTGCCAGGCAGTTGGTGGTGCAGGAGGCCACAGAAATGAATTTGTCCGCCGCCGTCATGGTGTCATCGTTCACGGCGTAAACAACGGTTTTCATATTGCCGGCCGGCGCAGAGACCAGCACTTTGCGGGCCCCGGCGGTCAGGTGGGCCTGGGATTTCTCTTCCGAGGTATAAAAGCCCGTGCACTCCACCACCACATTCACATCCAGCTTGCCCCAGGGAATATTGGCCGCGTCTTTTTCGGCATACACCGCAATGCGCTTGCCGTTCACGATCAGCGCGTCGTCGGTGTGCTCTACCGACCAGGGAAAAGCGCCGTAGTTGGAGTCATGGCGCAGCAGGTAAGCCAGTACCTTGGGCGAGGTCAAATCGTTGATGGCGACCACTTCCAGCCCGGAGTTGACCTCCAGCATGCGCCGCAGTACCAGACGGCCAATCCGGCCAAACCCGTTAATCCCGATCTTGTTCATGTGATGTCTCCCGCCAGGCCGTGACCCGCGCGCTATAGGTTCATGGGCGCCGCGTACCTGGCACAGGCACGGTATTGCGGGCGCACGTCTGATCAATGTAGTACCTGGTTGTTGCAACTGAAAGTATGCGGTGAGCCCCGCGTCTATCTGCGGAGGGAGAGGGCGATGCGCTGGCCGGCTGTAGCCGCGTCGGCGTGCCGCTCTGCTATGGTGAAAGCCTTCAACCCCAGCCGGGAGGCATGATGAGAAATGGATGGATGATGAGCGCAGGCCTGGTGCTGGCTTGCAGCCTGCCGGGCTGCGCCAGCAACCCGGGGCCGGCCAGTACGCCCGCCCAGCCAGAGGCCGCAGCACAATGCCACGCCGAAGCGGTGCAAGCGCGCGTTGGCCAGATGGCCGCACCCGATCAGCTTGAGGCCCTCCGCCAGCAAGCCAGTGCCAGCGTGCTGCGCGTGATCAAGCCCGGTGATGCCGTCACCATGGACTACAACATCACCCGGCTGAACCTGGAGGTGGATGAAACCGGCGTGATCAAGCGCGTCAGTTGCGGCTAACCCGTGATGCCAGACCAGAAACGGTCCAGCCAGCCTTTTTTCTGCCAGGTGGCCTGCGCGCCGCGCTCCAGAAAGAACGCGGCGTAGCGGGTGTCGCCCTCCTGGATATGGTGGGTCAACCAGTTACGCAGGAAATGCAGCAACTCGAAGGTGACCGCATCGCCGGCCTGGACGCGCGCCTGGAACACCCGCAGATCACCGATCAGGATCTCGTGGTGCTGTTTGTGCTCTTCATAATCCGGGTAGCCCAGAATGCGCATCAGGCTTTCTTCCACGGTGAAGTGGATGCGCGTGTAGTCCGCCAGTCGCCCCAGAATGTCAACTGAGGCGGCGCGACCTTGATGGCGGTGGATGGCCTCGTATAACTCGTTGAGCAGCGCCACCAGCACCTTGTGTTGTTCGTCGATCTCCTGAATGCCGACCGACAGGCTGTCATCCCATTGCACCAGCGTTTGCATCATCTGATTCTCAAATGTCATGGCGATATGCTGATTACATGAGCGCGGGCAGGCTTTGATCTGTATCAATGGCGCACGGTGCACGGTCTTGTGGCCGGACCACAAGCGGGGAAATGATGGGGCTTATTCTCACAATGAACTGGCTCTGGTAACCAGTTTTTTGCTTATACATTTCATTTGTAGAAAGCAAATTTTTGGTAAAAGGCGAAAAAGCTACATAAAACCCACTGTTTAGTAAGCTAATGCTGTGTATATCAAAAATCAGATGGTGTTTTATGGTCGTTCCGGATATGGTTTGCACATAAAAAAAGAAATATCAGCTATGTATGTCATGAGTGGAAACAAACAGCCTGGAATCCTGATATGTCCATCCAGAACCGCATTCTCCTTTGGGTCGCGGCCCTTGTCGTTGCCGGCTTTATCGTTGCCTGGGGCCTGATTGGCGCCTTTGGCATTACCAGTGGTGGTGGCATTGCCGCCGTGGCCGTGGTCATTTTGCTGGCCGTCCTGGCCGGTATCTGGGCCGCCGTCGGCCTGACCCTCAAGCCCCTGAACCGCTTGCGTCACACCCTGACCACCCTGGTGGAAAAGGGCGGTGATCTGAACACCCGTGTCGAGGCCTCCGGCGCGCCGGAACTGGCCGACATCGCCAACGCCTTCAATCATTTTGTGTCTGATCTGCAAGTGACGTTCCGTGAAGTCCAGCGCGATATGGAAAGCCTGTCGCTGGGCCTGAAAGAACTCACCGGCGTGACTGCGCAGCTGGTGAAAGACGCCCACGTGCAAAGCGACTTTGCCTCGGCCTCTGCCGCGGCGGTGGAAGAAATCACCGTCAGCATCACCCACATTGCCGACAACGCCTCTGACGTAGACGGCAACGTCAAGGAAACCACGCACCTTTCGCGCCAGAGCGCGGAAGCCGTGCTGCGAGTGTCGGACGAAGTGTCCAGCATGGCCCAGTCCATGCAACTCCTGGGCAGCACCATGACCGATCTGGGCAAGAACTCCCAGAAGATCGGCAGCATTGTGGTGGTGATCAAGGACATTGCCGAACAAACCAACTTGCTGGCGCTCAATGCGGCAATTGAAGCCGCCCGCGCCGGTGAGCAAGGCCGCGGCTTTGCCGTGGTGGCCGATGAAGTGCGCAAGCTGGCCGAGCGCACCGCCAACGCCACGGTAGAAATCGCCAGCCTGATCGACTCGGTCAACAAGGAAACGCGCAAGGCCGTGGACAGCATGGAAAGCACCACCGGCCAGGTGTCCGCCAGCGTTGAAAAAGCCGACGTCGCGCGTGAGCACATGCTGCAGATCGGTGCTCGTATGGACCAGATGGCCGATGTGATCCAGGGCATTGCCGATGCCACGCAAGAGCAGACCTCTGCTGCCACCACCATGGCGCAGTCTGCTGAACAGATCAACGTCATGAGCCAGGCGTCTGACTCCGCCCTGCAACAGGCCCGCCGCGCGCTGGAATCGCTGGATAAACGTGCCCGCGACCTGATGGCGGTGGTGGGGCGCTTCCGGCTGGAAGACATCGAAGTGCTGCATGGCTGGTTTGCCTCCAGCGGTGCGCGCGCCGTGGCTGAAATCAAGCTGCGCCTGAACCAGATGGGTCACCACTGGGCCGACATGCATAGCGGCAAGGACGTGCCCGGCATGCTCAAGGCCGCGGTAGAGAAAGGCAAGCTGCCGACTGCCGCCGCCTTTGGCGGTGTGAAGATCCAGAACTGGGCCGGCAAAGGCGTGCTGGCTGATCTGGGCGAAGTGGCCAAAGAACAAGACTGGAGCCGCATCTTGCCCACGGTGCTGGACAAGATGATGCAGGCCGATGGCAAGTATGTGGCCGCGCCGCTGGGCGTGGCGCGCGTGAACGTTCTGTGGGTGAACGCCACGCTGGTCAAGCGCGTGGGCGTCACCCAGCCGCCGGCCAGCTGGGATGAATTCTTCACGCTGTGCGACAAGCTGGTTTCCGCCGGCATTACGCCGCTGGCGCACAGCGAAGTGAAATGGCAAGTCGCCACGCTGTTTGAATCTGTGGTGCTGGGCCTGTGCGGCGCGCAGTTCTATCTGCAGGCGTTCAGCAAGCTTGATGCCAGCGCGCTCTCCGGCCCGCAAATGGCGCGCGCGCTGGAAACCTTCCGTCGGCTGAAGAAATACTGCACGCCCGATTCCGTCGGCCGTGAATGGAACCTGGCCACCGCCGACGTCATCAACGGCCGCGCCGCCATGCAATTGATGGGCGACTGGGTGAAGGGCGAACTGGACGAAGCCAACCGCAAGCCAGGCGAAGACTACCTGTTCTGGGCCGCGCCTTCGGTGGGCGGCGAGTACAGCTTTGCTGCAGATACGCTGACCTTCTTCCGTCAGGATGACCCGGTGCGCCGCAAGGCCCAGCTGGACTTTGTCCGCCTGCTGGTCAGCCACGAAGGTCAGCTGGCCTACAACAAGCACAAGGGCAGCATCCCGGCCCGCACCGACGTGGACACCAACAAGCTGGACGCCTACGGCCGCGCCTCCTCCCGCGACTTTACCGCCGCAGCCAGCCGCAACACGCTGGTGCCGTCCTGGGCACACAATATGGCAGTGCAGGACGACCAGAAAAAGGCACTGATCGAAGCCGTGGCCGATTTCTGGAACAACGAAGCCATGACCCCCGCCGAAGGAGCGCGACGCCTGGCTGCAGCGGTGAATCGCTGATCGGGTCTGTTTGAGCGAAAACGGCAGCCTGCGCTGCCGTTTTTTTACGTCTATTGAAGCTTCTGGTTGACGCAACTTGTGCTGGGCGGCTAGTGCAGCATTTGCCGTCCACCCGGTCGGGGAATCCGGCACACCGCGCTGGCCAGAGAAGAACCCCTCCCGGTCAGCCCGCAATTTGTAAAACACGTCTGCCCGTTTGCCCGGTGCCGCGTTATCCTGATCATTACAACTGCATCAACCCCGCCACGTCACCATGTCCATGCCAGACTTCCCGCCACCTGTTCCGCAACCCGCCCGCAAAGACTGGGCTGCCCATGTCAGGGTGCGTATTGCCGGGTTCGTTATCCTGATTGCCGGTGTCATCGGTGGCGGGCTGATTTACTGGCTGGCCGATGATGTGGCTGATGCCACGGCGGCCATGCAGGGCCGGCAATATACGGCGCAGCTAGAGCGTATTGCCGGTACATCCGGTGTGCTGGTTTCGCAATTTGATCAGTGGCTGGGGCATTTGTGGCATGGCAAGCAATTGGGCATTACCTTGTGCGTGCTTGCCTTGCTGGTGGCAGCATTTTGTTTCTGGCTGGCCGGGCTGATGGCGGTGGAAGTGCCGCAAGACACCCCGACACGGCGCTGATTCACGCCAGGCTGCACCCAAAAAAATACCCCGATGCAGGGAGAACACCGGGGCCTGTCAAATGCTCCAGAATGCGCTGGGGGGATTGCGTGCGCACGGGCTTAATATAATCTTTCGCTCTGTCCTGTAACCCTGTCAGAGTTGGCATGGCTGCCTGATGACAGGTTTCTGCACCGCCGCGCCGGGCGCTACACTGACCGGCATCACGCCTTTGATCAGAACCCATACCCATGCCCACCACGTGCCCGGCTGAGGCCCAGCATCAGTTTGATGAAGCCAACCGCTTGCTGCAGCAAGGCGATCTGCCCACGGCAGAAGCGCATTACAAGCTGGCACTGGCGATTGCCCCGGACGAGGCCGCCATCTGGGCCAACCTGGCGCTGTTGCAAGAACGCAAGGGCGAGATCGCCGACGCGGTAGGGAGTTACAGCCGGGCGCTGGCGCTGCAACCGGCCAATACGCAGATTTACCTCAATCTGGGCGTATTGCTGCTCAACCACAAACGCTTTGACGACGCAGAACTGGCCTTCCGGCAGGCGCTGGAACTGTCGCCCGCTTCGGCGCCGGCATGGTCTAACCTGGGCGTGCTGTGGGCCTGCCTGAAGCGTGAGGACGAAGCCGAAGCCTGCTACCGTCATGCGCTCAATATTGATCCGCACTACGCCCGCGCCCGCTTTAACCTCAGTTATGTCCTGATGCGGCAGGGGCGCTTTGAAGAGGGCTGGATGGCGCGGGAAGCGCGCTCGGACGATCCGCTGGGGCGGTATTTCCAGTGTCCGCGCTGGCAGGGCGAAGAGATTGCGGGCAAATCCATCATCATCGGCTTTGAGGCCGGCTTTGGCGACATGCTGCAGTTCTGCCGCTACGCCACCTTGCTCAAGGCCCACGGCGCCACGCGGGTCAGCCTGGTGTGCCATCCGCCGCTCAAGACCTTGTTGCAGCGCATGCCTACGCTTGATGCGGTCTATGGCTATGACGAAGCCGTGCCGCCTACCGGCCACGATTACTGGTGCCCGCCCATGAGCCTGCCGCTGCATTTTGCGACGCGGCTGGATAACATTCCGCACCACGTACCCTATCTGTTTGCCGACGCGCTCAAGGCCGCGCAATGGCAAGACCGGCTGGTCGACGCCGGGCCGCGGGTCGGGCTGGTGTGGCAGGGCAACGCGGCGTTTGAAAACGACCAGGATCGCTCCATGCCGGCGCTGGATATCCTGGCGCCTGTGCTGGCGGTGCCGGGCATCCAGTTTGTGAGCCTGCAAAAAGGCCCGGCCGAAACAGCGCAACCGGCAGTAGCCACGCCGGCCCCGCTGTGGGTCGCCGGCCCGGAACTGCAAAGCTTCGACGACACGGCCGCGCTGATCGCCAATCTGGATCTCGTCATCACCGTTGATACGGCTGTGGCGCATCTGGCGGGGGCCATGGGCAAGCCGTGTTGGGTGTTGTTGCCGGACTATCGCCCCGACTGGCGCTGGCTGACGGAACGGACTGATTCACCGTGGTACCCGACCATGACGTTGTATCGCCAGACATCCACCGGCGACTGGCAGACACTGGTCCACTCCGTTGCGCAGGATTTGCATGACTGGCTGCAGACCCAACCGGCCCGGGGGCAATCATGAATATCAGCCAGAACCTGCGCGTTGTGGTGATCAGTCTGCTCACCAGCGCTTTGCTGGCCTGCAGCAGCACGACGCCAGCGCCGCCCGCCGCAACCGGCACAGTGCCCAGGCCCTCGCTGGCCAAAGCCTGGCAAGGGCAGGTGTTGATCGGGGCGGCGGTTGATGAGAAAAACATCAAAACCCAGGGCGAGCTGATTGCCGAACAGTTCAATAGCGTGGTGGCAGAAAATGCCATGAAGCCGATGGCGACCGAGCCGCGCGAAGGAGAGTTCCACTTTGAAGCGGCCGACGCGATTGTCCGCTTTGCGCAAAGCCACGACATGGCTATTCGCGGTCACACGTTGTTGTGGCATCTGCATACGCCAGACTGGATGTGGCAGGGCGCCAATGGCCAGCCGGCGGGGCGTGACCTGGTGCTGGCGCGGCTGAAACGGCATATCGAGACCGAAGTCGGCCACTACAAAGGCCAGGTCTATGTCTGGGATGTGGTCAACGAGATCATCGACGAGAAACAGCCCGACTGCCTGCGGGATGACCTGTGGCATCGCGTGGTCGGGCCGGACTATGTCGATTACGCGTTTCGCTACGCCCATGCGGCAGACCCGGCCGCGCGCTTGTATATCAACGAATACTCAACGGAAGAACCCGCCAAGCGGCGCTGCCTTGTCCGGGTCGTGCAGGGGTTGCTGCAACGGGGCGTGCCGGTGAATGGCATTGGTCACCAAATGCATATTTCGGTGTTTTACCCGACCATTTCTGCCATTGATGAGACCCTGACCACCTTTGCCCGTCTGGGTCTGGAAAACCAGATCACCGAACTGGACATGAGCCTGTACCGCTGGAAAGACAACCGCCTGTATGACACCCGCGAAAACCTGCTGTCGCTGCAGGCGCGCCGCTATGGCGAGATCATGCGCATGATCCACAACCACCCGGACGTGACGGCGGTGACCTGGTGGGGCGTGAGCGACGCCAGTACCTGGCTGAATCAGGATGCGCCGGCAGATCACCGCGACCAACCGCTGCTGTTGGATGAGCATGGCCAGCCCAAAGGCGCTTTCTGGGCTGTATTTGCCGCGGCGCGCCGCTAAGCGCACCGCGTGACCAACACCGGGGCGATGGCTCAGGCCGCGTGTCGCCAGTGATAGAGGTCGATGCCGTGGTTAGAGTCAGGCACCACCAGGCTTTGCTTGTTGCGCTTGAACCCGGAACCGCGCAACAGCGCCCGCATGGTTTTGGCATAGGGTGTGCACAAGGCGATCAGGCTGGCTTGCGGGCCGATTTTTTGCTGCAAGGCCATCACGGCGGCAGTGCCCAACCCTTTGCCGCGCGCCTGCTGATCAAGCGAAATCATGTCGATGCAATAGACTTCTTGCTCGTCTGGCGTGCGCTGCACCCAGGCAAAACCGTGGTCGGCATCTTCGCCGCGAATCAGCCACAAGCCTTCTACCCGACGCCGGCGCACGGCGTTGCGCACACAGGCCAGCGCAATGCTGCGAAAGCTGCGCCAGATACCGGCAGAACTCAGATAGCGATCGGAAAAAACACCGGTAGTGCTGCCTTCTTGCAGCAAACCGAAGATAAATGGAATGTCCAGCACGGACGCAGCCACCAGTTCAACACTGGGCCGCGCGGCTGGCGCGTGGTGAATAGACATCAGAGCCCCCTTGGCCATACAAGCTGAAAGTGCATTGCTCAGAGGGCGGTGTCCCTGGCAATTTTTTTATGCTTTGATTTTTGTCATTTCTTGTAAGAGTAAAGATTACCACGGTCAGCCGCGAACGTAGGAAATAACTTACATGACGCCGGGATATTTCTGTTTCCATTTGTCATAAGAGAAGAAAGAACCTCATGAAACAGTCTCATTTGTGAGAAAGCCGTCATGTTCATGACTGTCCCTTTTGCACAACAATACTGCCGGTTTGGGTAGCGCTGCGACGAGGCCAGGCGGCCAGAAGGGATCAAGAGCCGGAATCGGCAGGCTGGCGCGGATGGGCAGTAAATTCCTGCCATTTGCACTCAAGACATTCCAGCCCGTACTCGTTGATGAAGAACCAGGTCTTGAAGGTGTGAAAGAGGTCCAGCGGGCCGGCGTGCTCGGTATTGCCACAGCGGCGGCAATGCAGCTCTACGCTTTTAGAGATAAACAGCGTGCGCCGGCCGACGTATTCAATATAAGCAAAGCCAGGCTTGCAGTCTTCAGGGGTGGGGAGTTTGGGGCGCATGGCAGCGGCCCTAAGCCAGGCGCCGCTCGTCCGTGACACGGTCATACCCGGTCTCAACCGTCTGCCTGGCACAAGCAGGGCATGGCTGAAAAACGGTCACGTGTTCATTCACGTGGCGACACGATGAGGCGGGCGGGGTGGTCATATCAATCTGTTTTTTTGTCTGGCAAGGGCATGCGCGCGCTGCCAGATGTGCTGCGGGTATCGCCAGGGCGATGCCTGACTATTTTTCGGTGCACGGGCAGGTTTGGCAAGCGTAACAACAGCGTGTGCCAGCACAGTCACAACTGCTTGTTGCCGGCAATGATTATGCGGGGGAGCGGGCGCGGCGGTGGCGAAGCGGCCAAAAAACAAAGGCCCGACACTGCGTACGGTCGGGCCGGTCTGATGCCGTGGCCAACGAGGGCGAGGCCGGCCGCTCAGTGGCGAATGCTGCGTTTCCAGACCGCTGGGCTGACGCCGACGAAGGTTTTGAAAACGCGGCTGAAATGGCTTTGATCGGCAAACCCGCAACTGATGGCGATTTCTGCCAGCGTCGCTTCAGTGCCGCTCAACAAATCCTTGGCGCGCTCTACGCGGTGACGCAGCATCCAGCGGTGCGGTGGCTCGCCCGTGCTGGCCTTGAAGGCGCGGATAAAATAACTGACCGACAACCCGCTGGCGGCGGCGAGCATTTTAAGCGAGACATCGCCATCAATCTGCGATGCCATGGCGTCCATGGCGCGGCGCAATTGCCAGGGCGCCAGCGTACCGGGGCGTTCTTTGGTCGGGCGCATGCCGCCAAACGTTTGCGCAAAATATGTATACGCGCCCAGCATGACGTGTTCGGCGTACATGGAGCTGACCTCATGCGGCCGTTCCAGTGCCGGCAACAGCGCATTGCCCAGATGCCAGACCGTTTCATCCATCACGCCGCCTGGTGGGCAATACAGATGATCCACGCGCCCCACATTGGCCTCATCCGCGATCTCGTTCAACGCACTTTGCGGGATCGTGAACATCAGGTTGTCAAACGGGCTGATCAGATTGGCGCAGGGCAATTCCAGGTGATTGACCACGCTGGTGGTGCGCTCAAGGTACGCGCCGCGGTGAATGCAGCGGCCATCCAGAAACAACTCTCTTTGCTTTTGCTCGCGCAGTTGCAGCAGTACGGAAAACACCGCATCGCCCTGTGGCGGCGTCACCAGGCCATGCCCGGGCGTATCGCGGCGCAAACGCGATACCAGCAGCCGTGACGCTTTCGGGCCCCGGGTGATGAGTTGCGACACCGAGTCCGCCCGGAACTTTTCGACAAAGTTCCGGCTGTAGCCTAGATCGGATTGCATCAATTGCTCCTCAAAGAGAAGTCCCCAACCCGGCCATGCGCGCCCTGCCGCCGGGTGCTCCCTGCTTACCTTGGTCTGTCCATTAGCAAACAAATAATTGACGGAAGCATAATTCAATCCCGGCTTTGCGGGTCTTGAATATTCTTATCCTTTTTAGTCTGAAATAGCCCGAATGCGGATATGCGTACCTCGCCTGTGCTGGAGCGGGCGTAAAAAGGGCGCATTTTCGCCAGGAAACGCATGAATTGATCAAGATGTAGAGCTTTCGCGATGCTTATATGTGCCCACCCAGACCAAGGAGGAGCACCATGAAACAAGCAATCGTGATGCTGGCCGCCGTGATGGCCCTGAGCCAGGCGGCATTTGCAGACCAGACCACCTATCCTGCCGGTTTTCGCACGCAGGAAATCGCGACCAACGGCACCACCATTCACGTCCGCGTTGGCGGCAGTGGCCCGGCCGTGGTCTTGCTGCACGGCTATGGCGACACCGGCGACATGTGGGCGCCGCTGGCGCAGGAACTGATGCGTGACCATACCGTCATCGCGCCGGATCTGCGTGGCATGGGCCTGTCGGCTGTGGCCAAAGACGGTTTTTCCAAGAAAAACGAAGCGGAAGATGTGGCGGGCGTGATGGATGCGCTCAAGGTGCAGCAAGCGGTGGTGGTCGGTCATGACATCGGCAATATGGTGGCATTTGCATTTGCCGAATCGCACCCCGATCGCACCACGCGCCTGATCATGATGGATGCCCCGGTCCCGGGCGTAGGCCCGTGGGATGACATCCTCAAAAGCCCGCTGTTGTGGCATTTCCGTTTTGGCGGCCCGGATATGGAACGGCTGGTTGCCGGGCGCGAACGCATTTACCTGGACCGTTTCTGGAACGATTTCTCCGCCGATCCGGCGCATTTTCCTGAGGCATCGCGCCGCCATTACACCGCGCTTTACGCCCAGCCGGGCCGCATGCACGCCGGCTTCATGCAATTTGCCGCGTTTGACCAGGACGTGATCGACAACCGGCAGGCGGTCTCGCGCGGGCGTTTGCAAATGCCGGTGCTGGCCATTGGCGGGGCACATTCGCTGGGCGCCACCATGGCCTACATCATGCGTTTTGCGGCAGACAACGTGCAGCAGGTGGTGATCCCCGACTCTGGTCACTGGCTGATGGAAGAACAGACCGGGCCGACCGTGGCTGCCATCCGCACCTTTATTGATCGCCCGGCGGGCCAGTGCCCATAACGGGTAGCCCGGTTTGCCTGCTCGATATCGAAGATGTTCTGCCACCCCCTGGGAGTGAAAGATGACTTCTTATGCAAAGCCCCGTAACGCCGCAGATGACCATCTGCTGACGCCGCACAATGCCGCCATCCTGATTATTGATTTTCAGCCGGTGCAGGTTTCATCCATTGCCTCGCGCCCCAAGCGTGAACTGGTGGCCAACATCACCGCGCTGGCCCGCATCGCCAAGTTGTACGAAATGCCGGTGGTGCTGACCTCGGTCAACGTCAAAACCGGGCGCAACCAGCCGACCATTCACCAGATCACAGATGTATTGCCAGAAGTGGAAGTGATCGACCGGACCTCGATCAACGCCTGGGAAGATGAAGACTTTAACCGCGCCGTAAAGGCCACCGGGCGCAAGAAACTGATCATGGCCGCGCTGTGGACGGAAGTGTGTCTGGTCCACCCCGCGCTGGATGCGCTGCATGAAGGCTTTGAGGTTTACCCGGTGGTCGATTGCGTTGGCGGCACCTCGCTGGAAGCGCATCTGGCCGGGCTGGAACGGCTGGTTCAGGCCGGCGGCAGACCTACCTCCTGGGTGCAACTGATCTGCGAATTGCAGCGCGACTGGAACCGCGAAAAAACCGTACCGGGCTTTGCCGATATCCTCTTTGCCATTGAAGGCCACTGAGGTGGCGGCAATGCATGAGGAAACCATCCGCGGCAGTGCCGGGGCGCTGTTTGTGCGCGCCTGGCTGCCGCTTGCACCATCGCGCGCGTTGATCGCCATCTGTCATGGTTTTAACGCTCACAGCGGGTATTACCAGTGGGTAGGCGAGCAATGCGCCGAGGCCGGCTACGCCACCTTTGCCGTTGACCTGCGCGGGCGCGGCAAATCGGGTGGTGTCCGCTACTACGTCGAGAGCTTTGACGACTACGTGGCAGACCTGGCCACACTGGTTGATCACGCCCGCCGCCTGCAACCGGACGCGCCGCTGTTTGTGCTGGGCCACAGCGCCGGCGGCGTGATCGCCTGCCTGTACGCGCTGGATCACGGCAAGCAACTGGCCGGCCTGATCTGCGAAGACTTCGCCTTCGAAGTCCCCGCGCCCGACTTTGCCCTTACCGTGCTCAAAGGGATCAGCCACATCGCCCCGCGCGCCCGGGCGCTCACCCTCAAAAACACCGATTTCTCCCGCGATTTGCACGTCGTGCAAGCCATGAACGACGACCCGCTGATCGCCGGCGAAGCCCAACCCTTCGCCACCGCCGCCGCCCTGATCCGCGCAAACGCCCGCCTCAAAGCCTCATTCTCATCGCTGGTCTCGCCGTTACTGATCATCCACGGCACCGCCGACAACGCCACCCGCCCCAGCGGCAGCGAACGCCTGTTCGAACAAGCCGGCGCCACCGACAAAACCCTCAAACTCTACGACGGCCGCTACCACGACCCGCTTAATGACGTGGGAAAAAGTGAAGTCATGGCCGACATCCTGGCGTGGGTAGAGCCGCGGGTGGGGGGTGCAGGGGGGTAGTGTGGCGAGGGGCGTTTCAGCCTTTCCAGGTTTTTCAGACGATGCTTTTCCCTGGCTGCACGCAATACGGCCCCTTGCCTTGTTTGCTGATGAGATGAACAGCCATCTCGTTCCCGGTTACGAACGCGTATGACTAAAGCTCGGTCAGGTCACCGCCGGCATCGAAGTAGAAAATATTTTCGTGCTTGAAGCCCCAATGGCCAGCTGAGCATCGCACATGGGGCTCGAAGGTAAAGAACGGAACATCGCTGAGAAGATGCGTGTTGCTGGCCTCAATAAACTGCCGGTCTGCCCGGGCGGTGGCAATGCTGTGGCCAACATTCCCGAGGAAATCCAGATTCTCGAAGCCGGCGGCTGCGATCTCTGCGTTTGTCCACCGGAACAGCTTGTCAAAGGTCCAGTCGGGTCGAACCGTGGCTTGCATGCGTTGATGCAAGCCGGCAAGAAATGCCTTCCCTTCAGCCAGCGCCGGGGATTCTGGCTCGTCGGTAACCCGACCTTCTTCGATATAAAACGAGCGGGCACAATCTCCCCAGTGCCCATCCATCACCGGGCTCAAATCCACCGTTACCAGATTGTGTTTGCCCACTGGTTCGTTGCCAGGCCTGTAATCCCGGCCAGAGACGGAGAGGCAGCTGCGCGAGCCCAGCAGAACCAGCGCAGGGCATTGGTAATACCAGGTGTCCGGATAGCCCAATGCAACCAGGCCAGCGTAGGCCGTGGCGGCGATGGTTTGCTCCGTGTCGTCTGGCGTTATCAGCTTGGGGAGTTCCGCAAGGACCTGTTTAGCGGCACGCTGGACAGCCCGGTGTGAAGTAACGAGAGAGGCGGCTACTGGCATGTTTGAATTGAGTTATTGCCGGACATGGTGGTAGGTTCCTGGTCGTTGCAGCCTGCAAAATCGCGTTGAGAGGTCAAGCCAATGACAGCATTGACCATCTCGCTCTCGGGGCAGAGTACAGCGTCGCCATCTGGCAGGCCCGCCTTGAGTAATGCGTCAGTCCTCTCGCCAGATTCATCTCTTCTGCTCAAGCGCTTTCTCCGCTGAATCTACACAATTCGCAATCAGCGTATTGATGGTCATCGGTCCAACGCCGCCAGGTACCGGTGTGTATGCGGCCACCCGATGCGTCAGGGGTGCCAGTTCAATATCACCAATACCGCCAGGGTGATAGCCGGCATCAACCACCACCGCGCCGTCTTTAATCCATTCCGCTTTGATAAAGGCCGGTTTGCCCACAGCGCCAACGACGACGTCAGCCTGTTTGACGAGGTCCGGCAGGTTGACGGTACGGGAATGGCAAATGGTCACGGTGCAATCAGCGTTGAGCAGCATCATGGCCATAGGCTTGCCCAGAATAGGGCTGCGGCCCACCACCACCGCATGCTTGCCCGGCAGTTCAATGCCATAGGCCGCCAACAGCCGCATGATGCCGCCCGGCGTGGCGCTGCCATAGGCAGATTCACCCATCGTCATCCGGCCAAACCCAAGGCTGGTTACGCCATCAACATCAATGTGCCCGGAGATGGCATCAAAGCACGCCCGTTCGTTGATGTGGGCGGGAACGGGGTGTTGCAACAAGATGCCATGCACGTCGGGATTGCGATTGAGCGCCAGGATTTGCGCCAGCAATTCATCTGTTGTGGTTGACGCTGGCAGCTCGATCCGGAGGGAGTCCATGCCCACGCGCGCGCAAGCATTGGCTTTCATTTTCACGTAGGTGGCTGATGCCGGGTCATCCCCAACCAGGATGGTCGCCAGGATTGGAGTGCGGCCACCTGTTGCGCCCTTGAAGCGCGCCACGCGTGCTGCCAGTTCTTCCTCGGTTCGTGCTGCAACAGCTTTGCCATCCAGAATGATTGCGGTCATTATCAGCCCCGTGTAAAAGAGTGCCGATTATTGCATATCGCCCCCGTTCAGTAGTGCAACCCCCGGAGAAACTGGTGCAAGCCGCAGCGGCCTTGATTCGCCCATTCAGAAACACGGATGCCCCACAGGTGAATGCAGTGGCTTTGGCAGCGTTTATGCAATACCGGCAACACTATGCGGATTGGGAACGCTTTGGCGCCAACATTGCCATGAGCAGCCATGCGCTAATCATCGCACCCGCCTTGTAGTTGCAATGTACAACCATGTTGCCGTATGCTTTGCGCATGTAGTTGTATATTGCAACTGATTGCCAAGGATATGCCGCAGTGAGCATCAACCCCAATCTGGTCGAAGACATCCGTGCCGCATCGCGCACCATGGTGCGTGAGCTGGGTTTCATGAAGTCTACGCTGGCCGGGACGCGTTATTCCCCGTCTGCAGTGCATGCCTTGTTAGAGATTGATATGCACGGCGCCATGCCGGCAGCCCAGTTGGTACAAGCCCTCGGGCTGGAGAAATCCAGTGTGAGCCGGATGGTGGGCAAGCTGATTGAGGCGGGCGAGATTGAAGAAACCGGCGCCATGGATGACGGCCGCTTCAAGCAACTTGCGCTCACCACACAAGGCAAAAAGACCATCGTCGACATCCACACGCATGGGCAACAGCAAGTGATCTCGGCCCTTGGCCAGCTGGACGCTGATCAGCAACTTGTCGTGGCACAAGGTCTCGGGGCCTATGCGAACGCGTTGAAACAGCGCAACCAGCGACCCCATGAAGCTGTTGCCAACCCGATCGGGATTCATGCGGGATACCGGCCGGGCCTGGTGGGGCGGATTGCCCAGATGCACGCTGATTTTTATTCCCGGCACTGGCACTTTGGGCCATTCTTCGAGAGCAAGGTGGCTGCGGGCGTTGCAGAGTTTGTGCCACGACTGGACCAACCGGTGAACCAGATCTGGGCGGCAGTGCAAAACGGACGCATTGTCGGGTCGATTGCGATTGACGGCCAGGATCTGGGCAACAACGAGGCGCACTTGCGCTGGTTCATTCTGGATGACGGTTGTCGCGGCTCCGGCATAGGCCGCGAACTGCTGACGAAGGCCGTCGAGTTCTGTGATGAGAAGGGCTTCAGCGCAACCCAGCTATGGACCTTCAAAGGGCTGGATGCCGCACGCCGGTTGTATGAGTCATCTGGCTTTACGCTTGCGTGGGAAGAAGAGGGCACGCAGTGGGGCAGCACGGTTACCGAGCAGCAATTCACCCGCAAAGTTTAAGGCCGGGCGAATCCGCTTCTTTCAGGCGCAACGCTTCAATCCGGGGCCATCACCGCAATCCTGAAAACAGGCCACAGCCTCGCGCTGTGACCTGTTCCATGTTTCGGGACAATCCAGGCATCGGCTCATCCCGTTGTGGCAGCGCTTACTGGGCGGTATAAGCGCCATCCACCGCCACAGACTGCCCGGTCAGATAACGGGCCTTGTCAGACGCCAGCCACACGATAGTCTCGGCAATTTCTTCCGGCGTTGCAGCGCGCCGGGCGGGAATGCTGGCCAGAAACCCGTTCTTGACCGCTTCATCGCGCCCCAGAAAACGCTCCAGCATATCCGTCTGCACCGGGCCAGGCGCCACGGCGTTCACCCGCACACCCACCGGTGCGCCTTCCAGTGCGGCGCTGCGGGTCAGCCCTTCAACGGCATGTTTGCTGGCCACATAAACCGATGCCCCAACCATGCCCACCTGGCCGGCAATCGACGACAGATTGACAATGGCGCCCGCGCCCTGCGCCTGCATCACGCGCATCTCATGCTTGATGGACAGCAGCGCACCCAGCACATTGGTTTCAAACGTATCGCGGTAGTTCTGTTCAGTCTGTTCGGTCACCGGCTTGTTCTGGCCCTCCACACCGGCGTTGTTCACCGCCACATCAAGGCGCCCGAACCGGGCGACGGCTCCCTCGATCAGCGCTCGTACTTCGACCTCTTGTGTCACATCCGCCTTGATGAATTCGGCTTGCGCACCCAGGGCGCGCAATTCTGCCGCCAGCGCCTGGCCAGCTTCCGGCCGCCGGCCGCTCACCACAATGTTCACGCCGAGCTTGCCAAACGCCAGCGCAGTAGCGCGGCCAATGCCGGTCAGTGCGCCAGTAATCAGAACGGTTTGCGTAGTCATGAAGTTCTCCTTTGGGTTCAGGTCTTGCCACGGCACTCACTTTGATTGATTCCAAAGATTTGAACTAGATATGCTGAAGTTGTATAAATCATTCCATTAAAGAATGAATAAGGCATCAGGTGGACAAGCTATCCGCAATGAAAACCTTTGTACGCGTGGCCGAGGCGGGCAGTTTTTCTGCCGTGGCCGGCGAGGCAGGGATGACCCAGAGTGCGGTCAGCAAACAAGTGGCTGCGCTGGAGCGTGACCTCGGCGCACGGCTGTTCAGCCGCACCACACGCTCGCTCTCACTGACCGAAGAAGGGCAGCGCTACTTCGAACAAGTCCGCCGTCTGGTGGTGGAAATCGAAGGCGCGGAAGAAACGCTGCGCCAGGGCACTGGCCAGATACAGGGCTTGATCCGCATCGCCGCACCGGTGGGCTTTGGCCGGCTCAAGTTGATGCCGCTGGTGCAGATGTTCATGGCAAAACATCCTGGCTTGAAGGTCGACCTTCAACTGCACGACGGGTTTATCGACCTTGTCGAACAAGGCATTGATGTCTCTATCCGCATTGGCGAGCTGGCGGACAGTGGCCTTGTCGCGCGCCGCGTTGGCACCTCGCACCGGCTACTGGTCGCGCACAGAGACTACCTTCGGCAACTCCCTCACGGCCTTGCCGCCCCGACCAGCCCGCAGGATCTGGGCAAACACAATTGCCTGATCTACACGGGCCTTTCTACCCGCAACCTGTGGCGCTTTACCGCAGCTGCAGGCGCCACCGCGCCCGAGGGCACCAGCCAGAGCGTCGCGGTGCAAGGATGCCTGCAAACCAACAGCAGTGAAGTCATGCGCTTTGCCATCCTCTCCGGCATGGGCATCGGCTACGTGCCAGACTGGCTGCTTGGCCCGGAACTGCAAAGTGGCGAAATAGCCCGCCTGATGACCGACTGGCACCCACCCGCATCCCCCATCCACCTGGTCAGCCCGCCAGAACGACGACACGCGGCCAGAGTGCGGGCATTTGGAGATTTTGTTGCGGACGCTTTTTAGGGGGTGCCTGCAAACGGCGGCTAGCCGGTGATGCGGCCTGAGCCCGGGCTGGCATCGAACTGAAGCCACTGCGCTGTTCGGGGTGATGTGAGGGGCAATGTGAAAAAAGAAAAAGCCCTGAATAATCAGGGTTTTGTCTCGATGTGATGGGCCGGCGGGAGTCGAAAATTCTGCTATTACCCGCATTTTTCCTGAGTTTAAAAACCTGATCTGATCAATGTACCCCTAAGAGTACCCCTAAAATTTCGGGGTAGACCCTTATCCAACTCGTGCTTCGTGTCAGGAGAGCGTCTGCACCCTGGCAACTCAAAGCATGGCCGACGAACGTTCGCGCTGCGTCGTGCCTCTTGGGCTATTCAAGCTTAATCATCGACCTTGAACTGAGTTCAACGGGAGAAAGCTTATCAAGTTGGTAGTTTGCCTCATCAAGCCTGCGCAGAGCCCCACGAAGTTTATGTTTATAGACCAGGCGCTTTCCGACTCCGATTAGCAGTACAGGCAGCACGATAGCGTAATGCCAGATTGTGGCGTGCATACCTACGCACAAACCGCCGAGTATCAAAGTCCAGATTACAAGGGTTACATAGATTGGCTTTTGGGGGATAGCGGCCTGCGCTTGCTGAACCTGTTCAACTGCATCTTTGAGACCGGATGTAGCGCCTTTTTTAGCACCAAGAGCTTTCTCGATGGCGTAGGCGGCGCGCATTGCTTGTTCTTTACTTGCCAATGATAGCGTGCCCACATCGTTCATCATCCGGGCTGCATCGCTCACCGTTTCAAACTGATCTTCGAGACTTGCGAATAGTTCGCTATGTTCTTCTTGAGCCGTGGCTTCATCGTAAGAATCCAGGTCAGCTAAAATCCCGTGTGAGAAGAAGTAATCTTGCACGGCCTCAAATGTGTTGCCGCGCAGCTTCAGCATGAACTCGTGATTGTCCTGCTCTTTCTTCGTGAGGCCGGATGTCCCAGAGCTAGCAGCCAGGGAGGCTACAGATGAACGAGATTGCCTCTTGGCGTTGGTGTTGGTGCTGTATCGAATGCCGGTTCCCGGTACGCTGGCCGTTATTCTGCCGCGTGTGTTGTAGGTAAACCCTTTTCCGCCAATAGAAGTGCTCACACCGCTCTTGCTGAAGTTCAAGCGAACACCAGGCATTAGCTTGACCGATTTTCTAAAACCCCATCCCATGTTCTGCATCCTGCAATAAAGATGCTCAAATTTTAAGCAGGATGTACTGCTCAAACAGCGGCAAAAGGTCGCACCAGGACAGATAAGCGGTAGCTAATTTTCGTGCATTTGTTGGATGTAGTTGCTTCACCATCACTTAGGGCTTGGCTGGAGTAGGTGCTTGGCAGTATCGCTGAGTAGCAGAGGGGGCCGCTAAATCACTGGGTCGACAGTGCAAAGCCTGATCCTAAACAAGATCATGACCATTGACCCGTCGCTCGCTCGTCATGCTGCCTCTCGTCCACGAGGTGGTGCGTTCTTGGCTCGGGGTGTGACTTCAATGACCCACATGCATCGCCTGTGCGCTGGTCAGTTTCTGTCTTGGTTTATCATCCCCAAGGTAGTTTGGGCTCCCCGCCATTTAAAAACTCTACTAATAAGAGGTTATTTTGTCAGCCGATTCTGCAACCACGACTCTGCCATCCGAACTGGAAGAATTCATTGCTTCGCTACTTTCCGTCACACCGGTCGATCAGCCATTCAGCGCCCAACACAATAACTGGAGTTACCCATCAGTAACTCGTGCGGAACTCGCCGAATCATTTAGTTTACTTAATGATCGGGTGTTGATTGAGATCAAATCCGTTCAGCCAGAATCAGTTGAGGCAACAGCAACTCAGCTAAATCTGTTGGCTACACGTGTAGGATGGACTCGCCAAAACGTATTACCTCAACTACCAGGAAACCCTCCTGTGGGAGTCGCGGTAATTCTATCGTTATTGGAAGCAATTCGTTCCCAAGTAGACAGGCTTGAGTTCACCCGAACTAGCAAGCTACCAAAGCCTGAAGATTTATCCAATGACGTTGCCGCCGCAAAAAAAATGCGAACGGCACTACGTGCTGGTGAGAATCTCTTGAAGGAGCTTCAGCCTCGGCTTAATGGGCTAAATGTTGGTGTTGATTACATCATCGCTGCACAAAGCGCGATGGCCCAATTGCCAGAAGACCTTGCGAGCCTGAATGAGAAGCGGGAGCGCGTGGAGTCAACGGCCGGCGAGATTTTAAAAATGCAAGGTACCGCTAAGAATGCGGTATCCGATTTGATGGAAAAGATAAAGGACTTGGCGGAGCTTCATGAACGTGCTGAGAAAACTCTTGATCGAGCAGATGAAGCATACCGAGCCAACACGAGCCAAGGGTTAGCATCCGCATTTAAAGACCGTGCAGATTCGCTGACACAATCGGTGTGGGTATGGGTATTCGGCTTGATTGGCGCACTGGCTGGAGGTGGTTTTGTCGGATATTTACAGTTAGATCGCTTAACCGCCATGATCGACAAGGCCGCTGCGTCTCAGGGGCAGAGTAGTACCGCTATCTGGGTCGATTTTGTACTATCCATTCTCAGCATTGGTGGGCCGTTTTGGTTCGCATGGCTAGCGACTAAACAGATTGGCCAACGGTTTAAACTTGCTGAGGATTATGCATATAAGGCCTCAATTTCCAAAGCGTATGAGGGCTATCGTCAAGAGGCAGTACGACTTGATCCAACTTTCCAGTCACGACTTTTTTCTTCCGCGTTGACGCGTCTTGAGGAAATTCCTTTACGGGTCATGGACGAAACCAACCATGGGAGTCCTTGGCATGCGCTTCTTGACTCTGATGTAATTCGGCAAGCAGTCAATACTGTGCCCCAATTTGCTGATCGCGTCATTCAACTTGCAAAAGATGCATTGCCTGATGCCAAGGAAGTGGTGAAAAACGAAGTAGAGGCAGCAGGGGAGAAGGCTAAGCGAATCATTGATGAGGTTCGTACTTCAACAGAAGCTGAAAAACAGCCCCAATGAAGTGAGATGTTCTTACTTTGCTAGTTGCGGTATTTGAATTAGCTCGCTTACCTAGTGACGTGTAATGAGTTTGAATTGCGCGTTGCTAGGTTAAGTTTTCATTACCTGTTGAGCGAGCTTGTTGACATAGCCGTTAATTGTATTGAGCACGGAGAGTCGCTTTTCTGCATAGAGCAGCGCCAGCTTCTGGTACCTGCGAACATGCATACCTTTTGGGCGAAAACGTAAATCTGACGTTAATCCCGGTTTGGTGCCAATACGTCTGCCCAGCGCGTGCATCCGATAAATCTGCCGGGTGAGCTTGCCGACATTTTGAACCGGATAAGCAAGCTTTTTGCATTTGCGGCAAGAGATGTTTTCGCTCAGATAGAGTAATGCAACGCGGCGTTCGCAGATCGGACAAAGAAACCAAGGGCGGGTATTACCATAATGGCAGGCGCTGCTGTCGAGGTAGATCGATTGCACTACATCCCGCTTCTGGCCACCAGCTTCCCAGAAATATCGAACATTGACCCCACCTTGACCTCCCATTATTTGGATCAAGGGTTTGGGCTCGGCACCGTTTGGCTCAGGTTGGCCCAACAACGTATTTTTCCCGGCAATTAGCAGGCCTTCACGTTTGAGATGGCGTACGTCCAGGCGGAGAAAATCTGTAGTGAGTGCCTTGCCCATACGAAATCAATAGTTAAATTAGTGAGATCAAGCGCTGGCGCGCTTTCTAAGCGGGTGAAATGTGCATACTTTTTGACAATAAACGTATGTTTTCCGTCGTTCTAGTGATGTTTTTGCAGCATTTTGGGCCCCCCAAGGGGCATTTGCTCACTTTTTTTCGCTTTTCGTATACCAATTTGCTGTCTCGCCCACGAGTCACATTAACTGCAACTTTAGCCACATAGCGTACAAATCTCACTCAATCCCGAGGCCAGAGAACATGCCAAACCTTGAAGGTGCTATTCAGGCGTCACACGAAATCAAAGACGCAGTAGAAGCCGTACTGCTTGTCACCGAGGTACAAGACAGCGGGGAGGCAAGGGTGGGGCAATGTCTCTGCCTGACCATTTGCGAGCAATACGTGGCCATGTTGCAGCTTGTGGATGCTGGCTCCGCTACGCAAGCACCCATCCTGATACGGCCCATGCTGGAGTCACTGGCAGACCTGCTTAACCTAGTGGCAAATGCCGACTATCTTAACCAGTTGCACTTCAAAGCTGCCCGTGAGAACAGAGAGACCTTTCGCAGGTATCTGCTAGTGCCCGATATGCAGGATGATGCGGCGGCATTAGCTGATATGCACAGGATCAAAGACGAAGCAGATCAAAAGTATCAGGAGCTTCGCGCACTGGGCTTCGAGCAGGAGAATATGGAAACCACCCTTCTTAACGCCGGGCTGGAGCACGATTATGTTGCCTATCGGGTGTTGTGTGCCCACACGCATAACCAGTTTGTGTCACTCCTGGCAAGGCATGCCGGGGTTGGAGAGTTGCGCTACCGAGACCAACCCGCTCGTGCGGTGACATTCGGGTTTTTGAAAATGGCGACGGCCATTCTGGGACGCACCATTCAAACTTTACCGGCTTACACCTTGCACGCGCAGGCCGACATAGATGCGCTTATAGACCGCATTAATGCAATCTGGGACGAGAGAGTGGGCGAATGAGCAACGAAAGCAAACCCAGCTCCTTTAAACGGCTGCAAGAGCCCATCTGGAGTAATCCCCGGCCTGGACCATACGCTCTCATGCAAACCCGTAACCCAGAGCATGAAGCAGCAGACCTTGCTAAGGGCGTGGCCCGTGTGGGTGGTGAACACATTCCCCTCAACTACTTGGCGGCCTACATGCGGGCATCTGCGTGCATGCTGGAAAAGGCCACCGAGGTAAATGACCTTGATCAGCTCTGTATTCCCTTGCTGATGCTTCAACGGCATGCACTGGAGCTGATGCTTAAAGACATCCTGACGCTTATCTACGACGCAGACGATTATCAGTATTTGGCGAAGCACCCTGGCGCAGTGGTGTTACCGCTAGACAATGAGAAACGGCGGAAGGCTATGATTAAGCATGACCTCGTAAAGTTGGCCCAGATGCTGAAGGATGGGGCGAACGCCTTGCAGTACGCCCCGCCGCCGGCTGGCCTAATGACACTGGCTGAAGACATATCCAAGCTGGAAAAAAATTCCCCCACGTTTACCCGGTACTCCGAGAGCACGGACAAACTGCAACACTTGCCAGCACAGGTAATCATCCCCGTGCGTGACTATCAGGACAGGCTTAACGCGTTGTACGAGGAAATCTTTGGGCTGGACGCAATAACCGGGGATAACTACTCAATGGCCGCTAGGTACGCCCAGATGAACGCTATCAACCAAATGTCAGCGGAAGGGCACCCGTGGTATGTCGCCCTCGAGGAACACTTGTGGAGTACGCCCGCACCCCAACCTCCGGCATATGATGCCCCGTACAAGGACTGTCCGTAGGTAAGAAGCAACTGCGTCATGAGTCGAAGTTTGCTAAACGACCGCGGCCCGATGCGGTGCGTGATGGCATCAAAACAGCTTGACCTTGCTAATGGCTGCTGCCTGCAATTGTGGCTGCCCAAAATACAGTTCATGAAACCGCGTAGTTCTGAAGTCGGCAGCTAACAGAGCTGCCTCAAGATGGTGATTCTAAAGAGGGGTACGGTTAGCGAACCTTAAAAAAGGGCAACCCTTGGTTTTTGGTACGGAATGCGTACTAAAAACCAAAGGCGCCTGTTTTATGGGTTCAATATCCGTACTTTAAATACGGTTTCCCTCCGGTTTAGGTACAGTAGGTGTACTGGCCGATTTTTGTTTTGGCGGCATCAGCGGGACCGTAGCAAGCCATCTGTTACTGCAATACTTTCCAGGCAGTACATCAAGCTTGCCACCGCATGCATCGATGGGCAGCCACCCCAAGGCATATAAACTGCATTTCTTTTTGTAGCCTTGGCGGGTTTTTACAAGTAAATCAGCGGCCATAAGTTCTTTTAGAGCCTTGTTCAACGTGGACTTGGATCGCCAACTCCTGTTTGTCTGCAAGTCAGAAAACACCAGGCTGATGTCTCCATTTCTGCCATGTCGATACTTACTACAAGCATCCAAAAGAAGCTTGGATGCGGGCCCGCTGAGGTTGGCAACCACTTCGCTGGTTAATACCACCTCAGAAAACATGACAAAACGCCCACTGAACTTTTGCCTTCCTCTTGGGTTACGTCCGTTCATGATTGGCTCCGAGCTCAATGCCTATTACTTTGGGTCCGGCAGAAGCCATTCCGGCTTACCCAACGTATAGGATGCAATCCCGCTGCGGATACGCCCCCTGAACGTCACCGACTTGAGGATATTGGTCTCAATGTTGAACCCCATCCTCCGCAGCTCAGTAATGCGCGTGCTAGCGTTCGTGATGGTGTAGTCAACAATCAATTGCAACGATGTAACCGGGCCGTTGCGAATCAGCTCAAGGACGATAGCGGCTTGACCAGTCACAGTCGGCGGTTCATCACTTGCAGCGCCAGCAGTATCATGGCCGAACAGTTCTTTCTGGCCGCTGTTCGGAAAATTCGGATGGCGGTTTTTCTTTTTCATGATCGCGCATCCTTATTTGGTTTGATTGAATTCTTTCAGCCACTGGCGGATGTCTTCCACCTTCCAGGCCGTAATGCGTTCGGACAGCTTGACCGGGCAGGGGAACGAACCAGCCCGGACCATGCGCCACAAGGTCGCTTCAGAAAAGGGGAGCAAGCCAGGCCGACCGGTTCGAGTATCGCCGATCAGAACGGGGAGGCGGACAAAGCCCGTTTCGGGCAGTGGAATGACGGTGTATGACATGATCTGATTTCCAGTGAGCCGTCTTGATGGCGGCCCGACAAGGACATCAGAATGAGGCTTGGGCGTTGAAGCCTGGGCGCTTTCATTTTCATTAAAAAACAGCGCCCAGGGCATGCGCCCAAGGGTAAATTGCAAGGTAAATCGGCTATTGTTTAGCCGGTTTCTCAGTTGCTTTGCGCACGATGATTTTCAAGTTCAGTGCGACTTGCCAGGCGCGCTTGAAGGAGTTGGCCGAGAACACCTCATCCAGCTTGAGGCAGGACTGTTGGATTCTCGCCTTGTCCTCGTCAGTAGTTACCATCAGGTCAATATCCAGGGCTTCAGCGATAGCGACTATCACCCGGACTTGTTTTTTCATTTTTGGTGGCTTGCTGCCTACGGGTACCTGCTTATCCAGCTCCAGCTCAGCAATCAGGGCATTTGCCGTTGCGCAGAGATTTTCGGCTTCCTGTTCGCGCTCACACACCCCCTGTTCTCGACTGCCATATTGTTCAAGCTCCGTCTTGGCTGTAGCCAATTCGGCAAGAACCTCTTTCATGTTGAGCAGCTTGGTGATCAGGGGCAGGTCCGGTTGAGCGAAATAGTCATGTTGGCCATTGAGTAGTTTCTGTTGCGTGTGCTGCGCGAGTTGTACAAGTAAAGGAGAAACAGCCTCCAGGGAGAAACCGTAAAAACGGAGCGTGGATTGCTGAAACGATGCCACTGTCCGCCATTCGTATATCTGAGCGGCATCAGGGGGCGCGTCATACAGGATTTTCCCGTTGGCGGCAAAGGCGGACAGCATTAAATAGACCTTTTCATCCGATCCGTGCAAGGCATCCACCATGCCCGTGCCGTTGGTGCAAAACTTCCTTGGCAATGCGACCCATTCAGGGGCACGACACATGTTGATGTTTAACCAATCAGCCGCTTGTTGCGGGCTGCGACCTGTAATGGAGGCAATCGTGTTCATCACCTCAGGAATACTTGCAAAGTGCTTTTGTTCTTCTTCCGGATCAATCACAGTACTTTCTCCATGTGCAATAAAACACAAAGAGTCCGGGAGGCCCGGACTGGGAAGGGACAGCGAACAGAAAACGGGGTAAGCCCTTCAGGAGATCTCGGCGATCAGGCGGCCCTTGGGGATATAGAAAAGACATCTGCCCCAGACTTGAGCTTGTCGAGATAGTCAGCCCACCACTGCATCATCTGGATGCGCTCGGGGAGGTGTTCGGCGTAGTTATATGCGGCGCGAATTTCATCACGTTCGCCGTGGGCAAGCTGGCGTTCAATGGCATCACGATGCCAACATTGCGATTCATTCAGCAGTGTGGATGCCGTTTTGCGGAAGCCGTGACCAGTGAATTCTTCCTTGCTGTAACCCAAGCGGCGCAAAGCAGCATTCACGGTGTTCTCGCTCATGGGGCGTTCGCGGGTACGTTCTCCAGGGAAGACGTAACGACCGTCGCTATTACCAGTTAGCGGGCGTATTTCTTCCAAGATGGCGATTGCTTGGCGTGAGAGCGGCACAATGTGGACCGCGCGACTTTTCATCTTGTGGGCTGGGATGCGCCATTCTGCTTTTTCCAGGTCAATCTCTGACCATTCTGCTTGCCGAAGTTCACCGGGGCGTACAAATACGAGCGGCGCGAGCCTTGCCGCACAACGAACGATCAAAGAGGCTTCCAGACTATCCAGCGCATTCATCAATGTGCCCACTTTTACCGGGTCTGTGATCGTTGCAAATGACTTCGGGTCTGGGCGAGTAAGGGCTTCCTTGAGTAAGTCGGCAGGGTCGGTTTCTGCAATGCCGCACGCGATGGCAAAGCGGAAAACTTTGGAACATGACCAGCGTACGCGATGGGCAGTTTCAATCGCCCCGCGTGCCTCAATCCGATGAAGACAGGCCAGTATCTCCTGGGGGCGGATGTCAGAAACCGGGCGTTTCCCCAGCCAGGGAAAGATGTCTGTTTCCAGCCGGTTTAACGTCCGCTCACGGTGGCTTTCCGATTTGCCCCCCATGAACTTTTCAAACCAGACGCGGGCTACTGATTCAAATGAGTTGCTGGCAGCCACCGCTGCCGCCTCTTTGGCGCGCGCGCGATCTTCTTGTGGATCGTGCCCCTGGGCAAGCATCGACCTAGCCTGATCACGTTTTGCTCGCGCACCAGCCAGCGAAATCTCCGGGTACGCGCCCAACGACATAAGACCCTCTTTGCCGTTTGGGCGCACATACTTCAGACGCCACAGACGGGAACCGTTGGCTTTGACCAGCAGGTAGAGACCGCCGCCATCAAAAAGCTTGCGGTCCTTTTCTCCAGGCTTGGCCTGCTTGCATTCTGTATCGGTAAGAGGCTTGGTCTGACGGGGCACTACTGATCACCGGTAGGGGTATGTTGGAGATGAATGGCGGTGAGACCGCCTCGATACCCCTAAAGCTACCCCTAAACCTGTGACATGTCATGAGACCGCATGACCCTTCTTGACGGACGGCGGCAATAAAAAACCCCTGAAAGCAGAGCTTTACAGGGGTTTTTGGGTAGCCATGACACGTCATGACTGGATGAACTGGTGGAGCCGGCGGGAGTCGAACCCGCGTCCGGAAGTCCTCTACGAAGAGTTCTACATGCTTAGCCGTGCCAACTGGATTTAACCTTCAACGAGCCGGCGGGCGGGCTTGTCTCGGGCGAGTCACCTTAATTTGACACTACATCAAGTGACCCGATGCAGCGCGATCCCCTCTAAATGACTCTGCTACCGGTTACCCGGTCTACCCGAGGGGAGAAGCAGTGCAGAGTCCGGTGCATTAAGCAGCCAGAGCGTAAGTTTCGTCGTTTGCGACTATCTTGGTTCAGTGTTTTACGGGGAACTGAGATCCCGGCATGCCCCCATCCGCTTTGTAACCCCCGTCGAAACCATGGCGGCCCCAGATGAAGAAGGGTCAGTATAACCTGGAACGGGCGTTCTGGTCAGCCCTCGTGTTTATTCCACCTCAGTCATGGCGTTGCCCCAGTTGGCCAGCCATTCTGGCAGCGGCGGGCTGTCGTGGGTGATGCCGCCCAGTGCCATCAGTTCTTGCGAGGCGACAGAGCCGCCGGTTTTGCGCAGAAAACGGGCGCGGATATAGGCGATGCCGATGGTTTCGCCTTTGCGTTCAATGCGGTGTTCCAGGAAAAACGATTTTTCGTCCCAGCCCAGCACCACGGTTTGTACTTCAAACCGTTGCCAGAGCTTGAGCGCTTTTCTGAAGTGCATGGTTTCCATGGAGACCACGGGAAACCAGCCTGCCGCTGCAACCTTGTCGGCAAGGCCGGAGCGTTGCATCAGGTCGACGCGGGCCAGATCCAGCATGGTGAAATAGCGGCCGTTGTTCACGTGGCGAAAGATATCCAGGTCGTTGGGGTAGACCTGATACGGGGTGCGGCAGGGGCCGAGGGTGGGGCAGGCGCTGCGGCGGCGGCCAAACAGCATGAGCCAGAGCAGGCGCAGGTAAAGATTCATGGTGTGATCCGTGGCGGGTCAGTGTAAAGACGTTGATTGGCGTCAAGCACTGGGTTGGGGCCGCGCATAAATGACGTTGAGCTAAAACGGCCGGGCGCGCAAACTGCTTGCCACGCGGCCTGGGTTGACGGCGGTTACTTTGGTGCAAGCACCAGGACGGGCCAATACGGCAAAACCGGAGGATGCATGTTTAAAGCGCTGTTGCTGAGCAAAGAAGCAGAGGTTTTTTCCGCAAAGATTGCGGAGCTGGATCAATCCGCTCTGCCTGTGGGCAATGTCGATCTCGATGTCGAATTTTCTACGCTCAATTACAAGGATGCGCTGGCGATTGGCAATGCCAGCCCCATTGTGCGGCAATGGCCCATGGTGCCAGGGGTGGATGGTGCCGGCGTGGTGACGGCGTCATCGCATCCGGATTTCCAACCGGGTGATCGTGTCGTGCTCAACGGTTGGGGCGTGGGAGAGAAACACTGGGGTTGCCTGGCGCAAAAAGCGCGGCTGAATGGGGACTGGCTGATTCCGCTGCCCACGGCGTTTACGGCAGAGCAGGCCATGGCGATGGGTACGGCGGGTTATACCGCGGCGCTGTGCGTGCTGGCACTGGCGCAGCATGGTCTCAAACCTGAAGATGGCCCGGTGCTGGTGACAGGGGCAACGGGGGGCGTGGGGTCGTTTGCGATTGCTTTGCTGGCCCGTGCCGGATACCAGGTGACGGCACTGACGGGCAAGCCGGAGTCTGAGGCTTACCTGAAACAACTGGGTGCAACTGCGGTGCTGGATCGCCAGGCGTTTGCCGTTGCCGGCAAGCCGCTGCAAAAAGAGACGTGGGCTGGCGTGGTCGATTCCGCAGGCAGCCACACGCTGGCCAATGCGTGTGCACAAGTGCGGTATGGCGGGGCGGTCGCAGCGTGTGGTCTGGCTCAGGGGATGGATTTCCCGGCGACCGTGGCGCCGTTTATTTTGCGCGGAGTGACGTTGTATGGCGTGGATAGCGTGATGGCGCCCAAGGCAAAGCGCCTTGCGGCGTGGGCCAGGCTGGCAGCAGATGTGGATGTCGCCACGCTGAACGCAGTGACCACCAAGATCGGGCTGGCTGATTGTCCGCAAGCCGCAGCAATGATCCTGCAAGGCAAGCATCAAGGGCGCTTTGTGGTGGATGTGAACCGCTGATCTGGCCAGGCGCCAATCAAATGCCAACAAAAAAGACCGGATCAATGTCCGGGCTTTTTGCTGTGCGCAGGGGGTAACCTGGCGGTTTATGCCGGCAGGTGGGCCAGCAAATCCAGCGGGTGGCTGATGGTCAGATCGGCGCCCCAGGCATCGGGTTGGTCAGACGCTGCAATATAGCCGTAGCTGGCCAGAACGGTGGTCATGCCCACGCGGCGGCCGGCTTCGATATCGCGTTCCGCATCGCCCACATAAATGCAGTGCGCGGGGTCGACGCCCAGCATTTCGGCGGCGTGATACATCGGCTTGGGGTCTGGTTTGGGTACGCCCACGGTATCACCGGACACCACCACGCCCGGCGCGATCGGCAGTGGCAGGCGTGCTACCAGCGGGTCGGTAAAGCGCGCGGGCTTGTTGGTGACAATGCCCCAACGCCAGCCGCGCTGTGTAATGGCCTCAATCAGCGGAGCAACGCCATCAAACAGCACGGTGCTATCGGCCAGATGCAACGCGTAATGCGCCAGGAACCGGTCGCGCAGGGCGATGAACTGGTCGGCTTGCTGCGGCGTGACCCCAAAGCCCAGACCAATCAGACCGCGCGCGCCGTGCGAGGCGACCGGGCGGATGGCCTGATACGGCTGTGGCGGCAGGCCTTCTTCTGCCAGCAGCAGATTGAGCGCGGCGCCCAGGTCGAGGGCGGTGTCGGCAAGGGTGCCATCCAGATCAAACAATACGGCGCGTGCGGGTTGAGTCATGTCAGGTGCGTGGCGATGGGGCAATTGGGCGAGGGCGTTACAGCGGCTTGCGGCAAGCCACCATGTAGTTCACATCGGTGTCTTCGCCCAGCTTGTAAACCTTGCTCAGCGGGTTGTAGGTCATGCCGGTCAGGGTCACGGTATCGAGCCCGCTGTTGCGAGTCATGCGGCCCAGTTCAGACGGTTTGATGAACTTGGCATAGTCGTGCGTGCCGCGGGGCAGCATGCCCATGATGTATTCGGCGCCCAGCACGGCCAGCGCGTAGCTTTTGGCATTGCGGTTCAGCGTAGAGAAAAACACCCAGCCACCCGGCTTGCACAGGCGCGCGCAGGCTTCAATCACGCTGGCCGGCGAGGGGACGTGCTCCAGCATTTCCATGCAGGTCACCACGTCGAAAGACGCCGGGGCCTCTGCGGCCAGATCTTCGACCGGCACTTTGCGATATTCGACCGAGAGGCCGGATTCATGCAGATGCAGCCTGGCGATCTTGAGCGATTTATCGGCCAGATCAATGCCGGTGACCTGGGCACCGCTGGCGGCCATGCCTTCGGCCAGAATGCCGCCACCGCAGCCGACATCCAGCACTTTCTTGCCGGTCAGCCCGGCGTTGTCCTCAATAAACCCCAGGCGCAGCGGGTTGATGTCGTGCAGCGGTTTGAACTCGCTGGTCTTGTCCCACCATTTGTGGGCCAGTGCGGAAAACTTGGCGATCTCTGCGGCGTCGGCGTTCAGCACGTGTTCGTGCTCCGCGGCGTGATCCTGATTGGCCTGGTGTTCGGTCATGCTGTTTGTCCTTGCATGCGTGCTTGCCAGCGGCGGGCGCGGGTCAGCACTTCCTGATGATCAAGACTGGCGTAAAGGCCTTGGGTGTAGATTTCCCGGCCGGCAATCCAGACATGGCTGACTTGATTGCGGTCGGCGGCGTAAACCAGATGGGATACCGGATCGTAGCACGGCTGCGTGCCGGCCAGAGAGAGATCCACCGCGATCATGTCGGCGTCCTTGCCAGCGCTGAGGCTGCCGATGCGGTCCTGCCAGCCCAGTGCCTTTGCCCCGTTGAGGGTGGCCATTTCCAGTGCCTGCCACGCGGGCAGGGCCTCCGGGTTGCCGCTCTGACCCTTGGCCAGCAGTGCAGCCAGGCGCATCTCGGCAAACATATCCAGTTTGTTGTTGCTGGCGGCGCCGTCGGTACCAATGCCCACATTGATGCCACCGGCGACCTGATCGGCAATGCGCGCCAGGCCGGAGGCCAGCTTCAGGTTGGATGCCGGGTTGTGCGAGACATTCACGCCGTGTTTTGCCAGTAAGGCGATCTCGTCGCTGGTGGTGTGTACCATGTGCGCCGCGATCAACTGGTTGCCCAACAGGCCCAGCCGCGCCAGGCGTTCCAGCGGGCGTACGCCATGTTCTTTGAGGCTGCTGGCGATCTCGTCTTGCGTCTCGTGAATGTGGCAATGAATGCCGACGTCCAGTTGATCGGCCAGCATGATGATCTTGCTGAAGGTGTCGTCGCTTACCGTGTACGGCGCATGCGGGGCGAGGGTGAAGCCCACCAGTGGCTCGCCCTTGTATTCATCCATGCAGGCGATGGCCTTGCGGGTGTACTCGTCGGCGTTGCTGGCGTAAGGCGTGGGGAATTCCAGGATGGAGCAGCCCACCATCATGCGGAACTCGCTGCCAAGCGCCGCCCGGGCGACCGCACCATGGTGAAAATACATATCGTTGGCGCAGGTGGTGCCGCCGGCAATCATTTCTGCGATGGCCAGTTGCGTGCCATCAAACACGAATTCGTCCGAGACAAACTTGCCCTCGGCGGGCCAGATGTGATCGTTCAGCCAGGTCATCAAGGCCAGGTCGTCGGCATAGCCGCGCAGCAAGGTCATGGCGGAGTGGGCGTGCAAATTGATCAGTCCGGGCAGCAGTGCGTGCTGCGGCAAGTGGCGGCGTTCTGCATCCGGGTATTGCTGCAATGCCTGTGAGACCGGCAGGACGGCTTTGATTTTCTGGCCTTGCATCACAAGGGCGTGATCGGTCAGTACTGTGGCCCGGGGCTCAACAGGAATGATCCAGCGGGGAATGATGATGTGTGTGGTCATGCAATATCTGGCAGGAACAATATCCGGGCTGCCGGTTTTTGCCGAAGCAACCAGGTGAATGACGGGGTTATCTGGTCAGGCCAGGCTGACGCTGCAAGGGCGCCAGAAAAACAAAAAGCCGACCTTGCGGTCGGCTTTTTTGCTTGCGCACCAAGAATTACTTGGCAGCGGAAGCGTCCGAAGCAGCAGCGTCGGAAGCAGCCGGAGCAGCAGCAGCGTCAGAAGCGGCAGCAGCGTCGGAAGCCGGAGCAGCAGCAGCGTCGGAAGCGGCCGGAGCGGAAGCTTCAGCAGCCGGAGCGGAAGCGTCAGCAGCAGGGGCTTCATCTTTCTTGCCGCAAGCGGTGAGGGCCAGGGCCAGCAGGGCAGCAACGAGCAGAGACTGTTTCATTCTTCTTACCTTTAGCAGAATGGGTTGGACAAGTAAATTTCAATACAGCAGTTGTTTGGCTATCGACCGTTGATCGATGGCTATTTGGAAACCAGTTACATCACTGACGACCGACGGGCGGAATTCTAGCACGATTTGAATAAAAGGGTAGCGTCCCTGGCGCACCAAAGTGCGGCACGTAGAGATTTTTACAACAATCGTCAAATCCTTATAAATCAAGCCTGCGCCAGTCTGATGACGGTATAGAACATTCCCAAGCAAGATCAAAGGCTTGACGCAGGCGCGTTACCTCTTGCGGATCATCATCTGTCTCGCCTTTGGCCCAATCAAAGTGACAACGTCTTACAAATCGTTGCATATCGGCCAGCATAAATGGCGTTAACAACGTTGGCATATCCGTATTGACTAAATGCAGGATGAATCTTTGGCTCTGCACATTGGCCAATTGCAGCAGCAGGGGGCATTGCGCGGCGATGTAATCGGCCGAGCGCGCCAGCAGACGGACCTGCGCGGCCGGGTTGCGGACCAGCAAATCATTCAGCGCCTGGGCCACGGCGCGGTCTGAAAAACCGCAAGCGCTGAAGTCGTGTTCGTACAGGGTCAGGCTCTCACGCGCGCTTTGCAGCAGCATGAGTGTTTGCTCCCGATAATCTTTGTACGTATCAAATTTTGCCGGCATGCAAGTACCCGTAGTCGTAGCAGGTATAGAGGGCTTCAAGAATGTCGTCATCATAGCTGGCTGCGGGCAAACGGCGGACATCCGCCAGTTGGCGCAGTGTTTCCAGTGCCGCAGGGGCGACTTCCAGCTCTTCGCCGTTGATAAAGACCTGATCCCCTTCGTACAGCATTTGCGATTTCAGGTCCAGGTGGACACCGTGTTCGTTGACTTGTTCCGCAAATTCTTCGAAATCCAGCGGTTCTTCGGGCGGATTGTAAAAGACATGCGCTTTGGGCTCGGTGAAATAGCGACCGATGAATTTGCGTACATCGCCTTCGGTCCAGGTCAATTGCTTGAGCATGGTTTCAATTTTGCGGACAAAGGCCAGATCAATTTCACCAGGGCGATCTGTCGGGGTGCGTTCAGGGTCGCCATAAATGCCCGAGAGGCGTAATTCGTCCTGCAGGTATTCCAGGAATTTGCCGACGATTTCCTGTTCAGTGGGCGCTCTGAAACCAATTGAATAAGTCATGCCAGGTTCCAGCGCCACGCCATAATGAGCATATTTGGGTGGCAGATAGAGCATGTCGCCATGGTCCAGAATCCACTCTTGTTCTGACGTAAAATCTTTCAGTACGCGGATGGGGGCGTCTTCAACAAAGTTGCCGGCATCGTCGCTGGAAATCTGCCAGCGTTTTTTGCCGCCTACCTGCAACAAAAACACGTCATAAGAGTCGTAATGCGGACCCACCGTGCCGCCGGGCGGCGCGTAAGAGATCATCAGATCATCAAGGCGCGTGTAGGGCAGAAAGTTGAACTCATACAAGAGGTCGGCAATGTGGGGGACATGATGATTGACGTTTTGCACGAGCATGGTCCAGTCGGTCTCGGGCAGGTGTTCGAACCGGCTGGGGCGGAACGGGCCGTTCTCCAGCTTCCAGCGATCGTTGCGGTATTCGATCAGGCGCGATTCGACATCGTCTTGCTGCGCCAGGCCAATCAACCTGGGCAGATCGATCAGCTCCGGAAAATCCTGCCAGGCATTGCGGATAAGCAATGGCTGTTTTTGCCAGTATTCGGCCAGAAATTGCGCAGCGGTCAGTCCACCGAGGAGTTGTTTGTTCATTGACTTGGCTATAACAGTAGAAAAACACGGCCTTTATTATCCCACCATGCGAAGGAGCCGGCATGCTCAAAAACGGGGAAATTGCGCCTGACTTTGCTTTACACGATGCCAGCATGCAACTGATCCGGTTGTCGGACTACCAGGGGCGGCATCATGTGGTGCTCTATTTCTTTAGCAGAGACCACTCGCCAGGCGGTATTACAGAAGCGGTCGAGTTTTCAGACCGGGCGGAAACATTCAAGTCGCTGGGCACGATCGTGCTGGGTGTCAGTCTGGATGATTGCCTCTCGCACGAGGCATTCCAGGACGAACACGGCATTGAATTCGGGTTGTTGTCCGACGAGCAAGGAGAAGTCAGCCGTCTTTACCATGTTTTAAAAGAAACCATGGCGGCGGGCATGATAAAATACGCTATTGAACGCTCTACCTTCGTCATCGACCGGCAGGGCGTAATCCGTCACGCGTTCTACCACGTGCTGCCCAAAGGGCACGCGGCGGAAATACTTTCACTTGTTAAACAGTTAGGATAAACCCGATGCAAATCGCCAAAGATACGGTTGTAACGCTGAACTATGAGATGTTCGACACCGAGGGCAAGCTGCTCGACAAGACCGAACACCCCATCGTTTACCTGCACGGCGGTTACGACAACATCCTGCCGCTGGTAGAAGAAGCGCTGCACGGTAAAGCCAAGGGTGATTCCATTGACGTCACCATGGCGCCCGACGACGCATTCGGCGAATACGAGCCGGAACTCGTGCGCAAGGAAACCAAAGACGTGTTCCCGATGGAAGTGGAAGCCGGCATGATGTTCGAAGCCGATGATCCTGCCACTGGCGACGTAATGCTGTTCCGCGTGACCGAAATCAACGGTAACGAAGTGACTGTGGATGCCAACCACCCGTTCGCCGGCATGACCATCCGTTTTGTGGGCAAGGTGACCGACGTGCGTGAAGCCAGCGATGAAGAAATCGCCCACGGCCACGTGCACGGCGAACACGGCCACCATCACTAAGCCATGACCATTGGTTGACCTGCTGGCGCACCCCAGGGTGGGCAAGCTGGCCGGGTTGAACAAAAAAAGCGGACTTCGGTCCGCTTTTTTCATGGATGTCGTCATGCATTCTGGCCGTGTCAGGCACCCGCGGCCGGTTGATGCAAAATGGGGCAGGGCGTTGGTGCAATGCACCATGCTGCAACACAATATATTGTGTTTTTGACCCCGACATTGCCGCATTTGCAACACGATATGGTGACTTTCGTCAGGCTGTCCTCAAATTGCAACGTACCCCGCCTCCCCGCTATGCCGCATGAATAAAGGCTTGCGGGAAAACCGTGACATTTTTATGTCCGCCCGTCGCCAATATCACATCTTTTTCCGGTTGCGCTAGCGGCCTCGCTTCCCCTAGTATTTGTGTCGAATCCAACCAGGGACCACAAGATGTAGTGGTTCTTCACAATTTATTCACAGACTTATCCACATTCGGCCGCCTGTCTTTTCAAGTCCTTGATTTGTGAAGAAATGCGGCCAGATTTAACACCTGGCCAGAGGGAACACACCCAAATGTACGCCACACTGGATAGCACCACAGGAAGCCGCATGACCGAAGCCGTAGATACCCCGATCAACAACGAACAGAGCCGATACGAACTGTACAAGACCATCCGCCGCAATGGTGGTGTCGTGCCGTTCGAGCCGTCCAAGATCACGGTTGCCGTGACCAAGGCCTATATCGCCGTTCACGGGAATCAGGCTGCGGCCAGCGCTGCTGTGCGTGAACGCGTGGAGGCCCTGACCGAGCAAGTGGTCAGCGCGCTGATGCGTCGCAAGCCTGAAGGTGGCGCTATTCATATTGAAGACATCCAGGATCAGGTTGAACTGGCCCTGATGCGTTCTGGCGAACATGACATCGCCCGCGCCTACGTGTTGTACCGCGAACAGCGCAAGGCAGAACGTGCTTCCCATACCGAAAGCCACGAAGTCACCCCGCAACAGCACGCCGTGGTCAACGTCACGCTGGAAGACGGCAGCCGCCGCCCGCTGGATGTGGCCCGCCTGAAGTCGCTGATTGCATCGTCTTGCCTGGGTTTCGAGAAGATCACCAGCCAGGAAACCATCCTGGCCGAAACGCTCAAGAACCTGTACGACGGCGTGCCGGTGGCTGAAGTCCACAAGTCGGCCATTCTGGCTGCGCGCGGTCGTATTGAAATCGATCCGGCCTACAGCTTTGTCACCGCACGTTTGCTGCTGGACGTCGCCCGCCGCGAAGTGCTGGGCGAAGAAACCAGCCACGAAGACATGGCGACCGTGTACGCCGAAGCCTTCCCGGCGCTGATCAAGAAGGGTATCGAGAACGAACTGCTGGACGAAAGACTCGCCCAGTTCGATCTGGCTCGCCTGGGCGCTGCGCTCAAGCACGAGCGTGACTACCAGTTTGGTTACCTGGGCCTGCAAACCCTGTACGACCGTTATTTCCTGCACGTGCATGGCACTCGCATTGAACTGCCGCAGGTGTTCTTCATGCGCGTCGCCATGGGCCTGTCGCTGAACGAAGTGGACCGCGAAGCGCGCGCCATCGAGTTCTACAACGTGCTCTCCACGTTTGACTTCATGTCCAGCACCCCGACGCTGTTCAACTCCGGTACCCGTCGCAGCCAGCTCTCCAGCTGCTACCTGACCACCGTGGCCGATGATCTGGATGGCATCTACGAAGCGCTGAAAGAAAACGCGCTGCTGTCCAAGTTTGCCGGCGGTCTGGGCAACGACTGGACCCCGGTGCGCTCGCTGGGTAGCCATATCAAGGGCACCAACGGCAAGTCGCAAGGCGTGGTGCCGTTCCTGAAGGTGGTGAACGATACCGCCGTCGCCGTGAACCAGGGCGGCAAGCGCAAGGGCGCGGTCTGCGCCTACCTGGAAACCTGGCACGCCGACATCGAAGAATTCCTGGAACTGCGCAAGAACACCGGTGATGATCGCCGTCGTACCCACGACATGAACACCGCCAACTGGATTCCTGACCTGTTCATGAAGCGCGTGATGGAAGGCGCCGACTGGACCCTCTTCAGCCCGTCTGAAGCGCCGGACCTGCACGATCTGTACGGCAAGAAGTTTGAAGAGGCCTACACCCGTTACGAAGAAAAGGCGGCCCGCGGTGAAATGCGCGTGGCCAAGAAGCTGCCGGCGCTGACCCTGTGGCGCAAGATGCTGACCATGTTGTTCGAAACCGGCCACCCGTGGGTGACCTTCAAGGACCCGAGCAACATCCGCAGCCCGCAGAATCACGTTGGCGTCGTTCACAGCTCCAACCTGTGCACGGAAATCACGCTGAACACCAACGACAACGAAATCGCCGTATGTAACCTGGGCTCGGTGAACCTGTCCAACCACATCAAGGACGGCAAGCTGGACGCCGACAAGATTGGTCGCACGGTCAAGACCGCCATGCGCATGCTCGATAACGTGATCGACATCAACTACTACGCCGTGCGCAAAGCCCGCACGTCCAACCTCAAGCACCGCCCGGTGGGCATGGGCCTGATGGCGTTCCAGGACGCGCTGCACATGCTGCGTATTCCGTACGCATCTGACGCGGCGATCCAGTTTGCTGATGAATCGATGGAAGTCATCGCTTATCACGCCTACTGGGCATCGACCGAACTGGCACAAGAACGCGGCACCTACCCGAGCTACAAGGGCAGCCTGTGGGATCGTGGCATCCTGCCGCAAGACTCCAACGCCTTGCTGGCCGAAGAGCGCGGTGGCTACCTGGAAGTGGACAGCAGCAGCAAGCTGGACTGGGCTCCGTTGCGTGAACGCATTGCCACCTACGGCATGCGTAACAGCAACTGCCTGGCGATCGCCCCGACTGCGACCATCTCCAACATTGTTGGCGTAGATGCCTCGATCGAACCGACCTACCAGAACCTGTTCGTGAAATCGAACCTGTCTGGCGAGTTCACCGTGATCAACGAGCACCTGGTGCATGATCTGAAAGAACGCGGTCTGTGGGATGAAGTCATGATCTCTGACCTCAAGTACTTCGACGGTTCTGTTTCCCGCATCGACCGCATCCCGGCTGACCTGCGCGAACAGTACGCCACTGCATTTGAAATGGACCCGAAATGGCTGGTTGAAGCTGCCAGCCGCCGCCAGAAGTGGATTGACCAGGCCCAAAGCCTGAACATCTACATGGCCGGCGCATCGGGCAAGAAGCTGGATGAACTCTACAAGCACGCCTGGTTGCGTGGCCTGAAGACCACCTACTATCTGCGTACCCTGGCTGCAACCAGCGCAGAAAAATCCACCGGTCGTGGCGGCGAGTTGAACGCCGTGCCGGTTGATGGTGGCCTCTCTGCCGCAGCATCCGTCAGCAGCGCACCAATCGCAGCCGCATCGGCCGCTGCAGCGGTTGCCGAGATGCCGGAAGCCGAAGGCGCCGCATGCTACCTGCGCCCGGGTGATCCTGGCTTTGAAGAGTGCGAGGCTTGCCAGTAAAAGCCTGTTGCCACAGCCCGGCCGCATCGCCGGGCTGTTGGCCCATCTGCCGGGCGGGGCAACAAACCGCCAGATAAACAGTCCAAGCAGAGTCCGGGTGTCTGTGTCGGCCAGGGGCCGATATAGCCACGTACAAGGGGCCAGGTCATGTTCAAACGCGTGTTGTTGCTGTGTTGTATCGGGCTGTTAAGTGCCTGCGCGGCTCGTCCGCAAATGTCGACAGCAGGGGCAATGGTCCCGCCGGCAGGGCAGGCGTACGGCATTCTGGCCGTGACCTTCAACAGCCTGGACCATGACACCACTGTCACCAGTGTGGTGGTGGAAGGCCCGTGGGGCCGTAAAGAGTTTTTTGCCAACAATAACAACTACATCCGCGATGCGGGTGACGTGCCGGACACCACCGGCCAGCTGCAGCTGTTAACGCTGCCGCCAGGCCACTACACCATGACGGACACATGGACGCGCTGGGGTAACCCGGGCATGGACATGAGCCGCCGCATTGGCCGCTTGCCGCTGAACCAGGGGTTTGACGTGAAAGCGGGCGAAGTGGTGTACCTGGGCGAAGTCCACGTGGACGTGAATTTCCAGCCCACCGCCACGCTGAAGGATGCGCACCAGCGAGACTTCAACCACATCAAGGTGATGTGGGGGGTGCCGGATACCAGCAATATCCAGATCAGATTGCCGCGGCCGCTTGACGCTGCGGCAAGCCAGACAGTGCAGCCTGCGCAGTAACGGCGCGCTTTCTGAACCACGGCCCGGCCAGACGATGGATCGGGTACCAGACGCACCGCCGGCTTGCCGGTTGCCATTGAAATACTTTTGAATTTTGAAGATTTGTAAAAGAGGAAAGCAGACCCATGCTGAGTTTTGACGACGACATCATCACCCCCAAGCCCGCCCAACCGGCTGCGCCTGCAGCACAAGGCGCCACTGCCCCGGCTGCTGCCACCAGCAACCGCGTTCGTGCGGCGGACAAGCGCGTGATCAACGGTACGACTGACGTCAACCAGCTGGTCCCGTTCAAGCACAAATGGGCGTGGGAAAAGTATCTGGCCCAATGTGCCAACCACTGGATGCCGCAAGAAGTGAACATGCAGCGCGACATCGAACTGTGGAAGAGCCCCAACGGCCTGACCGAAGATGAGCGCCGCATCGTCAAGCGTAACCTCGGCTTTTTTGTGACTGCCGACTCGCTGGCCGCCAACAATATCGTGCTGGGTACGTATCGCCAGATCACCAGCCCGGAATGCCGCCAGTTCTTGCTGCGCCAGGCCTTTGACGAAGCCATTCACACCCACGCCTACCAGTACATCGTGGAAAGCCTGGGTCTGGAAGAAGGCGAAGTGTTCAACGCCTATCAGGAAATCAAATCCATCCGCGACAAGGATCAATTCCTGATCCCGTTCATTGATGTCCTGACTGACCCGGAATTCAAGACCGGCACGCAACTGACCGACCAGCAACTGCTGCGTTCCATCATTGTGTTTGCCTGCATCATGGAAGGTCTGTTCTTCTATGTCGGCTTTGTGCAGATCCTGGCGCTGGGCCGCCAGAACAAGATGACCGGCGCTGCCGAACAGTACCAGTACATCCTGCGTGACGAGTCCATGCACTGCAATTTCGGCATCGACCTGATCAACACCATCAAGCAGGAAAACCCGCAACTGTGGACGGAAGAGTTCAAGAACGAAATCTATGACCTCTTCAAGAAAGCCGTTGAACTGGAATACGCCTACGCCGAAGACACCATGCCGCGCGGCGTGTTGGGCCTGAACGCGTCGCAGTTCAAGGAATACCTGCGCTTTATCGCCAACCGTCGTCTGCAGCAGATCGGTCTGGAAGCCATGTTCCCGGGCGTGAACAACCCGTTCCCGTGGATGAGCGAAATGATCGACCTGAAGAAGGAAAAGAACTTCTTCGAAACCCGCGTGACCGAATATCAAACCGGCGGTGCATTGAGCTGGGATTGATCCGAAGATCCGCGTGAACAAAAAGCCCCGCATGTGCGGGGCTTTTTTTTGTGCCTGGCCAGCTATGGCAGGCGCTGAAACCGGTTATGCCGGAATAGCGTAAAGCATCAGGTCTTCTCCCGCTGGCCCGTGGCAACGCAGGTAGAACCTGTAGCCGTCGATGCCTTCCAGCAGCGTCATGGCATCTAGCAGATCGTCTGGACGGTGGTAGACGCTGATTGCCATGAACGGGCGGCGGGCGGCGATGAAATCAAGCGATGCGCGAAGCGCAGGGACTTCGGCGCCCTCGATGTCGAGCTTGAAGTAAAGCTGGCCCTCTTTATCGAAATCAGAGAGCAAGGCGGTGTTTACCTGGTCTTCAGCGCCGGCATCCAGCGCTGATCCAACCGAGCCCAGGGCATTGAAACCCATCATGCCGCGCACGTCAGAAACCGCTTCCTGGCGGAAAGTGACACGGTCGGGCTGGACGAGGCCTGCCAGCCGCTGTTGCGCGCGCGCAATGTTGTTTGCATCCGGCTCAACAAGGCACAGATGCCCGAACCGGCCACCGGTCATGCTGACAAACTCTTCGGCCGTATCGCCATCAAATGCGCCGGCATCGATATAGGTGACTGCGGGGGACAGCGCATCAAGCAGGAAGGGGACATCGCGACGTGCGCTCGAGACAATCTGTTCGAACTCCCCGGTGAGCCTGAACGCCAGATGACCAGACAGCGTGCTGCGCGATAGATCGTCGCTGAAAAGCTGGCTGATGTACTCATAGCGGCCCAGTTTTTCACGCAACCGGGCTGGCGCTTCGAAGAACAGATAAGGCAGAACGCTGGATGCCGCGGCGTGAAATAGCCTCGTAAACGGGCGCACATCCAGGTCGGGGTAGCGCGCATGAATCTCGGCACGCTTGTTCAGGTACGAGAACCCGGGCTGGTAGATGCACACATACAGCACCAGCGGTTCAGCAGGCGCGCGCGCGGCAAACAGATCAAGGTTGGTGACCTCGTGCCCGTCAATGACGGTGCCGAGTTTGGCCGGTGTGTCATCGACAAAGATGAACGGTGCGTCGATGGCTTGCCCGATTTTGCGGCCAAGAAATCCTGCCCCGTATAACCCAGTCAGCATTACTGCACTCCAGAAAATGTGGCGTTCTAGCGGACAATCCGCCGCTGGCGCCACTCGATGGCATCAGCGGCAGGCGCCCAGCGAAAATTCAGATATTTCCGGATGGCCGGATCGTCGGGAACAGCGGCGCCGGTCCGGCTCATTGCGCTGGGAATATCGATCTGCTGCGCCATGAACGGCAAGCCGATGACATGGTTTACCGCGCGGCGAACGTGAGCGGACTGGTTGATCCCGGCCCGGTGAAAGACCATGGCGTCCAGAATCAGAAACGAGCCTGCCGGTACTGCGAGCTGCTTTTCAAATTTCCGGGCAAAGGCATCGGTCGGAAAAGGCGCAACGTGATGCGTGCCGGGAAGCACGAAAGTGGCGCCATTTTCAAAGGTGAATTCATCAATACAGAGCAGCGCGTTCATCGCCATCGGCTTTGAACTGGTCCAGTGCTGGTAGTTGAGATCCCGGTGCCATCTGGCCTGATAGTTTTCCCGGTCCGGCCGGTTAATGATGCCGTTCTGCATCATCAGCACGAATTCAGGCCCCAGAAAACGCCGCGTGAGCTCCATCAACGGTGCCGCTGTGGCGACCGTGAGGAAGTCGGGCTCGTAAGACAGCATGCAACGTGCAATGTCGGCATCGTTGATTTTCAGAAGGTCTGACTCAGTGCCGATTTCGGCAATCTGTTTCGCATAGGCCCGGTCAAGACCGGCTTTGAGCGATTCGATGAATTCTGCGCTGAAACCGCTGGCGAGCGTGGTGTAGCCGTTGATCCGCAGTTCGGCAATGGCCTCGTCGATCTGGTCCGCTTGCTCAAGTTGCTCAGACACCCCGTAGGCGCTGAAAGACTGTTCGGTACTCATGCTGCCATCCCGTCTGTAAGCATTGCATGATTGTACACGCCGGTGTCAGCCACCGAGCAAGCGGCCACGCGATTGCAGCCAGCAGGAGCCCAGGCGCGGCAATCTGTCGTTTTTTGGCCTTCTTTTATGCGCTATGCCGCCTCAACCGTACCCGGCCATCTGGCATGAACCACGTGCCAAATCGCACCAGGCCAGTTTGTTTGAGATGGCAGATCAGCATGTAACTGAGCATGGCTTCGTCATCGGGCGTTTTCAGTTCGATTTCGATTGCCTGCAGCCGTGGTTCGTATTGCAGCAGGGTCGATTCAATCATCCGTTTCAGGCGGTGCGCACTGGCAGGCAGTTCGCGGTAGATGCTGGTCAGATCAGGCAAGCCGTACTCGGGCAAGTGCGAAAGGCTGCCGGCGCGCGTATTGAGCACGCACTGGATGTTGTCCATGACGCTGAGGATGGTCTGCGTCTTGTCGTCGTATTCGTCTACCGGGGTGCCGTCGGCAAAGCTGCCCAGCAAGCGTTCATACAAACCCGGGCCGCTCATGTATTGGCCTTGGGGGGCGGATCGCGCTTGATGGTGTAGCCGGTGACCGACAGCCTGACCGGCTTGTCATCAGACAGGTCAGCGCGCGGGATCATCACGTGCCAGGTGTTGTCCTTGTTTTCCTTGCGAAAGAACACCGCCACGCCGACAGCTTGCGTGGTTTGGTCCAGTGGTTCGTCCAGGCTGACGGTGGCACCGGGGCGCAGCAGCAGTTCCTTGCGGGCAACCAGGGTGTCTTTGAGGACTGTGTTGTCGTCGGCCAGGATTTTGTCGTAGGGCGCATCTTGTAGTGCTTTGCCGTCTTTGAGCTGGTACACGCGGACCACCACGGACATGGGTTGATCCTTGTCATCGCTGTTGATGCTTTCCCGGGCGACGAGATCAAGTTTCAGGGTCAGTGTCTGCGCAATGAAGATGGCGCGGGCAGTGCTGACCGAGGCTTGTTTGACGGTCTGCACCGCACCGCAAGCACCCAGTAACAAAGCCAGACTGAGTGCGGCAAGGCAGGGGACGGGTTTCATGAAGGGTTTCATCGGGTTATCCAGAAAACGGGGTAACAAGGTCAAGCCACAGCAAAGCCGCTATAACGGCCCAGGCGGATATCAAACGGTCTGCCCGGCGCAGGCTTGCCGTTCACGGCGGTCAGGCCGAGCCGCGGCGCGTACTTGCCCAGTTGCGATGGCGGCAGCTGTGCCGGGTCTAGCCGCAACACGAGTTCGGCATCGAGCTTGTAGCCCAGATAGACGCGCAGCATTTGCAATAGCTCGGTATGCGTGGCACCGCCGGGCAGCAGCGCGGGCAGGTCGGCCTCAGGCGCGGGCGTGATCAAGACGCGCACGGTGCTGTTACGGTCGGTCAGGCGTTGCCCCAGTACCAGCGTGCCAGCTCGCAGCACAGCGTTGCCCAGCCGGGCGGGTTCTTCCAGCAGGCGTGTGACCGGGTGGCAGGATTCCACGGTCACCTGCTGGCAGGCCAGCGTGGCGCGCACCACGGCAACCAGGCCTTCCGCCGTGCGGGTGCGTTGCCCGCCCTGGCCCAGCAAGGCCATGAAACGGGCGCAGATATGTTCGTCCGGCTGGTGTATGCCCAGCCCGACCAGCCCCAGTAAAGAGGTGGAGGTACGGTCTGTGGCGCCGCGTTCAAAACTGACCGGGTAGCGATACTTGCGCCAGACCCGGTAATACAGCGTGACAATGCGGTGGTGGAACAGGTCCAGAAAACCTTGCAGCGCCTCGTGCCCTTCGCGGCGAGTGGAAATATCGTCAAGCAGATACCAGGGCATGCGGGCATCCACGCCGTACAACCCCAGAAACGTGGTGCGCACCGCGGGCGGGGCATCGGGCCGATCCGGATCAACCTGCACCCCGGCCAGTTCGCTGCCGGGGAAACCCAGCCCGGGATAAGAGCGGAACCGTACCGGATCTGCAGCAGGTGAATCTGCGCTGCCTAACGGTGGCCGGCCGGGCTGGGCGCGATCCAGCAGTTCGCAGAACTGGTAGAAATTGAACCCGCTGGCGCGACGCAACAGGGTGGGAACAAGGCCCTCGCCGGTGACAGGCGTGACAACCGGCCGCCAGCTTTGAAACCCGGATCTGGCGCTGGCGTTCATAAGGTCACCACCGGGGCGGTATCCGGCGCCCACGTCAGCCGTTTGCCATTGGGTTGGCACAGCAGCACCAGTTGCGTGAACAGGTTCATATCGGCGTACGCGGCCAGAAAACGGTGCAGGAGTTCGCCGAACAGATCGACATCACCCTCACCGGCAAAGTGCTGGCTGTCCAGGGTCACGGTGATCTCGACACCGCGCAGCACGCAGCCTTGTTCCACCCGCATCAAGGGCCGGTGGGCCACGGCGACGATGCCTTGCAGGCGACGGCGGTTCATTTCATCGTCGGTCCAGTCATACAGGGCCAGCGTGCCGCGCAGGACTTCGGCATCCATCAAGGACAGATAGTTGGGCGCCAGGTGCGACAGCACGCGCCAGTGAAAGCGGTCTTCGGTGGGCGGGTAAACGGGCAGGGTGGGGGCGGTGATATTGCGGACCCGGGCCACGCAAGGGTAGCCCACCGTCATATCCAGAATCTGCGATTCACGCAGCGCCTTGCGCGGCAACAGGCCGTTGGTGCCGGTGACGCGCAGCGACAGGGTTTCGACCGGCAACCGGGTTTGCGTCTGCCAGGCGTGGCCACCCAGTACCAGCCAGGTATCATGCAGCCCCGACGCGCCACGCCGCACGCGCGTATGAAAATACCGCTCCGGTGTGTCATGTCGCAGCATGCCGCCCCGATGCCGGAAACTGGTAAACGGCGTGTAGCTGTGGCGGCTGCTGTCGGTATGGTCGAACGATTGCACGGCATCGACCGACCAGGTTTCGATCGGCGCATCTTCCCGCAGCATGGGGATCACGCGGTATTCCGGCTCCATGTGATCAACGCGGATGGGTTCGGCTTCCAGTTCGAACAGATTGATGGCCGGCGTGCAGTGCAGGCGGATCTGTTCTGCCGAGAACGGCATGTCTGCCGGGTAACGTTGATTGAGAACGATGTCGATTTCCAGCCAGTCCGCATCGCCCGGCACTTTGGTGATCTGCAGCCCGCACAAATCCAGGAACATGAATTTTTCGCGGAAGGTGAAGTACTCCAGCAGCCGCTGATAACCGCCAAAGGCATTGTCGGCCTTGGGCCAGAGGCGTTCATCCGCGCCAAACCCGGCCGGCTCCATGCGCAAACCGGCAGAGAGCGCCTGAATGGCAGCGTCGGTGGTCGTGCCGGTGGCGCGGGCCTCGATATGGTGGACCTGCCGGGTCAGTGCCAAGCGCAGGGCGCAAGCGACCGGGGCATCGGCATTGATAAACAGCCGGATGCGCGAGAAATCAAGCTGTTCGCGTTTGCCTTGGCCTTCCAGTGCAAAGCGCAAACGGATGGCAGAACGACCATCGTTGCGGATAACCGGACTGGCTTCGATCAGGTTCAGCGGCAATAACGGCACGGCTTGCGTCGTGCGGTACAGGCAGCGCACCTGGCTGGGCGCGACCGGTGTGCCACGCAGCTCCAGGCCGGGCGGGACGGATTCACTGTGCTGCAGCGCCTGCATCTGCGGCGTCAATTCCACTACGGTCAGCGATGGAATCATGCGCAGGTAATGTGGCCACAGCAGGCTCATCAGGCCTTCGGTCAGCTCGGGCAGATCGTCATCAAGCTTTTGCCGCAAACGCCCGGTGAGAAACGCAAAGCCTTCAAACAAACGCTCTACAAACGGGTCGCGTTCCCCTACGCGGTCCAGGTTCAAGAGTGCCGCCCGGTCCGGATGGGCCTGGGCAAATTCGCGGCCGGCTTCGCGCAGATAGCGCATTTCGGCTTCGTAGTACTTGAGAATGGTGTCGTCCATACAATGCCAGTGACAGGTTCAGTTCATGCCGGTCGCGCGGACCGGAGGGAAGGCGGGCGTTCAGCGCGTGGGCAGGCCCAGCGACAAGGTGCGGACCGGGTCCAGCGCCGCCAGCGCGCCATGCACATGTTCAAGCCGCTGCTGCAGGGTGATCTTGTCCACATCCTTGCGCTGCGCCCGCTGTTGCAACACGCGCCATTGCTGGGCCTTGATCTCGAACGCCAGCGCGGGCGCCCACTGATCAAGCCGGAATGTTTCGATCATGCCGTCCAGCTCGGTCAGCAGATGCAATGCCATATCGCTGCGACCATGCTGTTCCGCCAGTTGGGCCATCAACAGCGTGCGCAGACATTGCTGGTGCGCGCCCGGGACATGCGGCAGGTCGCGTACCCATTGCCAGGCGGCTTCCAGCCCTTTTTCCGTTGCGGTAGCGCTGGCCAGTTCCACGGTGTTTTGCCAGTCTGAATCGCTGACGCCAGGCGGCGGCTGCACAATGCTGTCGCCCGCCTCCAGATCACGGATGACGGCGTGGCGGGAAATCCACTCCAGCGTGCTGTCATCGGCAAACGGAGTGCCATCGCTGAAACTGAGGCGTTCTACGCCGGCCAGCCGGTCGCGCATTTGCGCAAAATCAGTCAGCAGCATGTCTTGCCAGCCAGCGTAAAGCGGGCCCGCCTGGCCTTGCGCTTGCCAGGCCAGATACTGCAAATCCAGCCAGAAATGATTAGCGCCTTCGGCAAACGCCAGCTCCACGCGCTCCAGCAGCTCATGCCACTGTTGCTGCAGCACCAGCCGTTTCAGATGCTGTTGCAGATCCTGGCGCGGCGGCGGCAGGCGGGTGCGGCCTTGTCCATCATGCGGCGGCGGGCTGGTGACGGTATCCCAGCGCACGCAACGCAGCAGGCGGTAGGCAGGCAGGTAGCCCTCGGCCTGGCGGCGCAGAAACACGGCCATTTCACGACCCCGATCCAGCAGATCACGCGAAGAACCAATTTCACCCTGTTTGATGGCCGTGCCGGTTTGCGTGGCGTCTTGCGCGGCAGGCACGTTGCCGCCAGCATCGTTGCCGGCCGCTTCACCCAGCGCCTCAAAGCGATATAACAATGGGTGCAGGTCAGGCCTGACCGCCTCGTCCCAGGCGGCAAGAGATTGCTCAATCAGCGCCAGCGCAGAGCAGGCGCGCTGTACATCTGTTGCAGACGCGGGCGCGCGCGCCAGAAAGACCTGAAAACGCTCACCGTTGAGCCATTCCAGCGCGGCTTTTCGGCTTTCTGGCCGGTGCGGCAAGATGGTGTCCGGATAGTGCGCCAGCAGGGCGGCAATCAGCTCCAGGCCATCGGCCAGGCGATATCATTCCGCTGCGTGAAGCGCTGGCTGCTTTGCAAAAAAGCCAGCCCGCGCTGGTTCATGCAGAGGTCAATCCGGCCGTGGTGGCCAACGTGATTGCGGACTGGACCGGCGTCCCGCTGGAAACACTGCTCAAGGATGAGCAAACCGGCTTGCTGGAGCTGGAGTCCCGGTTGGGGCAGCGGGTAGTCGGGCAAGATTCAGCCCTGCAGCAGCTGGCGTGTAGTTTGCGCACGGCCAGAACCGGCCTGCAAACGGGTGAAGGCCCGGGGGGCATGTTTTTGCTGGTGGGGCCTTCTGGCACAGGCAAGACAGAAACGGCGCTTGCGCTGGCTGATCTGCTGTTTGGCGGCGAGCGCGCGCTCATTACCATCAATCTTTCGGAATACCGGGAGGCGCATACCGTCTCGCAACTCAAGGGCTCGCCCCCGGGCTATGTCGGGTATGGTCAGGGCGGGGTGCTGACCGAGGCCGTGCGCCAGCACCCATACTCTGTGGTCTTGCTTGATGAGGTGGAGAAGGCCCATCGCGATGTGCTGAACCTGTTTTACCAGGTATTTGATCGTGGCTTCATGCGCGATGGCGAAGGGCGGGAGATCGATTTTCGCAATACCGTCATCCTGATGACGTCCAATCTGGGCGCCGATGAGATCATGCTGGCGCATGAGGGCGATGCCATGCCGACTGCGGCAGAACTGGATACAACGATCAGGCCTTTGCTGGTTGAGTATTTCCAGCCTGCCTTGCTGGCGCGGTTCCAGGCCGTCTACTACCGGCCCTTGAGCCAGCCGGCGCTGGCTTTGGTGGTACAGCTAAAACTGCAGAAACTGCAGCAGCGGGTTGCCCGCCATTATCGCGGACGGCTTGAGTTTGATCCGGCAGTCTGCACTGCCATTGCGGCGTGCTGCCTTAATGCCGATGTTGGCGCCCGCGCGGTCAGCCATATGCTGGATCAACAAATACTGCCGGAAATGTCACGGGCGTTGCTGCAATGGCAGGCAGAACACGGCCAGCCGCCTGCGTTGATTGCCTTGCGTTGGGACGAGCAGGCTGCCCAACCCGTGCTGGCGCTGGAGTAAACCGGTGGCGCTTTACGGCGCCACCTTCATTGACACCAGTTCTTCGCTGACATGCGCGCGCTGCTGGTCGTTGGCGTCAAAAGTGGTTTCTTCCGCTTTCACCCAGCGCTTGGCGTCCGGTGCGTACCAGAGCGTGCGGCTGCTGTGACCACGGATATGGCCAGGTTCGATGGTCCACTGCGCCTGGGCCTCGATCCGGAAGGTCTTGAAGCGGCCGGCGGCGACATTGACCATTTCCACGCCATCGACGCTGTATTGCTCATCGCGTACTTCTGTGGCGTTGCCGTGCTCCGAGACCGGGCCGGCAGAATGCAGATTCCAGGTCTGGCCGTGTTCGACCGGAAAGAACAGCGGCCGATCAATCACACGATCCTGGCCGTTCACGGTGAGCACCCGGCCCCAGTCGGCCTGGGCGGTGCGCGTCTGGGTGACGTCGTTTTGCTGCAAGGTGTATTCGATGCGGCCGTCTGCCACGCGGGTGACGGTGATCTGCTTGGTGATCTGGTTGCTGCCACTGGCGGTTTCAGAGACGTCCTGATAACGCCAGGTATCGCCGGCCGCGATATTGGGCGCGTCGCTGTCTGCGGCGTAGCACAAGGTACAGAGCAAGATCGCGGGCAGGCTGGCAAAGGCAAACTTCATGGTGATCACTTTGATGGCAAGGCTGTGAAAAGGTAACGAACCGGCGGCCAGAGGCGTTGACCCGGGTGGGGCCGGTTGTGCTGCCGCCTGGCTTTAATGTGGTTGCGTTCAGGCGCGTGAGTAAAAGCCAGCGGCTATGTTGGATCAGTCTGGATCATTAAATGGAGATCAGCATGGCAACATTCAATCGCGCGGTTAATTTACCGTTCAATTTGCCGTTTTCTGGTGCGGTGACACAGGCCATCAACCCGTGGAATGCTTACTTCAAGGTCATGGGTGGCCAGTTCGGGCTGGTGAATATCAATCTGGGCCATTCTTCCAACCCGCAAGTGGAAGCCACGGTGCTGGAAGATGTGGCCAGTTACGGCAAGCAGCTTGGCCGCATGGGCGATGCGCTGGACGTGCTGATCAAACATCTTGAGCCGCAACTGAAGCTCAATGACGATGAACAACTGGCCATGGATCAGTTGAAGGTCATGCTGGCAGAAATCAGACAAGTGAAGCGGCGGGTGGTCAACCAGCAGCAGCACGATCGGCTGCTGGCCAACTAAGCAGGCGGCGCGGGCCAGTCAGGATCAGATCAGTTCATAGGCAAAAAACAGGGCGATCAGTGCCAGGCCAATCAGGCCGGCCATGAAGCATTGATCGGCCCAGCGTTCCAGCCTGGCCCCGATGCGTGAGGTGTCAGCGCGGCGGATGGAACAATACGACAGCATGGCGCTGGCCAGGAACAGCAGCATGTCCAGCGAGGTGTATTCGTCCACCTGACTGGGCCCGATATGGCCTTCCGCCACTTTCACCAGCCCGATCAGCGTGGTACAGACCCCAATCATGGTGCACGCCGTGGGCAGGATATGCGGTGACAGTTGCCGTTTGGGGGCTGCTGGAATGTCGTGCGGCATGCCACGCCTCCTGGCGCAGAATGGCAATATGACGATTATAGATCCACGTTTTTCCCGGTGCGGCTAGCGCCGGTACAAGCCGGTTTCGATCCCCGAATAGCCAAAGCCGTGGCCTTTGCCAATGCGGATTTGCACCGGGATGCGTTCTTTGAGCGCATCCACGTGGCTGATCACGCCGATCATCTTGCCGGTGGCGTTCAGGCTGTCGAGCGCATCCAGCGCCATGTCCAGCGTTTCGCCATCCAGCGTGCCAAAGCCTTCATCAAGAAATAACGAGTCGATTGAAGTCTTGTGGCTGACGAGGTCAGAGAGCGCCAGCGCCAGTGCCAGGCTGACCAGAAAGCTCTCGCCGCCAGAAAGCGTGCGCGTGTCACGCACGACATCGCCTTGCCAGCTATCGATGATGGCCATTTCCAGTTCGCCGCCCGTTTTGCGCACCAGCTGATACCGGCCATGCAGACGGGCCAGTTGGCGGTTGGCCAGATGGATCAGGTGATCCAGCGTCAGCCCTTGGGCAAAGCGGCGATATTTGGCGCCATCGGCCGAGCCGATCAAGCCGTTGAGATGCTGCCAGATGTCGTATTCGGCCTGTTGCGCGCTGATCTGCCCGAAGAGGGCTTGCTGGTTTTCCCGACGCTGGGCGTCACCTTGCAATTGCGCATGGATTTCGCCTTGCTGCTGGGCCAGCGCCTTGATCTGCGCCAGCACGTTTTGCCAATGGGTTTCCAGCTCCTCGGCGCTAAGCGTGGTTTGCGGCGCGGCGTTCAACTGGGCCAGATGACGCGCGGCGCTGGTATACAGTGCGGCCGCTTCGGTCAGTGTTTTGTCCAGCTGTTGCTTCAGTGCCTGCAGCCGCTGGTGGGTCGATTCATCCAGTACGGCGGTTTGCCAGGCGTTTTCATCTGCGAACGGGCTGGCCGACAGCGCCGCGTGCCAGTCTGCTGCGGCTTGCGCCTGAGCCGATGTTTGCGCGCTTTGCAGCGTGGTCAGCGTCTCGATCTGGCCGGCCAGGGCGTGGGCGCGCTGGCGAGCTTGATCCAGTTGTTGCGCGGCATGGGCAAGCTCCGCCTGCGGGTCTGCTACATCAGGCAAGGCGGCTGGCTGCGGGCTGTCACCCCAGCTTTGCTGCCATTGCGCGGCCTCGGCCTGCGCCTGTTGCAGCGTGTTGCGGGCGGCCAGTTGATCACGTTCCAGCGCTTGCAGGCGGTTGGCGGCGTCTTGCCATTGCGCTGCTTCGGCTTCACGCGCGGCCAGCCAGCCGGCGGTGTGCTCGATACCGGGCAAGTCATAACCCAGTGCGGCCAATTGTTGCCGGAAGGTGGTTTCAGTCTCGGCAAGGCGTGATTGCTGCGTTTTGATCGCCGTGCCGGTTTCCTTGATCTGGGCCTGGCCGTTTTGTACGCGTTGCTGCAAAACGGCAATCTGCTGAGTCAGCGCCTGCAACGCCTGGTCATGACTGGCCAGCGCATCGCGCTGCTTGCCCAGTTGTGCGTTCAACTGGTCCAGCTGGGTCAAGCGCTGACCAATCTGTGCCAGTTGCTGCGCCAGTCCGGCCTTGAGCGCGGGCAGGGCGTTGTGGTTGGCAGGTGGCGGGTTAAAGTGGCCGGCGCTGCGTTGCCAGTCGGTATCCAGCTGTGTGCTTTCAAGGGTAATGGCTTGCAGGCGTGCGCCGGCGTGCGTATTGCGTTCGGCCAGGGTGGCAAGGTCGGTAGACAGCTTGCGGCCCTGTTCTTCAACCTGTTCTTGTTCGGCCTGTTTGTCCGTCAAGGCCTGGCGCGTGGCAGAGACATCCAGCGCGTTGTAATGCGCCACAGCGGGGTGTTCAGTGGCGCCGCACAGCGGGCAGGCTTCGCCCGGTTGCAGTTGTGCACGCAGGGCGGTCAGGTCCTGGATGCGTTGTTCCTGTTCCAGCAGTTTTTGTTTGTCGGCAACCTGCTGTTTGACTTCAACAAAGCGCGCGCGCAGAACATCACGCTGTTGGGTCAACGCGCTGGTCTGTTCGTTCAGGCTGGCCTGGGTGTCGGATATCCGGGCCGATTCGGCATTCAGTCTGGCGCGCTGGGCCGCCAGTTGTTCCAGCCGCTCGGCCTGCGTGCGCAGGTTCTCCAGTTGTTGCCACTGTTGCCGCAACGCGGATTCGGGCTGCCCGGCAAGGCAATCGGCCAGCGCGGTCTGGCTGTGTTGCAACTCAGCGGCCAGGCGGGTGTGCCCGGTCTGTGCGGTGCGCGACTCCTGGGTGCGTTGTTGCAGTTCTTGGTCCAGCCCCTGCAGGGTGCTGGTGAATCTTTGCAGCCGGTTTTCCTGGTCGGTGATTTCCTGGCGCAATTGCTGGCGGACAGCCAGTTGCGCCTGCCAGCCCGTCAGATGTGCCGCCAGTTGTGCATGCTGCGGATGCGCCGCCTGGCTGGCGCTCAGGGTGGCATGCTGTTGTTCGATCTGCGCCAGCGCATGCTGGCCGATGCGCACGAGTTGCCCGGCACGCTGGGTCGCCTGCCAGCGCCAGTCAGCTTGTTCAGCCAGCGCTTGTGTGTGCGCCGTCGTGGCGGTGTGCAGCGTCTGTGTTGTCTGGTTCAGGGTATGGCTGGCGCTGGTCAGTGCCAGATACATCGGGCGCAGCTTGAAAGCGGGTTCTGCGGCGGCCAGCCGCGCCAGGTCTGCCCGCGCGTCGTACAACGCGGTCTCGGCATCTTGCTGGGCCTGATGGGCGCTGGCTTGTTGCCGGGTGGCTTGCAACACCTGATCCAGCCATTGGCGCTGTTGCTGTATTTGTTCGCGTTGCTGGTTGCTGGCAACTTCCTCGGCCGCCAGCGCTGCGGCACGGGTGGTGAGTTCATCGCGATCGGCGTCGCTTAGCAGTGCCACACCTTCTGCACGGGCCTTGAGTTGCTCCAGTGCGATGCGGGTATCCCGCGTATGTTCAAATACGCGCTGCGAGATCAGGCCGTAGACTTCCGTGCCGGTCAGTTGCTCCAGCAGGGCCGCGCGCTCGTTGGCGTCGGCTTGCAAAAAGGCCGCAAAACCGCCCTGGGCCAGCAGCATGGATTTGGTAAAGCGGCCAAAATCGAGGCCGGTGATGCTTTCGGTCAGCTTGAGTTTGTCGTTGATGCGCGTGGCCAGAATATTGCCGTCGGCATCGGCCAGCTCCACGACTGGCGCTTGCAGCGCGCCATCCGGTTTATCGCGGGAGCGGCGCTGACTCCAGAACGCGCGGTAGCGTTTGCCTTTGACTTCAAATTCCACTTCAGCCAGGCAATCTGCCGTATGCCGGGTCATGACCTCATTGGTTTTGGCCGAGATCACGTCCATGCGCGGCGTCTGGTGGTACAGCGCCAGACACAACGCGTCCAGCAGCGTGGTCTTGCCGGCGCCAGTGGGCCCGGTAATGGCAAACAGGCCGTTGTGGTTGAAGGGCTCTGTGGTGAAGTCGATCTTGAACTCACCCTTGAGCGAGTTCAGGTTTTTAAGCCGCAGCGTGAGGATCTTCATGCATCCGGCTCCATCAGTTCGGCCAGAACCTGCCGGTAACGCGCTTTCAGTTGTTGCGCCAGCGGCTCTTCCAGGGTTTCCGGGGCGATGCGTTGGGCAAAGACGTCATCCGGGCTGAGTTCATCCAGCGTTTCTTTGGCACTGGTTTGCAGGCTGGCCGCGTTCTGGCCGCGCTCGCGCCGCAAGCGCAAGACTTCCACCGGCAGGCCGGTGCAGATTTCTTCAACCCGCGCTTGCAGGTCGCTCAGGTAGTCCTCAGCGGTGATTACGACTTCCAGCCAGACCGGGGTCTGGGTGCTGCCTGCGACGGCGGCTTTGGCAATTGCGCCGGGCAAGTCTGCCAGCGTGCCGCGAACGCTGGCCAGCGGCTGGAAACAGGGGATGGCCAGCGGTGTGATCTGGCGCAGGCCGGTTTCATCCAGCTCAACCAGTAGCATTTGTTTGGCTTGATTGGCCTCGTCAAAACTCAGCGAAATGGGCGAGCCGCAATAGCGGATATGCGCCTGGCCGCAGTCTTGCGGGCGGTGAATGTGGCCCAGCGCAATGTAATCGGCGGGCGGGAAGGCATCGGCCGGGTAGGCTTTCAGGCTGCCGACATAGATTTCCCGCACTGACTCGGACGCGCTGGCGCCAATCACCGCCAGGTGGCCTGTCGCCACAATGGGTAAAGCGCTGCCCAGTTCGGCGCGCTTGTGTACGGCGTGCTGGTAGGTCTGGCGGTATAGCAGGGCAATGGCTTCTTGCAGATTCTGTTGTTTCTCGTCGGCGCTCTGGCCGGCCTGGCTTTGCAGTACTTCACGCGGGCGGATGTAGGGGATGGCGCAGATGAGCGCGCCGGGCTGCCCATTGCGCTGGCGCAGCACCAGAACCTGGTCATCCGGATTGTCGGCCACGCCTGGAATGACCGTCGTACCCAGCCTGGCCAGCAAGGTTTTGCTTTCTGCCAGCGTGGCGACGGAATCATGGTTGCCCGCCAGGATGACCAGATGCGCACCCAGATCATGCAGCCGCACGATCAGGCTGCTGTATAACTCCCGCGCGTAACTGGGCGGCGCGCCGGTGTCGAAGATATCGCCCGCAATCAGCACGGCATCAATCTGGTGTTCGGTCACCTGGGCCAGCAACCAGTCGATCAAGGCCTGGTGTTCGGTCTGGCGGGTCTTGCCCATGAAATGCTGGCCAAGATGCCAGTCTGAGGTGTGCAGTATCCGCATGCGCGGTGAGTGCCTTGTCTGGGGCGGGAATACCAGGGATTTTACGTGGGTTGGCAGGGGATGGGGAGCGCGATAAAAAAGGGTGGATGATCTGCTTCATCCACCCTGCGGTTTTCAGCGGTACTTGATGGCAACACCAATCAGCTTGCGCCCGGTAATGGTATCGACACTGCGCCCCCACCATGGGCCGGACACCCACACGCCGGTGGGTTCAATGCGGTCCAGCACGACCACCACGGCATCAGCGCCCAGTTTAGCGCCTTCGTCGCGCACTTTGGCTTCGATGTCCTGCACAGGTGGCGCGGGGTCGGTCGAGGCTTCGATATTGATCTCGCCCAGACGATCAAACGGTCTTGTGGGCTCTGCCCGCAGAATCTGCACGCTGGCGGGGTCGGTGGCGGGCGGGCGCGGGGCGCCGACGTATTGGGTGCTGTTGGCGCTGACCGAAGCGCAACCGGCCATGATGGCAAGGCAGGCGGCGCCAGCCAGCAGGCGCAGTACGGCAGGGGTGGGAGGATGACTGAAGCGACGCGTAATCGGGATCATGGCCCGTGTCCTTTTGTGGCGATGGCAAGACTGGCCCGGCCGGGTAGGCAGACCAGCAGATTTGCGCAGCAGACGGCTGTTTTTTTGACTGCCCATCCAGCCTGGCAGACGAGATCAGGCTTTACCAGACGGTGTCGGTGCAACGCGCCGGCCTGCCGTTTTATTCCACTTGCGCGGGGCGTATGACGAATATGACACGCTCATTACCTGCAAATCGGTGCGATACAGACGGCTGAGGCAAAATCGAGCAGTTTTTTGCCGCACGGCACCGCACCCGGTGTTGCTGCAAGTCCCGACCCTTATCCAGAGTCCGTCCACTTATGAAGATGACCGTTCTTGCCGCCACGCTGGCTGTGGCGTTGCTTTCCCCTGTTTTTGCTACCGCTGCCACCACCACAACCCAAACTGCCGCCGCCACTGCCAACCCGCCCGCAGTCTGGGACTTGACCCCGCTGTACCCGACCACCGCCGCGTGGGATGCCGAACGCCTGGCCATTGTTGCTGACCTGCCCGCACTGAAAGCCCGTCAGGGCACGCTGGGCAAAGATCCGCAAAGCCTGGCTGCCGCGCTGGGGCAGATGTTTGATCTGCGCCGCCGTATGTGGCGCATGGAGGTCTACGCCAGCCTGCAAGCCGATGCCAACACCCTGGATGATGCCGCCCAGTCGCGCGCGCAACAGGCGTATTCGGTTGATGCGCAGCTGGATGAAGCGGCTTCTTTCATCAACCCGGAGATCTCCGCCATTGGCGCGGACAAGATCGACGCCTGGCTCAAACAAGAACCGGCGCTGGGCCAGTTCTCGTATTTCATCCAGAACGCCTTGCGCCTGACCCCGCATACGCTGGACGCCAGATCTGAAGCCTTGCTGGCCGCAGCCCAGCGCCCGCTGGACGGCACGCGCCAGGTGTTTGACCTGCTGACCAACGCGGACCTGCCATTCCCCAAAATTACCGTACGCGGCAAGACCTACACGCTTGATCAAGGCACCTACACCTTGCTGCGCGCGGACATTGATCCGAAAGTGCGCCAGCAAGTGTTCAAGGCCTTCTGGAGCGTGTTCAAGGCCTACGAGCGTACGCTGGGTGCCAGCTACGCCGGCCATATCCGCGGTGAAATCTTCAAGGCCAATGCACGGCATTACGCCAGCGTGCTGGACATGAAACTGGCCAACGAAAACACGCCGGATGCCGTCTACAAAACGCTGATTGCCGAAACCAACGCCGGCCTGCCGACGCTGCACCGTTACCTCAAGCTGCGCACACGCCTGCTGGGTCTGAAGCAAGCTGGTTACCCGGATGTGTACGTGCCGCTGACCACCAAGTCGCCGCGCTATACGCTGGCGCAAGCCGAAGCGACCACGCTCAAAGCCGTGGCGCCGCTGGGTCAGGACTACGTCAACACGCTGGCGTCCTCGTTTGGCAAAAGCTGGATGCATGCGCAGCCCCAGCGCGGCAAACAGTCTGGCGCCTATATGAATGGCGCTGCATATGACGTGCATCCGTTTGTGCTGATGACCTTCAACGGCGACTACGAAAGCATGTCCACCGTCGCCCACGAATGGGGCCACGCCATGCACACCGTGCTGGCCAACGGCGCCCAACCGTTCCCGACGGCGGATTACTCCATTTTCGTGGCAGAAATCCCTTCGACCACCAACGAGATGCTGCTGGCCGATTACGTCGCCGACCACGCCAGTACCAAGGCCGAGAAGGTGTTTGCGCTGAACCAGGAACTGGAACTCTTGCGCGCTACCTTCTTCCGCCAGGCCATGTTTGCCGAGTTCGAATACAAGGCGCATGAGGCGCTGGAGCAAGACAAGGCGCTGTCGGGTTCTGACTTCAGCAAGATTTATCTGGACTTGTTGAAGCGCTACCAGGGCGATGCCGAAGGCGTGATGCACATTGATGATCTGTATGGGTCTGAGTGGGAGTTTGTCTCGCACTTCTATAACGATTTCTATGTGTACCAGTACGCGACTTCGATCAGCGCGGCGGCGTATTTTGCCGAGGGGATCGAGAAGGGTGACCTGGCCTTGCGGGATCGTTACTTCACCATGCTCAAGTCGGGTGGTTCGGCTGATCCGTATCAGATCGTGAAGCGGGCGGGGGTTGATCTGGCATCGCCGGAGCCGTATCGGGCGGTGATTCGCCGGATGAACAAGGCGATGGATGAGATTGAGGCGCTGACTGCGCAGAAGTGATGTTGTGTTGCCGGTGGGCAATGGGTTGGGAAAGAGCGGGCGTCTTTGAGATGCCCGTTTTTTTTGGTGTTGGTGTTGGTGCTGATGCGGGTGCGGGTGATGGTGCGGGAGATAGGGCTTCGGGCGGGGAAGTATCGTTGATGTTTCCATCGGCGCGTCATTCCGGCGCAGGCCGGAATCCAGCTGGAGTCATGGCAGGGATGTATTGTTCGCTTCGCCATTGCATCGTCATTCCTGCGTAGGCAGGAGTCCAGTTGGAGTCATGGCAGGGAGGTATTGTTCGCTTCGCCACTGCATCGTCATTCCTGCGCAGGCAGGAATCCAGTTGGCCGCCGTAGGTGGCCTTTGCGGGCGAGAACCCGTTTTGTTAGCGCCTGCGGCGCGGTGGTTTTGATACCGGGGGTGCCCGGAGCACGTTACTTTTCTTTGCTTCGCCAAAGAAAAGTACCCAAAAGAAAGGCGACCCCTGCGACTGCGCTCGCTTCGCGAGTTCCCTGTGCTTCTCGCAAGGCGCGGCTGGCTGCGGGAACTCGCTTCGCTCAGACACCCCTCCGCCGAAACCCCGCGCCTTGCTGCGATGCTCGGCGCAGTCAAGGGGGAGGTAGGTCAAAAGCAACCTCAACCCCAACCCCAACCCCAACCCCGAAAATCAACGGCAACGACAAAATCTACACGACGGGTACCCCAATGACTCGTCATTCCCGACCTCGGCGGCCCCCTTGGTGGGCAAGGATGTAAACGCCAACCGTAGGGTGGATTCGGCGCGGAGCGACAATCCACCATGGCAGCGGTGGATTGCTTCGCGAATTCCCCCGCCTCAGCTAACCCTTCACAGTCCTGATGCTTTCAACGTGTAGCGAATAATGGCCGGTTGCCCAGGGTGGATCAGCAGCCCGGCGCGGTCGGCCAGTGGGTGGTCGGCGGGTGGGGTGAGGACGCGGGCGAGGTCGAAGAAGCTGTTAAGGGGTTCGACGCCGAGGGCGTAGTGGCGGCCGGACCAGGGGGCAAAGGCGCGGCCGCCGTTGCTGACCCAGATCAGCGCGTCGGGGAGTTGGCTGGTGTCCCAGTCCAGTTCCACCTGGGCGCGCCAGCCGGGGTAGCGTAGTACGAAGGGTGGTTTGCAGTTGCGCAGTTGCAAGAGTTCTTCGGTGGCAAAGGGCAACGGCAAGCGGGTGATGTCCAGCGTGCCGGTGGTGGCGGGCAGGGCGTTGATGCTGCTGGCGCTGTGATCCGGCAACAGGCGCGAGACGCCGGTTTCGGTGGGTTCCGGGTAGGTGTGCACGCTCTCGACCGGGCAGGCGATGACTTCCACGCCGCTTTGCGGCACGGCAAAGGTGGGGTGCAGGGCCACGGGCAGGCGGATGGGTTGGCGCACGTGGATGGTGAGCGTCACCGTCAGGGCCGGGCTGTCGGGGTCGGGGCGGATTTCGCGCTCCAGCCGGGCGACGGGGTCTCCGGCGGGGTAGTTGATGGCGACGGTCAGGGCGTCAGATGTTTGCTGCACCAGTTGCCATTCATGATTGGCACCGTAGCCGTGATCATGCGGGTTGGCGTCGTCTGCTTTGGGCCAGGCCGGGTCGGTGTGTCTGGGCGCGTGCGCCATGCCGAACGGCACACAGGGCCACTCGCCACGCAACTGGCGCAGCACGCCGGGCCATTGGGGGTCTGGTGTGTCGCCCCATGGGGCGATCTGAAGGGGTTGAATGCGCTGGCCGTTATCCAGTTCAAAGCTCACCGGGGCCAGCATGCCGCCCAGCGCCTGGATCGTGGCTTCACCCCAGGCCCAGTCGATGGTCCAGCCAGGGTTGTTCAGATTGCCCATGCAGCTTCCTCAATCGTGTAGTCCGCCCGCTCGCCCGGGTTCAGGTGGGCCAGCGGCGCGTGTGTTTCAATTTCCAGATAGGGCGCGTGTTGTGCGTTGAAGACTTCCAGCGGGTGACCGTGCGCCCAGGTGGCGTGCGCGGGGATGACCGAATTGCGCTGATAGCAGAACTGGCCTTGGGGCAGATCAATGTCGGCCCACATTTCGCCGTTGTCGCTGTCAAAACCCACTTTGAATTGCAGGGCTTCATCACAGACGACCTCTGTGCGCCGATCAGCCGGCAACAGCACGCCATGCGCCCACAGATCTGCCACCGGGCCTTTGTCTGGCATCAGGTGTACGCCATCACGCTCATGGCGACTGCTGGCCGGACGCGGGACCGACACCGTGGCCGGGCGCAGCATCATCAGCACATCCCACAAACCGCAGTGCAAAGTGTGTTCGCCCATATTGATCATGGCATGGTCAATCCGCCAGGTGCTGCCGCCAGCCGGCAGGGTGATGCGCCGGGTCAGCTGCAAGCCACTGGCCCGGTCAACCGGGCTTTGCATTTCAATACCCATGCTCGTGTCGTCCAGCCAGGTCTGCGTGACCAGCCAGTTACCGCTATCCAGATCACGATGCGGCTTGCCTTGCGGCCAGCGCGTTTCCGGCGCAATCCACGTCTTGCCACCGCCCCATAGCGGAAAATCCCAATCCACACACAGCGCCGCCCAGCGTTGCGGGGCAAAATCCGGCACTTTGCCGGCCAGCGCCGGGTTGATATAGGCCAATTGCACGTCATTCACACTGATCCCCATCAGCCGCCCACCCACCTGCGGCACGATATGCAACTTGAGCGGGCCCTGCTCCAGCAGCCAGGCCTGCCAGCCATGGAAATTAGTCTGGATCAGCTGTCGGTGGCCGTTGATCACGGTGATGTCCTGTGTGTCTGGTTGGTTGATAAAACCCGGCCGATCTGAAAAGCGGCAGGGCAAAACAATCGCGCGGCGCGGATGCTGCAGTAGCTGTTGTTGCCGTCGATTTTTCGACGTTGCAGTTGCAGTTGCAGTTGCAGTTGTCGTTGCGGTTGCCTTTGACGTTGCCCCCCTTGACTGCGCCGAGCATCGCAGCAAGGCGCGGCGACAAAGGCGAAGCGGTAGGCCGCAGGCCGAACACGCGAGCCAGCCGCGCCTTGCGAGAAGCGCAGGGAACTCGCGTAGCGAGCGCAGTCGCAGGGGTCGCCTTTTCTTTGGTGCCTTTCTTTTGGCGACCCAAAAGAAAGGCACTTGCTGTCGGGCAACCCCCGACATGTAAACACCCGCGCCGCCAGGCGCTAACATCGCAGTTCTTCGCGACGAAGTAGCAGATCAGGCCAGCCGAGCCATCCCTCCAGGAAAAGCGCCCCCGGACCTCCACTACCGCTTCATCCACGCCACAACCTCAACATCCACGCCCGACTAAAAATCAACTCTTGCTCACCGGCTTGCTCCGGAACATCGCCACCGTCTCCGGCTGCGCCACCTTGCACATGATCGGCGGCAAGCCGCGCGCAATCAACTCGGCATCGGCCACCGTGCGCTTGCCAATCTGCCGCAACGCCTCATCCATCGCCCCGGCCTGATGCGGCGACAACAACACATTGTCGCCACTGCGGGCGCGGTGATTCGCCGGTACCGGTTCTTGCGGGAACACATCGGTCGCCACGCGGATATGGCCGCTTTCGGCGGCGTCCAGCATGGCATCAAAGTCCACCACGCCAGCGCGGCTGACCAGAATCAGCGATGCGCCTTTGGGCATGCTGGCAAAGGCATCGGCACCCAGGAAACCCTGGTTTTGCGAGGTCACGCCCGCGACCACAAAAGTGATTTGCGAGGTTTGCAGCACTTCATCCAGCGTGGCGGCCTGGCAACCAAAGCTGGCAATGTAATCGGCCGGCAGCCACGGATCAAACGCGCGGATGGTCGGGTTGAACGGCGCCAGTAGCGGCACGATGGCGCGGCCCAGATCACCAAAACCGATAAAGCCGATGTTCTGGCGATGCAACGAGTACGCGTCGCGGTTGGCATCCAGACCGTATTTTTCGGTGTTGTTGCGGAAATACCGGTCAGAACGGCTGATGCCGCGGGCCAGGTCAATGGCCATACCCAGCGCGGCTTCGGCGACGGGTTCGGCAAACACCGGGCTCACGTTCAGCACGCGCACGCCGTGGCGCATGGCGTAGTCGTAATCAATATTGGGCAGGAAATTTCCCTCGACATTCACAATGGCGCGCAGCCTGGGCGCGCGTTCCAGCCGTTCGCGCGGCAGGTCGATCTGGCCGATGATGATCTCGATTTCCGGGGCCAGTTCGTTGAAACGGGCGTCGGTCAGTTCGGCGGCGTTGTCATGGATCACCAGTTCGCCCAGCGCCTTGAGGCGGGCCAGATCGCTGGCGTCAAAAATGTCCGCCACTTTGCGGGGCGAGGGGACGAGCAGGATGGTTTTCTTGTCGGACATATCGAACTCCTCGGCCGCGGTGGCCGTGTGTGCTGGTTTTGTGTGCCGGTGGCCGGGCACCGGTGGGTATGGGGCGGATACGGGTTACAAAGGCAAACCCAGCGTGCGCAGACGCTGCGCGGTCTGGGCGGCCGCAGTGTGGTGAATCCCTTGCCAGCCAAAGCGCGCGGCGGCTTCGGTGTTGACGCGGGTGTCGTCAATAAAGGCGATTTCCTGCGGCGTGATGTCGGGCATATCCATGACGATGCGCTCATGCGTCAGCAGATACAGCGGCAGCGCCGGTTTGGCCATGCCTTCCTGACCAGACACAACAATGCGGCGGAACCCTTGCAGGAACGGGTAATGCGTCAGCGCATACGGCCAGGTCTCGGCCGCCCAGTTGGTCAGGGCGTAAACCGGAATACCGGCCTGGCGCAGCGCGTCGAAAATCGCCATGCCGTCGGGCAAGGTGCCCCGCAGCATCTCTGGCCAGCGGCGGTAAAAAAGGCGGATCAGCATCTCGTGCTGCGGGTGGGCGGCGGCCAGTTCATCGGTGCCGGCCTGCAGGCTTTGCCCGGCGTCTTGCTGCAGGCGCCAGGCGCCGTTGCAGATGTGGCCCAGAAAGTGGCTGCGCGCAGCGTCATCGGGGATGAGTTCGCGGTAGACGTACTCGGCATCCCAGTCGAACAGCACGCCACCCAGATCGAATACAACGGCTTTGATGGCCATGTTGTGTTCCAGCGGAATAAAAAAAGGACTGGCAGTGAGGGACTGCCAGTCCGGCAGAATCAGGCACAGCATTGAGCCTGAGGAGGAAAATCGCGGTTCATAAAACGCGGCAGGCTGCGTTGTACTCGCTTGCCGTACTTGCACGTACTGATCTGCGCTCGCACGCCTTGCCTGCCGCGTTTTATGAACCGCTCGGGCGTTGGTCAATCAAACTGGCGGGCTATGTTATGTTCGCTTGCCAGATCAGCAAGGGTTTACTTCTTGCGGCCAAACAGCTTGTCGGCGGTGACGGCGCCAATGATCAGCGCGCCCATCACGATCTGCTGGTAGTAAGACTGCACGTTCATGATGTTCAGGATGTTGTTGATCACGCCGATGATCAGGCCGCCGACCACCACGCCTGTCACTGCGCCACGGCCGCCGAAGAAGCTGGTGCCGCCGATAATGGCCGAGGCAATGGCGAAGGTTTCAAAGCCGGTGCCGGCATTGGGTTCGGCCGCGCCGGTCCGCGCTACGGTGACCACGCCTGCCACGCCGGCACAGACGCCAGAGATAATGAACACCATCAGCGTGTGCAGCTTGATATTGATGCCAGAGAACCACGCGGCCTGGGCGTTGCCACCAAGGGCGTAGATGTTGCGGCCCAGTTTGGTGAAGCGTGCCAGGAAGTACAGAAAGCCCGACACCGCTACGGCGATCAGCACGGGCACCGGAATCCCCAGCAAGCGGCCGGCCACGATGTCAGAAAAGCGCGGATCAAAGCCGAACACCGACCGCGCATCCGAGATGATCAGCGTCACGCCGCGGTAAATGGCCATGGTGCCCAGGGTGATGATGAAAGGGTGCAACTGGGTCACGTTGACCAGTACGCCGTTGATGGCGCCCAGCATGGCGCCCAGCAGCACGCCGCCCAGCAGGATGGCCAGCCAGAACGGCATGCCGGCGACCATCAACTGGGCCGACACCATGCCGGTGAGCGCCAGCATGGAACCCACCGAGAGGTCGATCCCGGCGATCAGGATGGTGAAGAACACGCCACAAGCCAGCAGGATCATCACCGAGCTTTGCAGCAGCACCTGTACAAGGTTATCGCGCGTCAGGAAAAACTGCGGCGAGAGCGCGCTGGAGATCACCACCAGCAAAATCAGGATGCCCAGCGTGCCGTACTTTTGCCAGAGGGAGCCCAGGCCCAGTTTGGCCTTTTGCTCAGTGCCCGCGGTCAGCGTGGCGGCATTGGCTTGCGTTGTCATATCGTCTTTCTCCATATTCATTCAGCCCCTGTTATCAACGGGGTTTACCGATGTGCCAGTCGCGCCTTTATGCCGTCGCGATGTGCATGATGTTTTCTTCCGTCGCCTCGCTGTTGGGCAAGACGGCGGCGATGCTGCCTTCCTTGTAGACGGCAATGCGGTCGCATACGGACAACAGTTCCGGCAACTCGGAAGACACCATCAAGATGCCCTTACCGGCGTCGGCCAGTTGCCGCATGATCTGGTAAATCTCGGTCTTGGCGCCGATATCGATCCCGCGGGTGGGTTCGTCAAAAATAAACAGGTCACTCTCGGCGGCCAGCCATTTGGCGATGATGGCCTTTTGCTGGTTACCGCCAGACAACTCGGTGATGTTTTGCTGCGGCGATGCGCAACGGATGCGCAGCTTGTCTTTGTATTGCGCGCCGAAGGCTTTTTCTTCGGCAAAATCCAGCCGTTCCAGCGACACCTGGCGACGCGCGTTTTTCACAAACGGCAGGATGGAAATGTTCTCGGCAATCGAGAAATTGTGGAAAAACCCGGTATTGCGGCGGTCTTCTGTCACAAAGGCCAGCCCCGCTTTCACTGCGTGATACGGGGAGGGGATGGACACCGCCTTGCCGTTGAGTTCGATCTGGCCTTGGGCACGGGCGCGGGCGCCGAAGATGACTTCCATCAACTCGCTGCGGCCAGAGCCGATCAGCCCGGCAAAGCCCAGGATCTCGCCCTTGTGCAATTCAAAGCTCACGTCCTTGACGCGGCCATCGCGTGAGGAGAGGTGTTCTACGGCAAACACCACTTTGTCCTGATCCACACGGGCGCCATCCGGGCGGGCGTGTTCGATCTCGCGGCCCACCATGGAGGCCACCAGTTTTTGTGGCGGCGTGGTTTTGGCATCAAACGTGCCCACATAGCGGCCGTCTTTAAGCACGGATACGCGGTCGGCAATGATCGGGATCTCTTTGAGCTTGTGCGAGATATACACAATGCCGATGCCCTGGCCCTTGAGCTCGCGGATCACGGTGAAGAGGTGATGCACTTCTTCATCGGTGAGCGAGGAGGTGGGCTCATCCATGATGATGATGCGCGCGTCGCTGGCCAGTGCCTTGGCGATTTCCACCTGCTGTTTTTCAGAGATCGACAGATCACTGACCAGGGTGGCCGGATGGCGCTTGAGGCCCACGCGGGCCAGCACCGACAGCGCGGTCTGGCGGATGCGCACGCTGTCGACAACCGGCACACCGAACTTGCGCCGGGTAGGCAGGCTGCCGACAAACAGGTTTTCCTCGATGCTCAGGTGATCGATCACGGAGAGTTCCTGATAGATCAGCCGGATACCGAAGGCCTTGGAAATGGACGGGGTCAGCCGCTCATAGCTGGCATCTGCCAGTTCGATCGTGCCTGAGGTCGGCTCGTAAATCCCGCTCAGAATCTTCATCAGCGTGGATTTGCCGGCGCCGTTCTCGCCCAGCAGCGCGTGAACTTCGCCTGCGTTGATATCAAAACTGACATCTTGCAAGGCCACGGTGCCGGGAAAGCGTTTGACCACGTTACGTACTGCGACAAGCGTACTCATTGCTGTATCCATGTGAGGTGTGAGGGGAGAGGTGTGAGGGGTAAAACCGGAGAACAGACCCTGGCCTGCCAGGACTGTTCACCTCACCCCTCGCTCCTTACGCCTTACTCTTTGGTCACAATCTTCGAATCAATGGCGACAAACTGCGGGGTGCTGTCAGGCTTGATGGCCGGCTTGGTCTTCACGCTCTGCACCAGGATATCCAGCGATTTGGCACCCAGAGTCGCGGTGTCCTGGGCCGCCGTTGCGGTCAGTTCGCCACGCTTCACCGAGTCAATGGCTTCAGGCACGCCGTCGGTCCCCATTACCAGCACCTTGCCCAGCTTGCCGGCATTCTTCACCGCCTGGACAGCGCCCAGCGCCATGGTGTCGTTGGCGGCGTAGATGGCTTTCAGATCCGGATTGCGTTGCAGGATGTTGGTGGCTACATCCAGCGCGCGGGAGCGATCCCAGTCGGCCGGCAGGCTGGCCACTACCTTGACATTGGGCGCAGCGGCGAAGGCTTTCTTCACGCCATCACGACGCGCATCACCCGACGAGTTACCGGCCTTGCCTTCAATAATGGCGACCTTGCCACCGGCGCTGCCCAGCTTGCTGACAATGTACTTGCCGGCTTTCTCGCCCAGCGCCGCGTTGTCGGTCGCGAGGAACGCCACCACGCTGCCACCGGCCGCCTTGAGCTGGCTCATGTCGACCTTCTCATCCATGTTCACAACATAGATGCCTTTCTTGTTGGCCGCGGCGATGGCTTGCACCACGTTCACCGGCGAGATCGGCGCCACGCCGATGGCCTTGTAGTTCTTGTTCACGACGTCTTCCAGCAGACGTTGCTGGCCGGTGATGTCGTCTTCACTGTTAGCTGCGAAGATATCGACCTGGACGCCCTGTTTTTTGGCTTCGGCCAGGACGCCGTCTTTCATGGCAACCCAGTACGGGCTGGCCAGGGTTTTCAGTACCACGGCGTAATCTGCGGCAAAAGCGGATTGCACCGGGCCCAAGGTGAATGCGGCGGCACCGGCAATAGCCAGGGTCAGTTGCTTGATGTTCATGGTGACTCCTCGACGGGTTTAAGCGTCTTTTTATGATTCCGTGATTGAACCCGGAGGTCTCAGCCGCGGAATAAGTGGTGATGAGCAAGATTCACTGCACAAGTCGTCATTTCAAAGCGTTCCGCAAGCCAGACAGGCAGGCTGCAGCCGCCGCACTGCATCAGGCCGGGATTGAAGTCCAGGCCCGCTGTTTCGCCGAGGCCAGAATGGCTTCGACAATCTGCGCAGAGCGCGCACCGTCAGCGAAGGTTGGCAGACCTTCACGGGGCTCCCCGCGAATTTGCGAATAGGTATCGGCCACAAAGGCCTCAAAGCAATCGGCATAACCCTGGGCGTGGCCGGCGGGCAGGGTGGCCAGGCGGCGTTGCTCGGCCGCGCCTTGCGACGGGTCCTTGACCCACAGTTGCATGGCATCACGCTGACCCACCCACAGGCGTTCCGGCTCTTCCTGGTTAAAGGTCAGGCTTTCATTCATGCCGTCGATTTCAAACCACAGATGGTTTTTGCGACCGGCGGAAACCTGGCTGATGGTCAATGTGGCCAGCGTGCCCTTGTTGGTACGCAGCAAGGCGCCGGCAATGTCTTCGGTGGTGACGGCCATTTTTGCCGCATCGGCATCTGCTGCGCCGGAGAACGTGGCGCGGGTGGCGGCTGGGCGTTCGGCCAGCACGGTCTTGAGCGAACTGACGGCTTCGACAAAGCGCTCGCCCGTGACCCATTCCATCAGATCGCACCAGTGCGAGCCGATATCGGCAAACGCGCGGGAGGCGCCGCCCTTGACGGCATCGACACGCCAGTTGGTGTCATTGGCACCCAGCAGCCAGTCTTGCAGGTAGTTGCCATGAATCAGATTGAGTGCGCCCACTTCGCCGCTGGCAATGCGGGCACGGGCCTCGCGCACCATGGGGTGATAACGGTAAACAAACGGCACGGCGGTAACCAGACCGCTATCGCGGGCCAGTGTGGCCAGTTCCGTGGCGTCGGCCAGCGAGGTGGCGAGCGGCTTTTCGCAGATCACATGCTTGCCGGCCAGCAGGGCGCGGCGTGCCAGATCATGGTGCGTGGCATTGGGGGTGCAGATATGCACTACATCAATGGCCTTGTCAGCGAACACGGCATCGGCATCCGCGTAGGCTTCGCAGTGCCATTGCTGTGCTACCGCGCGGCTGCGCTCCGGGCTGGAAGCCACGACGCCACGCAGCACACTGCCGCTTAACGCTGCTGCACGACGGTGTACTGCACCAATCATGCCCGTACCAATAATCGCAATTCCCAGCTCTTTATTCACGACTGCCTCCGTTTTGTGCGATGTAGTATTCATCTGCACTACTACAGCGCAAATTTTGTATTATTTATGTCGAATTTCGACATAATGATTTTCACTATCGCCATGTAATTGCGCTTGAAAGCATACAAAATCACTCTTATGCTCGATTTAACACACAATCCGACGTAAGTACTTTTATGTATGAGATAGCCCGACACACCCCGCCCGATGACGTACCTTTCCGGCTGGGGCAACATGAAATCCAGAGCCAGATGGCGCGCCTGATCGCGCTGGATAACGGCATCAGCCGCGCAGACATGGCGCGCATGACCGGCATGGCGCGCTCCACGGTGGCTGAATATCTGCAGCCGTTGCTTGATTGCGGCCTTGTCAGTGAGCAGCGCGGCAGCTATGCCGGGCGCGGTCGGCCATCAACCGGTTTGTCGCTGAATCTGAAGGCCGGCGTGATCCTGGTGGCCGACATCGGGGCCACGCATGGCCGGCTGGTTGTTGCAGATCTGGGACAGCACCGTCTGGCGGAAGAGGCATTCATGCCTGATCTGACGATCGGCCCGGAGCTATTGCTGAGTGAAATCGTCGAACGGTTCGAGAAACTGCTGCAGTCCTCCACCGCGCGTGACCGGCCGATTCGCGGCGTGGTGATCGGCATTCCCAGCCCGGTTGATTTTGAGCGCGGCATGCCGGTGCGTCCGCCGATCATGCCCGGCTGGGATGGTTTTGCAGTGGCCGACTGGGTACGCCGCCGCATGGGCGTGCCGGTTTTGCTGGATAACGACGTGAACCTGATGGCGCTGGGCGAGGCGCGGTCACGCCCGGTTGCGCAATCGCCACTGTTGTTCATCAAAGTGGCCAGCGGGATTGGCTGCGGCATTGTCACCAAAGATGGCGAACTGCATCGCGGCGCTGATGGTGCAGCGGGCGATATCGGGCATATTCGCGTGCCGCTGCATGACGAGGTGATTTGCCGCTGCGGCAATATCGGGTGCCTTGAGGCCATTGCATCGGCCAGCGCCGTCATGCGGCAACTGCAGGACCTCAAAGGCGCGCAGGTGCAGACCACGGCCGAGCTATCCGGCCTCATTACCAGTGGCGACCCGCACGCCGTCCGCCTGTTGCGCACGGCCGCGGCAGAAATTGGCGAGATCGTCGCCATGCTGGTGCATATGTACAACCCGGCCTCGATCATTCTGGGCGGCAAGATGGCCCATATGAGCGATGACTTGCTGGCCGGTATCCGCGCGGTGGTGTACCGCCGTGCGCTGCCGCTGGCGACACGGCGGTTGTCGATCGAAAACTCGCAACTGGGGCGCGATGCCGGCCTTGTAGGCGGGATCGCACTGGGCATCGACAAAGTGTTGTCGCCGCGCGGTATTCAGGAACTGCTGCAAAACTACTGATCCTGATCGGCCAGCGTGTAACTGAAGTCGTAAAAGTGCTGGCCGTTTTCAATACGGATACCCATGCGCCCGATCAGCCCGGTCAGCTCGCCCGAGCCCGAATCGGGCACCACCGTGACCGTCAGCGACGGCGTACCGCGATTCATCACGCCCGTGTGTAGCAAAATGAAACTGCCGCTGAGACCTTCAAGGGTGCCGGTGACTTTTTCCATGGCGACATACCCGGCCGAGCCCACCGTGCTGGTGGCCGCGCTGAGCATCTGGCCCTGACTGGTGGCCGTCAGCGGGCCTTCAAAGTGCTTATCCAGCCCCATGCGTCCCAACGCCGCTTCTTCATGCGGCTCGGCTGGCTCCAGCCGGGTTATCCGGACGTTGAATTTACCTGTGACCTGCGGCATGACGTGCTCCGGGAGAAGAATATTCTGGACACGGTCATCGTAGCAGGAGCGGCCGGCTTTGCTGGCTTGAGGGCTAAACGATGTAGATGTGTGGGCCTGCGATTTTGCTGGCCGACCAAGCGGGAGCATGGCGTGTACGGCTTGAGCCGGTCGCACAGATCTAGCCACGCTTTGTCATGAAGGGGTGGAAGTGGTTTTTACAGCCGCGCATAACACTTTTGCTTGGTCCGTACAGGGCAGAGGTGGGCATGGGCGGCGAATTACGCGTGGGCAATCCGCCAGCCATCCGCCTGAGACAGCTTACTTGATCGACAGGCCGTCGATGAACTTCTGGCACTCGGCTTCGTACTTGTAGAAGAGCGACTGACCGGTGTAACAGGTCACCTGGATGTTGCCGCTTTCATCGCCGTAGTAATTGGTGGTGAAAACAAGATCCAGCCCCTTCACATTGGCCACCAGCCGGATCATGCCGGCTTGTTTGCCATCAATGATCGGCTTCTTTTCCAGAATGATGGTGGGTGTGGCGCCGGCGCTTTGTACGTTATGCAAGATCACCTCACGCACCACGGTATTGTTGGCGGCAATCTGATCCGAAATCACCATGGCGTAAAGCGGCAGTGTCTTGTGCATGAACAGTCGCTTGGCCGGGGATTCGCCATCTTTGGGCGGGCTTTGGGTCCAGTTGTTCACGTCATAAGCCACGCTGAATTTCTTCACTGCCGGGATATAGGGCGATCCGGTGGACTCGGCTGGCGTGCTGCTGGTCGTGCTGGAGTCAAATTTCCAGGTGCCATTGGGCGCCAGCAATACCTTGCGGCCATCTTCGGTAATGGCGTGCAACGGGTCTGCACTCCAGGCTGCGGCTGAAGCAGCCAGCAAACTGGTACACAAGAAAGACAAAATCAGACGCATGAGGGCCCCGGTTTTTCAAAGTAAAAGCGGCAAGGTGCCCGATTATGCCTCTTTTCCTTTGCCGGATATGCCCGTTGGCGCACAAAGCAGGGGGAGTGTTGCAAGGAAGTGCGCGGCCCCCGGCGGTGTGGCTGGCCGGTACGGCACGCCACCAGCAGGCCCGCCCCGGATGGGGGCATCCGGGGTCGGGGTTCAAGCTTGGCAGGGTGGTGAATCAGCCGGTGATTTCAGGCCATTGCACCACCAGATCAGCGCGATGCTGGCTGGCGGCAATGCGTACGGCGTTGGGTTCGTCAGTGTTCATCACCCAGTCTTTGGCGGCCTGTTCGGTGCGGCCAAAGAACATGTGGCGGGCTACAAGGCGCTGGCGGCGCAGGTCGTCATCAACCCCCACGTACCAGGCTTCATCCAGCAGGGGGCGCACGTTGTTCCAGCCGGCGTCTTCCATCAACAGGTAGTTGCCTTCCGTGATGATGAGTTGCGTTTCGGCACTGACGGGAATGGCCCCGGCAATGGGTTCTTCAATTTCACGGCGGAACACGGGCGCATAGACGGTTTCACCCGGCCTGGCGTGTTTGATGCGTTCCAGCAAAGAGACATAACCCCACACATCAAACGTATCCGGCGCGCCCTTGCGATTGGCGCGGCCCAGCCGGGCCAGTTCAACGTTGGCCAGGTGGTAGCCATCCATGGGCACGACCATGGCGCGCGCGCCCAGGGCTTTGGCCAGTGCTTCTGCGACGGTAGATTTACCCGAGCCCGGAGCGCCAGCAATGCCGAGGATTTTGCGCTGGCCGCTTTGCAGCAGGGCCAGTGCGCGTTGCAGATAAATATCGGGAACCATATTGAAGGTTGTTCCTGAATCCAGACAGGTTGGCACGGTAAAACCGGCAAGGCGGCCGTGATTGCACGTAGTACGTACGCTTTGTACTACGCGCTGGTGCGCCTTGCCTGTTGCGATCAATACGGGCGATCCGTCACGCCCAGACCGGCACCCTTGGCTTGCGCGCTGATATAAGCGTGTGCGTGGGTGGCCAGATCCATGCCGTTATTCCACAAATTGCGCCAGACCGCCAGATCATTGGACAGCCCCTCTGCCACCACGGTGGAGGAGAAGCTCTCAAAGGTGATCGGGCCGGTGTAGCCAATCTGGGCCAGCGCGTGGAAGAACTCGGTGAAGTTGATGGTGCCCGAGCCCAGGTAACCGCGATGGCTTTCACCAATGTGCACGTAACCGAGCTTGTCGCCGCACTCCAGCACCGGGCGGGTGAAGTCCACTTCCTCGATATTCATGTGGTAGGTATCAAGGTGCACGCACAGGTTGCCGGTGCCCACTTCATCGATCAGTTCCAGCGCCTGGCGGGCGGTGTTGATCACGTTGCTTTCATAGCGGTTTACCACTTCCAGACCGATTTTCACACCCTTGTCGGCGGCCTCGCCCGAGATACGGCGCAGTGTTTCCACCACGTGCTTGCGGCCTTGCGCGGTGATCGGGTGGCTGTATTTGCCCAGCGCGCTGTAGGGCACGCCGCCGAAGTAATCACCACCCAGTTGTTGGGTGATATTGATGGCCTCTGTCAGCAGCGCCACACCACGGGCGACCACGGCGGGGTCGTCGCTCGACACGTCGGCGTTGAAGGCCAGACCGCGTGAGAACGCCGGCTTGATGGCGTATTCCTTCAACAATTCACGCGTGTAGCCAAAGTCCAGCGGCTTGGGATCGTGCAAAGAAAACTCGATCAGGTCAAAACCAGCCTGCTTGCTGCTGCTGATGATCTTCTTGACCGATTCCGGAGACACGTCGCCAGCCCAGACAAGGGCGTGGATGCCGAGAGGATTCATGGTGCTGCTCCTGCTAGAGGGTTGTTGGTTGGTAGTGCATGGAGCGCATGCTACACCTTTTGATTTTGAAAAAACAACTTTTGCGTTAAAAAAATACAAAAGTAGCTTTATGATGTGGGAAACTTGTCGCAAGAAAGGCATCCGGCCCTACAATGCGCACAACGACCTACAGGCTATCCATGAACGACGTCACCACTCCCGTTTTGCCGGCCGCCGACAGCAGCGGCGCCATTCTTGCGCTGATCCGCAGCGGCGTGGCCACCACGCGGGCGCGCATCATGCAGGTGACGGGGTTGTCCAGATCCACCGTGGGGCAGCGCCTTGAGACCCTGCTGGCCGCTGGTTATCTGGAACACGGCCAGACCACGGCATCGACGGGCGGCCGACCGCAGGCTTCGTTGCGCATCAATCCGGCCTTCGGGGTGATGCTGCTGGCGGATATCGGTGCCGAGAAAATGCGGCTGGCGCTGGCCGACATGCATGGCAATACGCTGGCCAGCAGCGCCGAACTCAACGATATCGCCAGCGGCCCGCAAGCCACGCTGACGCGGGTACTGCAGCAGTTTGAATCTTTGTTGCATATGGCGCAGCGCACGGCGGCCGAGGTCAAAGGCATAGGCATAGGCGTGCCCGGTCCGGTGGAGTTTGCACAAGGCCGTGTGGTACGCCCGCCGATCATGACCGGCTGGGATGGCTATGTTGTGCCGGACTTTTTTGCGCCACATTTCCACTGCCCGGTGCGCGTGGATAAAGACGTGAACCTGATGGCGCTGGGCGAACACCGCGCAGTGTGGCCGGATGTCGCGCACATGATGTATGTCACGGTCGGCACCGGTATTGGCGCCGGGTTGATCATGGATGGCCACCCGCAACGCGGCGCGCAGGGTGGCGCGGGCGATCTGGGGCATTTGTTCATGGGGCATGCGGGCTCAGCCGGTGGTGGCGAGTTGCCGGTTTGCCGCTGCGGTAACGCGGGTTGCCTGGAGGCCTACGCGGCGGGCTGGTCGCTGACGCGGCAGCTGGAAGGGCGCGGTTATCCGGTGCATGTGGCGCAGGATGTCGCCGCGCTGGCCCGCCAGGGCGATGCCGATGTCGTCGCCATGCTGTTGCAGTCCGGCCGCCTGGTGGGAGAGGCGCTGGCGCAGGCGGTCAGCTTGCTGAACCCCTCGCTGGTGGTACTCGGCGGCGTGCTGGCAGACTCGCAAGATCATTTGCTGGCCGGCGTGCGTGAGATGGTCTACCGCCGCTCCTTGCCGCTGGCCACGCGCAATCTGCAAATCCTGGGCAGCGAACTGGCCGACGATGCGGCCCTCGTGGGGTGCGCACATCTGGTGGCCGATGCGGTGTTTGCGCCCCAGGCCGTTGACGCCGCCTTGCTGGGGAACGCGGGCTAGTCTCACGCTGGTATCGGGCGCTGGCTGACAGTGATATCCCGCTTTTGCACGCATGATGAAATCAAGCTCATTGCCGGAGATCGTCATGCCGAGATTGCAATCCAGACCCGCACCGGCCACACGCTGGCTGATTACGCCGCAGGCCATGCCGCCGGCGGTGCCCGGTCAGCCGCCCGGCCCGGAACCGGATGACCCGGATTTTCCGCAACCCAACCCGCCCGAACAGATTCCGCCGCTGCCGGTGCCGCCGGATCGCCCGTTTGCGCCGCAGCCGGTGCATGATCCGATCCCGCCAGAGGACAACCCCGGCCCGATCAAAGAGCCGCCGCGTGCCCCGGACGAGCCGCATCGCGATACGCCGTATTTTGGCGGCCGGATCACCTTGCATTGAAGGAGGCCCGCATGCGCAACCCGCCGCCCGCACTGAATCTGTTGAACACGGTGAATGTACTGCGTCATGAAATCCATGCCCACGCGGCAGACTTTTTGCTGACACCTGCGCTGGCATTGTCGTTGCTGGCTGCGGGCACATTGGCAGATGCCGCGCAAAGCCAGCCTGGCGCTGCGCCGCAATCGACCAATACTGCGCCGGCCGCCACCGCGCCGCAGGCCAAGCTGTCGCAACAGGATGCGTCGTTTCTGGCGGAAGCCTCCCGTGCTGCCAGCACGGGCCAGGACCTGGCGCGCATGGCCATGCAACAGGCGCAAGCCCCGGCGATCAAGGCGCTGGCGAGCAAGCTGTTTGAGGATCACGGCGTGATCAGTCTCAAGCTCAAATCGCTGGCCCAGCAGAAACAACGGCAAGATGCCTCGGCCCCGGATGCCGCCCAGCAGCAGGACATGGAACATTTGTACGGCCTGCAGGGCGACAAATTTGAGGCCGAGTGGATCAAGATCCAGACCAAGGCCAGCCAGGATGCGCTGGTGGCGTGGTCGCAAGAGGTGGCCAACGGCAGTGATCCGCAAGTGGTGGCGCTGGCAAAACAGACGCTGCCGGTGCTCAAGTCACACCTGGATTATCTGCAAAAACTGCCGGCCAGCCACGGTTGACGGTACACGCGGCAAGGCGTGAAGCGGGTATGCTGAGGGTTTACCTGTTTCACGAGTGCCGTCATGCAAAAACAATACGTTGTTGATCCCCGCAAACTGGAACCGCTGGCTACCGAAAAAGGCCTGTGCATGGTCACGGACCTGATCCTGGTTGATGGCCAGCCGGTGGGCTACATGGTGCGGGAAGAACCGGAAGACAAGGAAGACAGCGGCTGGCGCTTTTTCAGTGGCGCAGAAGATGACCGCTATCTGGACAACCCCAAACACTTCAATCTGGTTGATGTGAACCTGGTCGCCAATTGCGACCCCAGCATTGTCGAACAACTGGATGCGCCCGTCGGCGCGGCCTTCGACAAACACGAAGGGGTGTTCTACGACGTCAGTGAAGATGACTGACGCGTAACCAGAACAAAAAGGCCGGTACTGACCGGCCTTTTTTATGCGGGCGGGTTATCCCGCCATGGATTGAGGAGGTCTGCATGCGCCACCTGCCTGGCTTGATGACGGCCCGCCCGCGCCTGACGGTGGCGCTGGTGATCGGGCTGATCTCTTTCTTTGTGCTGCCGCTGCATGGCTCGCTGGCCGGCCGGGCGCTGGCTTGCTGGAACATCACCGTGTGGGTGTACCTGATCACCGTCTGGTGGTTGCTGGTACGCGCCCAACCCGACCGCATCAGGCAGATTGCCAAAGCCCAGGATGAAAACGCCGAGATCGTGCTTGGGCTGGTGTGTACGGCGTGCGTGGTCAGTCTGGCAACCATTCTGGTGGAACTGGCTTCGGCCAAGGGCACTACCGGCATTCACCAGCTAGCGCATATCAGTTTCACGGCGATCACGCTGGTGGGGGCCTGGCTGATGTTGCCGACCTCGTTTGCCATTCACTATGCGCACCAGTTTTATACGGCTGAAGGCGCCTGCAAACCGTTGTTGTTTCCCGATAAACCGGAAGCGCCGACGTACTGGGATTTTCTGTATTTTTCTTTCACCATCGCCGTGGCCTGCCAGACGGCCGACGTCGCAGTGGGGGACAGCAGCACCCGCAAGATTGTGCTGGCGCAGTCGGTGCTGGCGTTTGTGTTCAATCTGAGCGTGCTGGGTTTGTCGATCAATATTGCGGCGGGGCTGGTGAGCTAGCACCGGCCGCTCAACGCCAACACCCGCTTTGCAGCGGGTGTTGTGCGTTCAACCTGTGACCGGCGAGGTGAGGCGTCACCGGTCGTCACGGCCTCATCCAGAAAAAACCGTTAGCCCGCAGCGGCAAGGCGGGTAATGTTGGTCGCGGTGGATTTGTCTTCCAGCCCGGGACGGCGGGCCTCAGACAGGGATTCGATCTCGCCCGAGATCGTGCCGCCGGATTCAATCAGCAGCTTGCCATAGCGAATGGTGCCTTTGACGCGGCCGGTGGCGTGGATGATCAGTTGTTCACGCGCGGTCAGTTCGCCATCAAACGTGCCGTGCACTTCGGCCACATCAATGCTGACCTTGCCAGAGAATGAACCGCCCTCGGCAATGCGGATCACGCGGCTGTCCATGGTCGCTTCCACACGCCCTTCAACCACCAGCGTGTCGCAATCCAGAATCTCGGCACCGCGCAGTTTCACATCCGGGCCGACGATCAGGCGGTTGCCGCCGCTGTCTGCCGGCGCGGCGACCGGGGCTTTGGGTTCGGCCTGGACACTGCTGGGTACATGTTCCGCCCGCAGGCCATCCGCCGGGCTGGCATGGCTGGCCGGGTCGGCATGGGCGGGAGAGGGCTGGTTGTTGCGGTTGCCCAGAACGCCCTGGTTGCGGTTCAGGATGGGGGTTTGCTGTTTGGACGAGAACATGGGTACTCCTTGGGAAAGACGTCATCAAATGCGCGAAATATCACTGTTTCCGCGTTCGGCCCTTTATTGCAATTGCCGTGCCATGTTGTGAAAGTCATTTAAAAACAGTGTGTTGCTTGTTTTTTGTAAGGTAAGACTGCAATTTTGTGACAAATCGTGTCGCTGTGTGGCGTCAGGTAGAAGGGGGCGAGAGCGGGATCGTCAGTCAGTGCGGGGTTTTCCGCCTGTCGCTGACGGGCGACGGGTGGCGGCGGCAATGTGCGCAACAGCGTGGCCAGCGCCGTTGGCCAGACCGGCAAAACTTGCCGGATGCATATTTGTCAGAATTGTAAAACCCTTGAAAATCAATGGTTTGATATCTGGCACGCTTCCTGCTTTTGTGATTGCAGTCACAGATGGGGAAGCCCGAAGATCATGATGAGTGCACTTGATAACTACTTCCAGACACAGCAAACGGCAATGCGCTTGCGCGATTACCGTCAGGAAGTGTTGTCGTCCAACATTGCCAACGCCGATACACCGCAATACAAGGCGCGTGATTTCGACTTCACCTCTGCGTTCAACAGCGCACTGGCGGCGCAGCAATCGGGCAATAGCGGTGCGCTCAAGACCACGGATAGTCGCCACCTGCAACCGGCCGGTTCCAGCGCGGCAGATTTGCTGTCCCCCAAATTGCAATATCGCAGCGAAGTGCAGCCTTCCATTGATGGCAACACGGTGGATATGACCAAGGAAATGCGCGATTTCGCGGACAACACGCTGCGCTATGAAGCCGCCATTACTTTCATGCAGAACCGGATGAGTACCTACCGGACTGCGCTGACTTCTTCTTCGTCCTGATAACGGAGCCGCCTGAGCATGTCTCTGTTCAGCACTTTTGATATTTCGGCCTCGGCCATGCAAGCGCAGTCCATGCGCCTGAATGCCGTGGCCAGCAACCTGGCCAACGCCGAATCGACGACCAGCTCCAACGGTCAGCCGTACCGGGCCAAACAGGTCGTGTTCCAGGCAACGCCGGTCGGCCCGGAAGGTGGCGTGGGCGTGAAAGTGTCGCAGGTGGTCGAAGATCAGGCCCCGCCCAAGCTGGTGTACGACCCGCGCAACCCGGTGGCCGATGCCAACGGTTACGTGGCGATGCCCAATGTGGATGTGGTCGAAGAAATGACCAATATGTTGTCGGCCTCCCGGTCTTACCAGACCAACGCCGATGTGATGAACACTGCCAAGACCCTGATGCAGCGCACGTTGCAGCTGGGTTCGAGCTGATTGATAACCCGGATCGAGGGATAGCACCATGGCAACCACCGTAAACAACAGCACCGGGATCAATTTCACAGCGCTGAATTCCGCATTGAGCGGCACCTCCAGCAGCAGTGGCGCGTCAGGCTCGGCCCAGGCCATGCAAGACCAGTTCATGCAATTGCTGGTCGCGCAGTTGCAAAACCAGGACCCGACCAACCCGATGGATAACTCCCAGATGACCTCGCAACTGGCGCAGATCAGCACGGTGAGCGGGTTGCAGCAACTCAATGCCACCATGACCGGCATGTCCTCGCTGTTCAATTCCAGCCAGGCGCTGCAATCGGCTTCGCTGATCGGCAAACAGGTGATGGCGCCGACCAGTTCCTGGGCCTACGACGGCACCAACAACCTGCAAGCCGCGGTTGATGTGCCGGCCGGCACCACCCAGATGCAGGTTTCGGTGGTGTCGCTCACCACCGGCCAGGTGGTCGACCAGATGACCACCACGCCGACCGCAGGCCAGTCCAACCCGATCAACTGGGACGGCACCCTGGCCGACGGCACCAAGGCTGCGGCCGGCAAATACGCCATCGTTGCCAAGGGCGTGGACGCTTCAGGTAACCAGTCTTCGCTGACCGTGGACGGCTGGCAGACCGCATCGAGCGTGATCCTGAACGGCAGTGCCGTGCAGGTGGTACTGGGTAATGGTTCGACCGTGAATCTGAGCGACATCAAACAGGTAAGCGGCGGGTCTTCGACATCGTCGACCTGATCAGTAGTTAACGTCGTTCAGCAAGATTAACGAGCCAACGAAACAATCTGCCCGGGGAGGGCAGGCATGAATTGCCGCAGGGGCGGCAAGGATTGCCGGGAGGGGTAAACATGGGTTTTCAACAAGGTCTGAGCGGTCTGAATGCGGCGTCCAAAAACCTGGACGTGATCGGCAACAACATCGCTAACGCCAACACGGTAGGCTTCAAGCAGTCGCGTGCCGAGTTTGCCGATATCTACGCATCCACATTCGCATCGTCCTCCAACGTGGCCGGTATCGGTACCCGCGTGATGGATGTCGCCCAGCAGTTTGGCCAGGGCAACGTGGAAACCACCAGCAACCCGCTGGATGTCGCGATTACCGGGAATGGTTTTTTCCGGATGTCCGACACCTCGGGCACGATTTCGTACTCCCGCAATGGCCAGTTCCAGCTGGATAACCAGGGTTACATCGTCAACGACGGCCAGCGCCTGACCGGCTGGGGTGTTGACGCGAACACCGGCCAGTTGCTCAAGGGCGGCAACCCGGTGCCGCTGCAGATCACCGTCGGCAACATCGGCGCGCGCGCAACCGGTTCGTCTGGTACGTCCAACGCCGGCCTGCAAGTCGGCCAGATGAACCTGAATGCCGCGGCAACGATCATCAACCGCGCAGCGCCCCCGACCGGTGTCGGCCCGCTGAACGTGACCGATCCGACCACGTTTACCAGCTCCACCACCGCGCAGGTGTACGACGCCCAGGGCGTATCGCACAACTTGACGTTCTATTTCACCAAAGTGGCGACCAACCAGTGGGAAGTGCAAACCTCGTTTGACGGCGGCACGCCGACGACGACGGGTTCCCCGGCCGGCACCAATGGCTACCTGATGTACACCGGCACCGGTACGCTGGATGCCACGACCGTCCCGACTGATCCGTTGACCGGCACTGCCGCCTCCAACGTGTCCGGCTTTACCTTCAGCACCACGCTGACCGCCCCGAACGGCGCCACCAGCCCGTTTGCCTTTAACGTCAGCTTCCCGAACTCGACCCAGTACGGCAGCCCGTTTGTGGTGAACGCGCTGAACCAGGACGGTTACGCCGACGGTACGCTGACCGGCATGAGCATCGGCAAGGATGGCGTGATCCAGGGTAGTTACTCCAACGGCCAGACCAAGACCGTCGGCCAGATCGTGCTGGCCAACTTCACCAACGTGCAGGGCCTGCAGCCGCTGGGTGATAACCGCTGGTCCCAGACTTTTGCTTCCGGCCAGCCGACCATTGGCGATCCGGGCACCGGTAGCCTGGGTTCGCTGCAATCGTCCGCGCAGGAAGATTCCAACGTGGATCTGACTTCGGAACTGGTGAACCTGATTACCGCCCAGCGTAACTATCAGGCCAATGCGCAGACCATCAAGGCGCAGGACACCATTCTCCAGACCATCGTGAACCTGGGTTAATCGGGTTTTTGAAGGTCGCCGGTTCATCACCGGATTGATGTTGATTTCGATGTCGATTTCGATTTCGCAGACGCAGCAGAACAAGGGTAAACCTGCTTAATGGACAGACTGATTTACGTGGCCATGACCGGCGCCAAGCAATCCATGCAACGGCAGGCCACGATTTCCAGCAACCTTGCCAATGCCGCTACCCCGGGTTTCCGGGCTGATCTGGATACGTTCCGCGCCGTGCCCGTGCTGGGCGAGGGCGCACAGACCCGCGCTTTTGTGGTGGCGCAAACCACCGGCGCGGATTTGTCTCCCGGCGTGATCCAGAGCACCGGTCGCGATATGGATGCCGCCATCAATGGCGACGGCTGGTTCACTGTCCAGACTGGCTCGGGCGAAGCCTATACCCGTAACGGCGGTTTCGAGATCGATGCTTCGGGCCTGCTGAAAACCCGCTCCGGGCTGGTGGTGATGGGCGAAAACGGCCCGATCACCGTGCCGGACAACACGCGTATCTCGTTCGGTTCTGACGGCACCATCAGCGGCACGCCGCTGGATAACCCTTCGGCCACCACCGATCTGGGTCGTCTGAAACTGGTCAACCCGGCCGGGACCGATGTGTACAAAGGTACCGATGGCCTGTTCCGGATGCGCGATGGCTCCGCCGCCCAGACTGATGAAAACGTGGAAGTGGCCCCGGATGCGCTGGAAAACAGCAACGTCAATGCCGTGGATGAACTGGTGAACATGATCAGCTCGCAGCGCCATTACGACATGCAGGTGCAACTGATCCAGTCGGCAGATACCAATGCCCGCTCGGTGGCGTCGATCATCCAGTTCAGCAGCTGATCAAATCACTGAGATGCCGTTTCAGGCCGCAACACCGGGCCAGGTTTACTGAATGCAATACCGCGCTCGCGCAAGATAAAACAAGGAAGAACACACCATGATGCGTTCGCTGTGGATCGCCAAGACGGGCATGGATGCCATGCAGAACAACGTCGACGTGATCTCTCATAACCTCGCCAACGTGGCCACCAACGGCTACAAGCGCGAGCGTCCTATTTTTGATGACTTGCTGTATCAGAACCTGCGCCAGCCTGGCGGCGCCACCAGCCAGACCACCAGCCTGCCAACGGGCCTGCAACTGGGTACCGGTGTGCGCACGGTCGCCACCGCGCGGATTTTTGAGCAAGGCAGTCTGCAGAACACGGAAGGCCAGCTTGATCTGGCCATCAATGGCGTCGGTTTCTTCCAGATTACCCAGCCCGATGGCACCACGGCCTATACCCGTGATGGCTCGTTCCAGCTGGATAACCAGGGTAACGTCGTCACCGCAGAAGGCGAGGCCCTCAGCCCGGCCATTCAGGTGCCGGCCGGTACCACCTCCGTCAGCGTGGGCAAAGACGGCACGGTGACCGCCATTGTGAACAATGTGGCCAGCGCCCCGGTGACCCTGGGTGTGATCCAGCTGGCTACGTTCATCAACCCGGCCGGTTTGCAGGCCATTGGTGACAACCTCTACCTGGAAACCAACGCTTCTGGCGCGCCGACGGCAGGTCAGCCGGGCACCAATGGTCTGGGTGCGGTTAACCAGGGTTATGTGGAAACGTCCAACGTGAACGTGACCGAAGAGCTGGTCAACATGATCCAGGCGCAGCGTGCGTATGAAATCAACTCGCGCGCGGTGACCACGTCTGACCAGATGCTGCAAAAGCTCGAATCGATGTAAGGCAATACAAGCAGTAAAGCTGTAAAGCAGTGAATGGATTGAGGCAAACGCAACGGCCACCGCGGCCGTTGCCGGCAAGACGATTGAAGCAGGACGGCCGCCGCAGGCAGCCGCGAGAGAAGGGTACGAGCATGGCGGTGAAAAGATCACGATGGGTACGACTGGCGCTGGCAGCGGTGACGTTGTCGCTGGGGGCCTGTGCCGTGGTGCAACCCAAGTCGATTGTGACCGGGCCGACCACCATCCGGCCAGAACCGGCCCTGCAATCGAACTACAACCAGGGTTCGATTTTCCAGACTGCCAACTCCCGCCAGCTGTTTGAAGAGCGCACCGCCAAACGCCTGGGCGATGTGCTGACCATTACCATTGCGGAAAACCTCTCCGCCACCAACAAGGTGGATACTTCCACCGACCGCAAGGGCACCTTGTCGCTGAGTGGCAGTGGCTCCTTGCCGGGCATGCCGGGTTATCTGCGCGAGTTCATGGGCGCCACAATGAACACCAGCAACGAAAACAAGTTTGCCGGCAATGGTTCTACCGACAACACCAACACCTTTACCGGCTCGCTCTCGGCCACGGTGATCGAGGTCTTGCCCAACGGCAACCTGCAGATTGGCGGCGAAAAACAGATCGCCATCAACGGTCATGTGAATACCTTGCGGCTGACCGGCATCATCAACCCGACCGACATCCAGGCCGGCAATACCATTCCGTCGACCAAAGTGGCTGATGCCCGGATTGAACAACTGGGCGTGGGCGCGCTGGCCGATGCCACGACCATGGGCTGGCTGCAGCGCTTTTTCCTGAGCGTGATGCCTTACTGAGAGTGCGCGTGAAATCATGAATACGATGACCATCTTCAAGCGCTTTGCCCTGTGTGCCTTGATGCTGCTGGCTGCAGGTGCAGCCCGGGCCGACAAGGTACGTGACCTGGCCAGTATTGCCGGCGTGCGCCCCAACCAGCTGGTGGGTTACGGTCTCGTGGTAGGTCTGGACGGCAGCGGTGACCAGACCACGCAAACGCCATTCACGGTGCAATCCGTGATCAACATGCTGAACAACCTGGGCGTCCAGGTGCCCTCCGGCGGCAACCTGCAACTGAAGAACGTCGCTGCCGTTACAGTGACGGCCAACCTGCCGGCGTTCTCCCGCCCGGGTCAGCCGATTGATGTCACTGTTTCGTCGATCGGTAATGCCAAATCACTGCGCGGCGGCACGCTGGTGCTGACCCCGCTGAAAGGTGTGGACGGCCAGATTTACGCCATGGCGCAAGGCAACGTGGTGGTGGCCGGGGCGGGCGCTTCTGCCGGTGGTTCCAGCACGCAGGTCAATCAACTGGCCACGGGCCGGATTCCGGACGGCGCCACGGTAGAACGCTCGGTGCCCGGTGGCGTGGGGCAGGGTGACTTTGTACAGCTGGAACTGCTGCACACCGACTTCACCACCGCCAGCAATATGGTCAACGCCATCAATAACCAGTTTGGCCCGATCGCCTCGGCGCAGGATGGCCGGGTGATCCAGGTGCGGGCGCCGGAAGACGCCAACCAGCGCGTGTCTTTCCTGGCCCGTCTGGAAGGGCTGGATGTCACGCCGGCAGAGGTGGCCGCCAAGGTCATCATCAATGCCCGCACGGGTTCAATCGTGATGAACCAGGCAGTGCAGGTTGATCCGTGCGCTGTTGCGCATGGCAATCTGACCGTGACCATTGCCGCCATGAATACCGTGGTCCAGCCGGGGCCGCTGGCGGGTGGCCGCACGGCCCGCGTGCAGAATGCGGATATCCAGATTGAAGCCGACAAGGGCGGTATTGTGCGCCTGCCCAAGGCATCCAACCTGCGTGACGTGGTCCGCGCGTTGAACGCAGTTGGCGCTACACCCCAGGATTTGCTGGCCATCTTGCAAGCCATGAAGGCGGCCGGCAGCCTCAAGGCAGACCTTGAGGTGATCTGACGCGGCATCCCCCCGCCGCGTCCATCAGGCCCGACCCACCCCCGGGGTCGGGTTTTTTTTGTCCTGGGGTCTGGCACAACTCCCGCCGGAGTGGGTTGTGCCGGCTTCTCATGTCTGCGTGTGCGCTTGGCCGGCGAGTGTTTGTGGCGTTGCTGGTGTGCCGGGCCGGCGGCTCGGCGGCAGTCTAAAGCTACCGTTCCATCAACCACTTACCCCTCTGGCACAGTGCTTGCTTCTTTACAGCTAAAGACCCTTAGCCGAATCGAGCCACATGACGTTAGACAGCCCGGCCAGCCGTAGCAACCTCGCGCAAGCCTTAGCTTCTGATCCGAACAGCATCGCTGCGTTGCGGCAGACCGCCAACACTGGTTCTAAAGCCGGTGTCAAAGCGGTGGCGCAGCAGTTTGAAGCCTTGCTGATGCAACAGATGCTCAAGTCCATGCGCGACGCTACGCCGCAGTACGACACGCTTTCCAGCTCGCCTGCGTCCAGCATGTTTCGCAGCATGTATGACGAGCAGATCGCGGCGAACATGTCGGCGCACGGCGGGGTGGGGTTGGCGGATGCCATCGTGCGGCAGATCAGTATTCAGCAAGACCCGTCGCTGTTGAAACAGGCCTGGCACACGCCGCCCAACCCGTTTGGCAAGAGCAGCACGCTGACAGGCAAAGCGGCAACGGCGGCAACCGGGGCGGCAAAAGATGCCGGTGACGGCGGCAATACCGCGTCATTCATCGACAAGATCGGCAACGCGGCCAGGTCGGCCAGTGCCACGCTGGGGGTGTCGCCGCATGTGCTGGTGGCGCAGGCTGCGCTAGAAACCGGTTGGGGCAAGAAGCCGCTGACCGACGCCTCCGGCCAGGATACGCACAACTTGTTTGGCGTGAAGGCCGGCAAGGATTGGCAAGGCAAGACGGCAGATGTCACCACCACGGAATACGTGAACGGTGTGCCGCAAAAGAAGACGGAAACATTCCGGGCGTATGACTCTTACGCAGATGCCATGAGCGATTACGCCAGCATCATCAAGAGGCGTTTCAGTGATGCGGTCGGCTCAGGCAGTGATGCCAAAAGCTATGGCACGGCGTTGCAGTCCAAGGGCTACGCCACAGATCCGTACTACGCCGGCAAGCTGGCTGTGGTGGCGGCAAGGGTGCAAAAACAGATGGCTGGTTCAGGCAACGCCTGAGCGGTTGTGAGTGATGGTCACGGGTGAGTTTCCCCGTCCTGGTAATCAAGATTCAGGTCAGATGGCCGATATCAGGTAAAGCGCCGGTTGTGGTCATACCAACCGCCGCGAACAAGTAACGGAGCAGGACAATGAGTGTTTTCAGTATCGGCGTATCGGGTCTGAACGCGGCGAATCTGGGTCTGGTGACAACCGGCCACAATATCGCCAACGCCAGCACGCCCGGCTATTCGCGCCAGAGCATCGTGCAAAGCGCCGTGTACCCGCAGCAAACGGGGAGCGGCTTTGTCGGCATGGGTGTTCAGGTCGATACCATCAAGCGCGCATATGACCAGTTCCTGACCAAAAACCTGCAATCGGCGACATCGCAGAACAGTTATCTGACTTCGTATCTGTCGCAATTGCAGGATATCGACAACATCGTGGCTGATCCGACCGCGGGCGTGTCGCCGGCGCTGCAGGATTTCTTCACCTCGGTGCAGGGCGTGTCGAGCAACCCGTCCGATTCGCCGTCCCGTACCGCCATGCTGACCTCTGCGCAGACGCTGGTATCGCGGTTTCAGACGTTCAACACGGAACTGCAGCAAGAGGCATCCACCACCAATGGCCAGATCACCGATACGGTGAGCAACATCAACGCCATTACCTCGCAGATTGCCAATCTGAACACGCAGATTTCGGTGCTGGGTAACTCTGGCCAGCCGCCCAATGACTTGATGGATCAGCGTGATGAACTGGTGCAGAACCTGAACCAGTACGTGAAAGCCACCACCGTCACCAATAGCGACGGCACCATGAACGTGTTCATCGGTAATGGGCAGAACGTGGTGGTGAACGGCACGGCGTTCCAGCTGGCGGCGGTGCAATCGCCATCCAATCCGCAGAATATTTCGGTCGCGTACAAGCTCAACAACACGACCGTGTACCTGCCGGACAACTCGCTGGCAGGCGGTAGTCTGCAAGGCTTGCTCGATTTCCGTAACAACTCGCTGACGCTGGCGCAGAACACGCTGAACCTGACCGCCATTGGCCTGGCGCAGACCTTTAACGCCCAGCAAAAAGCGGGGCAGGATCTGAACGGCAATATCGGTCAGAACATTTTTTCTTATCAGGCAGCATCCAGCTTCACCGCCAACGTCAACGGCGTGAACGTCAATGTGAGCCTGCCGACGGCCTCGTCGCCCACGCCGCAGTCTGATTTCTCGCTGGCGTATGACAGCACCACCGGCAATTACACGCTGACGCGGATGACGGATAACTCTACCGCGACGATTACCGGCGCACAGATGACTGCCGGCTTCACCGCGCTGGGCGTCACATTGCAGTCGGGCAGCACGCCGGCGGCCTCGGGCACCGGGACATTTACCTTCCCGCCTGCGCTGGGCTCGGTCAATGCCAACTCGCTCAATACCGGCAACGCGCAGTTGTCCGGCTATATCGGCGATGCCACCAAGCTGACCACCAGCAACTACAAGTTCAGCTACGACGGCACCAATTACACGCTGACGCGCCTGTCTGACAACACCCAGACCACGTTTACCGCAGCGCAGGTTGCGGCCGGCCCGGTCGGTACGGATGGCTTTCTGGTCAACATCTCCAGCGGCACCATGAACACCGGTGACAGCTTCAATATCCAGCCGGTCGCCAATGTGATTTCCAATCTGTCGGTGGCGACCACTGATCCGTCGCTGGTGGCGGCGGCTGCGCCGATGACGGCGACGGCCAACATCAATAACACCGGCAGCGTGACGCTGACCCAGCCGACGGTGGATACCCCGCCGACCTCGACCACCAGTGGCTCGCTCAATCCGGCGGTAAAGAACCCGGTGACGCTGTCGTTTACCTCACCGACCACCTTTACGCTGACCGATAGCACCACCGGTGTGACCACCGCGGCGCAAACTTATACCGCAGGCATGACGGTGAGCTACAACGGCTGGAACATGGTGCTGAACGGCACACCGGCAACGGGCGACACCATCAGCGTTGGCCCCACCGTGGCCGGTACGTCGGATAACCGCAATGCGCTGGCACTGGGCAAGCTGCAAACCAGCAAACTGCTGCTGAACGGCTCTGTGACCTATCAGGATGCCTATAGCAATATGGTGTCCAACATCGGTACCGAGACCAACCAGATTCAGGTGATGTCGCAAGCCCAGACCACCGTGCTGACCAATGCGCAGACGGCGCGTGATTCTCTGGCCGGGGTGAACCTGGATGAAGAAGCCGCCAATCTGTTGCGTTACCAGCAGGCGTATCAGGCTGCCAGCAAGGTGATCCAGATCGCGCAGGAAGCATTCCAGTCGATCGTGAATATCGGTTAAGTTTTGGCGGCACTTGCCGATATCTGAAAGTGATGCGCCGGTTACGGCTGGCGCGCTGAACTTACCGCCAGCACCAGTTGTCGCAAAAAGACGGGCTGCCGTGCATTCACCGGCCCGCCGCGCCAGGGGTTAGAAACATGCGTATTGCAACCAGCACCATCTACAATCTGAACACCCAGAACCTGGATACCCTGACCTATCAGCAAAACCAGCTGCAGCAAATGCTGTCGACGGGTCGGAAAATCCTGACACCTGCGGATGATCCGGTGGGTTCTGCACGCCTGTTGAATGTGACCCAGGCGCAAGACCTGACCACGCAATACAACACCAACGCGCAATCGGCGGATTCGGCCCTGCAACTGCAAGGCTCGAACATCAGCTCCATCATTACCGCCATCCAGAATATCCAGTCGCTGGCCATCGAGGCCGGCAACGCCTCGCAAACCGGTTCTGACAAGCAGGCCATCAACTCGCAATTGCTGGGCAACTACCAGCAGTTGCTGGGTCTGGCCAATGCCACCGACGGCAGCGGCCAGTATCTGTTCTCTGGCTACAAGGGCGACGTCAAACCGTTTACTGAATCCAGCTTTGGCAACGTGGTGTACAACGGCGACCAGGGTCAGCGCCAGGTGCAGATTTCCGCCTCGCGCGATCTGCCGACCTCGCTGGCAGGCTCGCAAGTGTTCCAGCAGATCAAGAACGGCAATGGCACGTTTACCGATACCGCCGCCACGACCAATACCGGCACCGGCCTGATCGGCGCTGGTACGGTGCTGAACAAGGCGCAGTGGAACTCCACCACCAACGATCAGAACTTCAATATCGTTTTCCAGACGCAGCCCAATGCGACGGACCCGTCGGCCCCGCCCACGGTGACTTACGATATTGTCGACAACCTGCAAACGCTGCCCAATGGCACGGCCAACCCCAACTACAACAAGTCGTTGCTGGATGGCTATGACTACACGGCCTCCGGCGCGCGTACCGGCGCTTATCCGCGCACGTACAACGACGGTGGGGATATCCAGTTGTCGCAGCAGCCCGGTGATCCGGCCACGCCCTTGATCGCCAACTGGAACTTTGGCGCCAGCATCAACATGACCGGCACGCCCAAGGCCGGCGACAGCTTCAATGTGGCGGCCAGTACCAACCAGGACTTGTTCACCACCATCAAGAATTTCTCGAACGCGCTGACCAATTACGCCACCGATACCTCCGGTACGGCGCAAGCAGCGTTCCAGAACCAGTTGAACAGCGTGATCTCTGCCTTGAGCAACTCGCTGAACAACGTGGTGACAGTGAACGCCAGCATTGGCGCCTGGCAAAAAGAATCGACCCAGCAGCAATCGACCAATTCCAATTTGAACCTGGCGTATAGCTCGACCATCTCTGACCTGAATGGTCTGGATTACGCCAAGACCATCAGCGATTTCACCCAAAACCAGACCACGCTGGAAGCAGCACGTCAGACGTATTCCAAAGTGGCCGGGTTGAGTCTGTTCCAGTACATCTCCTGATCACCCAGGAACCTCTGATCACCCAGAGGGCGTACGCGGGAAAAACGGGTTCTCCGGAACCCGTTTTTGTTTTTGTGCCTGCGATCCGGCAAGGCGGCATGTTCTAATAGCGCCCATGAGCAAAATCAAATCCCAATTCGTCTGCCAGTCGTGCGGCGGTACTTCTCCCAAATGGCAAGGCCAGTGCCCGCATTGTGGCGACTGGAATTCATTGACCGAAGCTGTGGCGCAATCGGGTGCACCGACACGCTTTCAGTCACTGGCGGCAGATGGCGCCATCCGCCAGTTGTCTGATGTCGAAGCGATCGACCTGCCGCGCACCGCGACCACGCTGGCCGAGCTTGATCGTGTGCTGGGTGGCGGGTTGGTGCCAGGCGGCGTGGTGCTGATCGGCGGTGATCCGGGTATTGGCAAATCAACGTTGCTGCTGCAGGCACTGACGCAGATGTCGGCCGGTGTGCGGGTGCTGTATGTCAGCGGTGAAGAATCAGCCGAGCAGATCGCGCTGCGCGCGCGCCGGCTGCAACTGGCCAATGCGCCGGTGGGCCTGCTGCCAGAAATCAATCTGGAGAAAATCCTTGCCACGCTGGACCGTGAAAAGCCGCAAGTGGTGGTGATTGACTCGATCCAGACCCTGTATTCAGAAGCGCTCAGCTCGGCCCCCGGTAGCGTGGCCCAGGTGCGTGAATGCTCTGCCCAGTTGACCCGCGCGGCCAAACGCAGCGGTATCAGCATCTTGCTGGTCGGGCATGTGACCAAAGAGGGCGCACTGGCCGGCCCGCGCGTGCTGGAACACATTGTGGATGCCGTGCTTTATTTTGAAGGCGATACGCACTCCAGCTTCCGGCTGATCCGCGCCATCAAGAACCGCTTTGGCGCGGTCAATGAACTGGGCGTGTTTGCCATGACCGACCGCGGCCTGAAAGAGGTGACCAACCCTTCGGCCCTGTTCCTGAGCCAGCACCGTGAACCGGTGCCGGGTTCTTGCGTGCTGGTCACGCAAGAAGGCACGCGCCCCATGCTGGTGGAAATCCAGGCGCTGGTTGATGACACCCACGCGCCGCAACCCAAACGCCTTGGCGTGGGGATCGAACAGAACCGTCTGGCTTTGCTGCTGGCGGTGTTGCATCGCCATGCGGGCATTGCGGTGTTTGATCAGGACGTATTCATCAACGCCGTGGGTGGCGTACGCATTAACGAGCCGGCAGCCGATCTGGCCATTTTGCTGGCGATCGTCTCCTCTTTGAAAGACCGCCCCTTGCCGGAAAAGCTGGTGATCTTCGGTGAAGTCGGTCTGGCGGGCGAGGTGCGCCCGGTGCAGCGCGGGCAAGAACGCCTGCGTGAGGCCGCCAAGCTGGGTTTCACCCACGCCATCGTGCCGCACGCCAATCGCCCGCGTCAGCCCATTGAGGGCATGACCGTGACTGCGGTGGAGCGCTTGTCCGACGCCGTGGGTGCCGCGCTGTAAAGTTGTGAAAAATGTGACAGATGGATGATCGGGCAGGGCGCTTGAAATCGTTCTTTGCGGCCCCATAGTATTTTTGTATCAAGCGGACCGGTCAAATTGATTGGGATTTTGCGACGGCATCCGTTAGCATAGTCGCCAATGAACCGGTTGCCTTGCGGCCGGTAGTCCGTTTTTTTAGATATCGCACCGTTACCCGCATTGCCTGGAGAATCTTATGAGCGAGCACATCTCTTACGTAACCGACGCTTCGTTTGACGCTGAAGTGTTGAAATCGCAAACCCCCGTTCTGGTCGACTACTGGGCCGAATGGTGTGGTCCTTGCAAGATGATCGCCCCGATTCTGGACGAAGTAGCTGGCGAATACGCCGGCAAGCTCAAGGTTGCCAAGCTGAACATTGACGAAAACCAGGGCACCCCGCCGAAGTACGGCATCCGCGGTATCCCGACCCTGATGCTGTTCCAGAACGGCGAAGTGAAGGCCACCAAGGTTGGTGCACTGTCCAAGTCCCAACTGACCGCATTTCTTGACAGCAACCTGTAAGTTGTTGCCGGGCCGGTGCATTCGCCGGCCCCATGCGTATTGAACACGCAACACCAGCGGCCGCCTTGTGTCGCTGGTTGCTTGACAGTGCAAGTTTGCGCCATATACCCTTACGGCGTTTACTGCGCAATGCCAGAGTCCTTCTGCCATTGCGCCATTCTATATTTATCAGTACGTCTCTCCCTTTCCCTTATTTTTCTTGATTGCTTCATAGCAACGGCCCAATCGCATGCATTTGTCCGATCTAAAACATCACCACGTCTCTGAACTTGTAGAGATGGCTATCGCCAACGAAATTGAAGGCGCCAGCCGCTTGCGCAAGCAGGACCTGATCTTTGCGCTGCTGAAAAACCAGGGGAGAAAGGGCGAAAGTATTTTTGGCGATGGCACGCTGGAAGTGCTGCCTGACGGCTTTGGTTTCCTGCGTAGCCCGGATACCTCTTACCTGGCCGGTCCGGACGACATTTATGTCAGCCCGTCGCAAATCCGCCGCTTCAATCTGCATACCGGCGATACCGTCGAAGGCGAGATCCGCACCCCCAAGGATGGTGAACGTTACTTTGCGCTGGTCAAGGTCGACAAAGTCAACGGCGAGCCGCCTGAGAACGCCAAGCACAAGATCCTGTTCGAAAACCTGACACCGCTGTTCCCTACGCGCCGCCTGCAACTGGAGCGCGATATCAAGGGCGAAGAGAATGTCACCAGCCGGATCATTGACCTGATTGCCCCGATCGGCTGTGGCCAGCGCGCCCTCCTGGTGGCGCCGCCCAAGTCCGGCAAGACCGTGATGCTGCAGAACATTGCGCACGCCATCACCGCCAACCATCCGGATGTGATGCTGATCGTGCTGCTGATTGACGAGCGTCCGGAAGAAGTGACTGAAATGCAGCGTTCGGTGAAAGGCGAGGTTGTGTCCTCTACCTTTGACGAACCGGCCACCCGCCACGTACAAGTGGCTGAAATGGTCATCGAAAAGGCCAAGCGCCTTGTAGAACACAAGAAAGACGTGGTGATCCTGCTGGACTCCATCACCCGTCTGGCCCGTGCCTACAACACCGTGGTGCCGGCCTCCGGCAAGGTGTTGACCGGTGGTGTGGACGCCAACGCCCTGCAACGCCCCAAGCGGTTCTTCGGTGCTGCCCGTAATATTGAAGAGGGCGGCAGCCTGACCATCATCGCCACTGCGCTGATCGACACCGGTTCGCGCATGGATGATGTGATCTACGAAGAGTTCAAGGGTACCGGTAACATGGAAATCCACCTTGACCGTCGTATGGCGGAAAAGCGTCTGTTCCCGGCCATCAACATCAACCGTTCCAGCACGCGTCGTGAAGAACTGTTGATCCCGTCCGAACAACTGCAAAAGATCTGGGTGCTGCGCAAGTTGCTGTACCCGATGGATGATCTGGAAGCGATGGAATTCCTGCAAGACAAGATCAAGGCCACGAAGAATAACGCCAACTTCTTCGATTCCATGCGTCGCTGATTGCCACGCATAAAGACGCCCTGACCCTGTCAGACCAGCTTGCCGTACGTTTGGTACGGTGAGTATCGGTTTGCCCTGGCAGGGCGTTTTTCTGTACGGCTTTGAGTGACATGCATGGAGAACCTGACCGGCGCTGATGCGCCGGTTTGTCGTTTCTGGCGGTGCTTGATGTGGTTTTTGTAGTTTGAACGGCAAGTTCTTGAGCGCGCTTGGCATTTCGTCTCTTTTTCTGCTGGTTTTGCCGCGGTTTCCCTTGCGGTAGGTGGGCGGGACTGACATAATGCGCGTTTTGCGTCGGCACAACCCCGATGCGCTCATGTAAAGGAAAAGCGAAATGAAAGACGGTATCCATCCCGGTTACAAAGAAGTGATCTTTTTCGACGCCAGCGTTGACTTCAAGTTTCTGACCCGTTCGACCATGACTGCTCGTGGCGGCGAAACCATGAAGTGGACTGATGGCAAGGAATACCCGGTTGTGCGTCTGGACGTGTCGTCCGAATCGCACCCGTTCTACACCGGCAAGCAAAAGGTGCTGGACACCGCTGGCCGTGTCGAGAAGTTCCGTCAGAAGTACTCCATGTACACCAGCAACAAGGGCTGATCAGCCGGCGTTGTGTCGTACATCGCAAAAAAGGCAGCTTGTTCAAGCTGCCTTTTTTGTTTCTGTCCTTTCCCGCGTTTTGCCGGTTAGAATCCCCGCATGCTTACCTACGTCCCTGAAACCGAACGCGAGCAGCCGCCACTGCCACCGGGCCAGCGCCCATGGATGTTGCTGTTGCTTTGTCTTGTGTGGCTGCTGCCAGGCTTGATCGGGCATGATCCCTGGAAGCCGGCGGAGCTGGAAACGGCCGCGGTGATCAAGCATTACGTGGAAGGGCAGCACTGGGCGCTGCCGTGGTGGGGCGACAATCCTTACCTCTTGTATGGCCCTTTGTATTACTGGTCTGCCTGCCTGTTTGCCTGGCCCTTGTCGCACCTGGGCATGGCGGTGCATGACGCCGCGCGGCTGGCAACCGGCGCATGGATGGCGCTGGCCATGTGGGGTCTTGGTCTGGCCGGTCGTGAACTGTATGGTCGCCGGCAAGGCCGTGTGGCCGTCATGGCCCTGATTGGCAGCATCGGGCTGATTATCTGGGGTCACCATCTGGCGCCGCAGGTGATCGTGCTGGCGGGCTTTAGCTGGCAGCTCTATGCGCTGGCATGGGCGTTGCGCCAACCGGTGCAGGGCGGCTTGTTGCTGGGCCTCTCCTGGTTGATGTTGCTGCTGGGCGCGTCCTGGGGCGAGTTCCTGCTCAGTTTTGTGACGGCCGTCGCGCTGCTGGGGTTCCGGCCGTGGCGCCGCGCCTGGTATCTGGCGACCTTGCTCACCGCGCTTGTCACCTCGGTGCCGCTGGGCTTGATGTGGGTGGGCGATCTGTATCACACCAATCCGGAGGCTTTCCGGATCTGGCTGGATTACTACGCATTTGGCGCTTTTGGTGGCCTAGCTTCCTGGCAACCGTTCCATTCGTTCGGGTTCTATTTTTCCATTGTGTTGTGGTTTGCCTGGCCGGTATTGCCGCTGGGTGTCTGGGGTATCTGGTCCAACCGCTCGCAACTGGCGCAACCGAAGCTGACTCTGCCGATTGTGGTGCTGGTACTGAACTCTGTCTGGCTATCGCTGGCCGGTGACCTGATTGGCGAGTCGGCGCTGTTGCTGGTTCTGCCCACGTTGTCTTTACTGACTACCAGCGGGATCGATCGCTTGCAGCGTGGCGCGGCCGCGGCGCTGAACTGGTTTGGCATCATGACCTTTGGCGTCGGCACCTTTTTGCTGTGGTGTGCGTGGATCGTGCTGACGACGGGCACGCCGGCGACCTGGGCCAGAACACTGGCCGAGGCCAGCCCCTCCTGGCATCCGCATGTGGTGTGGGGTGGCGTGCTGTTTACGCTGGCGATCTCGATCACCTGGTGCTGGGTGTTGCTGCGCAAGCGTCCGCTGGGTCGGCTGGCCATCACCAACTGGGCATGCGGTGTGACCTTGCTGTGGGGTGCGCTGATGGGCTTGTGGCAGCCGTGGCTGGATGCCTCCAAGAGCTATCGGACCGTAGTTGAGAGCCTGCAGGTGGCCGTGAACAAGCAGCCGGCCGGGTGTATTGATGGCTCGCTGGTGTCCGACTCTATGGCCGCGTCGGTCGATTATTTCTCGCACCTGGCGCTGCAACGGCGCGATGTGACCAATTGCCGTCTGCAACTGGTGGCAGGTGACCCGCCGCCGGGGTCTATGGTATTGTGGGATGGTGCCCGCCCGGGTGAGCGCCATGAACACTTTTACCTGCTGGACAAAACACGCTCTGTCGCCACGCGCTAGGCGCGGGTGCCAACAAAAAGACCGGCCAAGGCCGGTCTTTTTGTTTTGCTGCAGTGATCAGGAATGCTGCGGCGTGTGCTGGTCTTTTTGCTGGATGGTGTCCGGATCCACGGCGTTCATCACATTGCGGCGTACGAACAGAAAGATATACACCGCCATGACCAGCACAAAACCAATGGTAAACAGGCTCAACAGACCAATATCAGAGAAGAACAGGGCTTCCCAGGGGGAGTTTTCCATGATGTGACTCCTGCCACGCGTGCATGTAATGACAAGATCATGGCGCGGAGTCGTATCCGGAATCTTGATACTAATCAATCAACTGCAGTAATTAGTGCCTGCTGGCAGCATTGCCGCCCCAAGGCCGGTCAGTCGCGGAAGTTCTGGAACTGCACCGGGTAGTCGGTAACCTGCTTGCGGATCACGGCGATGGCTTCTTGCAGGGTGTCGCGCTTGGCGCCGGACACACGTACTTCGTCGCCCTGAATGGCGGCTTGTACCTTGAGTTTGGAGTCCTTGATCAGTTTGACGATTTTCTTGGCTTCGTCCCCGCTGATGCCGGTGCGTACCGTAATGGCCTGTTTGACCTTGTTGCCCGACACTTTCTCGCTCTTGGCTTCATCCAGGCAGCGGATGTCGACGCCGCGCTTGGTCAGTTTGGCAGTCAGGATGTCCTTGACCTGTTCCAGCTGAAAGTCGTTGTCGGCAAAAATGGTCAGGACTTTCTCGGCTTGTTCCACGCGGGCGTCAGAGCCCTTGAAGTCAAAGCGGGTGCCGACTTCCTTGTTGGTTTGCTCCAGTGCGTTACGCACTTCCACGTCGTTGACTTCAGAAACGATATCGAAAGAGGGCATGTCGTACTCCTGCTGTTTTCAGTATGAAAGCCGGCGGCGATCAGTCCGGCGTTGTGTGGTGAAGAGACGGCATCATGGGCAGGTCGGTGACGCCGATATCCATGCCCAGTTGCGAGAACAGGGTGGTAACCTGGCCGCGGTGATGCGTCTGGTGATTGAAAAAGTGGCTGACGGCAATCCATGCCGGCATGTTCATTTGCTGGTGATACATGGCGCTGTACCAGCTCAATGGTGCCGCCAGCCAGGCATCGCTGACCGTACCGGCCCAGGTGTCGATGTGCTGGTCAGTTTGCTGGCGTAGCGCAAGCAGCGCCTCCCACGTGGGGCACACCAGCGCGTCGGGGCCGAAGTCGGGCAAAGGCTGGTTTTCAAAGCGCGCCAGCCAGTTCATGTCGCCACGCACCAGGTGATCCAGCGTGCCATGCACAGAGCCAAAAAACGCGCCGCGATCCGCTGTGCGCAATTCCTCGCCCAGCGTGTCTGCCATGGCGTACAGGCGCTCATTCATCCAGCGGTTGTATTGCGCCAGAAGACGGACTGCGGCGTTGGTGATCATGCGCGGGCACAGGTGGTTGATGTGGATACTGGATTTTAACGGCGTTTGCGGTCCGGCCAAAGTGCTAAAACCAGCCAGACCACAATGCAGGGTATCCAGACCAGGACAAACTCACTTTCCAGCGTGATGAGACCGCGTTCTGAAAAGAACCGCGCGCCAATGGGCGAGACCATGATCGGGTGGAGCCCGAAGAAAAAGCGTGCGTCGCTCAGTGGCCAGAAAAACGCCACGCCACGGCCGCCGTTAGTGAGCGCATCCATGACGGGATGGCTGAACACACATGCGGCCAGAATGGCCCAGTGACGCAGCAATGCGCCGTGCCGGCGTGCCAGCCACCCTGCCATCAAACCACCCAGCACCACGGCAAACAGCAGCGAATGCGTTGCGCCACGGTGGCCGTAGGGGCTGTCGTAGGCGATGCCGAACTTGAGGCCGATGGTGTCCAGGTCTGGCACCATGCTACCCAGCATGGCCAGCACATACAAAGGGCGCGAACGCCAGCGCTGGGGCAGCAACCGCACCAGCGTGGCGGCGACAACGGCGTGGGTGACAACAGTGGTCACGGCGGCTCCGGTAGATGTAAAAACGCCCGGCGCTGCACAGGCAGGCCGGGCGTCAGGACAGGCGTCAGCGCTTAGCCAAAGTGGCAAACGTAATGCAGGGTCTCGACCGTTTCGATATCAAAGCTGCTGTTGCCCGGCACGTTGAACGACTGGCCGCCAGTGTAGGTGACGGCTTCGCTTTCGCCAGCCAGTTTCACCACACATTTGCCGGCGATCAATTCCATGATTTCCGGGGCGCCGGTATTGAACACCAGTTTGGACGGCAGGATCACGCCCACGCTTTTGCGGGTGCCATCGGCCAGGATGACGGTGTGCGACACACACTTGCCATCGAAATACACATTGCCTTGTTTGACTACGGATACGTTATCGAATTGCTGGCTCATGAAGAGGCTCCAATGGGCAGGAAGGGCGCTGCTTATTTCTGCAGCACTTCAGTCAGAATGGTTTTGATAATGAAACCCAGCATGCCGAATCCCAGAACAAAAAACAGGATGACGGTGCCGAACTTGCCCGCGTTTGAATCCTTGGCCATGCGATAGATCACGAACCCCATGTAGATGATGAGGCCGGTGACCAGAATGGAGACGGACAACGTATCAAACGTGTCCTCAGGCATGTTCAGAAAAGAATCAAGTACGGACATGGCAGGCGGGAGTTCACGGTGATCAAGGTGGTTAGACCATCAAAACGGGCAGGGCTGAACGCCGCTGCCCGTTGCCGGAACGAGTCGTGGCTTAACGACCCTTTCTGGCCGCAATACGCATACGCAGGGCGTTGAGCTTGATGAAGCCGCCTGCGTCAGCCTGGTTGTAGGCGCCGCCGTCGTCATCAAAGGTGGCGATGGTCTGGTCGAACAGCGTGTCTTTGGAGTCGCGCGAGACGACCGATACGCCGCCCTTGTACAGCTTGACGCGGACCCAGCCATTGACCTGCTGTTGCGTGTGGTCGATCAGCACTTGCAGTGCCTTGCGCTCCGGGCTCCACCAGTAGCCGTTGTACACCAGGCTGGCGTAACGCGGCATCAGATCGTCCTTCAGGTGCGCAACTTCGCGATCCAGCGTGATCGATTCGATACCACGGTGTGCCTTCAGCAAGATGGTGCCGCCCGGGGTTTCGTAGCAGCCGCGGCTCTTCATGCCGACGTAACGGTTTTCAACCAGATCCAGACGGCCGATACCGTGCTTGCCGCCCAGCTCGTTGAGCTTGGTCAGCACTTGCGCCGGGCTCAGGCGTACGCCGTTGAGGGCAACCACGTCACCCTTTTCGAATTCCAGATCCAGGTATTCCGGTGCATCCGGCGCGGCTTCCGGGCTGACGGTCCAGCGCCACATGCTTTCTTCGGCCTCGGCCTTCGGGTCTTCCAGATGGCGACCTTCGAACGAGATATGCAGCAGGTTGGCGTCCATGGAATACGGCGCGCCACCGTTCTTGTGTTTCATATCGACCGGAATGCCGTTGGTTTCGGCATAGGTCAGCAGCTTTTCGCGGGACAACAGATCCCACTCACGCCACGGGGCCACTACTTTGACGCCCGGCTTGAGGGCGTAATAGCCCAGTTCGAAACGAACCTGGTCGTTACCCTTGCCGGTGGCGCCATGGCTCACGGCATCGGCGCCCACGGCGTTGGCGATTTCGATCTGGCGCTTGGCAATCAGCGGACGGGCAATCGAGGTGCCCAGGAGGTATTCGCCTTCGTACAGCGCATTGGCGCGGAACATCGGGAAGACGAAATCACGGGTGAATTCTTCGCGCAGGTCATCAATAAAGATGTGCTCAGGCTTGATGCCAAATTTCAGCGCTTTTTGGCGAGCGGGTTCCAGCTCCTCGCCCTGGCCAAGGTCGGCGGTGAAGGTCACCACTTCACATTGATAAGTGTCTTGCAGCCATTTGAGAATGACCGATGTATCAAGACCGCCAGAGTAGGCAAGCACCACTTTCTTTACGTCAGACATGGGGTAGATCCTTGATGAGGCAAGGTTGGAACATGGGTTGATGTCGATCCCGGATTCATTTTTCTGACCGGTACACTACGCGCGACTGTACACCGGACAACAGGGCGGGCCCTGTCATCGGCTTAACGCAAGGCGCGCGCCAAAGCTTAAAAACAGCGTGCCGGTCAACTTCTTCAATATCGTGGCAACCCACGCTCGGCCAGAAAGCTTCCTGGCGATATTGGCGCCGGCCAGAATCAGAAAACTGAGATACGACAAACTCAGGATTTGCACAGTGATGCCGAGGGCACCGAAGGTCAGCCAGATGTGCGGGTACGATGGATCGACAAACTGGGGAAAGAAAGCCATGAAAAAGATGATGGCTTTGACATTCACCAGCGAGATCGACATCGCCTGGCGATAAATATGACGGGCCGGGATGTCCAGATGGACTTCCTGTTCCCGTTTGTTGCTTCCAGCCAGGAGGAGCTTGATCCCCAGAAAGGCCAGATATGCGGCCCCGGCGTAACGGACGATATCGAACGCCACCGGATATGCATGCATTAATGATGCCACACCCAGCGCAGCGGCGAGCATCAGGACCAGATCACCGGTGAAAATCCCGGCGGCGGCGGCAAAGCCCGCCCGCACCCCGCGGCGCGAAGCCACGGAGAGCGCAAACAGCGAATTGGGGCCGGGCATCAGAATGATGGCTGTCGCGCCGGCCAGGTAGGTGAGGGGATCAGTTACGCCTAACACCGTCGTCCTTTAACCCTTGATTTCACCCAGAAGCAGATACTCGATCACGGCTTTCTGGGTATGCATGCGGTTTTCTGCTTCATCCCACACCAGCGATTGCGGGCCGTCGATGACTTCCGGGTCCACTTCCTCGCCACGATGCGCCGGCAGACAGTGCAGGAACACGGCATCTTTGCCGGCTTCAGCCATCAGCTTCTCGGTCACGCGGTAGTTCAGGAAGTCTTTCTTGCGTTGCAGGGTTTCGCGCTCGTAACCCATGGACACGCTCACGTCCGTGGTCACAATGTCGGCGCCGTGGGCGGCTTCGAACGGGTTGCGATACTGCTCGAAGATATCCTTGCCGTATTCAAGGCCGTCGAGCACGGTCATTTCATAGCCGGACGGGCAAGCGAGCTTGAGCTTGAAATTGAAGATCTTCGCGGCTTGCAGCCAGGTGCGGCTTACGTTGTTGCTGTCGCCAATCCAGGCGACGGTCTTGCCTTCGATCGAACCGTGGCGTTCTTCGTAGGTGAAGATGTCGGCCATGATCTGGCAAGGATGGTATTCGTTGGTCAGGCCGTTGATGACCGGCACGCGCGAGTTCTCGGCAAAACGCTCAATGATGCTTTGCTCAAAAGTGCGCACCATGACGATATCGGTCATGCGGCTGATGACTTGTGCGACGTCTTCAATCGGTTCGCCGCGGCCCAGTTGCGTGTCCTTGGATGCCATGAACATGGCGTGACCGCCCAGTTGCGCCATACCTGCTTCAAACGAAACGCGGGTACGGGTCGACGATTTTTCAAAAATCATGGCCAGCACGCGGCCAACCAGCGGCTGGTACAACTCGCCAGCTCGCAGTTTCTGCTTGAGCACGGCGGCGCGCTTGAACAGATACTTGTATTCGTCGTGGGAGAAATCCTTGAACTGCAGATAGTGTCGCATAGGGCACGCTGTTGCTGGCTGGAGGGCCCGCAATTGATTGAAAAAACAACCATTATTGTGCGCGAAGCGGCCAGGTGGCAAGTGCTGCGGGTTTGCTGCCCTGAAAGTGCTCGTCTGTCGGCTGAAACTCGGAGTGGCGGGCTGTCCCCGCGTAGACTGTAGAAACTTGATTTTGCGCAATTGTTACGCAGATATCGCCGGGTGGGTGGGGGCGATTGCTGATCGGCATAGCCGGATCAAAGTGATATCATGGCGGCCATTGGTTATGTAGTAAAAGTACGGGTTATTTGTGTTGTGACAATGCGCTGCAATTAAAATACCGGTATACTCACGTTTGAAACGTGCCAACGTAGATTAATCCCTGATATACACACAACATGATCTGTAATCCATACGAAATCGTCATCCAGGGGCTCACCAGCGACGGGCGTCAATTCCGCCCGAGTGACTGGGCAGAACGCCTCTCCGGTATCCTGTCTACCTTCGGTTTTGACCAGAAGCTCTCCTACGCACCTTATGTCCGCCCCATGGTGATGGACAACGTGCGCTGCGTCGCCGTAGACAAGCAACTGGAAAAACTCGACCCCCGCGTATTCCAGTTCATCATGGCGTTTGCCCGTGATAACGATCTCAAGGTTGTAGATTGCCGCGATCTGGTGGAGCAGCAGCAAGCCGCCGCCCAGGACGCCGAGCGCAAGGCCGGCTAAGTCCACCCGTTGTATCCTCCGGGGCCGTTCGGTCCCGTTTTCATCGGTTTTTTATTGTTGCGACGCACAACGCACGCTATGCTACGCCTTGTCACGGGCGTGCATGGGCGCGCCCACTGCTGCGCGGGACTTTTGCTGGTCGCCGGGCGTGCAGCACCTTATCGTCAGCAGGAGTAACTCGATGAAACTGAAGGATAAAGTTGCCATTATTACCGGTAGCGCCAGCGGCATCGGCCAGGCTACCGCGCTCAAGTTTGCTCAGGAAGGCGCCAAGGTTGTGGTCTGTGACCTGAACCGCGCGGGTGTCGATCAAGTGGTGTCCGAACTGGTTGCCATGGGTACCGAGGCGGCAGGCTTTCTGGTTGATGTGACCGACAAGGCAACGATTGCCGAGATGGTGGCCGGCGTGAAATCCCGTTTCGGCCGCATCGATATCCTGGTCAACAACGCCGGTATCGTGGCGGATGCGCAGCTGTTCAAGATGACTGAAGAACAGTTTGACCGCGTCATCGATATCAACCTCAAGGGCGTGTACAACTGCACCAAGGCCGTGATCGATACCATGATCGAACAAGGCCAGGGCGTGATCCTGAATGCCTCGTCCGTGGTGGGGGTTTATGGCAATTTTGGCCAGACCAACTACGCGGCGTCCAAGTTTGGCGTGATCGGGTTTGTCAAAACCTGGGCCAAGGAACTGGGCAAGAAGGGGATTCGTGCCAATGCCGTGTGCCCGGGTTTTGTGGCCACACCGATCCTGAACGCCATGCCTGAGAAAGTCATTCAGGCCATGGAAGACAAAGTGCCGATGAAGCGCATGGCGCGTCCGGAAGAAATTGCCAGCGTGTATGCGTTCCTGGCCAGCGATGAAGCCAGTTATATCAATGGCGCTGCCATTGAAGTGACGGGTGGTCTGACCCTGTAAGCGTTCTGCGCCCCAACAAAAAACCTCGCCGCGGCGAGGTTTTTTGTTGGTTATCTGCGGGCGGCAAGCCCGCAAACTGTGCGGTACTTAACCGTTGGCCGCCGCGCCTTCCCAGACAATGCGCCAGGTGCCGTCTTCGTTACGCCAGTACAGACGTTTGCGCATGCGGTTATCCAGGGCCTTGCTGCGGTAATCCTGGTCAAACGTGGCGACCAGCATGCCATCCTTGCCGCCGGTAAACAGGCTGATATTGGACAACACGATCTGCGCATCAAGGCGGGTTTGCGCCAGTGCGGTTTTCTGGCGGGTCCAGTTACTGATGTTCTGGCCGTCGCTATTGGTGAACGTCTTGCTGTAGTAGTTCAGATAGCTTGGCAAGTTGAGCGTTTGCCAGGATTGACGCCAGTGATCAATCAGGTTCAGCGCCGCGGTATGGCGCTGTTGCCATTGTTCAGTGGTCAGCCAGTCAATTCTGGGAACGATCACCACCGGGGTGACATCAATCTGCAGGTATTCCTGCACGCTGGCCAGTTCCGGATTGGTCAGGACCACGCAGCCGTTGGAGGCCTGCGGCGGGCGGGAGTAGGTGGCTGCCGGGCTGCCATGCAGCCAGATGCCATGCCCGGTCTTGCCCTCGCGCCGGTCCAGCTCGTTCGGGTAAGAAATCGGCCATGCGCCCACGCCATACAGATCGGCCTGGGTGCCAAAGGTTTTATCCAGTTGCGGCCGTGTCATGTGGCTGTCCACAAAGTAGACGCCCAGCGGCGTGCGCTGATCGCCCTCGCGGACTTTCTCGGTGCCCAGCTTGCCGACGGTCACGTAGTGATCGGTCACATATTTGGGGGTGCCGTTGTTGTTCTGGAACACAAACAGGCGCGATGCCGCAGCATCGACCAGGATGGCGTATTTCTGTTTGTCGGAGAACGACACCAGTTGCGCTGGCAGCAAGGTGACCGGAGGAGGGCTGGCTTCACGGCGGATGCGCACCAGTGCTTCACGGCGCAAGTCTTCCAGCTTGTCAGCGGCGCCGGCCGGCGCACCACCACCCATGGTATCGAGCTGGCCGGCCTGCATGGCATACAGGTCGGCAGACAACAAATAAGCCAGGTGGTAGTTGGGTTCCTTGGTCAGCAGGGCATCAACCGTTGCGCGCGCATCGGCCATCCGGTTGTCCCGGATGGCGTCGATGGCGGCGACGATCATTTGCTCTGGCGAACCCTGGGTAGCCGTACCTTTGATCTCTTGCAGCGGATGCAACTGGTAGGGAGCGACGATCGGCATGCGTGGTTGTGCTGCGGGCGCAAGTAGCAGCAAAGCCAGCAAACTGAGGATCAGCTTGCTCCAGTTGATGGTACGGGTCATTCAGTTAAATCGCTCAGGTACGCTCTTCGACGATCAGCCAGCGGCCGCCGCTCTTTTCCATAATCAGTGTTTTACCCGTGGAACGCGCCGACAGGCGATCCGACTTGTAAGACTGGCGGAATTTTACCCTGGCTGAATCACTGTCGGTAAATTCGATTTTGATATTTGAGACACTCACGTCGATGGACTTGGGTGAGCTGATGCGATCACGACGTTCTTTGGCCCATTCTGCATAAGATTGACCACCCGGCGCCTTGAAGTTACGGCTGTAGGCAGCAAGGTAGCCATTGACGTTCTGGCGCGACCAGGCCGCAGCCCAGCTGTTGACGGCGGCAATCACGGCGTCTTGTTCAGCGTTGCGCGGAGCAGACGCTTTTTCCGGCGCCGGGGTCGGCGTCGGGGTAGCCACGGGTGTCGGGGCAGCAGTTGGCGTCGGCTTGGGGGTCGGCGCCTGGGTGGGCTGCGGCGTCGGGGTCGGGCGTGGTGTCGCTACCGGGGTCGGGGCCGGGGTGGCTTTGGCCGGGGTGTTCTGGGCCAGTTTGGTACCGGCAGCAGACGGCGTGGCATGCGGTGCAATGCCCGGGTTGCTGCTGAACAGTTCGCGGACCAGGGTCAGCTTGCTTTGTACGTTCTGGTTGCCGCCTTCCAGTTGCAACGCCTTGTCGTAGGCTTGCGAGGCCATGCGGGCGTACAGGTCGCCCAGGTTCTCATGCGCAATGGCATACGACGGGTTGGTCTGTATTGCCATCATCAGCGCGGTGCGGGCTTTGTCCAGCTGGTTTTGCTGCGCGTACAGCACGGCCAGATTGTTATAAGGCTCCGGCAGTTGCGGATAGTCCTCGGTCAGCAAGGTAAAGGCCTTGATGGCCTCGTCATTGCGGCCCAGTTCAGTCAGCGCAATGGCGCGCAAGAAGCGGATCTGCGCGTCTTTGGGGTTTTTGACCAGGTAACTGTCGGCGCGATCGACCACCGATTTGTACTGGCGGGCCTTAAGCAGTTGCTGGATATCTTCGAAGTCGCCGGCGAGTGCGTGGCCGGCCATCATGCAGAAAATCAGAGAGAGAGCGATGTGTCGCAGGCTCATTGTGTATGGGTCCCGAAAAGGCGAGTAAATACCGAAGCTTGCGGATTCTAGCAAAACCGGCAGGTCGCTGCCCATGTACTTGCTGCCAGACGGGTACTTCAGGTGATTTCAGACGCGGCCTGAAGCCAGGCCTGATGCTTTGTGATACGACCCGCCAGGGCAGCATGGCAATCCTTGTTTGATAGTCTGTTTTGCTTTCGTTTGGCTACCTGTCATCCTGGTCAGGCGAGAACAGAGTGTGGCCGCGGTGCCACATGAACAAGGGCGACGTTTGTCCGGCTGGTTTGAAAATAGAACGAACGTTCTATATGATCAAGTCCGTACTTTTGTTTTCTGGACTTGATTGATCATGGACAAAGCCGCGCTTGCTTCGGTCTTGCAGCACCCGGCCATCTGGCAAGGGGACGGGCGTATGGCAAGCGCACCGGCCACCTTGCCCTCTGCCTTTGCGGCGCTGGATGCCGAGCTGCCCGGCGGCGGCTGGCCTTTGGGTGGTGTCGCGGAACTCTTGCTGATCCATGGCGCGGGCAGTGGTGAGCTCCCCTTGCTGTGGCCGGCGCTGGGGCAGATTGCCCGGGCACGGGAGGTGGTGTTGATTGCGCCACCGCAAGTACCTTATGCCCCGGCCTGGTTGCAGGCGGGTATCGATCCGGGCCGCACCTTGTGGTTGCAGCCGGCATCGGTGGCAGAGTCGCTCTGGGCCATGGAACAAGCCCTGCGTGAGCCGGCCTGTGGCGCAGTGCTGAGCTGGATACAAGGGTTTATTGATGACCGGGCTTGCCGCCGTTTGCAACTGGCGGCACGCAGCGGGCAGGGCTATGGCTTTTTGCTGCGGCCTGGACGCGGTCACAGCACACCTTCCCCGTTGCCATTGCGTTTGTCCGTGGCCACCACAGACGACGGCTGGCAAGTACAGATTCTGAAACGGCGCGGCTTGCCCCTGACGACGCCGGTCCGTTTGACGCGTCAGGAGGCCCGGCATGCTCTGGCTGGCTATCCATCTGCCGTTGCTGCCGCTGGAAATCTTTCCGCCACGGCACCACGGCTCACCCACTGAACCGGACCTGATCCGGCCACGCCTTGTGGTGATTGCCCAGGGCAGTGGCGAGCGCGTCATGCTGGCCGATGCCCTGGCCAGCGGGCTGGGTATCCGGCCGGGCATGAAGCTGTCTGCCGCATTTGCGCTGGCCAACGAGCTGGACATCTTTGTGCGCAAGCCAGAGGCAGAAACGCAGCAGATGAGCGTGCTGGCCGCCTGGGCTTTGCAATTCACGCCCACGGTGGTGATCGGCACCGCCAATACGCTGCTGCTGGATATCGGCGGCAGCCTGCGGTATTTCGGCGGCTTGCTGCGTCTGCGCGAGCTGGTCAGCCAGGGCCTGGCCGGCTTTGGTCTGACGGTCACCACCGGCGTTGCCCCCACGCCGCTGGCCGCAGGCTGGCGCGCGGCCTGCAACCGGCCGCGCGCCGTGCTGCAAGACAAAGACATCGGCTGGGCGCTGGCAGAGCTGCCACTGGCGGTGCTGCCCGTGCCTGATGCCACACTGGATGGTCTCTCTCAACTGGGCCTGAACACGCTGGCCGACGTCATGGCCTTGCCCCGTGCCGGTCTCAAGCGTCGCTTTGGCCAGGCGTTGCCCTTGTTGCTGGATCAAGCCACTGGCGAGGCGGCCGACCCGCGCGAGCCTTATACGCCGCCAGACCGTTTTGAATACGCAGTGGATCTGGATTACCCGGTCGATCATCTGGACACCTTTGCCATGGTCGGACAATGGTTGTTCGATGCCCTGGAGACGTTTCTCTCTGGCCGGGGCCTGGGCGTGCAGGAAGTCACCCTGCGGCTCAAGCATGAAGATATCGAACCGACTGCACTGGTGGTGCGCTTTGGTGTGCCCGGCCGGCGTGCCGCGCAGTTCATGTCGGTCTTGCAGGAACGGCTGGAACGGTACGAACTGGCCGCGCCCGCATTCACCGTGACACTGATTGCCGAGCAACTGCACCAGCTGGATGGCATGCCGTTGGGCTTGTTCGGGCATGAAGCGGGCGATGCCAATTTCCAGCTATTGCTGGCGCGGCTCTCGGCCCGGCTTGGGGAGGACGCGGTACGGGCGGTGGCCACGGTGGCAGATCACCGTCCTGAACTGGCCTGGCGCGTGGCCCGGCCCGGCGAGGCCAGCACGCCCTTGCCGGTGGGCGAACGGCCAGGCTGGCTGCTGGCCACACCCATGCGGCTCAGCGTGCGGGACGAGCGGCCCTGGTATGGCGAAACGCTGACGCCAGAAGGCTGGCCGGAACGCATTGAATCGGGCTGGTGGGATGAAAACCCCATCGCCCGTGATTACTACACCGCGCGCGGCACCTCGGGCCGGCGGTACTGGATCTGGTACGACCATACGCAACATGACTGGTGGCTGCATGGCATCTTCTGAGAGCACGGGCGCCTATAGCCTGACCACCTTGCCCGCGTATGCCGAGTTGCATTGTTTATCCAATTTCTCGTTCCAGCGCGGCGCCTCTCATGCCCAGGAGCTGGTCGAAAAAGCCCGGGAGCTGGGTTACACCGCGCTGGCCATCACGGACGAGTGCTCGCTGGCCGGCATTGTGCGTGCCTGGCAAGCCATCAAAAGCATGAAGGGCGATCCGCTCAAGCTGATTGTGGGTGCCGAATTCACCCTGGACGACGGGCTGAAGCTGGTGCTGCTGGCGCCAGACCGGCACGCCTATGGCGATTTGTCCGCCCTGATTACGCTGGGCCGCCGGGCCGCCACCAAGGGCGAATACCGCCTGACCCGTGATGAAGTTGCCAACCACGCGCGGGGCCTGCTGGCTTTGTGGATTCCACCAGAGCAACCAGAGATGCACGACGCCCAGTGGTTCCGGTCGGTGTTTGAAGATCGCGCCTGGATTGCCGTAGAACTACTGCAAGGCCCGGATGACGGGGGGCGTTTGCGGCAACTGCGCTGGTTATCCAGCCAGTCTGGTCTGCCCTGCGTCGCGGCGGGTGATGTCCATATGCACACGCGCTCACGCCGCGCCTTGCAAGATGTCATGACCGCACTGCGGCTGCACAAACCTGTGGCCGAATGCGGGCATGCGCTGTTTCCCAATGGCGAACGCCATTTGCGGCCGCGCCATCGGCTGGGGCTGTTGTACCCGCCGGAATTGCTGGCAGAAACCCTGCGTGTGGCCGAGCGCTGCACGTTTGATCTGGGCGAGTTGCGTTATGAATATCCGGATGAACTGGTGCCGGAAGGCAAGAGCGCGGCAGAGCACCTGGCAGCGCTGACCGCTGCCGGCCTGCTGGAGCGTTACCCGGGCGGTGTGCCAGAGAAAGTGCAAAAGCAGGTAGAGCACGAACTGGACATCATCCGGATCAAACAATACGAGCCGTATTTCCTCACCGTGCATGACATTGTCCAGTTTGCCCGCAACAAGGGCATCTTGTGCCAGGGACGGGGCTCTGCCGCCAATTCTGCGGTGTGCTATGTGCTGGGCATTACGGCGGTCGATCCGGCGCTGGGTAATTCCTTGTTCGAGCGGTTTATTTCGATTGAACGCGATGAGCCGCCTGATATTGACGTGGATTTCGAACACGACCGGCGCGAAGAAGTCATCCAGTACCTGTACACCCGATACAGCCGGGATCGTGCCGCGCTGGCTGCCACCGTCATCACGTATCGCCCCAAATCCACCTTGCGCGATCTGGGCCGCGCGCTGGGGCTGGCCACCGATCAGCTCGACCGTCTCTCCCGCAATCTGTCCTGGTGGGACCAGCGCGAAGAACTGCCGCTGCGGCTGGTCGAAGCTGGCCTGGACCCGGCGAATCTGTCTGTGCAGCTGATGCTCAAGCTCACCGATATCCTTCTGGGTTTTCCCCGGCATTTATCCCAGCACGTGGGCGGATTTGTGATCACCCGCGGGCCCGTCAACCGCCTGGTGCCAGTAGAAAACGCCAGCATGAAAGACCGTACCGTCATCCAGTGGGACAAGGATGATCTGGATGCCATGGGGCTGTTGAAGGTCGATGTACTGGCGCTGGGCATGCTCAGCGCGCTGCGGCGTTCCATGAATCTGGTCACCGCCTTGCGCGGCACCCCGCAACTGACGCTGGCCAACATGCCCAAGGAAGACCCGCTGGTGTACCAGATGATGAGCCGGGCCGACACCGTAGGCGTGTTCCAGATCGAGTCGCGCGCGCAGATGTCGATGCTGCCGCGCTTGAAGCCGAACAAGTTCTACGATCTGGTGATTGAAGTGGCGATTGTGCGGCCCGGCCCGATCCAGGGAGGCATGGTGCACCCGTATCTGAAACGCCGTAACGGGCAGGAAGCCATTGAACCCATGACGCCAGCCGTGGCCCAGGTCCTGGATCGCACCTGCGGCGTGCCCATTTTTCAGGAACAAGTCATGAAACTGGCGCAAGTGGCAGCCGGTTTTTCTGCGACGGAGGCGGATGGCTTGCGGCGCGCCATGGCGGCCTGGCGCCGCACGGGCAAGCTGGAAGTCTACAAACAGAAATTGATGGATGGCCTCAAAGACAATGGGTACTCCGAGGAATTTGCCACCCGGTTATACAACCAGATCAAGGGGTTCTCAGAGTACGGTTTTCCGGAATCGCACGCCGCCAGCTTTGCCTTGCTGGTCTACGCCAGCGCCTGGCTCAAATACCATGAGCCCGCCGCCTTTCTGTGCAGCATGCTCAATTCATTGCCCATGGGCTTTTACAGCGCATCGCAACTGATTCAGGACGCCCAGCGCCACGGTATTGAAGTGCGGCCGGTGGATGTCCAGCACAGCGACTGGGATTGCACGCTGGAAGAGACGGACCGCCCGCAGCCCGTAGTACGGCTGGGCATGCGGCAGATCAAGGGCTTGAATGAAACGGCCGTGATAGATCTGGCCCGCCTGCGGCCGGCCGCCGGGTTTGAATCTGTCGCCCAGGTGCAAAAATTGTTGCGGCTTGATACCCGCGACATGACAGCGCTGACTGAAGGCGGGGCTTTTGAAACCCTGGCCGGGCATCGCCGGCAGGTCTGGTGGCAAGCGGCTGCCATTGATACCGAGCACGATCTGGCCTGGTCTGAAACCGACGGCTTGTTCCCGGACTTGCCGGCCGCAACGCTGGGGCAGGATATCTCTGCCGACTACCGCAGCCTGCGCTTGTCGCTGCGTGCGCATCCCTTGTCGCTGCTGCGGGAACGCCTGCGCCGGGAGAAACTGGTCAACGCGGCTGAACTGAAGTGCATGGCGCATGGCCGGCTGGTGAAAGTGTGCGGCATTGTGGTTGGCCGTCAGCGGCCAGGCACGGCCAATGGCGTGGTGTTTGTGACGCTGGAAGACGAGACCGGCAATGTCAACGTGGTGGTCTGGCAGAAAGTTGGTGAAACCTTCCGCAAGGCCTTGCTGGGATCCCGGCTGATGGTGGTGTATGGCGAAGTGCAGCATGTAGACGGCGTGTTGCATGTCATCGCGCGGCGGCTGGAAGATAGAAGCGCACTGTTGGGCAACCTGTTCACGCGCAGCCGCGATTTCCATTAGCACTGCACCCAGGTCTTGCCTGGCACAAACCCGTCCACACAATCTGCACACCTCACACCTCACACCTCACACCTCACACCTCACACCTCACACCTCACACCTCACACCTTATTCATTCCGCATATCGCATATGCTCACTTTTGCTAATGGCAAGGATGCAAACAGCAAGTAAAATGCGCGCATCATTTGTTATTTGTTAGCCGGAGCACGCCATGCAACTCACCGTCGTTGACCACCCGCTGGTGCAACACAAACTCGCCCTCTTGCGTGCGGAGGACACGAGTACCAACAAATTCCGGCTGTTGACCGAAGAACTGGCCCGTTTGCTGGCTTATGAAGCCACCCGCGATCTGGAACTGGAACCCAAGACCATCCAGGGCTGGTGCGGCCCGATTGAAGTCAAGCAGATCAAAGGCAAGAAACTGACCGTGGTGCCCATTTTGCGTGCCGGTATCGGCATGCTCAACGGCGTGCTTGATCTGGTGCCTTCGGCCAAGATCAGCGTGGTCGGTCTGGCCCGCAATGAAGAAACGCTGCAACCAGAGCCGTATTTCGAGAAATTTGTTGGCGATCTGCATGATCGCCTCGCCATCATCATTGATCCGATGCTGGCAACTGGTGGCTCGCTGGTCGCCACCATCGAGATGCTCAAGCGCAAGGGTTGCAAAGACATCAAGGCCGTCGTCATGGTGGCCGCGCCTGAAGGCGTGAAGCTGGTGAACGAGGCGCATCCGGACGTACAGATTTATGCTGCGGCGCTCGATAGCCACCTCAACGAGCATGGCTATATCATCCCGGGGCTGGGCGATGCCGGGGACAAGATTTTCGGTACTGTGAACAAGCCGTAAGGCAGCCAGTGAGAGAGATGACAAGGCCGGGAGATATCCCGGCATTGTTTTGTACGGGGCCGCTATCCGTGGCCACCGTTTCGGGAAACCCCAAAATCAATTAAATCAGGAAGGGGATTACATGTTTTCAGGGATCAAGCAATTCATATCAGGCGCGCAGATTCTGTTCGTCGCCTTTGGCGCGCTGGTGCTGGTACCGCTGCTCACCGGCCTGAACCCGGCCATGGCGCTGCTGGGTGCCGGCGTGGGCACCTTGATGTTCCAGTTGCTGACGGGCCGCCAGGTACCGATTTTTCTGGGCTCGTCGTTCTCGTTCATTGGCCCGATCATTTTTGCCATGCAAACCTGGGGCCAGGGCGCTACGCAGTTCGGCCTCTTTTTTGCCGGTTTCATGTATTTCGTCATTGCTGCCGTTGTGAAATGGCGCGGCATGTCGCTGATTGAGCGCCTGTTGCCGCCGGTCGTGATCGGCCCGGTGATCATGGTGATCGGTCTGTCGGTGGCCGTGGCCGCGTCGGGCATGGCCATGGGGCAGGGCGGTGGCAAGCAACTGGTTGAATACGGCCCGTCCATTTTCCTCGCTGCTGTGTCGCTGGCGACCACCATTGTCGTGGCCGTGTTTGCCGGTGGCATGCTGCGCCTCGTGCCGATTCTCTCTGGCGTGATCGTGGGCTATATCGTCGCCGCGTTCATGGGCGAAGTGAACTTTGCCGGCGTGATCGCTGCGCCGTGGTTTGCCGCACCGCACTTTGTACACCCGGAAGTGAACTGGGCTGCCGCCGTGTTCATGCTGCCGGTGGCCATTGCCCCGACCATTGAACACATTGGCGCCGTCATGGCCGTGGGCAAGGTAACGGGCAAGGACTACACCGCCAAGCCTGGCTTGCACCGCACGCTGACTGGCGACGGTCTGGGCGTTTGTTTTGCCGGCCTGATCGGCGGCCCGCCCATTACCACGTACTCTGAAGTGACCGGCGCGCTGATGATTACCCGCAACTTCAACCCGGTGATCATGACCTGGGCGGCTGTGCTGGCCATCATCCTGGCCTTCTTTGGCAAGTTCAATGCCATCCTGCAGTCGATTCCGCTGCCAGTCATGGGCGGCATCATGGTGCTGCTGTTCGGCACCATCGCCAGCATTGGCCTGAAGACGCTGATCGATGCCAAGGTAGACCTGATGTCTCCGCGCAATCTGGTGATTGTGGCGGTGATCCTGACCTGCGGGATTGGTGGCCTGACGCTGAAACTGGGCGCGCTGAATCTGGCGGGCGTGGGGTTGGTGAGTATTCTGGCGATTATCCTGAATCTGATTCTGCCGCAGGATAAGCAGAAGGATGGGATTGTTGAGGGGCAGGATGTTTGAGGCAGTACTTAGGTCGTGGTTGGTTGGAACAGGGAGCCTGGCTTGATTGCCGGGCTTTTTGTTTTTTGGGGTGGGGGTGGTGCGGGCAGGGGGGAGTGGGTTGTTTGTCTACTTTGTTGTTCTGGCGGGGGCTGGAATCCGGTCTGGTGTCTGGCTTTCTGTTGGGGCCAGAGCGGGTGAGTAGGGTGGATTCGGAGCGGGAGCGACAATCCACCATTGCGGCGTGTGTGTTAGCGCCTGACGGCGCGGGTGTTTTGATACCGGCGGTGGCCGGAGCACGTTACTTTTCTTTGCTTCGCCAAAGAAAAGTAACCAAAAGAAAGGCGACCCCTGCGACGGCGCCCACTACGTGGGTTTCCTGTGCTTCTCGCGAAGTCCGGCTGGCTGCGGGAACTCGCTTCGCTCAAACACCCCTCCGCCGAAACCCCGGACTTCGCTGCGATGCTCGGCGCAGTCAAGGGGGCTAAGGTCAAAAGCAGCCACAACTGCAACCGCAACCGCAACCGCAACCGCAACCCCAAATCCCGCAAACCTGCCGTTCGCAAGAATGATCGGTTTACCTCACCACTTCGTCATTCCGGCGAAGGCCGGAATCCAGTTGCAATGCTTGAAGTGGTAGAGGCGCGTCATAAGCACTCCCAACCCCACAAACCACTATTCGCAAGAATGACTAGCGTGCCCCACCCCGTCGTCATTCCAGATCTCGGTGGCCCTCTTGGCCGGAGTCCGGCTGCAATGCTGGAAGTGGCAACGGCACGTCAAAAGCACCCCCAACCCCGCAAACCCGCTCCCGCCGTGTCCGGGGTCCAGACTAACGCCGATGTTTGCGCCCGGTTAAAAACTCTAGTCATCGTCATCAATTTGGCGTGCGTCTTAATATATCAACATATTGCAAATGAGAATGTTTATCATTAATATGTCGCCCAGATAAAACCACAATAGCGGGCGCTGAGATCCAGTGCGCGCACAGCCAACTGCAGGGTCGGTTCTCCATCATGTTGATCGTTCTAGCCATTTTGCTCACCGCAGCGGGTGCGGCCACGGTGTATGTCACCGCGGGCAACCAGAGCATGCTGCCGCAACGCGCCGGTGCCACGGCGCGGCGGGCGGGGTGGGTCGTCATTCTGTTGTCTTTGTGCTTCTGGGTTGCAGAACTGGGCGCGGGGGCAGGGGTGTTCGGGGCGTTTGTGACGCTGATGCTGAGCTGGATTGCGCTGCCGTGGCTGGCGTTGTTGCCGGTGTTCAAGACTGTGACGGGGGCTCGCTGATGTGGGCGCGTTTTTCGGCCGGGGCGGTGTTGGGGTTGCCTTTGGCGTTTCTGTCGACGGGCTTGATCAGTCACTTGTGGGTGGCGGGTTGGGATCAGGTCATCGTGCCGGTCTTGCTGCTGTTCATGCCGGTGTGGGTGGGCATCATGGCGGGTAGTGTCATGTTCCGTTCTGCCAGACGGGCATGGCTGGTCCTGGCGGGCCTCAATGTGCTGACTGTTCTGTTGCTGTGGGGGGCCCGCCATGCGTTGGCTTAAAATTCCGTCCGTCTCTGCCGCCACGCTGCGGTTGTACACCACGCTGCATACCTGGACTGGTTTGTGTGCCGGTCTGGCGTTGTTTGTGGCGTTTTATGCCGGGGCGATCACGGTGTTCCAGGACGATGTGGCGATCTGGCAAAACGCGGCCAATCGCGGCAGCCAGATGGAAACTCCGGCTGACGGCCAGCGCCTGATTGAAAAAGTCATTGCCGCGCATCCGGATGCCAAAGCCCGCCTGAGCCTGCAATTACCGGAAGAAACCGGCGCGCACTATGTGGCGTGGTGGTTTGATACCGCCAGAAATGACTGGCAAAACGCCACCCTGGCGCATCTGGAAGGCAGCGCCAGGCCGTCGTCTGATCTGACCATCTTTATCAACGCCATCCATTACTCGCTGGGTATTCCGGTGGGCGGGATTTATTTCATGGGCGTGGTCAGCGTGTTGTATGGCCTGGCGCTGGTGTCGGGTTTGCTGATCCATTTGCCGCGCCTGGCCAAGGATCTGCTGGCCTTGCGCTCGGGCAAGAACCTCAAGCGCTTGTGGCAGGACGCGCACAATCTGATCGGCGTGATCAGCTTGCCGTTTCACATGATCTTTGCCATTACCGGCGCCACGCTGTGTCTGTACGGCACCATCCTGATGGGCTTTAACACGCTGGCTTATGACGGTCAGTTGATGGGCAAGATGAATCAGGCGCTGGATGTCGTCAGCGGCGCGCCTGCGGCTGGCAAACCGGCGGCGATGTTGCCCTTGCCAGAGATTCTGGCCCGCGCCAAAGCGCAAGAACCTGATTTTGATGCCACGGCGCTGAGCCTGTTCAATTACGGCGACGCCAATGCCGAGGCGGCAGTGCATGGCAATTCAGAGCGCGCGCTGGCGCCGTACGGCAATATCGGCGTACATCTGGTGGATGGCCGCATTACCAACACCCAGATCGCCGGCGATCGCGATATCAACCACGCCACCATGAGCGGCGCTTACAGCTTGCACTTTGGCACGTTTGGCCATTACGCGGTGAAGTGGCTGTATTTCGTGCTCGGCCTGATGGGGGCGTTCCTGTTTTATTCCGGCAATTTGCTGTGGATTGAATCGCGCCGCAAACACCGTGCGGCAGAGCAAGGCCGGGCGCCGTATCACATGGCGCAAGCCACTGTCGGCGTGTGTCTGGGCACGTGCATGGGCGTGTCTGGCGCTTTTGTCGCCGCGCAACTGGGCGCGGCATTGGGGCTGGATGTCCCGATGTTCGAGCGGCTGGTGTGCTACGTGCTGTTCTTTGCCGCACTGGGCGTGAGCTTCTGGCTGCCGCCGATTGTGGCCGCCACGCGCTTGTTGATCGCCGCTGCGGTGGTCACCTGGTGCATTCCGCTGGCCAACGGCGTGCTGACCGGCGACCAGATGCTGCTCACCCCCTGGCGTGGCCAGTGGCAGGTGTTTGGCGTGGATGCCGTCGCCACGCTGCTGGGCTGCGGCTTTTTGTATCTGGCCTGGCTGGTGAAGCAACGCCAGCGCAATGGTCAGCCCAACAGTGTCTGGGCCATGCAGGCCGCGCCGCCGCGCCGCGCGGTTGCCCCCAATACCGCGTAAGTCACCTTATTCCCCAGGAAATACGCCGGCCGTAGAAGCCGGCATCAGCTTCAAAAACAGGCCCGACCGCCTACAGGTCAGGCACACCTTTACTTTGCACTCAGGGAAATTGCCATGTCATACCGTTCTCACCGCCTGCGGCCGACGGCGTTTGCTGTTGCCATCTTGTGCGCGGCGCCGCATGTTTTTGCTGAAGACAATACGCTTTCCAACGTGGACGTGACGTCCACGGCCGATACGCAATCCACGCTGCAAAGTTACCGTGTGCCTTCCACCAGCAACGGCGCCCTGGGTGATCGTTCCATCCTGGATACCCCGTTCTCTGAAACGGCCGTCACCGCCAGACAGATTGCCGATCAGCAATCGAACCAGATTTCCGAAGTATTCAAGAACGATGCCTCGGTCACCGCGTTTGGCAATGCTTACGCCGGTGAATCCAGCGGGATCAGCATTCGCGGTTTGCAGGTTGATTTGCTCAACGGCATCAAGATTGATGGTCTGGCCGCGCCGGTCTGGGGCAGTGACTTGCCGCTGGAAGTGTTCGACCAGGTAGAGTTGCTGAAAGGCTTGTCCGGTTTCATGTACGGCTTTGGCTCGCCGGGCGGCATTATCAACTACGTGCTCAAGCGCCCGACCAATGCGCCGTACCGCAGCGTGACGCTGGGTTATGAAAGCGACGGCATCCTGAAGGGCGCGGTGGATCTGGGCGGGCGCTTTGACGATAACCGCTTTGGTTACCGCGTGAATGCCGTGCAGGAGCAGGGCGATACCGCGGTCGATAACGGTTATGTCAAACGCACTACCGCGTCGGTCGCCGCAGATATGCGCATCACGCCGGATCTGGTGTGGTCGGTCGATGCCATGTACAACAAACGCCATGTTGATGGCGCCTACTATGGCGTGATCCTGGGGCAGGATTACGGCCTGCCGGTGACTGAACCGGTGAAGATCCCGTCGGCGCTGGATGGCAGCAAGGGTCTGGGCTCGCCGTTTACCTATTACGAAACCAGCTACCGCGTGGCCGGTACCAACCTGGCGTGGTCGATCAACCCGCAGTGGGATGCGCGTCTGGACTACCGCTATTCCTGGCAAGACCGCACCAACCGCGACAGCGCCATTTTCCTGACCGACAACAGCGGCGGTTACACCGAACTGCAGTGGGGCGGTTACTCCACCTACAAGTACCAGACCGCGCAAGCCTTGCTTAATGGCCATCTGGAAACCGGCAGCATCAAGCACGAACTGGTCATGGGCGTGGCCTGGCAGCAGCAGGACTCCAACTACCCCAACCAGGGCGACAGCAGCGGTTCTACCACCATCGGGTCTGGCAACATCTACAACATGACGGCGTTTGCCAACCCGAATACCTGGTACACCAGCGCCACCTACCTGGCCAGCCGCACGGTGCAAAAGTCGCTGTTTGGCAGCGATACGATCAAGTTCAACGATCAGTGGTCCACCATTCTGGGCCTGCGCTACAACAAGTACGACCAGGACAACTACGACACCACCGGCGCGACGTCCTCGACGTATGACCGCTCGCCCGTGACCCCGACCATCGCGCTGATCTACAAGCCGGTGCAGCAAGTGTCGATCTACGGTAGTTATGTGGAGTCGCTGGAGCAGGGTGGCACAGCGCCGATCTACGCCATCAACGCCAACGAAAGCCTGGCGCCGCTCAAGAGCAAGCAGTACGAAGCCGGCGTGAAGGCCCAATACCAGAACTGGGGTGGTTCGGCTGCGCTGTTCCGCATCAACCGGGGTCTGGAGTTTGTGAACAGCGCGCAGGAGTTCGTGCAGGACGGCCAGACGCGCTACCAGGGTCTGGAACTCAATGGCGCGGTGAATCTGGCTAAAAACTGGACGCTGACCGGCAGCACCATGTGGCTGGATGCCAAGAACGTCGAGGCCTCGTCGGATATCGATGGCAAACGTGCCTACGGCGCACCGCGCTTCCAGGCCAGCGCCAATGTGGAATACGCCGTGCCGCAAATCGACAGGCTGACGCTGCTGGCCGGCGCCCAGTACGTGGGTGACCGCGCGCTGGAAGCGGACAACAGTAATATTGCCCCGTCGTACACGTTGTACGATCTGGGCGCGCGGTATGTGACGGCGTGGAACAACACCAAAGTGACCTTGCGGCTGAATCTGGACAACATCACCAATGAGAAATACTGGCTGACGAGTTGGGGTTTCATCCTGAATCAGGGGGAGCCGCGGACGGTGAAGGCATCGGCACAGTTTGATTTTTGATGTTGGGGCGGTGGGGCGGGTTGGCGCGATGGTGACAATCCACCCTGGTTGGCTTGCAACGTTGAACTGGTGTTAGCGCCTGGCGGCGCGGTGTTTTGATACCGGCGGTGGCCGGAGCACGTTACTTTTCTTTGCTTCGCCAAAGAAAAGTAACCAAAAGAAAGGCGACCCCTGCGACTACGCCCTTCGGGTTCCCTGCGCTTCTCGCAAAGTCCGGCTGGCTCCAGGGAACTCGCTTCGCTCAAACACCCTTACGCCGAAACCCCGGACTTCGCTGCGATGCTCGGCGCAGTCAAGGGGGCCAACGTCAAAGGCAACGGCAACCCCGAAAGTCAACTGCAACTGCGCAGGTCCTTGGTTTGTGAGGGTTCTACAAGCAAAAAGCCCGGCTATTGCCGGGCTTTTTGCTGGCTGAAGGCCCATCAGTACCCAACGGTAAAGCGGGTCTGGGTGTGTTGGGGGTTTTCCAGTTCATCCACCAGCGCGATTGCGTAATCTTCCATGGAGATATGGCTGCGGCCGTGGCTGTCGAGCATCAGCTGGTCTTTGCCGACACGGAATTTGCCGGTGCGCTCGCCGGGGGCAAATTCGGCGGGAGGGGACATGAACGTCCACAGCACGCCTTTTTCTTCACGCAGGTCATCCAGAAACTGTTTGCCGGGCACGGCTTCAATCTTGTAGGCCTCGGGGAAATTGGGGTCATCAAGCACGATCTTGCCGGGCGCGACTTCCAGGCTGGCGGCGCCGCCTACCACCACAAGGCGCGGTACGCCGGCGTCTTTCACCGCTTGCAACAGCGGCGCGGCCTTGAGGATACGGAAATGCGCGGCGCTGACCACCGCGTCATGACCTTTGATCAGTGGCGCCAGTTCTGCTGGCTGCGTGGCATCGCCTTTGGCCAGCGATACGCACCCTTTGGGCGTCGGGGCGTCTTGCGGGTTGCGCACGATGCCGGTCACGCTGTGGCCACGGCGGCAGGCTTCTTCGGCAATGCGTGAGCCAGCGCGGCCGGTGACGCCAATAATCGCGATTTTCATGAGCGGGTTTCCTTATAGGGCAGGATGAAAAACCCGGCGTGACTTGTGGCCCGCCGGGCTGATTGTGCTCCACTCAGTATAAGCACGACCCGCACATTGCGCTGTCTTGTTCCTTACATTTTGACTTCAAGCAGTTCGCCCGGTGGCTGATGCGCGGGTACGGAGGAGGGGTAGACCAGATAACCCATCACCGCATCGACGATCGCGCAACGCAACTGGCACTGGGTAAAGTTGGGCGGCGGGCTGAGCACGGCGCTGTGCACCATGATTTCCACGATCTTCATCGCGCTCCAGACCGCCAGATCCAGGTCGTGCACCTTGATCGTGGCGCGATGCACTTCAAACAACTGGCGCACCGCGACCATCACGGCGCGGTAGCCGTCGTCGTCTTCGTTCGGGTCGCACAGCAAATCGCCATTTTCCAGCGCGCGGTGCAGTGCGGGCTCCAGCAAGTGGGCTTCGTGCACGGCTTCAATCATGCACTCCACCGCCTCCAGCAGCGTCTTGCCGGCCAGTTGGTCCAGCGAGTCCAGGATCAGGGTTTCCATCTGCAACACATGGCGTTCATGCAGGGCATTGATCAGCGCTTCCTTGTTGGGAAAGTACTGGTAGACCGACCCCACGCTCACCCCCGCGCGTTCGGCCACGGCGTTGGTGTTGGTGCCGGCAAGTCCGCGTTCGCTCAAAACGCGAGCCGTGGCCTGCAGAATGGTTTCCACCATCAGCTGCGATCGGGCCTGACGCGGCGATTTTCTTGGGTTTGGCAGCACTTGCATGGTGGCTCCAGGACGCGAGTATGAAACGCGAGTAATTGCTCATAGAATGACGCAGATTATACGAGTAATTACTCGTATTCAAACCCCGGCGCAGACGCCGTCTGTCCGCGCGTTTGTCACAACGGCCTGTTTCCAGGCGTCTTGCACTTGTCATTGGCATTTCTTTAGATATATCTTAAGACTTATATCTTAAGATATAAAAGGCCCGCAGAGGCCGACTTGAAAACAGCAGCAGCACAACAGCACAACAAGATCTGCAAAGGAAAAATCATGAGACGCAGCAATACCTTATCAGCCAGAGGTACGCTATGAGTGTGATCGAAAGCATCAAGGCCATGATCAAGGGCGAACGCATTGAGCGGGCCACCGTTCTGCGCGCCACCACCCTGGAAGGCGTGATCCGCCACGTGGTCATCGCCGGCGATGGCATCCGCAAAATGACCGGTTATGAACCCGGCATGGAAATCTCCGTCTTTGTGGACGGCCAGGCCATGCAGGTACGCCGCAAATACTCCGTGTACCGGTTTGACCCGCAAAAGGGCGAGATCGAACTGTTGATCCATCTGCATGGGCAAGGTCCGGGCAGTGCCTGGGCGCGTTTGCTGGAGCGGGGCGACAATGTCTGGTTTCGCGGGTTTTCCGGGCGCATCACCCTTGATCACGGCGCGCAGGCGCACTGGTTCTTTGGCGATGCCACCACGCTGGCGCCGTTTGCCGCGATTGCCGCAGCCGCCCATGGCCCGTGCGAAGGCGTGATTGATGGTGATGACCGCATTGGCCGGGTGATCGAAGCGTTGCAGTTGCCGTTTTTGCAGGTGGACAAACGCAATGGCGCGTCAAGGCAGTCCGGCATTGCCCGCACGCTGGATCTACCCATGCCGACCACCATTTACCTGGCCGGCGCCGCCAGCACGGTGCGCGACGTGCAGAACGTCTTGCTGACCGAGCGCGGCTTTGAAACAGGCTGGGTCCGCCGCAAGAATTTCTGGGGCGAACATCGCCGCTGACTGTCTTGGGGTTACCCACAGTTTTTGTGGATAACTCTTGGGACAAATCTGATAAACCCATGCCGCCAAGGAGAATTCCTGGCGGCGTCTTTTTTTGGGCAGCGCTCAGCTTGTGGCCGGCTTGCCGGCGGTATCCCAGTAGGGCGGGCTGCCAAAAGCCTGGCGCAGCCAGTCTGCCAGCGCCCGCAACTTGGCAGAGGCGCGCTGACCTTCCCGATGCGCGATGTAGATGAACTCTTGCTCCGGTTCAATTCCGATATCGATGGTCACAAGCGCACCCGTGCCGAGCGCTTCGTGCACGATGAATTGCGGCAGCAGGGCAATGCCCACACCGGCCATGGCGGCATCGCGGCTCATGTCGCCGTTGTTGACTACCAGCGCCGGCTGGCCGCGGATCACCGTGGTTTTGCTGGCCTCGACAAAGCGCCAGTCCTCGCCGCCACGGTTCAGATAAAAAATACCCCGATGCTGTTCCAGTTGTTCCGGGTTGGCGGGCGTGCCGTGCCGGGCCAGATAGTCTGGCGAGGCCACCAGCAAGCGCCGGCTGGTGGCCAGCGTCCAGGCAATCAGGCGGGAATCCTGAATCATGCCGTGGCGGATGATGGCATCAAAGCCGTCGGCGAACGGGTCAACGCGCCGGTCGTTCAGATCCAGCGTGAGCTGGATTTCAGGGTGTTGCGCCAGAAACGGGTAAAGGGCCGGCCCCAGATGCATGCGCCCGAACGTCACCGGCGCCGAAATACGCAACGGCCCGGTCAGTGTGCCCCGGCGCTCTGACATCACTGCCGTTGCTTCTTCTACCTCCCGCACGATGCGGATGGCGCGCTGCAAGAACTCCTGGCCGTCCTCTGTCACCGTGATCTTGCGGGTGGTCCGCTGCAACAGGCTGGTGCCCAGTTCTTTTTCCAGCTCGACGATGCGTTCGCTCACCACCGAGCGTGAAATGCGCAGCTTGAGCGCCGCCTCACTCAAGGATTTGCACTCAACTACCGTGACAAAGGTCGCAATGCCATCAAGTTTCATGATTGTTCGGTTTTTCCGGAAAGCAGATGCGGAAATTGAAGGCTACTCCGACAGATAAAGCAAGACGATACTGCAGTCACTACCTCGAACGAACGATGTGAACATGAAACGGGCGGGGTCTACTTATCAAACACATCTGAAAACGCACGCAAGGAGAAACATCATGGGACGTTTGCAAAACAAAGTGGCACTGATCGTCGGCGCAAGCTCTGGTATTGGTCGCGAAACCGCAAAGCTGTTCGCCGCTGAAGGCGCCAAAGTGGTCATCGGCGCTCGCCGGGAAGATGAACTGGCCAGACTGGTCGCAGAAATCCGCGCCGCTGGGGGTGAAGCCGTCAGCCTGGCTGGCGATGTACGCTCGGAAGACTACGCCAAAGCGCTGGTCGCAACTGCAGTAGAAGCTTTTGGCCGACTGGATATCGCGTTCAACAACGCCGGCACCCTGGGCGAAGCAGGCCCGAGCACCGGCGTGAGCGCCGCCGGCTTTGCCGATGCAGTGGCGATCAACCTGACCGGGTCGTTCCTTGGTGCCAAGTACCAGATCGCGCAGATGCTGAAAAACGGTGGTGGTTCGGTGATCTTTACTTCCACCTTTGTGGGTTACAGCGCGGCATTCCCGGGCGTGGCGGCCTATGCGGCCAGCAAATCCGGCCTGATTGGTCTGACCCAGACCCTGGCGGCCGAATATGGCCCGAGCAATATCCGTGTCAACGCCATCTTGCCGGGCGCGGTGGATACCGACATGTACCGCGAGATGAATGACAACCCGGAAAAAACCGCGTTTGTGACGCAACTGCATGCGCTCAAGCGCGTGGCCAAGCCAGAAGAACTGGCCCGTTCGGTGCTGTATTTCGCCTCGGACGATTCCAGCTTTGTCTCTGGCACGGCGTCGCTGATTGACGGTGGTTTGTCGATCAACCGCACGTAACACGCAGTGAAGCCCCAAACAAACGGCCCGGATGATCTCCGGGCCGTTTGTTTATATACGGACAGGCATGGCCGTTACGGCTGGGGTGGCGTCTTGCCCAGAAAGCGCGGATCACAGCGCACAGTGGCAAACGACAAGCCTTCCAGCCAGACGAGCAGGGCGATGATGCGGCAGATGAAAGCCAACGACAGCATGGCGGTAGACCTGTGAGTGAGAGGGCTGGCTTGCGGTTCTTGCAAACCATAGCCGCTATTTTGACATGTCCAGCAACCGGCCTGGGCGTATTGGCATTGTTACCGGTCGGCCGTTCTTTCGCGTTGCGCCACATTTTGCCGCCAGACCGAGGGCGCCAGTGATTCCACCTGACGCCAGGCCGCGCGAAATGCCTGCGGGCTGGCAAAGCCGCAGTGCTCGGCCACGCGTTCAACCGGCCACTGGCTGTCCCGCAACAGGTGGCGTGCCAGATCAAGCCGCAATTGCTGGTGATAGTGCTTTAGCGGCACGCCACAGGCGTACTGGAACAAGCGGGCCAGATGACGGTAGCTGATGGCAAAACGGCGGGCCAGCAGTTCATAGGGTTGATCAAAAGCGGGCTGCCCGGAGAGGAAATCCTGCACCTGATGCACCAGAGCGTCATGGTGGTTGCGGTACTGCAATTGGGTCTGCAGCGCCGGGTCTTTTTCCAGCCGGCGAAAAGGCACCAGATTGTCGCGCGCTACCTGAATGGCCACTGCGGCGCCAAACTCGTGGGCCAGCCATTGCAGGGCGAGGTCGATCCCGGCTGAAACCCCCGCGCTGGTGAGAAGCGGCCCGTCCTGGACCAGCATGCGTTCAGCCAGCACCCGCGCCTTGGGGTAGAGCCGCTGCAGGCGGGCTTGATGGGCATGGTGGGTGGTGCAATTGCGGCTATCCAGCAAACCGGCCGCGCCCAGGAAAAACGCGCCGGTGCAGACGCTGGCCAACTGCACGCCGGGTAGCGCCGGGCCGACCACGTTGCGCAGCCAGCGCACAATGGGTGCGCCTGCAACCCGCTCAAGGCTGTCCGGGCCCTGTTTGCTGCCAATTACCATGATGGTATCGCCCGCCTGAACCTGCTCTGGCAAAGGCTGTAGCGGCCCCAGGCCCAGCCCCTGAAAACTGGCGCAATCCCGATCCGCGCCGCTATAGCGTAGCGACAACGGGGCGATGCCCATTTCCGGCACTGTCGCCAGAATTTGCGCGGGGCCAGCCAGGTCCAGCAAATGCACCTGAGGCGGGATGACAAAGATGACGCGTCGCATGGGCAGGCATCTGGAAATGAAGTTTTGATACTAGCCTGGTTATCTGTAGATACGTGGCATGAATTTTTCCATATCTGACAGATATAGCCATTTATATGGATAAAAATAAATGATTAGTATGGCAACTTTTTTTCCTTGATCACTGCGGAGCCCGCCATGCTTGAACTCAGACCCAGCTGTGAACATTGCGACAAGCCCTTGCCGCCAGACGCGACGGATGCGCAAATCTGCTCTTACGAATGCACTTTCTGTGCCCATTGCGTCGCCACGGTGCTGCACAATGTCTGCCCCAATTGTGGCGGCGGGTTTACCGCAAGACCGGTGCGCCCGGCTCGCAACTGGAAAGACAGCAATTATCTGGGCAATGATCCGGCCAGCACCGTGCGCCGTTACCAGCCGGTGGACCCGGCCGTGCACGCCGTGTTTGCGGCCGAGATTGCCGGCGTTGCGCCGGAGCAGCGCTAAGCCCGGGCCATCTGAAAAGAAAAAAGCCACCGCAAGGGTGACTTTTTTTCAGGGTGAAGCGGGGCGGTTTACTTGCCGCCGGCTTCGATCTGGCGTGCGGCTTCGGCCAGGATGGCGGCAATGCGGCGCTGCTCATCGTCACTCGCACCAGCATGGGCGCGGATGGCGTTTCTGAGGGCGTTGCGGGCCTGATTCAGTTCCTTGACGAAGCGGCCGCCGTCGTCTTCCACGCTCATGCCAAAACGGTTGGCGTGGCGGTCCAGTTTTTCACCGAACACTTCGCGGATGCGGTCCATCTTGTCACCAATGGCCGTCAGGCGATCCAGAATGGCGTCGACCCGGTCACGGTTTTCTGCCAGCCAGGCGCGGCCTTCATCGGTGATGTGGTACTGCTTTTTGTTGCCGTCCTGCACCACGCTGGCCTGGCCGACTTCTTCCAGCCAGGTCAGGGCCGGGTAGACCATGCCCGGGCTGGGGGCATAAAAACCGTTGGTGCGTTCTTCCAGCGCCTTGATCACTTCGTAGCCATGGCAGGGTTTTTCCTGCAGCAGGCTGAGGATGATCAGTTGCAGATCGCCGGAAGAGAGCTTGCGCCCGGCGCGAAAATCGCGGCCGCCGCCTTCGTCATCGGCGCCGCCAAAGCGGCCAAAACCACGGCCATGACCATGACCGCGGCGGCCGATCATATGCATCATCATTTCTTCACGGCATTCGTGATGGTGGGCGTGGCGTTCACGCAGCTTGTCAAAAAAGTGTCGCATGGTTGTTCCTTTGTAGATATTGCTGATTATTGTGTTTTGTTGGTCCAGCAGCCTCTTTGTGCCGCTGTTTTATATCTTACGATATGTGTCTTAAGATATATTTTACGAAACACCAAGTCAAGTCCGTGATCGACAAACGGCGGGGTGAGGGGGCGGATGCGTTCCTGGTTTCACCGCGTCAGCCATCCTGGCCGGGCCGCTTTTTATCCGTCAAAAATCCCCGGGTTATGCCACCCGCCTGGTGCGCTGCGGCCGCATGCACTAAAACCAGTGCTATGCACCTGCAAAAAGCAGCGTCTGCAGCCCACCCCCGCAGGGCTGTTTATCCGGAACAATCTTTCCCAAAAGGATGGGACATGCTCCAGAACTCATGGCGATATGTTGTGCTCTTCTTTGTAATGTTGTTTGCAGTTGTTGCGCCGGCGCAGGCAGCTGGCAGCAGTACCGGCAATACGTCGTCCAGCGCGCCCTGGCCGCACCATTTCACGGTCGATGGCACGCCGGTCACCTTCTACCAGCCACAACTGGATAGCTGGAGCGGCGATACGCTGCAAGGGCGGCTGGCGATCTCGGTCAAAAAAGGTACGGCCACCACCAAAGACGGCAAAAAGCAGGACATCCTGGCCTATGGCGTGGGCTGGTTTACCGCGCGGACCGAAACCGACAAGCAAGCGCGCACGGTGACCCTGCGCAGCGTGACGCTGGACAAGGTGAATTTCCCGACTGATACCGCCAACCAGAGCCATTACCTGGCGCTGGCACGCAAGGCATTGCCGCAAAAACCGTTTGTGGCCAGCCTGGATCAACTGGAGGCCACGCTGGCGATCAACCATGCGGATGCCGCGCAAGCCAGCCAGGCAGTCAACAATGATCCGCCGCAGATCATTTTCTCGTTCGAGCCAGCCTTGCTGGTGCTGGTGGATGGCTCGCCCGCAGTCAAGCCGACCTCTGCATCCGGCGTCAGCCGGGTGATCAATACGCGCTCTTTGCTGCTGATTGATGACGGCACCTGGTATCTGCGCTTTGCCGGCAAATGGATGAAAGCCGCAGCGCTGGCCGGGCCGTGGACGCAAACCAGCGTTGTGCCGTCCGGGCTGGATAAGGCCATGCAAGACGCGGTCGCCGCCAAACAGGTGGATGTGATGGACAAGCCCAGCGACGAAATGAAAAAAGCGCTGGCGGCGGGCAAGTATCCGGCCATTTATACCTCGACCGGCCCGGCCGAATTGATCATGGTCGATGGCGAACCGCAGTTTGCACCGCTGGCGGGCACCAATCTGTCTTATGTGGTGAATACCGCGGGCGATGTGTTTGTAGATGCGCAGGCAGACAACACCTGGTATGTGTTGTTGTCTGGCCGCTGGTTCAGTGCGGCTTCGACCAAGGGCCCGTGGGCGTATGTGCCGGGCGACAAGCTGCCGGCGGACTTTGCCAGAATCCCCTCTGACAGCCCCAAGAGTGCGGTGCTGGCGTCGATTCCCGGCACGCCGGAAGCGCGCGAGTCGCTCATTGCCAACTCCATCCCGCAAACGGCGACGGTGCAGGTCAGCCAGGCCAGCCTGACGGTGCATTACGACGGCAACCAGCCGCAGTTCAAACAGATTGAAGGCACGGTGCTGAACTATGCCTGGAATACGGCCACGCCGGTCATCCAGGTGGCCGCAACCCAGTATTACGCGGTGCAGAACGGGGTCTGGTTCAGTTCAGCGTCGCCGCTTGGCCCGTGGGCGGTGGCCACGCTGGTGCCACCGGTGATTTACACCATCCCAGCCAATTCGCCGCTGCATTATGTGACCTACGTGCATGTGTACGGTCATACCGATACCGTGGTCTATGTGGGTTACACGCCCGGTTACTACGGCACCGTGGTGACCAATGGCGTAGTGGTTTATGGCACAGGTTACCCGTGCAACGCCTGGGTCGGGGATGTCTGGTACGCCTGCCCGGCCACCTACGGCTACAACGTGGCGTTTGGCTATGACGCCTATGCCGGCTGGACTTTCGGGTTTGTCGCCGGCTGGGCCTGGGCATCAGCCTGGTATGGCCCGTACTGGGGCCCCTGGTATGGCTGGTACGGCCCGTATCCCTGGTATTGGGGACCGTCCGTTGCGGTGGGTAATGTCTATGGCCGCTGGGGCAATACGGTGGCGCAGGGCGTGCGGGCTGACTGGTATAACCCGTGGACCGGCAACAGCGGTACCGGTGTGCGCGGCAGTTTTTATAACGAGGCCACCGGCGGGCACGGTTATGGTTATGCCGCCCGCAACTACAACCAGTACACCGGCGTGACCTCTGGCGTGGCCGGCGGCGTGCGTTATAACCCCGAAACCGGGCGCGCCGTGGCCGGGCAGGGTGGCGCGGCCTACAACCCCAACACCGGTAATGCCATTGCCGGCGGGCACAATACCTCGGTCAACACCAATACTGGCCGGGTGACCAACAGCGCGGGCGTCACCACGCGTACTGATCAGGGCGCGACGGCGGCAGGCGGCTTTAACAGCAAAGGCGCCGGTGGCGATGTCAGCGGCAAGGGCTACGTGCATTACGACGCCAGTACCGGGCAGGTGACCCATGGTGGCGTGGTGAACGCGGGGGGCAATGTGTACGCCGGCAAGGATGGCAATGTGTATCGCTATCAGCAAGGTCAGGGCTGGCAGCAAGTGCAGCCGGATGGCCAGTTCAAGAATGTCCCCAAGCCGCCGGCTGAATCCGGCGTAACCACTGATCAACTGGCGCGCCAGCGCGGCACCGAGCGCACGATTGATCGCAGTGGCGCCACCCCCGGCGCGCAAGGCGGCAATCTGTCCGGCGCCACCCGTCAGAATGTACAGGGTGCGGGTGAGCATATGCAGCACCAGAATGCAGGGCGGGCCCAGAATTTCCGCAGCTTTGACCGTGGCAGCTATGGCGGCGGTTTTCAGGGGCATATGGGCGGCTTTCGCCGCTTCCGCTAGCAGGGGATGGATGACTTGTAATCCTGGTTCGCCCTGGCAACAGGGCGTCATCTTGAGGCCCGCACCCAGGTGCGGGCTTTTTTTCGCCCGCGCCTGATGAGCATGGCATAGTGTTTGTATTGTCTGTCACCCGTCCTGACTTCTTTTCCCGCCATGATTTATATCCATACCCCTGCCGACGGTGACGTCTGGCTGAACCGGTTTCGCCAGGCGCTGCCCGGGCAAGACATCGCCGCCTTCCCGCAACCGGTGGATGACGTCGCCGTCACCACGCTCATTACCTGGCGCCCGCCTGAGGGCTTGTTTGCGCGCTTTGCCAATCTGGCCCATGTGTTCGCCCTGGGCGCCGGCATAGACCGCTTTTTGCAGCGGCCTGATCTGCCCCCGCACGTGCAGCTTTACCGCCTGACCGATGCCGGCATGGCGCAGCAGATGATCGAGTACGTGCTGTTTGGCGTGCTGCGCTTCCAGCGCAATATGGATGGCTATCTGCGCCAGCAACGGCAGGCGCTGTGGCAAGCCTTGCCGCAACGGGCGGCTTCTGAAGTGCGCATCAGCGTGCTGGGCATGGGCGAACTGGGCACCCAGGTGGCGCAGGCGCTGGTGCGGCTGGGCTACCCGGTGACGGGCTGGAGCCGCACGCCCAAGGTGATCGATGGCATCCCGTGCGTGCACGGCCTGGCCCAACTGGATGATTTGTTGCGGGAGACCGATGTGCTGGTCTGTTTGCTGCCGGCCACGCCTGAAACGCGCAACTTGCTGGATGAAACGCGCCTGACGCAGTTGCCGGCGGGCGCGGCCATCATCAACGCCGGGCGGGGCGAGCTGATTGATCTGGATGCCATGCTGGCGCTGCTGGACAACGGCCATTTGCAGGGCGCGCAGCTGGATGTTTTCCCGCAGGAACCGCTGCCCGCCAGCCACCGCATCTGGCAGCACCCGGCGGTGTTTGTCACCCCGCATGTTGCGGCCAATACGCTGGTTGATCCATCCGTGGCGCAGATAGCCGCACGCATCAAGGCGTTGCAGCGCGGCGAGGATGTGGCGGGGCGGGTGGATCGGCAACGCGCGTATTGATGACGCCCCGCAATGCTTTGTGATAATTTCGTTTGAAACAAACTGCAGATAAAACCAGCGCACTGCGCAATCCATCCCGCTGATTTCACAGGAGTGCCATATGAAACCCGTCGTCGTGCTTGCCAGCCCGGTTCCTGAAGATGTGTTGCAGCAGCTTGAAGCGCGCTGCAGCGTGCGGCGGTTCGACGCGCCGCGGGCCAAAGCGGATCTGGTGGCGTTTCATGGGGCGCTGGCCGATGCCCAGGGCATGATCGGCGCCGGCATGAAGATCGACGCGGATTTCCTGGCGCATGCCCCACAATTGCGGGTGGTGTCGACGATCTCTGCCGGCTACGACACCATCAAGGTAGACGACCTGACCGCCCGCAATGTCGCGCTGTTCAATACCTCGGGCGCGCTGGCCGGCACCACCGCCGACACCGCGCTGGCGCTGATGCTGGCCGTGGCGCGGCGGGTGGTGGAACTGGACGGCTGGGTGCGCCAGGGGCAGTGGCAAAAAGTGGTGGGGCTCGATCACTTCGGCGTCGATGTGCAAGGCAAGACGCTGGGCATTATCGGCATGGGCAGCATTGGCGCTGAAGTGGCGCGTCGTGGCGCGTTGGGTTTTGGCATGCGCGTGCTGTACACCAAGCGCACGCCCAACCGGCAGGCTGAACAAGCATTTGGCGCGCGCCAGTGTGATCTGCAAGAACTGCTGACGCAGTCTGACTTTGTCTGCGTCACCGTGCCGCTGACGCCGCAAACCCGCAACCTGATTGGCGCAGAACAGATTGCCAGCATGAAGCCCAACGCCGTGCTGGTGAACATTGCTCGCGGCGGGATTGTGGATGAAGCCGCGCTGGCCGCTGCGCTCAAGGCCGGGCATCTGGCCGGGGCCGGGCTGGATGTCTTTGAAACCGAGCCGACGCCCGCTGACAACCCGCTGCTGCAGCTACCCAATGTGGTCGCCTTGCCGCACATTGGCTCGGCCACGGTCGAGACGCGTCACGCCATGGCGGTCAGTGCCGCGCAGAACCTGTTGCGCGCGCTGGCGGGCAATCCTGATCTGAAAAACGCAGTGAACCCGGTTGTGCTGGAGCGTAGCCGCGCCGGTTGATCAGGCGCCAGGCCCGGTCACCGGGCTGCGTTCACGTACCGAGAACGAGCTGGCGTAGCCTTCCGGGTTGATGCCGGTCCACGGCTGGCCATCCATCAGGATACTGGTGCGGAACGGGTCGGCCGGCACCGGCACACCCAGATCGCTGGCGGCTTCGGCATAGAGGGCGATCTGGTTGACGGCCTTGACCACCGTCACGTTGCTGGCCGGTTCTTGCGTCATGCCCCAGCGCTTGAATTGCGACAGAAACCACAAACCGTCTGACAACCACGGGTAGTTGACCTGGCCACCGCCAAAAAAGCGGATAGGCCGCGCCGGTTTGCGCAAGGGGGCGTTGCCGTAGTCGCCCAGCAAGCGCGCCAGGATCAGATGTTCCGGCTGGTTGATGACCTCTGGCATGGCCAGCCACGGCGCGGCCTGCGGACGCAATGCCGGGTCATCCAGCCACTGGCATGCTTGCAACAGAGTGCGGATCAGGGCGCGGGCGGCGTCCGGGTGGCGCTGGGCAAAATCAAGCCGGCAGACCAGCGCTTTTTCCGGGTGATCCGGCCAGATTTCACTGCTGGTGACCACAGTCACGCCGTGGTGGGCGTTGCTGGCCAGCGTGCTCCAGGGCTCGCCCGCGCAATAGCCATCCAGCTCGCCTTTGGCCAGCGACTCAGCCATTTGCGTCGGCGGAATGGTGACGCTGCGCACATCGTTCAGCGGATGAATACCCTGGGCGGCCAGCCAGTAAAACAGCCAGAGTGCGTGGGTGCCGGTAGGAAAAGTATGCGCGAACACGCGCCGGCGCGGAGTATCTGCCAGCTTCATGCGTAGCGAACCGCCGCTGGTGACGGCCTCGGCCAGCGCGTTGGAAAGCGTGATCGCCTGGCCGTTCTGGCTGAGCGTCATCAGCACAGCCATGTCGGCGCGCTGGCCACCCAGTCCTAACTGGATGCCATAGGCCATGCCATGCAGCATTTGCGCAGCATCCAGCTCGCCGCTGAGCAATTTGTCGCGCAGGGCAGACCAGGAGGGCTGGCGGCACAATTCCAGCGTAATGCCGTATTGCTCGCCCAGCCGCAGGCGCTGGGCAACGACCAGCGGGGCGCATTCTGCCTGGGCCACATAGCCCAGGCGCAGATGCATGCGGGTAGAAGACGGCGTCAGACGACTGGCGCTGACAGTGGCTGGCATGGTGGGCCTATGCGGGGCGGTTCAAAGCGGGTTTGCAACACGGTGTTCTTGGTGGTGCCTGGTCAAAAGGTCATTCTGCTACGTCAGTGTTGCTGATTGTATGCGCCGCTTTATGCCAGTCGTACTGTCGGTGCTGTCGGGTCAGCGCGCGCCGGCCTGCAACACGCGCTCGGTGCTGGTCATCAGATGCACCGCCGGGCGCGCGGTCAGACGGGCCACGATCAAGGCCAGCACCGGCGCAATGGCGGCCGTGGTGGCGTTGTGTGAACCGTAGACGGATACACCCAGATCCTGCGCTGCTTCCAGCAGGCGCATGTCGGCGTCGGACTCGCTCATGTGCACGGTGCGCGGCGCATTGCGGTTCATCACCGCCATCTGCTCCAGCGTATCGCGCAAGGGCGAGTCGGCATCGACCAGCACCAGATCAGGTGACTGACCTTCTACAAGGCGGGCGAGGGCCGGGGCGGTGGCCGCATCGGGCAGCAGCGTGTGGCCGCGTTTACCCAAGGACTGGCGTAGCTCGCCCAGTGCTTTCTCTGTATCGGTAACCAGGAGAATACGTAGCATGGCTTTGGCTTCATCAAAGGGACAATCAGGCAAATGCAAGAAGCATGCCGGCTATGTGGCATTGCAACATAAGCTGGATGGTGTTGATAAGTAAGGCAATTTGCTGATCAGTAAAACACCTGACAGGGCTTCTTGCCCCTTTATGGCGCACGCTGCGCCGTTTGGGGGCGCCAGCGGGCCGGCAAGCCCGATAACCGGCAAAAAAATGGCGCCTGGCCGCATCTTGCCGGCTGGCGCCACCGGATTTGCCATCTGGCCGGGCCAGACGGCAGTGTGGTTTATTTGTGTGCCGTCTTCAGTTTGCCGCCTGCTTGCACCGGGTCGGTGTAGCCATCGGTCAGGGTTTTCATGAAGGCGACCACGTCGCGGATATCGACTTCGCTCATGGCCGGTTTCTGGCCTGGCTTGCGCCCGAACGGCGGGTCCTGGTTCAGGTTGTCCTTGTACTGGTCCGGCAGATCGTTGTGGGTGATGACCTTGCCATCCTTGCCACGCGGATACCACTTGCCCGGATTGGTGTCGCGCTCGTTATAAAAGCGCACCACCTGTTCCAGGCTGGTGAACTCGCCGTTATGCATGAACACCTTGCGGGTAGCGACGTTACGCAGCGACGGCGTGCGGAACAAACCGCAGAACTCGCCACGGCCTTTCAGATCGGTCCGGTCCGGGCCGCAGGCGCCCATATCAAAATGAGCCGCGTCGGCGTTGGCGGGGATCTTCATGTTGCGCGGCACCCCCAGCGCGATCAGGCCAAAGTCGCTGAAGTTGGGGAAGGCGCCGTTTTCGGTGACTGCGCTGATGTGGCAGCTGGCGCAATTGCCCTTGTCTTCGTCGTTGAACACTTGCAGGCCGCGCATTTCCTGCGGGCTGAGTTTGATCTGATGGCGCAGGAAAGCGTCGTATTTGCTGCTGTAGGGGTAAAACTCAGTTGGCGTTTCCTGGAAGATTTCCAGCGCCATGGTCGCCCATTTGAAGGCGTTTTCCGGGTCATTGAAGATATCGTCGCCGAAGACCTTTTTGAACTGGCCGGCGTAAGGGGCTCTGGCCACTTTGGCGGCGACATCGGCCGGCGAGGCATTGGCCATTTCATTGACAGCCAGCAAGGGAATACGCGCCTGCTCATGCACGTTGCGGGCGCGGCCATCCCAGTTGTGACCGCCGGTGGGGCCGGCATCGACGCTGTCGTCGCCGTCGTCATCAAAGAAGTGTTCAGAGAAGTTCGGCACGGTCTGCAGGTAACGCAGTGACGGTACTGCGCGCGTACCGGCCAGGTTGCCATCCTTGCCGCCCATTTGTACAGGCAGGTTGTTGGGCGGGCCATAGGCGTGATCCGCGCTGTGACAGGTGGCGCAAGACACCTTGCCCGAGCCCGAGAGCGATACATCGTAAAACATCAGTTTGCCCAGCGCGGCCATGTCCGCCACTTTGGGCTGCGTTTTCAGCGTGGGGGCGTAATCGGCTTTTTTCCAGGCCGGTTGTGATGCGGCGGCGGGTCTGGCAGCCGCAGTCTGGCTGGCCACGCTGTCCTTGCAGCCATAAAGCGTACCCAGTGTGAACACGGCGGCCACCACAAACAGCGGGTATTGCAGCCTGCTGCGCCGTGGCCGGATGGGGGGAAGACTGAATTTGCTGAACATGGACAGCCCTGCGGTTGACTTGTTTGTATGTGTAGGTGGGTCAGAGCGCCGATTGCGAACGGTTCTCAAACAGGCAGGGAGTCTAAGTCGCCATCATTACGGATCGGTGACAACTTTGTGTAAAGCGGGCGGGGTACAAAAAATGTTTAGCGACGCTGCAATATATGTCTAATCAAGCTGAAACATTGCGATACGCATAATGCGCGCTCTTCTTTCAGGAGATTTACAAAAAATGAAGCGCGCATTAATTCAATTGCCCGCCGCCGTCGCCGTACTTTCTGCCCTGACCGCCTGTGGCGGCGGGGGTGGTGACAACGCGGTCACATCAGCCAAAACCAGCTCCGGTGTTGTGGTCGGCAGCTATTTCCGCCACGCCAAGGTGTGTGTCGATACCAATAACAACGGCAAGTGCGATACCGGCGAGCCGTTTGCCTATACCGACGACAACGGTGCATATACCGTGAATGGCCAGGGTACCGTGATCGCAGAGATTGGCACCGACGCCACCCGTTACGATCCGACCACCGGCACCGCAACCCCGGTGACCAGCGCGCTGCTGTTCCGTGCGCCGTCTGGCGTGAACGTACTGTCTGCCATCAGCACCGAACTCGTCGCCCTGATGAGCCAGAACGGGGGCGATCTGAAGGCCGCCGCTACGACGCTGGCCGCTCGCCTCGGTGTGTCTGGCGAAAAGCTGGTTGAAGACCACAACAAGGAAACCGACGCCAGCATTAAGGCGCTGCTGCAAGCAGAAACCGATCGCGTTCTGCCGCTGATCGCCAATGCAGTGGCCACCGGTACTGACCCGATTGCCGCGCTTAATACCGAACTGTCGCTGGACCAGATCAAGACCGTGGTCGTGATCTACGCCGAAAACCGCGGCTTTGATAACCTGTACGGCCTGTTCCCGGGCGCCAACGGCATTCCGGGCAAGAACCCGACTGCTACGGGTTCCATCGCCAAACAGCTTGATTTTGACGGCAGCGAACTGCCGACCCTGCCGCCGGTCTGGGGTGGTCTGACCGCTTCCGGTCAATCGGTCACCGTGACCCAGGCGCAAGCCACGGGCTGGGCCAACACCATGTTCCAGGTGGATGATCCGGCTGGCGTGCAAGGCACCGGTACCGTGATCAGCCAGTCTGTGATCACGCGCGATCTGGTTCACCGCTTCTATGAAAACCAGATGCAGATCAACGGTGGCAAGAACGACAAGTACGCCGCCTATACCGACGCCGGTGCCCTGACCATGGGTTACTTCGACGGTAGCAAGATGAAGATGTGGAACGTCGCCAAAAACTACGTGCTGGCCGACAACTTCTTCCAGGGCGCGTTTGGCGGTTCCTTCCTGAACCACCAGTACCTGATCTGCGCTTGCGCACCGACCTACCCGAACGCAGACACCGCAGCGGCCAAGCCGACCATCTCGGCCGTCGATACCGATGCCAATGGCAACTTCGTGCGTCTGACGCCGGCTTCGACCGCGGCTTCGTCCGTACTGAGCGCCGCCGCTACCTACCAGGCTGATGGCAACATCACGCCGAAAGACAAGAACGGCATGTTCTACGCAGTCAACACCATGCAGCCGCCGTACCAGCCGTCCAGCAACGCCCCGGCCAGCACCGATACCGCCAAGCTGTATGCTGACCCGAGCAAGGCCAACACCCTGCCGGTACAGACCCAGACCAACATCGGTGACCTGCTGACCAAGAAGGGCGTGACCTGGGCCTGGTATGCCGGCGCATGGAACACCACGCTGGCTGCTGCGCAAGGTTCGCGTTCCTTCGGTTCGCCGACGCCGAACTTCCAGTTCCACCATCATCCGTTCAACTACTTCCAGCGCTTTGATCCGGGTACCGCGACCGGCGCCGCTGAGCGTGCAGAACACCTGCGTGACTTCGACAGCCGCTTTGTGGCCGATGCCAACGCCGGTACGCTGCCTGCCGTGTCGTTCTACAAGCCGCAAGGTAACCTGAACCAGCACAACGGCTACGCCAACGTGACTGATGGCGACCAGCACATTGCTGATCTGATCACCACGCTGCAAAACTCGCCGCAATGGAAGAACATGCTGATCGTCGTGACTTATGACGAAAACGGTGGCTTCTATGACCACGCGCAAGTGCCCAAGGCTGACCGTTGGGGCCCGGGTACCCGTATCCCGGCGATCATCGTGTCGCCGTTTGCCAAGAAGGGCTACGTGGATCACACCCAGTACGACACCGCGTCCATCCTGCGTTTCCTGACCAACCGTTACGGTCTGCCGGAACTGCAAGGTCTGAAGGATCGCGATACCGCGCTGATCGCCAACGGCAGCAAGCCGATGGGTGACCTCTCCAACGCGCTGGACTTCACGCAAAAGCAGTAATCACTGACATCTGGTGAACAAGGCGGGCCTGCGGGCCCGCTTTTTTTTATTCAGGGCACCTGCACCAGCGCGCATTGCGCTGCTATTGTTGTGATTTGCCGATTCATCCTCAGAGGTTTTCCCTGTGTCCGCACTCGACGCCGTATCACGCCGCCGCATCAGCAAGCTCAACACCCGTCAGCGCAAAAAGCTGCACGTCGCAGAATTCCAGGAGCTGGGTTTTGATGTCCACATCACCTTCAAGGCCGCGCTGGATGATGCCGCGCTGACCGCGTTTATCAACGACACCCTGGATTACGCCGACAGCCGCGGCTGGATGCTGGGCGGGCTGGGTGGCCGTCTGCCACTGGCAGAGACCTCGGCTTTTGTGTGCAAGGCCGCGCGTGGCTCGCTGGGCGACGCTGACCGTGATGCCCTTGTGGCCTGGCTCAAGGCCCGCAGCGATGTGGCCAGCGCAGAGGCCGAAGGCCTTGTGGATGTCTGGCACGGCTGGCTGGCCTGATCAACATGCCGGCGTTTGCCACTCAGGCGGTCAGCGCCGCTGACCTGGAAGACCTGTGTGAAATCCGGGTGCGGGCCATGCGGCCCAGCCTGGAACGCATTGGCCGCTTTGACGACACCCGCGCGCGCCAGCGTTTCCGGAATCAGTTCCGGCCGGGTCAAACGCAGCTGATTCTGGTCGATGGCGAGTGCGCCGGGTTTTTCTGCCTGATCCGGGAAGAGGGCGGTTTTTATCTGCAGAACCTCTATCTGCTTCCCGGCCTGAGCGGCCACGGCCTTGGCTCTGCGGTATTGCGCCAGATTCTGGACGAGGCCGATGCCGCCGGCCTGCCAGTGCGACTGGAAGTACTGATCGAAAGCGACGCCACGCGCTTTTATGAACGCCATGGTTTTGTGCAATTGCGCCAGGACGGGGTAGACCTGTTTTATCAGCGCCCGGCCTTGATCATCCAATCCTGACTTGCCACCTAGCCTGGAAACCCTGCCATGTCTGAAGCCCCCATCACCCTGTATACCGACGCGGCTTTCCTCAGCCCCTATGCCATGAGCGTCTTTGTCGGCCTGCATGAGAAAGGCTTGCCGTTCTCGCTGGTCAGTGTCGACCTGGACAAGGGCGCGCACTACGCGCCGACCTACCGCAGCAACTCGCTCACCGCGCGCGTGCCCATGCTGCAAGCCGGTGATTTCACCTTGTCTGAATCCTCCGCGATTATCGAATTTCTGGAAGACACCTTTCCGGCGCCCGATTTTGCCGCGCTGCTGCCACAACACCCGCTGGAGCGCGCCCGCGCCCGCCAGGTACAAGCCTGGCTGCGCAGTGACCTGTTGCCGCTGCGTTACGAGCGCTCGACCGAAGTGGTGTTTATCCAGCCCAACACCACACCGCTGTCGTTTGAAGCCACCGACGCCGTCGAAAAACTGTTTGATGTGGCCGACAAACTGATCCCGGATGGCGCAACCAGCTTGTTCGACACCTGGTGCATTGCCGATACCGATCTGGCGCTGATGCTCAACCGGCTGGTGCGCAACGGCGATGAAGTCCCGGAAAAACTGCGGCGTTACGCCGTGGCGCAATGGGAAAGACCCGCTGTGCGCAAGTGGTTGAACCTGCGTACCAACTAAGCCATCAGAGGCCCGTGGCATGCTTCCTGCGCTCACCTTTTCAGTCAGCATCAACCGCTCCGCGATCGAGGTCTACGCCTTTCTGGCAGACCCGGACAACTGGCCGCAATGGGCCACGGGCCTGGCCAGTGGCATCCGCCAGGCCAATGGCGTGTGGTACGTGCAAAGCCCGTCAGGCGAGCTGGCGGTGGATTTCTCGCCCCGCAACGACTACGGCGTGCTCGATCACACCGTCATCCCGCCGGGCCAGTCGCCCGTGCATGTCCCCATGCGCGTGATTGCCAATGTGGATGGCGCAGAAGTGCTGATCACCCTGTTCCGCCAGCCGGGCATGACAGAGGAAATCTGGCAGCGCGACCAGAACTGGGTGCGCAAGGACCTGACGCAATTGCAGGCGGTGCTGACGCGTTGAAGCCGGCAGGGCGGCGGTGGTGATCGCCAAAGCGGGGCGGTATATGTCGCCTTGTATGTATCAAATCGGTAGCGCTACATTTCGCGTGGGGCTGCGTCAGCATTTCGCAGCCCAATAACACGGCACGCAGGTATCATGCCGCAGTCAACCGATGGCCCTGAGCCAATTCACAGAACATGAAACTATCCAGAAAAACCACCCGCATCATCGTGATCGGGCTTGTGGTGCTTGTTGCCCTGTTTGCCCTCAGCCGCGTGCTGTTCAAGCCGCCCAAACCGCAGTTTCTGACCACGCCGGTGTCCCGCATGGATCTGGAAGACAGCGTGCTGGCCAGCGGGACCATCAAGCCGATCAAGCAAGTCAGCGTGGGTGCGCAGGTCAACGGTCAGTTGAAATCGCTCAAGGTGGTGCTGGGCGAGCGTGTGAGCAAAGGCCAGTTGCTGGCCGAGATCGACCCCGTGCTGCAAGAGAACGACCTGCGCAAGGCCGAGGCCGGGCTGAACAACGTGGTGGCGCAAAAGGCCTCGAAGCAGGCTTTGCTCAAGCAGTACGAACTGGCATTGCAACGCCAGCAAACCATGATTGCCAACGACGCCAGCGCGCGCGCTGATCTGGAAAGCGCCCAGGCGCAGGTGGATTCCACCAAGGCCGATCTGGCGGCGCTGGATGCGCAGATCAAGCAATCGGGTGTGGATGTCGATACCGCCAAGGCCAACCTGGGGTACACGCGCATTACCGCGCCCATGGATGGCGAGATCATCTCGATCGTGACCCAGGAAGGCCAGACCGTGGTGTCTGCGCAATCGGCGCCGACCATCCTGATCATGGCCAATCTGGACACCATGACCATCAAGTCGCAGATTTCCGAAGCGGACGTGGTGCGCGTCAAACCGGGCCAGCCGGTGTATTTCACCATTCTGGGCGCGCAGGACAAGAAGTTTGAAAGCAAGCTGCGGGCGATTGAACCCGCACCGGAATCCATCAGTTCTGAAAGCACCACCACCACGACCAGCACGTCGTCCAGCAGCGCGGTGTATTACAACGGCCTGTTTGATGTGCCCAACCCCGGCCACGTGCTCAAGACCAACATGACCGCGCAGGTATCCATTGTGCAGGGCGAGGTCAAACACGCGCTGGCGATCCCGGTGACCGCGCTGGGCAAGAAAGCGCCGGATGGCAGTTCTGAAGTGCGCGTGCTGGGCAAGAACGGCCTGCCGGAAACCCGCCACGTCAAAACCGGCCTGAACAACAATGTGAATGTCGAAGTACTCAGCGGCCTTGCCGAAGGCGAGAAAGTGATCGTGGGCGATACCACCACGCTCAAAACGGCCAGCGACGACGAGCATCGCGGCCCGCCGCCGGGGCACTGACATGAGCACGACACCAGCCCGTCCGCTCCTGCAACTGACGCATCTGGAGCGGCGCTTTCCCGCCGGGGAAGAAGAAGTCACCGTGCTCAAGGACATCAACCTGACGATCAACGCCGGTGAAATGGTGGCGATTGTCGGGCAGTCCGGCTCGGGTAAATCCACGCTGATGAACATTCTGGGGTGTCTGGATCGCCCCTCCAGCGGCAGCTATCAGGTGGCCGGACGTGAAACGCGCGAACTGCAAACCGACGATCTGGCCACGCTGCGGCGCGAATACTTCGGTTTCATCTTCCAGCGTTATCACCTGCTGCCGCATCTGTCGGCCGAAGAGAACGTTGAAATCCCCGCTGTGTACGCCGGCACCGACAAAACGCAGCGCCGCGAACGCGCGCGCGCATTGTTGTCACGCCTCGGCCTGACCGACCGCACCTTGCATCGGCCCAGCCAGTTGTCTGGCGGCCAGCAGCAGCGCGTGAGTATCGCCCGCGCGCTCATGAACGGTGGCGATGTGATCCTGGCCGATGAACCGACCGGCGCGCTCGATAGCCGCAGCGGCGAAGAAGTCATGGCCATCCTGCGCGAACTGCATCAGCGCGGGCATACCGTGATTCTGGTCACGCACGACATGAGCGTGGCCAACAACGCCGAGCGCATCATTGAACTGCGCGATGGCGAAGTCATTGCCGATCGGCCCAATGTGCACGAGCAACACAGCCTGCCGCGTGAAACGCTGGATAAGCCGCTCGCCAGAAAACAGAACCTGCTGCACGCCAACTGGGGCCGTTTTGGCGAAGCGTTCAAGATGGCGTGGATTGCCATGATGACGCACCGCATGCGCACGCTGTTGACCATGCTGGGCATCATTATCGGCATTACGTCGGTGGTGTCGGTGGTGGCGCTGGGGCAGGGCGCGCGGCAAAAAGTGATCGACGACATCAGTTCCATCGGCACCAACACCATCGATGTCTACCCGGGCAAAGGCTGGGGCGATGACAAGGCAAGTTCCATCCAGACCCTCACCCCGAGCGATCTGGCGGTGCTGCAATCGCAATTCTTTATCGATAGCGTGACGCCGACCGTATCGGGCAGCCAGACACTGCGTTATGGCAACGTGACGGCGACGTCATCGGTCAGCGGCGTGGGCGAGCAGTATTTCCGCGTGCGCGACATGAAAATGGCCAGCGGCCAGGCCTTTGGCACAGCCGAAGTCACCCGCCAGGCGCAAACCGCCGTCATTGATGACAACACCCGCAACAAGCTGTTCAAGTCCTGGGAAAACCCGGTCGGCAAGGTGATTCTGGTCGGCTCGCTGCCGTGTACCGTGGTGGCCGTGGCAGAGAAAAAAGAAAGCGCGTTTGGCAGCAACTCCAACCTGCAGGTGTTCATTCCGTACACCACGGCCATGGGGCGTTTGCTGGGGCAGCAGTATTTCAACAGCATCACCGTGCGCGTGCGTGACGGCCTGCCGAACGACCTGGCCGAACAAAGCCTGACCAAGGTGCTGACGCTGCGCCACGGTACCCAGGATTTCTTCACCAATTCATCCGACAGCATCCTGAAAACGGTGGAAAAAACCACCGGCACGCTGACGCTGCTGATCTCTGCCATTGCGGTGATCTCGCTGGTGGTGGGCGGCATTGGCGTGATGAACATCATGCTGGTGTCGGTGACCGAACGCACGCATGAGATCGGCATCCGCATGGCCGTGGGCGCGCGCCAGGACGATATCCTGCAACAGTTCCTGATCGAGGCCGTACTGGTGTGCCTGATGGGCGGCGTGATTGGCGTGTTGCTCAGCTTTGGCATCGGCTTTGTGTTCAGCCTGTTTGTCTCGGCCATGTCGATGAAATTTTCCGTGGGCTCCATCGTGGCGGCCTGCGTGTGTTCCACCCTGATTGGCGTGATCTTTGGCTTCATGCCCGCCCGCAACGCGGCGCGGCTGGACCCGATCGAAGCCCTGGCGCGCGAATGATGAAGCACATGAAACAACCCCTTACCGCACTCACCGCCGCTTTGCTGGCCCTGGGCCTGGCAGGCTGCGGCAATCTGGCGCGCACCGATTACCAGTCGCCGCAAACCAGCGTCCCGGCGCAATGGACCGGCCCGGTCACCACCGGCAGCGCCGTGGCCGCGCAAGACCCGTGGTGGCACAGCTTTAATGATCCGCAACTCAATGCCCTGATCGACAAAGCGCTGCGGACCAACAATGATCTGGCGGCTGCCACGCTCAAAGTGCGCGCCGCGCAGCTGCAAGCCAACCTGACCGACACCAACCTCACGCCGAATGTGACTGCAGGCGTGAACGCCAGCGCTGCCAAAGACCTGCAACACGGCGGCGCCAGCACCCGGACCGTGGGCGCTACGGTTTCCTTAAGCTACGAAGTGGACCTCTGGGGGCATCTTTCTGCACTGCGCGATGTGTCGGCCTGGGAGGCCAAAGCCACGGAACTGGACCGCCAGAACACCGCACTTGCCCTCATCGGCACCACTGCGCAGTTGTACTGGCAGATTGGCTACCTGAACCAGCGCGTGGTCTCGGCACAGCAAAGCATCGACTACGCCCAGCACACGCTTGATCTGGTCCAGGTGCAGCACCAGGCCGGGCAGTCGAGCGGGCTGGATGAAGCGCAATCCATCCAGAACCTGGCCAGCCAGAAAGCGTCTTTGACCAGCCTTTTGCAACAGCGCGAAGAAGCCCGCAACGCACTCGCCATCCTGTTCAACCAGGCCCCGGAAAACCGCGAAACCGAACGCGACGCACTGCCAGCTGGCCCGCTGCCCGAAGTCCCCGCCGGCGTCCCCGCCGACGTGCTGGGCCGCCGCCCGGACCTGCGCGCCGCCGAGGCCCGCTTGCGCGAAAGCCTGGCCAACGTCGACGCCACCCGCGCCAGCTTTTACCCGACTTTCAGTCTGACCGGCAGCGTGGGCACATCCACGACCACCCTGGTCGACGTGCTGAAAAACCCCATCGGCACCCTGGGCGCAGGTCTGACCTTGCCGTTCATTCAGTGGAACACCACGCAACTGACGATCAAGGTCTCGCAAACCCAGTACGAAGAAGCCGTGGTCAACTTCCGCCAGACCTTGTACTCCGCGCTGTCTGACGTTGAAAACGCACTCTCCGCCCGCACGCAGTACATGGCAGAAGGCGAGCAGCGGCAGATCGCCTATGACGCCGCAGTAAAGGCCGAGAAACTGGCGGAAACGCGTTATCGGGCTGGGCAGACGGGGGTGAAGGACTGGCTGGACCAGCAAGAGACACGGCGTAGTGCGCAGATTAGCCTGGATGAGAACCGGTATAACCAGTTGGTGAATCTGATGACGCTATACAAGGCGCTGGGCGGGGAGGCTGCTGCTTTGTGATGGGGTGGGAGAGGGTATTGATCCTGGCCGGGATGTTGGTGATTGATTTGTAATTGCTTGTGCCGCTGGATCGTCATTCCGGCGGAGGCCGGAATCCAGTCTGGAGCCGGAACGGCTCCGTTCTCTGGCGAGAACCCGTTTTGTTAGCGCCTGCGGCGCGGTGGTTTTGATACCGGGGGTGCCCGGAGCACGGTACTTTTCTTTGGATCGCCAAAGAAAAGTACCCAAAAGAAAGGCGACCCCTGCGACTGCGCCCCTTCGGGGTTCCCTGTGCTTCTCGCAAGGCGCGGCTGGCTACGGGAACTCGCTTCGCTCAGACACCCCTCCGCCGAAACCCCGCGCCTTGCTGCGATGCTCGGCGCAGTCAAAGGGGCCCAACGTCAAAGGCAACGGCAACCCCGAAAATCAACGGCAACGGCAACCAACACCAACACCAACACCAACACCAACACCAACACCAACACCAACACCAACACCAAAACAAGGTCACCCGAGTATAGATTTTGTAGGGTGGATTTGGAGCGGAGCGACAATCCACCATAGCGGTGTGTGTTAGCGCCTGACGGCGCGGTTGTTTTACATGTCGGGGGTTGCCCGACAGCAAGGCACTTTCTTTTGGGTCGCCAAAAGAAAGTACCCAAAGAAAAGGCGACCCCTGCGACTGCGCCCTTCGGGTTCCCTGCGCTTCTCGCAAAGTCCGGCTGGCTCCAGGGAACTCGGGCTAAAGCCCTCAAACACCCTTACGCCGAAACCCCGGACTTCGCTGCGATGCTCGGCGCAGTCAAAGGGGCCCAACGTCAAAAGCAACAGCAACCCCGAAAATCAACGGCAACGGCAACGGCAACGGCAACGGCAACGGCAACGGCAACGGCAACGGCAATCAACACTAGCGCCAGGTCATTGGGTGCAGGTTTTGTAGGGTGGATTTGGAGCGGAGCGACAATCCACTATCGCAACGGTGGATTGCTTCGCGAATCCACCCTACGGGTTTGCAAGAATGATTGGCTTACCCCGCCACTTCGTCATTCCGGACCTCGGCGGCTCCCTTGGCCGGAATCCAGTCCGCAGCCCAACGGGCTGCTTTCCGTGGCCTCGTGCTTTCCTCCTAGAGCCTGCATGCATCGCAGCTGGATTCCGGCCTTCGCCGGAATGACGAGTCAGTGGGATGCGTGTTGAATTTGCCACTGCCACTGCCACTGCCACTGCCACTTTCACCACTACTACTGAGACTGGGTCCGCGCCAGTGTTGTTGTCGTTGTCGTTGTCGTTGTCGTTGTCGTTGTCGTTGTCGTTGCTTTGGCTGTTGGTTTAGGTTTCGCAGTTGCAGTTGCAGTTGCAGTTGCAGTTGCAGTTGCTTTTGACTTTCCTCCCCCATTAAAGCCCAGCGCCGAGGGCGTGGAGGGAGACCCATGGCTCCCGACCAACCGAGGGAAGCCCGGAGGGCCGCAGGGCTGGGGTCGCCTTTCTTTGGTTACTTTCTTTGGCGAAGCAAAGAAAGTAACGTGCTCCGGCCACCGCCGGTATCAAAACGCCTTTAAACCCGCGCCGCAAGGCGCTAACAGCGGTTCAATGCCCCCCTGGCGCCCCTAAAGCCAGGGAACCCCCCAGACGAATTTGCTTCAGGCTTCGCCCATCCCCTCACCCCACCTTCAAAACCCCACTCATATCCTCATGCCCACTCCCGCAAAACACATCACACAAAAACACCACCTCCCCCGGCGGTAACGGCGGCAGGTTGATCCGGGCCGTCTGCCCGGGTACCAGATCCGTGCGCAGTTTCAGATCAGGCAAGTTGAACCCCATCACCACATCACTCACCGTGATCTCCAGCACCACGGCTTGCCCGGCCGGGATGGGCACGGTCGCTGGCGTGTACACAAAGCGCCTGGCGCTGATGCGTACCACTTTGGGCTCAGCCGCGGCCACCAGCGTAGTCAGCGCTCCGGCAGACAATGCGGCAAAGCTGCCGCGCAAGAAGGCGCGTCGTGTGGTCATGACCAAGCCCCCTGTACCGGCAGTTCATGCAACACCGGCATCACGGCGGCGGCAGGTTCGGTCACTTCCCTGAAACCCAGACCGTGATAGGGGGCGGCGGCGTTCCAGGGTACCGGCGTGCGCTGGGGTTGTGATCCGGGCGCGGGCAGGGCAAACATCAAGCCCTGGCCGGCGTGGTGCGCAATGTGGCCGGTCAGGTGATGGTGTTCCTGGTGGATGTGGCCGTAGAACACGGTCACATTGGCATAAGGTTCCAGCACGGCCAGGACCTTGTCGCCATCGGTGGTGGCCCAGTCCCAGCGCGGGTAGAGGTCAAACAGGGGCCGGTGGGTGAAGACGATAATGCGCGCGTCGTGCGGTTGTCGGGCCAGGTCGTCCGCCAGCCATTGCAGCTGCGCGTCGCCCACTTTGGCGTGCGGGTCGCTTACGTTATCCAGCACGATGAAATGCACGCCTTTGTGATCAAAGGTGTAATGCGTGGCGCCGAAGAATTCCTGGAATACCGCGCCGTTATCGAGCGAGGCATCGTGCTCGCCGGGCATGTAATGCACCACTGGCACCGTGATCTGTGCGGCCATGGTTTTGAATTCCTGCATGCGCTGGCGGCGTACGGCGGGGTCTTCGCTGATGTGGGTCAGGTCGCCCGTGAACACGACAAAATCCGGCGGCGGGTTGAGCGCGTTGACGGCGGCAATGGCCTTGGGCAGCGTGCCGGTGTTGTCCGGGTTCACGGCCGGGCCTTTGAAACCCCAGTGCGTGTCAGTCAGCTGCACAAAGTAAAAGTCGCTACTGGCTTGCTGGCTGCCTTTGCCCATGCCGGCACAGCCTGTCACCAGCACCACACTTCCCAGACCGGCGAGCTTGAGAAAACTGCGCCGGTTGATTGCGTTTTCCATGTTTTTCACCTTTGCTTCTGAGCAGAGCCCATCGCTCTTGATTGCGGTAACCGGCTGCGCGGAACAAATATTCCGCGCAAGGTGAAATAAAACTGCCCGCCCGGCAGTTAACACAGCATGAACGCCCCCATGCCACCCGATAAAAAGACCCGCTTTGAGCAACTGGCCTTGCCCCATCTGAACCGCGTCTGGCAACTGGCGCGCTGGCTGGCGCGTAATGACGCGCAGGCGCAAGAGGTGGTGCAAGAGGCCTGGTTGCGCGCCTGGCGTTATTTTGATGGCTTCAACGGCACCGCCGAGGACGCCCGCGCGTGGCTGCTGGCGATTGTGCGCAATGCGTTTTATGACAGCGTGGCGGCGCGGCCAGAGACAGAGCCGCTGGATGAAGCCGGCCCGGATGCGGTGGACTGGCGCTTCAATCCGGAAATCCTGGCCGCCCGCGCTGACGCCCGCCGCGTGCTGGAGCAAGCCCTGCGGCAATTGCCGGTGGCGTACCGGGAGATGATCGTGCTGCGTGAACTGGCCGAATGCTCGTATGAGGAAATCGCCACGCTGACTGGCCTGCCGCCAGGCACGGTGATGTCCCGCCTGTCCCGCGCCCGTAGCCAGCTGGCCCAATTGCTGGGTGCCGCCCAACCAGGAACAACGCGATGAACCACGACGATATCCAGACGCGTTTGTCCGCGCTGATTGATGATGAACTGCCGCAAGACGAAGCCGCGCTGATCCGCACGCATCTGAACGATTGCGAAACCTGCCGCGAAGCCTACGCATCTTTGCTGGCCATGAGCACCTGGATTCAGCGTGATGCCGTGACGCCCGTGCCGCCAGGCTTGGCGGCGCAACTGGCGGCCAGTATCGGCCCGGCGCATACCAGCGTGCCGCTGCCCCGCACCACGCCGCGGCCGGAACCCAAACGCGGCTGGTTCTGGCCAGGCGTGACCGGCCTGGGTGGTTTGCTGGCGGGTGCGGCGCTGATGTTTGTGTTGTTGCCGCTGTGGCAGCCGCAGCAAGACACGCTCACCCAGGCGCTGTTGTCCGGCCATATCCGTGCGTTGCAGGTGGATCATCTGTCGGACGTGATCAGCACGGATCAGCACACCGTCAAACCCTGGTTTGCCGGCAAGCTGGATTTTTCCCCGCCGGTGCATGATCTGGTGGCAGATGGTTTTCCGCTGGCCGGGGGGCGGCTGGATTACCTGCAGCAACGGCCGGTGGCCGTGCTCAATTACCGCTACCGGCTGCACGTGATCGAGGTCTACGCCTGGCCGGCCAGCGGCAAACCCGCCACCGGCGTGACGCTGCAAACCCGGCAGGGCTACCAGATTCTGGGCTGGCAGCAAGAAGGCATGAATATGTGGGCGGTGTCTGATCTGAATGGTACTGACCTGCAGCGCTTTGCAGGCTTGCTGCAAAAGGCCGGCGCGCCGGGGTAGGGCGTGCCGGCAGTGCGCTGGATCAGGCGGGGTTGTAGCGCCTCTTCAATGCGTCATTCCTGCTTGTGCAGAAATGACGCTTCAGTAGAAAAGGGGCGAACGCCCCCGTCCTGCTATTCCGACGCAACCGGTACCACCGTGGCCGGCGCATAGCTGGCCGGTTGACTTGCCACCGGCACATTGCCGTGAATGCGGTGCTGGTGGTTGTCGGCAAACATGTAATACGGGAAGGGCCGGGCCGGTTCGCTGATGGCATCAAGGCGCGCCAGTTGTTCGGCCGGAATGGTGAACTCCAGCGAGCGCATGGTCTCTTGCAGTTGCGCCGGTCTGGTGGCGCCCACAATCACGCTGCTCATACCTTTGCGGTGATACAGCCAGTTCAGCGCCACTTGTGCCATCGGGCGGTCGATTTCCTGCGCGACGCGTTCCAGCTCGGCCACGATGCCGAAATTGCGCGGGGTGAGTTTGTCGAAACCCGGTGAAGCCTTGCCGCCGGCGGAGGTCACCTGCAAACGGCCATCGCCAAACTGGCCGCCCTGGCTGGGCTTGTATTTGCCGCTCAGCAAACCCATGGCCAGCGGGCTCCACGCCACCAGACCCATGCCGCTTTCCACGGCCAGATCAGAGAACTCCAGTTCGGCATTGCGCTCGATCATCGAGTATTCCAGCTGCATGGCTGCCACTGGTTCATAACCGCGCCATTGCGCCAGTGTCTGCGCTTTGGCGGCGTACCAGGCCGGCGTGTCGGACAAACCAACGTAGCGGATTTTGCCAGCACGTACCGCGTCGTCCATGGTGCGCATGACTTCTTCTACCGGCGTGACGCGATCCCAGGTGTGCAGGTAATACAGGTCGATGTAATCCGTATTCAGGCGTTTGAGCGAGCCTTCCAGCGCACGCATCAGGTTCTTGCGGTGATTGCCGCCGGCGTTGGGGTTGCCCGGTTCGGCGTTGTAAGCGTACTTGGTGGCGATCACCATGCGATCACGCACGCCACGCTCGGCAATGAATTCGCCTGTCCAGGTTTCGCTGGTGCCGCCGGTGTACAGGTCGGCGGTATCAATAAAATTGCCGCCATGTTCCAGGTACACATCAAACAGGCTTTTAGCGACATCACGTTCGGTTCCCCAGCCCCATTCGGTACCAAAAGTCATGGTTCCCAGCGAGAACGGGCTGACACGCAGACCAGAACGACCCAGCAAGTGATAAGTGGCGTTACTCATGATCGGATTCTCCAGAAAGTGGTCCCGGTGGCGGTGTTGCCGTCGGGGTATCGGGTGTTGACGGAAGTCATTCTGGTCTGCTTTATTGTGAAGAAAAATGCCTTTAAGGTTGATGAACCATGAAGCAAAACTTAAAGATCGATCCAACCCAGTTGCCAGCCTTGCTGGCTTTTGAACGGGTGGCGCGCCACGGCAACTTCAGCAAGGCCGCGGATGAAATGGGCGTATCGCCCTCTGCCTTGTCGCAGACCATCCGCAACCTGGAGGCCCGCACCGGCATTCACTTGCTGAACCGCACCACACGGCGGGTCAGCGTGACCGAAGCCGGCATGCGCCTGTTATCAGGCGTGACGCCAGGGCTGGCGCAGATCGAAGCGGCGCTGATTGATCTGGAAGATTTGCGCGACCAACCGGCCGGCACCTTGCGCATCAACCTGCCGCGCCTGGCGTACCGCATTATCGTTGCGCCGTACCTGGCCGGCTTTATGGCGGCCTATCCGGATTTGCGGGTGGAGTTCCGGCTGGATGAAGGCCTGAGCGATATCGTGGGGGAAAGTTTTGACGCCGGCATCCGCTTTGGCGAGAGCGTGGCGCGGGATATGGTCGCGGCGCGTATTGGCCGCAACCGGCGTATTGCCGTAGCGGCCACGCCGGATTATCTGGATAGGCACGGCCGGCCGCAGGTGCCGGAAGACCTGTTTACGCACAACTGCCTGCGCTACCGCTTTGTGACCAGCGGCCGGTTGTACGCGTGGGAGTTCACCCGCGACGGGCGCGAGTTTGAAATCGATCTGGCCGGGCGCCTGGTCTACAACGACATTTACGATATGGTCGATGCCGCGCGCCTGGGGCTGGGCATTGTCCACATTACCGAAGACGTGATCGCAGCGGATCTGGCCAGCGGTGTGCTGGAACGCGTGCTGGATGACTGGTGCGCGCCGTTTGACGGTTTCTTTCTGTACTACCCCAACCGCGCCTTGATGCCACGCAAATTGCGCGTGTTTATCGACTGGTTCCAGCACGCCAACCAGCCGCCGGCGCGCTAGGCAGCGGGGCGGCGGTTCAAAATCACCAGCACAATCCCGCCCAGAATGGCAACGGACGCCAGCACTAGCCGCAGGCCCAGTGGCTCGTTCAGAAACAGCACCGCACCGACGGCAGCAATGGCCGGCACCGACAACTGCACAATGGCCGCGCTGGTTGCCGCCAGTGCGGGCAGCACGCGGTACCACAAGGCATAACCCAGGCCAGAGGTAATCACGCCGGAGGCCAGCGCGTAGAGCACGCCTGGCGTATCAAAATGGGTGTGCTGCAAGACGATGATCCAGCAGCCCACGGCAACGGGCGTAGCGCGCAAAAAGTTGCCTGCGGTGACGGCGGCTGGATCGCCCGCGCCGCGTCCGCGCAGTGAATAAACGCCCCAGGCCACGCCCGCCGCAATCATCAGCAGCGATGAAAACAACGGCGGTGCCGACAAGCCCGGCAGCATCAGGCCGATCACGCCGGCCGCCGCCAGCAGCACGCCCAGCCACTGAACGGGCGCGAGGCGTTCGCCGCGCCACAAGCCATAACCAATCATGCTGATCTGCACTGCGCCAAACAGGATCAACGCACCCGCCGCGGCCGGCAGATTGACGTACGCATAAGAAAACCCCGCCGCGTAGACAAACAACGCCAGCGACGAGGCCAGATTGCCTTTAAGGGATGGTCGCGGTCGCTGCCTCCGCAAATACATCAGCATAAGCAGCACCAACGCGCCTGAGGCAATGCGGATCATGGTGAAGCTGGCCGGATCAATGCCGGTTTGTTTCAGCGCCAGGCGGCACAGGATGGAGTTGCCGGCAAACGCCACCATGGCAAACAGCGTGAGCACAAACACGCGGGCAGGGGACATGGAAAAGCTCACTCGCAGAATCGGACGATTGGTTTTCGTACTATTTTGTCGGCCCATTCTGGCAGTGATTCACATGTCATTAAAGCCGCCGGGCTGATCTGTCGTAAAAAGCCGCAAAAGGGCCGGATGACCGTCTGGCAACTGACCCGTTTATGCAGTTTGTATAAAACGACCGATCGTGCTAATTTTCAGCACATGGGAAAAGGCGAACAGAAACGGCAAGACATTATCGAGCACGCGCTGATGCTGGCGGGGCAGGTGGGCCTTGAAGGCCTGAGCCTGGGCGGCCTTGCCACCAGCATGGAGATTTCCAAAAGCGGGCTGTTTGCGCATTTCAAATCCAAAGAAGCGCTGCAACTGGCGGTGCTGGAACTGGCGCGTGAACGCTTTGTGGCAGAAGTCATGGCGCCCGCTGTGGCCTTGCCGCGGGGTTTGTCGCGCCTGAATGGCTTGTTTGACCGTTACCTGGCGTGGATACGCGGCCAGGCCAGCCAGGGTTCCTGCATTTTCATGGCGCTGGCGCATGAATACGACGATCGCCCCGGCGAAATCCGCGACGTGCTGGTTAATTGCTGGCGCGAGTTCGGCGGCTCTGTGGCACGCGTGGCGGCCACAGCCATTACCGAGGGCGAATTCCGGCCGGATTGTGATCCCGGCCAGTTTGCCTTTGAGTTTGTCGGCATTGTCATGGTGTTCCAGCATGCCCACAAACTGATGGGCGAGGCGCAAGCCGAAGCGCGTGCGCGCCAGGCCTTCAAGCGCTTGTTGCGCTCTTACCGTCAGCCTGAGGTGCTGGCAGTACGCCCGGCCTGATCAACCCGATCACCGCTTTCAGATCACCACAAAAACCAGCCTTGTCCACTTTCGGAGCCTGATCATGAACCAGCCTGATGTTGCCTTTGCGAAGACACAAAAAAGCACGACCGGTCGTTCTTATGAACCACCCGCGCCGAAATGGGTAAAAACCGGTTTGTCGGCACTCAGCGCGGTATCGCCTCAGGCAGCGGCTGGCGTATTGCAACACCTGTTCACCACTCCACCGCGCACGCGCTTGCGCGCTGAAGAAGCTGCCGTCCTTGCTACCGCGCGGCGCTGGCAAAGCCATGTCCGTGGCGAAATCATGCGCGGCTACGAGTGGGGCGAGGCCACCGCGCCGGCCGTTTTGTTGCTGCACGGTTGGGGCGGGCATGCCGGCCACATGAGCGGCATGGTCGAGCCCTTGCTGGCGGCCGGTTACCGCGTGCTGGCGGTCGATGTGCCGGGCCACGGCGATTCCCCGCGGGCGCAGGTGGCCTTGCCGCATTTTCATGAAGCGCTGGAAGAAATGGCCCGTCGCGCCGGGCACGATGCGGTACACGGCGTGATCGCCCATTCGTTTGGCGCGGCCGGTACCACCTATGCGCTCTCACGCGGTTTGCATATTCCGCGTGCCGTGTTTGTCGGCCCCATGACGCAGTTTGGCGCCTTGTGGGACGCCGTGCGCAACCGCACCGGCGTATCGCAAGGACTGATCCAGCGCATGATCACGCGCATGGAAGCCCGCTACTGCCTGGGTTTTGATGAAGTGGAACCCGTGGCACTGGCTGGCGATCTCACCACGCCCTTGTTGGTCCTGCATGATCTGGACGACGACAAAGTATCCGTCGCCCAGGGTGAGGCGCTGGTCGCCCGCTGGCCCGGCGCGGCCCTGCGCACCAGCAACACGCTGGGGCATCTGAAGATCCTGAAAGATCAGGCCAGCGTGAACGCGGCCGTGGCTTTTCTCACGCGCACGGCCACGCCATAAACGCCGGGCACCCGGCAAAAGTGGTCTACCATTCAGCCATTCAAACGGGGAATGTGTGCCATGGTCTCAAGCTGGGTGCTTGCCGTTATCCATCTGCTGGGCGTGGGCCTGGCGTTTGCCGCTATCTACAGCCGCGCGCGCTTTCTGGGCAAACCGGTAAAGCAGCTTGATCTGCCCGAAGCCTTTCTGGCGGATTCTTTGTGGGGGATCAGCGCGCTGGTGCTTGTGCTCACCGGCCTGACGCGCGCGTTTGGCGGGTTTGAAAAAGGCACGCTGTATTACGGGCACCAGCCCTTTTTCCATATCAAGATGGCCTGTCTGGTGCTGATTTTCCTGCTGGAGATTTTCCCCATGATCACCCTGCTACGCTGGCGGATCGGGCGTGCCAAAGGGGATGTGACGCTTAATCTGGCGGTGGCCGCAAAGTTATCGCAGATCAGCTATGTGCAGTTGTTCTTGCTGGTGCCCATGGTGTTGTGCGCGGCCGCCATGGCCCGCGGAATCATGATTTAGCCATCGGCTTGCTCTGGCTGGCATGCATGGGTGGTTGCCCACCCAGGCTATCTTAAACCTGTGCCACCCGCGCATTGAGCGCCATCCGCCGCACAATCTCTACAAACTCCAGCCCGATCCCGGACAAGCTCTCGCCCTTGCGCGTCAGCAAACCATAGGGCGCCAGGTTCTGCCCGATGTTGAGCGGCAGCGCCACCAGCAGTTTGGCGTAAAGGTGATCGCGCAAGACCGGTTCGGCCAGCGCGGTCACGGCATCGCTTCGCTGTACCAGTTGCAGCGTGGCAAAGATGGAATCGCACTCCACCGTGTTCTGCGGGGTGGCGCTGTGATTGTGTTCAAATTCGCGCTCCAGCACCTGCCGCGCGGGGCTGGCCAGCGGCTGCAGCACCCAAGGCCAGTTGGCCAGTTCAGCCAGCGTGACGGATTCTCGCCCGGCCAGCGCGTGGCCGCTGCGCACCACGACTTTCATCACTTCATTGCCCAGTGGTTCGAAATCCAGCCAGTTGTGCTGGCTCAGTTCTGAAAACCGGCCAATGGCGAAATCCACTTTGCCCTGTTCCAGCAATTCAATCAGCTGATCACTGGTCTCGCCCTTGATGCGGATGCGCAAGAGTGGTTTGCGGGTTTTCAGTTCAGATACCGATTGCGCCACCAGGTCTGGCGCGGCGCCCATGATGGTGCCGATGATCAACTGGCCAAACCCGCCTTGTTGCCACAGTTGCAGGCTGTCTGCCGTGCGCTGCAGGCCGCCCAGCGTGGTACGGGCAAAGCGGATGATTTCTTCGCCCACTTCGGTCGGCTTCACGCCACGCGCCTGGCGTTCAAACAAGGTGCAGTCCAGAAACGCTTCGACCTCTTGCAGCATGCGCGTTGCGGCCGGTTGCGACATGGCCAGCGTTTCTGCGGCCTGATGCAGGTTGCCATGGTCTGCCAGTGCCACCAGCAAGAACAAATGCTTGTAGCGCAGGCGGTGAAGCAACGATTGATAGAAATATTGTTTGAGCATTGCGGCGCACCAATCCAGAAACGTTTTCGTTCAACAAATATCCATTTATTCAATGTGATATGTATTTTGTTGCGTGTGCACAAATATCGCATTCGATAACTTTTGATTATTGAATATAACCAGATTTGCATTGGTCAGGTATTGATTGGCGCGATAAAAATGTAGCCATTGCAAAACCACTACACGAAAACGTCATGCCAATGGCGTTTTTCAGGGAACAGGAGAACTGCATGAAACTGCTGCGTTTTGGCCCTGCTGGCCATGAAAAACCGGGCCTGGTCGATGCTTCTGGCGTGATCCGTGATCTGTCTTCCGTGGTGGACGACATTGCGGGTGCCACCTTGTTGCCTGCCAATCTGGCCAAATTGCGTGACGTCAAAACCGACACCTTGCCGACCGCACCCGCCGGAGCGCGCATCGGGCCGTGTGTGACGGGTGTAGGCAAGGTGATTTGCGTGGGGCTGAACTACAGCGATCACGCCAAAGAATCGAACATGGCCATCCCGACCGAACCCATCTTGTTCATGAAGCCGACGAGTTCGATCTGCGGCCCGAATGACCACGTGGAAATTCCGCGCGGTGCGGAAAAAACAGACTGGGAAGTCGAACTGGGTGTGGTGATCGGCAAAACCGCCAAGTACGTCAGCAAGGAAAACGCGCTGGAGCATGTGGCCGGTTATTGCGTGGTGAACGACGTCTCTGAACGCGCTTTCCAGTTGGAGCGCGGCGGGCAGTGGGACAAAGGCAAGGGCCACGATACGTTCGCGCCCATCGGCCCGTGGCTGGTCACGGCAGATGAAGTGGCCGACCCGCAAAACCTGGCCATGTGGCTGGAGGTCGATGGCCATCGTTACCAGGACGGCAGCACCCGCACCATGATTTTTGATGTCGCCACGCTGGTGTCTTACATCAGCCAGTTCATGACCCTGCAACCGGGCGACGTGATCGCCACCGGTACGCCGCCTGGCGTGGGCCTGGGCCAGAAACCGCCGGTGTATCTACACGCGGGCCAGACCATGAAACTGGGCATTGCGGGCCTGGGTGAACAGCAACAACTGACGGTGCCGGCCAAGGTTCGGGAAGGGTGAACAGTGAAATGTGAAATGGCTCTTCGGGGTCGCTGGTTTTGTGTTTCTCCGCTCAGGTTTCACTTTTCGCAAGAGGTTAAAAAGCAATGAATCAACTGGATCTGCAAGGCCGGGTGGCCATCATTACCGGCGGCGCGCGCGGCATTGGTTACGCAGCGGCCGAGCGCATGCTGCAATCGGGCGCCAGCGTGGCGCTGTGGGATATCGATGCGGCGCGGCTGGATCAATCTGCAGCCGAGCTTGCCAGGCTGGGCAAGGTCAGCGTGCACGCGCTGGACCTGACCGATGCAAGCGCGGTGAATGCCGCAGCGAGTGCCACGGTTGCCGCGCATGGCAAGGTCGACATTCTGGTCAACAACGCCGGCATTACCGGTGGCAACGGCCTGACCTGGGAGCTGGACCCCAAAGGCTGGGCACGGGTGATCGAGGTCAACCTGGTGGCGCCGTTCCTGGTGTGCCACGCCGTGATCCCCAAGATGCTGGAAAACGGTTACGGCCGCATCGTCAACGTGGCCTCGGTGGCGGGCAAGGAAGGCAATCCCACCGCATCGCACTACAGCGCATCCAAGGCCGGCCTGATCGGTTTGACCAAGTCTTTGGGTAAAGAACTGGCGACCAAGAACGTGATCGTCAACTGCATTACCCCGGCGGCCGCCAAGACCGAAATCTTTGACCAGATGAGCCAGCAGCACATTGATTACATGCTGAGCAAAATCCCCATGGGGCGCTTCTTGCAGGTGAATGAAGTGGCCGCGCTGATCGGCTGGCTCAGTTCTGAAGATTGCTCGTTTACCACGGGCGGCGTGATCGACATTTCCGGCGGCCGCGCCACTTATTGATCAGGGGATTCGTGCAATGAACGTACCAGTCATCAAACAGATCCGCGCTTATACCGTGCGCGGCGGCGGGGCGGATTACCACGATCAGGGCGGCGGTCACTGGATTGACGACCACATCGCCACGCCCATGTCCAGATACGAGAAATACCGCCAGAGCCGCCAGTCTTTCGGCATCAACGTGTTGGGTACGCTGGTGGTGGAGATCGAAGCCAGCGACGGCACTGTGGGCTTTGCCGTGACGACGGCGGGCGAGATTGGCGCATATATCGTAGAGAAACATCTGGCGCGTTTTATTGAAGGCCAGAAGGTGACCGACATCGAAAAGATGTGGGACCAGATGTTCAACGCCACGCTCTATTACGGCCGCAAGGGCGTGGTGATCAACACCATCAGCGGCGTCGACCTGGCCTTGTGGGATTTGCTGGCCAAGGTGCGCGGCGAACCGGTGCACCAGTTGCTGGGCGGCCCGGTGCGTGACCAGTTGCAGTTTTACGCTACGGGAGCACGCCCTGATCTGGCCAAAGAAATGGGCTTTATCGGCGGCAAAATGCCGCTGCACCACGGCCCGGCAGAAGGTGAAGAAGGCCTGAAAAAGAACCTGGCCATGATCGAAGACATGCGCAACCGCGTGGGTGACGACTTCTGGCTGATGCTCGATTGCTGGATGAGCCTGGATACCAACTACGCCACCCGGCTGGCGACCAAAGCGCATCAATACGGCCTGAAATGGATCGAAGAAGCGCTGCCGCCCGATGATTACTGGGGCTACGCCGAGCTACGCCGCAACGTGCCCAAAGGCATGCTGGTGACCACGGGCGAGCATGAAGCCACGCGCTGGGGTTTCCGTCTGCTGCTGGAAATGGGCTGCTGCGACATCATCCAGCCGGATGTGGGCTGGTGCGGCGGCGTGACCGAACTGATCAAGATTTCTGCCCTGGCGGACGCGCACAACGTGCTGGTCGTGCCGCATGGCTCGTCGGTCTACAGCTACCACTTTGTGATCACCCGCCACAACAGCCCGTTTGCCGAGTTCTTGATGATGGCGCCCAAGGCTGACCAGGTGGTGCCGATGTTCAACCCGCTGCTGCTGGATGAACCGGTGCCGGTTAACGGACGTATCTCTGCCTCTGCGCTGGACAAACCCGGCTTTGGCGTCCGCCTGAACCCGGAATGCAAGCTGGTGCGGCCGTACGAGCATTGATGCGTGAGGCGTGAGGCGTGAGGCGTGAGGCGTGAGGCGTGAGGCGTGAGGCGTGAGGCGTGAGGCGTGAGGCGTGAGGCGTGAGGCGTGAGGCGTGAGGCGTGAGGCGTGAGGGGCGGAAAAACGTGCATACCCGTCGTCATTCCGGACCTCGGCGGCCTCCTTGGCCGGAATCCATTTACGCCCCGGCCATTGCGTGACGGCTTGCTTTGGCCCCTGGCTGGATGGCCTTACCGGATTCCTGTCGGCACAGGCCGCAATGATGAAACAGAGTGCGCGTTGTCGGTGGCCTGGTTGAAAACCCCGGCCACCTGGACAAACACCAACAAGCAGCAACTGGAGAACCCCGAACCATGCTGTTAAAAGACAAAACCGTCATCGTCACCGGTGGCTCCCGCGGGATTGGCCGCGCCGTGGCGGTGGCTTGTGCGCAGCATGGCGCCAATGTGGTGGTCAGCCATCACAGCCATGCCGATGAAACCATTGCCGACATCAAAGCCCTGGGCCGTGGCGTGGTCGCCGTGAAGGGCGATGTGGCCGATCCGCACACCGCGCAATTACTGGTACAGGCGGCAGTAGAACACTTTGGCGGGGTGGATGTGCTGGTCAGCAACGCCGGCATCTGCCCGTTCCACGGCTTTCTGGACATGCCGCTGGAAACCTTCCAGCGCACCATGGAAGTCAACCTGCATGGCGCGTTTTACGTGACGCAGGCCGTGGCCAACCGCATGAAAGACCAGGGTCGGGGCGGTTCCATCATTGCCATCAGCTCGATCAGCGCGCTGGTGGGCGGCGAGTATCAGACCCACTACACGCCGACCAAGGCGGGTGTGCATTCGCTGATGCAATCGACCGCCATTGCGCTGGGCAAATATGGCATCCGCTGTAACTCGGTCATGCCGGGCACGATTCTCACCGACATCAACAAAGACGACCTCTCTGATCCGGAAAAAGTGGCGTATTTCAACAAACGCATTCCGCTGGGCCGCATGGGCCAGCCAGAGGATATCGGCGGCGCGGTGGTGTTTCTGGCCTCGGATATGGCGGCGTATGTCACCGGCGCATCGCTGCTGGTTGATGGCGGCTTGTTTGTGAATCTGCAGTAACACAAGACGGCGGCGATCATGCAAACCCACGCTTTTCGCATGCAACTGAACCCGGGTCAGGCGGCGGAGTACATGCGTCGTCATGACGAAATCTGGCCGGAACTGGTCGTGGCGCTCAAAGCTGCCGGCATCAGCGATTACCGCATTTTTCTGGACGCACAGACACACGCCTTGTTTGCCGTGCTCAAAGCCACAGACGATCACCGCATGGCCGATCTGCCGCAACTGCCGGTCATGCGCCGCTGGTGGGATTACATGGCCGACATCATGGCCACAGAGCCTGATCACAAACCGCAGCAATGGGCGCTGACGCCCGTGTTTTACATGGAGTGACGCATGACGCTTCAGGTTGTTGATCCGCACGTGCACCTGTGGGCCCCCGGCACCTTGCGCTACCCCTGGATGGAAAGCGACGCCGTCGGCTTTAACGGTGATGTGACGCCGGTAAAGAAAATCTACGCCCCGGCCGACTTGCTGGCTGATGCGGGTGACGCGGTGCAGGTGCTTAAAGCCGTGCACATTGAAGCCATCGCCGCTGACCCGCTGGCCGAAACGCAATGGGTGCAAGCCCAGGCCGATGCGCAGGATGTGCTCAAGATCGGCATCGTCGGGTATGCCGACTTTACCCGGCCGGATGTAGAAGCCTTGCTGGCTGCGCAGTGCCAAAGCCGTGCCATGCGAGGCATCCGCCAGATTCTGAACGTGCACGCCAATCCGCTGTACGACTACGTTGGCCGGCACTACATGGACGACGCAACCTGGCAGCGCAATTTCAGATTGCTGGGCAAGTACGGGCTGAACTTCGACATGCAGTTGTACCCGTCGCAAATGCACGCCGCTGCCGCGCTGGCCCGCGACAACCCGGACGTGACCTTTGTACTCAACCACGCCGGCATGTTTGTCGATCGCGACAGCGTGGCGGGTTGGGCGGCCTGGCGCGACGGGCTGGCACTTTTGGCGACGCTGCCGAACATGGCGGTAAAGATCAGCGGCCTGGGCATGTTTGACCATCACTGGACGGCGGAAAGCCTGCGCCCCTACGTCTTGCAGGTCATCGACACGTTCGGTGCTGATCGCTGCATGTTCGCCTCCAATTTTCCGGTGGACAAGCTCTATAGCAACTATCCGGCGGTGTGGCAGGCGTTTGCACAGATTGTCGGCGGGGCCAGCGATTCTGAAAAAGCACAGTTGTTCCGGATGAATGCAGAGCGGGTGTACCGGTTGTGAGGTCAGGGGATCGAGGTAAGTCAGTGCGGGTATGAACTGGAAGCGCGCTACCCCCTGATTTGTCATTCCAGCAAAGGCAGCAATCCAGTTCTGAACACCCGTGTCGCAGGCGCTGATATGAGGTGTTTTTGGTGTTCTTGCAAAAATCAGGCCACCTTCGGCGCACGTGCCCGATTCCTGCTTTCGCAGGAACGACGAAGTGGCAGGGCGGGTAACAAAGTACGTTTCAAGGACGATGCAATGAGCGATCAACCCCTCCAGCCCCGGCTGGAACTGCGCGGTGCCAGCAAGGCCTTTGGCGAAGTCCAGGCCCTGCTCAATGGCTGCCTCTCGCTCTACCCGGGCGAGGTCCATGCCTTGCTGGGCGAGAACGGCGCGGGCAAGTCCACGCTGGTGAAAATCCTGGCCGGCGTCCACAAGCCCGACACCGGCACGCTGGTGATTGATGGCCGGCAACGCCACTTCACGCGGCCGTCAGACGCGCTGGAGGCCGGCATTGCGGTGATCTATCAGGAACCCACGCTGTTTGCCGATCTCTCGATTGCCGAGAACATCTACATGGGCCGCCAGCCGCTTGATCGCCTGGGGCGTATCCGCTACGACGAGATGAACCGCTGGACGCAGGAAATGCTGCAGTCTTTGGGTGTATCGCTCAAAGCCACGCAGCTGGTGCGCGGTTTGTCGATTGCTGATCAGCAAGTGGTCGAGATCGCCAAGGCGCTTTCGCTCAACGCCAATGTGCTGATCATGGATGAACCGACCGCCGCGCTGTCACGCCCGGAAGTAGAGCGCCTGTTCAGCATTGCCGAGCGCCTGCGCGCCGCCAATGTCGCCATCCTGTTTATTACGCACCGGCTGGAAGAAGTGTTCCGCCTGACCCAGCGCGTCACCATCATGCGCGACGGCGCGGCGGTGCATTTCGCCATGACGGCCGAGATGGATCACGACAGCATTGTCGCCCGCATGGTGGGGCGTGATCTCTCTACCTATTACCCCAAGGCCGATGTCACGCCGGGCGAGGTCGGTTTGTCGGTGCGGCGGCTGTCGCGTACCGGCGTGTTCCGCGATATCTCGTTTGACGTGCGTAAAGGCGAGATCGTCGCGCTGTCCGGCCTTGTCGGCGCGGGCCGCAGCGAAGTCGCCCGCGCTATTTTCGGGGTTGATCCGGTTGATAGCGGCGAGGTCCACGTCATGGGCCAGAAGCTCAAGCTGGGCAAGCCCGCTACCGCAGTGCGCGCCGGCGTGGCGCTGGTGCCGGAGGACCGCCGCCAGCAAGGCCTGGCGCTGGATATGCCGATTGCGCGCAATACCTCGCTCACCGTGCTGGGCAAGCTGGTGCGCTTCGGGCTGATCTCGGGCAAGGCCGAGCGTGATCTGGCCACGGAATGGGGCAGCAAACTCAAGCTCAAGGCCCACACTGTCGACGCCCCGGCCGGCACGCTCTCTGGCGGTAACCAGCAAAAGGTGGTGCTGGGCAAATGGCTGGCCACGCATCCGCGCGTGCTGATCATCGACGAACCCACGCGCGGGATCGACGTCGGCGCCAAGGCAGAGGTCTACCAGACCATGGCCGACCTGGTGAAAGAGGGCATGGCCGTGCTGATGATCTCCAGCGAACTGCCCGAAGTGCTGGGCATGGCTGACCGTGTGCTGGTGATGCACGAAGGCCGTATCACGGCGGATATCCCGCGTGATCAGGCCAACGAAGAACGCATCATGGCCGCCGCGCTGGGCCAGACTGATCCCGCCTCCAGGAAAGCAGCATGAGTACCGCATTCATGAACCAACACACACAAAGCCTGGCGCCTGGCGCGGCCAACTCCCCCACGCCGGAGCGTCAGCGCTGGTTCCTGGTGCTGGCCCGTAACCGGGAAAGCACGCTGCTGGTGGTTTTGCTGCTGCTGATCATCGGCACCGGCATGGCAGAACCGGCGTTCCTCTCCTGGCACAACGCGCGCGATGTGCTGCTGAACGTGGCGATCACCGCCATCCTGACCGCCGGCATGACGGTGGTGATGCTGATGCGGCATATCGATCTGTCGGTCAGTTCCACGCTGGGGGTGACGGCGTATGCGGTCGGCAGCCTTTTCATTGCCATGCCCGGTTTGCCGGTGCCGCTGGCGATTGTCGCCGGGGTGCTGATTGGTCTTGCCGCCGGTGGCGTGAACGGCGCGCTGGTGACGTTTGGCCGGGTGCCCTCGCTGGTGGCCACGCTCTCTACGCTCTACATCTTCCGGGGCATTGATTACGCCTGGGTGCACGGCGGCCAGATCAACGCCACCAGCCTGCCGGATGCGTTCTCGCACATTGCCACCGGCAACGTGCTGGGCCTGCCCATTCTGGTGATCATCGCCGCCGTGGTGCTGGCGGGCGTCGGGTACTACCTCAAATTTTTCCGCGGTGGCCGCGAGTTCTACGCCATTGGCTCTAACCCGGAAGCCGCCACGCTGGCCGGCATCCGCGTCAATCGCCGCGTGTTTGTGGGCTTTTTGCTCTCTGGCGCACTGGCCGGGCTGGCCGGCGTGCTGTGGCTGGCGCGCTTTGGCACGGTGGATGCCAGCACCGGCAAGGGCATCGAGTTGCAAGTCGTCGCCGCGGCGGTGGTCGGCAGCGTGGCCATTACCGGCGGCGTCGGCAATGTCTGGGGCGCCACGCTGGGGGCTTTGCTGCTGGGCGTGATCAATATCTCGCTGGTGGTGCTGCGCGTGTCGTCCTTCTGGCAACTGGCCATCCAGGGCGCGCTGATTGTGCTGGCGATTGTCAGTGACACGCTGTTGTCACGGCGCATTGCCAAGTGGTCGATGAAGAAGCGGGAACTGGGTTGAGGAGTGAGGAGTGGTGTCACTGCTTGCCGGGTTCACCCCAACGACCCACCCGCTCGTCATTCCTGCGCAGGCAGGAATCCAGAACGCCCGCCTTCCTCGCCCGATGACCAGCGCCTGCGGCGCAACCGGTTTACAGCCGGAATCCGCAATGACGCATTGAAGATGTTGCAGCAGCAAACGATCAACCGGTTTTTTTGAAGCACGGCAAAAAAAGGAAACACCCATGGACACACCCCGAAAACTGAATCTGCGCTTCTCATGGGAAGCCATGCTCTGCGTCGTGCTGGTCATGTCGCTGGGGCTGGGGCGCGGTTTGTCTGGCGAGTTCCTTGGCGCGGCCAATATGTCCAACCTGCTGGCGGACTTCACCGAAATCGCCCTCATGGCCTTGCCGATGACGCTGATCATTGTCGCGGCAGAGATCGACCTCTCTGTGGCCTCGGTCATGGGCATGTCCAGCGCCTTGATGGGCGTGCTCTGGCACATGGGCCTGCCCATGCCGCTGGTGGTCGTCCTGGTGCTGGCAGCCGGGGTGCTGGCGGGCTTGTTCAACGGTCTGGTGATTGTGCGGCTGGGCTTGCCCTCGCTGGCCATCACCATCGGCACGCTGGCCATGTTTCGCGGTTTTTCTTACCTGCTGCTGGGCGATCAGGCCATCGCAGACTTCCCGGCCAACTGGACCACTTTTGGCATCAGCACGGTGGGCGACAGCTTTTTGCCGCAACCCTTCATCCTGGTGATCCTTGCCGCTATCGGTTTTACCGTGCTGCTGCAATCCACGGCGTTTGGCCGCAGCCTGTACGCCATTGGCAGCAACCAGACCGCCGCGCATTTCTCTGGCGTGGATGTCGCCCGCACCAAGATCAAGCTCTTTGTCTTGTCCGGCTTCATGAGCGCGCTGGCCGGGATCATCTACACGCTGCGTTTCTCCAGCGCCCGGGGGGATAACGGCGAGGGGTTTGAACTGTCTGTCGTCGCTGCGGTGCTGTTTGGCGGGGTGAGCATTTTTGGCGGCAAGGGCTCGCTGGTGGGCGTGTTGTTGTCGCTGCTGATTATCGGCGTGCTGAAGAACGCGCTGACCTTGTATGACGTGTCCAGCGAGGTACTGACGATTGTGACCGGCTTGCTGCTGCTGTCGTCTGTGCTGGTGCCGAATATTGCAGAGCGGCTGCGGGCCGCGCGGATCAAACGCGTTATGGCAGCGAAGGCTGTCGCTGCACGGTAGGCAAATTCATGACGAAATCCCGGTCCACAAGACCGGCTTAAGCGGTACCCAAAAACCACGGTCAAACCACCGACCAGATACACACACGAGGAGTCGACTCATGCACAGAAACATCAAGTTACTGGCCATGCCGGTACTGCTTGCGGCGCTGCTGTCTGCCACAGCAATGGGCGCGGGGATCAAGAAAGATTTGAAGATCGCGTTCCTGCCCAAACAGATCAACAACCCGTATGAAGTGATCGCTGACAACGGCGGCCTTGAGGCGATCAAGGAAATGGGCGGCGTGGGCAAGGTGGTCGGCCCGTCGGATGCTGGCGCGTCGTCGCAGGTGTCGTACATCAACACGCTGATCACGCAAAAGCAGAACGCCATCGTGATCGCCGCCAATGATGCCAATGCCGTGGTGCCATACCTGAAGAAGGCGCAGGCGCAAGGCATCAAGGTGGTGACGTTTGACTCGGATACCGCACCGGAAGGCCGTGCGCTGTTCATCAACCAGGCTGACAGCGAATCCATTGGCCGTGGCCAGATCCAGTTGTTGTCCAAACTGATTGGCGGCGAGGGCGAGTTTGCCATTCTGTCGGCCACGCCCAACGCCACCAACCAGAACACCTGGATCAAGTGGATGGAGGATGAACTGAAGAAGCCGGAATACGCCAAGATCAAACTGGTGAAGGTGGCCTATGGCAACGACGATGACCAGAAATCCTTCGTTGAAACCCAGGGTCTGCTGCAAGCGTATCCGAACCTGAAAGCCATCGTCGCCCCGACCACGGTGGGTATCTCTGCGGCAGCGCGTTATATCTCGACATCGCCCAAGAAAGGTACGTTTGTGGTGACCGGTCTGGGTACGCCTAACCAGATGCGTGCGTTCGTGAAGAACGGCACGGTCAAGGCCTTCCAGTTGTGGGATCCGGGCGCACTAGGTTACCTGGCGGCTTACGCTGCGGCTAACCTGGCTTCGGGCAACATCACCGGTAAAGAAGGCGAAACCTTTGAAGCCGGCAAACTGGGCAAGCGCACTGTGGGCAAGAGCGGCGAGGTGATCCTTGGACCACCGACCACGTTTGATGCTTCCAACATCGACAACTTCAATTTCTGATGACAGTTTGACGGCCTGACCCACCGGGCCGTTACGCGCCGGCATGATGCCACCTGGGCTGCATCATGCCGGTATCGTGGCGTCAGGCGCGCTGCGTAATGGTCACGGTTTTTTTCAGTTCTGGCGGTACTTGACCCAGCAATTCGCTCTTTACGCTCAGGAAATCCGCGTTCTGCGTCCATGCATACACGGTGATGCGGGTGCCGACGTCGGTGAAGTCGGACACCACGACATTGGGCGCGGGGTCGGTGAGGATGCGGTTGTCAGAGTCAATCAGCATGCGCAAGTGCTCAATCGCGTTGGTCACTTCTGTATGCGGCACCACCAGATGCGCTTCAATCCGGCGCGTGCCGTTGCTGCTGTAATTGGTAATGGCGTTGCTCCACAACTGGCTGTTGGGCACAAACATGCCCTGGCCGTCGGCCTTGTTGAGCCGTGTGTAAAACAGGCTGATTTCCTTGACGGTGCCGGCAATGGTGCCGGCGCCTTCGATATAGTCGCCCACCTTGAACGGCCGCAGCAGCAAGATCATGAAGCCGGCGGCGATATTCTGCAGCGTGCCTTGCAGCGCCAGACCAATCGCCAGACCGGCAGCGCCCAGTGCCGCCACAATGCTGGTGGTGCGCACGCCAAAGCGGTCCAGTGCGGCGGTGAGTGCCACAAGGCGCACGGTCCATTCAATAATGCTGGCCAGCACCGGGCGAATGGTGGCGTCGGCGCTGGTGCGGGCCAGAGAACGCATGACCATGGCGCTGATCCGGTTGGATAACCACCAGCCCACAATCAGGATGATGGCGGCAAAGACGATATCCACACCAAAGCTCAATGCGTGGGTGGTCAGCCAGTCCAGGGTGTATTGTGTGTGCGCAGGTGCGGATGCAGTCGCGGTCGCGATGGGCATGGGTTTCTCCTTGATGCCGTGTTGTAAAGGCGGCTTTGAACATCAGTACGACTGACCTTGCCTGGCGGTGTTCCGGCAAGTGTGCAAAATCCGGTTTTCGCTGACAGGGCGAACCGCAAAACAGAGAGCAGATACACACAATGAAAGTGGCTTTGTTTATCCCCTGTTTTATCGATGCCTTCTTCCCGGAAGTGGGCATTGCCACGCTGGAACTGCTGGAGAAAACCGGGTGCAGCGTGGTCTATCCGTTTGACCAGACCTGTTGCGGCCAGCCCATGGGCAACAGTGGTTGCGAGGCCGACGCACGTGGCGCGGAGGCCTTGTTTGTCAAAAACTTTGCCGATTACGACTACGTGGTCTCGCCCAGTGGCAGTTGCGTGCACCATGTGCGTGATCACTTCACCGCGGTAGAACAGGACGCCGCCACGCGCAAAGTGCGCGCTTCAACCTATGAACTGGTTGAGTTCCTGCACGATGTCCTCAAGATCACCGATTTTCCGTGGGCGGAGTTTCCGCACAAGGTCGGCCTGCACAATAGCTGCGGCACCTTGCGCCGGCTGGGCCACGCCAGCCCGAGCGAGCTCAATGTCGCCCCCTGGTCCAAACCGCTGGATTTGCTGCGCGGGGTCAAAGGGATCGAGTTCGTTACGCCCCAACGCCCGGATGAATGCTGCGGCTTTGGCGGGACTTTTTGCGTGACCGAAGAACCGGTCTCTGCCCGCATGGGTTATGACAAAGTGCGCGACCACGCCGGAGCAGGGGCCGAGTACATTGTCTCTGCCGACATGTCTTGCCTGATGCACCAGAAAGGCTGTGCCGAGCGGCTGGGTATGCCGCTGCGGTTCATCCACATTGCGCAAATCCTCAACGGGGCGCGGCACTGATCATGGCCAACGACATCTTCACCGACAAGAAAGTCGATCACGTCAAAGGCTCGCGCCAGTTCATTGCCGATGAACCGCACATTGCCTTTCACGACAAACGCCTGTGGACACTGCGCGACCTGCGCGACAAGGAAGCGCACGGCATCGCAGAGTGGGAGCAACTGCGCGAGCTGGCCTCTGCCATCAAAAGCCACACGCTGACGCACCTGGCCGATTACCTGGAAGAATTCGAGCGCAACGCCACCGCCAATGGCGTGACCGTGCACTGGGCCAAAGACGCGGCCGAGCATAACCGCATCGTGCATGAAATCCTCTCGGCGCGCGGCGTGGATACGCTGGTCAAATCCAAGTCCATGCTCACCGAAGAATGCAATATGCGCCCGTATCTGCAAGACCGCGGCATGACGGTGGTCGAGACCGATCTGGGCGAGCGCATCCAGCAGCTGGATGACGAACCGCCATCGCATATTGTCGTGCCCGCTGTGCACAAACTGGCCAAAGACGTGGCCGAGGTGTTTGCCGAGACCATTGGCACCGATCGCAGCAATGCCGACCCGCATTACCTGGCCGAAGGCATGCGCCAGGACACGCGGCCGTATTTCATCAAGGCCGGCGCAGGCATGACCGGCTGCAACTTTGCCGTGGCGGAAACCGGCACCGTGGTGACATGCACCAACGAAGGCAATGCCGATCTTTCCGGCAATGTGCCGCCGCTGTATATCGCCAGCATCGGCATTGAAAAACTGATCCCCAAAATGGAACACCTGGGCGTGTTCATCCGCATGCTCTCGCGCAGCGCGCTGGGCTCGCCAATCACGCAATACACCTCGCACTTCCGGGCCCCGCGCGCGGGCGGGGAATCTCACTTCATTCTGGTGGATAACGGCCGTAGCGAACGGCTGGCGATGGATGACTTCTGGTACTCGCTCAAATGCATCCGCTGCGGCGCGTGCATGAATACCTGCCCGGTGTACCGGCGCAGCGGCGGGCTAAGTTACGGCGGCGTTTACGCCGGGCCCATCGGCGCCATCATCAACCCCACGTTTGACCTGAAAAAATACAGTGCGCTGCCCTTTGCCAGCACGCTCAACGGCAGTTGCAGCAACGTCTGCCCGGTGAAGATCAACATCCACGAACAGATCTACAAATGGCGACAGATTGTGGTCGAACAGGGCCAGGTGTCGTTCGTGAAAAAAGAGAGCATGAAACTGGCCGGCAAAGTGCTGGCCGACCCCAAGCGCTACCGCGCCTGGAGCAGCGGCGCCGGCAAGGCCATGGCCAGCCTGCCCCGCGCCTTTCTGTACAACCCCTTCAACGCCTGGGGCAAACAGCGCGAACTCCCTGAACCGCCCGGACAGACGTTCCACCAGTGGTACGCCGCCAACCGCAAACCGGAGCAAGAAACATGAGCAGCCGCGACGAGATACTGAGCAGATTGCGTGGCGCAGGCCGGGTGCCGGAGGCGTTGCCCGATGTACCACTGTTTGATGAAAATCTGCCGCCCGCGCTGGATCAATTCAAAACCGCACTGGCCCGGATGGGCGGGCAATGGGTAGACGCGCCCGCTGACGGGCTGGATGCCTGGCTAGCCCAGCGCTTTGCCAATGCCAAAGTGATTTGCAGCGCGGTGCCGGAAACGGCCGGTACGCTGCAAGTGCACACCGTGACAGACCCGCGCTCGCTGGAAAACGTGGATGTCGGCATCGTGCGGGCGCGGTTTGCAGTGGCAGAGACCGGCTCGGTCTGGTTATCCGAGGCCGAATACGGGGTAAATGCGCTGGGGTATCTGGCGCAGCATCTGGTGGTGCTGCTGGACCCGGCCGTTATCTTGCCGAATCTGCATCATGCGTATCGGCAGGCAGCGTTTAGCCAGGCGCGGTATTGCGCGCTGGTGACGGGGCCTTCTGCGACGGCGGATATTGAGGGGGTGTTGATCAGGGGGGCGCAGGGGGTGCGGACGTTGACTGTGGTTGGGATGAGGGGGGATTTTTTGGGTGTTGGTGGTGGGGTGGCTTAGGGCGTGAGGTGGAGTTGGAGCGAGGTGACAATTCGCCTGTGTCTGGCTTGAAACCTTGAACTGGTGTTAGCGCCTGACGGCGCGGTGTTTTGGGTGTCGGGGGTTGCCCGACGGCAAGGTACTTTCTTTTGGGTCGCCAAAAGAAAGTACCCAAAGAAAAGGCGACCCCTGCGACTGCGCCCCTTCGGGGTTCCCTGTGCTTCTCGCAAGGCGCGGCTGGCTCCAGGGAACTCGGGCCAAAGCCCTCAAACACCCTTACGCCGAAACCCCGCGCCTTGCTGCGATGCTCGGCGCAGTCAAGGGGCTCAACGTCAACGTCAAAGGCAACTGCAACTGCAACTGCAACTGCAACTGCAACTGCAACTGCAACTGCAACTGCAACTGCAACTGCAACTGCAACTGCAACCGCGCAAATCAACGGCAACTTCAGAAGCAACCCCAAACCCGCAAACCCTCCGCACGCAAGAATGACGGGTTTAGTCCACCACTACGTCATTCCTGCGCAGGCAGGAATCCAGCCCGCAGCCCAGCGGGCTGCTTTCGGCGGACTACTACCAATGTCTCGCGTTGATCTTGTGGCACTTGCAAGCACCGCAGCTGGATTCCGGCCAAGGGGGGCCGCCGAGGTCCGGAATGACGAGTCCGTGGGGTGCGTGTCGAATTTGCCGTTGCCGTTGCCGTTGCTGTTGCCGTTGCTTTTTGGGGTTGCAGTTGCCTTTGACTTTCCTCCCCCATTAAAGCCAAGCGCCGAGGGCGTGGAGGGAGACCCCAGGCTCCCGACCAACCGAGGGAAGCCCGGAGGGCCGCAGGGCTGGGGTCGCCTTTCTTTGCCTACTTTCTTTGGCGAAGCAAAGAAAGTAGGGTGCTCCGGCCACCGCCGGTATCAAACGCTTTTAAAACCCGCGCCAAAGGCGCTAAACCTCCAGCATTCAACCCCGCGCAGCAAAACCCCCAATCACAACATCAAAATCATCAACTCTTCATCATAAAACGTCCCATCAACCAGAATCGCATCCGGCTCCCGCCCATACAGCTTGAAACCCAGCTTGGAATACAAATGCCGGGCCCGCGTGTTGTCTGACCGCACATTCAGCAGCACCTGCCGTACGCCACTCCACTCGCGGGCGGTGTTGATGGCGGCGTTCATCAGCGCCGTGGCGTAACCCTGGCCCCGGGCGGCGGCGTTGACGAATACGCCGACCAGAATCACTTTGTGCGCCAGTTTGCGGCGCGGGTCTTGCAACAGGCCGATGATGCCCACCAGTTCGTCGTCTTCAAACGCACCCAGCACCTGGTTATGGCCATCGGGGGCGAGGCGTTTTTCCAGTTCCAGCGGGGTGAGGGTGATGATTTCCTCTTCTACCGTCGGCATGAACGACGTGGGCGAATCCGCCAGCGCGGCAAGGCGCAGGGCGCGGTAGAGCTGGGCGTCGGCGGGGGTCAGACGGCGGATGTGCATCAGTGGTCCTGTATAAGCGATAGGCAATTGTGCCCTGGTCTTGCCTTAAAGGTACACACAGGACCACGCATTACGGGGTGGCAACGGCGCAAGCTGGCCGCCAGACGCACAGATCTGGTGCTGCAACATGAAAAAAGCCGGTCAGAAGACCGGCTTTGTCGGGGCAGGATCAGGGGGTGTTACCAGTTGTTGTCATCGCTGCCGATATCCAGCGCGCTGTCTGAAAAATCGCCGCCACCGCCGCTGTTGTCGTCCCAGCTATTGCCGTTGCCAAAATCAATGGACTGGTTTTGCAATTGCTGGTCAACATTGCCCGCGCTGGCGCCGTTCTCGTAGATATAGGTGTTGTTCTCCACGATCTCGGGCCGGCTACCCAGGCCGCCGTTGCGATGATCCAGCATTTCTTCAACCAGCATGCCTGCGGCAAAGCCACCGGCGGCGCCCATCAGACCGGCGCCAAGGCCGCTGCCGCCCTGGTTGACCACTACCGGGCCAGAGCCGACCGGCACGCCGTTGTTGTAGCCGCCCGGTACGCCGTAGGGCTGGGCCGGGCCGCCATTGCCGGTAAAGACCGCCGGTTCGCGGCGGCGGGTGGTCAGCCAGATCAGAATGCCAAAGCCGGCCACGACAAGGAGGATGATGCCGGTCCAGCCAAAGCCGCTGCTGCGTTCAGCCGGTGCCGGTTGCGGGGCGACGGCCTGGCTGGTCACGGCACGGCTGTTGCCCGCAGTGGTGGCGGGCTGGGCCGAGTTGAGCAACTGCGCTTCAAACTTGCGGAATTTCTCCGGGCTGGTGAAGTGGATTTGCGGGTCGATGGTTTTGGCTTTCAGGGCCTCGTTGGTCGCGTCGGCAAACTGGCCGTTGTGCGCCAGGATTTCAGCGTAGATGTAATGTGCCTTGGCGCTGTCAGGTTTGGCCGCAATGACTTCGGCCATCATGGTCTGGGCCTGCGCAAAGTTGCCCTGTTTAACCGCGGCTTGCACGTCTTGTTCGGTGGGCAGCGCAAACGCCAGGGTTGTGGCGACTGCAAAAATCAGACTTGCTATCCAGCGCATGGGTGTTTCTCCTTGTTCGGCATTCTTGCCAGTCCCGTTTCAAAGTGACGCCGTAGCGTCACGAGCCCGGGTTTTTCATCTGCAGTATGGGCGGGGGCGGCTTAAACAGGGCTTAATCAAACGGCATCACCATCGAGGGCTGTGTTGTGCTTCACTGGGCCGCTGCTCAGCCTGATTGCAATCGCCAGGCTATCCTGCACGTATTGCGCCTTGTCATCGCTCATGTCGGGGCGATGACTTTCTTTTTCGAGGTCCTGTCTTGACGTCTGTCGCTTTTGTACTGACCCGCTGGCGTAGCCCGGTGCTGTGGGCCTTGTTAAGCCTGTTTTTGCTGAGCCCGGCGTTGGCGGTGACCTTGCCGGGGTTGACCAAGCCGGCGGCTTCCCAGGCCAGCGCGGCGTCTGCCGTGGCCTTTGCGGCCTCGCTCGATACCGTGATCACCACGCTGGAAGATGACCAGCGCCGTACTGCGCTGGTGGCAGAACTGAAGCGGATGCGCACCGTGGCCAGCGCGGTGGCGCAAGACGCGCAAGCCCAGCAAAACGTGGGGCTGCTGGGGCAGGTCACTGGCCTGGCGCGCTGGATGGGTGTGCAGACCGACCTGATACTGACCAACCAGATTGCCTGGACCCAGTTATTGCGCAATGCCGCGTATGACTTCACGGTGCACGTGCAGGAAACCCCGGGTCAGGGCGCGCGCGTGGCGGTGGGGTTCCTGGGTGGGCTGGCGGTGTGGGCGATCACTGCGTTTGTCATCCGCGAAATCGCACTTCGCATTTTGCGCCGCTACGGCATGGGGCTGGATATGCCGGCCGACCCCAGTACATTTACCTTACTGGTCTACGCCGCGCGTACCATTGCGCCGTGGGCGCTGGGTCTGGTGCTGACGGTGTATTTCACCAGTGACTGGTCGCACTCGGTCGGCGGGGCGTTTGCGTTCTTGCTGGCCTGGTGCGTGCTTTGCGGCGCGGTGTTTGCCTCGCTGGCGCTGGCGTTGTTTTCCTTGTGTGCCAAAGGCCATCGGCGGCCGGCCGTGCGTGTGTTGTTGCACGGTTGTTCGCGTTGGCTGATCCTGTTTGGCGCCATGGCGGCGTTAAATGATGCGGCGGGCGATTACCGCACCCAGTTGGCCCTGGGCATGAATTTCTGTTTTCTGATCATCACCATCAGCCACCTGGTGAACGTGGTGTTGCTTGCTGCGTTTGCCATCCGTTTCCGCCGGCCCGTGGCGCATCTCATCCGCAATAATCCGTATCCGTTCCGGCAAAAATACAAAACCGTGAGCGAGATCCTGCAATTTGCATCAATGGTCTGGCAGTGGCCGGTGCTGATGATTGCGCTGGTGGCCGGCGTGGGAATCTGGGGCAGTGCGGGCCGCAACGGCGCACTGACGGATCAGGCCGTGCGCACGGTGGTGTGGCTGGTGATGGCGGCGTTTGTCAGCATGCTGATCCACCGGCGCTATCAGGCACGCTTGCGCCACCCGGGTTATGCCGCGCGGCGGTCGGCGTACGTGCGGCGCATGCTGCAGTTTTCGTTTCTGCTGCTCAATATCGTCAGCTGGTTTTTGTTCTTCGAGCTGATTTTGCATACCTGGCATCACTCTCTGGCCGATATTGCCAAACTCACCGTTGGCGGGCGGCGCATGGATCAGGTGTTCTTCAGCATTGCCACCACGCTCTTTGTCATGTGGCTGGTGTGGATTGTGCTGGACGCGATCATGGAAGAACGCATTGCCGGTAAAGGCGGCTACCGGCGTGGCGGAGAGCGGATTTCCAACCGCGCCCGCACCTTGCTGCCCTTGTTTCGCAATGCCCTGGTGGTGGTCATGCTGATCATTGCGGTGATCGTGTCGCTGGCCAACCTGGGGATCAACGTCAACCCGCTGCTGGCCGGCGCTGGCGTGATCGGTCTGGCCGTGGGTTTTGGTGCGCAGGCACTGGTGCAGGATCTGATTACCGGCGTGTTTATTCTGGTGGAAGACACCATCGCCGTGGGCGATACCATCGACGCGGGCGGCCATGTCGGCACGGTAGAAGGGCTGACCATCCGGACCGTGCGGATCCGCGACGTGCAAGGCGCCGTGCATTCAGTCCCGTTCAGTCAGATCAAGGTGATCAAGAACATGGGGCGGGATTTCTCGTTTGCCGTGTTTGATATCGGCGTGCCGTACGATGCGGACATCGACAAGGTCTTGCAGATCATGCGCGATACCGGCCACGAGATGAGCCATGACGTCTCCTGGCGGCATTTGCTGCTGGCGCCGCTGGAAGTACAGGGGCTGGAGCGTTTTGATGCCAGCGCCATCGTGGTGCGGGCGCGGTTCCGCACACGCCCGCTGCAGCAATGGGACGTCGCCCGCGCGTACAACCTGCGCCTGAAAAAGAACCTGGACAGTGCCGGCATCAGCATGCCGTTCCCGCAGATGGATATCCGCGTCAACGGCAAGCTGGATTTGCCAGACCGTGTGGAGCCTGCCACGCCGCTGAACGGGCCGCCCAAACCGGGGGCCTCGGGCGCATCGCCGGCCTGACGTACGCTGCTCATCAATGAAAAAACCGGAGCCCGCGCTCCGGTTTTTTCATGCCGCTCAACCCGTCACACTTGGCCGGCTGTTATTTGCCGGTGGTTGCAGGAATGGCCGCGGCGATTTCTGCCGCCAGCTTGCCCAGCGCCCGCTCATGCGCGGCGGCCATGGCGGCATAACCCGTGCCTTGCAGCGGTTCTTCATACGCGCTGCGGCCGCTTTTCACCGGGGTGCTGGTTTTATCCAGAATCTGCCAGCTGGCTTCCTGTACTGCCATTTTGTCCGGGATGGAATCAAAACGCTGGATGTTCACGCTGATGGTCCAGCTGGTGGTTGGCAGTGGCAATTGCGGCCATGCGGTCACGTTGGGCGTGCCCAGTATCCGTGACAGATCCACCGCCAGCGTGGCCGGGATCTGGTTTTTCAGCGGCGCGGCCCAGCGTTGTTGCTCCAGCAGGCTCAGGCTGTTGTCGGGCTGGTTGATCACGAACTGCGGCCGGTCTACCGCAGGCGGAATGCTGACCACTGCAATCGCAATGGCCAGGTTCGACGGCGTGACATTGGCCGGCGCGGCCACCGGGTTCAGCGTGTAATAGTGTTCCGGCGGCGCCGAGCCACAACCGGCTAGCGCGATCACGGTGGCTGCAAGGGCAAGTGAGAGGGCGGAGCGGATCATTTGGCATCTTCCTTCTGGCCACGGAGCAAGGCATCCGGATGGCGGCTGAGATAGTCGGACAGGTCGCGGAAGGCCTGGGCGGCTTTGGACACCTCTTGCAGCGTGTCATTCATGTTCTGCTGCACCGGGGCATCTGGCGAGAGCGTCTGCTTGGCCTGATTGATGGCGTCCTGCGCGGCCTTGAGCGTTGTTTGTGCTTCTGGCGTGACCTCGTTCTTCAGGCGGCTGACCAGTTGGTCGGCGTTATCAAGCACCTTGTTGGCGTTGCGCATGGCCTGGTCTGCGTTCTTGCCAATGGACTCGATCGGCAACGCATCCAGCTTCTTGGCAATCGACAGCGCGGTGTCCTGCAACTGCGTCAGGCTACCGGCAACAGACGGCAAGGACGGCGGGAACTGTTTCCAGTCGATATCGGCCTTGCTGGCGCCTGGCATGAAGTCCAGCGCAATGTACAACTGGCCGGTGATCAGATTGCCGGTACGCAACTGGGCGCGCAGACCATGGGCGACCATGGCGTTCAGAATGCGGACGTTCTCTGCCGGCGTGTGGATGGGCTGATCCTGGCGCATGCGGCCGCGCAAGCGGTCAGGATAAAGATCAATGGTGACCGGCATCAGAATCTCGCGTTTCTCTTTGGAGAACTCGAAATTGATCGCTTTGACTTCACCAATGGTGATGCCGCGGAAATCAACCGGCGCACCCACAGAAAGACCGCGCAGCGACTCGCGGAAATACAGCACAAACGGTGCGCGTTCGCGATCGGCCTCTTTCATGGCGCTGTTGCGGTCTGCCGCCAGCGTGAACTGGGTGTCGGCCGCGGCGGGCTCAGCCACTGGTTGATCCGGCGGTGCCTGGAAAGCAATGCCGCCAATGGCAATGGAGGCTAACGACTGGGTTTCAATTCTCAGACCATTGGCGTCGAGCGAGACATCCACACCGCTGGCATGCCAGAAACGGGTGTTGCTGGTGACGTACTGGTCATACGGCGCATGGACAAACGCTTTGACGGTAATGCCCTTGCCGTCTTTGTCCAGGGTATAGGCAGAGACCTCACCCACCTGCACGCGACGAAAGAACAACGGCGTGCCAACGTCGATCGAGCCCATGTCTTGCGCTTTGAGCACAAACTCCCGCCCGGCCTGGCGGGTGGTGACGATGGGGGCTTGTTCCAGGCCGACAAAATCGCGTTTGTCGGTGGCTTTGCGCGCCGGGTCGATCCCGATAAAGGCCCCGGACAACAAGGTCGACAAGCCGCTGACGGTGCCGCCGGCGACGCGCGGACGCACAACCCAGAACTGAGTCTTGTCGCCCAACAGGTCATCGGTGGCGTGGGCCAGTTGCGCCGTGACCTTGATGTGCTGGCGATCCTCGGTCAGCACCACGCCGGTGACATTGCCGATATCCACATCCTTGTATTTGATCTTGGTCTTGCCGGCCTCGATGCCTTCAGCCGTATCAAAACGGATGGTAATGGTCGGCCCGCGCTGCATGATGGCGTGCACGGCAATCCAGCCGCCGGCCAGCGCAGCCACAATGGGAATCAGCCAGATCAACGAGGGCAGGCGACGCTTGGGCAAAGCTTTGGCAGAGGGAATATCTTCGTCTTGCGGGGCGGGAGTGTGGGTCTGATCAGTCATCTTGTTTTTGCTCGGGGTCCCAAATCAGGCGTGGATCAAAAGACATGGCAGCGAACATGGTGAGCACCACGACAGCGGCAAACGCCACCGCGCCGGGGCCGGCTGAAATGGTGGCCAGCGACTGGAAATGCACCAGCCCCACCATCAGCGTCACGACAAAAATATCCAGCATGGACCAGCGGCCCACGAACTCCACCAGCCGGTACAGCCGGGTGCGTTCTTGCTGGCGCCAGGTTGATTTGTGTTGCGCGGTCCAGGCCAGCACCGACAAGGCAATCAGCTTGGCCAGCGGCACGGTTACGCTGGCGCAGAACACCAGGATGGCCAGCGGCCAGGAACCGGAAGTCCACAGATACACCACGCCGCTCATGATGGTGTCGTCCTCTTCATAAATGATGGACGCCGTGTGCATCACAGGCAGGATGTTGGCTGGGATATACAACAGGAAAGCGGCGATCAGCAGCGCCCAGGTGCGCGCCAGGCTATCTGGTTTGCGCAGATGCAGATGCGCGCCGCAACGCGGGCAGCGATCATGCGCATTGGGTACGTTCTTGCTTAACAGACCGCAGCTGTGACAGTTGAGCAAGCCTTCATCGGCGGCAGAAACGGCGCGGGGCGTCATGCGTTTTCCAGTGGCAGCAATTGCCAGATATGACGCGCGTTAAACGCAGAGATCGCCGCAGTCATCAAGACCATGAGCGCGGCGAAAGACCACAGCGCAATGCCCGGAATGACCGTCGCCATGGCGGTGAGCTTGGTCAGCGACACCAGAATCCCCAGCATGAAGACTTCGACCATGCTCCAGGGCCGCAGCATGTTCAGCATGCGCAGCATGTCCGGAATGCGCGGGGGAAGGTAATCGAGCGACAGCGGCAGCAGCACGTACAGCATGATCAGCATTTGCGCAGTCGGCACAATGACGGTGGTAATCAGCACCAGAATGCCCAGCTCCTGCATGCCTTCGTGATACAGCATGAGGGCGGCGCTGGTCAGCGTGCATGACACCTGGTTGCCGCCCACCTGCAACGCCATGATCGGAAAGAAATTGGCCAGCATGAGCAGGATGATGGCGCTCACGGTAAACGCCAACGCGCGTTCCTGGCTTCTGTGGGCAGACTTGTACAAGGTGGCGCCGCAACGCGGGCAGCGGGCCACGCCGCCGGGCTCCAGTTCAGGCGGGCGCAGCAAGAGATCACACTCGTGACACGCAATCAGATGCTCATGAGACATACAAGACTCAAACAGGGTCAGAACGGGCAATGTGCCGCGAGCGGCAATCAGAAATTATTTTTGGTGATGTTCAGTTGCGGTATATCAGCTTTCAACCAATATAGCGCCTGTTTCAGGAATTCCATTTTCAACTTTGTAACGTGTGAAAGCCTGCGGCGCAACGGCGCGGGCGGTTTACAGACACAAAAAAAAACACCGCGCGCGGTGCTCTTTTGTTTACTGGGCTGATTCAATGGGGTTTTCTGTGTTTTCAGCGCTTGATAAGTGGGCTGATCACATGGGCAGGAAATTGAAACCCACCGCAATCAACAGCCCGGCCGCGAAACTGGCTTGCAGTACACCGGGTCTAGCCAGCAGACGCGGACCCATTTCCTTGCCGATCACCCACAACATCGCGCCAGCGGCCAGGGCCAGCAATACCGGCAGCAAGGTGGCCGAAACACTAAGGGCGGCAGCACCGATCAGTGCGCCAGCCAGTTCAACCAGACCACTGGCCATGCCACCAAGCGCAGCCTTTGCTGGCGATGCGCCGGCCCGCAACAGGGCGGTGGCGACGGCAAAGCCTTCCGGGATGTCTTGCAGGCTGATACCAAAGGTGAGGGCACTGCCGTGAGCGGAACCGGCCATGGAGACACCGGCGGCGATGCCTTCGGGCAGGTTTTGCAACGTCATGGCCAGGGCGAACAGCAACAGACCAAAACGTTCGGCTTCTGCACCACTTTTTGCCGCAAGCTGGTTGGCACTGGCTTGCCAGGTGGCAAAGCCCCAGGCGCCGAGCGCGGTAATGACCAGCACGCTGGAGAGCGCCACGCCCGCCGACATCCCGCGCGCCAGACCCTCATGCGCTTCCGGCAATACGCTGCCGATGGTGACCGTGGCCATGATGCCGCCGCCAATCATCATCAAACTGCTGGCAAGGTTTTCTGGCATGCGCCGGGCAAAAGCCACCGGCAGGGCACCGATCGCGGTCGCCAGCGCCACACTACCGCCAGCCACCCAGCCTGCCTCAAGGCTATGCCGCGTCATGGCAAAGAAGGCCACACCGGCAACCAGTGCGATCAGCGCCAGCAGGGCGTAGCGCTTTTTGAACGCAACCGGCCCCTGGCTGGGAGCGGAAAGTTGTTCGCCAAGGTTGAGAATGAGCGTGGTCATGATGGGTCCTGTTTCAGCGTTGTGCTACGAACCCATTATCAAGAATCATTCTCATTTGTGAAAATGAAATATTCCAACTTCGCCCATAGAACATTTCTATCAACGAAGCTGGAAGCTCTTGATAAGACTATCGTAACTCAGCGCAGATTGCGCTGGAACAGATCGAACGCCAGCTGATACCCCAAAGAGGCCAGTTGCGGGTCGAACCGGTCGCCCTCATCGCGCATGAACGCATGCTGGCCGTTGACCTCATGCCAGGTGAAATTCAGACCCGCCTGGCTCATGGCCTCATGAATCTGCTTGCGGCCAGTCGCCGGAACATGGGGGTCTTGCCGGCCCCAGATCATCAGCATTTCGCCGGTCACATCGCCCAGTCGCTCCATGGTGTGTTGACCCGGCGCGTTGGGGATGGTTTGCGTATGCAGATCAGTGGCATAGAAGCAGGCGGTGGCTTTGATCTCAGGCTGGACTGCCGCCCGGAACGCCAGATGACCGCCTATGCAAAAACCCATTGCGCCCAGGTGCCCGTTAAACCAATCCTGTTGCTGCAACCAGTCGATCATGGCGCGGTTGTCGGTGTCGTAATCGGTCACCGGTTTGGCCGCCTTGTCGGCATTACCTTTATTTTTTCCATCATCGTCGTACCCCAGAACAGTGCCAATCGGGTTGAGTTCGTGGAATACTTCGGGGACCAGTACTGCATAACCGTGACCCGCAAGATAGCGGGCCGCCCGTTCAATGGGCGCGGTTTGCTGGAAAATTTCCGAATAAAAAAGAATGGCCGGGAAACGGCCTGCCGCGTTGGGGCGGTGCACGTAAGTGCGCATGGTGCCCGTAGGCGTGGCAAGGTCTGCAGTCTGGCTCTGGATCAGCATGGTGTCTCCGTTGGTCTCTTGCCGCCAGAGAAAACTGGCGCGTCAGGGTCAAAACGGATTATTCCATGAAATGTCCAGACCGGAACCGGCATATCGGACACGGGTATTTGTTGGGGGGATTGTTACAGGCCTGCCCGGGCAACATGGGCGCAGGCGCGCAGAGCATTGAGGGAGAATGCGATGACCGCAACAATCCAGAGCATGGTGCCGATTCTGGCGTCGCTCGATTTTGAAGTCACACTTGATTTTTATTGCAACAAACTAGGCTTTGAACCGCTGCATTGGGCGGATGACTACCTCATCGTCGGTCGTGATGATGTAGAGCTGCATTTCTGGTTATGCAGCGAACGCTACGTGGCGGAGCATACCGCCTGCTATGTGCACACCGAGGATATCGGCGCGTTGCACAAATCCTTTCAGGCCAGGGGTCTGACCGTGCGTACGCCGGTGCAGCAACCCTGGCACATGAAAGAAATGATCGTGATCGATCCGCACGGCAATTTGCTGCGTTTTGGCGAGCCGACACGGATCAGATCGGCCACGCGCATGCCCCAGGCACAGCGCGCACGGGCCATGGCACGGATGGATTGACCCGTTTGATCCGTCCGGATTACAACAATAACCCGCTCGAAATTGCCACCGGCTTCACGCCGGTCTGGCAAGGCTGACCTGCAGGCGCATCATGCCCACATGAAACGCGCCGGGGTTGGCCGCAACCCACGCATCGGTTACTTCCTCCAGATACGCTGCCTGCAATTGGGCCGGCACCGGCTCGATAAACGGCAACCATGCCGTACGAAACCAGCCTGTCAGCGCTGCCCGATCCGGGTATTCCATGGTCTTGGCAATCATGCGTGCGTCGACCACCACCAGCCCCGCTGCCTGCGCCCAGCGTTGATAGTCCTCGACTGTATGAAAGCCGTAGGGAAAGCGGAAATCTTCAAAATACGGCGCCCACTGCGGCCGCGCCCGCACTTGATCAAACGCAGCAATCACGGTAACGCCGTTGCCATGCCCACCCAGTTGCAAGAGCGCGTGGCCACCCGGTTTGAGCGCATGGGCAATGCCGCGCAATGCGCCGTCGTGTGCGCCTGGCACCCAGTGAATGGCGGCGTTGGAAAACACCACAGAGAACTGTTCGTGATACGGCAAGGCAGCCGCATCAGCAACTTCAAACGTCAGGTTGGGATGGCGGTCTGCGCCGTGCTCGGCTTGCGCATGGGCGATCATGTCGGGCGAGTAATCAGTGCCCAGCACTTTGCCCTGCGGGACATGGGCTGCAATGGCCGCCGTGTGACGCCCATCGCCACAGCCGACATCCAGCACGGTGTCGTCCGGCTTGAGCCCAAGCTGGGCGATCAGTTCAACAGCCCAGCGTTCCTGACCGGATGAATTGCGGGCGTAATCCTGCGGGTTCCAGCGTGCCATGAGTGGCGCTCCTTGCGGTGAGTAGTGGCACCACTATGCCGCAGGCTGGCTTGCGCGAAAATTGACGGCTGGTGATGAATCCATCACCAAAATAGATGGCTAGCCCGTGGCCGTTTCGGACGTCTGCTGCAAATGGGTGAACAACTGATGCGTCGCGGGGGAGAGGACCGTGTCGGCGCGGGTGCACAGGCACAACTGGCGGTGGGCCCAGTCGTCGCTCAGCGTCAGGCCGGTCAGCCCCAGCGATTGCACATACGGCGTGGTGGCCGCACGCGGAACCACACCAACCCCCAGCCCGGCGGCGACCATGGCGCAAACGGCATCAAAACTGGTGACCTGGACCAGCGGGCGCAATTCGCGGCCGGCTTGTGCTGCCTCTCGCGTCAGCCGCACATGCAGCGTGCTGTTGGCGTGCAGCCCGACCAGTGGGTAATCCAGCGCCGCAGTAAACGGCAACTGTTCCCGTGCGGCCAGCGGGTGGCCGGCGGGCACGACCAGTTGCAGTTCGTCCTGCCGAAATGGGGTAAAGGTCAGATCAGGCATGTGCGGCAATTCGCTGACAATGCCCAGATCCGCAACGCCGGCGCGGACCGCCTGGGCCACATCGGCGCTGACCTGTTCTTGCAGTTCAACCCGGATGCCAGGGTAGGTATCGCGAAAGGCCGCCAGCGCGCGCGGCAGGAATTCGACAATGGCCGAGATATTGGCAAACAGCCGCACATGGCCGGTGACGCCGCTGGCATAGTCCTGCAATTCACCCTGCAGGCGGTGCGCTTCATCCAGCAAATGCACGGCGCGCGCCCGCAGTGCCTCGCCCGCCGGCGTCAGGCGTACCCCGCGGGCGTGACGTTCGACCAGGGCTGCGCCAAATTGCTGTTCCAGATCAGACAAACGCTTGCTGACCGCAGAGGCCACCAGATGATTGCGCTGTGCCGCAGCGGCAATGCTGCCGGTTTCGGCCAGCGCCAGAATCAGTTCAAGGTCTTTCCAGTCAAAGCGGATGGGGAAACGGGTAGACATGCCTGTGCCTGCGTTGATCTGTCCGGATCACGGCCGGAACAGCAAAAACGCAGGCTATCAGGTTCACCAGCGGGCCGCCAAATATGCGGGCGGTGTTAGCGGATAATCACCGGCAGCGCGGCAATCACCCCCAGAATGGCCCATGCACCGGCGCCAATCCACATGGTCAGCCAGGTCATGTCGCGGGTGTCTTCGTCCCGTTCGTGCCCCAGCATGGCCGGGATACCGTGGTACAGCAGCATGCAGGCGACGGCCAGGCCCAGCACGCCACACAGCATGTTAAATGCCACAACCGGTACAAACAGGGTTAATGACGACAGCCAGAGTGGCACCGCCGCCAGCGTGGCCAACAAGTAACTGCTGTCATGATCGGCATGTCCCACCAGCGGGCGGGACAGGCGGTCGATCACCCAGGCCATGCCGCGCACGGTGATCAACTCCGCCACAAAGAACACCAGCGCGGTAGTCACCCAGTAACTGAGCGGCGCATTGGGTGCATAGAAGCTGCCATGGTTCATGCCTGCCCAGCCGATCATCAAGGTGGGCAAGATGGAAAGCGGCAGCGCCAGTTTGAAAAAGGTGTCACGCGCGGTCGGGTGGTGAGTCCTTAGCTCGTCCCAGCCTGCATGATCTGAAACCAGCATGTGGGAATACGCAGAGATTTTCATCATGTCCTCCAGCTGCACAGGGTTGCGCAAGGCAAAACGGCGCATGGGTTCGACAGCCCAGGACAAAGGAATATCTGCTTACAGCCTGTTTTTACAGAAAAAATCCGATGGATTGCAGTCTTGCCGCGGCCGCTTTGCACAATCCGTTGCAAGCCTTGCGCCAATTGCCTGTGCGCAAGCCCGGCGCGGGGACGGTTTTCGGCTACAATCGTTGTTTTCGATCTTCACGAATTGCATTTGTCATGAGCAACGACGCCGCACCGGTTATCAGCAATTTCATCCGCAGCATCATCGATCACGACCTCACCAGCGGCAAACGGGCCGCCGTGGTGACACGTTTCCCGCCAGAGCCCAACGGCTATCTGCACGTGGGTCACGCCAAGTCGATCTGTCTGAATTTTGGCATTGCCCAGGACTACCAGGGCGAGTGCAACCTGCGTATGGATGACACCAATCCGGAGAAGGAAGAAGACGAATACATCAACGCCATCCAGGAAGATGTGCGCTGGCTGGGTTACGAGTGGAAAGGCGAAGTGCGTTACGCCTCCAACTACTTTGACCAGCTGTACGCCTACGCCGAAGAACTGATCAACGCCGGCAAGGCGTATGTGGATGATCTGACCCCGGAAGAAATGCGCCAGTATCGCGGCAACCTGAACGAGCCGGGCAAGGAAAGCCCGTACCGCAGCCGCACGCCGGAAGAAAACCTGACGCTGTTCCGCCAGATGCGCGACGGCGCCTTTGCCGATGGCAGCAAGACGTTGCGCCTGAAGATCGACATGACCTCAGGCAACATCAACCTGCGTGATCCGGTGATCTACCGTATCCGCCGCGCTACCCACCATCAGACCGGTGACAAGTGGTGCATCTACCCGATGTACGACTACACCCACTGCATTTCTGATGCGCTGGAAGGCATTACGCATTCGCTGTGCACGCTGGAATTTGAAGACCACCGCCCGCTGTACGACTGGGTGCTGGACAACATCACCATCCCGACTCACCCGCAACAGATCGAATTCTCGCGTCTGGAGCTCTTGAGCGTGGTCACCTCCAAGCGCAAGCTCAAGCAACTGGTCGACGAAAAACTGATGACGGGTTGGGATGACCCGCGCATGCCGACCATTACCGGTATGCGCCGCCGTGGCTACAGCCCGGAAGGCATCCGCCTGTTTGCGCAACGCGCCGGCGTCTCCAAGACCCCGAACGTGGTGGATTTTGCCTCGCTGGAAGGCGCTGTGCGGGAAACGCTGGAAGAAACCAGCCCGCGCGTCATTGCCGTGCTCGACCCGATCAAGGTGACGCTGACCAACTTTGAAGAAGGCGTTACCGGTAGCCGCAGCGCGCCGTTCCACCCGCACCATGAAGCCATGGGCGAGCGTGAGATCCCCATTGGCCGCGAGTTGTACATTGAACGCGAAGACTTTGCCGAAGTGCCGCCGCCCAAATGGCAGCGCCTGACGCTGGGTGGCGAAGTGCGCCTGCGTTACTCGTACGTGATCAAGTGCGACGAAGTCATCAAGGATGCCGCGGGCAATGTGGTGGAACTCAAGTGCTCGATCGACCCCGAGACGCTGGGCCAGAACCCGGTTGGCCGCAAGGTCAAGGGCGTGATTCACTGGATTGCCGCCCACCACGCCATCGAAGCCGAAGTGCGCCTGTACGACCGCCTGTTCACTGAAGCCCGTCCGGATGCGGTGCGTGGTGAAGATGGCGAATACGTTGACTTCAAACAGTTCATCAACCCGAACTCGCTCAAGGTCGTGACCGGTTATGTAGAACCGGCCGTGCGTGATGCGGCGCCGGAAACCCGCTATCAGTTTGAGCGTCTGGGTTACTTTGTGACCGACCGCAAGGATCATGTGGCAGGTGGAAAACCGGTGTTCAACCGCACCGTCACCCTGCGCGATACCTGGGCCGCCAAAGAGTAACCAGCCAGACAAACAAACAATACCCAGGCGCGCCTGGTGCAGGAAAACTGCCGGGGCCGGTGATGACAAAACCGGCCCCGGCAGTTTGTTTATACAGAGCCGATAATCCAGAAAACGGAGCAGGGGATGACCACCAAACGTACTTTGCTGGCGCTGTTGCTGGCTGCCAGCGCATGGGCCGCACACGCTGCCGATGTGACGATTGAACCGGCTGATGACGCGCAGGACGCCGCCGCCCCGGCCGATGCCAGCGCAAAACTGCCTTTGCCGAAGACCATTTACCGTGGCCGCGTGGGCGAAGCGCCGGTCCAGGTGGTGTTCGGTTTTCTGGGTGATCACGCCTCTGACGAAGTCGGCTTGTTCGATTACAGCAAGCTCACGCTGACCCAGCGTGCCAGCGGCAAAAACCTGCAACATGCCGAGATTGACGTCACCATGAACGGCGCCCTTGAAGCCTCGCGCAGCGCCTTGCGTTATCACCTGGTGCTCGATTACGCCGACAAAACCTGGTTTATTTCGGCAGCCCGCCAGGACTGGCAATGCACCGGCGGCAAAGGCTGGACCCAACGGCCGTGTAAAACTGCTGCGCCCAAGCCTGAAGAACAATCCGCGCAATAATTGCAACCGTGCCCGGCAACAGTTCGGGCTTGGCATGCCGGGCCTGGCCCGGTATCATCCGTGCCCCCGCGTGCTGGCGCCCTGGTGGCGCTTTCTGATCACCATCGGGCACCGGCCCGCCGTTTGGCCCGGTGCGACAAGATGTTATCCTGCACGGCGCCGGCATGATCTGCCGGCCGTGGCCGGAACCAGAACAGGTTGAAACATGACTGCACAATTGAAGAACGACGTTTTCCTGCGCGCCCTGATGCGTGAACCGGTGCCGTACACCCCGGTATGGCTGATGCGCCAGGCCGGCCGCTACCTGCCGGAATACCGCGCCACCCGCGCGCGCGCCGGCTCGTTCCTTAATCTGTGCAAGTCCAGAGACCTGGCCACCGAGGTCACGCTGCAGCCGCTGGAGCGTTTCCCGCTGGATGCTGCCATCCTGTTTTCAGACATCCTGACCGTGCCTGATGCCATGGGGCTGGGCTTGTCATTTGCAGAAGGCGAGGGCCCGCGTTTTGCCCACCCGCTGCGTGACGAAGCGGCAATCCGCAAGCTGGCGGTGCCGGATGTCGGTACAGAACTGCAATACGTGTTTGATGCCGTCAGTTCCATCCGGACTGCGCTGAATGGCCGCGTGCCGCTGATTGGTTTTTCCGGCAGCCCGTTCACCCTGGCCTGTTACATGATCGAAGGCAGCGGTTCTGACACCTACAGCAACGTCAAAACCATGCTGTACGATCGCCCGGACCTGTTGCACCACATCCTGGACGTGAACGCACGGACGGTGATCGATTATTTGAATGCCCAGGTGGCTGCCGGTGCGCAGGCGCTGATGATTTTTGATACCTGGGGTGGCGCGCTGGCGGCGGGTAAATACCAGGAGTTCTCGCTGGCTTATATGCAGCGCGTGGTCCAGGGCCTGACGCGTGAAGCTGATGGTCGTCGCGTGCCGGTGATCCTGTTTACCAAGGGCGGCGGTCTGTGGCTGGAAAACATGGCGGCCACCGGTTGCGATGCGCTGGGGCTGGACTGGACGGTTGATCTGGGCGCTGCACGTCAGCGGGTTGGCAGTCAGGTTGCCTTGCAAGGCAATTTTGACCCGGTTGCCCTGATGGCTTCCCCCGCCGCAATTGAAGCTGAAGTGGCGCGATTGCTGGCTTCTTATGGTTCAGGCACTGGCCATATCTTTAATTTGGGTCACGGAATTAGTCAGTTTACATCGCCGGATAATGTAAGCACTTTGGTAGAAAGCGTGCATAAGCTTTCAAAAGTCTATCACTCGTAATACTTCCGTCATTTGCAGATTCTGGCTGGAACTGCCAAAGCGGCTTTGAAAGCAAAAGCTTGCAATATGTCTGTAGCATTTACTTATGCACACGGCAAAACAGGGATCAAACCGCTTTGTCAAGCCCTGATGACAAGCAAGTGTCAAAACAATACAAATAACTTAAGTTGTTGATTTTATTTGTATTTTTATTTTGGTTTAAAAAATAGGCAATCCAGCCTACATCTTGTTGTAACGCGGGTTTCACAGAGTTTCCCGCAAGTTCTTCACAAAGTTATCCACAGAAGCTGTGGGTAGTTTTCCGTGGCATATTTTGGTGCCCCAATGCCCGAAGTTTACTTACAAGTTGCGCTGGATGTGCCATTACAGCGCACGTTTGATTATCGCTTTGAAGGCGAATCGCCAATTGCCGGGCTCCGGGTGATCGTGCCATTTGGCCGCCAATTACTGTGCGGCGTGATTGTGCAGGTCAATTCAGAATTTGCGGGTACGGCCGGGCTGAAAGTAGAGCAGCTCAAATTGGTGCAAGAAGTGCTCTACGACATGCCGCCGCTGCCCCGGAATGTGCTGGCGCTGTGTCGTTTCTGTTCTGACTACTATGCATGGCCGCTGGGGCAAGTGATCTCTGCCGCGTTGCCCGGCGCATTTCGGCAGCCGCAAGCCTGGCAAGGCGGCAAAGAACTGGCGTGGTACGCCGCGGCTGATGCGGCCCGCCTGACTGAACACATCCCCGCCCGTGCCCACCGGCAACACGAACTGGCCCGGTTGCTCGCCGCGCCGCGCAGCCTGGATGAAATCCGTGCCGTTTCGCCCAGCGCCACCGCCTGGCTGAAAGCCTGGCTGGAACAAGAACTCGTATCTGAAGTAGACGCCCCCATGCCCACGCATGGCGCGCCTGTCACGCCGGCATTGCCTGAACTCACTGAAGAACAGCGCACCGCGCTTGAACAACTGAACAGCGCAAAGGGCTTTGCACCTTTTCTGTTGTTTGGGGTGACTGGCAGTGGCAAAACCGAGGTTTACCTGCGCGCCATTGAACAACGGTTGGCGGCGGGTGGGCAGGTGCTGGTGCTGATTCCGGAAATCAACCTGACCCCGCAGCTTGAGGCGCGGTTCAAGGCGCGTTTTCCGCAAGAGATGATGGTCTCGCTGCATAGCGGCCTTGCCGACGGGGAGCGCACGCGCAACTGGCTGCTGGCCGCGCAAGGGCGTGCCCGTATTGTGCTGGGCACCCGCCTGGCGGTATTTGCCCCCATGCCCGATCTGGCGCTGATCGTGGTCGACGAAGAACACGATCTGTCTTACCGGCAGCAAGAGGGCTTCCGGTATTCCGCACGGGATGTGGCAGTCTACCGCGCGCACCAGGCGGGCGTGCCGATCATTCTGGGCAGCGCCACGCCCAGCATGGAAAGCTGGCGCAATATGCGTGAATCCCGCTACCGCTTGCTGACGCTCAAGCAGCGCGCGGTGACGGGCGCCAGGCCACCGCAAATCCAGCTTTTATCAACCCAGCAATTGCGCCTGTTTGACGGCCTGACCCAGAACGCCATCAATGCCATGCGTGACACGCTGGGGCAGGGTGGTCAGGTCCTGGTCTTTGTTAACCGGCGCGGTTATGCGCCGGTGCTGGCGTGCCATGAGTGCGGCTGGATCGCCAGTTGCAAGCGTTGTACCGCCCGGCTGGTGCTGCATCGGGAGGATCGCCGGCTGCGTTGCCACCATTGCGGCTGGGAGAGCCCGCCGCCGACGCATTGTCCGGATTGCGGCAACGCTGACCTGCAACCGCTGGGCTTTGGCACACAGCGGCTGGAAGAAGCACTGACGGGCTTGTTCCCCGACACGCCACCCCTGCGTATCGACCGCGACAACACCCGCCGCAAAGGCAGCCTGGATGCCATGTTGCAGCAAATCCACAAAGGCGAAGCGCGCCTGCTGGTCGGGACGCAAATGATGGCCAAGGGGCACGATTTTGCCAACCTGCAACTGGTGGTGGTGCTCAATGCCGATGCGGGTCTGTTCTCGCTGGATTTTCGCGCGCAAGAGCGTTTGTACGCCCTTTTGCTGCAAGTGGCAGGCCGCGCCGGGCGGGCGGGGCAACCCGGCAAGGTGCTGATCCAGACCCGTTACCACGACGACCCGTTCTACCCGATGCTGATCTCCGGCGACTACGCCGCTTTTGCCGATCGCACCCTGCAAGAGCGCAAGGCCACCGCGCTACCGCCGTTCTCCACCTGGGCCATGCTGCGGGCCGAAGCCAAAACCCTGCAGCGCGCCATGACTTTCCTGCGCGAAGTGCGCGAACGCTGGCGTGGTTTTCCAGGCTTGCAGCTGGCGCAACCCGTGCCTGCGCTCATGGTGCGCAAAGCCGGTTGGGAGCGAGCACAAGTCCTGATCTCCGCCCAGCGCCGGCCCGCCCTGCAAGCCGCATTGCGAGAGATGCTGGAACAACTGGGCACAGAAAAACACCCCGGCGTACGCTGGGCACTGGATGTTGATCCGGTGGATGTCTGATCGGCCCCAAAAGCAAAAAGCCCCGCATGCGGGGCTTTTTATCGGGCGACGCCTAAGACCGGGCGGCTTAGATTGCGTCTTCGTCGTGTTCGCCGGTGCGGATGCGGATGGCTTGTTCGACGGTGTAGACAAAAATCTTGCCGTCGCCAATCTTGCCGGTGCGGGCGGCGTTCTGGATGGCTTCCAGGGCGGCGTCCAGTTTGTCGTCGCTCAGCACGACTTCAATCTTGATCTTGGGCAGGAAGTCGACCACATATTCAGCGCCGCGGTACAGCTCGGTGTGGCCTTTCTGGCGGCCAAAGCCTTTCACTTCAGTGACGGTCAAGCCGGAAATGCCAAGGTCAGAAAGCGCTTCGCGCACGTCGTCCAGTTTGAACGGTTTGATGATCGCATCGATTTTTTTCATTGGTTTTCCTGAATGGCGATTTGCCGCACGTTGATGTCGTCAGGTGGCACTTGCCACGGTTCAATTCTAGCAGGTGGCGCTTACTGGCCGCCAAGCTTGATGGTGTGTCCGCTGCCCATACGGTCAAGCAGGCTGCTGAACAGCGCTTCTTTGCCCTTGGCCGGCGTGAATGTCAGCGAGCCCGTCGGGCCGTTGTTGCCGATCTCGCCATTACCGGTGATCGACAACAGGCCGCCCTGGGGCGAAATCTGCCAGTTCTGGGCGTTGCCGGCCTGATTGATGGTGATGACATAGTTGCCGAACGGATTGGCTTGCGGCGTCACCATCGAGGTTGCATCGGTCAGCTGCATATTGATCTGGTCCATATGCGTGGCGCTGATTTGCGGCGCGCGTACCTGCAGGTGGCCACCCAGGCGAAAGGGCGACAGCATTTTGACCTGGGCGAACAAGGGCGCGGCGGGCATGTTCAGGGCCACTTGTTCCAGTTTCCAGCCGCTAAAGCCCAGTACGGCGCGGGCCTGGCCGGGCTCGTCGCCGTCTTTGGTGTTCAGTTGCCAGGCCAGTTGGCCGCGCAACAGGGCGGCGGGTTGCAGCGTCCAGCGTACATCCTGCAGTAACAGCTGATCGCCCAGGCCCAACTGACCGACGCGGCCGTTCCACAGCGAACCAGTGACGTCACCGGCCTTGACCGGGGCCGGGATGGCGCTGGCAAACAACACCACTGGCAGACGGAACAGAGCGAACAGCACAAACAGGGCAATCCCCAGCCACAGCAAAGGGTTTTTCAAACGGACTTTCATCGTTGCACCACCGCGGAAAAATGCACGACGCCATCGTTCTGGGCGCCGTTGGCATCAAAGTTCACCACATGGGCGCCGGTTTCACGCGGCAGGGCGCCGAGCAGATCAAGCACGTGGGTGAAATCCGCCTGAGGGGCGTCGATACGGATCTTGTTGTCAGGCAGTGCCTGCAAGTCAGCCTTGATGCCATGTTGTTGCAGGCTGGACGACACGGCCTGGCGCAGATCGTCCGTGCGGGCGACGGTGACGCCACCCTTGAGTAGCTGCAGGTCGTGTTGCATTTGTGCCAGTTGTGACTGTAACTGCGGCACGCGTTTATCCAGCTGCGCACGCTGCGTGACCAGCGGCTGCCACAGGCCTGTGTAAAGGATGGCGAACACGATCAAAGCGGCACAGGCGCTGAGCATGGCGCGTTCACGCGCATTGCGGCCAAGCCAGAATTGTTGCGCGCGGGCGATGTACTGGTTCATTTCTGGCCCCCTTGCACGCGCAGAACAGTGTTGCCGACCGAGCCCGGCTGGGTATCGATCTTGAAGCCGGCGCCACTGAGTTTTTGCTGCAAGGCCGGGGCGTCGTTATTGGCCAGTTCCATTTGCAGCTGGCCGTTCTCAAACTGCAGGCGTTTCAAGTGTGCGCTGCCAGCAACGGCGTCAATCCGCTGCAGCATGGCAGTAAAGTCTGTGCCGGTACTGGCTGCGCCCTGGCCGGCGCCCGTGGCTTGCAACTGGCTTTGCAGTTGCAAGACCGGGTCAACAATCGGCGTGCCGGGGAAGGCGGCAGCAAAAGTCTGGCGCATCTCTCGCTGCAAGGCCGTGGCTTGCTGATGCAACTGCCACCAGTCCCACACGCTGGAGAGCGTCATGACCACCACCAGCGCGCCCAGAATCGCGGCGGTGCGCTTGAATTTTTTCGGGTCAAACGGCAGCGAGAGGCGCGGTGTCAGCTCGCCTTGCAGAATGTTGATGGCGCGCTCACGCGGTTTGTCGCCACAGACATCCGGCCAGCGCGCCTGGTGTACGGATTGATCGGCCAGCCACTGGTCGGCAATGGCGGCGGCATCAAACCAGACGCTTTCATCCTGGCGCGCCAGCAAGACACCATCTTCGGTATCAAGGCGCTGCCAGTCTGCTTCAGCCGGCAGCAGGTCGGCCAGCGCCCATGCGGCGCGCACCACCATCCCCTGATTGAAGAACAAGGCCAGCCATTGCTGCAGCCAGGCTTTCTCGCAGGCAATGACGCGCGTCTGGCCGTTGCCGGCCTCGCCAATGGCGAAATGGCGCGGCTGGCTGCCCAGCATGCGGTCATCAAGTGCGTGCGGCACCAGCGCGCGCAGTCTCTGCGGCGATTGTTTTGGCAAATCCAGCACATGCCATGAGTACGCGGCCGGCAATAACACCAGTTCTACGGCAGGCGCGGCAGGCAGATGAGAGAGGCTGGCTTGTCCGGAGTACAACTTGCCTGTTGCATCAATGCCGCACCAGTGCACACGTGTATCGGAAGACGCCGCGCCTGAAATCATCACGCGCAGCAAAACGGGGTCGGGAAAAGCAAGGCTCACGGATACGATCACTTGTCCAGGGCAAATGGGTACCCCGCGACAGGCGGGGAGTAGTTCAGGCCTACGTTTTACCTGAATAACCCGGCCGGAAGTATGACATAAAGCGCCAGGGCGAATAAAACCGCCCGGAGCGCGTTTGTTTTTCGTGCAACATATCCTTTATAATCGCGGTTTGACCTGAATTTACGGACTGCGCGCGTCAGGCGCGTCGCGGCCGGTTGCCAGCGGCAAATGCCTTTTTGGCAGATTCAGTCCATAAAGCGAGCGTGGCGGAATTGGTAGACGCACTGGATTTAGGTTCCAGCGCTGTAAGGCGTGGGAGTTCGATTCTCCCCGCTCGCACCACAAGTTTTATTTTAGAGAGGCCCGGATTTCCCGGGTCGCCCTGGCCCAAGCGGTGCTTGTTGGCCGCACTGAATCAATGTGAAGGATGGATCAACACATGCAAGCTCAACTGGAAACCCTGGGTGCGCTCGAACGTCGCCTCAGCTTCTCCGTACCGCGTGACCAGATTAATCAAGAGGTTAGCGCCCGTCTGAAGCGTGTCGCCAAGACTGCCCGTGTCGACGGTTTCCGTCCGGGCAAGGCCCCGATGAGCATCGTTTCGCAACAATATGGCTTCCGTGTTCAGGAAGAAGTCATGGGCGAAACCGTTGAGCGTTCGTTCGGCGAAGCCGTGCAAGAACAAAAGCTGAGCGTTGCCGGCTACCCGCGTTTCGAGCCGAAGGAAGGCTCTACCGCTGAAGGCGATTTCGAATTCGTTGCAACGTTTGAAGTTTACCCGGAAGTCGTTGTGGGCAAGCTGGACGGCATTGAAATCGAAAAGCCGGTGCTGGATGTCTCCGACGCCGAAATCGACAAGACGCTGGACATCCTGCGTCGCCAGCGTACCCGCTACGAGCGCGTAGAACGCGCTGCGGCTGACGAAGACCGCGTCATCATCGACTTCAAGGGCACCATTGATGGTGAGCCGTTTGAAGGCGGTTCGTCCGACAACTATGCTTTCCTGCTGGGCAAGGGCCAGATGCTGCCTGAGTTCGAAGCCGGCATTCGCGGCATGAAGGAAGACGAAACCAAGGACGTGGAAGTCAACTTCCCGGCCGATTATCACGGCAAGGACGTGGCTGGCAAAAAGGCCGTGTTCGCCATCACCGTGAAGAATGTTGCGCAATCCATCCTGCCGGAAGTGAACGCTGACTTTGCCAAGAGCCTGGGTATTGAAGATGGCGACGTGGCCAAGATGCGCGACGAAGTCAAATCCAACCTGGAACGCGAAGTCCGTTTCCGCCTGAAAGCCCGTGCCAAGGAAAGCGTGATGACCGCGCTGATCGACGCTACGCCGGTTGAATTGCCCAAGGCGCTGGTTGGTATGGAAATCGGTCGTCTGGCCGAGTCTGCACAAGCCGACTTGAAACAGCGCGGTATTGATCCCAAATTGGTACCGTTCTCCCCGCAAATGTTCGAGGCACAAGCTCGTCGCCGCGTTCATCTGGGCCTCGTCCTGGCAGAAGTCGTCAAGGCCAACAGCCTTGAAGCCAAGCCGGAACAGGTCAAGGCCATCATCGAAGATCTGGCACAGAACTACGAAGACCCGGCTGACGTGGTGGGCTGGTACTATGAGCAACGTGACCGTCTGGCCGGCCCGGAATCCATGGCGCTGGAAGACAACGTTGTGGCGTTTGTGCAGTCGAAGGGCAAGACTGTCGAGAAGACTGTCTCCTTTGAAGAACTGATGGGCCAACAGCAACAAGCCTGATCGGCCCGGATCCCCGGTTTTGGGTATCCGGCCAGGACGGCGGATACCCAAACTGAAGAGGAAAACCATGCAACGACCGGAATTTGAACCCCAAGGCCTCGGATATATTCCGATGGTTGTTGAGCAAAGCGGCCGCGGTGAGCGTTCTTACGACATTTACTCGCGTCTGTTGAAAGAACGGGTGGTGTTTCTGGTCGGTCCGGTGAACGATCAGACCGCCAACCTCGTGGTGGCCCAGCTCTTGTTCCTTGAATCGGAAAACCCGGACAAGGACATCTCGCTGTATATCAATTCTCCTGGCGGCTCGGTCACGGCCGGTCTTGCCATCTACGACACCATGCAGTTCATCAAGCCTGCTGTATCCACACTGTGCGTGGGCATGGCGGCAAGTATGGGTGCATTCCTGCTGACCGCAGGCGAGAAGGGCAAGCGTTTTGCGTTGCCGCATTCGCGCATCATGATCCACCAGCCGCTGATTGGCGGTCTGCAAGGTCAGGCGTCGGATATCGAAATCCACGCTCGCGAACTGTTGAAGACCAAGCGTACACTGAATGAGCGTATGGCGTTCCATACTGGCCAGTCGCTCGAGACCCTTGAACGCGATACGGACCGCGATAACTTCATGAGTGCTGAAGAATCCAAGTCCTATGGTCTGATCGATGAAGTGCTGGTGAAGCGGGCAGGCACCGCCTGATCCGGTAATCCATTCTGACCGCCAGACTGTCATGCATGCTGGCGGTTTTATTTTTTTCTCGCTCTTCTTCCAAGAGGGGGGGATATGACTGACAAGCCCAAAGACAAATCCAAGGAAAAGCTGCTGTATTGCTCGTTTTGCGGCAAGAGTCAGCATGAAGTGACCAAACTGATCGCTGGTCCGCAGGTCTTTATCTGCAACGAGTGTATCGAACTGTGCAACGACATCCTCACCGAAGAAGGTACGGCGCAGATTGGCGCGGCGGTTGAACCGCAAACGCCAACCGGCAAGCGTCTGCCGCTGCCGACGGAAATCCGCGAAACGCTGGATCAGTACGTCATCGGCCAGGAACGTGCCAAGAAAATTCTGGCCGTGGCGGTGTATAACCACTACAAGCGTCTTTCCACCAAGGGTGAGAAAACCGCGGGTGGTGATGTTGAACTGTCCAAGTCCAACATTCTGCTGATTGGCCCGACCGGTTCCGGCAAGACTTTGCTGGCCCAGACCATGGCCAAGAAGCTGGATGTACCGTTTGTGATTGCTGACGCCACCACGCTGACCGAAGCCGGTTATGTGGGTGAAGACGTTGAGCACATCATCGCCAAGCTGCTGCAGCAGTGCGATTACGACATCGAAAAAGCCCAGCGCGGCATTGTTTATATCGATGAAATCGACAAGATCGCCCGCAAGAGCGAGAACCCGTCGATTACGCGTGACGTATCGGGCGAAGGCGTGCAGCAAGCGCTGCTCAAGCTGATCGAAGGTACGGTTGCATCGGTGCCGCCGCATGGTGGCCGCAAGCACCCGAACCACGAAATGCCGCAGGTGGATACCACCAACATCCTGTTTATCGTGGGTGGCGCCTTTGAAGGCCTGGCCAAAATCATCCGCAACCGCTCTGAAAAAGGCGGGATCGGCTTTGGTGCAGAAGTGGCCAGCAAGGATGACCAGACCACCATCGGCAAGCTCTTGCATGACGTGGAACCGGACGATCTGATCCGTTTCGGTCTGATCCCGGAATTTGTCGGCCGTGTGCCGGTGATCGCCACGCTGGACGAACTGGATGAAGCTGCGCTGGTCAATATCCTGACCGAACCGAAAAACGCCCTGGTCAAGCAGTACCAGCGTTTGTTCGAGATGGAAGACGTCAAGCTCGACATCACGCAAGAAGGCTTGCAAGCCATTGCCCGCAAGGCCATGGAACGCAAGACCGGCGCGCGTGGTTTGCGCTCGATTCTGGAATCGTCCTTGCTCGATACCATGTACGAGTTGCCGGCGCTCGAAGGCGTGGCACGCCTGGTGGTGGATGACGCGGTGATTCTGGAAGGTGCCCAGCCGCAACGCATTCCGGCCGAGCCGGCTGAACCCGCTGCTGCCTGATCTCATCATTTTTTAATGATGTTCTGAAAAGATTGCGCATCTACGGGTGCGCAAGCATTTCTTCAATGCTGCCAGACCCTTAGCGGTCTGGCACTTTGCATTTCAAGCTTGCCCGAAACCCGAGGGCGGGCAGATTCTCTGGCTAAATGGCCCACAAGCGTTGAATTTGAGCGCTACAAGCCACATTATTGATCCAGTTCCCACTCATCACAGGGCTCTCAAAATGTCAGAAAACCACGCATTGCCCGCTGAAGTCGCCAGTTTCCCCATGTTGCCGCTCAGAGACGTCGTCGTCTTTCCGCACATGGTGATTCCGCTGTTTGTGGGCCGTCCCAAGTCGATCCGTGCGCTGGAAGCAGCCATGGAGGCGGGCCGTCATATTCTGTTGGTTGCGCAAAAGAACGCGCAGAAAGACGAGCCAGCCATGGCGGATATCTATCCCGTCGGTACGATTGCAACCGTCCTGCAGCTGCTCAAGCTGCCTGATGGCACCGTCAAGGTGCTGGTTGAGGGCCTGCAACGCGCCGATATGCTCAGCCTCAAGGATGAGGATGGCTATTTCAGTGCCGAGGCGCTGCCGCATGAGCCGGGCGAAGACGAAGGCCACGAGGCCGAAGCCATGCGCCGCGCCTTGTTGTCGCAGTTTGACCAGTACGTCAAACTGAACAAGAAGATTCCGCCGGAGGTGCTGACCTCGCTGTCTGGTATCGAGATTGCCGGCCGCCTTGCCGATACCATCGCTGCGCACCTGCCGCTCAAGCTGGAGCAAAAGCAGGCCATCCTGGAAATGGGCGACGTCAAGCGCCGGATGGAACACCTGCTCAAGCAGCTGGAAACCGAGCTGGATATCCTGCAGGTTGAAAAGCGCATCCGTGGCCGCGTCAAGCGCCAGATGGAAAAGAGCCAGCGCGAGTACTACCTCAACGAACAGGTCAAGGCCATCCAGAAAGAACTGGGTGAACTGGACGAAAACGCCGATCTTGATGAGCTGGAAAAGCGCATCAAGGGCGCCGGCATGAGCAAGGAAGCGCGCGAGAAGGCCGAGGCCGAACTCAAAAAGCTGCGCATGATGTCGCCCATGTCGGCCGAAGCCACTGTGGTGCGTAACTATATCGACACCATGCTGGCCTTGCCGTGGAAGAAAAAGACCAAGATCAGCAAGGACGTCGCGGCCGCTGAAGATGTGCTTGATACCGAGCACTACGGCCTTGAGAAGGTCAAGGAACGCATTCTTGAGTACCTCGCCGTGCAAAGCCGCGTTGAGAAGCTCAAGGGCCCGATCCTGTGCCTGGTTGGCCCTCCGGGCGTCGGCAAGACCTCTCTGGGCGAGTCGATCGCCCGTGCCACGAACCGCAAGTTCGTGCGCATGGCGCTGGGCGGTATGCGTGACGAGGCCGAGATTCGTGGCCACCGTCGCACGTATATCGGTTCCATGCCCGGCAAGATCCTGCAGTCCATGACCAAGGCTGGCGTGAAAAACCCGCTGTTCTTGCTCGATGAAGTGGACAAGATGGGCGCGGATTTCCGCGGTGACCCGTCGTCGGCCTTGCTGGAAGTGCTCGATCCGGAGCAGAACAACTCGTTCAGCGACCATTACCTGGAAGTCGATTACGATCTTTCAGATGTGATGTTCGTCGCAACGGCCAACACGCTGAATATTCCGCCTGCCTTGCTGGACCGGATGGAAGTGATCCGTCTGTCTGGTTATACGGAAGACGAGAAGGTCAATATCGCGCTCAAGTACCTTGTACCCAAGCAGATGAAGGCAAATGGCGTGAAGGAAGGCGAACTGGTGATTCAGGACGGCGCCGTGCGTGATATCGTGCGTTACTACACGCGTGAGGCCGGTGTACGTAGCCTTGATCGTGAAGTGGCCAAGATTTGCCGCAAGGTCGTCAAGAATCTTTTGCTCAAGCCGTCTGACAAGAAACAACAGGTTACGCCCAAGAATCTGGATAAATACCTGGGTGTCCGCCGTTTCGATTACGGTATGGCAGAGCAACAAAATCAGGTCGGGCAGGTGACCGGTCTGGCATGGACTGAAGTGGGCGGCGAGTTGCTGACCATTGAAGCCGTGAAGCTGCCGGGCAAGGGCAAGGTAATCCAGACCGGCAAGCTGGGTGAAGTGATGCAGGAATCGATCCAGGCCGCGCTGTCGGTAGTACGCAGCCGCGCGGCGCAATTGGGCATAGATCCTGAGTTCTATCAGAAGAACGACATTCACATTCACTTGCCGGAAGGCGCCACGCCGAAAGATGGCCCGTCTGCGGGTATCGCCATTGCAACAGCCATGACGTCGATCATGACGAATGTGCCAGTGCGTTGCGATGTCGCCATGACGGGTGAAATCACGCTGCGTGGTGAAGTTCTGCCCATTGGCGGCCTGAAGGAAAAACTGCTGGCGGCACATCGCGGCGGGATCAAGCATGTGTTGATCCCGGAAGGTAACGTCAAGGATTTGATAGAGATTCCTGACAACGTCAAGCGTGGCCTCACTATCCATCCGGTCAAATGGTTTGACCAGGTGTTGGGGCATGCACTTGAAAGCCAGCCCGAATCGGCCACTGGCAAAGCAGATAACGCAGAAGGGATCGTGGCGCAAGCCAGCGATCGTCCAGGCGTGGAAACGGGCACACAGCCCACCAAACACTAGTTGACACGTGTTTTTGCCGCTTGCTATAAAGCTCAAGCAATCGGCTGACCGGACCTATCCAACCAGAACGAAAGGGGACACATAAGTGAATAAATCCGAACTGATCGACGCTATCGCCGAATCCGCAGGCCTGTCCAAGGCTGCTGCTGGCAAGGCGCTTGATGCCACCATCGAAGCTGTTTCCAAAGCCCTGCAAGGCGGCGACGAAGTAACGCTGGTTGGCTTTGGCACTTTCTACGTTGCCGAACGTGAGGCACGTAACGGTCGCAATCCGCGCACCGGCCAGACCATCGAAATCGCTGCTGCAAAGCAACCGAAATTTAGGGCTGGTAAATCTCTGAAAGATGCAGTACAATGATTGTCTTTGCTGCTTCAGGTAAATAACGAAGCAGCATAAGACCGGGGGTGGTTAGCTCAGTTGGTTAGAGCACCTGCTTCACACGCAGGGGGTCGGTGGTTCGAATCCACTACTACCCACCAAAAAAAGCGATGCATGAAAGTTGTTGCAAAATACAAAAAGCATGCTATAATCGCTGTCTCTTCTGGAGCGGTAGTTCAGTTGGTTAGAATACCGGCCTGTCACGCCGGGGGTCGCGGGTTCGAGTCCCGTCCGCTCCGCCAGATGAATCAAAAAAGCCAAGCGAAAGCTTGGCTTTTTTGTTTTCTGCTGTACATCTGCCGCACAAGTCACCCTTTTGTCACAACGAACCGAGACGCATCGCCCGCGTTCTGGCATCATACGGCGCGAATCTCTTTTGGAGCGTTGTGTTCATGTTTGATCTGGTGCAAAAAAATAAAACGGCTGCACAGCTCATTCTGGGTGTTGTTTCGTTGGGCCTGATCGTCGGTTTTGGTTTGTCCAGCTATACCGCCATGGAAGGGGGTCCCAACTGGCTGGCCAAAGTAGGTGGCAAGACCATCACTGAAGCAGACGTCGCCAATGCGACGCGCGGCCAGTACATTTCGGATGACCAGAAGCCCGAAGTGGTGCAAAACCTGATTCGCCGTCAATTGATTCTGAATCAGGCGCAATCGCTGCGTCTGACCCCGTCCGCAGCGCAACTGCGTGACGCCATCGCCGCTATCCCGGCTTTCCAGGAAAACGGCCAGTTCAGCGCGACACGCTACCAGGAAATGCTGGCGTCTACCCAGAGAACGCCGGAAAGCTTCCAGCAGGAAGTGGCCAATGATCTGGCATCGCAGCAACTGGTGCTGCCGTTCGCGCAGGCTTCGATCACCTCTAAAACCACCGTCGACCATCTGATTGCGCTGCTGACCGAGAAGCGCGAGATCGCCGTGGCTGTGCTCAAGCCGCAAGACTATATGAGCCAGGTGACGGTGAGTGATGCTGAGGTCAAACAGTTCTATGACCAGCATCAGGCCGATCTGAAAGCGCCGGAAATGGTGCGGGTGGAATACCTTGTGCTGTCCAAGGCACAACTGGCTGCCCAGCAAACCGTATCTGACGACGAAGTGCAGAAGTACTTCGATGCGCACAAGAGTGAACTGGCCCAGGGCGAAGAGCGCGAAGCCTCGCACATCCTGATCCAGTCGCCCAAGACGGCTTCCGCTGCAGACCGCGCCGCCGCCAAGGCCAAGGCCGAGAATATCCTCAAGGAAGTGAAGGCCAATCCGGCACGCTTTGCCGAACTGGCCAAGGCGAACTCGGATGATCCGGGTTCCAAGGACAAGGGCGGTGATCTGGGCTGGAACAGCCGTGGCCGCATGGTCAAGGCGTTTGATGACGCCGTGTTCTCGCTCAAGCAGGGCGAAATCAGCAATGTGGTGGAAACCGAGTTCGGTTATCACATCATCAAGCTTGATGGCATTCGCGGTACCTCGCTGGCTGATCTGAAGCCGCAGATTGTCGAGAAACTGAAGAACGACAAGGCGCAGAGCTTGTACCAGGCCCAGGCCGACAAGTTCAATGAAGTGGTGTACCAGCAAGCCGACAGCCTCAAGCCGGCAGCTGACCAGTTCAAGCTGACCGTGCAACAAAGCGGCTGGATCACCCGCAAGGGCGCCCAAGACCCCGCGCTGAACAACGCCAAGCTGTCCGACGCGATTTTCAGCGACGACGTGCTGAACAAAAAGCACAACACCGAGGCCGTTGAAGTCTCGCCGGGTACGCTGGTTTCTGCACGCGTGGTTGAGCATAAAGACGCTCAGGTGCCGCCGCTGGCTACCGTTGCGCCGGATATCCAAAGCCGTCTGAAGAATGAAAAGGCCGCCAAACTGGTGGCTGCCGATGGCGCCAAAAAGCTGGCTGCACTGCAGAAGGGTGAAAACGTCAATGTGGCGTGGGATGCCCAGACCAAGGAAGTGGCGCGCATGAGTGGTGATCCGTCGATTTCGGCTGATCGTATGTCTGCGCTGTTTGCCGCACCGGCCAACAAGTTGCCGTCTTATGTCGGCGGTGATGATGTCGCTACGGGTGGTTATATTCTGTACAAGGTCAACAAGGTGCTGCCGCAGCAGGAGATTTCCCCGGCCATGCGCGCACAGCTGACCCGCCAGATTGAAGGTGCTTATGGCGAAGAAGCGCTGGGCAACTATCTGAAGAGCCTGCAGGACGGCGCAAAAATTGAAATGCGCGCGGTCAAGGCCAAGGACCCGCAGTAAGCAAAGTTGTCTGACAGTATTTCAGAAAGTAGGGAAAGCGGGCTTCGGCCCGCTTTTTTTGTTTGTTTTTGCTGTTTTGTCAGTTTTGATGTTGACCTTGATAAGGTCTGTGAAAATTTTCGGCCGCCAGACTGCTACTGGTCGGATTTCTGGCAGCAAATGTGCAACAAAGTGTGATTTGGGTCAAAAGACCATTGAATTTTTTGTTAAAGGGGCGGATATATCGAGGTGAGAGATCAATTGATTTCTTATACCCGCTGACGGAGGTTAATAACCATGATGGCAATCTTTGACATGGAATCGGGTGCGAGCATGATCGAGCCGGCGCAGTTTGAGGCCGATTTTTCGCAGTCTGTGACAGACCTCCAGCTCAATCGCCAGCCGCAAGCGGCTTTGCGTTTGATGACCGTAGAAGAAGCAAAAGCGACTGAATCGGCGCGCCCTGCGTCGCCGCAATACCGCCCATACCTTTGATCTTGCATGGTGCCGGTTGCGGCCGGTCAGTCTATATGGGGCACCCACCAGGGTGCCCTGTTTTCACTCAGCGCAGCAATTCCTTCCCTGGCTTCTTCTCTGGTCCGCATATGGGCAATGCGGTGTGCGGTGTCCGAGAGCAAAGAGTCATCAATGGCGCGCCACGCCACCGTGGCAATCAGGCGCTTGGCCGCGCCCACGGCGTGCGGCCCGTTCAGTAGCAGGTGATCCAGCCAGTCCTTGATCTGGCGCGCCGCGTCGGTTTCATCTTCCATGACTTCGTGTATCAAGCCGCAATGCGCCGCGGCCGCCGGGCCAAATCGTTCTGCCGTCAAAAAATAGCGCCGTGCCGCACTGGTGCCGATCTTGCCGACGATATACGGCGCGATGATGGCCGGGACAAGCCCAATGCGGGTTTCCGGCAGGCAAAACCAGGCCTGGCTGGTGGCTACAACCATGTCGCAACAGGCAATGATACCCACGCCAACGCCCATGGCCGGGCCATTGACCAGTGCCAGTACCGGCGCGGGCAATCGATCCAGTGCCTGCATCATGCGCGCCAGCCGCAAGGCCTGTTCAAAATTGTCGTGTTGTTCTTCGTTGCTCATGTGGGCCAGCCAGCGCACATCGTTGCCAGAGCAAAAGGTATCGCCGTCCGAGCGCAAGATCAGGGCGCGCAGATGCGGGTTGTGGGCCAGTGCAGCCAGCGAGGCAGTCAGTTCTGCCACCAGAATGTCATCCACCGAGTTGCTGGTTTCTGGCCGACTGAAGGTGATGGTGGCTACCCCGGCAGGATTCATTTCAAGACGGAGAGTATCGCTCATGCCGTTATCCTTGCTGAATGCCACAGCCCGATGGGGCTTACCTCATTGATTTAGCGTATAAAAGACGGGATTTCCAGTTCGCCGGGCCACTCTGGACAATCTGATGGCATAAACACACATTCAGTTACATGAGCCATTGTGATAAAGTTCGCCGCTAAATACCGGCTTGCCCGATTGCGGTGCATGTGTGATTGCGCCAGGCGCATCGCATGGGGCACGATGCAATGGCCGTTGCGACAACAAACATTTTGCGTATCCGCTTTGTGACTGATCGAATGAGGTTGTGGTTTTCCCCCGTGTTGCTGGTGTTGGTGTCCGGCCTTGTACTGCTGGCACAACCTGCAAGGGCAAACCGTGTCGAAATCCCGGGTGTAGGCGGGGTGACGCTCACCGCAGAATACACGCCGCCGCCATCCGGCAATGTCAACGCGCCTGGCATGCTGCTGTTGCATGACTGCAGCGGCTTGTGGGTCAAACCTGGCGTCATGGCGGCACGGCCGGCACGCATGGCCGGTTTGCTGCAGGAACTGGGCTACGGCGTCTTGATGGTCGACAGCTTTGGCCCGCGCGGCGTGCATGAAGTGTGCACGACACCCAGCCATGATCGCCCGGTGAATGTGCAGCGCCGCGCTGAAGACGCGCAACGCGCAATCAACTGGCTCAAGGCCCGCAAGGAAATCGACAGCAGCCGCATTGCAGTGCTGGGCTGGTCGCAGGGTGCGACCACCGTGTTGTCGCTGATGAACTCGGACAACCCGGGCGTGCGCGCTGCTGTGGCGTTTTATCCTTCTTGCGCACCGTTCCTGAAATTATCGCAACGCTACCAGCCAGCCGCGCCAACCCTGGTGCTGGCCGGTGAAGCAGACGACTGGACGCCGGTTGAGCCGTGCCGCGATCTGGTGTCGCACTCGGGTATGGATACCTTTCGCCTTGTGAGCTATCCGGAAGTCTTCCACGACTTTGATGATCCGGGTGTGGAAGTGCATGTGCGCAAGGATATTCCCAACGAGCAGCATCCGGGGCAGGGCGTCACGGTGGGCTACAATCAGGCTGCCACCGATGATGCCTACCGCCGCGTCTTCAAATGGTGCTCGCGCTGGCTGGATCCATTCCATACTTATCCGTACGAGCAGCGCACTTCGCGTGCGCCGACGCCAACACCCGTCAAAAAGCAATGATTTGATATTGCCGGCCTTGCTTTAATCAAGGTTGGTGCATTGCCAGGCGGGCAAAGTGTGGGTGATGATCTCGTCCCGGGGTGGCGCACAGCAAGCGCCGCCGTTTCAGCTTTTATCTTGCGCCATTGTCAGTGCGGCCCGTGCCAGGGCCGCTGCGTGTGCGCCATGCAGGAGTCAGCGAAATGAGCCTTAGCCAAACAGAACAACAAATCCTGGCCAGTGTCCCCGGTCTTGCCATTGTCTCCTCTACCGGCACCTATGCCGGCGCGGGGCTGGACCTGCTGACGGTCGAGAACGCCGGCGGCCAGGCCACCATCGCCTTGCAAGGCGCGCACGTGGTGTCGTTTACCCCGCGGGGTGGCGAAGATGTCATGTGGATTTCGCCCAATGCGCAATTTGCCGCAGGTGAAGCCATTCGTGGCGGTATTCCGCTGTGCCTGCCGTGGTTCGGCCCGCACCCGCAAGATGAAGACAAGCCCAAGCACGGCTTTGCGCGCAATGAAATCTGGACACTGGTTGAAGCCAGCCAGCCCGCCGCCGATGTCACCCGCGTGACACTGGAACTGCGCGACAACGACGCCACCCGCGCGCTGTGGCCGCATGCCTTTGTCTATCGTCTGGCAATCAGCGTGGGCAAGGCCTTGCATCTGGATCTGGCCATTGAGCACAAGGGCAATGCGCCGCAACTGCACTCGCTGGCCCTGCATACCTATTTCAATGTGGGCAAGGTTACCGACGCCGTCATTACCGGCCTGGCGGGCACGACCTTCATCGATACCATTCCCAAAGACAAGCCGCGCCATAAGCAAGAAGGCGATGTGCAACTGGTCGGCCCGACTGACCGCGTGTATGTGGACGTGCCGCGCACCCAGCATATCAAGACGCCGGCACGCAGCATCAAGATCGATAGCGCCGATACACATTGCGCCATTGTCTGGAACGCCTGGACCAACGCGGACAAGATCGCGGACATTGGCCCGGGTAACTATGTCGGTTATCTGTGCGTGGAGCGCGGCGATGCGTGGGAGTTCTCTCCGACCCTGCAGCCGGGCCAGGTTCACCACGCCACGATGACGCTGTCTGTCGAGTAATCTGTAAATCTGTAAAATAGTCGCAACTTGCGATTAATCCGTCGGGCCGCCGCAGTGCGGCCCGTCTGCTTTGCAGTGGAGTCCCATGAAATACAGCGACTTGCGCGACTTTATGGCGCAACTGGAAAAGCAGGGTGAACTCAAGCGCGTCACCGCGCCAGTCTCGCCCGTGCTGGAAATGACCGAAATCTGTGATCGCACCTTGCGTGCGGCCGGCCCGGCCATTTTGTTCGAGAACGTGCCAGGCAGCGACATGCCGGTGCTGGGCAATCTTTTTGGTACGCCCCGGCGTGTCGCGCTGGGCATGGGCGCCGATGACGTGGGCGCCTTGCGGGAGATCGGCAAGACCCTGGCCTACCTCAAGGAGCCCGAGCCGCCGCGCGGCCTGCGTGATGCATGGGACAAGCTGCCCTTGCTCAAGCAGGTGCTCAACATGGCGCCCAAAGAAGTGCGCCGCGGCCTGTGCCAGGAAACCGTCATTGAAGGGCCAGATGTCGATCTGGCGCGTATCCCGGTGCAACATTGCTGGCCGGGGGACGTGGCGCCGCTGATTACCTGGGGCCTCGTGGTGACCCGCGGGCCGCACAAGAAGCGGCAGAACCTGGGTATTTACCGGCAGCAGGTCATTGGCCGCAACAAGGTCATCATGCGCTGGCTGGCGCACCGTGGCGGCGCGCTGGATTTTCGCGAATTCGCCAAGGCCAATCCGGGCAAGCCGTTCCCGGTGGCCGCGGTGCTGGGGTGTGATCCGGCCACCATTCTGGGTGCGGTGACGCCGGTGCCCGATACGCTGAGCGAATACCAGTTTGCCGGCTTGCTGCGCGGCTCCAAAACCGAAGTGGTGCAGTGCCTGGGTAGTGACCTGCAAGTGCCGGCCACCGCCGAGATCATCCTGGAAGGGCATATTTATCCGGATGCCGGCCACGCATCGGGCTACGAGCACGCGCTGGAAGGGCCGTACGGCGACCATACCGGCTATTACAACGAGCAAGACTGGTTCCCGGTCTTCACCGTTGACCGCATTACCCAGCGGCAGAACCCGATTTACCACAGTACCTATACCGGCAAGCCGCCCGATGAGCCGGCCGTGCTGGGTGTGGCGCTCAATGAAGTATTCGTGCCGATCCTGCAAAAGCAGTTTCCGGAAATCGTCGATTTTTACCTGCCGCCCGAGGGTTGCAGCTACCGCATGGCGATTGTCTCGATCCGCAAGCAGTATCCGGGGCATGCCAAACGCATCCTGTTTGGGGTATGGTCATTCCTGCGGCAGTTCATGTACACCAAGTTCATCGTGGTGGTGGATGAAGACGTGAACACGCGTGACTGGAAAGAAGTGATCTGGGCGATCACCACGCGGATGGACCCGGTGCGCGACACCACGCTGGTGGAACACACGCCGATTGATTATCTGGATTTCGCCTCGCCCGTCAGCGGGCTGGGTGGCAAGATGGGGCTGGATGCCACCAACAAATGGCCGGGTGAAACCAGCCGCGAGTGGGGCCGCCCGATCGAGAAAGACCCGGCCGTTGTGGCGCGTGTCGATGCCATGTGGTCGGAGCTGGGCCTGTAAGCCGCCATCGCGACCGGCCCGGCGGCAAGGAGGGTGCATGTGGTTTCTGACAGAGCTGGCAGAGCGGCGGATTGCCGAAGCACGGGATCAGGGTGAGCTTGATAACCTGCCCGGCGCAGGCAAACCGCTGCCTGATGACGAGATAGACCCGCTTGTGCCCGAGCATCAGCGCCTTGCGTTCCGGGTGCTCAAGAACAGTGGCTTTTTGCCGCCTGAACTTGAAATGCACAAAGAGGCGGTAGAACTTGCAATGCGGCTGGCCACCAGCGATACAGAAATAACGGCAGAACAACTGGCGCGGCTGGAACAACTGAATCAGTGGCTGACGCATGCCGGGCATCCATCGCTCAAGGTGCCGGCAGGGTACCTGGCCTTGATTGAAGCCAGGCTTTCCCGCCGCGAATGACCCGCAAACCATAACTTTTGAAAGCAACGCCCATGCTCACCAATACCCCTCGCGAATTTGCCTTCACCGAACAGGATTTCGAAAAAGTCCGGGTGATGATTTACAACTACGCTGGCATTGCGCTGACACCGGCCAAGCACGACATGGTGTACGGGCGCCTGGCGCGACGGCTGCGCGCGCTGGGTTTGCGCACTTTCAATGAATATCTGCAGGTGCTGGAACGCGGCGACAGTAAAGAGTTCGAGCTTTTTACCAACTCGCTGACCACCAACCTGACCTCGTTTTTCCGCGAGTCGCATCATTTTCCGATGCTGGCCGACCACCTGAAGGCAGCGCGCGGCAGTGGCGTGCTGAACCTGTGGTGTTCTGCCTCCAGCACGGGTGAAGAGCCGTATTCGATGGCCATTACCGCCTGCGAAGCGTTTGATACGCTGCGCCCGCCGGTACACATCATTGCGACTGATCTGGACACCGGCGTGCTGGAGACCGCGCGCCAGGGCGTGTACAGCGCCGATGAAGTGGAAAAACTGGAAAACAACCGGGCCCGGCGCTTTTTTGATCGCCAGCCCGATGGCCGTTACCGTGCAAAGCAGGAGCTGCGCGATCTGATCGTGTACCGGCGCGTGAACCTGATGGAGCCCAACTGGCCGATTCGCGGCCCGCTGGATGCCATTTTCTGCCGCAACGTCATGATTTATTTTGATAAACCGACCCAGCTGAAGGTGTTGCAGCGCTTTGCGCCGCTGCTCAAGCCCGATGGTCTGTTGTTTGTCGGGCATTCAGAAAATCTGTATCACGCCGCAGACATCTTCAAGCTGCGCAGCAAGACCGTGTATGAGCGGGTGCAGGGCGGCGCGGCGGCCACGTCTACCAGCCCCTTGCGTAGCGGGCTGCGTTAAGCCCGGGATCGGGTCTCAGACATACAACATGGCGCGGCCGACGGCGCGGGCGGCGTCTTCGCCCACCAGCTGGCGCGCCAGATCCAGCGCAAACAACCCGGCCGTACCCGCCCCGCGTGATGTCGTGACCTGACCATCGTTCACGACGTTGGCCGCCGTCACATGGGCGCCACCTTCACGCAGCACTTCTTCACATCCCGGAAAACAAGTGGCGTTGCGCCCGGAGAGGATGCCGGCCCGCGCCAGCACGGTGGGCGCCGCACACAAGGCCGCCACCAGTTTGCCCGCGTTCAGATGCGCCAGTAGGCGTGGCGTCAGTTCGGCTTTTTGCTGCAACGCCGCCGTGCCTGGGCCGCCACCGGGCAGGATGATGGCGTCTGCGATCACGCCATCGGCGGCATCAAACGCGATATCGGCCTGAATGGTGATGTCATGCGCACCGGTAACAGCGCGGCTGCTGGTCAATGCCACCATGGTGGTTTCGACGCCCGCACGGCGCAGCACGTCGACAATGGTGATCATTTCGACTTCTTCGAACCCCGGGGCGACATACACATGCGCGGTCGTCATGATGTTTCCTCCAGAACCGGGTCGTCGCGGTGTTTACATTTCACCGGCGGCGTGGTGTTCCACAACCGTGGCTGCGCGGCCGGCATCCGGTGACAGTTGCAGGAAGATGGCCGCAGCCAGCACCGACATCCCGCCCACACACAGAAAAGTATAGTGGAACGATTCGAGTACCTGTCCCTCGGACGGATGCACGTACTGCGCCACGAAGCCTTGCAGCAACGCCGCCGCCGCCGCCACGCCAAGGCTGACCGACAATTGCATGACCACCGAAAGCAGGCTGTTGCCGCTGCTGGTGTCGGCTTCGGACAGATCAATGAGCGTGACCGTATTCATGGCGGTGAACTGTAGCGAATTGACCGCGCCAAAGATGGCCAGCTGCACCAGCAACAAAGGGTAGGGCGTATGGGCACCGACCGTGGCAAAGCTGGCGATCAACGCCCCCAGCAAGAGTGTGTTGATGGTCAGCAAGCGGCGATATCCCAGGCGTTCGATCAAGCGCCGGGCGATGGCTTTGGCAAACATGGCAAACACCGCGGTCGGGATCATGGTCATACCGGCCTGAGAGGGCGAGAACCCCAAGCCCACCTGCAATAGCAAGGGCATCAAAAAAGGCATGGCACCGCTACCCAGGCGGGCAAACACATTGCCCAGAATCCCGACTGCATAAGTATGCGTGCGGAACAGCATCAGGCTGAAAATGGGTTTGGCGTGATTGGCAGCATGCAGCCAGTACGCCGCCAGCGAGGCCAGACCGGCCAGCAACAGCAGCATGACCCGCGCATGCGCCAGATGCAGCTCGCCCAGGCCCTCCAGCGCCACCGATACCAGCACCATGGCTGCGCCAAACAGCAAAAAACCGGTGAAATCAAACCGCACCCGTTCCGGCCCGCGCAGATCCGGCAGGTATTTAAGCGTGGCAATACAGCCCAGGATGCCGACCGGAATGTTGATCAGGAAAATCCAGTGCCAGGAGGCGTACTCCACCAGCCAGCCACCCAGCGTCGGGCCAATCAGCGGGCCGACCATGCCAGGCAAGGTCACAAAGCTGAGCACATCTACCAGTTCTGAGCGTGGATACGCCCGCAGCACCACCAGCCGCCCGACCGGCACCATCAGCGCGCCGCCAATCCCCTGGATCACCCGTGCGGCCACCAGAAACCCCAGCGTGGGTGATTCGGCGCACAGCAGCGAGCCAATGCTGAACAGCAAAATGGCACTAAAGAACACGCGCCGGGTGCCGAACCGGTCTGCAATCCAGCCCGAGGCCGGGATCAGCAAAGCCACGGTGAGCAGATACGCAATCACCACCGACTGCATGCGCAAGGGGCTCTCATTCAGGCTGGCTGCCATGGAGGGCAGCGCTGTGTTGAGAATGGTGCCGTCCAGCATCTGCATAAAAAAGGCGATGGCCACAATCCAGGGGAGAAGTTTGGCGGTGCGCGGGTCCAGAACTGGCGGCATGGCGGTTTCTTGTTTTGAGGGGTTTGAGGGTTGCTACTGATTCTAGACAGCAGATGGATTAATCTCTGCCCTTTGTGATCTCTCTATCAGCAAGGACAAACCCGTGCCGCCCCGTATTGTTTTCCTGGATCGTGAAACCCTGCCGGTGCCCGTGCGGGCTGTGAATGTGCCGCATGAGTGGGCGCAGTATCCGCTCACCACGCCGGCCGAGGTGGTCTCGCGCCTTGAAGGTGCTCAGGTGGCCATTACCAACAAGGTGCCGCTGGATGCTGCCACCATCGCCGCGCTGCCGGCGCTCAAACTGATTGCAGTCGCCGCAACGGGTTATAACCAGGTCGATCTTGTGGCTGCCCGCCAGCATGGCGTCACGGTGTGCAATATCCGCGACTACGCCATTGCCGGTGTAGCTGAGCACGCCTTGATGCTGATGCTTGCGCTCAAACGACAATTGCCGGCTTACCGCCATGCAGTGGCCGCCGGCGACTGGCAACGTGCTCCGGGTTTCTGTCTGTTTGGCGCGCCCATGCATGACCTGGCCGGCGGCACGCTGGTGCTGCTGGGGTCAGGCACGCTGGCGCAGGCGACGGCGAATCTGGCGCAAGCATTCGGCATGCGGATTGTCTACGCCGAGCGCAAAGGCGCAACGCAGATCCGCACCGGTTATAGGGCGTTTGAAGAGGCGCTGGCGCAGGCGGATGTGCTCAGCCTGCATTGTCCGCTGAATGAGCAAACCCGCAACGTGATCAGTGCGCGTGAACTGGCTTTGCTTAAACCCGGTTGTGTGCTGATCAACACCGCGCGGGGCGGGTTGGTGGATGAAGCCGCGCTGCTGGCGGCCCTGCAAAGCGGCCAGTTGGGTGGGGCCGGGCTGGACGTACTGATTGAAGAGCCGCCGCGCAACGGCAACCCGCTGCTGGACGTGAATCTGCCCAATCTGATCATTACCCCGCACGTGGCATGGGCCAGCGTGGAAACCATGTCCGTGCTGGCCGGCCAGTTGATCGACAACATCGAGGCATTTTTGCGCGGTGAACCGCGCAATGTGCTGGTCTAGCCGTAAAACGGCAACGCCAGAAAGAGCTTGATGGCAATGGCGTTGATGATGTCGATAAAGAACGCGCCCACCATCGGCACCACCAGGAAAGAAATGTGTGACGGGCCAAAGCGGTCCGTCACTGCCTGCATGTTGGCGATGGCAGTGGGCGTGGCGCCCAGACCAAAGCCGCAATGGCCGGCGGCCAGCACCGCTGCATCGTAATTGGCGCCCATGACGCGGAAGGTGACGAAGATGGCATAGGCCGCCATGACCAGCGTCTGCACCGCCAGAATGATAAATACAGGCAGGGCGAGGCCGCCCAGCTCCCACAGGCGCAGGCTCATCAGCGCCATGGCCAGGAATAATGACAAGCTGACGTTGCCCAGCACGGAAACCGCCCGGTCAAATACGCGATACCAGCCAGTCAGCCCCAGCACGTTGCGCAGCACCACGCCGACAAACAGCACGCAGACGAACACCGGCAGTTCGGCCGCGGTGCCACCCAGCAAGCCGGCAATATACTGGCCGCCCAGCAGGCTGACCGCGATCAGCGCCAGAGTTTCAATGAACGATTGCACCGTGATCAGGCGCATGGCATGCGGCTGTTCAAAGGTGTGTGCGCCCGCGGTACTGCTGTGTTTTTCATCAGGCAATTTGACGCGCCGGACCAGAAAACGCGCGACCGGGCCGCCCAGCAAGCCGCCGCAAACAAGCCCGAACGTGGCGCAGGCAATGGCGATTTCAGTCGCGCTGGCCAGCCCGTATTTCTCGGTAAACACCTTGGCCCAGGCCGCGCCGGTGCCATGCCCGCCCGAGAGCGTGATCGAGCCCGCCAGCAAGCCAAATTGCGGATTGATCCCCAAGGCCAGCGACAACCCCGCGCCGACCAGGTTTTGCGTGATCAACAAACCGGTGACTACCAGCAGGAACACGGTCAGCACCTTGCCACGGCGCAGGCTGGCCAGGTCTGCATTCAGACCAATCGAGGCAAAAAACGCCAGCATGAGTGGGGTCTGCAGGGATTTATCGAAATTCACGTCCACCTGCAGCGCCGAGTGGGCAAGCGCCAGTACCAGCGCCACAATCAGCCCGCCGGCCACGGGTTCGGGAATGCTGTAGTTGCGCAAAAAGGCGAGGCGGCTAATCAATAAACGTCCCACCAGTAGCACCAGAGAAGCGGCAACCAGCGTGCCGTAGACATCAAGTTGCATGAAAATCACGTCCGTTAAGGGCAACGGTTGATTTTAGGTGAGCATGGCACTTGTGCGGGCGTGATTAAACCCAGACCAATGACATACTGATCAGCCTTGGCCTGATGGCACAGTGGCAAAAACTGTGCGGTGAGTCAGCCGTGCCTGCCGGGTAGAACCGGCGCAGGTCAGGCGTGGGCGATTAGTCCAGCGCGCGGCGATACAGCAAGACGGGCAGGGATTGTTCACCGACGTGATGGGGCTGGGCGACGCCATCGGTATGAAAGCCGTGTTTCTCATAAAACGCACGGGCCATGCGGTTGGCCTCCAGCACCACCAGCCCGGCATGGCGCCAGCCCTGACGGCGCAGCGCGTAAAGGGCGGCGTGCAGCAGTGCCGCGCCGTGACCGGCGCCCCAATGCGCCGGCGCAATGTACAAACCCTTGATGGCACCGCAATCGGGCGGTACTTCGTTATCGGCACCGTACCCGATCCAGCCCACGACGGCCTCATCTGAATCCAGTGCCACCAGAAACCCCGGCCAGGGCCGGGACAGATTACGTTGCCACCGTTGCGTGCGTGCTTGCAGGTTCATGGTGGCCAGAAAACCCGGCGCTACGATCTGTTTGTAGGCCGCTTGCCACGCGGCAATATGAATGACGGCGATGGCGGGCGCATCGGCAAGTACGGCTGGGCGAATGTGGCTGGTCATGGCAAAGGCTCTGTCTGTGGCAGAAGCGTGTGCGGCAAGAGACGCAACAAAAAAGCCCCGTTGCCGGGGCTTTTCATGGATCAACTCAACAACGTGCCGGCAGTGGCTCAGACGTTTTCCAGCGCCAGTAGCTCGGCAATGGTCTGGCGGCGGCGGATCAGGGTGATCTTGTCGCCATCGACCAGCACTTCCGGCACCAGCGGGCGCGAGTTGTAGTTGGACGACATGCTGGCGCCATAGGCACCGGCATCGTGGAACACCAGCAAATCGCCGATCTCGGCATCTGGCAAGGCGCGTGGCGCGACAATGCCGCCGTCTTCCACCGTGAACACGTCGCCGGATTCACACAGCGGGCCGGCAACCACGGTCGGGCGCGTCGGGTTGCGCTTTTCCACGCCATCGCTGCTGACCACGCTGATCTCGTGGTAAGAGCCGTACATGGCCGGGCGGGTAAGGTCGTTGAAACCGGCATCGACCAGCACGAAGTGGTTGCTGCCGACATCTTTTTTGGCGCGCACTTCGGCAAGCAGTTTGCCGGCTTCAGCCACAATGAAGCGGCCGGGTTCGATTTCCAGATGCACCGGGTGGCCCAGATGCGCTTCAATCTGCTTGCGCGCCTTGTCCCAGATGCTAAAGTAGTGTTCGGTATCCACGCGGGTGGCGGTTTGATCGGCGTGGTACGGCACAGACAGGCCACCGCCAGCAGAAATGGCGCGGATATCGTGGCCGGAGGTCTTGACCTGTTCCACCATGGCATCACACACGCGTTGCAGGTGGGTGTAATCCACGCCCGAACCAATGTGCATATGCAGACCGACCAGATCGAGCTTGTAGCGCTTGATCAGTTCAATGGCCTCGCCCAGGTGTTCGTACCAGATGCCATGCTTGGACGACTCGCCGCCCGTGTTGGTCTTGCGGCTGTGGCCGTGACCAAAACCGGGGTTGATGCGCAACCACACGCGGTGACCCGGGCTTTTCTCGCCCAGTTGTTCCAGCATTTGCGGCGAACCGGCATTGACCGGCACTTTCAGTTCCACAACGCGGTCCAGCGTGGCGCGATCCAGAATATCGGCGGTCAGCACCATGGGGCAGGGCTCGTCGGCCACCTGGTAACCTGCGGCCAGCGCACGTTCCAGTTCACCCAAAGACACCGAATCGACCAGCACACCTTGCTCGCGCATCAGTTTGAGCAGATGCACGTTGGAGTTGGCTTTCTGCGCGAAACGCACGACATCGAAATAACGCAGCTGTTCAATGCGCTCGCGGATGATTGCGGCGTCATAAACATAGCAGGGCGTACCGAACTGTTCGGCGATACGGGCAAGCAGGGGGCCGTTGGCTGGCTTCATGGAATTCCGGTGTCCGTTGTTTTTGTGTGCTGGAAAACCCTTATTCTACATGGCCGGCGTACTTTTACACCGGGCGCGCTGTAACAGATCATCAAACCGGTGCGCCTTGCGCCGGATCAGTGCAAGCGCCCGGACAATGCCAGACCCAGCACCCCGGCCAGGGCCAGCGCGGCCACAAACCCGAACCAGCGCGTGCGGATGCGCAGACGCTCGATGGCGAGCACCATCTGCGCGTTCTGTTCGGCCAGCCCGTTGATCAGGCGTACCGACTCTTGCAGATCGTGCTGCAGGTCAGCCAGATCGGCGCGGGTTTGCGCCAGTTGCTGTTCCAGCCACGCTTCTTTGTCATTGCTATCCAGATTGGGCGGCGGTACCGGCTCTGGCGGCAGCGGCTGGCTGGAGCGGGTGAACAGCTTGCGGGTGGCTTCGATCAGTTTGGGCGTGTTGTCGATCACCTGACCCCAGGGAATGGCCTGGACGGCGGCGAGCCAGTTAAATGGCACGGGAGTGGCTCCTGCTGAGGGTTTGGTTGAAGCGTTGATGTTAGCGCCTGGAGGAGTGCGGCTGAAAGGCATTTTGACGCGGGAGGTGGCGACGGCGGGTGTCGCAGGGCGGATTCGAAGCACTCGCGACATTCCTCCTTGGCGATACGGCGATGCGCGTATTCCACACACATCAAAGCCCGCGACTGATTCGCCAGCAAATAAAAAACGGGCACCTGGAGAGGCGCCCGTTTTAACTGGCCAGATCAAACTGTATTACAGCTTGCCGGCAACCCAGTCCTTCACGCCAGCCAGTGCGCCGGCCAGGTTTTCTGGCTGCGTACCACCCGCCTGGGCCATATCCGGACGACCGCCGCCCTTGCCGCCGACTTGCTGGGCGACAAAGTTGACGAGTTCGCCAGCCTTGACCTTGCCAGTCAGATCGGCCGTTACGCCGGCCACCAGCGTCACCTTGCCGTCTGCGGCAGAGCCCAGCACGATCGCGGCAGAGCCGAGTTTGTCTTTGAGCTTGTCCAGCGTTTCACGCAGCGCGGTGTTGTCCGCGCCCGGCAGTTCTACGGCCAGCACTTTGGCGTTGCCGATGGCGATGGCTTCACCGGCCAGTTCGTCGCCCTTGCTCGCGGCCAGCTGGCCTTTGAGTTTGGCGAGTTCCTTTTCCAGCGCCTTGGCGTTGTCTTGCAGCTTTTCCAGCTTGGCGATCAGCTCGCCGGGCTGGGCTTGCACCAGCGCTGCAGCTTGCTTGAGTTCACGATCCAGACCCTGGGCTACGGCCACAGCGCCTTCGCCGGTAGTGGCTTCCACGCGGCGCACGCCAGCGGCTACGCCGCCTTCGGCCAGAATCTTGAAGAAGCCAATATCACCGGTGCGATGCACGTGGGTGCCGCCGCACAGTTCGGTAGAGAAATCGCCCATCTTCAGCACGCGTACTTCGTCGCCGTACTTTTCGCCAAACAGTGCCATGGCGCCGGCCTTGATGGCGTCGTCATAGCTCATGTTGGCGACGTCAACCGCGTAGTTCTGCATGACCACGTGATTCACCAGCGATTCAATGCGCGCCAGTTCTTCAGCGGTCACCGGCTTGGGGTGGCTGAAGTCGAAACGCGTGCGGTCGCTGTTGACCAGCGAACCCTTTTGTTCCACGTGCTTGCCCAGCACTTCGCGCAGCGCGGCGTGCAGCAAGTGGGTGGCGGAGTGGTTGCGCGCGGTGGCGCTGCGCTTGTGCAGGTCGATAGTGGCAGTGACCACATCGCCCACTTTCAGCGCGCCACGCACCAGACGGCCCTGATGACCGAACACATCGGCCTTCACTTTCTGGGTGTCAGTGACGTCAAACAGGGCGTTGATGCCGCCAGCAGCGGAAATCTCGCCGGTATCGCCCACCTGGCCGCCAGACTCGGCGTAGAACGGGGTGTTATCCAGCACCACCACGCCATCATCGCCGGCAGCCAGTGCTTGTACCGGTTCGTTACCGCGGTACAGCGCGATCACCTTGGCATCGCGGCTGTTCTCGGTATAACCGTGGAACGCGCTGGCATCGCCTTCGTAGGCCAGACCTGCTGCCATCTTGAACTGGCCGGCTGCCTTGGATTGCTGGCGTTGTGCTTCCAGCGCCTTCTCAAAGCCTTCCATGTCCACGGTCAGATTGCGTTCGCGGCAAACGTCGGCGGTCAGGTCGATCGGGAAGCCGAAGGTATCGGCCAGCTTGAAGGCGGTAGCGCCATCCAGCACGGTCTTGCCACCAGCCAGTGCCGACTCCAGCAGCGTCATGCCGTTTTCCAGCGTGCGGCCGAACACTTCTTCTTCTTGCTTGAGCGCGTCTTCAATTTGCGACTGGCGCTGACGCAGCTCCGGATAGGCATCGCCCATCAGTTCGGCCAGTTTAGCGACGAGCTTGTGGAAGAAGTAACCCTTCTGGCCCAGCTTGTAACCGTGGCGGATGGCGCGGCGGATGATCCGGCGCAGCACGTAGCCGCGGCCATCGTTGGCGGGCAGGGCGCCATCAGCCACGAGGAACGCACACGAGCGGATGTGGTCCGCAATCACCTTCAGCGACGGGCTGTTGATGTCTTCGGCGCCAGTCACTTTTTGCGCTTCGGCGATCAAGGCCTGGAACAGGTCGATTTCATAGTTGGAGTGCACGTGCTGCATCACTGCAGAGATGCGCTCCAGACCCATGCCGGTATCCACCGAGGGCTTGGGCAGCTTGTGCAGGACACCGGATTCATCACGGTTGAACTGCATGAACACGTTGTTCCAGATTTCGATGTAACGGTCGCCGTCTTCTTCAGGCGATCCCGGAGGACCACCCCAGATGTCCGCGCCGTGGTCGAAGAAAATCTCGGTACACGGGCCACACGGGCCGGTATCGCCCATGGTCCAGAAGTTGTCGGATGCGTACTTGGCGCCTTTGTTGTCGCCAATGCGGATCATGCGCTCAGCCGGCACGCCCACTTGCTTGTGCCAGATGTCATAGGCTTCGTCATCTTCGGCGTAGACGGTGACCCACAGCTTTTCAGTCGGCAGGGCCAGCCATTCTTTGCTGGTCAGGAACTCCCACGCAAACTTGATGGCGTCTTCCTTGAAGTAATCGCCAAAGCTGAAGTTGCCCAGCATTTCAAAGAAGGTGTGGTGACGTGCGGTGTAACCGACGTTTTCCAGATCGTTGTGCTTGCCGCCAGCGCGCACCACTTTTTGCGAGGTGGTCGCACGGGTGTACGGGCGCTTGTCAAAGCCCAGGAACACGTCCTTGAACTGGTTCATGCCCGCATTGGTGAACAGCAGGGTCGGATCGTTGGCGGGGATCAGCGACGAAGAAGCCACAATCTGGTGGCCTTTCGAGGCGAAGAAATCGAGAAACTTCTGCCGGATTTCTGCGGATGTCATGGTCGTGGGCGTGTTCGGGGCTAAATGGGAAACGTTCGATTGTAAACAAAAGCGCCGCCAGCGAACAGGCGGCGCGCAAGCTATTGCGACTGACGCATCACCAGCGTGCGATGAACCAGCCAGGCACCCACCCCGCACAGGCACATCAAGGTGGCCAGCGGGCGGGCGCTGGGGTCTTGCCAGGCGCCCATCAGAAAGCCGACCACGGTGGCCAGCGTGAACTGCAAGCTGCCCATCAAGGCCGAGGCCAGACCGGCGCGCGCGCCGTGGTGCTTGAGTGCAGCGGCCGAGGCATTGGGGCCGATAAAGCCGATGGCAGCGACAAAGAAAAACAGGCAAGGCAGCAGCACATAGAGCGCATCAATATGCAGCCAGGCGGTCACCAGCAACAGCAGCCCGGCCAGGAAGGGCGACCAGAGCGCGCGGCGCAGCAGGGTGTCGATATCGTTGGCTTTGAGAAAACGCGTATTGAGTTGCGAGGCCAGGATCAGACCAAAGGCGTTGCTGCCAAACACCCAGCCAAAATGCTCGGCCGGAATGCCGTGCAGGTTGATCAGTACAAAGGGCGAGCCGGTGATATAGGCAAACATGCCGGCGCTTGCCAGGCCAGAGCACAGCGTGTAGCCCAGAAACCAGCGGTCACGCAGCAACTGGCCATAACCTTGCACCACGTTGCCCAGATGCAGCGGCGCGGCTTTGTGGCGGTCGATCGTCTCGGTCAGGCCAAAGTGAATGCCTGTCACGCAGATCAAACCAAACGCGACCAGAATGCCGAACAGCACGCGCCAGCTGCTATGGACGGCCAGCCAGCCCCCCAGCAACGGGGCCAGAATCGGCGCCAGGCCCATGACCAGCATCAGCATGCTGAAGATTCTGGCGGCAGTCTGGGGTTCGCAGCGGTCACGCACAATGGCGCGGCAGATCACCATGCCGGTGCAGCCGCCCAGTGCCTGCAAAAAGCGGCAGGCGATCAGGGTTTCGATATTGGGCGCCAGCATGCAGCCTGCGCTGGCCGCGGCATACAGCAGCATGCCGAAATACAGCGGCGGCTTGCGGCCAAAGCGGTCTGAAATCGGGCCATAAAACAACTGGCCCAGCGCCAGACCGATAAAGAAGCTGGCCAGCGTCCACTGCACCATGCCGGCCTCGGTATTGAAGCTTTGCTGGATGGACGGAAAACTGGGCAGATACATGTCGATCGACATCGGGCCGATGGCCGTCAGCGTGCCCAGCAGCACAATGGCGCCGAGCGAAAGTGGTGTTTTCTGGGTGTTTTGCATGGTTAAACCGGGGCGGGACAAAACGCCTGCCCGGTTGTGTCGGGCAGTGGCAGCGGAAAATTGGTTGTCATTATCACCTGTTTTTTCCTGTTACGGCATATCGCTGCGTTATCCGCCTGGATACTGCCGGGTTTCTGTGATAAATCTGATTGCTGGTGGCTGATTGTTTCAGATAACGCAACAAAGGTAGGTTTGATGGATCGCTTGCTGGCTATGCAGACGTTTGCCCGTGTCGTGGAAACCGGCAGTTTTGTGCGGGCGGCAGAGAAACTGGATATGTCGACTTCGGCCGTATCGCGCCTTGTGGCTGATCTGGAATCTCATCTGAATGCGCGCTTGTTGCAAAGAACCACGCGTCGCCTGAGCCTGACCGATGCAGGGCGCGCTTATTACGAACGCACCTTGCAGATCCTGTCTGATGTGGCCGAAGCCGAGGCCGACGTGGGCAGCGAAGCCTCGCAACCTTCTGGCTGGTTGCGGTTCACCGCGCCGCTCTCGCTGGGAACGCGCCATCTGGCCGACGTTTTGCCGGGCTATTGCGCGCAGTTTCCGCAGGTGCATCTGGATGTCTCGCTCTCTGACCGGGCGGTTGATCTGGTGGAAGAGGGCCTGGATATGGGTTTGCGGATCGCCGCACAGTTGCCGGGTTCTTACGTGGCGCGCCGGATCGCCCCCATTCGCATTGTTGCTTGCGCCGCACCGGGCTATCTGGTGCGTCACGGTACGCCCAAAGTACCGGCTGACTTGAGAAACCACCGGGCGTTGTCCTATTCCTATTTTGCCGAGGGCGATACCTGGAATTTCGAAGACGCGCAGCAACGCAAAGTGCCGGTGCAGATCAAACCGGTGTTCCGCGCCAATAATGGCGACATTCTGACCGAGGCGGCCAAGGCGGGCGAAGGCGTGATCATCCAGCCCACGTTCCTTGTGGGTGAAGATCTGCGTGCAGGGCGGCTGGTGCAGATTTTGCCCGGTTATACGCTGCCGGAAATGTCGCTACAGGCCATTTATCCCAGCCGCCGGCATTTGTCGGCCAAGGTGCGTTCGCTGGTGGATTACCTGCAGCAAAAGTGGGGCGAAACGCCACCGTGGGATTGCTGGATGCAAGGTTCAGAGTCAACTGATTTCCCGACGATCAGCAAGTGAAGGCCCAGCACAAAAAAGGCCCGTATTCACGGGCCTTTTTTGTGGGCAGCGCTTAGTACGCCAGCGTGAAGCGGCGCTGGATATGCTGGCCTTGTTCAGCTTCATCCAGCATGGCGACGGCGTAGTCGGCCACGGAGATTTCGCTGTTGCCGTTGGCGTCGGTCAGCAACTGATCACCACCCAGACGGAACTGACCGGTGCGCTCGCCCGGCTTGATCATGGCGGCGGGGCTCAGCAGCGTCCAGTCCAGCGTGGTTTCTTCGCGCAGCAGGTTGAGCACGTCACGCGCACCCAGCGCCGATTGCTTGTAGGCATCCGGGAAGCTCGGGGTATCCACCAGTTGCACACCAGGCGCCACTTCCAGGCTGCCCGCGCCGCCCACCACCAGGATGCGCTTGATGGCGGCCGTTTTGATCGCAGCCAGAATGCTGTGATAGCCGGCCACATAGTAGGCGCGCATGGCGTCGTTGCCCTGGGCGTGGCCGCTCAGCGCGCTGATCACCACGTCGTTGCCCTTGAGGGCGTTGGCCAGCGCGGCCGCGTTGTTCACATCGACAGACACGGCGGTCAGGTTGGCATGCGCCGGCAACTTGCTGGCGTCACGGACCAGTGCGGTGACGCTGTGGCCGCGTTGCAGGGCTTCTTGCAGCAGGGCAGAGCCGATAAAACCGGTGGCGCCAATCAGAGCGATTTTCATGAGGTTTCTCCTTGTGGGTCTTGCTGTTGGTATCGGGGTTCAGGCACTCAACGTGTTGCGGATCATGTCTGTCAGTTGTTCGGGGTTCTGATAAAGCGCGCCGCCTGGCACCACGCCGCTGCCCGCGGCGGTATGCAGGATCAGCGAGGGCACGCCAGACACGCCAAAAGTGCGCATCATCTGGCGGGCAGCGGCGATCGCGGCATCCAGCCCGGCCGGGTTACCGGCACGCATGGCGGCGGCAAATGCCTCACCATCCAGACCGTATTGCGTGGCAACGCGGGTCAGTGCGTCCATGTCCTGGCTGCCATGGCCGTCGACATAGCGCACGCGCTGGATGTCCTGCAGCGCAGCCAGCGCTTGCGCGGGGCGCGCCTGGGCAATCAGGAACCACGCCTGGGTGGCCAGCGCAGAATCAAAGCGGCTGTTGAAGTCGCTCAAGACCTGGTCGTAATAGGCCTGGCTGAAAGGCTGGCCGGTCATCTGCGCAATGCGTTGGTCGTTCTGCCAGAAGTAATCGCGCTTTTGCGCAGTCATGGGCTGACCACCGTCACCTGCAAACAGACCTGTGGGCAGCAGTTGCCATTGCACTTCATCGGCCAGCGCGGCAGCGAGTTTTTCCAGCACGGGGTGGGCGGCGTAGCACCAGCCGCAAAGCGGGTCGAACAAAAGCGTAAGTGCAGGCTGCACGGTGTGGTCCTGATCAATCTTGAATGAAGGCTATTGTCGGGATTTCGATTGATTGGATAAAGCAGTCAGTTAATAATTGACTGTTCACTTTTTGTTTACAAATTCATGTCTGATCCACTGAACCTGAATCGCATTGAACTCTTTGCCGCCGTGGCCGAGGCAGGCGGCTTTACCGCAGCGGCAGAGCGTCTGGGCATGACCAAAGCCGGCTTGAGCCAGCAGATTGCGCGGCTGGAAGCGCAACTGGGCACAGCGCTGTTTGTGCGGACCACCCGCCGGGTAACGCTGACAGAGGCGGGTGAAACCTTGCTGCGTGATACCGCGCCGCTGATCCAGTCTTTGCATGACAGCGTGGCTAGACTGAACGGGGATGTGGCCGTGCCCACCGGCACCTTGCGCATCACCGCGCCGGCAGATCACGCCGCCAGCTTGCTGGCGCCGGCGCTGGCGGCTTTTGGTGACCTGTACCCGGATTTGCAGATTGATCTGCTGGCCACAGACGAAGTACTGGATCTGGTCCGGGAACGGGTGGATGTGGCCATCCGCATGGGCTGGCTGCGCGATTCCAGCTTGCGAGCCACACAACTGGGCCGGTTTGAACAGTTTGCCGTGGCCTCGCCGGATTACCTGGCCCGAACGGGGCTGGCGCCGCAGCACCCGCGTGATCTGGTGGGGGAGCGCTGGGTGGTTTTGAGCTTGCTGGCCGCACCGCTGACCTGGACCTTTGTGCATCCGGACGGCGAAAACTGCACGATCCGGGTGCAGCCGGCCATCCGTACCAGTACACCGACCACCGCGCTGGTCCTGGCGCAACACGGTGCTGGCGTAGCGGTGCTGGATGAAGGTACGGTCACGCCCTCACTGAAAGAAGGGCGTCTGGTGCGCTTGTTGCCGGAGTGGACCTTGCCGGCCGGTGGCATGTACGCGGTGTATCCGGATAGCCGGCATGTGCCGGCCAAGGTGCGGGTGTTTATTGCGTTCTTTCGGGACTGGCTGGCGGGTAAACGCCCTGGGCGAGCCTGGTGATGCAGCGCGCGCTGTGCGTCAGTCGTAGCTGTCGGATTCGTCTTCACCGCCGACAACGCGGTAAATCACCCCGGTGCTGAACCCGCGTGCGGCCAGGAAGCGCAGTTGTTTGGCACGTTCTTTGGCATCTTGCGGCGGCTGGCCGAACTTGCGCTGCCACAGCGCCCGGGCGGTGGCGAATTCGTCGGTTTCCAGGTTTTCCAGCGTATTGCTGATGATGTCGCTGGCGACGCCTTTTTGCCGCAGCTCCGCGACAAGGCGACGCGTGCCGTAGCGTTGCGAGCGGTAATGCGCCCATTGCTCGGCAAAGCGCTCGTCAGAGAGCCAGCGCCGTTGCTGGAAGTCATCCAGCAGATCATCCAGGATTTGTGCATCCGGGCAGTGCGGGCGCAGTTTGGCCCTGAGTTCGGCGCGCGAATATTCCCGCCGGGACAGCAGCGCCAGGGCGCGATTGCGAAAGCGCGCCGGATCAAACGCCGCAGCGCCGTCGTTTTCACGATCGGCGCTGGCGGATTCTTCAAACACGTCGTCATCAATGTGCATCAGCGTGTACTGCAGTCAGCTTGATCAGATTTCGAGTTCGATCTCGTCATCCTGATTGCCGCCCATTTCAATCGGGGCGCTGGAAAGGCCAATCTTCTCGCGGATTTTGGCCACAATTTCTGCAGCTACTTCCGGATTGTCTTTCAGATACTGGCGGGAGTTTTCCAGACCCTGGCCAATCTTGTTGCCGTTGTAGCTGTACCAGGCGCCGGATTTTTCGACGATCTTGTGCGTCACGCCGTGCTCGACAATCTCGCCTTCGCGGCTGATGCCTTCACCGTACAGGATGTCGAACGTGATCACGCGGAACGGCGGGGCGACCTTGTTTTTGGCAACCTTCACTTTGGTCTGGTTACCGATCACTTCTTCACCCTTTTTCACCGCGCCAATACGGCGGATATCCAGACGGACAGACGCGTAGAACTTGAGCGCGTTACCACCGGTGGTGGTTTCCGGGCTCTGGCCAGGCATCATGGCGCCAATCTTCATGCGCAGCTGGTTAATGAAGATCACCAGCGTGTTGGTGCGCTTGATGTTACCGGTCAGCTTGCGCAGGGCCTGGCTCATCAAACGGGCTTGCAGGCCAACGTGGGTATCACCCATTTCACCTTCAATTTCGGCCTTGGGAACCAGCGCGGCGACCGAGTCGACCACGATGATGTCCACACCGCCGGAGCGCACCAGCATGTCAGCGATTTCCAGCGCCTGTTCACCGGTATCGGGCTGGGAGATCAGCATGTCAGAGACATTGACGCCCAGCTTTTGCGCGTAGATCGGGTCCAGCGCGTTTTCAGCATCGATATAGGCGGCGGTGCCACCCAGCTTCTGGATTTCTGCCACCACGTGCAGACACAGCGTGGTTTTACCGGAGGATTCCGGCCCGAAGATTTCAACAATACGGCCGCGCGGCAGGCCGCCCACGCCCAGACCCAGATCGAGGCCCAAAGAGCCGGTGGAGACAACCTGCAGATCGTTTTCGATCTGGTTGTCGCCCATCTTCATGATGGCGCCCTTGCCGAACTGCCGTTCGATTTGTGCCAGTGCGGCGGCAAGCGCCTTGCTCTTGTTGTCATCCATGACGATCGACCTGTAAAAGGAATGTGTGGTGGGCGGATTATAGAACAATTGTTCTACAGAAGAAAAGCGTCAGGGACAGCCGGTGTGCATTTGCGCATGTCAAAAAAGCACCACAAACAGCCCGGCACGGCGTCAAGTCTGGCGGCGCCTGGCTCTGGCCTGAATCAACAGTGATTGTAACCGGTGCCCGCCCTGGTCCAGGATACATGCATAATTGCGCCTTCGGTACAGGAGGAACGGGCGGATGCGGGTGGTCGTGTTGGGAGCAGGCATAGCAGGCGTGAGCTCCGCCTGGTTTCTGGCACAAGCCGGACACGAGGTGACGGTGATCGAACGCGAACCCGGCCCCGGCCTGCAAACCAGTTTTGCCAACGGCGGCCAGATTTCGGTGTGTCATGCCGAGCCATGGGCCAACCCCAAGGCGCCGTGGAAAATCCTCAAATGGCTGGCTGAAGAAGACGCGCCGTTGTTATGGCGACCCAAAGCCGATATCAATCAGTGGCGCTGGGGCCTGCGCTTTTTGCGCGAATGCACGCCCGCGCGGGCACGTGCCAATCTGAAAAGCCTGGTGCGGCTGGGGCTGTACAGCCGCGCGCAACTGCAAAGCCTGCGCGCCAGCACGGGTCTGGCCTATGACGCGTTGACGCGCGGCATCCTGCATTACTACACCGACGAACGCGAATTTGCCGCGGCGATCCCGGCCGCCGCGCACATGCGTGAAAGCGGGCTGGACCGGCAGATCAAGACCACGGCAGAGTGTATCGGGATTGAACCGGCGCTGGCCCACGCCCGCAAGATCATTGTTGGTGGCACCTACACGCCAAGTGACGAGTCTGGCGACGCCCACAAATTTACCCAGGCTCTGGCCGAGCGCGCCGCCGCGCTGGGTGTGCGCTTCAGATACGGCACGCAGGTGTTGCATCTGGATGGCGAAGAAAGCTGCGAGGTGAACGGCGCCGCCTTGCGCTGGCAGGATGAAGACGGGCTCTGGCAGACCGGCAGCATCAAGGCAGATGCCTATCTGGTCTGTATGGGGAGCTATAGCCCGCGTTTGCTCAAGTCGGTGGGCATCACGCTGGATGTGTACCCGGTCAAAGGCTATTCCGTGACGATCCCGGTGCGCGATGGTGATCACGCGCCGGAGGTCAGCCTGACCGATGACGGCCACAAGCTGGTGTTTTCCAGGCTGGGTGATCGTTTCCGGGCGGCCGGTACGGCTGAACTCAATGGCTATGATCTGAGCCTGAACCCGGTGCGTTGCGCCGCCTTGCTCAAACGCACGCAAGAGATTTTCCCGCAGGCCGGGGATTACGCCCAGGCCAGTTTCTGGGCCGGTCTTCGGCCAGCTACACCGGGCAACTTGCCTTATATCGGCCGCACGCGTTACCCCAATCTGTTCGTCAACACCGGGCACGGCACACTGGGCTGGACCGAAGGCGCTGGCGCGGGTCATGCGGTGGCGCAGATGATCAGCGGGCAGCAGCCTGAGCTGGACTACCCGTTTTGCCGCGGCCTTTAAGCCACCGCATGTTTAACGGGCGTTGTCCAGACGCCCCAGACAATCCTGATAACGGCCATCCACACGCTGGGCAAACCAGGCGGTGGTGAGCTTGCGCGTGATCTTGGGGCTGATCAGCCGGATCTGCGGCAAAGCCGCGCGGGGCATGGGCTTGCCGGCGGTTTTATCTGCCAGCGTAAACACACGGGTATAGGTGGCGGTTTTTTCGAACGCGGCGTAGCGCTCCTGGCGGATATCGGCCAGCATTTGCTGGCGTGACAAACCCAGCTTGCCGGAGAGCGAAAACAGCGCGCGCTGGCTGTCGGTCACCGTGTTGGTTGGCACCGCGCCGTTGTAGCTCATCAGATAACCATCCGGGGTCAGCTTCTGGCCGGTGATCTTTGCCAGCGCCAGTTGCATGGCGGCGCTGCGGCTGGCGTAGCGGCCAGCGTTGTAATCGGCAAAGCGGTAAATCATTTCCGGATAGCTGGTCGGGTACTGCAACAAGTGCGCCGTGCCGAAATACACGCTGCCGCGCCGCGTAAACACTTCGTCCCGCAAACTGCGCTGGATCTTGTACGGATACGGCCAGACCTGCACATGCCCCTTGGCGAAATCGACACCGACCTGCATCGGGCCGCCGGTACGGATGGGGTTGTCGTCGGCAAACAGTTTGGGGCCAAACGGCAGCTCCGTGATCATGTCTTCGAACAAGGCATTCATCTGCCGCTCGGTTCTGAGCGCGTCAATGCGCTCGTTGTAGCTGCGGCCATCGGGCGAGCTTTTGGCAAAGGCCGCCTGCACCACAAGGCGGGGGATGCCGAACTTGTGAATGCGCTTGTCGATTTCTTTCCAGACGATCTCATTGAGCCCAGGCACGACTGGATCGCTCTGGAAGCTTGATTCCTGCGCGATCACCGCAATCGAGGCGCAAAAATACGAGGGCGAATACGGGATTTTCAGCGTGCTGAATGCGGTGAAAATATCAGTCGACCAACCCGCGCGATCCGGAATATTGCCCGGCAACAGCGCGTTGAGCAGGGCGCGGCCAGCGGCATCACCGGTGACGGCCTGATTGGGCTGCAACGGCGCCGGCGTTGGCACCGGGGTGATGGCGGGCGGGGCAGAGGCTTGTGGCGCAGAGGCCGGGATCGAGGCGGGTGCCGGGATGGGCGTGAGCGTTGCTGCCACCGGTGGGGCCGAAGCCTCAACCGGCTCCGGGACGGGCTCGGCAGTCAGGGCTGGTTCATCGGCCGCCAGCACATGCGGGGTGATCAGGGTGGCGGCAAGCCAGAGCAAAGCGGTGCGCACGGTGCAATCAGACAAAAAATCAAAGAAGCGAAGCGTACCAAACTTGTCTGCAATCAACCATGTTCCGGGTCTATTTCAGCGTTATTACGCAGACTGGTTTGTGGGTTTGGCATTTGCCGTCTTCAATACAGTGTCAACCTTTGGCTGGAGAACCTCTCGATGCGCAGTCTGGCGGGCTGGAAAACCCTGTTGCTGAGTTTGTCCCTGGTGATGCTGGCAGGGCCCGCAGGGGCCTTTGATTTGCCGCAAATGCCCAATATGGTCGGCGTGGGCGTCGGGATCACCACGCAATGCAGCGGTTGCAAAGACACCATGGTCGGTGCCGTGCCGGGCGTGGAATACCACGGCGATGGCTGGCTGCTGGAATGGTACGGGCCGTACGCGCAGGTGGATTTCGGCGAGCCGGGTTCCCATTTTCGCTGGGGGCCGGCGTTATCGGTGAAACTGGGGCGCAGTGATCTGGATGATCCGGTGCTCAAACGCCTGCCGGAAATCAATACCACGCTGGAGGGCGGTGCTTTTGTTGGCTATGAGTTGTATCAATCGGGCGATATTCCCTATCGCGTGCGCCTGTACGCCAACGTACTGACCAACGCCGGCCAGGTATATAACGGCATGCGCGGGGCGTTCTTCAGTTCAATCTGGGTGCCGGCGTCTTACCGGCTGTTGCTGGGCGGTGGCGCGGGCTATGCCTGGGCCAGCCAGAGTTTCATGAACACCTATTACGGGATCGATGAGGCCGCCTCGCAGGCGTCCGGCCTGCCGATGTTCACTGCGCATCGGGGTAACCAACAGGTGTATGGCTGGTTGGGCGCGATCTACAAAATCGACAATCACTGGGCAGTGGGTGCGGCGGTGATCGATCAGTACCTGATTGGCTCGGCCGGCGATACGCCGATCGTGACCGAGCGCGGTACGGCCAGCCAGCTGACTTATGGTGTGGGCGTGGGTTATAAGTGGTGACGCGGGCATTGTGCGCCAGACAAAAAGGCCAGCCGGTGAGGGCTGGCCTTTTTTCATTGCAGCTTCAGGCTTGCGGCAGGGCGGCGGTCTCGGTCGCGCTCTGGCTGAACTCTGCGGCCAGTAAACTCAGCAGAACCAGCGGGTGATACTGGTTGTTCCAGTAACCGGCTTCGCGCTGCTGGCCCTCAATCACAAAGCCCAGTTTATCAAGCACCTTGAGCGAGGCCGCGTTGTGCGGGTGCACCCGTGCTTCGATCCGGTTCAGGCCCAGGTTGGCGAACATCCAGGCCAGCATGGCCGACAGCGCCTCACGCATATAGCCTTGCTGCCAGGCGTCGCGGCCCAGCTCGTAACCAATCTGGCAATTGCGCCAGCCTCTATCCCATTTGAAAAAGCCACACGAACCCAGTAAACGCTGATCATGCTGCCGCACAATGGCCCAGCGCATGCCAGGAATGGCCTGCTGTGGCGCAGTCATGAAGGCTTGCAGGATCTTCTCGGCATCTTCCAGACACAGTGCGGGGTTAGAGCCAAACCAGCGCATGGCTTCTTCATCACTGTGAATGGCAAAGAGTTCGGCCGCATCGCTGGCCACAAACGGGCGCAGCAACAGGCGATCGGTGATCAGCTTGGGAAATTCCATGGGCACAACTCGGTGGTTGGGCAGTTCACTATGCCATGCCGCGCGCAGGTGGTGCGCGCGGCCCAGGTAACGGCTTGTGCGGGGCTCAGAACTGATAGCCCGCACCCAGCAAAATGATGTCGCTATCGCGGCTGTAAGAGGTCACGATGCGGTGCCACGCCACCCGCGCCCGCCAGTCCTGACCCAGGCGGTAACTGCTGGTGAGGGTAACCACGCCAGACACCCGGCTGGGATCGGCATCACGGCCATCAATCACGTTGTCTTTTTTATCCAGCAAGAAATACGCGCCGCCACCGACACCAATGGTAAAGCGCTTGTTGAAGAACTCCGGCTCCAGCCAGACCTCGGCCAGCGCGCCGTTGTGCCGCACCGTGGCATTGTTGTTTTCCAGCAGCCAGGCGCCAGAAAGTTTCACCCACGGGCTGAGCGAATAACGGTACTCCAGACTGCCTGCAGTGCCGGTTTCAGAGTCAAAACTGTTCAGGATGGTGCGGCCGTAATAAGCGGTGACTTCCTGATTGCCGTTGCCGGCGCGCCAGTTGGCGCCGCTGCTGCGGGTATCGGGCGCCAGCTCGTAACCCAGCCCGAGCGTGACCGAGTTGGTATCAATGCTGCCGCGTGCGTCGATATGGTTGTAGCGCAGCTGGTATTGCCAGTTGCTGTCCGGATTCTGGTAGATGGCGGCTAGGCTGTAGATCACGCCCCAGCCGTGGTTGTCGTCATAGTTGTTGCTGGTGCTGGCGGTGGTGGTATCGAAATACCGGTAAGGGCCGATGCCTGCCGCCAGTTTGACGCGGCCCCAGAACGGATCAGTGTTGTACCACAGCTGGAATGAATGCCCGTCGCGATGGTGGTCCTCTACATGCCCTTCGTTGATCCAGGAAAAGCTGGCTGACCAGTTGGCGGTAAACGGGTGGTTGTAGATCAGGCTCCAGGCGTAGGAATGGTCGTCTTGTGCGGGGGAATTCATGAAACCGGCATCAAGCAGCAAGGTGTCGGCACGGGCCGCCGCGGCAGAGAGGGCAGCAGCAAGCAGTACGGCAAAGCGCAGTGGCGTGAGTGTGGGCATGGCGTTCCGGAGTGGCTGATGTTTTTTTTGAGGTCTACAGATCAAGGTTAATCGCCACGTTCCCCTTGTCCAGGTCAATTTCTGGAAAAACACCTGAAAGTAATAGTCGCGAATATGTCAGCGTTTTCTATGATGGATGATGCCAGCGCCCACCAGGTGCCGGCAGCCGGTATGCAGGTGGGGACTACCGCATCCGTCATGTCATAACTCAAAACTTGTTTTCCGGAGAATTTTTTCCATGAAAAAACGCATGCTCCTGACCGCTGTTGCTCTGGCAAGCCTGACCCTGAGCTACGGTGCTTATGCCGCAGATACCGCATCGCAACCCGAGATCAAGGCGGTCAAGGCTGGTGAGGCTTCCATTCGCGGTTCCGGCACCATTACCGCCATCGACAAGGAAAACCGTGTGGTCACCATCAAGGGTGATCGCGGTAACGTGTTCGATCTGACGGTGGGCCCGGACGCCAAGAACTTTGACGAACTCAAGGTGGGCGATCGCGTGAACGCGGAATACCGCCGCGCCATTGCCCTGGCCCTCAAGAAGGGCGGCGCTGACATCCGCGCGGATGTCGAGACCACGGCATCGACCTTTGCTGCCAAGGGCGAACAGCCTGGTGGCGCTGTGGCACGTCGTCAAACCATCGTGGCGAACGTGATCAGCGTGGATAAAAAGCACAACACCATTCGCGTCAAGGGTCCGAAGGGCCGTGTGGTTGATGTCGAGGTGGAAGATCCGGATGTCATGCACAAGGTGAAGAAGGGCGACCAGATTGTCGCCGTCGTGACCGATGCGCTGGCGATCTCGGTGACACCGGCTGCCGCCAAGTAACACGTCATTGTCTTGCCTGACCGCAGACCGGCTGACTCCGGCCGGTTTGCGGCATTGATGCATGGATTGCATGGCCACTGGCCGGGAGTAAGGGATGAAAAGCAGGATGTCGGGATGTATGCGCTGGGTTGCCATGCTGGTTGTGGCGTTGGGCCTGAGTGGTCAGGCTCTGGCTGCCACCGGATCGAACGTGCCGGAAAAACGCCACACCGTGGATATGAACGCACGTGATCTGATCGACAAGCTTGGCAAAGCAGATGCGGATGCAAAAGCAAAGATTGGCCAGAGCGCGGGTTATGCGGCGTTTACCAATGGCGGCATGGGCATTTTGCTGCCGGGCGGTTTTGGTACGGGCGTGGTGCAAAAAAACGGCTCTGACAAGAAAACCTATATGCGCATGTTCCACTCGCCCTCGGGCTGGGGTTCGGGCATCAAGACCTATAGCGTGGTGTTTGTGTTCGATACCCAGGAAGGCCTGGACAGCTTTCAGGCACGGGGTTACGTGCTGAGCCAGTACGCGGTCGATGCCTCAAAGAGCGCGGGCAAGGGCGAAGCGGAAATCATGCCGGGCGTGTGGATGTACCAGCTTGATGCCAAGGGCAATCTGGCGCCGGCATTGACCGGCCAGGGCGTGAAGTTCTATCTGGATCAGGAACTGAACTGAGCGCGCAACACGTCGTTACAGGCCGGTGGCACGCCAGAGCATGCTGCCGGCAATCAGCAACACCATCAAGGCAAAACCACGCTGGATCATCTGCCCGGATAATCGCCCGGCCAGCAACCGCCCCAGCGTCATCCCCAGTACCAGCGCGCCCAGAAAAGGCCACAACACAGCCGCGGGCAGTTGCGCGCCATGCACCAGCGTGGACACTACGCCGCTGATGCCGGTCAGCGCAATCACCAGTAACGACGTCGCCACAATGGATTGCACCGGCAGATTGGTCAGCCGCCGCAAGGCCGGGACAATCACAAAGCCGCCACCCACTCCCAGTAGCCCGGTCAGCAAGCCGGTCAGTACGCCGACTTGCGCGACCAGCACCATGGTCACCGGCGTCCAGATGAGACGCCCGCTGGCCGGATCAACCCGGCAGCGCGCCGTGGCCTGCGGCCGATCCGGATGCGGAGCCGCGTTATACCAGGTGCGCCAGGCCACGATCAGCATCACGCCACCGAAAATGCCCGCCAGCCCGTTTGCCGGCACCCGCAGGGCCAGCCAGCCGCCGACAAAGGTCATGGGCATGGCACATAGCGCAATCAGCGTGGCAGCCCGATAGCGGACCAGGCCACGGCGAAAGCCCTCCAGCGCGCCCACGGCAGCGCCTGCCGCGACTGCAATCAATGCCACCGGCGCGGCCTCACGCACGGTCCAGCCCAGCCCGTTCACCAATGCGGGTACGGCCAGAATGCCGCCGCCGGCACCAGTCAGCCCCAGCACGGCACCCACCAGCGCGCCCAGTACCAGCACCAGCATCATGAGCGGTTGATCCGGTGCCCAAGCAGTTCATACAACGACATGCCGGCCAGCATGGCGACGGTAAATGCAATGCCCTGCGGGACACCCGCGCCTACCAGCACCAGTGCCGGACCAGGACAAATGCCGGCCAGACCCCAGCCCGCGCCAAAGATCAGCGCACCCAGCAACAAGGGTTTGTCGATCTGCTTGTTCTGCGGCCACTGTAAGGTCTCGGCCGTGACGGCCTGCGTGCGCTTGCGGGCCAGCCAGAACAAAGGCAGTGCCACCGCAATTGCGCCACCCATGACAAAGGCCAGGGAAGGGTCCCACTGCCCGGCCAGATCAAGAAATCCGGTCACCTTGGCCGGGTTGGCCATGCCCGAAACAATCAACCCAAGACCAAACACCAGGCCGCCTATGGCTGCAAACACAATGCCCATGATGTCTCCTTGCCCTTAATGCAAACCGTGCTGCAACAACCAGACCGTGACAAAACCCACCGCCATGAACGTCAGCGTGGCGACCAGTGAACGGGCCGACAAGCGCGACAAGCCGCAGACGCCGTGCCCGCTGGTGCAACCAGAGCCAAGGCGCGTGCCAAAACCGACCAGCAAGCCGGCAATGACCAGCAAGAGACTGGACGCGCTGATCTGGATGGCGGGCAGCGCCGCCACGCCGCGCCACAGTACCGGCGCCAGCAACAGACCTGCTACAAACGCCCAGCGCCAGATATTGGCGCGCTCTGGCTTGTTGAAGAACAAACCGCCCAGAATGCCGCTGATGCCGGCAATGCGGCCATTGAGCAAGAACAGCCCGCCCGCCGCCAGGCCAATCAAGGCGCCACCAGCAAGGGCAGACCACGGGGAAAAATGCATCCAGTCTATGGTCATGAGAATACTCATCAAGGGGTAGGGCAATACAGGGCGTACAGCGTGCCCAGCAGGGTAAGGACGCGTTCATCGGCCACGCTGTAGAACACCTGCTTGCCCTCACGCCGGGTGTTGACCAGGTTTTCCTGGCGCAATACACCCAGCTGTTGGGATAACGAGGGCTGGTGCAGATCCAGCAGGGTTTCCAGTTCGCTGACGGATTTCTCCCCCTGGCTGAGCATGCACAACAGCAGCAAACGGTCAGGATTGGCCAGCACGCGCAAGGTGGCCGTCGCCGCCTGCGCACCCTGGCGCATGGCTGTAAAAGAGGGTTGAGGATGGTTCATGCCAGCGCACGTCCGGATGGGTCAATATGCAAAATTATATTATATAAAAATATATAATGTAAATCATGCTGACGGGGCAACTGGACCACCCCGAGTCGCCTAGTGCTGATGATTGTGAAACGGTGGAATCGGCGGTTCGGGCTCGTCGAAATCAAGGCGCGGGGACGGGCCGTAGCGGTTGGCGCCAGGGGTGCTTTGCTGCAGCATGAAGACCAGCAACACAATGCCGCCGACAATGGGCAGGAACACCATCAGCAGCCACCAGCCCGCGTGATCGCCATCGTGCAGGCGCCGTACGGCCACAGCCAGTGACGGGATCAGCACGGCAAGCCCGTAAAGGGTGGTCAGAATGCCAATGCTGCCTTCGGGCGAGACAATCAGAAAGCCGAAAAGATGGTCTGCTGCGCGCAAGATCAGGTTGATGATCAGGTTGCATAGCGCAAACATCCAGAATTCCTTGCGCCGGGCGCGCCCGGTAAAGCCGGTGTAGTTCTGTAATACGGCCACATACCAGTTCATGCTGGTTTCTCCTGTGCATCTTGAGGTTTTATAGCCAAAGATTGCCAGGAATAGCAGGGCGGGGAGGAAAGCGGGGAGAACAGCAATGAAAAGGGGCGGACAGGCTGCCCGCCCCCTTGTGCCGCAGCGTGGCGATTACTTGGTCGCCGCGGCCTTGAGCACGGTGATCTGCGTGTACTGATGGGCAATGCGATCCAGCGTGCCGTCGGCCTTGAGGGCCTTCAGGGCATCGTTGATCTGCTGATGCAGCGCGGTGTCGCTCTTGCGCAAACCCAGGCCCATGCCGGCACCGAACAACGCGTTGTCCTGCAGCGGGCCGCCGGCAAAACTGTAGCCGTTACCGAAGGCGGTTTTCAGGAAACCGGTATAAGCCGCCTGGGCGTCTTGCAGCGAGGCGTCGATCTTGCCCGAGATCAGATCAAGGTAAACCTTGTCCTGCGTGGGGTATTGCACCAGCGTCACGCCATAGGGCTCCAGATGCGCTTTGGCCCAGGCATCGGAGACCGAATCTTTCAGCACGCCCACCCGCTTGCTTTTGAGTGCGGCGGGGGTCGGTTGCAGATTGCTGCCTTTGGCCGCGACCAGTTGCACGGGCACGCTGTACATCGGATCGGTAAACGCAACGCTTTTGGCGCGCTCTTCGGTAATGTTGAGCGAGGAACCAATCAGATCATAGCGGGCGGTCAACAGGCCGCTGATCAATTTGTCGAACGGGGTTTCTACCCAGCTGCACTGGGCGTCGAGCTTTTTACAGACCGCATTGAGGATATCGATATCCAGGCCCTGCAGCTTGCCGGCTGCGTTCTTGGAAGCAAACGGCGGGTAGGCCGTGTCGATGCCGATGCGGATGGCCGGCCCCTTGGCCGCGATCGCCATGCTGCTGCCGCAGGCCAGCAGTAGTGCAAGCACAAGTGACTTGTGCACCTTCATGTGTCTCTCCGTCTGGTACGCGTATTGAAATAGTCAGGAAGGATCTGAACCGGGCGGTTAGATCAGTTTATTCTTTTATGCTAATAGCATTTGGGGGCGCTACTCTGGCAGGACTGATACATCACCGCAAGACCGTTCGTCCCCAAGGGCCGGAACGCGCTGAAAAACGGTCAAAACAGCGGGACGGCGGCAGACAGACGGCCAGAAACGCACATGGCCACCCGAAGGTGGCCATGTCATAAAACACACGTTATCAGCCCGGCTCAGCTTGCCGGTACCAGGCGCACCCGGGTGATCTCTGACGGCGCGCCAAACCGCTTGGGCGGGCCCCAGTAACCGGTGCCGCGGCTGGTATAGACCCACAGCCGGTTCAGCCGGTTTAACCCGGCGGTAAACGGCTGCTGAAAGCGTACAAACAGGTTCCATGGCCAGAACTGGCCACCGTGGGTATGGCCCGACAACTGCAGGTCAAAGCCGGCTTCATCCGCGGCGATGGCAGAACGTGGCTGATGCGCCAGCAACACGCGCGCACCGGCGTTATCCGGCGCACCGGCCAGTGCGGCCTGCGGATCACTGCGTTGCGCCGCGTTGAAATGATGGGCGGTGTAGTCAGTAACCCCGGCCAGCACCAGCGGCGCGCCGCCGTGGTCCAGCACCACGTGTTCGTTCATCAGCACATGCAGGCCCAGCCGGCGCAACTCGTCCGTCCACTCATCCGCGCCCGAGTAATACTCATGATTGCCCGTCACAAAGTAAGCGCCATAGCGCGCTTGCAGGCGGGCCAGTGGTGCGGTGTGGGCGGCCAGATCAGCCACGCTGCCATCGACCAGGTCACCCGTCACGGCGATGACATCGGGCTGGAGCGCGTTGACCTTGTTGACGATGGCATCCAGATAGCGGCGTTTGATGGTCGGGCCAACGTGGATATCGCTGATCTGCACAATCGTAAAACCGTTGAGTGCGGCGGGCAGGTTCTCCAGCGGGACATCCACCTGCACCACCCGCGCACGGCGCCGCGCGTTGGCAAAGCCGATAACGCTTGCCAGCAAGGCCAGCACCGGCACGGCCATGGCAGAGCTGCTTTTCAAGGTGGCAAACCCGGCCGCCGGCAAGGCCAGATAGCCCACCAGCAGCACGGGCTCACGCAGCAGCGTCAGTACAAACAACGAAGAAAACAACCCCATGGCCAAAAGGCCCGTCCAGGCCAGGCGATCAGACAGCGGCTGGCTGGAAATACCACGGGCCACCAGCCCGAGTGGCAACAACAAGGTAGAGATCACCAGCCAGATCACGCCAGCGGTGATCACCGCAGAATCAAACGGTAGCGCGGGCAAGATGCGCAGACCGATATATAAATGCAGCAACGCAACCACGCTGCTGGCAAACAGCAAACGACGACGCATGAATTTGCTCCGGAAACGTCAGTAGCGGCAAGCGGTGCCTGCCGTATTCATGCTAGATGGGTGGGGCCAGCGGCAGATTCAAGCGTCATGGCCCGGATGCGGCCCCCGCAGGGCGACACGCTGGCGGCTGCGCCCGCGCAATCTGCCCGCCAGGAACTGGAAAACTGGCAGGCGGCGGCCGTGCTTTTTGTGTACTAGCTTGAAGCCAGAGCAGCGGCTTTTACCGTTGCCACGATTCTGCGGAGCATCATCATGAGTGCGAAAAAGATTCTGGTTCTGGCCGGTGATTACGTCGAAGACTATGAGCTGATGGTGCCGTTTCAGGCGCTCTTGATGGTAGGCCACAAGCCCGATGTGGTTTGTCCCGGCAAGAAAGCCGGTGAGCAAATCCGCACGGCCATCCACGATTTTGAAGGCGATCAGACCTATAGCGAGAAGCGCGGCCATAACTTCACCCTGAATGCCACGTTCAGTGAAATCAACGCCACTGCTTATGATGCGCTGCTGATTCCTGGCGGCCGCGCGCCCGAGTACATCCGCCTGAATAAAGATGTACTGGACGCGGTGCGCCACTTTGCCAAAACCGACAAACCCATTGCCGCCATCTGCCATGGCGCGCAGTTGCTGGCCGCAGCCGGCGTGCTGGAAGGGCGTAGCTGTTCCGCTTACCCGGCTTGTGCGCCCGAAGTGCAACTGGCCGGCGGCAAATATGCCGAGGTCGAGATCACCGCCGCCCACCGCGACCGCAATCTGGTCACCGCACCTGCCTGGCCGGCGCACCCGGCTTGGCTGGCGCTGTTTCTGGAGGTATTGGGCACGAAGATCACGCTGTAGGCCTCAGGCAGCCTTGTCATGATGGCCGATAGCGGCAAGCCCACGGCAGCCCGTCTGCAACTGAAAACACGCCTTGTCGAGGCGCTGAGCGCGGCTGTGCCGGCGTGTCAGTTGCTGACTGAGGACGAGAGCCTGGCCCCCTATGAGACAGATGCGCTGCCGGTGTATCGGCAATTGCCGCTGGCGGTGGCGTTGCCGGCCGATGAATCGCAAATCCAGGGCGTATTGCGGGTGTGCCGGCGGCTGGGTGTGCCGGTGGTGCCCCGTGGCGGCGGTACCAGTCTGTCTGGCGGGGCAACGCCCATGCCCAACAGCCTGGTGCTGTCGCTGGCCCGTTTGAACCAGGTGATCAGCATCGACCCGCTGGCGCGGACCGCCACCGTGCAGCCTGGTGTGCGCAATATTCGTATCTCTGAAGCTGCCGCGCCGTTTGATTTGTACTACGCGCCTGATCCTTCCTCGCAGATTGCCTGCACCATCGGCGGCAATGTGGCGGAAAACGCCGGGGGTTTGCATTGCCTGAAATACGGCCTCACGGTGCATAACATCCAGCGCGTCCGCGCAATCAGTATGGATGGCGACATGCTGGAGTTCGGCTCACTGGCCCCTGACACGCCCGGGCTGGATTTGCTGGCGCTGCTGATCGGCAGCGAAGGCATGTTTGCCGTGGTGACTGAAATTACGGTGCGGCTGATCCCCAGACCGGCCATGGCGCGACTGGTGCTGGCGACTTTTGATGATGTCGAAACCGCAGGTGACGCCGTGGCAGCCATCATTGGCGAGGGCATTATCCCGGCCGGGCTGGAAATGATGGACAAGCCCGCCATTGCCGCCGTCGAAGCGTTTGTCCACGCCGGCTATGATCTGGACGCCGCAGCCATCTTGTTATGTGAGGCCGATGGCAACCGCGAAGAAGTGGCCGAAGAAGTAGCGCGCATTTGCGCCGTGCTGCAACGCCACCATGTTCGCGATGTGCGGGTGTCGGCCAATGAAGCCGAGCGCCTCAAGTGGTGGTCTGGCCGCAAAAACGCCTTGCCCGCAGCGGGCCGGCTGGCGCCCGATTACTTTTGCATGGATGGCAGTATTCCGCGCCGGGCCATCGGCAAGTTGCTCAAGCGCATTCAGGGCATGGAAGCGGTCTACGGGCTGCAATGCCTGAATGTGTTTCATGCGGGCGATGGCAACCTGCATCCGCTGATCCTGTTTGATGGCAATGATCCGGATGAGCTTCATCGCGCAGAAGACTTCGGCGCCGATATCCTGGAGCGTTGTGTCGAACTGGGCGGCACCATTACCGGTGAGCACGGCGTCGGCATCGAGAAACTGGATTCGATGTGCGTTCAGTTCACCCCGGCCGAGCGCGAGACCTTTCTGGCGATCAAGCGCGCTTTTGACCCCGCCGGTTTGCTCAATGCCGACAAGGGCATTCCCACCCATGCCCGCTGTGCCGAATACGGCCATATGCATGTCAGCGGCGGGCGCCTGCCGTTTCCCGACCTTGAGAGGTTCTGATGGGGGGCAATGCGGCGCTATCCACGCCTGTTCTGGACCGCCTGCGTGATCAGGTGCTGATGGCCCAGGCCGCTGGCACGCCCCTGCGCATTCGTGGTGCCGACAGCAAATCGTGGTACGGCAACCCGGTGACCGGCCAAATGCTCGATACCCGCGATTACAAAGGCGTGGTGGCCTATGACCCGGCCGAGCTGGTGATCACCGCCTGCTGTGGCACACCGCTGGCCGACATCGAGGCCACCGTAGCCGAATGCGGGCAGATGCTGCCGTTCGAGCCGCCTCATTTTGGTGCCAGTGCCACCCTGGGGGGCTGCGTGGCGGCCGGTCTGGCCGGGCCGCGGCGCCCGTACGCCGGGGCGATCCGGGATTTCGTGCTGGGGGTGACGATCATGAACGGGCGCGGCGAAGTCATGCGCTTTGGCGGCCAGGTCATGAAAAACGTGGCCGGTTATGACGTCGCGCGGCTGATGGCGGGCTCGCTCGGCACGCTGGGGCTGATTCTGGAAGTCTCTCTGCGCCTGTTGCCCGTGCCGGTGGCGACGCGCTCGCTGCGGTTTGTGATGGATGAAAACCAGGCCATCGAAACGCTGAATCACTGGGCAGGCAAACCGGTACCCATGAGCGCCTCGGCCTGGCATGAAGGCGAATTGATGCTGCGCCTGTCGGGCAGCCATGCAGGGGTAGAGGCCGCTGTCGCCCAACTGGGCGGGGATTTTGTGGCAGAAGAAACCGCTCAGGCGTATTGGCAGGCGCTGCGTGAGCAATCGCATGATTTCTTTGCGCCGCAAGCCGCGCAAGAGGGCACCGCGCTATGGCGGGTTGCCGTGCCACCCACCACCCCGGCGCTGGCGCTGGAAGGCGCGCAATGGCTGGAATGGGGCGGCGGCCAGCGCTGGTGGCGAACCCATGAACCTGCGGCTGAAATCCGCCGGATTGCCGATCTGGCGGGCGGTCACGCCACCTTGTTTCGCAGCGGCGCCGGAGCAGAGCAGGGCGTGTGCGCGTTTTCATCCTTGCCCGGCCCGATGGCCACCATCCAGCGCCGTCTCAAGGCGGTGTTTGATCCTTCCGGCATTTTCAATCCACACCGTATCGACCCGCGATTCTGACGTGGACACCCGCCCATCATGCAAACCCGTCTGCAACAAACCGTGCGCGACACCCCTGAAGGCGAAGAGGCCGAAGCCATTTTGCGCAAGTGCGTGCATTGCGGTTTTTGCAATGCCACCTGCCCGACATACCAGATCCTGGGCGACGAACTGGATGGGCCACGTGGGCGCATCTATCTGATCAAGCAGATGCTGGAAGGCCACGCCACCAGCGCGGACACCCGCACGCATCTGGACCGCTGCCTGACCTGCCGCAATTGCGAGACCACCTGCCCGGCCGGGGTGCAATACGGCCGGTTGCTGGAAACCGGCCGGCAAATGGTACTCAAACGCAATCCGCGCACGCTGACAGAACAGGCCATGCGGCGGGCACTGGCCGCGTTTTTGCATAACGGCATTCTGTTTACGCCGGTGTTGCGCCTTGGACAGGTGTTGCAACCGGCATTGCCGGCGGCGCTGGCCGATCATATTCCGGCCCGGCGTCTGGCCGGCGGGGTCTGGCCGCGTGGCCAGCACCCCCGCAAGATCATTTTGCTGCAAGGCTGCGTACAACCCAGCATGGCGCCCAATATCAACCGCGCCACCGCCCGCGTGCTGGATAAAGCCGGCATCCAGACCTTGCGTGCGTCTGGTGCGCAATGCTGTGGCGCTATTCGCCAACATATGGATTTTGATGAACTGGCGTTAAAAGACGCGCGCCGCAATATCGACGCCTGGTGGCCCATGATTGAGGCCGGGGCCGAGGCCATTGTCAGCAATGCCTCAGGCTGCGGTGTGGCGCTCAAGGAGTACGGCCACCGTCTGCGCAATGACGCCCGTTATGCGCAAAAGGCCGAACGCGTCTCGGCGCTGAGCCGGGATATCGCAGAGATCATTGAACCCGTAGCCCGGCAACTGGCGCAGCAGGCACGCTGGCCGTCGCCAGCGGGCGTGGCGTTTCATCCGCCCTGTACCTTGCAACACGGCCTGCAATTGCGCGGCAAGGTCGAAGAGATTCTGGCCGCCTTCGGCATCAATGCCAGTTTGCCGCAGGACGCCCATCTGTGTTGCGGCTCTGCCGGCACGTATTCGTTGTTTCAACCAGACCTTGCGCGCACCCTGCGTGACGACAAGTGCCGGGCGCTGGTCAAGACCGGGGCCGCCTGCATCGCCACTGCCAATATCGGTTGCCTGGCGCACTTGCAAAACGGTACGGCGATGCCCGTGCTGCACTGGATCGAGATCATCGACAGCATGATTTGCGGCACCGCAATATAAAGAACGGTGCTGCGTCCGTTTTAGCTGAACGCCGCCTGCAGCAAGGGCTTGGCGCTCCGGTTATCCGGCTGCCAGCCACCGGCCGTCTGGCTGATCGGGGTGTCGCCTAAAGGTTGCAGTCCATTTTTTGATTTAACGCAAAAAAACTGTAACACCCTGGCCAAGGCTTTCCTCCTGCCGACCCGCATCTTCCTTGGGTTTCCCCATTTTTCCTGCCTTTCCGGGCAAATGTAGTTTGATCCAGGGTACCTACAAAGCGCTTGTCATGCTGATATATTAGGCGCAGCATTCTGATATATCACCAATGCAGTGCGGAAATGCACGCATCTGGTGCGTTGCACAAAAAACTGAGAAAGAACAGTGCCATGCGCTGGCCCGGCATAACCCGTTCATCATGAAAAAGCGGGAAGACCACCGGTAAATGGCTGTGCATACGGGCAGTGCAGACTGCCGTATCTGATGTTGATGGTTTGAATTCAATTTGCAGAGGTCGACGGTTTTGGCAAGGTAACGCCACAACCCGAACGATCCGGTTAAATTCAGCCGCGCTGGAGTCCGGACCTGGTCAACAAGCCAGGCCGGAGCGGCTGGCTTATCAATCAAGTGGTTGAAGGATACGTCATGAATAAAATCAAAGGCATGCGCTGGTGGATGGTGGGGTTGGTCACCGCGGGGCTGATTGTCAACTATCTGGCCCGCAACACGCTGTCGGTGGCTGCACCTACCATGATGGAGGAGATGCATTTCACCGCCAAAGAGTACTCATGGATCGTGGTCTCCTGGCAGATCTGTTACGCCTTTATGCAGCCCGTTGCCGGTTACGTGCTCGATACCATCGGTACCAAGATGGGTTTTGCCATTTTTGCACTGGCCTGGTCGGTGGCTTGTGCTGGCGCTGCCATGGCAACGGGCTGGCAAAGCCTGGCGTTCATGCGCGGCTTGCTGGGGCTTAGTGAAGCGGCGGGGATCCCGGCGGGGGTGAAAGCCACCACCGAATGGTTCCCGGCCAAAGAGCGCTCGGTCGCCATTGGCTGGTTCAACATCGGTTCTTCCATTGGCGCCTTGTGCGCGCCGCCGCTGGTGGTCTGGTCCATCCTGCACGGCAGCTGGGAGTGGGGCTTCGTGATCGTGGGTGGTCTGGGCATCATCTGGACCGGTCTGTGGATGTGGCTGTACAAGCACCCCAAAGACCAGAAGCATCTGTCCAATGAAGAGCGCGATTACATCCTGGCCGGTCAGGAAGCCAAGTACGCCGAAGCCAGCACCAAAAAGGCATCGTGGAAAGAAATCCTGCGTAACCGTGACTTCTGGTCCATTGGTATCCCGCGTTTCCTGTCTGAACCGGCATGGCAAACCTTCAATGCCTGGATTCCGCTGTACATGGCGACTGAACGCCACATGAACCTGAAAGAGATCGCCCTGTTTGCCTGGTTGCCATTCCTGGCTGCCGATATCGGCTGCGTGCTGGGTGGTTATCTGAGCCCGCTGTACCACAAGTATTGCAAGGTCTCGCTGTTCACTTCCCGCAAGATGGTCATGGTGACCGGTTCGCTGTGCATGATCGGCCCGGCTTGTGTCGGCCTGGTTGCCAGCCCGTACGCTGCAATTGCGCTCTTGTGTGTTGGCGGCTTTGCCCACCAGACCCTTTCTGGCGCGCTGTATGCCATTACGTCGGACGTGTTCGGCAAGAACGAAGTGGCGACCGCCACCGGTCTGGGCGGCATGTTCGGTTACCTGGGCGCCACCTTGTTCACCCTGGTGTTTGGCGTGCTGGTAACGCAAATCGGTTACAGCCCGCTGTTTGTGGTGCTGGCGTTCTTTGACATCGTTGCGGCCGTGATTGTCTGCCTGCTGGCCCGTGAACGTGTGATTGTGACCCAGGCACCGGTCGGCGCTGTTGCCACTGCCTGATTGATTTGCCGGATGCCGGCCCGGGCGGTAGTGCACCCCGGTCCGGCGGACAGGAACAAGGCGTGATCTGCTGCATCTGAACGCCTGAAGCTCAAACAAATACCTGGTATTGCTTTTTTTCCGCCAGCCTGGCGGAAAGGGACTTTTTACGCCCGCATTTTGCAATCAGACCAATCAATTGCGAATGAATTGCAGTACTACAAGGCCGAATGAATCGGCGTTTTAAAATGGGGAGTATCACAATGGAAAGAAGTGGCAATTTCAGAGTGAAAGCCATGCTGCTGGCTGGCGCATCGGTTTTCAGTTGTATCTGTGCTCCGGCGTTTGCCGATGTGAGCCAGGCCATGAAAGACCTGGATATTCAAACCACCATTTATGGTTTTCTGAATGGCCAGATTGAATCGGTTCAGGCTGAAGGTGGCGCTACGCCATATAATTCGCGTGGCCGTGTTTCTGATGGCAATTCCCGCCTTGGATTTTCCGGCTCTATTGGCATTAACCAGTACGCCAGAGGGATCTGGCAACTGGAAGGTGGCCTGAATAACTTTGAAAATGGTGGCGTGAATGACCAGGGTAGTTCCGCTACGCTGGAATCGCGCAATACATTCATTGGTATTGACGACACCCGCTTTGGTCGCCTGATTGCCGGTAACAATGATTCGGCGTATCGCAGCCTGGTGGGTTCCGGCGGTGAACTGGGCGGTAACCTGGGTCTGACTTCGCACGGCCTTGACGTTCTGAACAATACCTCGGCCCAGATGACCGGTAACGCCAACAGCATCTTCAGCCGTGGCGAAGCCCGCTACAAGAACTCCGTGCATTACACCTCGCCGGTGTGGGCAGGCTTTCAGGCCGCGGCCTCTTACGGGTTTGACGAGAACGAAAGCAACGGCGGCAATCGTGGCCGTTACTCGCTGGCAGCCAAATACGGCATTGGCGGCTTTGAAATTGGCGCCGGGTATGATCGCCAGGCCAATACCGGTGTGCTGACCGATAACCTGAGTGCCGGTTATGGTTTCCAGACTGGCGCGGTCAATAACGTCGATACTTATTTTTACAAGCTCGTTGCCTCGTACAAATTCCCGACCAAAACCTATGTGGGTGTCGGTTATGAAGTAGCCAATTACGGTTATTCGCAATTCATACCGGCCAGCGGCACCAATCTGTATCCGTCCACAACGCTGGGCAAAATGAAACAGAATGGCTGGATGATTTCTGCTGCACAGGATATTGGCGAAAACATTTCCTTGATGGCCGGTTATTCAAAACTGGGCAAGCTTGATGATGCCACTTATGCCAATCCGGAAGATTACGAAGCCACGCAATGGTCGGTCGGCGCCATGTACAAGTTCAATGATTACTTGTCCACTTATGTTTATTACACCGATATCAATAACAAGTCCCAGCAAAGCGTGAATCTGGGACAAGCGCCGATTTACAGCAACAACTCGGGAACCAGCAGCGCCTATCTGGCCCCGGGTGATAGCCCGCGCGCATTTGGTGTTGGCCTGATCGCGCACTTCTGATTTCCCGGCGCATTCGCGCCAGAAAGCAATCACCGTGGCATACCCCGGTACGGTTTTTCCGTACCGCAGGGAGCGGCTTGCCGCTCGCCAGCCGGTGTTTGGCCAAAACAACGATGAAACCACGGGCAGTTGCGTACAGCGAAGGCCCGGTTCCGGAGAAGTCAAATCATGAAAATGAACGCATCCAGAGCGCTGTTGCAGCGCTGGAAAGGGGCGGCGGCCCTGACTTGTGCAATGGCCGCAACTGCTATTGCCATGACCGCGTGCGGCGGCGGTAGTGATAACGCCAATGCCAACAGCTATTCGTCCGACAAGCCGTTCCAGGTTGGTACGGTCAGCTATGACGCCAATCTGCCGCCAGAGCCGACGCTGCCGACGGACACCCAGGTGTGTGCCACCCTGTACGCACAGCCCAATACCATTGGCTCTAACCAGGTGCCAATCGTCAGCCGTCCTGATGGCTCGCTGCCACCGGAAGCAGATCCGTCCACCTCGGGTGCCGGTGTCGCAACCACCACATCCAACCCGGATCAGGCGCGTATCCAGGCTGCACTGAACGCTTGCGGTGCCTCGGTTGACGCAGAAGTCGGCGCCAGGATCCAGGCCGCTGATGCCGCCGCGACTGCAGCGCAAACCCTGGCCAACGCCCAGGTCACGCTGCGCCAGTACGATTACGCCAAGCAAGCCTATACCACCACGCAAATGGCACAGAACATTGCCGGTGCAACGGGTGAAGAACTGGCCAAGCCGACCTACAGAGCGTCCAAGTTTGCCGTGCGCCTTGTGGTCAGCCAGGGGGCTGATGGCTCTAACGGCTTTATCAGCGGCCCGCTGACGCTGCCGTCGGGCGTGACCTTGTGGATCGACAAGGGCGTGACGCTCTACGCCTCGCGCGATGTCATGACCTATCTGGCCGGGACCAGCACCTATTGCGGCAACACCGCAGTGAGCGCGACCAAGGCCGGTAGCTCCAGCAACTGTCTGGCCCTGATCAACGGTAACAACCTGGTGAACTCTGCCGTGATGGGTGATGGCCGTATCGATAGCCGTGCTTACTCGGAAATCGTCACGTCCAACAAGCTCTATCCGTTGATGAAAGTGGACATGACGTGTTCCAACACCTACGCCTCCTACGCGATCGGTGCGCAAGCTACCAACGGCACTTCTTGCGACAACGGTGGCACGGTTGTGGATACCAAGTCTTCCGCCCGCAACATGACCTGGTGGGATCTGGCTTATCTGGGCAACATGGTGCAGAACGGCACGACCGGCGCTGGCTCGCAGTCCAACTTCCGCATGATGGTGTTCAACTACGCCAAGAACCTGACGCTGTATCGCATTACCCTGAACAACAGCGCCAACTTCCACGTGGTACCAAGCGGTGTTGACGGCCTGACCGTGTGGGGCGTGAAGGTACAAACCCCGACGCTGGCCGCGTTTGCCAACCCGGCTGGTAACGGTAACCCGCTGTATACCGGCGCCACCTTCACTGAAGACAACGTCAAGAACACCGACGCGTTTGATCCGGGTTCGGCCAGCAAGGCGACGCAAGTGGCCCTGGTGACCAGCGGCAGCAACACGGTGACCACGCCTGTCAGCGGCGGTACTTCGACCATCGCATCGACCACCACCTCTTCCAGCACCGGCAAGATCTCGTTTGACGGCTATCTGAAGAACTTCGTGTTCGTGTTCAACCACGTCAGCACCGGCGACGATGACATCGCACTGAAGGGCAGCAACAACCCGACGCCTGGTTCGACCTACGTCGGCCCGCTGGGTAACAGCCTGTTTGCCATCGACGGTAACCGTGATGTTCGTTCCGATCGCAAGTGGGGCATCATCATCGCCCACAACCACATCTACTGGGGTCATGGTATCTCGATCGGTAGCGAAACCAACTCCGGTGTGACCAACGTGCAGGTGTACGACAACTCGTTCGAAGGTTCTGAAGAAGGTCTGCGTATCAAGTCCGACTATGCGCGTGGCGGTGAAGTCAGCAACATCACCTACACCAATATTTGTATCAAGAACGCGCAAAACGCCTTGCTGTTCACCCCGTACTACAGCACCAAGGCACTGCCGACCATTACGCAAAACGGTGTGACGTATACCAAGTACCTGGACCCGAACTTCCATGACATCACGTTGAACAACGTGCGCATCATGGGTACTTCGAACGCCAAGCTGCAGGGTTTTGCAGCCAACACCGGTGGCTCTGGCAATGCGCAACTGCCGCTGACCATGACGCTGAACAACGTGGTTGCTGACAACGCATCGGCCGTCACCATGAGCGCCATGTCGGATGCCAACCTGACCATCAAGGGCGTCAACCTGCCGATCTTTGGCAGCACTTCGGACAACGTGACGGTGAATGGCCAGGTTACGCAAGCCGTTGACCCGAGCAAGGTTGTCGATTGCAGCAACGCCTTCGTCGACTTCCCGGCCATTGGTCAATCCAACCTGTTTGGCTCTACCTGGGCTTCCCAGTAATCCAGAGCACTGCGCGCGTCACCCCGTGGCGGTGGCGCGCTTCTCAACCTCCCGGCAATGCCGGGAGGTTGTTCTTCCCGATCACAGCTTGTTGACCCGATCCGGTTTGCCTGTGCAACCGTCAGCCTGATCCGGTCAGCGATGCTGGCATGTATGCCAATCGCATAGACATTTGCAGCGTTTTAACGGCCCTAACAGGACAGGGAAATGGCTGAAATGAAAAAAGGACCGCTGTCGGCTTTCACAAGAAGCCCGAACAAAGCGGCCAATGTGCTACCGGTCCAGCCCGCACGCCAGCGGCTGGTTATCGGGAACTGGAAGATGCATGGCGATCTGGATTTATGCCTGGAAACCGTCAGTGTGCTGGCGGACGTCGTGGTGCCTCAGGTTGCGCTGGTGTTGTGCCCGCCCGCACCTTACCTGGGCGAGATACGGCGTCTGGCGCAAGGCACGCGGCTGGCTATGAGTGCGCAGAACGTGGCCGAGTTGTCTGGCGGCGAGCGGACCGGCGAATGGTCTGCCCGCATGCTGGCAGAGATCGGCTGCAGCTACGCCATTGTCGGGCATTCAGAGCGGCGGCGGCATCACCTGGAGTGCGATCAGCTGACGGCAGCCAAGGCCCAGGCGTGCCTGGATGCCGGGATCACGCCCGTGGTGTGCATTGGTGAAAGCCGGCTGGAGCGCGACAACCAGCTTACGGAACACATCCTCTCGCGGCAGTTGCGCCATCTGGTCGAGATCCCGGGCTGGCGTGAGGTGGTGGTGGCCTATGAACCGGTCTGGGCCATAGGCACGGGCACGGCGGCCACGCCGGATGAAGCCCAGGCCGCGCACGCGTTTATCCGCGCTTGCCTTGCTGAAACCGACCCCGTTGCCGCGGGCGAAATCAGCGTGCTGTACGGCGGCAGTGTCAGCGAACACAACGCGGCGGCGCTGTTTGCGATGCCGGATGTCGATGGCGCCCTGGTGGGGCGCGCATCGCTGTCGCCGCAGGCGCTGTCCCGCATCTACAAGGCAGCAGTGCGCTCCTGAGCGCGGATGGTCATGTCAGACAGGTGAATCATGAGTATCAATCTTTCTACTTTCATTGCAACTGAATGCGCGTCCGATGATCGTCATCCGGTGGCGCTTTACCAGTTGATCCATCAGGTGGCCATGTGCTGCCGCACCATTGCAGCGGCGGTGGACCGCAGCGCGCTGGCCGGGACCACCGGCAGTGCGGGGGTCGATAACGTGCAGGGCGAAGAGCAGAAAAAGCTCGACATCATCGCCAACGATATCTTGCTGACCGGCACGCGTGAACACGTGGCGCTGGCCGCGCTGGCCTCGGAAGAAATGGCGCGTATCAGCCGCACCAGCCAGGAGCGCACGGCAGGGCAGTACTTGTTGCTGTTTGATCCGCTGGATGGATCGTCCAATGTCGATATCAACGCCCCGGTCGGCACCATTTTTTCGATCCTCAAATGCCCTGGTGCGCGCGTTGCCGCCACCGAGGCCGACTTTTTGCAACCTGGCTCTGAACAAGTCTGCGCCGGCTACGCCATTTACGGCCCGGCCACCATGCTGGTGCTGACTACGGGTGACGGCACGCATGGCTTCACGCTGGAGCGCACGACCGGCGAGTTCATCCTTACCCATCCGCGCATGGCCATCCCGCGCCAGACGCGCGAGTTCGCCATTAACACCGCCAATACCCGGCATTGGGAAAGCCCGGTCAAGCGCTATGTACAGGAATGCATGGCCGGCACCCACGGCCCGCGCCAGCAGGATTTCAACATGCGCTGGGTGGCGGCCATGGTGGCCGATGTCCACCGCATCTTGCTGCGTGGCGGCGTGTTCCTGTACCCGCAAGATGCCCGCGAAGTCAGCCGCTTTGGCAAGTTGCGGCTGCTGTATGAAGCCAACCCGATGTCCATGCTGGTGGAGCAGGCCGGCGGCAAAAGCAGCACCGGGCACGAGCGCGTGATGGATATCCAGCCGCACACATTGCACCAGCGCACGCCGGTCATGCTGGGCTCACGCGATGAGGTGGAACGCCTCGAAAACTATCACCAGCACGCCCGCCGTCCGCTGCCAGACCTCGTCGACGCCCTGCGTAACCTCTGGACCGAATACTGATCAGATTTGCCCCGGGTGCACGCTGCATCCGGGCACAAGGAGTTTTGTCATGCCCCTCGTTTCCATGCGCCAGTTGCTGGATCACGCCGCCGACTACCAGTACGGTTTGCCGGCATTCAACGTCAATAATCTGGAGCAGATGCGCGCCATCATGCTGGCGGCAGACCGTACCGACAGCCCGGTGATCGTGCAGGCGTCGGCCGGTGCCCGTGCCTATGCCGGTGCGCCGTTCCTGCGTCATCTGATCCTGGCGGCCGTCGAAGAATTTCCGCATCTGCCCATCGTCATGCATCAAGACCACGGCACCAGCCCGGCGGTGTGCCAGCGCGCCATCCAGCTGGGTTTTTCTTCGGTGATGATGGATGGCTCTTTGCTGGATAACGGCAAAACCCCGGCAGATTACGACTACAACGTGCACGTTACCCGCACCGTGACCAGTTTTGCCCACGCTTGCGGCGTCTCGGTAGAGGGCGAACTGGGGTGTCTGGGCAGTCTGGAAACCGGCTCAGCGGGCGAAGAGGATGGCGTGGGTGCCGAGGGCACGCTGGATCACAGCCAGATGCTGACCGACCCGGAAGAAGCCGCCGCCTTTGTCGCCGCGACCGGTGTTGATGCACTGGCCATTGCCATTGGCACCAGCCACGGCGCCTACAAGTTCAGCAAGCCGCCCACCGGCGACACGCTGGCGATCGACCGCATCCGCCAGATTCACGCCCGCCTGCCCAATACCCATCTGGTCATGCACGGCAGTTCTTCCGTACCGCAAGACTGGCTTAAAACCATCAACGATCACGGCGGCGACATTGCCGAAACCTGGGGCGTACCGGTGCCCGAGATCGTCGAGGGCATTCGTCATGGCGTTCGCAAGATCAACATTGATACCGATCTGCGCCTTGCCGCCACCGGCGCCATCCGCCGCGCTTTCGCCACCCACCGTGACGAGTTCGATCCCCGCAAATATCTGGGCAAGGCCACCGAGGCCATGCGCGATATCTGCATTGCCCGTTATGAGGCTTTTGGCGCTGCCGGCAAGGCCAGCCGGATCAAACCGGTGAGCCTGGATGCCATGGCCGCCCGTTACGCAAAAGGAAACGTCTGATGAATGCCGCCCGCTCTGAAATGCGTCAAACCATTGCCGTGATCGGTGAATGCATGGTTGAACTGCAACGCCAACCGGGCGGGCTGGCGTACCGCTTTGGTGGCGATACGCTGAACACCGCCGTTTACCTGGCGCGGCAGCTCAAACCGGCACCGTTCGACGTCGCCTATGTCAGTGCGCTGGGCACCGACAGCCTGTCAGAGGAAATGCTGGCCAACTGGCAAGCCGAAGGCATTGTGACCCGTTGGGTGCAACGTCTGGCGGATCGCCTGCCGGGTATTTATCTGATTGAAACCGACGACGCCGGCGAGCGCACTTTTCACTACTGGCGCAAGGACGCCGCTGCCCGCTACTGGCTGCACGGGCCGGACACCCAGCGCGTACTGGCCGTATTGGCCCGCACCGACGTGGTGTATTTATCCGGCATCTCTTTGGCCATTTTGACCCCGGCCGATCGGGACACCCTGTTTGACGTGCTGACGCAATGCAAGGCCCGCGGCGGCATGATCGTGTTCGACAACAATTATCGCGCGCGCCTGTGGGAGAGCCCGGCCGTGGCCGCAGCCTGTTATCGCCGCATGTTGTCACTCGCCAGCCTGGCCTTGCTGACGCTGGATGATGAGGTTGCCCTGTATGGCGAAGCCGACGTCGAAACCGTGATTGCCCGCACCCGTGCGCTGGGCGTGGCCGAGGTGGTGATCAAGCGCGGCGGCGCAGCCAGCGTGGTCGCCACCGATGCCTTGCGGCTGGAAGTCGCACCTGTGCCGGTCACGCCGGTGGTGGATACCACGGCGGCGGGCGATTCGTTTGCCGCAGGTTATCTGGCCGCGCGGCTGACCGGCCAGGGGCCGGGCGCGGCCATGCAGGCGGCGCACAAACTGGCCGGCGCTGTCATCCAGCACCGTGGCGCGATCATTCCGGTCAGCGCCATGCCCTGATCCGCCTGCACAAGACCCCAAAACCAACAAAAAATAACGGGAATATCCCATGCACGAAGCGCGACCCGGCCCGGCTCTGCAGACCGAAGAGGCCCTTGAGATCAGCGTCAGCTTGTTTGAGGCCGCCAACGGCGCACCCGACGCAAACCGGCCTAGCGCCGCGCTGCGGGTGTATCTGAGTTTGCGGCAGCAGATTGTCGATATGGTGATGCTGCCCGGTGCCCGCATCAACGAGAAAGAAATTGCCGTAACGCACGGCACCAGCCGCACGCCGGTGCATGAAGCAGTGCGGCGCCTGGTGGAAGAAGGTCTTGTGGAAGTCACCCAGCGCGTCGGTACCTACGTGTCGCGTATTCCGCTGGACCGGCTGGGCGAGGCCATGCTGGTGCGCACGGCGCTGGAAGTCGCCATCGTGCAGCGCGCCGCCATGCGGGGCAGGGCAGAGGACATCGCCCGGTTGCGCCGTTTGTTGTCAGGGCAACTGGCCTGTATTGCTGCCGCCGATATCGTCGGGTTTCACCGCGCGGACGAAGACTTTCACGAAGCGCTGGCCGATATTGCCGGGTTTCCCGGGGTCTGGCGGATGATCCAGCAAGCCAAGACGCAGATTGACCGCTACCGCCGGCTGACACTGCCCATGCCCGGACGGATGGAAGTGGTGGTGGCCGAGCACGGGCAGGTGGTGGCGATGCTGGAAGCCGGCGACGCCCTGCAAGCCGCCGCGGCCATGCGCGAGCACCTGGATCAAGTGCTGCCGGTGCTGGAAATCGCCCGCACGCATCGCCCTGAATATTTTATTGCGCACTTGCCTGACAACCATCAGGCCGGGCCGTACTGGTAAACCGCCAGGCCAGATTTTATCAAGCATGGAGCTGTCATCATGAAACTTTCCACCCGGCTGGGCCTGATCGTGGCCAGTGCTATTCTGGGGCTGATTGTCGTGGCCTTTGTGGCGCTGCACACCCTGCATGCCAACATGCTGGCCGACCGGCGCGATGAAATCCGGACTGTGCTCAGTCTGGCAAAGCATCAGGTGGCGTATTACCAGTCGCTGGAACAAAGCGGCAAACTGGATCACCAGGCAGCGCAAGCACAGGCTGTCGCCGCGCTCTCCGGCCTGCGTGATGGCAAGAACTACTTGTGGGCACGCACCACGGATGCGCTGGGTCTGGTTCACCCCAACCCGGCGGTGATCGGCAAGGTGGACTGGGGCGCCAAAGTGGCCAGCGGCCGCAGCAATTTTGAGGAATACCTCTTCCGGCTGCGCGATACCGACTACGCGTTTTTTGACGACATGACCAAGCGCCCGGGCACCGACGTGCTGGTACCCAAAATCAACGGCGTAACCCGCATCGACGGCTGGAACTGGCTGGTCGGCTTTGGCGTGTTTGTCGACGATATCGAACACGCGTACTGGCAACTGGTCTGGCATTTTGTGCTGATTGGCGTGCTGGGCCTTGTGCTGGTCAGCGCGCTGGCCTTTGTCATGTCGCGCCACATTTACCGGCAACTGGGGGGCGAGCCCGACTACGCCGCCCAGGTCGCCCGGGCGATTGCGGCCGGTGATCTGACCCGCTCGCTGAGCCAGTTCAGCCGCAGCCGGCCTGATTCTTTGCTGGGCTCCATGGCCACCATGCAGCACAGTCTGCGCGGCATGATTGAAGGCATTCAGCAAGGCGCCCAGGCGCTGGCGCAGGCGGCAGGCAATCTGACGCAGCAGATCGAGCAGATTCGCCAGGCCTCACGACAGTCTTCCGACGCGACCGCCTCGACTGCTGCCGCGATCGAACAGATGTCGGTCAGCATTGACCAGATTTCTCATTCCGCGCGCGAAACCGAGAAAAACTCCAGTCGCACCACCGTGCTGGCCGGCGAGGGCGAGGCGCTGGTGGGCAAGGTCTCGACAGAAATCAATGGCCTGTTGACCGAGGTCAACGCCGCCTCCGAGCTGATTGCCGGGCTGGTGGAACGCTCGCGCGAGATTGGCGGGGTGTCGGGCGAGATCAAGGAAATTGCCGATCAAACCAACTTGCTGGCCCTGAACGCCGCCATTGAGGCCGCCCGTGCCGGCGAGCATGGCCGGGGCTTTGCGGTGGTGGCCGATGAAGTACGCAAGCTGGCCGAGCGCACCTCGCAAGCAACCGGCCGTATCGGCCAGATGGTCGACGCCATCCGGACTGACACGGATGAAGTGGTGAACAGCATGCATGCGGTGACGCCGCGGGTTTCTGGCAGCGTGCACATGGCGGGGGAGGCCGCGCATGCGCTGCAGGCCATCAGCGCTGATGCCAATGCCAACCTGGAACGTGTGCGCGATGTAGCCAATGCGGCGTCGGAACAAAGCGTGGCCAGTAATAGCGTGGCGGTCAATGTGGAACGAATTGCGCAAATGGTGGAGGGCTCTGCTGCCTCAGTCCATATTGCGACGCAGAACGTGCAGGAATTGCAACAATTGGCGACCGGTTTACGTCAGTCAGTTTCACGCTTTCAATTGTAAATATCAGTTCTAATATCAGCGTTTTCTTATTTTTATGATTTGAACTGACCAGTTGTAATTGATTGTTTGAAAGATATAAAAATGGCGAACTCATGATTGAGTTCGCCATTTCCTGTTTACGGTTTGATTTGTATCAAACAGCTATTCAAGTTCGACCGTATTGCCGGTCTGTTCCAGAATGCCGTGCAAGGCTTTGGTATCCGTCAAATTGACAAGCTTGCCCTGAATTTGCAAAAGGCCATGGTTTTGTAAACGGGATAAAATGCGGCTGACCGTTTCAATCGACAAGCCCAGATAACTGGCCATTTCATTACGCGTCATGCGCAACAGAAAACTGCGCGCCGAGTAGCCACGCAGGGCGAAAGCATCTGACAGATCCAGCAGCAAACCGACCACACGCTGCACCGCCACAGTGTCACGCAGACGCTGCGTGGTGTGATGCAGCCGGCTGATCTCTTGCCCCAGAATCCGTTGCAATTGCTGGCGTGCGTCACCGTTTTTCTGGGCCTGGCCGACCAGCGTGTTGCAGGAAATCTCGCACGCTTCGCCGTCTTCCAGCGCCACGGCGTCGTCACCGTGCTGGCCCAGTGCCAGCGCATCGGCACCCATCAGGGCGCCAGGCATATAAAAGCCGGTGACCTGTTCACGCAGGTGCGCGTTAAGAATACGGGTCTTGAAAAAGCCCAGCCGCACCGCGTAAATGGCACCGCTCTGGCCTTGTGAAAAAAGTCGGTCACCCCGGCGGATGGATATCGTCCGCATATTCAATACCGGTTGCGTGGTATCGCTGGATTCCTGACGTTGCTGGGCGACATTGGCCAACAGGCAAATATCACGCACATTGCAATTGGCGCATTGCCGCTGCGGCAATGTCCTTTTAACGGGTATGCTGATCGCAGTAACCATCTGACTTATCCTGCCTGTGTCGGTCTGGTATTGCAAATGGCGCATCCGGTATTGATCAAAGCATGCGCCGGCTTCAGAAAACAGCGGCAAGAAAAAGCCCGCCAGGAAAGGAATCCCGGATACTGTTTTCATTCTGATATATCAGAATTATGACGGTATAAAACATTGAATGGCAAGTAATTTGTAGCGAATGACCTGAATACTACAGCGTGACTTGTATCAGGACAGATGAACGGCGCTTGCCAAAGAAAAAGAGCCACTTGCGTGGCTCTTTTTCATGTTTGCACAACGCCCTTGTCAGATCGGTGAATTGCTGGAAGGGAAGCTCACAAATGCCGAGCTGCAATCGTAAGCGGTGGCGCTGGTGCTGCGACTGTCGGTTACGTTGAAGCTGTTGGCGCCCGCGGCACTTGTCAGCATGCTGGCAAACGACACTGGCCCCGGCCCCATGATGACACTGGCGTAAGAGGGGATGGCGTAAGACGTCTTGGTGGTAACCCACGACGGTGTGCTGTCGAACACCACGTTATCCAGCGTGATGTTGTACGCCGGTAACGCCTGGCCTTGCGATTGGTAACCGCGCAGGTCAATCGCTGTGTTGGTACCGTTGCGGCTGGAGCCCGTGGTATCCAGATAGCGGAAGTTGCGGATGGTGATGTCGTGCACATTGGGGAACATCGCGTTGCTGGAGCCATAAGCGTCGCCATAATAAGTATCAATGGCAAACGGCTGCGCCACGCGGCGCACGCAGGCACCGTCTACGGTCACGTTCTGGACTTCACCGCCACGGCTGTCATCTGTCTTGATCCGGAAACCGCTGGTGGCGCCGACATCGTAACCATCTACCGTCAGGTCACGGATGGTGACACCGTTTACGCCAGAGTCGGTCTCGCTACCGATCGACATGCCGTGGGTGTAGTAGAAGCGGTTGTGCAGAATCTGGATGTTGCTGACGGCGGCAGTGGTGTGCGCCTTGATGGCAATGCCATCGTCACCCGTACTGATGTGGTTGAAGGCGATCAGGACATTTTGTGACTGGCCCGGGTCAATCCCGTCAGTGTTCTTGACAGTATCTGGCGTAAAGCAGGTGCTGGCCCGCGTGGTATTGGCCGTGCCCGATACCGTTGGCATTGTGCCGGACCCACAGCTATAACCGGCCACGCTGTAGGCCAGCGTTGGCGACTGGATCTTGTTGCCCCAGGCGGTAAACCCGTTCACGCCGCTGGTCACCACGTGGAATTTGGGGGCATTCTGCAGGCTGACCTGATACAGGCTGAAGTTGCTGCCACCCGTCACCTGCAGCAGGCGCGGGTTGTTCTGGTTGTTGTTGCTCGACAGTGTTTTGCTCAGGGCGCCCACGTCCCACCAGGTCAGCGTATTGGCGTAGGTGCCGGACGTCACCACCGCGCCGCCGCGACCATCCACCGTGCCTGGGCCATACAGACCGTTATTGCCCGCGACGGCATTGATCAACGCCTGGCAGCCGTTGTCGCTGCTGGCGGTCTGGCCGCAGGTATTCTTGCCTGCAATCTGATAGTCCGACGGCTTGCGCGAGGCAAACAGCGTGACGCCATTATCGATCCACAACGAGACCCCTGCAGGCAAGGTCAAAGGCCCGGACAGGAAGGCATTCTGCCCGCTGCTGCCCGCCACCAGTTTGACCATCTGACCCGACGGACACGCCGTGATGGCGGCCTGAATGCGGCTGGCGTCTGGCTGGGAGTTAGTACCGCCGGCATCTACGCTGTCATCCAGCAGGCCACGGCCGTTGGTGGTCAGGGTGGCGGACAGACTGCTGCAGACGGTGGCCGGGACCACGGGCTCCTTGCCGCTTACGGCCGCATCATTGAGCGCCGCGCTGGGCCACAGACTGGCGGTCGGGGTTGGCGTAGGTGTTGGGGTCGGTGTGGGTGTTGGCGTAGCGGCAGGCGTCGGCGTTGGGGTGTTCGACGTTGTGTTGGTCGGGCTACTGGTTTGCGTGGTGATTTCACCGCCACCACCGCCGCAGGCGGCCAGCACCAGTGCAAGGGCAACGGCGCTGCCAAGGCGTGTGCGAACGTGTTGATTCTCAGGCATGACAAATCCCCTGCGGGCATGTCTGGGCAGGCCCGCATAGCAACTGGCACAGCGTGCCAGCAGGGTTACGGATGAGGTTGCGTGCGGGCCGGATCAGGCGCCGGCGGCGGCTTGCACAGTCAGGCCGTCGGTGCCGTGGATGGTCTCGATGGTTTCTTGCGTGCGATACATAGCGATCATTTTCGTACTCACTCCATGTTCTGTAGTCCGGTGCAGAGCCGGTAAACGGCGCCGCGTCCCGCTGTTAATCATTCTGATATATCAGAACGTTACAGAAAGCAATCCTATGGAGAAGCACCCGGCTGCGCCATGGGCATCGCATGCAGATATGACAAATATCAAGAAATGTGTACCTGGAATAAATCGACTACAAACAGCGGGGCGCCGGAAATAAAAAACCGCACCCCGTTTTCACCGGGTGCGGTTTGCAGTGCGTTGATCGAACCGCGTTTACTGGCCGTAGCTGTTCAGATAAGCCCGATACGGCTGGGAGAACGAAGAACCGCTGTAGACATCCCAGTTGATCGACCAGGTCATCAGGCCACGCAAGGTCGGGCTGACCTGATGCGGCTTGTAGCTGCCGCAGTTGGTGCCCTTCATCAGGCAATCCAGTGACGATTCGACATCCGCTGTCGCCGGGAAACCGTTACCTGCATTGGCGTTGGCCGGAATGCCCACGGCAATCTGGTCCGGACGCAAGCCTGGCCAGACTTTGCCGCCGTTGTTGGCCACGGCAAAGCCGGCGATTTCCATATCGGTCATGGCTGTCAGGAAATCCGCGCCACCCATGGTGTGGTACTGACCATCCAGGCCGGTGATCGGGCCAGAGTTATAGTCTTGCACCATCAACAGTGTGAGCTGGTTACGCATGGCGTAGATCACCGGCAGGAACGCCCCGGAACGCGCATCGGCAGAACCGCTCGGGCCCGGACCATAGAAGCTGTAGCCCAGTTGCACGAAGAAGGTTTCCGGCGCCATGGTCAGCACAAAATTGCTGCCATAGTGGCTGGTGATTTGCGTCAGGGCGCTGATCAGATTGACGATCTTCGCGGTCTTGGGCGCGGTGAAGTCGGTATCGCCGGCATCCAGTGACAACGACTGGTTTTCAAAGTCGATATCAACCCCGTCCAGCCCCCAGGTATCGATGATCTTCTCGACCGAAGTGACAAAGTTGGTCACCGCTGCAGCGCTGTTCAACTGCACGAGGCCGTTGGCGCCACCGACCGAGATAATCACCTTCTTGCCCAGCGCCTGCTTGGCCTTGATCGCGGCCTTGAAGTCGGTATCGCTCTCGACGTTCGGGCACTCGCTTGGCTGGCAGCGGGTAAAGGTGATGTTGCCGTTGGTATCCGAATCAGCAAACGCCAGCGCAATCACGTCCCAGTCATTAGAGACATTGGCCATGGTGATATAACCCGAGCCATTGGCGAAGCTGGAATGTAGATAGCCGACCAGCACATGCTTCGGCAGGCTGCCGGAAGGTGTGGGTGTCGGTGTCGGTGTCGGCGTTGGGGTAGGCGTCGGCGTTGGGGTAGGCGTCGGCGTTGGGGTAGGAGTAGGAGTCGGTGTCGGCGTAGGTGTTGGGGTGGGCGTCGGAGTCGGTGTCGGTGTCGGCGTCGCGCCGCCGCTGCAGTTGCCGGTGGCCGTCCACGGCTGGCCAGAACCGGCCGCGCCGCTGCTGGTGCCCGGATTGTTGCCTTGCGTCCAGAAATTGGCGGTGTAGTTCACGCCGTTGTAGCTCACCGTTGCGCCGCCGTTATAGGCGGTGCTGGCACTCCATGCCGCAGCACAGTTACCGGAAGGCGCGGGCGTCGGCGTGGGGGTCGGATTCGGCGTCGGCGTCGGCGTCGGCGTCGGCGTCGGCGTTGCAGTCGGCGCAGGGGTTGGCGTAGGCGTTGGGGTCGGTACGGGGGGCGGCGTAGGCGTCGGTGTCGGCGAAGCGCCACCCGTGTCTGCGCCAAGGTCTTTCCACAAGCTCGGGGTAGAGGCCGGGTTCCAGCCCGCGCCAGCGTAATCGGTCTGATTGACCAGGGCCTGATAATCGTGGCCGTTGTAATACACGATGGTCCCGGCGGTGTAAGTACCACCATCCTGCCAGGCCGGGTAAGCAGCAAAAGCCATGGACGCGGCCATAATGGCCGGCAAAGCGGCAAGCGCAAGCTTGCCTTGTCCGCGCGCGAACAAAGATTGGGTCATGCAAGTCTCCATCATCCGGTTTGTCTACTTGTTTCTCGCCCGCCTTCTGACGGGTCGCGTGACTATGATAATGGGATTGAACTGCCCGTCAACGTCTTGATTGACATAGTGATTTACAAGAAACAATCGGCCGGTTCCGGGGGATGTGCGGTGCCTTTTTGCCCGCATGTCGGGCCATGACGGATGGCGCCAGGCGCGACACAGACTGCAGCAGCCAGAAGCAAGCCGCGGCAGGGTGGCCGTCTGAAAATGCTGCAGGAAAACTGCCCGGATTGATTCACCGGCGCAACAAGTACCAGCGCAGGCGGTCTGATTATCTATTGATCAGTCGGCTCAGCCCGGGAGGCCGCCATGCCTGTTCGCCAGATTTTGGTGCTGGTTCTGCTGGCAGGAGCGCTGTGCAACGCCACGGCCGCCACCTACCAGAATGGACAGCAAATACTGCAGCAGCAGCAATTGCAGCAGATTCAGCAACAACAGAATCAGCAGCTGCAATATCAGCAGCAAGGCCAGCAGCAATTACAACAGCTGCAGCAAGACCAACAACGGCAGTTGCTGCAACAGCAGCAACAAGACCAGCAACAGCAACAATTGTTGTTGCAGCAACAACAGCAACAGTTGCAACAGCAGCAGCAAAACCAGTTGCAAATCCAGCGGCAGCAGCAACAGTTCCAGCAACAGGATCAGCAGTTACGGCTGCAACAGACGCGGTGAGTGCAGGGGGCGGGGGGTAAGGGTGTGCTTTGTATATAGGTCGGCGCGATGACCTATTTGATCGCCGTATTGAGGAACCAAGGATTATGGCGTGCCGTGGGACTTCGCACGATACGAGAGCGTAGCCCAATTAATACGGGGTGGGGGGCAAGGTCATTCAGAGCCTCACGACCACTCTGAGAGCTTGCAGGTATCAGAAGGCTTCTGATCGCTTGAAACCGGATTGCGGTCCTCGGTCAGTCTCGCTCGCGCCGGGGAGCCACGTGAGCAGTCCGGCAAATTGTTCATTACAAACTTTGAGCCTTTATCCCCTTGCGGTTGTTTGGAGGGCGGAACAAAGCAGGCGAGGGACGCTTGAGGAAGTCTTATTAGACGTTTGTCTAATAAGACGACCGAGAAAAAGAAAAAGGGTCGCAACCCGAAGGCTGCAACCCTTTGTCTTTACTACGTATTCATTGGTGCCGGCGGCAGGAATCGAACTCGCGACCCCCTGATTACAAGTCAGGTGCTCTACCAACTGAGCTACACCGGCACACTTGAGGGTGCGAATACTAACACGGGTCTTCGGGTTCGTAAACGCAAGGCCGGGGTTTTTTGATAAGGCTTTGAAACACAGGCTAAATCAGTTGTTGGCAGATATTGCACAGGCGCCTGACAACACGCCAGATATTGGGGGCGCCGGGCAATTTGTTGAAAAATTGCCCGGCGTTCTGGCCTTAGATTGCTTCTGTGCGGGCCAGCAGCCAGGCCAGCGCGTCGCCTGACACCAGTGGTTGCAGGCGCGTGCGCACGGTGGCGTGGTACTGGTTAAGCCAGTCGGCTTCCGTTTGCGTCAGCAGGCTGCGCTCAACGCAACGGGTGTCGATCGGACACAGGGTCAGGGTTTCGAACTCCAGGAAATCACCAAACTCGGTGGTTGGGGCGGATTGGTTGACCACCAGGTTTTCGATACGGATACCCCAGCGGCCCGGGCGGTAAATGCCCGGTTCGATCGAGGTGATCATGCCTTGCTGCATGGCGGTGTCCGGGCCGGCTTCGCGGAAGTATCCAATGCTTTGCGGGCCTTCGTGCACATTCAGGAAGTAACCCACGCCGTGGCCGGTGCCGTGGTTGTAGTCCACGCCTTCGGCCCACATTGGCGCGCGGGCGATGGCGTCGATCATGGCGGCGCGGATGCCCAGCGGGAAACGCGCACGGGAGAGGGCGATGACGCCTTTGAGCACCGTGGTGAAGTCACGGCGATGATCAGCAGTGATGTTGCCCACCGGGACCACGCGGGTAATGTCGGTGGTGCCGCCGGTGTACTGGCCGCCAGAGTCGATCAGCAGCAGGCCGTCGCCCTTGATGACGGAATGTGCTTCCGGTGTGGCGTGGTAGTGCGGCAGGGCACCGTTCTGGTTGAAGCCGGCAATGGTGCCAAAGCTGGCAGACACAAAACCCGGCCGCTTGGCACGGGCGGCGGTGATGCGGCTGTCGATGTCCAGTTCGGTGATGTGTTCTTTATTCAGGGCACGATCAAGCCAGCTGAAGAACTCGCACAGGGCGGCACCGTCTTGCGCCATGGCGTCGCGCACGTGGGCGATCTCGGCGTCGGTCTTGCGGGATTTGAACAGTTGCGACGGGTTGAGTTTTTCAATCAGGCGCACGCTGGTCGGGATCGCGTTGATCAGGCCCAGGGTTGTGCGGGCCGGGTCGATCAGCGCGGCACAGCCGGCGGGCAGGGCGGCCAGCGCGGTGGTGGCGGTGTCGTATGCGGCGATCTCTACGCCGTCTTTGGCCAGCGTGGTTTTGAGGTCAGCGCTGATTTTGGCTTCATCAACAAACAGGGTGACCTTGTCGGCGCCGATCAGCGCGTGCGCCAGGAAGACCGGGTTGTAGTCCACGTCGCCGCCGCGCAGGTTGAAAATCCAGGCCAGGTCATCCAGCGTGGAGACAAAGTGCCACTGCGCTCCGGCGGCTTGCATGGCTGCGCGCACTTGCGCCAGCTTGGCGGCGCGGCTGACGGCGGCGTACGGCGCAACGTGTTCGTAGACTGCGGCTTGCGGCAGGGTCGGGCGGTCTGCCCAGATTTCGCTGAGCAGGTCTTTGTCGGTGGCCAGGTTGACGCCGCTGGCTTGCAGCGTGCTGGCGGTGGCGCGGGCAGAGGACAGGCTCAGCACATCACCATCGGCGCCGGCGCGGGCGCCGGTTTTCAGGTTGGCGGCCAGCCAGTCTACGTGTGGCTGCGCTTGACCACTCAACAGCTTCATCAGCTTGACGCCCGTGCCTTCCAGCTGTGCTTCGGCCTGTTCCCAGTAACGGCCATCAACCCAGACGCCGGCAAAATCGTCGGTCACCACCAGTGTGCCGACGGATCCGGTAAAGCCCGAGGCCCATTTGCGGCCTTGCCAGTAATCCGGCAGGTATTCAGACAAATGCGGATCAGCGGAGGGAATGATCCAGGCGTCGAACTGATTGCGGCGCATGGCGGCACGCAAATCGGATACGCGTTGCTGGATGGTCTGGCGGGCATCACTCATCGGGTGTTTCTCCGAAATATTCATCAACGGTGTAGCGACGGGGTGGTGTCGGCACACGCACTGCGTGGGGGTGATTCAATCAGGGGCGGTCACCAGCGACCACGCGGCGGGCTGTATCTGTAGCGCAACACGCAAACTGTGGCTGGCTTCCCTATCTATATATGCGTTCAATGGCGCTACGGGTTTTGCCCGGTGCCGACGCATAATCCGGCTATTTTCCACCCTGTTTGCGGGCCTGTCACCGCTGTCTTGTCTGGCGCGTGTGTCCGCATGGAGTTTGTTGAACCATGAATGCCATTGAGCTGGTGGTGCTGGCGGCCATCTGGGGTGCTTCTTTTCTGTTCATGCGCATGGGCTCGTCCGAGTTCGGGCCGGTGCCGCTGATTGCGCTGCGCGTGGGGATTGCCAGTCTGGTATTGCTGCCGGTGATCGCCAGTGCGACATCGCGCCGGCATTTGCGTAGCCACTGGAAGCCGCTGCTGGTGGTGGGGCTGACCAATTCGGCCTTGCCGTTCTGCATGTTTGCCTATTCCACCTTGTACGTCAGTGCCGGGCTGGATTCCATCCTGAACGCCACCACGCCGTTGTGGGGCGCGCTGATCGCTTTTGTGTGGCTCAAGGTCAATCTCACACGGGATCAGATACTGGGCATGGCGCTGGGTCTTGTTGGTGTGCTGATCCTGGTGTGGAAGCAACTGACTGCCACGCAGGGCACCCAGACGCTGGCGGTACTGGCGGTGCTGGTGGCGACGCTCTCTTATGGTTTTGCGGGTCATTTTTCAAAGCGCACGCTGGCGGGCCTGGCACCGCCGCTAACCGCGTGGGCCAGCCAGTTTTTCTCGGCGCTGGTGTTGCTGCCCGGTGCGTTGTACTGGTGGCCCCAACACCCGGTGTCGACCAGCGCCTGGTGGGCGGTGATCGGGCTTGGCGTGCTGTGTACCGGTCTGGCGTATGTGTTGTATTTCCGCTTGATCGCGCACGCGGGCGCCAGCTATGCCATGTCGGTCACGTTTTTGATCCCGGTTTTTGGCGTGGCCTGGGGCGCGTTGTTCCTGCATGAAGAGGTGGGAATGCAGACGGTGCTGGGGTGTCTGGTGATTCTGGTCGGCACCGCGCTGGCCACCGGCAAGCTACAGCTGATTCAACGCTGGCGAGCGGCGTAGTGGATTTCGGCCAATAACATACTACCGGCTGGGAAAAAATCACAAAAAGGGCGGATTAACTCCGCCCTTTTTGCGTCTGTAGCCCTTGTATTTGCTTTTTGTTCGGGTTTCTTGACCAAAGGCAACCGTAGCACGTGAACAAGTCACTACAAAGTGCTTGCGTAGCTAATATATCAGCGCTCATAATTCTGATATATCAGATCGACAACCCCTCTGAATCCGCAACAAATCAGAGGGATGCGCTTCACACACACTGCAAAAAGGCTAGGAGGTTGTACCGCGATGGCTGCTTTCATGGACAAGGATTTCCTGCTCGATACCGCAACGGCCCGTCGTCTGTATCACGACGTCGCCGCGGATCTGCCGATCATCGATTACCACTCGCACCTGCAACAGGGCGAAATTGCCAGCCGCAAGAAGTTTCGCAATGTGGCCGAGCTGTGGTTGGGCGGTGATCACTACAAATGGCGTCTGATGCGCAGCTCTGGCGTCACCGAAGATTTCATCACCGGCAATCGTAGCGATGAAGAAAAATTCCGTGCTTTTTGCAAGGTGCTGCCGCACGCCATTGGTAACCCGATCTATCACTGGAGCCACCTGGAACTGCGCCGCATTTTCGGCATTGATCTGCTGATCAACGAAAAGAACGCCGGTCGCATCTGGGAAGAAGCCAACGCCAGTCTGGCCGGCATGGATACCTGGTCTTTGCTGGAACAGGCGAAAGTTGAAATCGCATGTACCACCGATGACCCGGCCGACGATCTGCTGCAACACCAGGAGATTGCCGGTTCGGCGCTCAAGACCCGCGTGCTGCCGGCGTATCGCCCGGACAAAGCCATGCGGATCAACAATCCAGGCTTTGTGGATTACCTGGCGCGCCTTGGCAACGTGGCCGGCGCGAAGGTTGATTCCTTTGCCAGCCTGATTGCCGCCCTGGCTGCCCGTGTGGCGTTTTTCCACGTGCAAGGCGCACGGATCAGCGATCACGCGGTCGACGTTGCCCTGCCGGTGGTGCCGGCAACAGAACAACAGCTGGAAGCGCTGTTCCAGAAACGCGTCGCAGGCAGCTTGTTGTCTGATGCCGAACTGGGCCAGTACGTCCGCGGCATCCTGACGGCCATGGGCCGCGTTTACGCCAGCCACGGCTGGGCGATGTGCCTGCACATTGGCGCGCAGCGCAACAACAATAGCCGCATGCTGGCGACGCTGGGTGCAGATACCGGTTACGACTCGATCTCTGACATGAGCTGCAGTGCCGGCCTTGCCGCCATGCTCGATGTGCTCGACAGCACCGACGAGTTGCCCAAGACCATGCTGTTCTGCCTGAACCCGAACATGAACGACGTGCTCTCCACCATGATCGGCAACTTCCAGGGGGGCGGCGTCACCGGCAAGCTGCAGTTCGGCCCGGCCTGGTGGTTCAACGATCACAAGGAAGGCAACCTGCAGCAGTTTGTGACCCTGGCCAATCACGGCGTACTGGGCACCTCGGTCGGCATGGTGACGGATTCGCGCAGCTTTGCCTCTTACCCGCGTCACGACTACTACCGTCGTTTGCTGTGCCGTCAGTTGGGTCAGTGGGTTGAAGGCGGCGAATACCCGGCAGATGAACCGGCGCTGGAACAGATCGTGCGCGATATCAGCTACGAAAACGCCAAGCGCTATTTCGGTCTGTAACCGGCACGCATCACACGTAATCCATACCGGCCGCTTGCCCACGCAGGTGGCCGGTTCACGAAGACACTGGCAGCCATGCAAAAAACGCTTTGTATCCACCCGGATGACGACATGCTCGTCGCGCTGACTGATCTGGCCTCGGGCGAGATCGTCACCTGGGAAAACGAATCCATCCTGATCACCACCCCGGTGGCCGCCAAGCACAAGCTGGCGCGCCGTGCCTTTGCCAAGGGCGAGTTGCTGCGTCTTTATGGCGTGCCTGTTGGCCGCGCCATGCAGGATATCCGCCGCGGCGAAGCGGTGACGACGGAAAACCTGGAGCACTACGCTGCGGACGTCGAGATCACCCAAACCGCGCCGTATACCTGGACGCCGCCGGATATGGCCAGCTGGCAAGGGGCGACGTTCCCGGGCGTGGTGCGCGCAGATGGCCGCATCGGCACGGCCAATTACTGGCTGATTTTCCCGCTGGTGTTCTGTGAAAACCGCAATGTGGAACACCTGCGCAACGCGCTGGAACAACCGCTGGGTTACGCCACCAACGATCTGGCCGCGTACACGCTGTCTTTGCTGGGCGAGGATATGGATGCGCCGGCGCAAGCCGTGACACGCCCGTTCCCCAATGTCGATGGCGTGCGCATCATCACCCACGCTGGCGGCTGTGGCGGCACGCGCGCTGACGCGCGTTCGCTGTGCAAAGTGCTCTCTGCCTATGCAGATCACCCCAATGTGGCCGGCATTACCGTATTCAGCCTGGGTTGCCAGAACGCCCAGATCAAGATGTTCAAGGAAGAACTGGCCAAGGTGAACCCTGACTTCGACAAACCCTGTCTGATCTTTGAACAGCAGCAGTGGGATAGCGAAGAAGCCATGATGAAATCGGTGCTGCAAGACACCCTCAAGGGCATCAAGGGCGCCAATGACATCAAACGCACGCCGGTGCCGCTCTCTGCCCTCAAGATTGGCGTGAAATGCGGCGGCTCGGACGGGTTCTCCGGCATTTCTGCCAACCCGACCATGGGGTTGGTGTCAGATATGGTTGTGGCCATGGGCGGGGCGTCGATCCTGGCGGAGTTCCCCGAGTTGTGCGGCGTGGAAGCCAGCCTGATCGAACGTTGCGAGAACGACGACGACAAGCGCCGTTTCCTTGGCATGATGCGCGACTTTGAAGCCAAAGCGCAGGCCGTGGGCACCAGCTTTGCCGCCAACCCCAGCCCAGGCAACATTCGCGACGGCCTGATTACCGACGCCATCAAGTCTGCCGGCGCGGCCAAGAAGGGCGGCACATCGCCCATTGTTTCAGTGCTCGATTACGGTGAAAACGCCAGCAAGCCGGGTTTGTCCCTGCTGTGCACACCGGGTGGCGATGTGGAATCCGTGACCGGCATCGTGGCCTCTGGCGCCAACGTGGTGCTGTTCTCTACTGGTCTGGGTACGCCCACGGGCAACCCCATTGTGCCGGTGCTCAAGATTGCGACCAACACAAAGACCGCCACCAAACTCAAGGACATGATCGACTTTGACTGCGGTCCGGTGGTGGAGGGCAAGCCCTTGCCGGAAGTGGCTGAAGACCTCTTCAAGATGGTGGTTGCCACCGCGGGTGGTCAGTACAAAGCCAAGGCAGATCGCCTGCAGCAGTACGACTTCATTTTCTGGAAACGGGATATCTCTCTTTAAGAGCGCAAGATCATGCAAACATTACAACGGGAAAAACCGTTTCATCGCCCGATCCGCTTCTTGCAGTTTGGTGAAGGCAATTTTCTGCGTGCGTTTGTCGACTGGCAGATTGATCTGCTGAACGAGCGCACCGGGCTTGATGCAGGCGTTGTGGTGGTGCGCCCGCGCGGCAACCCGGCGCTGCCTTTGCTTGATGTTCAGGGTGGCATGTTCACCACCTTGATTCGCGGGCTGGATGAATCCGGTCAGCCGGTCAAAACCTACCGCAAGATTGAATGCGTTGAGCGTGAAATCGACCTGGCCCAGAACTACGCACAGTACCTGGCGCTGGCGGCCAATCCGGATCTGCGCTTTGTGGTGTCCAACACCACCGAAGCCGGCATTGCGACCAACGACACCGACCGCTTTGATGACGCGCCGGCCAGCACCTTTCCGGCCAAGCTCACGCGCTTTTTGCATGCGCGCTTTACCTGCTTTGACGGCGCCGCCGACAAGGGGCTGGTGCTGCTGCCGTGCGAACTGATCGACTACAACGGCGAGGCGCTCAAGGCGGCGGTGCTGCACTTTGCCCGGCTGTGGCAACTGGGTGCCAAGTTTGAAGCCTGGCTGACCACTGCATGTACTTTCTGCTCGACGCTGGTCGACCGCATCGTCACGGGTTACCCGCACGCGGAAATGGCGCAGATTGAAGAAGAACTGGGCTACAAGGATCAGTTCCTTGTCACCGCCGAGTATTTCTACCTGTTTGTGATTCAGGGCCCGCAATGGCTTGCCAAAGAACTCAAGCTTGATGGCGCCGGCCTGAACATCCGCCTGGTCGATGACATTACGCCGTACAAGCAGCGCAAAGTGGGCGTGCTCAATGGCGGCCACACCACGTTGGTACCGGTAGCGTTGCTGGCTGGTCTGCAAGAAGTGGGCGAGGCCGTGGCCGACCCGGTAGTCGGGCCGTTCTTGCTCGATACGCTCAATGAGGAAATCATCCCGGCGCTACCGCTGGAGCGCTCGGAACTTGATCCGTTTGCGGCTGATGTCTTGCGGCGTTTCCGCAATCCGTACATCCATCACCGGCTGGAGTCGATTGCGCTCAATAGCTGGAGCAAATACGCCGCCCGCGTTTTGCCCCAACTGCTGCAATTCCAGCGCACTACCGGCAAGCTGCCACGCCACTTGTTGATTGCGCTGGCTGCGACCATGGTGCTGTACCGCGGCAAGCTGATCAAACTGTCGGATGATCCGGCCTGGCTGGCGTGGTTTGACAGTGCCTGGGCCAAAGTGGATGCCGGGCAGTGGACCGTGCAGCAAATGGCAACCGAGTGGCTGGGTAATATCGCGCTTTGGGGCCAGGATCTGAATGGCGTTGCCGGATTGACCAGCGCATTGGGCGAAATTCTGGCGCAGATTGATTCGCAAGGTATTGCTGCGCTGATTTCGCGCGGTTGATTTTGCTGAATTTGCGCAAAAGCAAATTCTGATAAACCCGCCATTGCAATTGCACGCGCAATGGCGGGTTAAACGCTTTAGCTATTTCTGTTTACACCGGTAAATGGTTTCTGCAGAAAGGCCAATGCGTCTTTTTTGCTTTTTCTTACACGTTTGCGCAATAAAAAAAAGCCCGCTATTTGCGGGCTTTTTGTTGGGCTCAAGCGGCGATTACGCCCTTAGCCATGTGCACTTTTGTGCTCTGGCAAGTGCTGGATAAAGAATTCTGGCTGCAGCGTTCTGGCCACTTCCAGCACCGGCAAAACATGATCCAGGTGCGAGCGCATGGCTGCAACAGCGGCAGCGGGCTCACCGCGGGCAATGGCGTCGACCACGTCAACGTGCTCGTCAACCACATGTTCCATGCGGCCTGGCAGCGGCAACGTCAGGCGCCGGTAGCGGTCAATCTGGGTCTTGGCCTGCAAGATAATCGGCCAGACGCCAGGGTGGCCGGACAATTCAGCCAGCGCCGCGTGAAACGCTTCGTCGGTCTGGTGAAAGCCACGGGTGTCGCCAGCTTCAGTGCATTGGCGCTGCGAGGCCAGAATGCCGCGCAACACCTCAACGCCTTCAGGCGAGATCCGTTTGGCGGCTTCTTCCACAATGGCGATTTCCAGCGCGGTGCGCACCAGCATGGCTTCTTCCAGCGCATCCAGCGGAATCCGCGCCACAAATGTCCCCACGCGCGGCATGATTTCCACAAGGCCTTCTTCGGCCAGGCGTTGCACGGCTTCGTGTACCGGCGTGCGGCTGGTACCGTGTTCTGCGGCAATATCGCGCTCAACAATGCGGGTGCCGGGCGGCATGGACATTTCAACAATACGCATGCGCAAATCCAGGTAAACCCGGCGCGATGCGCTCAGTGCGGCGTCCTGGCCGTTTGCGGCTTCCAGCTCTTGCAGTTTTTCCTTGGTATTCATTGATCCAGCTCTGCGCTGATTAGCGATAAAGACGTTGTTGGAGTTATGTCTGGCAATTATTTTTGTTTTACCGTTTGACGTCAATCATCAAATCATCGTCAGCGATATTTAATCTGATTTGAATTGAACGATGATTTTCACGCCAGATTACGAGGCCAGTCCTGTAGGCAACCCGACGACGAGGTTACGCCCTTGCTGTTTGGCCTCATATAAATGCCGATCTGCGGCCAGCACCAGTTTTTCCAGGGTATCGCATTGATGATCCAGTACCGCAAACCCCACGCTCACGGTAAGGCGGATCGGTTGATCATCCACTGTGGCCAGTGTCGCTTCGGCAATGGCCAGACGAATCCGCTCCAGAATGTCACGCGTGTTTTCGGCGTTGGCGTCAGCCAGCAAGAAGATGAACTCCTCGCCACCGTACCGCGCAAACAGGTCTGAACTGCGCAAGGTCAGCCGGCAATGCTGGCTGATTGCACGGATCACTGCATCTCCAACGTCGTGGCCCCAGGTATCGTTGACCCGCTTGAAATGATCCAGGTCCAGCAAGGCCACGCTGCAGACGCCATGACGGCGGCTGGTCTGCGTGACCGTGATCGCCGCCGTGGTCTGGAATGCGCGCCGGTTAAGGGCGCCGGTCAGAAAATCGGTGGTGGCCGCTTCGTGCAATTCGGCAATCAGCGCTTCGCGTTCCACCTGCAACACCTGGCGAGCCCGGCTGTTGTCGCGCAGCACGGCAATGGCGCTGAGGACATCTCCGATCTCATCGCTGCGTACCGGCACAGGGACCGGGGTATCAAGCCTGCCGGCCGCCAGCGCCTTGATGATATTGGCCGAGGTGGTCAGCGCATTCAGCAAGCGATAACCGAAGACGCACAGCGGCACGATCAGCAACAGGGCCATCAGGGCGGTCAACAGGGCCAGCCAGATTAGCCGCTCGCGCGCTTCTGCTTGCGCGGTGATGGCCTGTTTGCTGGCTTGCAGCAACAGCGCATCGCGCACGTCCAGAATGGGGTTCATGGTGGGGACGTAGCGCGCGGCGAACTCCCCGGTGGTCATTTGCGGTACGACATCAGCATGCCAGGTCACCAGCACCTGGTTGACGAGGGCCTGGCCATCGCCAAAGTAATGCTGATTCATTTGCGCCACGGCGCCGGTGATCGTCGCGTCGTCGGCACAACAACGCGCAACCCGGTTGTTCACCAGCATGCGCATGATGTCGATATGCCCGACGATGCGTTCGATCGATTCAACCGTCTGGCGCGTCAGCGGTTCCTGACGGATCAGCGCCCGGGTGAACTGGGAGCCCAGTTGGCCGGCCTGTTCCCGCAACTCGGCCGCCGCCCGCGCGGCGACCAGCAGATCATTGAGCGTATTGCCACGGCGCTCGGCGGCCCCGGAAATGCGCGCGACCAGCGGTGAGGCGAGCGAAGCGACGGAAATCATGGTCGAGACGGCGTCGTCAATGGTTTCGCCGGGCCGCTGTGCGGCGGGCAGGGCGGCGACAGCGTTGACCTTGCGCCGGCCAGTCTGCAGATCATCCTGCAGTTGCAGCAGCGCGTTGATCATGGCGGCGCGATTGGCGTCATCGTCGTCCAGCGCCTGCAGATTGGTCAGCAAGGCATGAATGGCCGCGTCGCTATGGGCGCGGGCATCGGTGAGCGCCGTCGCCTGAACGGCCGGGGCCGGCGATGCGGCACCCATGATGGCATTGGCCGGACCCCGCTCGCGCGAGACCATCTCGAATACCTTGAGTGCCAGTTGGGCACGTTCCACATCACCGACCGCGCGGCGGCTTTGCGCGTAGTCCGTCCATTGCTTGTGCGCCAGCCAACCCAGCAGGGTGGCCAGCGTCAGCGTCCACGCAGTGATGTACAGAACGAAACGGGTTTTGATACGCATGGTTTCGACACGGTGTCTTGTGGTTTTTATTAAAGCACGCCGCCTTGTAGCGCCAAACGGGAACATGCTGACGCCCCATGAGTCCATCGTGGGTGTTGGCAGGGCAAACTGCAAATCCAGTGAGGTACAAATGGTACAAAAACCTGATCGTGAAGCTGAAGAACTCGATTACCCCGACCAGCGTGCGGCGAGAAAACAACAGCAACTGCTTGATGCCGCGCGCCGTCAGCATGGTCATCCCGGGCATGAGGGCGAAGCGGTAGACCCGCCGCCCAAGAGCGAAGCGGGTCCGGAAGGCCTGCCGCAGCGCTGAATATGCGACAATCTAGCCCCCGCCCGCGCGGGGGCTTTTCATTGCCCGGCCAGAACGGCTTGCCACCCAAGCCCGGTCGCGGCATTGTTCTGCCTGACTGGAATTTGTTGCAGCGGTAATCACCCACAAGGTGGGCTACCCTGCCTGACTGAACCCCTCTGAAAGAGCCTCGCCATGCCGCATTACCGGATCAAGCCCGCCGACCTCAAGGCCCACTATTTTGATGTCACGCTGTCGATCGACAAACCCGATGCCAACGGACAGACGGTGTGGTTACCGGTATGGATTCCCGGCAGTTATCTGGTGCGCGAGTTTGCCCGCAATCTCATCGAGATCAGTGCCTCGTGCAAGGGCAAGCCGGTGGCGCTGACCAAGCTGGACAAACACAGCTGGCAGGCCGAGCCCGTGAAAGGCAAGCTGGAAATCAGTTATCGCGTCTACGCGTGGGATTTGTCGGTACGTGGCGCTTATCTGGATGAAAGCCGCGGCTTTTTCAACGGCACCAGCACGTTCCTGGCCGTAAAGGGGCAAGAGCACCAGCCGTGTACGGTTGAACTGCTGGCCCCGGCCGGCGTGCAATGGCATGTCGCCACCAGTCTGCCGGTTGATGGCGCCCGCGCCGGTGAGTTCGGCCTGTATAAAGCCGGTGATTACGATGAGCTGATCGATCATCCGGTTGAAATGGGCAACTTCAGCGACATCCGCTTCAAGGCCTGTGGCGTGCCGCATGAAGTAGTGATTGCCGGTCGGCACCGTACCGACATGAAGCGTCTGAAGCGCGACCTGAAAAAGATTTGCGAATACCAGATCAAACTCTTTGGCGAACCGGCCCCGTTTGAGCGTTATGTGTTCATGAGCATGGTGACGGGCGATGGTTATGGTGGCCTGGAACACCGGGCGTCGACCGCTTTGATGGTCAGCCGCGATGATCTGCCGCTGGCGCATGAAACCGCGGTCAAAGCCGGTTATCGCCAGTACCTGGGCTTGTGCAGCCATGAGTATTTCCATACCTGGAACGTCAAGCGCATCAAGCCTGCCGCGTACGCACCGTACGATCTGTACAGCGAAAACTACACGCGTCTGCTGTGGGCGTTTGAGGGCATTACCTCTTATTACGATGACCTCACGCTGGTGCGGACCGGCCTGATCACTGAGCAGGAATACTTCGACCTGCTGGCGCAAACGCTGACCGGCGTGGAGCGCGGTGCCGGGCGCAAGCGGCAGAACCTGGAAGAAGCCAGCCTGGATGCCTGGGTCAAATACTATCGCCAGGACGAAAACAGCCCGAACGTCATCGTCAGCTACTACACCAAGGGCGCACTGGCCGCGCTGTGCCTTGATCTGACCATTCGTCAGCACAGCAAGGGCAAGAAGAGCCTGGACGATGTGATGCGCGCGCTGTGGCAGCGGTTCGGCAAAGACTTCTACAGCAACAAGGGCGGCAAGGGCGTCGGCGAGGCCGAATGGGAACAGATCGCCAGTGAAGTCGCCGGCGTTGATCTGAAAGCCTTCTTTGATCTGGCACTGCGTTCTACCGAAGCGTTGCCTGTTGCCAGCTTGCTGGCGCAAGTGGGCGTAGCGACCCAGCTGCGGGTGACCGCAGGTGGTACCGACAAAGGCGGCTGGAAAGACATCACCGCGCCAGGCAACAGCATTGGCGCACGACTGACCGGCGAGGCCGGCGGCGTGAAGCTGACGCATGTGCTGGATGGCGGTGCCGCCCAGCAAGCGGGCCTTGCCGCCGGGGATGTCCTGATCGCACTGAACGGTTTGCGCATTACGGCCGGCAATCTGGACACCGCGCTGGGCAGCTATGTTGCTGGTACTGAGGTAGAAATCCACGCCTTCCGCCGTGATGAACTGCATGTACGCCAACTGACCGTGCAAGTGGCCGGGCAAGATACCTGGGGCTTGCGCGCCGCGCAGGATGCCGATGCCGCAGCCATCGCGGCCCGCAAGGCCTGGCTGGAAGGCTAAGCATCGAAACAGTCTTGAGCGGCAACAAAAAAGCCCGGCTTGAAGCCGGGCTTTTTCATGGCGGTAGATATCGGACAATACTGCCGGTTTTTCAGAGATTTCTGATATCTGTTTTGATATGCCTAATCAATAATTCTCGAATTCTCAAAATTGATTTCGGGTGATTCACATGCATCAGATAACCCAGGGCACGGCCACCGCCCACGCCATGCAACAACAATTCAACCGCGCAGCCCGGATGCTGGGTGGCAGCGCGCCCCAGGAACAGGCCGAGGCCCTGGCCAGCCTGCAGCAACTGGCCCGTCAGGGCATGGCCAAGGCGGCCTACAACGTGGGCGTGGCGCATCTGCGCGGTTTTCACGTTGAACAAAGCCGGGACCAGGCCAGTGCCTATCTGCGCATGGCGGCAGAACAGCGTTATCACCGGGCCTATTACCCGCTCGGGGAATTGCTGCGCGAAGGCGGCCTGACCGAGTGCGAGGAAATGCCGCAAGACCTGCGCCTGTATCTGTCGGCGAAGTGGATGTGGCGGGCCGCCTGCCAGGGTGAAGCGCGTGCCGTAAAAGCGCTGGGGCAATCCTGGGTGCCGACCTTGTTCCAGACTCTGGACAAAGGCTATTTTCGCTAAACCAGAAGGCGACGCCACCCCGGTCATGCTGGTTTGGGGGCGGATGCCGGTTTCTGCCTGTCGCATCTGGGTGGCCCAAAAACCGCCAAAGGGCAGGGGCCATGGGCAAACACAGGTCGTCAGTCTTGAGATTGGGCGGTGCCGGCGCAATCTACGGTAAAATCGAGCTTATATCCCTGACGTACTTTGCGCCGCGCGCGCCCAAACGACCATGTCCGATCTCCAGCCTATCCAGCACATTCTCAGCCAGACCATCGACCCCAATACCGGCAAGGACTATCTGTCCTCGCGCGGGGTGAAGAATCTCAAACTCGAAAACGGCCAGGCCAGTTTTGACCTGGTGCTGGGCTACCCGGCTAAAAGCCAGCATGAAATCATCCGGCAACAACTGGATGCCGCGCTGAAAACCGTGCCGGGCGTGACCGGTTCGGATATCCGTATCAGCACGCAGGTGGTTGCACACGCCGCCCAGCGTGGCCTGCAACTGCAACAAGGCGTACGCAACATGATCGCCGTGGCCAGCGGCAAGGGTGGGGTGGGTAAATCCACCACCGCCGTGAACCTGGCGCTGGCGCTGGCGGCGGAAGGTGCCCGCGTGGGTTTGCTGGATGCCGATATCTACGGCCCGTCGCAGCCGACCATGATGGGCGTGGCGGATCAGCAACCCGTGTCGCCAGACAACAAGCACATCGAGCCGATCGTCAATTACGGCGTGCAGACCATGTCGATCGGTTTCCTGATTGATACCGAGCAACCCATGGTCTGGCGTGGCCCGATGGTGACGCAGGCGTTGACGCAATTGCTGAACGACACGCTGTGGAACGATCTGGATTACCTGATCATCGATTTGCCGCCAGGCACGGGCGATATCCAGCTCACACTGTCGCAAAAAGTGCCGCTGACCGGCGCGGTGATCGTGACCACGCCGCAGGACATTGCGCTGCTGGACGCCCGCAAGGGCCTGAAGATGTTCGAAAAAGTCGGCGTGCCGATCCTGGGTATCGTCGAAAACATGAGCGTGCATATCTGCAGCAACTGCGGTCATGCCGAGCCCATTTTTGGCGAAGGCGGCGGCGCGGCCATGTGCAAGGACTACGGCGTTGAGCTGTTGGGGCAATTGCCGCTGGATCTGTCTATCCGCCTGGGGGCCGATGCCGGCAAACCCAGCGTGGTGGCTGATCCGGACAGCGCTATTTCTGCCACCTACAAAGAAGTGGCGCGCAAACTGGCTGCGCGTGTCGCGATCAAGGCACAGGATTTCTCTGCGAAATTCCCCAAGATCGTGATCCAGAACGACTGACCGGCGCCCGCCAACGGGCCGGTGGGTGGCTGTTCGTCGGCCTGACTGGTCAGGTTTCATCACCCCGCGCCGGTTTTGATACGGCAAGGCGTCGCAACGATGCGACACCTTGCCGTACAGCACACCCCTGGGCACCCCCCGCATTGCGCTACAATCGGCGCTTTCGCAACCGCTGGCAGTTCCCTCAGTGCGTCTTACCCACATCAAGCTGGCTGGCTTCAAATCCTTTGTTGATCCCTCGGTCATTCACGTGGCAGGGCAGCTGGTGGCCGTGTGCGGCCCCAACGGGTGTGGCAAATCCAATGTGATTGACGCCGTGCGCTGGGTGCTGGGCGAATCCTCTGCCAAGCAGTTGCGCGGCGAATCCATGCAGGACGTCATCTTCAACGGCTCCGGTTCACGCAAGCCGGTGGGCCGGGCGTCGGTGGAACTGGTGTTCGACAACAGCGCCGGTCTGGCCGCCGGGCAGTGGAGCCAGTACGCCGAGATCTCCATCAAGCGCGTGCTGACGCGGCAGGGCGAGTCGTCTTATTACATCAACCAGTTGCCGGTGCGCCGCCGTGATATCACGGACCTCTTTCTGGGGACCGGCGTGGGCAAGGGCGGCTACGCCATCATTGAACAGGGCATGATCTCGCGCATTATCGAGGCTCGCCCTGAAGAACTGCGGCATTTTCTGGAAGAAGCAGCCGGCGTCTCCAAATACAAAGAGCGCCGCCGCGAGACCGAAACCCGCCTTGCCGATACCCGTGACAACCTGGACCGGGTGGATGACATCCGCCAGGAACTGACGGGCCAGATCACCAAACTGGAATCCCAGGCCGAAATCGCCGCGCAGTACAACAACCTCAAAGACACGATTACCGAGAAGCAAAACCTGCTGGCCTTGCAGCGCAAGCTGGATGCCGCGCGGGATGTAGAAAACACCCGGCGTGACATTGAAACCGCGCAGAACGCGCTGGAATCACGCCTGGCAGACTTGCGCGCGATTGAAGCCGCGCTGGAAGCACTGCGCGAAACCCACTTCACCGCCTCTGATGCCGTTCATGCCGCGCAGGGCGAGTTGTACGACGCCAACGCCGCTGTTGCACGGCTGGAACAGCAGCTATTGCACCTGCGGCAAAATCGCGACCGCATCAGCAATGATCTGGATGCGGCCAAGGCGGAGCTGGCGCGCATTGACCAAAGCGGCCGGCAAGGTGAAGCCGAGCGCGAAGACTGGCTGCAGCGCCAGGAAGAAGCCGGCATTGCCGCAGAAGAAGCTACGCTGACGCTGGAAGACGAAAACCAGCGGCTGCCAGAGCTGGAACAAGCGCTGAAGGATATGGACGAGCGTTTCCAGCAAACGCGTGACCAGTTGGCGCAAGCCCGCAATACGCTGCAACTGACCCAACAGCAAACCCAACATCACGCCCGCACTTGCGAAGCGCTCAAGGCGCGGCGCGATCGCCTGCAGCAGGACTTGAGCCGGCTGGGCCAGGAAGGGGATGGCGAGCAACTGCAGCACCTGCGGTTGTCGCTGGAAGAAGCCGCACTGAATCTGGAAACCGCGCAACTGGCGCTGGATGAAGACGAAGTCGCACTCGAAACCGCGCGGCAAGCGCTGGATACGGCGGCCGCAGCGCGTGATACGCAAACCCGCCAGCGCAGCGAATTGCAGGCGCGGATCAAGGCGCTGGAAAGCCTGCCCAAGCCGGCTGACGACAAAGCCCTGAGCGCCTGGCTTGCCGTACAAGGGCTGCAAGCCGCACCGCAATTGTATGAGTCGCTACGCATTGCCAGCGGTTGGGAAAAAGCAGTTGAGGCCGTGCTTGGCCAGCGCATGCAGGCGCGCACCGTCGCCGCCGTGCCGGACGCCGCCCCGCCTGCTGCCTTTGCGCTGGTGCAGCCGGTTGCCGCAGGCGCGATCACCGATACGACTGGTCTGCCGCGCCTGCTTGATCATGTGCACACGGCCGACGCCACGCTGGCCCCGGTGCTGGCCGATCTGCTGGGTGCGGTCTGGTGTCTTGATGAGGTCGGCCAGTGGTCTGCGATACGCAGCCAATTGCCGGTGGCGGGCCTGGTGGTGACGCGTGATGGTCATTGTGGTGACCGCCAAAGCTTGCGCTATCACGCCGCCCAGGGCGTGGTCGCCAACCTGGTGGCGCAGCGCCAGGCGCTGGAAGAAGCGCTACAGGCGTTCGAGGCCATCGAGCCTGTCTGGCAAAGCGCGGTGTCCACGCACGAAACAGCTCAGCGCGCCCTGAGTGACGTCGAACAACGCCTGCGCCAGCAACGCGCCACGCTGACGCGTTTGCAGGGTGAAGCGGCTGAACTGACCCGGCAAAGCGCGCGCCTGGAAGAGGCCGACGCCCAGCGTATCCGCCAGTCGGCGCAATGGCAGGAAGAACTGGAAGCCATCCAGCTTCAGCTGGAAGAAGAAATCTACGCCGCCCAGGAAACCGAAACGGCGCATCAGGACGCGCAAGACGCGCTTGAACCCTTGCAAGAAGCGCTGGATACGCAAAAACTGGCGCGGGCTGAAGCGGAATCGGCCTGCGAGCTGCAACGCAGCCGCTTGCGCCAGGCCGAGCGCATGGCGCAGGAAACGCGGTTTGCAGTCCAGGCTGCGCAAACGCGCCTTGCCGATATGTCACGCCGCGACGAAGACCTGCAGCATCGCCGCGAGCTTGTGGCAGAGCGGCTGGAGTCCCTCACCCTGGAGCTGGAAGGCATTCACGAAGGCGACTTTGATGTCGGTTTTCAGGACGCCATCAACCTGCGGGGCGAGAAAGAGCGCGCGCTGGCTGCGGCGCGTGATGCCCTTAACGGCTTTGCCCAGCAGATGCGGGAGCGCGAATCGGCCAAGCAGCTGATCGAGGCCGGCATGGAGCCCGCGCGTGAAGCGGTCAATACGGCACGCTTGAAAGAACAGGAAGCGCGCCTGGCGCTGGAACGCTTTGCCGAAGAATTGCAAGAAGCGGGCGCAGATGAAGCCGCCCTGCGCGAAAAACTGGGCGCGGGTGTGAAGATTTCGACGCTGGCGGCAGAGATCGGCCGTTTGAGTCAGGCATTGAATAACCTGGGCTCGGTCAACCTGGCGGCGCTTGAAGAGTTGAATACAGCACGCGAGCGTCAGCAGTATCTGGATGCGCAGGCGGGCGATCTGGCAGCGGCAGTGGAAACACTGGAAAACGCGATACGCCGGATCGACCGGGAAACCCGTGCGTTGTTGCAAGAAACCTATGACACCGTCAACGGTAACCTGCAAGAGTTGTTCCCGTTGCTGTTTGGCGGTGGCCATGCCGAACTGATGCTCACCGGCGACGAAATTCTTGACGCCGGCCTGACCATTCTGGCCCAGCCACCAGGCAAAAAGAACAGTACGATCCACTTGTTATCAGGTGGCGAGAAAGCACTGACTGCGCTAAGTCTGGTATTCTCGCTGTTCCGGCTTAATCCGGCGCCTTTCTGCCTGCTGGATGAAGTTGACGCGCCGCTGGATGACGCCAACACGCTGCGGTTCTGCGAACTGGTTAAAAAAATGGCCGAACGCACGCAATTCCTCTATATCAGTCACAACCGGCTGACCATGGAGATGGCGGCGCAACTCGTTGGCGTTACCATGCAAGAACAAGGGGTCTCACGTGTGGTTGCGGTAGATATTGAAACCGCATTGTCCATGCGCGAGGCAGCAACCGTTTGATGAATTTGCCGCCTTTCCCGTGAAACGGGGCAGGGGCCAACACGATAAATACAGCCAGGAATCATGACTGATTTGCAACTTGGTTCGCTGATTGCTGGTGGCGCCATCGTCGCCGCCGTCTACGCATTCAACTGGTGGCAGGAACACCGCTACCGCAAACAGGCCGCAAAGGCCTTCGCCCGCAACCAGCCTGATGTGCTGCTTGATACACCGCAAAACGTGGTGCGCAAGGGCGACAATCAACGGCTGGAGCCGGCGCTCAATACCGCCGTCGCCAAAACGGGCGAGCTGCGTGAAGAACCGGTGCTGGCCGGCCATACCGTGGGTGAAGTCCTGCAAGAAGAAGCCCCGGTTGCCGAAGAGCCCGCCTGGACTGCACCGGCACCTGTCGCCCCGCGCCCGGCGGCCCAACCCGCAGCCCAATCTGCCACTGCTGACGAAGACGCTGAGACCAGCTTGCTTGATCCCGCTTTTGATTTCATTGCTGAAGTACACGCGGGTGTGGATATCCCGGCCGGCGAAGTGCCGCCATTCCCCGCCGCCAAGCGCGTGCGCGTGATCGGCCTGAATGAAGCAGGTCAGTGGCAAACCGTGTACGGCAGCACTGGCAATGCATTCAGCGAGTTGCGCATTGGCCTGCAGCTGGTGGATCGTCAGGGCGCGCTGACCCAGGAACAACTCAACGGTTTTTGCATGGCCGTGCAGCAGTTTGCTGACGAGCACGAAGCCTCGGTGACTTTCCCGCAGCGCTCGGCCAAGTTGTCCGCCGCCGCCCAGCTGGACGAATTCTGCGCCTCGGTCGATGTCATGATCGGCTTGAATGTGATGGCGACCGGCAACCCGCTGCCGATGGAAAAAGTCCGTGTACTGGCGGAGCACGCCGGCCTCGTCAAGGCGCCGGATGGCACGTTCCAGTACCGCAGCGACAGCGGCAAAACGCTGTTCTCGCTGACTAATCACGACCAGACCCCGTTTGGCACCACGTCTGAAGGCGTGACGCTGCTGTTTGACGTGCCGCGCGCGGCGGGTGGCCTCTCGGTGTTCGAATACGTGTGCCAGTTTGCCATCCAGCTGTGCACGCAGTTGGGCGCCACCCTGGTGGATGACAACGGCAAGCCGCTGACCAACGCCAGCCTGACCAATATCCACGATCAGCTCGGCCAGATTTACGCCCAGATGGATGAACAGGGCATTGAGCCTGGCTCACCGGCGGCCTTGCGTTTGTTTGCCTGATGGTCGATATCAAGATTGATCGCAACGCACGGGGCCAGATGGCCCCGTGCCAGCTCTGACGGACAGCACGATGACCCAGCTTACCGAACAGGCGGCGCAACTGCGCCGCCTTTTGCATCAATACGCCCACGAATACTACGTCCTCGACAACCCGACAGTGCCGGATGCCGAGTACGACCGCTTGTTCCGGCAACTGCAGGCGCTGGAAATGGCGCACCCGGAACAGATCACGCTCGATTCGCCCACACAGCGCGTCGGCGGCGCGCCGTTGCCCGAGTTCGCCGCGGTCACGCACCGCGTGCCCATGCTCTCGCTGAACAATGCTTTTGAAGATGACGACGTCCAGTCGTTTGATCGCCGCGTGCGCGAAGGACTGGGGCTGGACGAAATCACGTATGACGTCGGCCCAAAGTTTGACGGGCTGGCCATGTCGCTGACCTACGAAAACGGCGTGCTGGTGCAGGCGGCCACCCGGGGTGACGGCGCCACGGGCGAGGACGTCACCCGCAATGTACGTACCATCAACGCCATTCCGCTGCGGCTGCGCCAACAAGATGGCGTACCGTTCCCGACCTTGCTGGAAGTGCGCGGCGAAGTGCTGATGTTCAAGAAAGACTTTGATCGCCTGAATGAAGATCAGGTCGCCAAGGGTCATAAAACCTTCGCCAACCCCAGAAATGCCGCCGCGGGCTCTTTGCGTCAGCTCGATTCACGCATTACCGCATCCCGTCGCCTGGCGTTTTTTGCCTACGGCATTGCCACCTGTGAAGGGGCGCCGCTTCCGGCTACGCAATCGGCTGTCATGGACTGGTATGCCGAACTGGGCTTGCCGGTATGCAAGGAGCGCGATCGGGTCAAGGGCGCGCAAGGCCTGCTGGCGTATTACCAGCGGATTGGTGAAAAACGCCCCGGCCTGCCGTATGAGATTGATGGTGTGGTGTACAAGGTAGACAGCTTTGCCCAGCAAGAAGAACTGGGTTTTGTCTCGCGTGCGCCGCGCTGGGCCATTGCCCACAAGTACCCGGCGCAAGAGGCGCTCACGGTGGTGGATGCGATTGACGTCCAGGTCGGCCGCACCGGCGCCATTACGCCTGTGGCGCGGCTGCAGCCCGTGTTTGTCGGTGGCGTGACCGTCACCAACGCGACACTGCATAACGAAGACGAAGTGCGCCGCAAGGACGTGCGGGTGGGCGATACCGTGATTGTGCGCCGTGCCGGCGACGTGATCCCGGAAGTGGTCAGTGTGGTACTGGAACGCCGGCCCATGGTCGATCAACCCGGCGGCGATCTTTTCAACCCGCAGCAAGTGCCGCGGGAACCGGCCTACAGCCTGCCCAGAACCTGCCCGGTGTGCGGTTCACACGTGGTGCGCGAAGAAGGCGAGGCGGTCGCCCGCTGTTCTGGCGGCCTGTTCTGTTCTGCCCAGCGCAAAGAGGCCATCTGGCACTTTGCCGGCCGCCGCGCCATGGATATCGATGGCCTGGGCCAGCGCTATATCGACAACCTGGTTGAGCTTGATTATGTCCACGGTGTGGCTGATCTGTACCGGCTCAAGCTGGACGACTTCCTGGAAATGAAGCGGCGCGCGGATGAGCGCGACGGGGCCACGCCCGACACCGTTGCCCAGGGCAAAATCGCCACCAAATGGGCAGAGAACCTGCTGGAGGCCATTCACGCCAGCAAGAACCCGCCACTGGCGCGCATGCTGTTTGCGCTGGGGGTGCGCCATGTGGGTGAATCCACCGCCAAAACCCTGGCCGACTGGCTGGGCTCGCTGGCGTTTGTGCGGCATGCCCCCGCGGCGGTGCTGCGCGTGCTGCCGGATATTGGCGGCACGGTGGCTGATTCGATTGCCGACTTTTTTGCCGAACCCAAGAACCAGAAAGCGCTGGATGATTTGCTGCAGGCTGGCGTTGAGCCTGCCGGCGAACACGCGCCCAACCCGGCGCTGCGCGAGAAACTGGAAACCGCATCGCTGCTGGCAGCGCTGGAAATCCCCCGGCTGACCGCCACGCGGGCAAAGCAACTGGCAGTCGCCTTCCCCAACGTGGCGGATCTGGCCCACGCCGATGCCGCTGCGCTGGCCGCATTGCCGGCAGATATTGCCAGCAGCGTGCAGCAGTGGCTGACGGAGGATGACAACAAGGCCCATCTTGCCGCGCTGGATGCCTGGTGCGCGACGCTGTTGGCGGCCTTGCCGGAGGAAACCGAAGCGGTGCAGGGCGCCTTTACCGGCAAAACCTTTGTGCTGACCGGCACGCTGCCCAGCCTGTCGCGGGATGAAGCCAAAGCGCTGATTGAAGCGCAGGGTGGCAAGGTCAGCGGTAGTGTCTCGAAGAAAACCGATGTGGTCGTCGCCGGGGCAGAGGCTGGCTCCAAGCTGGCCAAGGCCGAAGAACTGGGTATTGCGATCTGGGACGAAGCGCAGTTGCGCGCCGCTTTACCGGGCTGATCGGGCCGGGTGGACCGTTTATCAGCATTTGTCTGATAGCGTAACCAGATGTTCATTGATGTTCATTAAATTAAACAGGTGTCGGGAAATTTCTTTTCTTGACTTGCCTGTTTAATTGTCTGAACATTGATGCCATGCACAAATCAGAAGCCATACGCTTGTTCGGTTCGCAAACGCGCCTGGCCGATTCGCTCGGACTGGGGCGTTCCGCGGTCTCGCAATGGCCGGACGAACTGCATCAGCGCCAGGCTGATCAGGTCATGGGTGCGGCACTGCGTCTGGGTTTGCTGGATTCGGGACATCAAAGTAAAGGGATTGGTATGCAGAAAATTCGTAAGGCAGTTTTCCCGGTGGCCGGGATGGGGACACGTTTCTTGCCGGCGACCAAAGCCAGCCCCAAGGAAATGATGTCCATCGTGGACAAACCGCTGATCCAGTACGCTGTTGAAGAAGCACTGGCTGCCGGCATCACCGAAATGATCTTTATCACGGGCCGCAACAAGCGCTCGATTGAAGATCACTTCGACAAGGCCTACGAACTGGAAAGCGAACTGGCCGCCAAGAACAAGCAAAAGCTGCTGGATATCGTGCAAGGCATCCTGCCCAAGGGGGTGACCTGCGTTTACATCCGCCAACCTGAAGCACTGGGTCTGGGGCACGCCGTACTGTGCGCCCGTCCGGCCGTGGGCGATGAGCCCTTTGCCGTTATCCTGGCTGATGACCTGATTGATGGCCGTTCTTCTGAACTCAAACTGATGGTCAATCTGTTTGACGACACGCACTGCTCGGTGCTGGGCGTGGAAGAAGTGCCCAAGGAAGACACCGGTTCTTACGGCATTGTGGAAGTCGCCGAGTCGCAAGGCGGTCGCCTCAAGATCAACTCGATCGTGGAAAAACCGAAGCCAGAAGAAGCCCCATCCAACCTGGCTGTGGTCGGTCGCTACGTGCTGACGCCGCGTATTTTCCATCACCTGCAAAGCGTGCAGCCGGGCAAGGGTGGCGAAATCCAGCTTACCGACGGCATTTTTGCACTGATGCAGGAACAGCACGTACTGGCGCACACCCTGAAGGGCACGCGTTACGACTGCGGTTCCAAGTTCGGTTTCCTGAAGGCCACCTATGAACTGGGCCTGAAGCACCCGGAGGTGGGCGCCGAGTTTGCCGCTTACGTGCGTGACCGCGCTGCTGAAGGTGGCAAGAAAGCCGGGCAATAGGCATTTCAGCCACGCCGCTGTAAAAAACTTTTCGGCGTGGATTCAAAGACAAAGGGGCTTGCCGTCAGGGCAGCCCCTTTTCTCGTTTAGTAATTGGCGCAGGATGCCGATATGATGCATGAATGAACGATGTTGATTGCGCCGCAGCGCAACGCTTGGAGGACGACGCATGCTTGCCCTGATAGGGGGGACCGGCGCAGGTCAGCCGGCAAATTTGCAGATCACGAACCGGCTTGTCGTGCGCACACCTTACGGTGATCCATCCGGCGCGCTGACCTTTGGCGAAGTGGCGGGGCGCCCGGTGGTGTTTATCGCCCGTCATGGCTACGGCCACACCATTCCACCGCACCTGATCAACTATCGTGCCAATATCTGGGCGCTGACCCAGCAGCACGTCACGCACATTGTGGCCATTGCTTCTGTCGGTGGCATCCGCGCCGACATGAGTCCCGGCACGCTGGTGGTACCAGACCAGATTCTGGACTACACCTGGGGCCGCAAACAGACCATGTTTGAAGTGGGCGAGCACCCGGTGACCCACGTCGACTTTACCGAACCCTATAACGCCGAACTGCGCGCGGCGATGCTCGATGCCGCGCAACAAACCCAGGTCAAACTGGTGGATGGCGGCACCTATGCCTGCACCCAGGGGCCACGCCTTGAAACCGCTGCGGAAATCCGCCGTATCCAGAATGACGGTGGCGACATGGTCGGCATGACCGGCATGCCCGAAGCCGTGCTGGCGCGGGAAGCAGGCGTGCCGTATGCCACGCTGGCGGTGGTCTCCAACTGGGCTGCGGGCGTCAATACCAGCCAGAAGCGGATCGTCATGGAAGACGCGTCAGAGATCGTCCGGCAGTCTCTGTCCGGTGGCGTGTATGAAATCTTGAGTCAGTTAGTCAAACAGGGCCAGTCATGAGCACGGACCGCTTTCAGAGCTTCCGGAATCTTGGTTTTGAAGATTTCCGGCAGATGGCGCAACGCGATGATCTGTCGCCCAACGAGAAAATCGGTTTCCCGAAAGAGTACCGGGACGGCTTTACCACGGCCATCATGGAAGACATCCAGCGCAAATTGCCGGCGCTGGATATGGCGGGCGCCACCATTGTTGATGTCGGCTCCGGCTGTGGCGATCTGGCACTGGCCTTGATCGGGATTGCCGAGGCCAAGACCCAGCGCCTCGTGATGGTGGATAGCGAAGAGGTACTCAAACAGTTGCCGGCCTCGGCGGTGATTGAGCGCAGCGCCGGTCTGTTTCCGGAGTCGCACACGCAATGGCTGGCGGCCAATGCCGGGCGTTGTGACGCGGTATTGTGCTACAGCGTTTTCCAGTACGTATATGCCGACGGCAATATCTACCGGTTTCTGGATGCCATGCTGGGGCTGCTTGCACCCGGCGGCAGTTTGCTGATCGGGGATTTGCCCAATCATTCCATGTTGCAGCGTTTTCTGGCGTCTGAAGCGGGGGCGCGTTATCACCGTCAATACACCGGGCGGGATGAAGACCCGGCACCGGTATTCAACCAGCTTGTATCCGGAAAACTGGATGACTCCGTTATCAGTAGCGTGTTGCAACGCGCCCGCAGTGCCGGTTTTCATGCATGGGTAGTGCCGCAAGCCGTTAATTTGCCAATGGCCAACCGGCGCGAAGATATCCTCATTACCAGACCGTGAGGTAAATCATGTCAAAGAAACTGATTATTGGTGGTGATACGGCATTCGCCCAGATTGCCTATGAATATTTCACGCACGATTCAGACTATGAAGTCGTGGCGTTCACGGTTGATCCGGAATACCTGAAGCAGGACAGCCTGTTCGGTTTGCCGGTTGTGCCGTTTGATCAGCTGGAGCAGAAATTCAATCCGGCTGAGCATCACTTTTTTGCCGCGCTGACTTATACCGGCCTGAACCGGGCCCGCACCAGAATGTATCTGGAAGCCAAAGGGCGCGGGTATGCGCCGGCCAGCTATATCAGCTCGCGGGCTTTTGTCTGGCGCAATGTCAAGCTGGGTGAGCATTGCTTCATTTTTGAAGACAACACGGTGCAGCCTTTTGTTGAACTGGGCGATAACGTGATTCTGTGGAGCGGCAATCACATCGGCCATCACAGCAAGGTTGGCAATCACTGTTTTATCTCTTCCCACGTGGTGGTCTCGGGCTTTTGCAATATTGGCGAGAATTGTTTTCTGGGCGTCAATTGCACGCTGGTCAACAATATTGATCTGGGTGCCGATACGCTGGTCGGTGCCGGCGCGCTGGTGGCCAAAACCATTCCGGAAGACCAGATTGTCAAACCGACCGTGAGCGAGTTTTTGCCCAGTGCCCGTCGGTATTTCAAGGTTTCATCTTTTACCCGCTAAATCTGCAGGGCTGTATTCATGGTCAAGTGGCAAAAAACCGGACTGATTCCCAGCCTGATTCAGGCGCCCTGGGCAATGAGTCACGCAATGATTCCGACGCCATTGCTGTTGAATGAATCGGTGATCCGGCTTTTTGTCGGCTGTTGTGATGCAAACGGCGTGGGCCGGCCCGCCTGGATTGATGTAGACGCAAACAACCCGCTGAAAGTGCTGGGGCGCTCCAGCCAGCCGCTGTTTGATATTGGCCGGCCAGGTTCGTTTGATGACAACGGCGCGCTGCCTTTGTCTGTGGTCCGGCTCAGCCCGACCCGGCTGTACATGTACTACGTCGGGTTCGAACTGGGGGTGAAGATCCGCTACCGTCTTCTCACCGGTCTCGCGATCAGCGATGACAATGGCGATACCTGGCAACGGCAGGGCGACGCGCCCATTCTTGAGCGCAGCGCTGCTGAACTGTATTTCCGCTGTGGTCCTCAGGTCATCAAGGACGGGGACTTTCGCATGTGGTACATCGCCGGCAGCGAGTGGACCTCTGTCAACGGCAAAGACCTGCCCGTGTACGAAGTGCGCCATATGCGTTCTGCCGACGGCATCCACTGGCCTGTAGCCGGTGAAACGGTGCTGGCGGTAGATCAATCCTCCGCCTCTGATGAGCATGGCTTTGGACGCCCGTGGGTTTATCAGGATGCCCAGGGCTGGCATATGTATTACTCGCTGCGCCGCAAATCGCTGGGCGCATATCGTATTGGTTATGCCTCTTCAGCCGACGGCCAGACATGGCAACGCCATGACGAAGCGGCCGGCTTGCCGGTATCGGAACACGGGTTTGACGATCACGCCATCATGTATGCCGCGGTGATTGAAGCGGGCGGCAAAACGTGGTGCTTTTATAACGGGAACAACTTTGGTGAAGCCGGCGTGGGCGTCGCTTGCAGGGTCGATGCATGATTGAACGTTATCAGCCCGACCAGCACCAGCGCGCGTGGGATCAGTTTGTTGAAACCAGCCGCAACGGGGTATTCCAGTTCCAGCGTAATTACATGGATTACCACGCCGACCGCTTTGAAGATCATTCTCTGCTCTGGCTGAATGCGGAGCGCGAAATCATCGCCGTCATGCCGGCAAACCAGACCGGCCAGATGCTGGTCAGCCACGCCGGGCTGAGTTTTGGCGGGCTGGTGCTGGCGCCACAAATCGGGGCCAGTCAGGTGCTTGCCCTGTTTGATGAGCTGAAAGCCTATATGCAGGCGCACGGACTGACGGTGCTGCGCTACAAGGCCGTGCCGGAGATCTACCATCGGCAGCCGTCGGCAGATGCCGATTACGCCTTGTTCCGGCATCAGGCCCGGCTCTACCGGCGCGATGTCAGTAGCTGTGTTGAACTACCCCGGCAATTGCCCCTGCAACAGCGCCGCCAGCGCGGTGCCGGCAAAGCCAGAAAACAAGGCTACCGGGTGGAGCAAAGCCAGGACTGGCAAGGCTTCTGGCAAGTACTGACCGACAACCTGGCCGACCGGCATGAAGTAGCGCCAGTGCATACCGAAGCCGAAATCCGCTTGCTGGCCGGGCGCTTTGCCGGCCAGATCAGCCTGTGGGCATGTCTTGATGAGTCTGGCCAATGGGTTGCCGGCACGGTGATCTACGATACCGGCCGGGTGGCCCATGCCCAATATATCGCCAGTTCGGCTGCAGGTCGCGCCGGCGGGGCGCTGGATTTGCTGTTTATCACCCTGATTGACGAGATTTATGCCAGGCATCGCTATTTTGATTTTGGTATATCCACCGAGCATAATGGCGAATACTTGAATGTGGGGCTGCTTGAGTTCAAGGAAGGTTTTGGTGCGAGAGCGATTACTCACGATTTTTACGAAATAACAACGGATTGATATGTCTCTGCAGCATGTAAAAATTATCGATCTGCCCCGTGTGCTGGACCCGCGCGGCAATCTGACCTTTATTGAGGCGGGCAATCATGTGCCGTTTGATATCCAGCGCGTGTACTACCTTTACGACGTTCCCGGCGGCGCCCACCGTGGCGGACATGCCCATAAAACGCTGCAGCAATTGATCATTGCCATGTCGGGCAGCTTTGACATCACGCTGGACGATGGCAATACCAAATTCAAATATCATTTGAATCGCTCTTATTACGGTCTTTATGTGCCGCCAATGATGTGGCGCGAGATTGATAATTTTTCCTCCGGTTCGGTGTGCATGGTGCTGGCATCGGCCCATTTTGACGAGGCGGATTATTATCGTGAATACAGTGACTTTGCCTCAGCAATAAGGATTGCCCGGCCGTGAGCATCCCGTTTCTTGATCTGCGCGCAATTAATGGCCGGATGCACGATGAAATCCAGGCGGCCATCTCAAGAGTGCTTGAGGCCGGCTGGTATATTCACGGTAAAGAAGTCACCGCGTTTGAACAGCAGTTTGCGACGTGGTGCGGTGGTGGCGAGGTGGTCGGGGTCGGCAACGGGCTGGATGCGCTGGTGCTGGCCTTGCGCGCCGCCGGTATTGGCCCGGGCGATGAAGTCATCGTGCCGGCGCACACTTTTATTGCGACCTGGCTTGCAGTTTCTGCTGTCGGGGCAACCCCGGTGGCGGTCGATGTCCATGTCGATACCTACAATCTGGACGCGTCGCTGATCGAGGCCGCGCTGACTGCCCGTACCCGTGCCATTCTGGTGGTGCATCTGTACGGCCAGCTGGCGGACATGGACGCCATTTGCGCGCTGGCCCAGACGCACACAATTGCGGTGATTGAAGACGCCGCGCAAGCCCATGGCGCAGAACTGCACGGCAAGCCGGCAGGGGCCTGGGGGCTGGCGGGCTGTTTCAGCTTTTACCCTGGCAAGAACCTGGGCGCGCTGGGCGATGCGGGCGCGGTGGTCACGCGTGACGCGGGGCTGGCGCGCCAGATCCGTTTGCTGGGCAATTACGGATCGCAAAAGCGCTACGAACACGAGGTGCTGGGGACCAACTCCAGACTGGACGAAATGCAGGCCGCCATCCTGCAAGTGCGCCTGGCACACCTGGCGGCACACAACGCACAGCGTAGCGAACTGGCGGCCCGCTACCTGACGCGTCTAGCAGCCGTTCCCCAGCTGGGTTTGCCGGCAGTGCGGGACGGCATGAAGCCGGTCTGGCATTTGTTTGTGGTGCGCACCACGGCGCGTGCCGCGCTGCAGGCCTGGTTGCAGCAGCACGAGGTGCAAACGCTGGTGCATTACCCGTGCCCGCCGCATTTGCAGCCGGCTTATCAGGGCCGGATTGCGCCGGGTGCGCCCGTGCCGGTGACTGAACAGCTGGCAGACCAGGTGCTGAGTTTGCCAATGGGGCCGCATTTATCTTTGTCGCAGATTGATCGGGTTTGCGATTTGATCATCCAATTTTTTGCCGGGCAATCTTGATGGCTTCTCTTCCGCTGGTCAGCGTTTTTATTCCTTCATATAACTATCGCCGGTTTATTGGCGATGCGATTGAATCGATCCTGGCGCAATCATGGACCAACTGGGAACTGATCATCGTCGACGATGCATCGGTCGATGGCAGCCAGCAGCTGATTGAAACCTATCGGCAGCGTTTCCCCGACAAGATCAAAGCCGTTTTTCTGGAAAAGAACGTCGGGCAGGCCCAGTGCGCCAATACCGGTCTGAAGCTGTGTACGGGCAAGTATGTCTCTTTGCTGGCCGCCGATGACGTGGCCACGCCGTTGCGGCTGGAGCAGGGCGTGAAGCTGCTGGAGACGCACCCGGATGTGATGGTGGCGTTTTCCAAAGTGGAGTACATCGACGCGGAAAACCGCCCGCTGGAGTCCGATCTGCCCTTTAACGACCCGTTCCGGTCCATCCGCGAGCGCTTGTTGTTCGGCAACTTCCTGTGCGCGACCTCCGTGGTGGCGCGGGCCGAGGCGTTTCGCAAAACCGAAGGGGTGAACCCGCTGCTGACCACGGTAGAAGACTACTACCTGTGGGTGCGTCTGCTGGCCGACCACGAAGTCGTGCGGGTGGACGATATCTGGGTCAAGTATCGCCTGCATGGCAGCAACCTCAGTATCAACGCGCCGGATCGCGTGCGCCTGAGCGCCATGTATGAAACCACGGCCACGATCCTGGCGGCGATCGAACAATGGCCGCTGGAAAAAATCTTTGACGTCGGTACGCCCGCGGAAAAAAACACCCCGGTCGGGCGGGCCAAACGCGCCAAAGCCTTGCTGGAGCTCTCGCACCATTTGCTGGGGGTGGATGAGCGCCACTTTGGCGGCCCGTTCATGTGTACCGGCAAAGCGTATTCGCTGATGCTGCAAGCGGTGGATGCCGACCCGGCCGTCGCGGGGCTTGATGGCCTGCGCCAGCGCATCTATCAGGCACTGGGCGATACCACGCGCGCGCAGGGCGAACCGTCCATTTTTGTGAAGGACTGGTACCAGAACCGGATTGCGCCGGCGCAAGCGCAGCCGGCGGTGGCGCAAAGTGCAGCGCAGCCTGTAGCGCAACCGGCAGCACAAAACGCGCCGGTCGCTGTGGCACCGCGCCGGCTGGCTGTGGTCTGCCATCTTTATTATCTGGAAGTCTGGCCGGAAATCGAGCTGGCGCTGAATCGCATTGATCAACCGTTCACGCTGCTGGTGTCCACACCGGACGAGCAATTGCTGGCGGTTACCGAACTGGTCCACGCCCGTTTCCCGGCGGCCCGGATTTACCCGGTGAAGAACCGCGGGCGCGATATCGCACCGCTCTTCAAGTTGCTGGAATACGAACGGCTGGAAGAGTTCGACGCGGTCCTGAAGATCCACACCAAAAAATCGTTGCACCTGGCCCCGGGCTTTGGCGATCTGTGGCGGGCGAACCTGCTCAATGGTCTGGTGCCAGAGCAAGGTGTCGGCCCGATCATGGCCTGGTTTGACGCGCATCCGGGCATCGGCATGCTGGCGCCGGCCAACAATCTGCTCAACGCGTTCGAGATGTCTGGCCGCAAGCGCGAGAACCTGCCGGGCATGCACGAATGGGCACAACGCATTGGCGTTGATCCGCAAGGATTCAACTATGAATTTGCGGCCGGCAGCATGTACTGGGTGCGCGGCGCATTCTTTGCCGCACTGCGCCGGATTGCACTGAAGCTGGACGATTTTGAAGAAGAGGCGGGTCAGCTGGATGGCACGCTGGCCCACGTGTTTGAACGTCTGATGCCGCTGGTGTTGAAGTCTGTCGGCCTGAGTTTGGGCAGAGTGCCCGGCCCGAATGACAAGCTGCCGGACCCGGCGGTGCCTGAGCAAGCGGCCAGCGTACCCGTCGTGGTCGCCAACCCGTATGAAACCTGGCTGCACGCACGCAATCTTTCGCTGGCCGAAGCCCGCATGATTGACACTCGGGTTGATCAGCTACCGCAGCAGACCGCCCGTTTTTACCTGATTGATCGCACCGGCAATCTGCCGGCCATTTCTGAGACGCTCAGCACGCTGGGTCAGCAGTATTTCAAAGGCAAGCAGGTCAGCATTGTGTCGCCGCTGACCGACCCGGACCCGCAAAGCGGCATTGCCTGGTTGCAAAGCGCTGACGGCTACGTGGCCGCCATGGCCGAGGTCGCCGGTGTGCCGTCGGACTGGGTTGGCTTTGTCGAGGCGGGTGACCGGCTGACGCTGGACGGTTTGCTGCTGGGCCTGTTGCAGGCGGCAGAACAGCCGCAATGGCAGGCCATTTACTGGGATGACGACTGGATTGATGACCAAGGCAAGCCAGACTCGCCGCGCATGAAGCCGGATTTCAGCCCGGACCTGATGCGCGCCATGCCTTATGCCGATGGTCTGCTGCTGGTACGGCACAGCACCTTGTGCGCGGTGCTGGCCGCCGGTCCGCTTGAAGCCGGGGCGGAACAGGTTGACCTGCTGTTGCGCGTGTATGAACAGTTTGGCGAAAAAGCCATTGGCCACATCCCCAAGATCGGCAGCCATCTGGCGCGCCTGCCGTGGCGGGCTCTGGAAGATCACGGGCGCTCGGCGGCGTTTGCACGGGCGGTGCGCAATCACCTGGGCCGCCTGGCGTGCCCGGCCAATTTGTCTGAAGGGTTGATTCCTGGCACGTTGCACGTGCAGTACCAGCACAGCACTGCACCGCTGGTGAGCATTATCGTGCCGACCAAGGATCAGTTCGGCATGTTGTCGCGCTGTGTGGAAAGCGTGCTTGGCCGCACGCGTTACCCCAATTTTGAATTGCTGATTGTTGATAACAACACGTCCGCGCCGGATGCAGTGGCATTCCTCAACGGGCTGGAGCAAATGGCCAACCCGCGCATCCGGGTGATCCGCTATCCGCATCCGTTCAATTTTTCGGCGATCAACAACCACGCCGTGGAACTGGCGCACGGCGAATACGTGGTGATGCTCAACAACGATACAGCCATTGTCCAGGACAACTGGCTGGATGAAATGATGGCGCATGCGCAGCGCCCGGAAGTCGGGGCTGTGGGCGCACGTCTGCTGTATCCGGACGGCAAGATTCAGCACGCGGGCGTGGTGCTGGGTCTGCGCGGGCCGGCCGACCACCCATTCATTGGCATGGCCAGGGACGAGCGCGGTTACATGAACCGCCTGCAGGTAACGCAGAACTACTCGGTGGTTACGGCGGCGTGTCTGGTGATCCGCAAGTCTATCTACCGCGATCTGGGCGGCATGGACGAGCACGATTTCAAAGTCTCGTACAACGACGTTGATCTGTGTCTGAAGGTGCGGGAAGCGGGCTATCTGATTGTCTGGACACCGTTTGCATCAGTGCTGCATGAGGGCAGCGTCAGCCAGACCCAGGTCGATGCCACCGCGCAAGAAGCCAAGCGCAAGCGCTTCCAGGGCGAGCAGGACGCCATGTACCGCAAGTGGATGCGGCAGATTGGTCATGACCCGTACTACAACCGCAATCTGCTGGCACATGGCAACGGTTTTGAACTGGAGCAGCGCCGTCTTGTGTCGTTCGAGCCGATCTCCTGGAAGCCACCGATGCGCGCGCTGGTGCATCCGGCCGACCAGATGGGTTGCGGTCACTACCGCATGATCCAGCCGTTTCTGGCGCTGGAAGCAGCGCAGATGGTGGCGGGTGGTTTGACCAACGAGCTAATGGCACCGGTTGATCTGGCGCGGGTGGATGCCGATGTGCTGGTGTTCCAGCGGCAAATCACGGATGAACAGATTGATTTTCTGGCGCGGGCGCACAAGTTCTCGGGCGCTTATTGTATTTATGAGCTGGATGACTATCTGCCCAACCTGCCGCTCAAGAGCGCTCACCGCGATCACATGCCCAGGGACGTGCTCAAGCAATTAAGACGGGCGCTGCAGCATGTAGACCGCTTTGTGGTCTCGACCCAGCGTCTGGCCGAGCAATACGCCGACCTGCACGACAATTTCCTGGTCGTGAACAACTATCTGCCGGAGTCCTGGTGGAGCCATCTGCCAGAGCGGCGAAACGAATACCCGCGCCCGCGCGTGGGCTGGGCCGGCGGGATCAGCCACACTGGCGATCTGGAGTTGCTGGAAGGCGTGGTGCGCGAACTGGCAGGCGAGGTCGACTGGGTGTTCTTTGGCATGTGCCCGGACAAACTGCGCCCGTATATCAAAGAGTTGCATGAAGGCGTGCCGATTGCGCAATACCCGCTCAAGCTGGCCAGCCTGGAGCTTGATCTGGCGCTGGCACCGCTGGAGTTCAACGAGTTCAACGAGAGCAAGAGTAATCTGCGCTTGCTGGAATACGGCATCTGCGGTTTCCCGGTGATCTGTACCGATATTGAGCCGTACAAGGTGGATTTGCCGGTGACGCGCGTGCGCAATCGCCACAAGGACTGGATCGACGGCATCCGCATGCATTTGTCTGATCTGGACGAGACGCGCCGGCGGGGCGAGGCATTGCGCCTGGCGGTGAAAACCGACTGGATGCTCAATGGCAAAAATCTGGAGACATGGCGTAAGGCTTGGTCTCCCGATTAACGGCAGGCTGATACAAATCACAGTATCCGACAGGAACGGCGCGCTTCACGGCTCGCCGTTTTTTTTGCCCGCCAATCTGCAAATGGCCTGTGAATGCGGGCTCCAGCGGGGAAGGGGGATGAACGGCAGGAGGGGTATAGCAGAAATTTCTTATACTTTCCGAATGCGTCAGAAATTTCCGGAAAAATTTTTCAAAATTTCCCTAAAGTTATTTTCAGGCCCTCCGATAAACAGTCCAAGGACGCGGTGATGCGTCTGAACGTTGAACGCAAAACCCCCTATCGAGGAGCTACCAAATGTCTTTGGTTCTCAATACAAACGTAGCGTCGCTGCAGGCTCAGCAAAACCTGGGCAAGTCCCAGGACGCATTGAATACGTCGCTGGAACGCCTGTCGTCCGGTCTGCGTATCAATAGCGCCAAGGATGACGCCGCCGGCCTCGCGATCTCCGATCGCATGACGTCGCAAATCAACGGCATGAATCAGGCATCCCGCAATGCTAACGACGGCGTTTCGCTGTCGCAGACTGCGGAAGGTGCTCTGGGCCAGATGAGCGACATGATGCAATCCATCCGCCAACTGGCCGTTCAGTCCGGCAACGCGACGAACTCCACGTCCGACCGCCAGGCCCTGAACGCTCAAGTTAACCAACTGGTGTCCGAACTGGACCGTACCGCTCAAACTACCCAGTTTAACGGTCAGAACCTGTTCGACGGCAGCTTCACTGCTGCAACCTATCAAGTTGGTGCCAACGCCAACCAGACCATCACTGCAACCATGGGCAACTTCCGTACTTCCCAGTACGGTACGTTCCAGATGGGTGGCGGTAACGGTACTGGCCAACTGGCTTACACCAACGAAGTGACCGGTTCGACTGAAGGCGCAATCGGTGGCACCGCCACTGTGGCCGTGACCGGCGCTGTGGTGACCTCCAGCGGTACCATGTCCATCAACGGCAAGTCGGTTTCGGTTTCCGGTACTGACCAGGCTTCTGATGTGGCCGCCAAGATCAACGCTGCCAACACCGGCGTAACCGCAACTGCTTCGACTGAAGTTGATCTGTCGTTCGGTTCGGGTTCTTACTCGCTGGCTGTTGCTTCGAACAACAACACCTACGCTTCGGTGTCGTTCAGCGTGACCTCGTCTGTTTCGGGTCAGGCTCCGACGGCGTCCGACTACAACCAGGCTGTGACTGCGTTCAACAACGCACAATCGCAAACCGGCGTTGTGGCCCAACTGGCAACCTTCACCGACTCCAGCGGTGCCGTGACTTACGGTATCAAGCTGACCAACAACTCTGGTGCCAACATCCAGATGACGTCGGCCAGCGGTGTGTCCAGCGGCTTCGGTGGTACTGTGACCCAGTACAACTACGACACGACCAACTCGACCGGTTCGGCCCAGTACACTTCGGGTTCCGCTATCCAGTCGGCTGCAGGTTCGGGTAGCTTCACCTTCGGTGGTCAGGTTGTACTGAACTCCGCCAGCTCGTACTCCATCACCACCAGTGGTGCCGGTTTCGCCAGCGGTGTGTTCACCGGTCTGAACTCCACGGGTACCGCCTCTTACGGCCTGTCCTCCGGCTCGACCATGACTTCTTCGCTGAAGACCGTGCAAAGCCTGGATGTCTCGACCGTTGACGGTGCAACGCAAGCCCTGCGTATCGCTGACGATGCACAATCGTACATCGACAGCCAGCGCGCTCAACTGGGTGCTCTGCAAAACCGCTTCACTTCGACCATCTCCAACCTGTCGACCACGGTGACCAACCTGTCGGCAGCCAAGAGCCGGATTGAAGATACCGACTTCGCCTCGGAAACCGCCAACCTGACGCAATCGCAGATTCTGCAACAGGCCGGTACCGCGATGCTGTCGCAAGCCAACCAGCTGCCGCAAAGCATCTTGAGCCTGCTGAAGTAATCGGGCGCAAGACGTCTCAGGTAGTATGGAGGCATGATGCCCCGGCCGGTTCAAACCGTGCCGGGGCGTTTTTCCGTTCAAGGAGATAACTCATGCAAGTGCAGTTGACTCAATCTCTCACGGCGTTGTCGCCGACCACCGGCCAGTCCGGCAGTCAGACCCAGACAGCGGCGCAGACCGGTTCCGTCACCCAGAACGGCAACGTTGGCTCCAGCAACAACAGCAACGATGGCAAGAACGGGCAGCAAGCCGATGCGACCCAGGTCAATGACGCAGTCGGCAAGCTCAACGAAGCGGTCAAGAATTACCCGAACGGCAGCAGTCTGCAGTTCTCGGTAGACCCGGATAGCCAGACCCACATCGTCAAGGTGATCGATTCGCAAACCAAAGACGTGATCCGGCAGATTCCCAGCGAGCAGGCCATTGCCATTGCCAAGGCCATCGGACAATTTGAAGGCTTGCTGATTAAAGATAAAGCCTGAACGGCCGATATCACTGGATAGAGGCGGCGAACTTGCCGCAGGCCGTTCTGTCCGATTTGTAATGCGGGCGCCCTCGATACATTGATCGTCAGCCAGTTGGCATAACTGACTGGTATGATGGGGGCACGCACGCCAGGAGTTACCCATGACCTCGAGCATTTCTCCCACCCCTACGCCGACGCCTACACCGACGCCGACGCCCACACCGACTGCATCGCCCACGCCGAGCAGCAGTATTTCCGGTGGTCTGAGCAGTAGCAGCGGGTTGGGGGCGATTACCTCCATGGGTGTCGGCTCCGGCATTGACGTCTCCGGCATCATTTCGCAGTTGATGCAGGTTGAGCAGCAACCGTTGCTGGCCTTGCAAAAGCAGGAAGCCAGCTACGACGCGCAGTTGTCTGCACTGGGTACCCTGCAAGGCGCACTGACCGATTTCCAGAGCACGCTGACCGCGCTGTCTGACCCGACCAAGCTGCAGTTGTCGACGGCAACGCTGGCCAATACCTCGGTGGGCACGGCGACGGCGACCAACTCTGCACAGCAGGGCACGCACTCGCTGATCGTCAGCCAGCTGGCACAAAACCAGGTGATTGCCTCGGCGGACGTCAGCAGCCCGAACAACCCGGTCGGGACAGGTTCGCTGACCATTTCGTTTGGCTCTTACAGCGATTCCGGCGGTTTTTCGGCCAATGCCACGCAACAATCGATCACGGTCAATATCGACTCGACCAACAACAACCTGTTTGGTCTGCGTGACGCCATCAACGCGGCCAAGGGCGGTGTAACGGCCAGCGTGATCAACGACGGCAACGGTTTCCGTCTGGCGTTGTCGTCCAACACGTCGGGCGCGGTCAACGGCATGAAGATCACGGCCACGGGCGCCAATGGCGACACCGGCCTGAACGCCTTCACCTATGATCCGGCCTCGACCACCAACAGCATGTCGGTGACGCAAAAGGCGCAAGATGCCCAGTTCAGCCTGGACGGGATCAACATCTCCAAGCCGACCAATACCATCAACGACGTGCTCTCCGGCGTGACGTTGAACCTGACCGGCACCAACACCGACGCCACCACGCTGACCATTGGCACCGATACCACCTCGCTGGTGAAGAACGTGCAGGCCATGGTCGATGGCTACAACAGTTTCATGTCGCAGCTCTCCAGCCTGACGGGCTACGACACCACCACGCAAACGGCCGGCATTCTGAACGGCCAGTATTCGCTCAATTCGATCAAGACCCAGTTGCGCAGCGTGTTCAACAAGGCGCTGGGCGGCAGCAATGCCTACCAGAGCCTGTTCGACGTCGGCGTCGGTTTTGACGATAAGGGCAACATGACGCTGGATCAGGACAAACTGACCTCGTCCGCGCAGTCCAATCCGCAGGCGATTGCCACGCTGTTTGCATCGGGCACCTCGGTCAGCAAGCCAGGTTCGGTGACGGTGGTTTCCACCAGCTCCACGCTGACCAAGGCCGGCACCTACGCCATCAACGTGACCAGCCCGGCCAAGCAAGGTACGGTGACGTCTGGCTCCGGCCTGACTTTCCCGCTGACCATTGGTGCCGATAACGATTTCTTCACCGCCGCCATCGACGGTGTGCAATCGGGCACGGTGAAGCTCACGGACGGGACCACCTATAACAACGGCAACGATCTGGCCGCAGCCATCCAGACCGCCCTGAACAATGACTCGGCGATCAAGGCGGCTGGCGTGTCGGCCAACGTCTCGTTTGCCAATGGCGCGCTGCAGTTTTCCTCCGCGTCTTATGGTTCGACCTCCAGCATCCAGGTCACCACGGCGGCGACTGGCGGTACCAGTGATCCGGCTTTCCTCTCTGTAACGAACAAGAACACCGGGACGGATGCCGTAGCCACCATTGGCGGCGTGCCTGCCACAGCCACGGGTAACGTGCTGGTCGGCACGGGAGATGCAGCGGGCATGATTATCAGCCTGGCTCCCGGATCGACCGGTGACATGGGTTCGGTCACCTATAGCCAGGGTTTTTCCTATAATCTGAACCAGGCCATCAGCAATATGGTCTCGACCAAGGCCAGCGATAACGGCCTGTTCAAAGGTGTGACCGATAGCATTAACGCCAGCATTACGCGCCTGCAATCGCAAGAAAGCGAGATGCAGACCCGTCTGGCGCAGGTTCAAGCCAATTATGTGCAGCAGTTCACGGCGATGGACACCACCGTGGGTACGTTGAAGAACACCAGTAGTTACCTGACCACCCAACTGGCGAACCTGCCGAAGATCAGCAGCTAAGCGGGCAGGGCAGCGCCGCCGGGTTTGTCCCGGCGGGTGGTTGTGGTTAGATTTGGAGATGTGGCATGAGTTATGCCGTCAAGAAAGCGCTGGCGTCGTATGGCCAGAACAGTGTGGATATGGCCGTGGCATCGGCCAGCCCGCTCAAACTGGTCGTCATGTTGTACGAAGGCGCGATCAAGGCCGTCGGGCTGGCAAAGCACCATATGCAGGCCGGCAACATTGCCGACAAGGGCCAGTCGATCAGCAAGGCCATTGCGATCATCGACGAAGGCCTGCGCCAGTCGCTGGACGTGGAAAAAGGCGGTGAGCTGGGCAAGAATCTGGATGCCTTGTACGAGCACATGGTTGCCCAGTTGTTCAAAGCCAACATCGAGAACAACGTGCAGATTCTCGATCACGTGAACAAATTGCTGATCGATCTGAAATCAGCCTGGGACACCATCGAACAGAACAGCCGTGGCACCACCGTAACACCGCCGCCGCCTGCCACGCCCGCCCCGGGTGACGACGCCGCCAATCGCAGCGCACTGAGTTATGGTCGCGCCTGATATGCAGGCAGTCTATGGTGAAATGGAAGCGTGCTGCGCGCGGATGCTGTTGAGTGCGCAATCGAAAGACTGGGATGATTTTCTGCAGACCGCGGGCCGGTTCAACGAGATCAGCAACACGCTGGGTGATGTAGACTGGCAGGGCATGCAGCAAGACCAGCGCGAGACACTGGCGATGCTGATGCGTACTGCGCAGGCGCAGATCGACGCGATTGTTCCGCTGGCCATGGCGCGGCGGCAAGAATTGGTGGGTTCGATCCGTAGCCTGCAAACGGGCGACAAAATGCGGCGCATGTACGGTAGTTAACCGGCGTGTCGCCGGTTTTAACTGTGACAGAGGCGGCACGTGAACGGCATCCTGATTACCTGGCCACAACTACTGTATGCAGGGCTCGCGCTCCTGGTTTTTTATGTGGCCGAGCTTTTGTTGTTTTTACGCAAAGCCAATTCGCCCCATCATCTTTCCCGCCAGACCCAGCAGCGGATTGAAACCATGTCCGGTGAAATGGCCGCTTTGCGCCAGGAGCTTGAACTCCTGAAAGTGCGTCTGGCTGCCAACAGCATGCAGCAGGCCTGGGCGGTTGAACACCACGGCGATGCTGGCGTGGCCGATACCACCGCCGTTGCCCAGCCCCTGACCGAAACCCCATACGCCCACGCTATTCGTCTTGCCCGCACGGGTGCGGATTCTGCCGCCGTGGCGCAGCAATGCGGTATCTCGCGCGGTGAGGCTGATCTGATCGTGGCGCTGTATCGCGCCGAAGGATTGCGCTGACTCATGCTGCCCGGTAACGCAATCGTCACCCTGCAGGCGCTCCTCCTCAACAATTCCACACAAACGCCAGAGGCCCGGCCGGATCTTGGCGCACTGTTCACGCAAGGCGAGCAAGTTTCCGCCACGGTGATGGGCGCGCTGGGTAACGGCCGCTTTGCGGTCCAGATCAACAACCAGTTGCTGGACCTCAACCTGCCGGCGGGGGCCACCGCCGGTGAAAAACTCGATCTGACCGTGCTGGCCAACCGGCCGACGCTGACTTTTGCGTTGTCGAGCGCGACCTCGCCCGATTATCACCCGGGTGTGTCGACCGAGTTCTCCAATGGCGCCCGGTATCTGTCTGATCTGCTCAATGCGGGCAACAACAAGGCAGGCACGACCGCACAAACGGCACAAACCAGCGCGGCTGCACCGTTGTTTGAAGGCGCGCCCAACGCGGCAGACCTGGCCGGCAAACTGGCGCAAACCCTGGATCAATCCGGCCTGTTTTATGAGTCGCACCAGGCCCAGTGGGTGGATGGCCAGCGCAGCCTGCAAACGCTGCAGCAAGAGCCGCAAGCCCGCCTGGCGCAGCAAGCCTCAACCCAGACCGCCGCGGCGACGGACAGCAAAACCGCCTCGACCCTGATCAAGGATTTGACCAGCCAGGATGTGGCCAGCATGAAAGCGGCCAGCACGGCGGCAGGCAACCGGCCCGATTTGTCTGGTGCCAACATGAATCACCTTACCGGTACGCCAGATCAGCAAGCGGCGCTGGCCGGTCTTGTGCAACGGCAACTGGATGCCATCGACCGCCAGGCCATTCTGTGGCAAGGCCAGGCGTGGCCAGGCCAGCAAATGCAATGGAGCGTGCAGGCTGATGACCAGGGCCGCAATGCGGCCTACGCGGATCCGGCCGACCGGCAATGGCGCACCACGCTGAATCTGGATATGCCGCACCTGGGCCACGTGGCGATCAGCGCCGTGCTGTATCAGGGCCAGTTCAACCTGCAATTCAAGGCCTCGCCCGAGGCCATCAAGGAATTGCAGTCGGCCCAGTCCGCGCTGGATAACCAGTTTGAAGGCGCCGGGCTGGAGCTGGCTTCGGTCGCCTTTGCCAGCGTGAAGGAGCCCGCCGATGGCCAGTAAGCCTGACGCCCGCGCGCGCGCCGTGGCGCTGGCGTATACCGAGGGTTCCACGCCGCGGGTGGTGGCGACGGGCAAGGGGCTGGTAGCCCAGGCCATCATTGAAAAAGCCCGCGAGGCCGGCGTGTTCGTGCACCAGTCGCCCGAACTGGTCTCGTTGTTGTCGCAGCTTGATCTGGATGACCATATCCCGGCCTCGCTGTACCGCGCGGTTGCCGAATTGCTGGCCTTTGTGTATCTGGTCGAGCAGGGTAATGATGTGGCCGCGCCGGTTTTTTCTTTGCCGCCGCCTGAAGCCCCGGCCGAGACAGCGTCGGCTGCGGCCTCTGGCGAGCCGGCCGATATCGCCCGGCAACCCTGATCAGTCCGCATCCATCTGCGCCAGTCGTTGCTAGAATGGCGTCTTGTTTTTGTTTCAATGACCCCTATGTCCGATCCCGCAATCAATCCTGAAAGCCTGGAAGCGCGCAGCGAGCGCCTGCTGGCCGTCGTCAAGGCGCTGCCCAATCTGCCTGGCGTATACCGCATGCTGGCGCAGGACGGCACAGTGCTTTACGTCGGCAAGGCCATCAGTCTGAAGCGGCGGGTGGGGTCTTATTTCCAGAAGAACGACCACAGCCCGCGTATCAAGCTGATGCTCACCCAGGTGGACCGGATTGAAACCACGGTGGTGCGCTCTGAAGCCGAAGCGCTGGTGCTGGAAAACAACCTGATCAAGGCGCTGGGCCCGCGTTACAACATCCTGTTTCGCGATGACAAGAGTTACCCCTATCTGGTCGTGACCGGGCACAAAAGCCCGCGACTGGCCTATTACCGGGGCACGCTGGACAAGCGCAACCAGTATTTCGGGCCGTTTCCGAACGGTTATGTGGTGAAAGAAAGCATCCAGATGCTGCAGAAAGTGTTCAAGCTGCGCACCTGTGAAGACAGCGTGTACGCCAACCGCTCGCGCCCCTGTTTGCTGTACCAGATCAAGCGCTGTTCGGCGCCCTGTGTGGATCACATTTCGGCCGAAGACTACCGGCGCGATGTGCATAACGCGGTGCTGTTTCTCAACGGTCAGGCCAACGCTTTGCTGAAAGAGCTGGAAGCCCGCATGGCGGCCGCGTCGGAAGCGTGGAATTTTGAAGAAGCCGCCAGCGTGCGCGACCAGATCCAGGCGCTGGCGCGTATCCAGGAAAAACAGTTTGTTTCCAGCAATACCAGCGAACTGGATGCCGACATTGTCGCGGCCGTGGTCAAGGATGGCGCGGTCTGCCTGAACCTGGCCATGGTGCGCGGTGGCCGCCATGTGGGCGACAAGAACCTGTTCCCCAGCAACGCGGCCGATTACGACGATGCCGAAGCGCTGGAAGCCTTCCTCGCCCAGCATTATCTGGATCGCAACGTGCCGCCGGTGGTGATCTGTACGCCGCCGCCGGCCAATGCCGAAGTGCTGACCCAGTTGCTGAGCGATCAGGCTGGCCGCAAGGTGGCGATCAACAGCAATCCCAATGGCGAGCGCCGTGTGTGGCTGGAGATGGCGCGCAAGAATGCCGAACTGGCCATCACCCAGCGCAATACCCATTCGGCCAGCCAGGCCGGACGCCTGCAAGCGCTGATCGAGGCACTGGATTTGCCCGATGAAACCCAGCGCATTGAATGCTTTGATATCTCCCACACCATGGGCGAGGCGACGGTGGCGTCGTGCGTGGTATTTGATGATGGCGATATCCAGCCCGGCCAGTATCGGCGCTACAACATCACCGGCATTACCGGTGGGGATGATTACGCTGCCATGCGCCAGGTGTTGACCCGCCGCTACGGCAAAATTGCGGCGGGCGAGGGCAAGGTGCCGGACGTGGTGCTGATCGACGGCGGCAAGGGCCAGCTGGCCATGGCAGAGCAAGTCATGGCAGAAGTCGGCCTGACCCAGCCGATCCTGATTGGCGTGGCCAAGGGCGAAACGCGCAAGGCCGGTCTGGAACAACTGATTTTCGCCACCACGCATGAAAGCGTGCAATTGCCGCGTGATCACGCCGGTTTGCACCTGGTACAGCAGATTCGGGATGAATCGCACCGTTTTGCCATTACCGGCCACCGTGCCAAGCGTGCCAAGGCGCGGGTGGCATCCAGTCTGGAAGAGATTGAAGGCATCGGCCCCAAGCGCCGCCAGAAATTGCTGGCGCGCTTTGGTGGCTTGCAAGGGGTGAAGGCCGCCAGCGTGGATGACCTGATCCAGGTGGAGGGCATCAACCGCGATCTGGCGGAGAAAATCTACGGGGCACTGCGCGGGTAAGCGTGTTGCTTTGCCGCCTGCAATCTGGCGGCAACGGCGGGGCGAAAGCGTAAGGTTTCGCCCCGAAAGCCGCGCACCTGTTAGAATGCTGACTTTTATGCGATCTGGCCATCCGCAATGCCTTTCAACTTGCCGATTTTCCTGACCTGGTTACGTGTTGCAGCCATTCCGGTATTTGTCGGTTTGTTCTATCTGCCTGATTCGGTCATCTCCATGCCCATGAAGAACATGACCGGGGCGATCATCTTTGCGGTGGCAGCGCTGACAGACTGGTTTGACGGCTTCCTGGCCCGTCGCTGGAACCAGACCTCTTCCTTTGGCGCGTTTCTTGATCCGGTGGCTGACAAACTCATGGTCGCCGCCGCGTTGATCCTGCTGGTCGAGTTGATGCGTGCGCCGTCCTGGCTGGCGGTGATCATCATCGGCCGTGAAATCACCATTTCTGCCCTGCGCGAGTGGATGGCCCAACTGGGCAAGTCCAAAAGTGTGGCGGTGGCCTATATCGGCAAGCTGAAAACCACGGCGCAGATGGTCGCCATCTTGCTGCTGCTGTGGCAAAGCAACTTCATTCCCGGCCTGTCTACCCAGGCTGTCGGTACGGCTGCGCTGTATATCGCCGGTCTGCTGACCATTGTGTCGATGTTCTACTACCTGCGCGTCGCCGCAGAACAGTTCCGCAGCGCCTGACGGATTGGCTTTAGCCGCTGACGCGGACTGACTCGCCCAGTGCGGTGCGGATGGTGTGCGCCATGGCGCGCACGAGGTCAGGGTCCAGTTGCAGTGGCGGAGCGCTTTCTTTTTCTGGCAGCGGCACCAGCATCCAGTCTTCATGATTGCCAACCACCTTGATCCGCGTGCGGCAAGCGGGGCAGGCGACGATGTCGCCACTGCGGGTGCGGCGCGGCACCGCAATGATCGGGCCGCAACTGGGGCAACTTTGCAGCCGCACGCCAGGCTCTGAATGGCCGACCACCTCATCAAACACGCCCGTCCGGCCCATTTCAATAAACCGCTCGCCCAGTACGCGGTCAAACTGGGTATCGAGCTTGCTCTGGATGATGTCCAGCGCCGTGTTGATCGGCATGCCCTGGCGATACGGCCGGGTCGATGTCATGGCATCAAACGCGTCCGCAATGCCGACAATGCCGGCCGCCAGCGGAATATCCTCGCCGGCCAGCCCTTGCGGGTAGCCTTTGCCGTCCGGGGTTTCGTGATGCTTGAGCACTGCGTCGATCGCCAGATAAGCCAGCGGATGGTTGCCCAGCAATCGCGCGCCGGTTTCCGGGTGGGTGCGGATGGTGGCGTATTCCTCGTCGGTCAGCGGGCCGGGTTTGTGCAAAATGGCGTCAGGCACGCCAATCTTGCCCAGATCATGCAAAAAGCCGCCCAGCGTGATTTGCGCCACGGCTTCGGGCGGCAAGCCCAGATCCTGCGCCATCAGGTAAGACAATTGGGAAACACGCCACAGATGCCCGCCGGTATAAGGATCACGGGCTTCCACAAGAGAGGCCATGGTGAACAGACTGTTAAGCAGGTGGGCGACAAGATCCATACCGGGGTGGCAGCCTTCTCAAGTTGTTTGTTAAATGTAGATGAACAGCGCTGGTCAGTTGGTCGGCCTTCAAGCGTATTTATGACAACAAAATTGCCTGCTTGCCGAATTACAATCGATCCCCTCGCAAGCAGAACGGCATTGCACGGAAGAAACTGATGATTATCGTAATGAGCACCGGCGCGACTGACGCGCAAATCCAGGGCGTGATTGCCGAAATCCACAAAGCCGGATTGCGTGAGCATCTCTCACGCGGGGCCGAGCTTACCTTGATCGGCGCCATTGGCGATGAAGACAAACTGGATGCAGCGCATCTGGAAATGCTGCCAGGCGTGACGCGCGTCAATCGCATCACCAAGCCCTACAAAATCGTCTCGCGCGATACGCATCCGGCGGGTTCGGTCATCCGTGTGCGGGGCATTCCCATCGGGGGCGAACAAATTCAGGTGATCGGCGGGCCGTGTTCGGTAGAAACGCCGGAACAGATGGCCTTGTCGGCGCAGGCCGTGGCCGATGCCGGCTGCCGCATGATGCGCGGCGGCGCGTTCAAGCCGCGCACCAGCCCGTATACCTTTCAGGGGCTGGGCGTTCAGGGCCTGGACTACCTGCAACAGGCCGCGCGCCAGCATAACCTGCCCATCGTCACTGAACTGATGGACGTGCGCATGCTCGACACCTTCATGGAGTACGACGTTGACGTCATCCAGATTGGCGCGCGCAACATGCAGAACTTTGATCTGCTCAAAGAAGTAGGGCGCGTCAACAAACCGGTCATCCTCAAGCGCGGCCTCTCTGCCACGGTGTCAGAATGGTTGATGTCGGCCGAATACATTGCCGCGGGCGGCAACCACAACATCATCTTTTGCGAGCGTGGCATCCGTACCTTTGAAACGGCCTACCGCAACGTGCTGGATGTCACCGCCATTCCGGTACTCAAGCGCGAAACCCATCTGCCGGTCATCGTTGACCCGAGTCACGCCGGTGGCAAAGCCTGGATGGTGCCGGCGCTGGCGCAAGCTGCGGTCGCCGCCGGTGCGGATGGTCTGCTGATCGAAATGCATCCCAACCCGTGCGAAGCCTGGTGTGATGCCGATCAGGCGCTGGCGCCGGATGAACTCAACAAACTGATGACCACGCTGCGCGCGATTGCAACGGCAGTGGGGCGCAGTTTGTAAGCCGCCACGCGCGATCTACCCGAAGGTGGATGGTCGGGCGGGCGTCGGCGGTGCGTGGCGCTTGGCGCTGAACGCGAATGCCAACAAAACAGCCAGAAAAGCACAATCTCCGGGTAAAATTCCCGCCAACGTCATAAAACCTGCTCGCCTTCCTGTGGTCGCACAGGTTTATCGATAAAAACAGGAGCCATGTCATGCGTATCCGCACTTTCTTCCAGACCGCGTTGCTGGCCGGCATGTTTGCTGCCACCGCCGTAGCCGCGCAGGCCCGCTCGTTGCTGGATGGCGAATATCAGTTGCAATCCTGGCGCGTGGCCGGTCAGACGCAAACGGAACAGGCCAAAAACCCGGTCACGCTGAAGATTGACGGTAACCATGTCAGCGGCTTTTCTGGCTGCAACCGGTTTATGGGGCAGATCCAGACATTGAATGGTCTCAAGATCGGCCCGCTGGCCGGTACCCGCATGGCCTGCCTGGATGCCAGTGTCGGCGTCAAGGAAAGTGACGTTCTCAAACTGCTGGATACCGCCCGCTATTACGAGCTGGATACCGCTGGCCATCTGACCTTCACCACGCCAAACGAAGACTTGCTGGTCTTTGTCCGCACGGATGGCAAAGCACCGGCCGCTGCGGCGGCACCGGCAACCACCGGTGGCGAGAAAGTGATTCAGGTCGCCCCGGACACCGTTACCTGCTCGGCCGGCGCCGGCCAGATGCAGTGCCTGCAAGTGCGCGATTCGGCTGATCAGCCATGGACGCTCTTGTACGGTGGCATTGACGGGTTTACCTGGCAGCAGGGCACCTTGTACACGCTGCGCATCAAGGAAACGCCGGTAGATAACCCGCCGGCCGATGGCTCCAGCATCAAGCGCAGTCTGGTGCGGGTATTGACCACGCTGGTTATCCAGTAACAAGCCTTCATTTCAACGAACGGGCTGCCTGTGGGCGGCCCGCTGTGATCAAACGATCAAACAACAAGCCGGCAAGGCCGAAAACAGGGAACGGGACATCTGCATGAGTGGCGTGCGCAAGCTGGTACTGCTGGGAACGGGTCTGATTGGCGGCTCGTTCGCCCTGGCGCTCAAACGTGCGCGGCTGGTGCAGCACGTCGTCGGCGTCGGCCGCAATGCCACCAATCTGGAGCGCGCACTTGAGCTGAACGTGATCGATGAGGCCTCGCACGATGCCGCAGTGGCAGTGCAGGGGGCTGATCTGGTGCTGCTGGGGACGCCCGTCGGGCAGATGGGCGCCTTGATGCAGGCTATTGGGCCGCACCTGGCACCTGATTGCATCGTGACGGATGGCGGCTCGACCAAGCAGGATGTCGCCGCGCTGTTCCGGCAGCATTTGCCGCAACATCTGCCGTATTGCGTGCCAGGGCATCCGATCGCCGGGTCTGATCTTTCCGGTGCCGCTGCCGCACAATACGGGCTGTTTGAAGGCCGCCGCGTGGTGCTGACGCCCTTTGCCGAGACTGCCCAGAATGCCCTGGAGCAGGTACAGACCTTATGGCAGCAATGTGGCGCCCGGGTGTATACCATGACCCCTGAGCAACACGACGGTATCTTTGCCGCCGTCAGCCATGTGCCCCATCTGCTGGCGTTTGCCTATATGAACGCGGTACTGGCCAAGGCGGATGCGCAACCCTGCCTTGATTTTGCCGCCACGGGTTTCCGTGATTTCACCCGCATTGCGGGCTCTCATCCGGAAATGTGGCGCGATATCGCCGTGGCCAACCGTGAGGCCATTCTTGCCGATCTCAAATCCTGCGCCAGCCAGTTGCAGCACGTTATTGCACTGGTTGAAACAGGCAATACCGAGGGCATGCAAGAGTACTTTGCGACGGCCAGCTGCGCACGTGTTGCCTGGGGTCAGCGTCATAAATAGGCAGAACTGACGCCGTAAGATGGATGGGCCGGTGGAGGCATCGCCGGCAAGAAAACGCCTGCGTGTGCAGGCGCTTTTCGTTGGGGCTACGTGCGGTCACCGCACACCAGAATAAAATCACTGAAAACAGGACACTCTCACATGACTTATGTTGCAAATCCGGCGCGCTATGAGCGCATGCCGTATCGCCGCTGCGGTAAAAGCGGCCTGAAGCTGCCCGCCGTGGCACTGGGCCTGTGGCACAACTTTGGCGACAACAAAGCGTACGACAACTCACGCAAGATGGTGCTGGAATCGTTTGACGCCGGCATCACCCACTTTGATCTGGCCAACAACTACGGTCCGCCCCCGGGCTCGGCAGAATCGACCTTTGGCCGCGTGCTGGCCACTGACCTGAAAGCCTATCGCGACGAACTGATCATCTCGACCAAAGCCGGCTGGCAAATGTGGGACGGCCCGTACGGTGATTTCGGTAGCCGCAAATACCTGATGGCCAGTCTGGATCAGAGCCTGCAGCGCATGGGCCTTGATTATGTGGATATTTTCTATTCGCACCGTCCGGACCCGGAAACCCCGATCGAAGAAACCATGGGCGCGCTGGATGCCATCGTGCGTCAGGGCAAGGCACTGTACGTCGGTATTTCGTCGTACTCGGCCGAACAAACCCGTGAAGCGGCGCGCGTGCTCAAAGAACTGGGCACGCCGTGCCTGATTCACCAGCCGTCGTACTCCATGTTTGATCGCTGGATCGAAGACGGCCTGACTGACGTGCTGAACGAAGAAGGCATTGGTTCGATCGCCTTCTGCCCGCTGGCACAAGGTCTGCTGACCAGCCGTTACCTGAATGGCGTGCCGGCGGATTCGCGCGCGGCCGACAGCGGCAACCCGTTCCTGACCGTGGACAAGGTCGATCTGCGCCTGGCGCAAGTCAAGCAACTGAACGAGATCGCCGTGGCCCGTGGCCAGACCCTGGCGCAAATGTCGCTGGCCTGGGCGCTGCGTACCGTCACCACCGTCATCATTGGCGCCAGCCGCGTCGAGCAGATCCATGAAAACCTGGGTGCTATCGACAACCTGGCGTTCAGCGCTGACGAACTCGCCCGTATCGAAAGCATCCTGGCGGGCAAGTAATGCATAGTTTGCTCGTACCGGTCATCGCAGTAGACGGTCCTTCCGCCTCGGGTAAGGGGACTGTGGCGCAACGCGTCGCCGCAGCCCTCGGGTTTCATTATCTGGATTCAGGCGCGTTGTACCGCCTTGCCGCGCTGGCTGCCGCCCGTGCCGGTGTACCGTGGGATGACGAGGGCGGCGTCGCCAATGTCGCGCAGACGCTGGATGTGAAGTTTGATGGTGAACACATCCTGTTGTGTGGCAGCGAAGTCAGCACCGCCATCCGCACCGAGTCCATCGGCGTGGGCGCCTCCAGAGTGGCCGCGTTGCCCCAGGTACGGGCCGCCTTGCTGGAACGCCAGCGTGCCTTTGCCCACGTCCCCGGCCTTGTGGCCGACGGTCGTGACATGGGCTCGGTGGTGTTTCCGCAGGCACCGCTGAAGGTCTTTCTGACCGCCAGCGCCGAAGTGCGCGCCGAGCGCCGTTACAAGCAATTGCTGGCGCGCGGTGAAGAGGCCGATCTGGCCGCCATCACCGCAGACCTGCATGCCCGCGACGAGCGCGACCGCGCGCGCGCCGTGGCGCCGCTCAAGCAATTGCCGGATGCGCATTTGCTCGATACATCCGCCATGGATATCGACGCCGCCGTGAAGCAGATTCTGGACTGGTGGCAAGCGGCAAATCGTCGCTAAATACTTGATCGGCTTGGCAGAATCCTGTACTATCGCAAGCTCACCGTGGTGGATGACATGACTGTGTCATCCACCACGGTGGTTTTCGCGTTTGCGGAACAACACCTGGCCTGGCGCGCGCAAAGCACGCCGGGTCCGTGATTAACTAACCCCCCTTCGGGCGTCAGCCTGAAGATGCTGGAACCTTTCATTCACATGACCACTGCTACCTTTAACGACTCGATGGAAAGCTTTGCCGCGCTTTTCGAAGAAAGCCTCACGCGCCAGGAAATGCGCGCTGGTGAAGTAATTACCGCAGAAGTCGTCGGTATTGACAATAACTTCGTGACCGTGAACGCCGGTCTGAAGTCGGAATCCCTGATTCCGCTGGAAGAATTCAAGAACGATAACGGCGAAGTCGAAGTCAAGATTGGCGACTTCGTTCCCGTCGCTATCGACAGCCTGGAAAACGGCTACGGCGAAACCAAGCTCTCCCGCGAAAAGGCCAAGCGCCTGGCCGCCTGGATCGAGCTGGAAGACACTCTGGAGAAGGGCCTGGTCATGACCGGCGTGATCTCTGGCAAGGTCAAGGGCGGTCTGACTGTGATGGTCAACGGCCTGCGCGCGTTCCTGCCGGGTTCCCTGGTAGATATCCGCCCGGTCAAGGACACCACCCCGTTCGAAGGCAAGCAAATCGAATTCAAGGTGATCAAGCTCGATCGCAAGCGCAACAACGTGGTTGTTTCGCGTCGCGCCGTGCTGGAAGAGTCCCTGGGCGAAGAGCGTCAGAAGCTCCTCGAAACCCTGCGCGAAGGCGCTGTGGTCAAGGGTATCGTCAAGAACATCACCGACTACGGTGCGTTCGTTGATCTGGGTGGCATCGACGGCCTGCTGCACATCACCGACCTGGCATGGCGTCGTGTGAAGCACCCGTCCGAAGTGCTGGCAGTTGGCGATGAAGTTGAAGCCAAGGTGCTGAAGTTCGATCAAGAGAAGAACCGCGTGTCCCTGGGTCTGAAGCAACTGGGCGAAGATCCGTGGGTTGGCCTGTCCCGTCGCTACCCGCAAGGCACCCGTCTGTTCGGCAAGGTAACCAACCTGACCGACTACGGCGCATTTGTGGAAATCGAACAAGGCATCGAAGGCCTGGTTCACGTGTCCGAAATGGACTGGACCAACAAGAACGTTCATCCGTCCAAGGTTGTTGCTCTGGGCGACGAAGTCGAAGTGATGATCCTGGATATCGACGAAGAGAAGCGTCGTATCAGCCTGGGCATGAAGCAATGCATGGCTAATCCGTGGGATGAGTTCGCTGAAAACTTCAAGAAGGGCGACAAGCTCAAGGGCGCGATCAAGTCGATCACCGACTTCGGCGTGTTCGTTGGTCTGCCGGGCGGCATCGACGGCCTGGTTCACCTGTCCGACCTGTCCTGGAACGTTGCCGGCGAAGAAGCCGTTCGCAACTTCAAGAAGGGCGACGAAGTGGAAGCCGTTGTTCTGTCCATCGACGTGGACAAGGAACGCATCTCCCTGGGCATCAAGCAACTGGAAGGTGATCCGTTCAACAACTACGTTGGTTCCAGCGACAAGGGCGCAATCGTCAAGGGTACTGTGAAGTCCCTGGACGCCAAGGGTGCCGTGATCGGTCTGACCGAAGAAGTTGAAGGCTACCTGCGTGCTACTGAAGTCTCCCGCGATCGCGTGGAAGACATCCGTTCCGTGCTGAAGGAAGGCGACGAAGTCGAAGCCATGATCATCAACGTTGATCGCAAGAACCGTTCGATCAACCTGTCGATCAAGGCCAAGGACATGGGCGACGAGAAGGACGCAATGAGCCGTCTGTCCAATACCGCTGACGCTGGCAATGCCGGCACCACCAGCCTGGGCGCACTGCTGAAGGCCAAGCTGTCCGGTTCCAACGAATAAGGAACGCGGCAGCATGACGAAGTCCGAACTCATCTCGAAGCTCACCATGCGCTACCCGCAACTGGTGACGAAAGATGCTGAGTTGGCCGTCAAGACCATTCTCGATGCAATGGGCAAGAGCCTGGCTCAAGGCCAGCGCATCGAGATCCGCGGTTTTGGCAGCTTTGACCTCAACTACCGCCCACCGCGGGTGGGGCGCAATCCGAAATCCGGCACGCGTGTCGAGGTTCCGGAAAAGTTCGTGCCGCACTTCAAGGCTGGCAAGGAATTGCGCGAGCGCGTAGACGAGCTCCTGTAATACCTGGCTTTTATGGCCCGTAATAGAAAACGGCTCCTTCGGGAGCCGTTTTTTTATGCGCAGCGCCTGGCCGCAAAACCGCGTCAGGCAGTGTGGTGCTCTGGCGGCGGCGTAGTGGCAGCAACGGCACTACAAGCCTGAAACAAATACACGGAAATTCCTGACATGGCCCCAATGCCTGAATCGGCTACAATACCGCCATAAATACTCCGGATAGCGTGGAAAAAAGATGCGATATGTTTACGGGCTTATCAAGCTGATCGTGTTCGTGGTCTTGCTGGGTTTTGCCATGCGCAACGGGGATAACACCTCGCTGCGGTTCTTTGCCGGGTACGAATGGACTGCGCCGCTGTCCATGATCCTGCTGGTGTTCTTTGTCGCCGGCGTGGCACTGGGCCTGCTGGCCTCGCTGACCCGCGTGGTGCGCATGCGCCGTGAACTCGTCAGTCTGCGCAAGGAATTGCGCGCGCGCAGCACCGTGGCCCCGGTGGCCACGGCAGAGGCCGTCGCCGTAGAGCCGCCGCGCGATATGCTTTAAGTCACACAGCTTTATTTCCAGAATAATGATAATGCCGGCTCGTACTGGCCAGGTTTAGTCCAATGGTTGATTCACAATACTGGTGGTTGATTGCGTTCCCGGCTTTTTTCGGCCTTGGCTGGCTGGCCGCGCGGATCGACATCAAGCACGTCCTGTCTGAAACCCGCTCCCTGCCTGCGGCATATTTCAAGGGTCTTAACTATTTGCTCAACGGCGAAACCAACCGCGCCGTCGATGTATACGTAGAAGTGGCCCGCCATCACGCAGAAACGGTTGAGCTGCAATTCACCCTGGGTCACTTGTTCCGTCGCCGTGGCGAACTGGAACGCGCCATCCGCATGCACCAGAAATTGCTGGCACGCCCGGAACTGAACGATGCGCAACGCCAGCAGGCCCAGTTTGAGCTGGCGCAGGATTTTATGGCCGCCGGCTTGTATGACCGCGCCGAGGCCATTCTGACCGAGCTGCAGCACACCGATTACGCCCGTCAGGCGCGGACCGAACTGCTGGGCGTTTACCAGCAGGAAAAAGCCTGGCGCAAAGCAATCGAGATCGCCCAGCAGTTGCGCGACGACAGCCATACCTATCAGCACGAAATCGCCCAGTTTCATTGCGAACTGGCAGAGCAAGCCATGGCGCGCTCGCAGCCGGAAGAGGCCCGGGCCGAACTGGAAGCGGCGCTGGTCGCCAATCGCCAGTGCGCCCGCGCGCGTTCCTTGCAGGGCGAGCTGGCCATTCAGGCCGGCAACCCGGAGGCGGCCATTGAATTCTGGCTGGCCATTGAATCGCAAGATCCGGACTATCTGGCGCTGGTGGCCCGACCGTTGCTGGCGGCGTACGACGCGACCGGCCGTGGCGATGAAGGCACCAATCTGTTGACCCGTTTGCTGAGCCAGTACCCCGAGCTGGACGTGCTGGAGCTCTTGTATGAGCGCATCATGTCCAAGAGCGGCATGGATGAAGCCTACGCGTTTATCCGCGATCGCCTGCGCAATCACCCGACCATGCCGGGGTTGCGCCGCGTGCTGGAAACGCACTTGCTGATCGCACCGGACAACGAAAAGTCGGATCTGGAAATCATTGTGAAATTGCTCAACGAGGCGACCCGTGAGCAATCCATGTATTACTGCAGCCATTGCGGTTTCAAGGCCAGACAATATTTCTGGCATTGCCCGGCGTGTACCAGCTGGGAGTCGTTTGCGCCGGTGCGGGGCAAGCGCAGTCGCAATGCGCAATAAGCCTGGCTGACGGGCAGGGCCGTAGCGTCAGGCTACGGTTTGCCTGTGTGCCGGGCGTAATCATTTGTCATTAGAAACAACAAAGACAGGAACCCATGTCTCAAGACCCAAGAATCGTTGTAGCGCTGGATTACGCGGATGCGGCCTCTGCTTTCGCTTTTGCCGATCGTGTCACGCCGGCGCAGTGTCGCCTGAAAGTTGGCAAGGAACTCTTTACCAGTGCCGGCCCGGCCGTGGTGGAAGGGTTGGTCAAGCGCGGTTTTGATGTTTTCCTGGATCTCAAGTTTCACGACATTCCCAATACCGTGGCGCAGGCTTGCAAGGTCGCTGCGCAGATGGGGGTGTGGATGGTCAACGTGCACGCCTCGGGCGGGCGCAAAATGATGGAAACCACGCGTGAAGCGCTGGAAGCCTTGCCGCAACGCCCGCTGCTGATTGCCGTCACCGTGCTGACCAGCATGGATGCCGCGCAACTGGCCGAAATCGGCCTGCCGGAACCGCATGTGCAGGTTGAGCGCCTGGCGCGCCTGGCCCGCGACAGCGGCCTGGATGGCGTGGTCTGTTCGGCCCAGGAGGCGGCCATGCTCAAGGCCGCGTGTGGTGCGCAATTCAAACTGGTGACCCCGGGGATTCGCCCGGCCGATGCTGCTGCGGATGACCAGAGTCGTGTCATGACGCCCGTGGCAGCCATTGCTGCCGGGGCAGATTACCTTGTCATGGGCCGCCCGATTACGCAGAGCAAAGATCCGTTTGCAACGCTGCAACAGTTCAATCAACAAATCAAGGAAGCCTGATTCATGAAAATCACAGTGGTAGGTACCGGCTACGTTGGCCTGGTCACGGGGGCTTGCCTTGCAGAGTACGGCAACGATGTGGTCTGTCTCGATCTGGATCAACGCAAGATCGACATGCTGCGTGCTGGCGGCATTCCCATTTTCGAGCCGGGCCTCGATGACATCGTCGCCCGCAACGTGCAGGCCGGTCGCCTGCGCTTTACCACCGACATCAATGAATCGGTTGCGCACGGCACGGTGCAGTTCATCGCCGTTGGTACGCCGCCCGATGAAGATGGCTCGGCCGACCTGCAATACGTACTGGCCGCTGCCCGCAACATCGGTCGTGCCATGACTGAATACAAGGTCATTGTCGACAAGTCGACGGTGCCGGTTGGCACGGCTGACAAAGTCAAGGCGGCCGTGGCGGAAGAACTGGAAAAGCGTGGTGAGAAGATCGAGTTTTCGGTGGCATCCAACCCGGAATTCCTGAAAGAAGGCGCTGCAATTGAAGACTTCATGCGCCCGGATCGCATTGTGGTCGGTGCCGAAGACGACCGCGCCATCCGCATCATGCGCACCATTTACCAGCCGTTCCAGCGCAACCACGAACGCATGCTGGTCATGGATATCCGCTCTGCCGAACTGACCAAATACGCCGCCAACGCCATGCTGGCCACGCGGATTTCGTTCATGAACGAACTGGCCAACCTGGCTGAAAAACTGGGTGCCGATATCGAACTGGTGCGTAAAGGCATTGGCTCTGACCCGCGCATTGGTTACAGCTTTTTGTACCCGGGCGCAGGTTACGGCGGCTCGTGTTTTCCCAAGGATGTGAAGGCGCTGTGCAAGACCGCCAACGAATACGGGATGACGCTGCAAGTGCTGGAAGCCGTTGAAGAAGTCAACGACGTGCAAAAGAGCCTGCTGGTCAAGAAAGTGACCAAGCGCTTTGGCGAAGACCTCAAGGGTCGCCATTTTGCCGTGTGGGGCCTGGCATTCAAGCCCAAGACCGATGACATGCGCGAAGCGCCAAGCCTTGTGGTGATCGAAGGCTTGCTGGCGCGCGGCGCCACGGTCAGCGCGTTTGACCCGGTGGCCATCCACGAAGCGCAACGCATCCTGGGTGACAAGATCACTTATGGCAATACGCTGATGGACGTCCTGGATAACGCCGACGCATTATTGATCGTGACTGAATGGAAGGAATTCCAGGTGCCGGATTTTGCCGGTATCAAGGCACGTCTGAAACAGCCTGTGGTGATCGACGGTCGTAACCTGTTCGACCCGGCAATTGTTCGCGATAACGGATTTGAATATGACGCAATCGGTCGTCTCTGATGCAGCAGTAGACCACGCCCACCTGCGTGAGGTCATGCGCCACGCGCGGGTGCTGGTGGTGGGTGATGTCATGCTGGACCGCTACTGGTTTGGCGATGTAAAGCGCATTTCGCCGGAAGCGCCGGTGCCGGTAGCGCATATCCGCAAAACGGAAGAGCGCGCCGGTGGTGCGGCCAACGTGGCCCGCAATATCGCTGCGCTGGGCGGCAAAGCCACCTTGCTGGGCGTGGTGGGTCAGGATGAGGCGGGTGACACGCTGGAGCGCCTGATGCACGAGGATGGCGTCAGCACGTCGCTGTATCGCGATCCCAATATCGCCACCACCGTGAAGTTGCGTGTGCTGGCGCGCCAGCAGCAATTGTTGCGCATTGATTTTGAAGAATCGCCCGGCTACGAAATCCTCGCCTCCAAGCTTGATGACTTCTGCCGCATGCTGCCGGATCACGATGTTGTGATCCTGTCGGACTACGGCAAGGGTGGCCTGCACCATGTGTTCGACATGATTGCTGCGGCACGCAATGCCGGCAAGCCGGTGCTGATCGACCCGAAGGGTGACGATTACTCCCGCTACCGTGGTGCCACGTTGCTGACGCCCAATCGCTCTGAGTTCCGTCAGGTGGCGGGTGACTGGCGCGATGAGGCAGACCTCGTCGCCAAGGCGCAATCCATGCGTGAGCAGCTTGATCTGGATGCGCTGCTGGTCACGCGCAGCGAAGAGGGTATGACGCTGTTCCGCAAGCAGGGCGTGGCGCATATGCCGACCGTGGCGCGTGAAGTGTTTGATGTCTCTGGCGCTGGCGATACGGTTATCGGCACACTGGGGCTGATGCTGGCCGCCGGGCAGGAACTGCCGGATGCCATGCTGTGGGCCAACCGGGCTGCCGGCATTGTGGTGGGCAAACTGGGTACGGCGGTCTGCAATCCGGATGAACTGTTCATCTGATTGCCACCGGGTGTTCCAGACAAAAAAAGGACGGCTAAAGCCGTCCTTTTTTCATGATCAAGCCCCGGTGGCCGGGCCTGCGTCAGAAGGTACAGGGGATTCGACCTCCACCCGGTTCTTGCCTGCTTTCTTGGCGCGGTACATTGCCGCATCGGCGCGATCAATCGCCTTGTTGCCCGGTTCGCCTTGCTGCAGCAGTGTAACGCCCGCGCTGAAGGTGATCAGCACCTTTTCGTTGTTGTGCAGGAAAAAACGCCGGGTCAGTTCGCGCTGCAGGCGCATCATGGCCAGTGCAGCCTCTTGCAGCGGCGTATCCGGCAGCAGCAGTACAAATTCTTCACCGCCATAGCGGGCAATGCGGTCGGTCGGGCGTAGCAGGGCTTTGACCACGGCGACGAGGTGAATCAGGGCTTTATCGCCCGCGCTATGACCTTTGCTGTCGTTCAGGCGCTTGAAGTCGTCCAGATCCAGCAAGACCAGCGCCAATGGGTTGCCGCTACGCTGCGCGCGGGCGGTTTCGACCAGAATGCTTTCTTCCAGACCACGCCGGTTCAACGCCCCGGTCAGTTGATCCTCGCGGATTTTCTCGCTGACCGCGCGCAATTCGCCTTCCAGCTGATTCACGCGGGATTGCGCTTCTTCTGCCTGGGCCCGTGCCTCCAGTAGTTCGTCGCGCGTGCGCACCACGTCCAGCTGCATGGAGCGCGTATCCTGGGTTAGGTTGTCCAGCACGGTTTTCAGGTCGGCCAGATTGTTGCTGCGTTCGATCTGGTCGCTATACAAGCTGATACGTGACTGGTACTGATCCGTGCTGTCGGCAATGGTGCCCAGCCGGTCAATAAACGAAGTCAGCACCGATTTGAGCGACGTTTGCGCCTCACGCAGGCCCTGCTTGAGCACGCTTTGCTTGTAGATCACCTCTTTGAGGCCGGCTTCTGCGTCATAGATCAGCCGCATATCCAGCGGCTGCGACATGATGTTCTGGATGACCGCAATCTGGCCGTGCACCCATTCTTCATCAACAATGATTTCGCTGATATTGTCGGTCAGCAGGCGCAGCAGATTGAGCAGGCCATCACACAGGCGCTCTTCCTGATCGTTGGTGAGTTCAAGCTTGATCCAGAACTTTTTCAGGCGCGGGATGAATTTGCGCAGGTCGTTCTCGGTCTGCACGCCTTCCGCTTCGCGGGCCAGCGCGGAGGCATCAATGGCAAGGTCGGGGTAGTGGGTGAGGCGTGCCGCCAGGCCCAGATCCAGCGCTTGCGCCAGCGATTCGCGCCATTCTTCCCAGTGTCCCAGCCCGCTGTCGCCGCTGGCAGAGTCGATCTCTGCAGCAATGGCGCCGGCAGGCAGGGTTTCTTCAACGGTATCGGAGGTGGAGGTGGTCTCGGACCAGGCGCGGACCAGAGCATCCAGTTTTTCGTTCAGCGCGGCCGGGTCATTACCGAAGTTGATCAGGACTTTTTCAAACGAATCCTGCTTGCGGGTGGCCGGGTAGGCCGGGTTGCGCAGGTCCCACTGGCGGATGAATTCACGCAGCAGTTCGGCCCAGCTGCGGCTCAGGCGGGTCTGGCCACCTTGCAGATCGACGCAGCGGAAAATCAGTTCAGGTGCGCGTTCCCAGTCACCCGCGCGGATGGCGCGTTTGAACTGATCCAGATTGCGCAAGAGTTCCGGCGACTGGCGCGGCAACTCGGCAATGCGTTCTTCCAGCAGGCGCGCCAGCGGGTGCAGGCGCTGCTCTTCGGGCGTTCCCGCAATGCTGTGATAGATTTCTTCGTAGTGATCAGGCGTCGGGGCGATCCGGCGTATGGCCAGCTGCTTGAGCGTTTCCCGGGCAATGTCGGTTGGATTGATACTTGAGCTCATGCGGGCGCTGTCCTTCGGGTGCCGGGGCAGATAAGGGTCTCATTATAATGAGCGGCGTGGGGTTTGGTACGCCTCAAATGTGACCAATCCACAGAATGGTACATGTGGGCGACAGACGCAAAAAAGGGAAGCCTGAGCTTCCCTTTTTTTCTTGCTGTTCCCGCCGCGGCGGGCAAGCAGATTATTGCTCGCCAACAACCACAACCTGGGCTTCAACCACGACATCGTGGTGCAGCGCCAGATCGACGTTGTATTCACCGATGGCCTTGAAGGCGCCATTCGGCAGACGAACTTCAAACTTCTTGACCGGGTGGCCAGCAGCGGTGAAGGCTTCAGCGATGTCGCTGTTGCCAACGGAACCGAACAGACGACCGTCAACACCAGCCTTTTGAGCGATGGTGATGGAAACGCCTTGCAGCTTCTCGGCACGGGCTTGAGCGCCAACCAGGATTTCGGCTTGCGCCTTTTCCAGGTCTGCACGGCGTGCTTCGAATTCTTTCAGGTTGGCTTCGGTGGCGCGCTTGGCTTTGCCTTGCGGGATCAGGAAGTTACGGGCGAAGCCGTCTTTAACCTTGACCACGTCACCCAGGTTACCCAGGTTAGCTACTTTTTCGAGCAGAATGATTTGCATGTTCTAATTCCCCGACTTAGTGCAGGTCGGTGTACGGCAGCAGCGCGAGCAGACGAGCGCGCTTGATGGCAGCCGACAGTTGACGTTGGTACTTGGCCTTGGTGCCGGTAATGCGGGCCGGGATGATCTTGCCGTTTTCAGCGATGAAATCTTTCAGGAGCGCGATGTCCTTGTAGTCGATTTCCTTGATGCCTTCGGCGGTGAAGCGGCAGAATTTCTTCCGCTTGAAGAGATGGCGAGACATGGTATCTATCCTTTAATTCAACAATTCGTACTGTTCGATTTGCAACACGAGCCGGCGGCGGAACTTTTGTCCCATGCTGACCAGAAATCCGGCCACTTTGAGTTCCTGACCTGGTTTCAACTTGCTTAGCGCCTGTGCGACAGGGCCTGTGGCCCTGGCCGGTGCTTCCAGCGTAATCCGCCTTGGCACTTCGTTTTCCAGCTGTTCCGATTCATGCAGGAGAACAAACTCCAGAACCGGAATGCCAGCCGGGGTGACGCGTAAAGCTTGTTGTTCGATCAGGGTTCCATAAAGCAGGACCCGGTTGCTTTTCGTCACGTCGTTGTAGGCAAAAGTGCCGGCTTAGACAGCCTGGCCTTCTTGAGCCGGAGCGGCCAACGACTTGGACTTCTCTTCCTTCATCATCGGGGAAGCTTCAGTCACTGCGTGTTCCATCTTGGTGGTCAGATGGCGCAGTACGGCGTCGTTGAACTTGAAGGCGTGTTCGAGTTCGTCCAGGGTTTCCTGACCGATCTCAACGTTCAACAGAACGTAGTGAGCCTTGTGGATCTTCTGGATCGGGTAAGCCAGTTGGCGGCGGCCCCAGTCTTCCAGACGATGGATCGTGCCATTGCCTTGAGCGATGAGGGACTTGTAGCGCTCGATCATTGCGGGCACTTGCTCGCTTTGATCCGGGTGCACGATGAATACAATTTCATAGTGTCGCATGTGTGCTCCTTGCGGTTTATAACAGCCTGCCAGGTGCGACGCCGGTCAGGCAAGGGGTGAACTTGCAACTATAAACGAAAAACCCGGCGTAACGCAAGCTGCGCCGCCGGGTTGTTGACAGTGTTGCGTGCTGATGGTGGCTTAGCGCTCAATCTGGTCGAGCTTGCCCGTCACGCCAGCCCAGGTTTCGTGGTCCGGCAGCGGGTCTTTCTTTTCAACGATCGGGGTCCAGGATCTGGACAGCTCGGCGTTCAGCGCGATGTACTCTTGCATGTCGGCCGGCACGTCGTCTTCAGCGTAGATGGCCTCAACCGGGCATTCGGCTACGCACAGGGTACAGTCAATGCACTCGTCCGGATCAATCACCAGAAAGTTCGGGCCTTCGCGAAAGCAGTCAACCGGGCAGACGTCCACGCAGTCGGTGTACTTGCACTTCACACAGGCGTCGGTGACAACATAGGTCATGGCGTTTCCTTTTAGAGATCGGAGCGGGTAGGCAATTGGTTCCGGCGCGCTGTTGCGGGCCGAGTGGTGATATAAACTGTCACCATTTTATAACAAGCAGCGCTCAGGCAGAACTATTCCGGTGTAATTGCTTTGGTTCTGGTGGGCGCGTGGTGTGTTGTATATCGATGAAATCTGTTGAAAATCCGGCTTCTGCAGTCACTCAGGTGGGCGCTGACAAAACTGCAACGCCTTATCGCGGGCGTTTTGCACCCAGCCCCACGGGCGTGCTCCATGCGGGTTCTTTGCTGGCGGCGCTGGCCAGCTATCTGGATGCGCGTGCGGCAGGCGGCGAGTGGCTGGTGCGCATGGAAGATCTGGACCGTCCGCGCTGCGTACCTGGCGCTGCCGACGAGATTTTGCGCCAGCTGGAAAGCTGGGGCATGCACTGGGATGGCGAGATTGTTTATCAAAGCCGGCGTGATGAGGTTTACAGCGCGGCATTGCAGCAATTGCAGCAAACCGGTCGTGTTTACCCGTGTTCCTGTACCCGGCGCGAGATCGCCAGTGTGGCGCATGCCGGGGTGGATGGCCCGGTTTATCCGGGCACCTGCCGGCATGGTCTGAAAGCGGGTGCAACGGCGCGGGCATGGCGTATCAATACAGAAGAAATCGCGCCGGTTTGCTATACCGACCGGATACAAGGACTGCAGTGTCAGACGTTGTCTGCCGACGTTGGTGATTTCGTATTGAAGCGTGCCGACGGATTGTTTGCCTATCAATTGGCAGTGGTGGTGGATGATGCGTTGCAGGGAATAACGCATATCGTTCGCGGCGCTGATCTGCTTGATTCGACCCCCCGTCAGCGATATTTGCAGACTTTACTTAATTGCCCGTCTCCTGAATATGCGCATATTCCGGTGCTGGTCAATTCGGCTGGCGAAAAGTTGAGCAAGCAGACGCAAGCACCCGCGGTTGCGGTAGAAAAAAATCCGGTTCCGGTATTGTGGCGCGCACTCGGGTTGCTGGGTCAGCAGCCAGACAAGATGCTGCTTGATGCATCCCGGGATGAATTCTGGGCTTGGGCAGTGGCCAATTGGAAATTACCTGCAGTGCCCGTCGGACGGGGCATTCAAACCGATGGCCGGCAGTACAGGTAAATCATCTGTTGCCTGAAAAATAACAATCCACTTTTTAAATTTGACAATTCTTATTGAATTAGCGATTTTTCGCATAATCCACAACATATAATCGATGTAACCGTTGGGCCGCCTTGCGCTTTTTTGGGCGTGGGTGTTATGTTCGCGGCCCGGAATTCGTGAAATTGCCGACACCGTTGTGTGTCGGTTTACGTGAAAGAAATTGGGGGAAGCTGTGCCTATCAAACCTGGAGTCAAAGCCTGCGTGCTGGCAATGATGCTTGCAGCGCCGTGGAGTGTTCATGCGGCGGGGCTGGGACGTTTGAATGTCTTGTCCGGTCTGGGACAGCCATTCCGCGGGGAAATCGATCTGGTTGCCGTGCAACCGGAAGAGGCGGATTCGCTGGTCGTGAGCCTTGCTCCGCCTGATGCTTATGGCGCTGCGCAAGTGCCGTACCCGTCGTCCTCACTGGGTCTGCGTTTCAATATCGACAAGCGCCCCAATGGTCAGTACTTCGTGACCATTACCTCCAGTCAGGCTGTCAGCGAGCCAGTGCTCGAACTGCTGGTTGATCTGAACTGGGCTTCGGGCCGCATCCAGCGCGAATACACTGCGCTGATCGATCCGGTTGGTTATGGCAGCAACAATAACAACGTGAATGCCACTGGCAGCACCGCACCGCGTGCCTTGCCCGGTGCCATTACCCCGGCCCGTCCGGTTGCTGCGCCGTCGGCTCGCCGTGGCCACAAGGGTCACGCGGCTGCATCGGCCCCCGCAGCCCAGCCGGCTGAAAAAGCCGCAGCTGCTGCGCCGGCCCCGTCGGCAGGCGCCCAGGCAGGTGTGGATAGCTACACCGTCAAGTCTGGCGATACGCTGTCGAGCATTGCCCATCAAGTGCAGCCTGACGGTGTGAGCCTGGATCAGGTGCTGGTTGCCCTGTATCGCAATAACGCCGATGCCTTCAATGGCAACATGAATCGCCTCAAGCGCGGCAAGATTCTGCAGATTCCGTCTGCAGAGCAGATGAACCAGTTGTCTCGCGCTGAAGCTTCGAAAGAAATCCATCTGCAATCGCAGAACTGGCATTCCTATCGCCAGAAAGTGGCAGAAAATGCCGCGGCCAATCCGGCTGAAGACACCACCCAGAATCAAGGCACCAGCGGCAAGATTGGCGCCAAGGTGGAAGACAAGGGTGCGGCATCCGGTCAGCCCAACAAAGATGTACTGAAGCTGTCCAATGGTGCCAAGGCAGGTAATGCCGGCACGGGCGGCAGCAGCGAAGAAGAAAAGATCGCCCATGACAAGGCGCTCAAGGATGCGCAGAGCCGCGTCGACGCGCTGCAAAAGAATGTGAAGGACATGAAGGGCGTGCTGGCCATGCAGGGCAAGGCTGCCTCGCAAGCCGCCACCCCGACACCCGCGCCGACTCCGGCCCCGACGCAAGCACCGGCAGCTGCTGCTTCTGAAGCAGCATCCGCACCGGTTGCGGCCGTTGCCTCGGAAGCCAGTGCTGCTGCCAGCGAACCGGCCGCCGCGCCCGTTGCTGCCAGCAAGCCGCGTCACCATGTGGTGCCGGTTGCCCCGGCACCGGCGCCAGAGCCGTCCTTCTTTGACTCGCTGATGGATAACCCGCTGATCCCGGGTGCAGGCCTGCTGGTGCTGCTGCTGGGTGCGGGCGCGTTTGTCTACAACCGTCGCCGCAAAAAGCCGGCCGCGTTTGACGACAGCATCATCACCGGTGGCGATCTGAAGCCGAACACCGTACTGGGTCAGACCGGCGGTGCGGTCATCAGCACGCAGCCGACCGAAAACTCCTTCCTGACCGATTTCAGCCGTCAGGGTCTGGGCACCATCGATACCGATGAGGTCGATCCGATCGCGGAAGCCGAGGTGTACATGGCCTACGGTCGTGACGCCCAGGCTGAAGAAATCCTCAAGGACGCGCTGGCCAAAGATCCGTCCCGTAACGAGATTCGTCTGAAGCTGCTGGAAATCCACGCCGCACGCAAAGACAAGACCTCGTTCGAGGAAATCGCCTCTGAGTTGTATGCCAGCCAGGGTGGCCGTGGTCCGGTGTGGGAACAAGCTGCGTATATCGGCCACAACCTTGATCCGGAAAATCCGCTGTACCTGCGCACCGAAAGTGCCGCTCGTGCCGCTGAAAACCATGCGCCTGCCGTGAGCGGTGGCGCTGTGGCCGGTATCGCTGCAGCGGGTGCTGCAGTGGCGGGTCTGGCTGCGGCAGAAGCCGTGCATCATCACGAAGAGCCGAAAGACAATCTGGACTTCGATCTGGGTCTGGATGCCGCAGCGCCGGCACCGGCTGCCCAGCCGGTTGCGGAAGCCGCGCCAATGATCGATCCGCTGGCGGATCTTGATCTGGGTCTGGATGCACCAGCCCCGGCACCGGTTGAAGCTGCACCGGCCCATGAGGACCTGGGCTCGTCGCTGGACTTTGATCTGGATTCGTTCAATGCCCCGGCGACGGCTGAGCATGCTGGCCCGGTTGAGTCTGCCGTGGCTGATCTGGATATCGCCCACGACGAACTGACTGATCTGAGCTTTCCGTCCGAGACGGCAACCGACGAAAGCCTGAGCGCCTCTTTGCCGGAGATGTCGGGTACGGATCTTGATCTGGACCTGCCGGCACTGGAATCGCACGCTCCGGCAGCAGCTTCGCCGGCAGCAGAAGCGGCTGACGACCTGGGTCTGGATTTCAGCTTCGATCTGAACGAAGCCGGCACTGAGCCGACTGCGGCTGCCGCAGCTGAAACGCACGATCTGGACGCCTCGTTTGGCGAGTTGTCTTCGGGCAGTGCCGCTGAATCCAGCGCGGATTTCGGCGCGGATGATCCGGTACAGACCAAGATTGACCTGGCACGTGCTTATATCGACATGGGTGATATCGAAGGCGCCCGCGAGATTTTGCATGAAGCCGAAGCTGAGGGCAGTGCTCAGCAGAAACAGGAAATCCGTGGTCTGTTGAATGGGTTGTAATATCTGCCAGGCAGGTAATGCGTACGGGCGGGGTGGCTGATTGCATCCCGCCAACGCAATACTGTGCTGGATCTGGGTGGCGTGCTGGTTGCAAATGTTGCAGCCCACGCCACTTGTCATTGTGACTGCCGTTCTGGTGGTGGTGACCTTCGCGGTTGAAGCTGCGCGCATGACCCGCATGTTGCGGCGCATGCGCGTGCTGCTGCTGGCTATCTTGCTGGTCTACGGCTGGTCTACGCCGGGCCTGTATCTGTGGTCGGGCGGGTTCTCGCCCACGCGGGAAGGGTTATGGCTGGGGTTTTTGCAGGCAGTGCGCCTTGTCGGTGTGCTGACCAGTCTGCAATGGCTGCTGCGCTCGCTCACGCGGGAGGCCATGTTTGGCGGCATCTATCTGCTGGCGGCGCCGCTGACCCTGCTGGGCGTCAACCGGCAGCGCTGGGCACTGCGCCTGACCCTGACCATGGATTTTGCCGAGCGCTTGCTGGCAGAGCGCCAGGACTGGCGCGCTTTATGGCAGCAAATCTCGCAGCCGCTTGATGCGGTTTCGTTGCAGCCCGTCGCGGTGACCCTGCAAATCCGGCCATTGTCTGCCGGCCAACGCGCATTGCTGCTGCTGTTACTGGCGCTCATCGTGCTAACCTTGCTGTTTTTCCACCAGATCTTCCCGTGAAATACGCTCTTGCCATTGAATATGACGGCCGTGCCTTTGCCGGCTGGCAAATCCAGCCTGACCAGCGCACGGTGCAAGGTGAGGTGGAGGCCGCGGTTTCGCGCATGGCAGGGCACCCGGTGCGCATCCATGCCGCCGGCCGTACTGATGCGGGCGTGCATGCCAGCGGACAGATTGCGCACTTTGATACCGACGCCAGCCGGCCGCTGACGGCCTGGGTGCGTGGCGTGAACAGCTTTTTGCCCGATGGCGTGGCGGTGCGCTGGGCGCAAGTAGTGCCAGATACATTTCACTCGCGCTTTTCTGCCACGGCGCGGCATTACCGCTATCTGTTGCTTAATCATCCGGTACGGCCGGCCTTGTGGGCCGGGCGGGTAGGGTGGATACACAATCCGCTTGATCTGGATGCTTTTCAGCGTGCGGGCGACTTGTTGCTGGGAACGCATGATTTTTCCAGCTTCCGTGCGGCGGAATGTCAGGCCAAAACGCCGATCAAAACCCTGCGCAAGGTAGAATTGACGCAATCTGGCACGTTGCTGGCGATAGATTTTTCGGCTGATGCCTTTTTGCATCACATGGTGCGCAATTTGATGGGCGCCTTGTTGCATGTAGCCAAAGGCAATGAGAAGCCAGAATGGATTCTTCAGGCGCTGGCGTGGCGTGATCGCAGCCTGGCGCCGCCCACCTTCATGCCCGACGGCCTGTATCTGGCCGGGGTGAGTTACCCGGAAGAATACGGGTTGGCCAGCGAGCCCGATCCCCGTTATGGCCTGATCTGACAAAGTTGTTCAGGCAACAAGTTGCAATGTCAGCGACAATCTACCGCTTGATGGACAGGAACCCCGCCGGATGAACCAGCAGGTAAGAATCAAGATTTGTGGTCTGCGTGACCCCGCCACCGCCCGTGCTGCGGCGCAAATGGGGGCAGATGCAATTGGTCTGGTGTTCTATGAGCCCAGCCCGCGCAATGTGTCCGTAGAAGAAGCCAAAGCAGTTCTGGCCGCATTGCCGGCCTTTGTGACCAGTGTGGGTTTGTTCGTCAACGCCGATCCGGACTGGCTGCGCGACCTGTTGCAGGTACTGCCGCTGGACCTCTTGCAGTTTCATGGCGATGAGTCGCCAGAGTACTGCCGCAGCTTCGGCAAACCGTGGATCAAGGCGGTTCGCGTAAAACAGGACACAAATTTGATAGAATATGCCGCGCAATTTCACGATGCGCGCGGTTTGCTGGTCGATGCCTTTGTCGAAGGCACCCCTGGGGGGACCGGCGAAGCGTTTGACTGGTCGTTGATTCCAGAGGATTTACCCCTGCCGCTGATTCTTTCCGGCGGGTTGAATCCGGGTAATGTGAGTGAGGCCGTGGCGGCTGTTGCGCCATGGGCCGTCGATGTGTCCAGTGGTGTGGAAAGCACCCGTGGCGTCAAAGACCTGAACAAGGTTGCACAATTCATCAAGGCAGCGAGACACGCATGAACGATTTTCTGCAGTATCAAGAACCCGATCTGAAAGGCCACTTTGGCCAGTTTGGCGGTTTGTACGTTGCCGAAACCCTGATGCCCGCACTCGACGAATTGCGTGCCGAATATGAAAAGGCCAAGGCCGATCCGGCGTTTCAGGCCGAGTTCAACTACGAACTGGCTCATTACGTTGGCCGTCCGTCCCCGATTTATCACGCCAAGCGCTGGTCTGAAGCGCTGGGCGGCGCCCAGATTTACCTCAAGCGTGAAGACCTGAACCACACGGGTGCGCACAAGGTGAACAACACCATCGGCCAGGCCCTGCTGGCCCGCCGCATGGGCAAGAAACGCGTCATTGCCGAAACCGGCGCTGGCCAGCATGGCGTGGCCACGGCCACCGTGGCGGCGCGTTACGGTCTGGAGTGCGTGGTGTACATGGGCGCCGAAGACGTCAAGCGCCAGTCGCCCAACGTGTTCCGCATGAAGCTGCTGGGCGCAACCGTGGTCGCGGTCGAATCTGGCTCCAAGACACTCAAGGACGCCATGAACGAAGCCATGCGCGACTGGGTGACCAATGTCGATTCCACCTATTACATCATCGGCACCTGCGCCGGCCCGCACCCGTACCCGATGCTGGTGCGTGACTTCCAGTGCGTGATTGGCGAAGAAGCCAAGGTGCAGATGGACGAAATGCTGGGTCGCCAGCCGGACTTCGTTCTGGCTTGCGTGGGTGGCGGTTCCAACGCCATCGGTATCTTCCATCCGTATATCAAGGTGCCGGACGTGCGCCTGATCGGCGTGGAAGCCGGCGGTGATGGCGTCGAAACCGGCCGCCATGCTGCGCCGCTGACCGCCAATGTCGGCACCGGCGTGCTGCACGGCAACCGCATGTACCTGATGCAGGATGAAAACGGCCAGGTGGCTGATACGCATTCCATCTCTGCCGGTCTGGATTACCCGGGCGTGGGTCCGGAGCATTGCTACCTGAAAGACATCCATCGCGCCCAATACGTGGCCGCCACCGACCAGCAAGCGATTGAGGCTTTCCACGAGCTGAGCCGTTTTGAAGGTATTATCCCGGCGCTGGAATCCAGCCACGCGCTGGCCCATGCCAAGAAACTGGCGCCGACACTGCCCAAAGACAAAGTCATTCTGGTGAACCTGTCCGGCCGTGGCGACAAGGATATTCCGACCATGGCGCGTCTGGCCGGTATCGAGCTTTAAGGCTCACGCCGTCACAGCAGATCGCGACGACATGCGGCATTGGCTTTAACCGGCCGATGCCGCACAATCCACCCAACTTTTACATTACAAAATCATGTCCCGAATCCAGACCACGCTTGGCGCACTCCAACAGCAAAACCGGCAGGCTTTGATTCCTTTCATTACTGCGGGTGATCCGCGCCCGGGCATCACCGTTGAACTGATGCACGCGCTGGTCAAGGGCGGGGCCGATATCATTGAACTCGGGGTGCCGTTTTCTGACCCGATGGCCGATGGCCCGGTGATCCAGCGTGCCAGCGAGCGCGCGCTCAAGCACAACGTCAGCCTGCGCAACGTGCTGGAAATGGTGGCTGAGTTCCGCAAGACCGACGCCAGCACGCCGGTGGTGCTGATGGGTTATGCCAACCCGGTCGAGCGCTGGGGTTACGAGTCTTTCGCCGCCGCCGCGCACGCTGCCGGCGTTGATGGCGTACTGACCGTCGACATGCCGCCTGAAGAGGCAGAAGACCTGGCCCGCATTTTCAAGGCCAACCAGATTGATCCGATTTTCCTGCTGGCCCCGACCACGCCCGTTGCGCGCATTCAGGCGGTGGAACGGCTGGCCAGCGGCTACGCTTATTATGTTTCGCTCAAGGGCGTGACCGGCGCGTCACACCTTGATGTTTCCAACGTGGCCGAACGGGTTGCTGTGATCAAACAGCACCTGACCGTGCCGGTTGGCGTGGGTTTTGGTATCCGCGACGCTGAAACCGCCCGTGCCATGGCAAAGTTTGCCGATGCCGTGGTGATTGGTTCGCGTCTCGTCCAGGAAGTGGAAGCAGGTGAGGAAGGTCTGGCCGAACGCCTGACCACGTTCCTTTCCGGCATCCGTGCCGCCATCGATACCGCCCGCGCCTGAGCAAGGAGTAATACCCATGAGTTGGCTGCAAAAACTGCTTCCGCCAAAGATCAACAAACCGCGTGAACCGGGCAAGTCGGCCGTGCCGGAAGGCTTGTGGCACAAGTGTTCCGCCTGTGGCGCAGTGCTGTATCGCACCGACCTTGAAAAGAATCTGGATGTTTGCCCCAAGTGCAACTTCCACAACCCGGTGTCGGCCCGCCGTCGCCTTGATCTGTTGCTGGACCCGGAAGGCCGTTTTGAAATCGGCGCTGAAGTGCAGCCGGTCGATCCGCTCAAGTTCAAGGCCATCAAGCGCTACAGCGACCAGCTGGTTGCCGCGCATGACAGCACCGGCGAAGATGACGCCCTTGTCGTGATGCAAGGTTCGATCCTGACAGTGCCGCTGGTTGTGGCCGCGTTTGAATACAAGTTCATCGGCGGTTCCATGGGTTCCGTGGTGGGCGAGCGCTTTGTCCGTGGCGTGCGTACCGCCATTGAAAACAAACTGCCGTTTGTGTGCGTGTCGGCCTCGGGCGGTGCGCGGATGCAGGAAGGGCTGAACTCGCTGATGCAAATGGCCAAGACCAGCGCCATCCTGACGCGTTTGTCTGAAGAAGGCCTGCCGTTCATTTCGCTGCTGACCGATCCGACCATGGGTGGTGTATCGGCCTCGTTTGCTTTCCTGGGCGATGCCGTGCTGGCAGAACCGGGCGCACTGATCGGCTTTGCCGGCCCGCGCGTGATTGAGCAAACCGTGCGTGAAACGCTGCCGGAAGGCTTCCAGCGTTCTGAGTTCCTGCTGCAAAAGGGCGCCATCGACATGATCGTCGACCGCCGCGAATTGCGTCAGAAAATTGCTTCGCTGGTGACGCTGTTCTCGCGCCAGCCCGCTGTGACCCAGGTTAACTGATACATCCCGTTAATGCCGCTTTTTGATGCCGACACTCTGGCCGGATGGCTGCAGCACCTTGAGGCGCTGCACCCTTCGGCCATCGACATGGGCCTGGCGCGCGTGACGCAAGTCCGCGACGCCATGGGCCTGACGCCTTCGTTTCCCGTCCTGACGGTTGCCGGCACCAATGGCAAAGGCTCGGTCTGCGCCATGCTCTCGAGCATGTTCCGCGCGGCGGGCTATAAGGTCGGGACGTACACCTCACCCCATCTGATCGATTACAACGAGCGCGTGCGCATTAACATGCAGCCCGCCGCCGATGCCGATCTGCTGGCCAGCTTTCGCGCCATTGAAGCGGCCCGGGGCGAGATCACGCTGACGTATTTTGAATTCGGTACGCTGGCAGCCATGCGCCAGTTCATCGACGAAGGCGTTGATGTCGCCATCATGGAAGTCGGCCTGGGGGGCCGGCTGGATGCGGTGAACGTGTTTGATCCGGATGTTGCAGGCGTGGTCAGCATTGATCTGGATCACCAGTCTTATCTGGGCGATACCCGTGAGCTGATCGGGGCCGAGAAAGCCGGCATTTTCCGCGCCGGCAAACCGGCTTTGTGTGCTGATCCGAACCCGCCGCAATCGATCATCGACCTGGCCAGCCGCGTCGGTGCGCCGCTGCAACTGGTCGGGCGTGATTTCGGCTTCATGAAAGAAGGCGAGGGCAATCAGTGGGTGTTCTGGGGTGCCCAGGGCAAACACCATGCCTTGCCGATTCCGGCGCTGCGCGGCAGCTACCAGATGGGTAATGCCACCCTGGCGATTGCCATGCTCGACGAAGTACGCTTGAAATTGCCGGTAGGGATTGGCGATATCAAGCGCGGCTTGCTTGAAGTGGAATGGCCGGCGCGCTGCCAGGTACTGCCTGGCCGGCCACAAACCGTGCTGGATGTCGCGCACAACCCGCACGCCGCGCGCGCCTTGCGCCAGGCGCTGGACCAGATGGGTTATGCCGCAAAAACCCATGCCGTCTTCGGCGCCATGGGCGACAAGGATATTGGCGGTGTGGTCAGCGCACTGGCCGATCGTATTGATCACTGGTATCTGGCTGCGCCGCAATTACCGCGCGCTGCCAGTACCGAACAGCTGCAAGCTGCTGTTTTACAGGCCGCACCGCAAGCGCTCACTAGCGCATATGGCAGTGTCGAACAAGCCTGGAAAGCGGCCTGTGAGCAGGCTGCCGAAACTGATAGAATCCTGGTCTTTGGTTCCTTCTACACTGTCGCGGAAGTGATGGCTGCCCAGCATGGCAATGGCTCGAGATAATATCCCGGACGAACTCCAGCATCTGCGCAAACGCGCCCGTCGTCGACTTGTCGGCGCAGTAGCCCTGGTTCTGTTTTCGCTCACTGTCCTGTGGACAGTGCTTGATTCACAGCCCCCCGCCAATCTGGCGGCCCAGCACCCGGTAGAAATCATTGCCAGCGCACCCAGCGCGGGCAATGCTTCGGCCGTGGCGCTGACCTCTACCGTCACCCCGGATGGCAGCGTGACCAGCGCGTCGCAGCCTGATGGCCTGACGCCAGCGGTGGTCACGGCCACGCCAGCACCGGTGGTGGCTGCCAATACCGCGCCCGCGCCGGCTGCTGCGGCCAAACCGGTGGATGAAACCACCCACGCGCCGCAGTCCTTGCCTGGCAAGTTGCAACGTGTCCAGGGCGATGATGCCCCGACACCTGCACCCAAGCCGCGTGCCACACCGACCCCCGTGCCAGAAAAAGTAGCCACGGCCAAACCGAAGGTGGCAGAGGCCAAACCGACGCCCAAACCCAAAGGTGCCGTTGATCCCGAAGCGATCCTGAACGGCACTGCAGACGGCAGCGCCAATGCAGCCCTGGCAGACAAGCCGGCTGACAACTCGCCGCGCCATTACGTGCAGCTGGGCGCTTTTGGCAATGCCGACAAAGCCCATGAGGTGGTTGGCAAGCTCAAGGCGGCCGGATTGCCGGCCTATGCCGAAAAGGTCACGACTTCGACTGGCACGCTGACGCGTGTGCGCGTCGGGCCGGTGGTCTCGGCTGAAGCCTACAACGTGGCCAAAAAGCTCAGTGCCATGGGCTATCAAGGTCAGGTGGTGAGCAAATAAACCCGACATGAAAACCATGAAACCCATGCGCGCCGAAGTCATGACGAGCGGGAGCAGACCGTGACCGGGTTCGATTACATCGTACTCGGCATCCTGGGCTTATCCATTCTGCTCTCCGTCATGCGCGGGCTGGTGCAAGAGATCATGGCACTGGCCGGCTGGGCGATCTCGGCCTGGGTGGCCTTTCATTATTCAACCTTGACCACACCTTATATGCCACAGGCCATTCCTTCGCCGGAATTGCGTTATCTGGCGGCGGTGGTCATGCTGTTTTTTGCATCCTGGATTATTTGTTCATTGCTGCGTCTGACGCTGGCCCAGTTCCTCAAGGTCAGTGGTCTGCGCCCGCTGGATCGTCTGTTGGGGGCGATTTTCGGGCTGGCGCGCGGTTTCCTGTTCACGTTGATGATCGTGCTGATTGCCGGTCTGACTGACGTGCCCCGGAGCCCGTTGTGGCGCAATGCAATGTTCAGCCCGTTATTTGAGCAAGCAGCCGTGATGGCGTTGCCCTGGTTACCCCAGGACCTCGCCCGGCATATTCATTACGACTGAAGTCCGGCTAAAAGGACAGGTCGGTTAAACCTGGCAGTTGGTATTGCACGTTTCGAGAGGCATTCAGCATGTGTGGCATTCTGGGCATAGTCGCCAAAACTCCAGTCAACCAGCTGTTGTACGACGGCTTGCTGGTTCTGCAGCACCGCGGTCAGGACGCAGCGGGTATTGTCACCGCTGAAGACCAGCGGATGCATATGCACAAGGGCCAGGGCCTGGTGCGCGACGTATTCCGTACCCGCAATATGCGCTCGCTCTGGGGCAACACCGGCATTGGCCACGTGCGTTACCCGACTGCAGGCTCGGCCTCCAGCCTGGCTGAATCGCAGCCGTTCTACGTCAACAGCCCGTTCGGTATCGTGCTGGCCCACAACGGCAACCTGACCAACGATGCCCAGCTTAAAGACGAGATGTACCGCACTGACCTGCGTCACATCAACACCAACTCGGACTCTGAAGCGCTGCTGAACGTGTTTGCACACGAACTGCAAAACCGCGCCAAGGGTTTCAAGCTTGATGCAGACATCATTTTTGAAGCCGTCGCCGCCGTTCACAAGCGCGTGAAGGGTGCTTACGCCGTGGTGGCCATCATCGCCGGTTATGGCCTCGTTGCTTTCCGTGATCCGCACGGCATCCGCCCGCTGACCATTGGCGCACACGAAACCGAAGCCGGCACTGAGTATCTGGTGGCGTCCGAATCCGTCGCCCTCGATACCCTGGGTTTCAAGCGCATGCGCGATATTGATCCGGGCGAAGCGGTCTACATCACCTTCGGCGGCGAGCTGCACAACCGCCAATGCCACCCGAACCCGAACCTCGTGCCGTGTATTTTCGAGCACGTTTACTTTGCCCGCCCTGACAGCGTCATTGACGGCATTTCGGTGTACGAAGCCCGTCTGAAGATGGGTGACTACCTGGCCGAACGCATTCGCTCGACCATTCCGGATCTGGATATCGACGTGGTCATCCCCATTCCGGATACCAGCCGCGCTTCTGCGCTGCAACTGGCGATCAAGCTGAACCTGCCGTACCGCGAAGGCTTTATCAAGAACCGTTATATCGGTCGTACCTTCATCATGCCAGGCCAGGCCTCGCGCAAGAAGTCGGTACGCCAGAAGCTCAACCCGATCGGTGTCGAATTTGCCGGCCGCAGCGTGCTGCTGGTGGATGACTCCATCGTGCGTGGTACCACTTCCAAAGAGATCGTGCAGATGGCGCGCGAAGCGGGCGCCCGCAAGGTCTACCTGGCTTCTGCCGCACCGCCGGTGAAGTTCCCGCACGTGTACGGCATTGATATGCCGACCCGCGCTGAACTGATCGCCACCGGCCGCACGGACGCGCAGATTGCCGAAGAAGTCGGTGCCGATGCCGTGATCTACCAGGAACTGGATGATCTGATCTCGGCCTGTCGCGAGGCCAGCGGTGGCCGTATCCAGGAGTTTGAAACCTCCTGCTTTGACGGCAAGTACATCACCGGTGATATCACCGACGACTACCTGGATCAGCTGGAAGCCAAGCGCCTGTCGCCGTTGTCGACCAAAACCAGCGACGGCGGCCTGCTTGACCTGAATATCGGCGTGGCAGAGCAAAACCTGGTCTGAACCGGGCTGGCAGGATAACAAAAGGGGGGCTTTGGGCGCCCCTTTTGTGTCTGTGCCGCGGCGCGCGCTCAAGGCACAATCAAACAGATACGCATCAACAAGGACAGGTGAGGGCATTTCATGGCAGATCTCGATTACAGCACTTTGCACCCGGACACGCTGGCGGTACGCGCCGGGACGGAACGCACGCATTTTGGCGAGCATTCGGATGCCATGTTCCTGACCTCCAGCTTTGTGGTGGGCAGCGCGCATGAAGCCCAGCTGAAGTTCACGGGCCAGGTGCCGGGGTTTATCTATTCGCGCTTTACCAACCCGACCGTGAGCGCCTTTGAAGAGCGTCTGGCGGCCATGGAAGGCGGCGAGCGCGCCGTGGCCACCGCGTCGGGCATGAGCGCGATCATGTCTTTGTGCCTTGCGCATCTGCGTTCTGGCGACCATATCGTGGCTTCCAGCGTGCTGTTTGGCTCCACCATGCAGTTCTTCAACAACTACATGGCCAAATTTGGCGTTGAAGTGACCTACGCCTCGCCGGTTGACCTGGCGGAGTGGCGCGCTGCGGTCAAACCGAACTCAAAACTGTTTTTCCTGGAAACCCCGTCCAACCCGCTGGTGGATGTGGCAGATATTCGCGCCATTGCCGATATCGCCCACGCAGCCGGCGCCATTCTGGCGGTGGATAACTGTTTTTGCTCGCCCGCGCTGCAACAGCCATTGAAGTTCGGCGCCGATATCGTGGTGCATTCGGCCACCAAGTACATCGATGGCCAAGGCCGGGTCCTGGGCGGCGCGGTGGTGGGCAGCAATGCCTTGATCGAGCCGGTTTACCTGTTCTTGCGCACCGCCGGGCCGACGCTGTCGCCGTTCAATGCCTGGGTGTTGCTCAAGGGTCTGGAAACGCTGGGCATCCGCATGAAAGCCCATTCTGAAAATGCCATGAAGCTGGCCACCTGGCTGGAAGCGCATCCCAAAGTGGCCCGGGTGTATTACTCCGGCCTGAAGTCTCACCCGCAGCATGAACTGGCCGAACGTCAGCAGACCGGCCACGGTGGCGTGGTGTCGTTTGATGTGAAGGGTGGCCAGGATCTGGCCTGGCGCGTGATCGATCGCGTGCAGCTGATGTCGCGCACGGCCAATCTGGGCGACGTGCGTACCACCATCAGCCACCCGGCGACGACCTCGCACGGGCGCCTGACGCCGGAAGCCCGCGCCCGCGCCGGCATTGGTGATGGCTTGATCCGGATCTCGGTCGGGCTGGAACATATTGGCGACTTGATCGCCGATCTGGAACGCGGTTTCGCCGACTGATGCGACAGCGGGGTGGCGGCAATATTTGCGCTGACGCAAACTCGCCGCCCTGGCAAACTGCACGTTCTATCTGACTGGCATATACAGGCGCTGCCACTGCGCCGCTTGTAGCCCCTGCGGGGACGACCCCGCAGCGCATTCTCCACTGAGGACGGCCTCACTTGTCGAGGCCGTTTTTCATGTCTTCTGCTGTTGTTTCCTGGATTGCCCTGATCGTCGCCGGCTTGCTTGAAGTGGGCTGGGCGGTGGCACTTAAATCATCTGCCGGTTTCAGCCGCTTGTGGCCTTCGCTGGCTTTTGTGGTTTTGTTGCTGGGCAGTATGGGTTTGCTGGCGTATGCCGTGCGCACGCTGCCGCTGGGTACGGCCTACGCTTTGTGGACCGGGATCGGCGTGCTGGGGTCGGTGCTGTTCGGTGTGCTGTTCTGGGGGGAGCCGCTGTCGTTGCTGCGGGCGATCTCGGTGATCTTGCTACTGGCGGGAATGGTGGGACTCAAGCTGACGGCCTGATCGCCCCACCCGGCGCCGGGATGCAGTCGCTCAGTATTTCAGATCAACCCGCGGGCACGTGATTTCTGCTTCTTTGTAGCCGTCTGGCTTCTGCCGTTTGGGCAGCACAATCTTTTGTGCCGGCATCTTCTTGTACGGCACCTTGGACAGGATGTGGCTGATGATATTGAGGCGCGTGCGCTTTTTGTCATCAGAATGGATCACATACCACGGCGCCCATTCGCTACTGGTCTGGGCAAACATGTCGTCGCGCGCCTTTGAATAGTCGTACCAGCGGCTATAAGAGGCGACATCCATGGGCGAGAGTTTCCAGGTCTTGCGGCCATCGTCGATGCGGTCTTTCAAGCGGCGTGTTTGTTCATCCATGCTCACTTCCAGCCAGTATTTGAGCAAGATGATGTCGTCGTGGACCATGGCTTTTTCAATGATGGGCGCCCCGTGCAAAAACGCCTGGGTCTGTTCCGGCGTGCAAAAGCCCATGACCCGCTCCACGCCAGCGCGGTTGTACCAGCTGCGATCAAAAATCACCACTTCACCGGCTGCCGGCAGGTGCGGAATATAGCGCTGCATGTAGATCTGGCTTTTCTCCCGCTCGGTCGGTGCCGGCAAGGCAATCACGCGGAACACCCGCGGGCTGACCCGCTCGGTCAGCGCCTTGATCACACCGCCTTTGCCCGCGCCGTCCCGGCCCTCGAACAGGATGCAGACTTTGAGCCCTTTCTGTTTGACCCATTCCTGCAGATGAACCAGTTCAATGTGCAGATCGCGCAGGGCGCGTTCGTATTCCTTGTTGCCCATTTTTTCTGGCGTAGCGACGTCAGGCGTTTTCTTTTTGCTGCTGGACATTTCGGCCTCTCGGTTCAGGAGCCGGCTTGCCGGGCCGGCGGGGTAGTGACGGGCAGCGGGACGTCCGGATGAAGCTGACGCCATGCCGCCAGTGCGGTGCGACGGGTATTGAACAGTTTGAGTTCACGCGGGCCGTTCAGCTCAACGTGATGCGCATCCAGCCATTGCTCGATCAGATAACGGTGCCCGCAGAACGCCAGATTGATGCCGCGGGCGTGCAGGTTGTTGTCCAGTTCCATAATGGTCAGTGCGCCGGTCAGATCGACCATGCTGATGACGTGGCTGTCGATCAGCACCCAGTGCACCGGGCTGGTGGCTTCATCAATCAGTTGCTCAATCCGCTGCCGGAAATACCCGGCGTTGAAGAAAATCAGCGGCGCTTCAAACCGGTAAACGATCAGACCGGGCACGCTTTGCGCCGTCGGGTAGAACATGGTGCCGTGAAAGTCGCCATCTTCGGCCAGCCCCAGTACGTAATTGCTGGGTCGCGCCACTTGCCCCAGAAAACGCAGCAGGGCAATGGCAATGGCAAACAGAATGCCCGGCATGACACCCACAATGAGCACTGCCAGAAAGGTGCCCAGCGCAATGCCGAACTCGGCCCGGCTCATGCGCCACAGGTTCAGATAGGCGCGCCAGTCGGTCAGCCCCCAGGAGCTGAAAATCAGGATCACCGCCAGCGCCGCGGTCGGCAGCGCGGCCATGGGCGTGGCAAACAGCAACAAGGCCAGCAAGATGGCCAGCGAGGCAAAGACCTGCGCCATGCGCGTGCGCCCGCCCGCCGCATCATTCACTGCCGTGCGCGAGTCCGCGCCGGTCACCGCAAACCCCTGCGACAGCGCAGAGACAATATCCACCACGCCAAAGGCGATGAATTCCTGGTTGCCATCCACCTGATACCCGTTTTTGGCGGCAAAGCTGCGCGCAGTCAGCATGCCGCTGGAAAAACTGATAAACGCCAGCAGCGCGGCCGATGGAATGATGTCGCCCCAGTCTTCATGTGGCAGCGCCGGCCAGTGCAGGCGCGGCACTGAAGAGGGGATGTCACCGATAGTGACCACTTGCCGCGCCTCCAGACCCAGCAGCACGCTCGCCAGCACCGCCACCACGGCCACGACCAGCGCCACCGGCCCGTTGCGCCAGGTTTTGCGCAGGACGACATACAGCACAATCAGACCTGCCGAGACCAGTACCGTGGGCAGATGGGCGCCGGGCAACTGGCGCACAAACGAGATCGCCTGACCCACCACATCACGCCCGATCAGCGTCACCCCGGTCAGTTTGCCCAGTTGCCCGACGATGATGGTGATGGCCACGCCGTTCAACAGCCCGGTCAGAATCGGCCGCGACAGCAAATCGGCCAGAAAGCCCAGCCGCAATTTGCCGGCGAGCAAACAAAACAGGCCGGTGAACAAGGTCAGTGAAATGGCCAGTGCGTGATAGCGCTCCGGATCGCCCTGTGCCAACGGCACCAGTGTCGCGGCGATCATGGCGCAGGTGGCGGCATCCGGGCCCACGATCAACTGGCGGGATGAGCCAAACAGCGCATAGGCAATCATGGGCAGGATGGCGCTGTACAGGCCGACGACCGGGCTGAACCCGGCCAGTTGGGCGTAGGCAATGCAGACCGGCAAAGCCACGGTCGCCACCGATACCCCGGCAATCAGATCTGCGCGCACATTGCTGCGCGAATACCGCAGCAATTCCGGCAGACCGGGGGCCCAGCGTGCCAAAGACACGGTCAACCGCAACGTGCGGGAATACAGGCGGGACATGAATTCCTTGCTCTGGCGTTGTTATCGGCATTGGGGCGGCCGATTGTTATTTCATCATTATTGCAGCCACTGACGAAATTGAAAGGTGATCAGAAATAACAAAGGGCTGCATTCATCCACAAATCAGGGTTGTGGAGGATGAAGAATGTAGTTGCTATTGATAAACTACATTACGCTTGCAGCAAAGAAGGCGTCATACGCTCTGCGCCGACTTTATCCGTCGGCAAAATATAAAAAGGGGACTTTCATGAGTCGTAGCAAGGAATGGTTAATCTGGATCGGGGTCGCAATCCTGGGTGCCATCGGCTTTGGCATGCTGGCCTTAAGCCGCGGTGAACACGTCAACGCAGTGTGGATGGTGACGGCCGCAGTGGCTTGCTATGCCATTGCGTACCGTTTCTATAGCCGCTTTATTGCGAACAAGGTATTTGAACTTGATGACCGTCGCCTGACGCCCGCAGAGCGTCGTAACGATGGCCTGGATTACGTACCCACCAACAAATGGGTGCTGTTTGGTCACCATTTTGCTGCCATCGCCGGGGCTGGCCCGCTGGTGGGCCCCATTCTGGCTGCGCAGATGGGATATCTGCCGGGCACCCTGTGGATTCTGATCGGCGTGATGCTGGCCGGCGCGGTGCAGGATTTCCTGGTGCTGTTCATCTCTACCCGCCGTGATGGCCGCTCGCTGGGCGAAATGGCCAAGCAGGAGCTGGGCCCCTTTGCCGGCGTCGTGGTCATGCTGGGTGCGCTGGGCGTAATGATCATCATCTTGTCGGCGCTGGCCCTTGTGGTGGTCAAAGCGCTGGCAGACAGCCCGTGGGGCGCGTTTACCATTGCAGCGACGATTCCCATTGCGCTGTTCATGGGCATCTACATGCGTTACATCCGGCCGGGCCGTATTGCCGAGATCTCGGTCATCGGCTTTGTGCTGATGATGCTGGCCATTGTGTACGGTGGCGATATCGCCAAAGACCCGACCTGGGGCCCGATCTTTACCCTGACCGGCCCGCAAATGACCTGGGCGCTGGTGATCTACGGCTTTATTGCCTCGGTCTTGCCGGTGTGGCTGCTGCTGGCCCCGCGTGATTACCTGTCTACCTTCCTCAAGATCGGCGTGATTGTCGGCTTGGCAATCGGCATTGTGTTTGCCGCGCCGGAACTGAAAATGCCGGCGGTGTCGCGCTTTATCGATGGCTCCGGCCCGGTCTTTGCCGGCAGTTTGTTCCCGTTCCTGTTCATCACCATTGCCTGCGGGTCGATTTCCGGTTTCCACGCGCTGGTTGCATCAGGCACGACTCCGAAACTGGTCGAGCGTGAAAGCCATATGCGCATGATTGGCTACGGCGCCATGCTGATGGAGTCGTTCGTGGCCATCATGGCGCTGATCTGCGCCAGCGTGATCGATCCGGGCGTGTACTTTGCCATGAACTCCCCGGCTGCCCTGATCGGCAAAACCGTGGTGGAGGCCTCCACCGTCATCAATGGCTGGGGCTTTACCATCACGCCGGACACGCTCTCGACCATTGCCCAGGAAGTGGGTGAGAAATCCATCCTGTCCCGTGCCGGTGGCGCGCCGACCTTTGCTGTCGGCATGGCACACATCATTTCGGACATCTTCAACAGCCGCGCCATGATGGCGTTCTGGTACCACTTTGCCATCCTGTTTGAAGCGCTGTTCATCCTGACCGCGGTGGATGCCGGTACGCGCGCTTGCCGTTTCATGGTGCAGGATCTGGCCGGTGTGGCGATTCCGGGCCTGGGCAAGAGCCGTTCCTGGATCGGTAACCTGATTGGCACCAGCGTGGCGGTGGCCGGCTGGGGCTACTTTGTTTACCAGGGCGTGGTTGACCCGCTGGGCGGCATCAACACCTTGTGGCCGCTGTTTGGCATTGGTAACCAGATGCTGGCCTCCATGGCGCTGATCCTGGGCACCGTGGTGCTGTTCAAGATGAAGAAAGAACGCTACGCCTGGGTCACCATCCTGCCGACGGCATGGTTGTTCATCACTTCCATGGCTGCCGGCTGGGAAAAGATTTTCAGTGCCAATCCCAAGATCGGCTTCCTGGCAGTTGCCAACAAGTTCAACACCGCCGCCGCGCAAGGCACCATCATTGCGCCGGCCAAAACGGTGGAAGACATGCAGCGCATTGCATTCAACAACCAGGTCAACGCGGCCTTGTGCGGCTTTTTCATGCTGGTCGCCGTGGTCATGCTGATTTCCGCATTCCTTAACATCCGCAAGGCATTGGCATCGCGCCAACCCACCGCGCGTGAAGCAGATGCCCAATGGCGCGGGGAGGCCGCCAGCCATGCTTGATCTATCCAGCTTTACCGGCCGCCACACGCCGCCGCAGCACCCGGATGACGCTTACGCCCGTTATGTGGAAGAGCACGCGGCGCAGCATCACGCCGGCATGCCCATGAGCCAGAGCATGTTCGACCGCTACAGCCTGGGCTCGGACTGGCTGGCCGGGCTGAAAGATGCCGCCAGAAAAGTGGTGCAGACCTGCCGGCTGATGGTGGGCGTGCATGACTATGAGTATTACGTTCAGCACATGCGCGAAAAGCATCCGGACGCCCAGCCGATGAGCCGCGAAGACTTTTACCGTTATTGCCTGGAAGCCCGTTATCCCAGTGCGGATCGTCCCGGTGGCGGTAAATGTCCTTGCTGATGCAGGGTTGATTGACGTCTGTCACCCAGGGCCGGCCGGTGTGCCGGCCTTTTTATTGGCTTTTGCCGGATGGGTGCCCTAAAAAACCGGGTGTGAATATTCCGGATATGCGCATCAATTCAAGGGTTTGGGCTGCGAATCCGGCGCGCTGCAATAGTCCATCAGCATTAATTTGTCGTACGCAACGTTGGTAGTTTTCATCATTTATACAAAATGCATATTTTCCTGACTGCGCATTGATTTAGATCAAACCATCGACCCAGCCTATTTACCTCGTCCGCGCGCGCCAGATTGCCCAACATAGCTCCTGATCAAATAGAAACCGCCGGCGCGCGCCGGCCTGGAGCAACCCATGCGCAAGCAACGACTGGTACTGATCGGCAATGGCATGGCCGGTGTCCGTACGCTGGAAGAAATCCTGCGTCACGATCCGCAACGCTATGACATCACCATCATCGGCGATGAACCCTGTGGCAACTACAACCGCATCCAGCTCTCCCCGGTGCTGGCCGGTGAACAGACCCTGTCCGATATCATCCTGAACAGTGAAGACTGGTACGACGCCAATGGCATCCGCCTGATCAAAGGGGTGGCCGCCACCGGCATCGACCGGGTTCAGCGCACCATCAGTCTGGCCACGGGCGAGGCCATTGCCTACGACAAACTGATCATTGCCACCGGCTCGCGTCCGTTCATGCTGCCGATTCCGGGCGCACAACTGGATGGCGTACTGGGTTTTCGCGACATCAAAGACACCACGGCCATGATCGATGCGGCGGCAAAGTATCAGCACGCGGTGGTGATTGGCGGTGGTTTGCTGGGGCTGGAAGCGGCGCACGGGCTCAAGCAGCGCGGCATGAACGTCAGCGTGGTGCATCTGGGCGAATGGCTGCTCAACCGTCAGCTTGATGAACAAGCCGGCCGCATGCTGGAACAAGCCATGCGCGATCATGGCCTGGCGCTTTACCTGGGCCAGACCGCCCGCCGTCTTGTGGGTGAGCAACGCGTCAGTGGCGTGGAACTGGGGGATGGTACGGTGTTGCCGGCCGATCTGGTGATCATGGCTGCCGGCATTGTGCCCAACGACGGGCTGGCGCGCGCGGCGGGCCTGAAAGTGCAGCAAGGCATTGTGGTCGACGACACGCTCAAGAGCAGCGACCCGTTTATCTATGCCGTGGGCGAGTGTGTCAATCACCGTGGCATCAGTTATGGCCTGGTGGCGCCGCTGTTTGAAATGGGCAAGGTGCTGGCCAACCAGCTGGCCGGCTGCGGCAAGCAACGCTATACCGGCACCACCACGTCGACCAAGCTCAAAGTGACGGGCATTGATCTGTTCTCTGCCGGCGACTTTATGGGCGGTGATGATTACGACCAGATCGTGGTGTCTGACCCCAAGGGCGGCGTCTACAAAAAGCTGGTGCTCAAGGACGACGTGCTGGTCGGCGCCTGCCTGTATGGCGATACGGGCGAGGGCGCCTGGTACTACCAGTTGCTGCGTGAAGGCCGCAATGTGGCCGATATGCGCCGCGACCTCTTGTCCGGCCCGCGTGAAGTGGGCGATGCGGGCACGGCCGGGGCCAACCGCGCCGCCGCCTTGCCCATGGATGCGGAAGTCTGCGGCTGTAATGGCGTGAGCAAAGGCACCATCGTCAAGGCAATTACCGAACACGGCCTGTTTACGGTGGAAGACGTCAAGAAACACACCCGCGCCGGCGCCTCCTGCGGCTCTTGTACCGGCCTGGTGGAACAGATTCTGATGAGCACCGTGGGCAGTTCTTTCCAGGCTGCGCCCAGACAAAAACCCATGTGCGATTGCACGACCCACACGCATGCCGAAGTACGCGAAGCCATCCGCAACCAGCATCTGACCTCGATGGATCAGGTGATGCGTAAGCTGCAATGGCGCTCGGCTGACGGCTGCCCAACCTGCCGCCCGGCACTGAACTATTACCTGATTTCCACCTGGCCGGGTGAAGCCAGAGACGACCCGCAATCGCGTCTTGTGAACGAGCGCATGCACGCCAATATCCAGAAAGATTCAACGTTCAGCGTGATTCCGCGGATGTGGGGCGGGGTGACCAGCCCGGCCGAACTGCGCCGCATTGCCGATGTGGCCGAGAAATACGAAGTGCGCATGGTCAAGGTCACTGGCGGCCAGCGGCTGGACTTGCTGGGCGTGAAGGGCAGCGATCTGCCGGCAATCTGGAAAGACCTCGATATGCCCAGTGGCATGGGTTATTCCAAGGGGCTGCGTACCGTCAAAACGTGCGTGGGCAAGCAGTTCTGCCGCTTTGGCACGCAAGACTCCACCGGTATGGGTATTGAGCTGGAAAAAGCGCTGGACCGGATGTGGGCACCGCACAAGGTCAAACTGGCCGTCTCTGGTTGCCCGCGCAACTGCGCCGAAGCCGGGATCAAGGACGTTGGCATTATCGCGGTCGATAGCGGCTGGGAGCTCTATATCGGCGGTAATGGCGGGATCAAGACCGAAGTGGCCGAGTTCCTGATCAAGGTGAAAACCGCCACCGAAGTCATGGAATACAGCGGCGCTTTCTTGCAGTTGTATCGCGAAGAAGCGCACTACCTGGAGCGGACCGTGCACTTCATGCAGCGGGTCGGCCTGGATTACATCAAGGAACGCGTGCTGCAAGACGAAGCCGGTCGCAAGGCCCTGTGGGCGCGCCTGCAGCAAGCCCTGGCGCTGGAACCCGATCCGTGGCGCGCACGTGACGGTGTCGCCGCTGACCAGTTTGCCGCATTGCCTGCTTGAGCAAGGAGAACATCATGAAATCATTCCACAAAATCTGTGCCTTGCAGGACATCCCGCAACAAGGCGCCCGTGTCGTCAACACCAGCGCCCAGGCGCAAGCCATTGCGTTGTTCCGGACTGCCGACGATCAGGTGTTCGCACTGGACGATCACTGCCCGCACAAAGGTGGCGCCCTGTCACATGGCCTGGTATTTGGCGGTGCGGTGGCGTGCCCGCTGCATAACTTCAAGGTTGATCTCGCCACCGGCAGCGCGCTGGCGCCAGAGCAAGGCCAGGTGCCTTGCCATGCGGTAGAAGTGCGGGATGGGGAAGTGTGGCTGGCCGTTTGATTCACGGCTGACAGGTGGCGCTGTTCCGGCCGCCTGGCCCGGCTTTGCAACTTGCAACACTCACAGCAATGAGGCGCGCATCATCTGCGCGCCTCGCGTCTCACTGCCAGTCGCCGCGCAGCTTGCGCACTTCATCTTCCAGCCGTTGCCGGGTGACTTCTTCCGGCGCAATCGGCGTACCCACCACAAAACCGATTTTGGAGAACGCGCGGCGCGGCATCTTCATCATGGCGGCGCCATCCTTGCGGCTGAAGAAACTGCCCCACAAGCCTTGCAGCGCCATGGGAATCACCGGCACCGGCGTGCGGCGGATGATCTCGTCAATGCCGGGACGGAAGGTCTGGATGTCGCCATTACGGGTAATGCCGCCTTCCGGGAAGATACACAGCACTTCACCCTCAGCCAGATATTGCGCGGCACGGTCAAACGCTTTGGTTTTCAGCGTCGGGTCTTCTTTGGCCGGCGCAATAGGAATGGCACCGGCGGTTTTGAAGATGAAATTAAGCAGCGGAATCTTGAAGATGCGGTGATCCATGATGAAGCGCACCGGGCGGCGCACGGCACCCGCCAGGATCAGCGCGTCCATGAAGCTGACATGGTTGCACACCAGCACTACCGGGCCTTCTTCCGGAATATTCTGCAAACCTTGCGAGCGCACGCGATACAGCAGGTGCGTCATGATCCACACCAGAAAGCGCATCAGGAATTCAGGGATCAGCGAGTAGATATACAGCGCCACCACCACATTGAGCAGTGCCACCGTCAGCAACAGGCCAGGCACCGACATCCCGAACTTGAGCAGCAAGATACCCATGACCGACGCCACCACCATGAACAGCGAGTTCAGGATGTTGTTGGCGGCAATGGCGCGCGACACAAAGGTTTTGTCGGCGCGGGTCTGGATCAGCGCGTACAGGGGCACGGTATAAAAGCCGCCAAAAACGCCCAGCAGCGTCAGGTCAATCATCACGCGCCAGTGCGCGTGGTTGCTGATAAACCCGGCCACATCAAACGTGCCGGCAGGCATGTTTTGCAGCGCAAAGTACAGATCAATGCCGAACAGCGACAGGCCGATGGAGCCAAACGGCACCAGCCCCAGTTCAACGCGATGGCCAGAGAGCTTTTCGCACAGCATGGAGCCCAGGCCAATGCCGACCGAGAACAGCGTGATCAGCAAGGTGTAGACCGTCGGGTCGCCATGCAGGATTTCGCTGGCCATGACCGGCAGGTAGATCAGGTAGATCGAGCCCAGGAACCAGAACCAGGACAGTCCCAGCAAGCTGTTGAACACGGTCTTGTTGGCGCGCGCCTGGCCGATGATCTTGAAAGTCTGGCCCAGTACATTCCAGGAAATTTTCAGATCCGGCGCCGGGGCCGGCGCGGCGGGCATCTTGCGGCTGGACAGCCAGCCCAGAATCGCCACGGCAAGGCAGGCATAGATGATCAGCGTTTCGCCATGCGGCTGGTGCTGCACGATCAGCGTACCGGCGATCTGGCCCAGCAAGATGGCGACAAACGTCCCACCCTCGATCAGGCCATTGCCGCCCATGAGTTCATTGGGTTTGAGGTATTGGGGCAGGACGGAGTATTTGAGCGGCCCGAACAGGGTGGAGTGCACGCCCATCATGAACAGGCAGCCCATCAGCACGGCCGCGTTATGCGCCCAGAACCCGTAGCCGGCGGCCAGCATGATCAGGATTTCCAGTTGCTTGACGCGCTGCGCCAGCATGGCTTTGTCGAACTTTTCAGCCAGTTGCCCGGAAATGGCAGAGAACAAAAAGAATGGCAGGATAAACACGCCGGCCGCTGCGCTGACCAGCGTTTTTGAGTCAATGCCAGAGAGCGAGAGCCCGTGGAATACCACCATGACCAGCATGGCGTTCTTGAACAGATTGTCGTTGAATGCGCCAAAAAACTGGGTAACAAACAAAGGCAGAAAACGACGGGTACCAAACAGCGCGAACTGGCTGTGTTGTTGTTGCGACATGGCACTCTCCAGACGGGTCCGGCCGTAGTCTACCGGAATGCCCGCATTCTGAGAGAAGCCGCGCGTTTGGTCGTGGTAAAAAAGTCGGCCGGTAAACTTGCGTTGTTTTACATCTGGAATTGCGCCAGCTTGCTGCGCAGCGTTTGTGCCTGTTCACGCAACTGACGGGCCGCGGCGCGGTTGGTTTCCACCAGCGAGGCGTTGCTTTGCGCCGTCTGTGCCACCGATTCGACATTTTGCGCCAGCGCCGCGCTGGCAGAAGATTGCTCCCGCGTGGCGTGGGCAATGTCGTTGACGATGCCGGCGGTGCGCTGGGTATGCTCGGAAATCGTCGTCAGCGCGCTGCCGGTTTCGCCGGCCAGTTCCACGCCACTCTTCATTTGTTCAGAGACGGCGACAATCTCGCTGGCTACCGCCTGGGTATCGTTGACCATGGCATTGATCAGCGAACCGATCTCTTGCGTGGCGTTACCGGTGCGCTCGGCCAGCTTGCGTACTTCGTCTGCCACCACGGCAAAACCGCGGCCTTGTTCGCCGGCGCGGGCGGCTTCGATGGCGGCGTTGAGTGCCAGCAGGTTGGTTTGCTCGGCAATTTCGCGGATCACCCGCACGATGCCGGAGATCTCGGACGAGCGCTCGCCCAGCCCGGCAATACGTTCGGCGGCCACGCGGGAGGCGTCAGACAGCGTGTGCATCTGTTCTTCCATGCGCCCGACCACGGTGGTGCCAGCGTGCGACGAGCCTTGCGCGTCGCGCGCGGTGCTGGCGGCGTCGTTGGCGTGATCGGCAATGTGGGTGATGCTGACGGTGATCTGTTCCACCGTCGCGGCCATACTGGAGGCCGATTCGCTCTGCTGGCGGCTATCGGTGGCGATGCGGGTTATGGCGTTATCAAACTCGCCCGTGGCCTGATCGACCTCGCTGGCGGTGTTGCGCACGTCATGCATCAAACCCTGCAGCGATTGCGCCGCCTGATTGAACTCGGCGCTGATGCGGTCCATTTCGTTGTCGCTCTTGCCGGCGTGGGTAATGGCAATGCGGGCAGTCAGATCGCCCTGGCCAAAGCGTTCGATGGCCTGCACCACCAGCGCCAGCGGCCCCAACTGGCGTTTAAGGCCCAGATACAACAATCCCAGCGTGATCACCGCCAGCACCAGACACATCGCGATCAGGCGGTTACGCAGTTCGGTGCTGTGGCCGGTGAATTCTTCGGTAAAGCTGCCGCTGGCGACAATCCAGTTCCAGTCCGGGATCAACGCAAACGCGGCCATTTTGTCTTCTTCAGCGCCGCCGCGCGCCGGGTTGGCCAGCGTGTAATGCACCAGGCCTTCTTTCTCGGCAATCATCTTCTGGTACATCCAGTTATGGCTGCCGCCGCTGGTTTCGGTTACCAGCTTGCCCTCATAACGCGGGTGGATCACAAAGCGGGCAATCCCGTCATCGCCCGTGGGCACCACGGCGTACACATAACCGGTTTCGCCAATCTTCAGGCTGCTGAGCATTTGCTTGAGCGTGGCGATTTCCGGCGTGAGGTCGGTACGGGTCTGCACCCAGCCGGCAATCTGGCCATTGCTGTCTTTGATGGGGTTGGCGTTGGTCATGTAGTAATGACCGTTGCGCACCACCATGCCGACAAAACTGTTCCCGGCGCTGATGGCTTTGGCGATCGGGTCATCGCTCTTGATGGTCGTGCCCAGCATGGATTTGCCGGCGGGGTCCTTGAGCAGAGTGTTGACGCGCACAAAGGCGCCGGCCTCGTTCCTGGCCACAATCGCGGGCTCTGCGCCGGTGTGTTCCTTGAACTGGTTAAGCAGGCCGATGTCGGCGTTGAGTATTTTGTCGCCGGATTTGACCACCGGCAGGCCGGCTTCGGTTTTGTCGCCAGTGACCACCATGCCGGCGCCCAGTTGCCGTTCAAACTGGTCCAGCAAGCCCTTGCTGCGCGTTTGCGCATCGCGATACGCCAGCTGGAACATGTCCTTGACCAGCACCAGCTGGGTGTTGAGGTTGCTCTCGGCGATCGAGCGCGCGGTTTGCTGCACGCTGATACTGGTAAACACCACCAGGCTGCCGAAAACAACCAGACAGACCAGCGCACCAAGGATCAGGAACTGGGTTACCAGCGGGCGACGTTGAATGGAGATCATGCGCAGAGCCTCCTTGGTGTGCCCGTTGCAGGCACACTTTTTTCTGTTTGATTCAATTCACTATATATCGGCCCGGCAAAAACCCAATCGGCATCAACGCCTGCCGGCGGATCACCACAAACAAAAACGGCAGGGCGCTTGCCACTGCCGTTCAATATTGCACAACGCAAACCATTCAACTGCGCGTCAGGCCGGCCACATGGCACCCAGAATGCGCGGGCCGTGCGCGCCGGTAACGCCCGGCAAATTGCCCGGCAAACGGTGGACACAACGCCAGGCCAGCCAGGCAAAGGCGTAGGCCTCTACCCAGTCTGGATCAACCCCCAGCGCGGCCGTAGTGGCCACATGCTGGCTGGGCAGCCATTGCTGCAACTGGCTTTGCAAATGGGCGTTGTGCGCGCCGCCACCGCACAGATACACCGCTTTGGCTTGCGGGGCATGCAGCCGGATGGCGTCTGCAATCGTTCTGGCGGTCAGGGTGTTGAGCGTGGCCTGCACGTTGACCGGTTCGTGGCGGGCGCTGCCCAGGTGCTTTTGCAACCACTCGCCATGAAACAGGTCACGGCCGGTGGATTTGGGTGGCAGCAGCGCAAAGTAGGGCTCGGAGAGCATGGCTTGCAGCAAGTCGGCTTGCAGATGACCTTGCGCTGCCCACTTGCCGCCGGCATCGTAATGCTCGCCCTGGTGCTGCAGCGTCCACAAATCCATCAGCACATTGCCCGGGCCAGTATCAAAGCCGGTGACTTCGCCATCTGCCGCCAGAATGGTGATATTGGCAATGCCGCCGATATTGGCGACCACGCACGGCTCGCCGGTGTGGCCAAAAATGGCTTGATGAAATGCCGGCACCAGTGGCGCGCCCTGGCCACCCGCAGCGACATCGCGGCTACGAAAATCGCCAATGACCGTGATCCCGGTCAGCTCGGCCAGGCGGGCATTGTTGCCCAGTTGCACGGTGTAACCCAGTTCCGGGCGGTGCCGCACGGTCTGGCCGTGATTACCAATGGCGCGGATATTGCCCGCGGCCAGATCGGATTCCACCAGCAGGCGCGCGACCGCTTCGGCATACAGGTCAGCCAGCGCATTGCCGGCCAGTTGTGCCAGGTGCAATTCATCCGGCGACTGGCTTTGCAGTTGCATCAGTTGCGCGCGCAAAGGGCCGGGCAAGGGCAGCGAGAGCGAGGCGGCCAGGTGCGGTTTTTCGCCGGCAAAGTCGACCAGCGCAGCGTCAACGCCATCCAGGCTGGTGCCAGTCATCAGGCCAATGTAGTACTCGGGAGTCAGGGTCATGAGCGGTGTGCTTCAAAAGCCGGAATAAACGGTGGGAATCTGTAAATGCTTAATGGTTTATTTTTGCGCTAAAATCACGCCTTTGCCGAATTTCCCGGCAGGCGTTGCTGCCACAGCGTAGCAAAGCAGCCTGTCTGTGCCAATCTACCGGTTTTTCCGGACAGCAGATCGAACACCATGACTGAACAAGACAAAGCGCCTTTGCATCCGGACACGCTGGCTGCGCTGCAGATTATCAAGCGCGGCGCGGATGAAATCCTGCCGGAAGACGAACTGATCAAAAAGCTGGAAAAAAGCCGGACGAGTGGCGTGCCGCTGAAGATCAAGGCCGGTTTTGATCCGACGGCACCTGATCTGCATCTGGGTCACACCGTGCTGATCAACAAAATGCGTCAGTTGCAGGACCTGGGCCACACCGCCCAGTTCCTGATCGGTGACTTTACCGGCCGCATTGGCGACCCTACCGGCAAGAACACCACACGCCCGCCGCTGACCGAAGAAGACGTCAAGCGCAACGCCGAAACCTATGAGCGCCAGGTCTTCAAGATTCTGGACCGCCAGAAGACCCAGGTGATGTTCAACTCCACCTGGCATAACGAGCTGGGCGCAGCCGGCATGCTCAAGCTGGCAGCCTCGATTACCGTGGCGCGCATGCTGGAGCGTGATGATTTCTCCAAGCGCTTTGCCAACAACCAGCCGATCGCCGTGCATGAATTCATGTACCCGCTGCTGCAGGGTTATGACTCGGTGGCAATGGAAGCCGACATGGAGCTGGGCGGCACCGACCAGAAGTTCAACTTGCTGATGGGCCGCATGCTGCAACAGCAGCATGGCAAGGCGCCGCAAGTGGTGCTGATGATGCCGTTGCTGGAAGGCCTGGATGGTGTCAACAAGATGTCCAAGTCGCTGGGCAACTACATCGGTATCGATGAGCCGGCCAACGAGATCTTCGGCAAGGTCATGAGCGTGTCCGACACGCTGATGTGGCGCTATTTTGAATTGCTGTCGTTCCGCCCGATGTCTGAGGTGGAACAGTTCAAGACCGATATCGCCGGCGGCCGTAACCCGCGTGATATCAAGGTGTTGCTGGCCCAGGAGCTGGTAGCGCGTTTCCATTCGCAAGCCGCGGCAGAAGCTGCGCTGGCCGATTTTGAAACCCGTTTCCAGAAGGGCGCCATTCCGGACGACATCCCCGAATTCACGCTGAGCGCTGAAGGCGAGGGCATGGCGATCGGGACCGTGCTCAAGGAAACCCAGCTTTGCCCGTCCACCTCTCAGGCATTCCGCGACATTCAGGCTGGCGCGGTGAAACTGGATGGCGAGAAGGTGTCCGACAAGAACCTGCTGCTGGCCAAGGGCACGACCGTGGTGCTGCAAGTGGGCAAGCGCAAGTTCGCCAAAGTGACCGTTCAGTAAGTTGCTGATCTGACACCAGAAAAAGCTGAGGATTTCCTCCGCTTTTTTTATGTCTGACGTCTCTGGTTATCGCAGATTACATATATGACAGTTGTGTATTTTGTTACTTAACTACGTATTTTAATGGCGTATGATCGTAGTTAATCAACAAATACCGGCCTAGCATCATGAGCTCTCTCGCCATTCCTCGTCCGCGCCGCGCCCTGGGCGTCATGCGCCGCATGAAAGACGGTTTCCCCATTCTGGAAGCCGGCCCGTCTTCGCTGACCACTTGGCAAGATGGCTGCGGTCAGGAAGCGGCGATGTGGCTGAGCTTTTTCAACCATTACGGTTGGGTGGAAAGCCATGAATGGACCAATGGCGTGCGCGCCTGGGATCTGTCTGACAAGGGTACGCTGGTGCTGGAAGAAGGCGAGCGCTGGTGGCAACGCCTGAGCTGGTCGCAGCGCCTGTACGTACGCTTTTTTGGCTAAACTGCCCGCGGTGCGTCAAACAGCCTGACCGCCGTACGGACGGTGGCCGCGTGAATGGCAACTGTCCCGGCGATATCCCGCCCGTAGCCACCACCCATGGTCACCGCCACCGGGATATCTGCCCGCTGGCACAATCCCATCACATACTCATCGCGCGCCTGCAAGCCGGCAGGCGTCAATGAAAGCCGCCCCAGGCGGTCTCCCTCCCACGCATCGGCCCCGGCCAGATAGATCACCAGATCGGGCCGCTGTGTCTGCAATACGCCAGGCAACGTGTCGCGCAGTACCGCCAGGTACGCCGCATCGGTCGTGCCATCGGCCAGTTCAATATCCAGATCGCTCTGAACCTTGCGGAACGGGAAGTTGTTGGCGCCATGGACCGACAGCGTAAACAGGCTGGCATCGCCCGCCAGCATGAGCGCCGTGCCGTTGCCCTGATGCACGTCCAGATCAATGATCAGCGCGCGCCGGATCGCGCCTTCTGATTGCAAAACGCGTAACGCCACGGCGCTGTCGTTGAAAACGCAAAAACCGCTGCCGTGATCGGCGCAGGCATGATGCGTGCCGCCCGCCAGATTCACCCCGCACCCTTGCAGCAAGGCCGTGCGGCAAGCAGCCAGCGTAGCGCCCGTGGAACGGCGCGAACGCTCGACCAGCGCTACAGACCACGGCAGGCCGATGACGCGCTGCTCAGCTTCAGACAAGGTGCCATGCCGGAGTTTGTCCAGATACCCGGCGGTATGGGCGGTGAGGAGTTCGTAATCGCTGGCGGCCGGCGCTTCTTCCAGCAAATGCGCGGCAAACGGGGCGACTGCCTCACGTATCAGCGCATATTTGCTGGCGGGAAAACGATGCCCCGGCGGCAGGGGCAAGGGGTACTGATCGGTGCGAAAGATCAGCACGGCCGGACCTGCCGGTTACAGGGTCGGGCCGCTGACCAGTTCGTGCAGGTGGCCATCAGTCAGTTGCGACTGGCGCTGGCAGCGCTGTGCCAGCGTGACATCGTGGGTGACGATGATGAAACTGGTCTGCAACTGGCGGTTGAGCTCCAGCATCAGGCCGAACACCGTTTCTGCGGTGCCGCGGTCCAGGTTGCCGGTGGGTTCATCGGCCAGCACGCAGGCCGGATTGGTGACCAGGGCACGGGCAATGGCCGCGCGCTGACGCTCGCCACCGGACATTTCGCCCGGCTTGTGATGGCTGCGCTTGCCCAGACCGACTTGTTCCAGCATGGCTTGCGCCTGCAACAGCGCCGCGTCTTTGGGCATGCGGCGGATCATCAGCGGCATGGCCACGTTTTCTGCTGCGGTGAATTCAGGCAGCAGATGATGAAACTGGTAGACGAAGCCCAGATGCTTGTTACGCAACTCGCCACGTTTGGCTTCGGGCAGGGTGAACGGGTCCTGGCCCAGAATGCGCACCTGGCCGGCGCTGGGTTGATCCAGCGCGCCCAGCAGATGCAGCAGCGTGGATTTACCCGAGCCTGAAGCGCCGACAATGGCGACGGTTTCGCCCTTGGCCAGAGTCAGGTCCACATCGTGCAGGACGGGGGTTTCCAGTTTGCCGGCGGTGTAGCGCCTGGACAGACCGGTGGCCTGCAGTATCACGTCGCCCGCTGCGCTGTTGATGTTGGTGTTACTCATAACGCAGCGCCTCGGCCGGATTGACGCGCGAGGCACGCCAGCTGGGGTAAATGGTTGCCAGCAAAGCCAGCACCAGAGAAATCAGCCCGATGCTGCTGACGTCGCTCCACTCCACCTGGGAGGGCAGCTCGGTAATCAGGTACACGTCTGGCGAGAGAATATGCGTGCCCAGCACGCGTTCGATAAATGGCACGATGGTGCCGATATTGAGCGCAATGATCACGCCGCCGAACACGCCAGTGAAGGTGCCGACAAAGCCGGAAACCGCGCCTTGTACCATGAAAATCTTCATGATCGAACCGGGTGACGCACCCAGCGTACGCAAAATGGCGATATCGGCCTGTTTGTCCGTCACCACCATCACCAGGGTAGACACCAGGTTGAACGCCGCCACGGCCACGATCAGGGTCAGGATCAGGAACATCATGCGTTTTTCGATTTCCACCGCACGGAAGTAGGTCGGATTTTCCATGCTCCAGTCGCTGACGTAGGCGTTGGTCATCTGGCTGCCCAGATCAATCGCCACGTTGCGCGCCAGCAGCGGGTCATCCAGCCGCAATCGCACGCCAGATACCGCATCGCCCATGCGGAACAGCTTCTGGGCGTCACCAATGTGGATCAGCGCCACACCCGCGTCATACGGGTAGTAATCAGCGCGAAACACCCCGACCACCGTGAACTGGCGAAAGCGCGGAATCATCCCGGCGGGGGTGACCTGGCCATCGGGCGTGATCAGCGTCACCTTGTCGCCAGAGCGCACGCCCAGATCATTGGCCAGTTGCCAGCCCAGCACCACGCCAAACCGTCCCGCGGTCAGGTCGGTCAGTTGCCCGCCTGAGACATTGGCAACGGCCGGGCTCACGCCAGGCTCTTGTGCCGGATCAATCCCGCGGATCAGCGCACCTTTGACCTGACCGCCAGCAGTCAGCAGACCCTGGCCCAGTACATAGGGTGCCGTTGCTTTCACGTGCGGGTGTTTTGCAGCCTGTTGCGCGACTGCGGGCCAGTCTGTCAGGTGGTTGTCCGCGCCACTGATCTGCACATGCGCGGCCATGGCCAGAATGCGGTCACGCACTTCGCCCTGAAACCCGTTCATGACCGAGAGCACAATGATGAGCGCAGCAACCCCCAGCGCAATGCCGAGGATGGAAATCAGGGAAATAAAAGAGATAAAGCCGTTACGCCGCCGGGCGCGGGTGTAACGCAGTCCGATAAGGAATTCGTACATGAGGTGGGGGACTTGTTCAGGGCTTGGCGAGTGTACCACGTCAAGACCATAAATCTGCCAGAAAACCGCGCCTGGCAAGGCGCCTGGTCGGTTTTTCCGGCAGATTTTTGTGCGCTGCGGCAGCAAGGCCGCGTCAGTAGGTCTCCAGCCCGTGGCTGCGGAACTGTTCGCGTACGCGGTGAACCAGTTCAGGCGAGGGCGGGCGCACGTCGGTCAGCTCGTACGCCAGACCCAGTTCTTGCCATTTGGATTCGCCCAGCTTGTGAAACGGCAGCACTTCCACCCGTTCTACATTGCCCAGACCGGCAACGAAGCGGGCCAGACCTTCCACGTCTTCTTCAAAATCAGAAAAACCCGGCAGCAATACATAGCGCAGCCAGACCGGTTTTTTCATGGCCGCCAGGCGCTTGGCAAACAACAGGGTGGGTTCGTTGGGCTTGCCGGTCAGGCGCTCGTGGCGTTCGCTGTTGAATTCCTTGATATCCAGCAGCACAAGGTCGATCGGCTCAAACCATTCATCCGGCAGATTGCCAGAAAGATAACCCTGGGTATCGATGGCGGTATGCAACCCCAGTTCGTGCTTGGCCCGGCGGAAGATTTCACCGGTAAAGTGCGCCTGCATCATGGGTTCGCCGCCAGAGATGGTCAAACCGCCTGCCACGCGCAGGAAACTGGCGTATTTGCGGATTTCGGCAATGATCTCGTCAACGGTATAGAACTTGCCGTTATGCAGCTTCCAGGTGTCCGGATTGTGGCAGTACAGGCACCGGAACTGACAGCCGCTCACAAACAGCGCAAAGCGCATGCCGGGGCCATCGACCGCTGCGCCGGTTTCAATTGAGTGCACAAACCCCGCCGGCTGGCCGGCGTCGTTAAAGAGCGGTGGTGCAATTTCGCCCACCTTTTTCAGCTCGATGGTTTCCATGGTTGTGTTCTGCCAGTGGTATCAATGAAAACGGACCGGCAAGCATGGGCTCCACCGGTCCGTCATGGGTCTCATGCTGCCGGCATTGCCGACGCACATTGAGAGTATCAGACTTTTTTCAGATTTTTTCGTGGAAAGTGCGGCTGATCACGTCCAGTTGCTGCTCACGGGTGAGCTTGACGAAATTGACCGCATAACCCGAAACGCGCACCGTCAGTTGCGGATACTTGTCCGGATGTTCCATCGCGTCTTCCAGCATTTCGCGGTTGAGCACGTTCATGTTCAGATGAAACAGTTGAGCCATGATGATTACCTTGTTACTTGTGTTGCGGGACGGGTAGCGCCGCAGCGCCACCCGTGGTCTTGCACTTAGACGCGATCGTGGAAAGTACGGCTGATCACATCCAGTTGTTGCTCGCGGGTCAGCTTCACGAAGTTCACGGCGTAACCGGATACACGCACCGTCAGTTGCGGGTAGTTTTCCGGATGCTCCATGGCGTCTTTGAGCGTGTCGCGGTTCAGCACGTTCATGTTCAGATGGAACAGCTGATCCATCGCGGTTTCCACGGCTTCGGTCGCCTTGCAGGCAGAACCGCCGCCTTCACCGTGCGGGCCGAACAGACCGTCAATGGACGCGGCCAGCGTACGCACACGATCTTTCTGGTTGTGACCCAGCGAATCAGGTGTCATCGAGGCAGTCCAGGAGATCCCGTCCAGCGCGGCTTCGTACGGAATCTTGGAGACCGAGAAACCGGCGGCGATAAAGCCGTTTTCATCACGACCGTTCATGGGGTTGGCACCCGGAGAGAACGGGGCACCAGCGCGGCGGCCGTCCGGGGTATTACCGGTCTTCTTGCCGTACACCACGTTGGAGGTAATGGTCAGCACGGACTGGGTCGGCATCGAATTGCGATAGAACGCCGGTTGCGCCTTGATCTTGCCCATCATGGCTTCGGTGATCCAGACGGCGATGTCATCAACACGGTCGTCGTTGTTGCCATAAGCCGGGTAGCTGCCTTCGATCTTGTAATCGACAGCCAGACCTTGCTCGTTGCGGATCACGTGAACCTTGGCGTGCTTGATGGCAGACAGCGAATCAGCAGCGACCGACAGACCGGCGATACCGCAAGCCATGGTGCGCAAGATGTCGCGGTCATGCAGGGCCATTTCGATACGTTCGTAGGCGTACTTGTCGTGCATGTAGTGAATGCAGTTGAGCGCCGTGACATAGGTCTTGGCCAGCCAGTCGAGCATCTTGTCGTACTTGGCCACGACTTCGTCGTAGTTCAGCACATCGCCCGTGATCGGCTCAAAGCCCTTGGCCACAACCTTGCCGCTCTTTTCGTCCACGCCGCCGTTGATGGCGTACAGCATGGCCTTGGCCACGTTCACGCGGGCGCCGAAGAACTGCATTTGCTTGCCGACGGCCATGGCGGACACACAACATGCAATCGCGTAGTCATCGCCCCATTCAGGACGCATCAGGTCGTCGTTTTCGTACTGGATGGCCGAGGTGTCGATCGAGACCTTGGCGCAGAATTCCTTGAAGCCTTGCGGGAAGGCGGTAGACCACAGCACGGTCAGGTTGGGTTCCGGTGCCGGGCCCAGGTTGTACAGGGTATGCAGCACGCGGAAGCTGGACTTGGTCACCAGGGAACGGCCATCTTTGCCGACGCCACCGATGGATTCAGTCACCCAGGTTGGGTCGCCAGAGAACAGTTCGTCGTATTCCGGGGTCCGCAGGAAACGCACGATACGCAGCTTCATGACCATGTGGTCGATCATTTCCTGCGCTTCGGCTTCGGTAATGCGGCCTTCCTTGATATCGCGCTCGATATACACGTCAAGGAAAGTGGAGGTACGGCCAATCGACATGGCGGCGCCGTTTTGTTCTTTCACGGCAGCCAGGTAACCCAGGTACAGCCATTGAATGGCTTCCTGTGCGGTCTGGGCCGGACGGGCAAGGTCAAAGCCGTAGGACTTGCCCATTTGCTTGAGTTCGCCCAGCGCCTTGATCTGTTCGGACAATTCTTCACGCAGACGGATCACGTCTTCGGTGAACGCGACATCGTCCAGTTCGGCTTTTTCGCGTTTCTTGTCGGCAATCAGGAAATCCACACCATACAGGGCCACGCGGCGATAATCGCCAATGATACGGCCGCGGCCATAGGCATCCGGCAGGCCGGTAATCACGCCAGACTTGCGGCAGGCCAGGATTTCCGGCGTATAGGCGTCAAACACGCCCATATTGTGGTCTTTGCGGTATTTGGTGAAAATCTCGCTAATCAGCGGCGATTCTTCAAAGTGGTAAGCCGCCAGCGAGTTTTGCACCATGCGCAAACCGCCGTTCGGCATGATGGCGCGACGCAGCGGGGCATCGGTCTGCAGGCCGACGATGGTTTCCAGCTCTTTGTTGATATAACCCGGGGCATGGGCCGTAATGGAAGAACCCACCTGAGCGGAGACTTCCAGCACGCCACGTTTGCGTTCTTCTTTCAGAAGGACGGAGAGTTCTTCCCACAGTTGGGTGGTGCGCTCGGTCGGTCCGGCAAGGAAGCTGTCATCACCTTCGTACGGGGTATAGTTTTCCTGGATGAAATCGCGTACGGCGACTTTCTTCTGCCACTCGCCGGCGGTGAAACCACGCCATGCATCAAGTTGCAGGTTAACTTCCGGTGCGTTCATGGTGATGCTCCTTGGTGACTGCCTGTTTGACAATTGACCTACACAGTTCCCTCTGGGTTCGCCACAGGGATTTGATGCAAATAGAATAGCACCGCGCTGCCCGCGAAGCCTGGCAAATATCTACACGGATCAATAACTTATGTCTTGTGAAAATATTTGATCCAGATCAAAATTTCGGCTTGGGGTTTGATGCAGAATAGATAAATCTGTAGTTTTACTTCGTAGTATTTCTGCGGGAATACGCTGACTTGCTATTACGCCTCTCTAAGGCTTGATCAGATTGGATAAATTGCAAGCGCAATAAAAAAAGCACCGGATGGCCGGTGCTTTTTTTGTTTCTGGCAGAACAGATGGATCAGAGCGTAACCGCGTGCTCACGGGTCTCGTGAAACACGATCTCCGGCCAGCGTTCCTGGGTCAGTTCCAGGTTGACGCGGCTGGTCGCCAGATAGGCCAGGCTGTCGGCGGCGTCACGCGCCAGGTTGTTTTCCAGGGCGCGTTCAAACTCGGCCAGGCGCTTGGCATCCGGGCAGGAGGCCCAGCGGGCGGTGTAGATCGTGATGGGTTCGAAGATGGCATCCACGCCATATTCATTGGCCAGGCGGCTGGCCACCACTTCAAACTGCAGCACGCCCACCGCGCCCAGGATCAGGTCCGCGCCATTGAGCGGCTTGAACACCTGAACGGCACCTTCTTCACCCAGCTGTTGCAGACCTTTTTGCAGTTGCTTGATCTTGAGCGGGTTGCGGATACGCACCACCCGGAACATTTCCGGCGCGAAGTAGGGAATCCCGGTAAAGGCCAGCGCTTCGCCTTCAGAGAAAGAGTCACCGATCTGGATATTGCCGTGGTTGGGCAGGCCGATGATATCGCCGGCAAAGGCTTCTTCCACTTGTTCACGGCCCTGCGCCATAAAGGTCACCACCGAGTTGGCGGCGATATCGCGGCCCAGACGCAGGTGCTTGAACTTCATGCCGCGTTCAAAGTGCCCGGAGCAGATGCGCAAGAACGCAATGCGGTCACGGTGCTTTGGGTCCATGTTCGCTTGAATCTTGAACACGAAAGCCGAGAACTTGGCCTCTGACGGTGCCACGGAGCGCAGCGTGGCGTCACGCTCGGCCGGTGCCGGCGCCCAGTCGACCAGCGCATTCAGGATTTCGCGCACGCCAAAGTTGTTGATGGCCGAGCCAAAGAACACGGGGGTCAGCGTGCCGGCCAGGAAGTCTTCCAGGCTGAACGGGTGCGAGGCACCGCGGACCAGTTCCAGTTCCATGCGTGTCTGTTCGATTTCCAGCGGGAACAGTTCATCCAGCCGCGGGTTGTCCAGACCGTCGATAACTTCGGTGACATCGCTGTCGCGCTCGCTACCGGCGGTGAACAGCAACACCTGATCGTTCAGGATGTGGTACACGCCGCGGAAGGTCTTGCCCATGCCGATGGGCCAGGTGACCGGCGCGCAGCGGATCTTGAGTACGGATTCGACTTCGTCCAGCAGTTCCAGGCTGTCGCGCACTTCCCGGTCGTACTTGTTCATGAACGTGACGATGGGGGTATGGCGCAAGCGGCAGACGTTCAGCAGCTTGATGGTCTGGTCTTCCACGCCCTTGGCCGCATCGATCACCATCAGCGCCGAGTCCACGGCGGTCAGCACGCGGTAGGTATCTTCAGAGAAGTCCTGGTGGCCCGGGGTGTCGAGCAGGTTGACCACGTGTTCGCGGTAATCAAACTGCATGACGGAAGAGGCGACCGAAATGCCGCGCTGCTTTTCGATATCCATCCAGTCAGAGGTGGCGAACTTGCCGCCTTTTTTCCCTTTGACGGTACCGGCCATCTGAATGGCGCCCGAGAACAGCAGCAGCTTTTCAGTCAGCGTGGTTTTACCGGCATCAGGGTGAGAGATGATGGCGAAAGTGCGGCGGCGCGCTACTTCGCGGGCGATATCGGGCATGGTCTGCAAGGTGGAGAAGCGAAACCGTGCATTCTACTGCAAACGCCCCGTCAGGGCTAACCGGCGGCGGCAGTGACCAGTTGCGGCTCGGTTTGCAGCAGCACGGTAAAGATGGCGCCGCCGTCCGGGTGATTACCGGCAGTCACCGTGCCACCGTGGTCTTCCATGATCTGCTTGCTGATCGCCAGCCCCAGCCCGGTGCCGCCGGCTTCAGCGCGCACCCGTGTGCTCTGGATGAATTTGTCGAAGATGGATTCCAGTTCGCCCTCCGGAATACCCGGACCATGATCCCGCACCGTCAGCCCGACGGCCGACGCGCCGTTGCCCAGCGTGGCTTCACCCAGGAAGCGCACTTCAATGACCCCGCCGGCCGGGCTGAACTTGATGGCGTTGGACAACAGATTGACCACCACCTGCATCAACCGGGCCTGGTCGAACACCGCATACAGGGCTGGCGTGTCTTCTTCGATATCCAGCCGCAGGTTTTGCGAGCTCAACAGCGGTGCAATTTCTGCCGCCGCGCCTTGCACGGCCACTTGCAGGCAATGGCGAGACTTGTCGTACCGCATCTTGTTGGCTTCAAGGCGCGACATGTCCAGCAAGTCATTCAACAGCACCAGCAAGCGGTTGCCGCTGGAGTGAATCCGTTCAAAGTACCGTGCCAGCGCGCCTGGCTCGCCGCGCTGAGCCTTGGAGATCCCCATTTCCGAGAAGCTCAGAATGGCGTGCATGGGTGTACGCAGTTCATGCGACATGTTGGCGAGGAACGCCGACTTGGAAATATTGGCTTCTTCTGCCGAGTCCTTGGCTTCAACCAGGCGTCGCTCGATGTCTTTCAGGTGCGAGATATTGGTCAGGAACGCAAAGGCGTATTCCAGCCGGTGCTGGTCATCCAGAATGGCGGCAGAGCTGACGAGGAAAGGCAGCGGTTCGCCATTGCCATCAATCAGGGTGACTTCAGAAAGGCGGTTCTCGTTGCTGGTTTCAGTCGAGAGCGTGGCGGGGAAAATCCGGTCTGCCGGTTCGCCCCAGATTGCCGACGGTTGTTCGCCAATCAGGTCTTCGCGCCGCAGGCCCAGCACCTGGCAGAATGCGTGGTTCACATCGACGATATGGCGATGGGTGTCGATCAGGATAAAACCGTCGGCGGTGGTATCGATAATCGTGCGTTTCAGGCGTTCAGACTGGCGCAACGCCTGCGCGGCAATGCGCTGTGCAGTGACGTCTTCAATCACCATGATCATGCCTTTGGACGGATCGCCCGGCACCAGCGCCTTGGCATACAACATAGCCCAGAAGCCGGAGTGATCACGGCGGAACAGTTCTATTTCACCGCGGAACACGCCGCCCGTGTTGATGCGGGCCCAGATGGTTGTGGCCAGCTCGTTATAGCGGGCTTCCGAGGCATGAATTACACGCGTGGGCAGGCCAATGATGTCGCTGGCGGCATAGCCAAACAGGATTTCAAACGCCGGGTTGACGAGGCGGATGGTATTGCGCACCGACAACATGATCGCCAGCGGGCTGGCATCAAGCACCGTGCGGATTTCTGCCGTGCGCTCCAGCACCAGGTCTTGCAGATGGTCGCGGTGGCGGCGCAGTTCGCGTTCCGAGTTTTGCTGCTCGGTGATATCACGCACCGTGCTGCAGATATACGCCTCCTGGAAAAACTCAACGTAGTTGAAGGTGATTTCCACCGGCTGCAGCGCGCCTTCCTGGTTGCGTTGGTGGGTGATGTGCACCATGCGTTTTTCCAGCCGCAAGCGCTGCCAGAACTCTTGCCATTGCGGGTCGGTAATGTGCGGATAAAGGTCCAGAAAGCGCATCCGCAGCAATTCATCATGGTGATAACCGGTGATGGCAGAGGCGGCGCGGTTGGCGTACCGCACAAAGGCCTGGCGGTCGGCCCACAAAATGACGTCGGGGGCTTCATCCACCGTGAACTGGGTCAGGTACAGGCGCGATTCAATCTGTTCCACCCGGCGGATTTGCCGCAACAGCAAGAACAGCAGGGCGCTGACGACCAGAATCAGCACCAGCGCCGAAACGGTTCGCCCCAACAGATCGCTGTGAAATTTCTCCAGCACGACATCCAGATCGGACGTCACCATCACGATCAAGGGCAGTTCGCCTTCCGAAACAAGGAAGGTCACCAGTTTTCCGGCGCCCGGCTGGGTGGCGTCCGTATAGAACGCGCCGTGGTTCTGCCGGCTCTGGTCAAACCGGGTGGCGTCGCCCGCGCGCAGGTTGCGGCCCAGTTCGCGCGCGTCCAGCGGATAGTTGAGCAGCAAGATGCCGTCGCTGCGCAGCAGTTTGATATGCGTGCCTGGCGGCAATTTGAGCGAGCGGTAAAAGCGGTTGAAGTAGTCCGGCTGCACGCCAGCGGCCACCACGCCGCCAAAGCTGCCGTCGGGGTGATCCACCCGGTGCGAGACCGGGATCATCCAGGTGTCGGATATCTTGCCCAGTACCGGGGCAGACACCAGAAAGCGCGGGTCGGCGTTGTCGCGGTGGTATTGCAGCCAGGCCCGGTCAGAATAATCAATGTCATGAATGCCCGGGTGCGCGCCGCTGCTATGCACCATGCCGTGTTCATCGACGGTGACGATATCGCTGACCTGGGGGGTGAGGCGCAAGCGGTTGCGCAACTCGCGGGAGACATCTTGCGGGTCGGCATTGCCGACGCCGCCGGCGACTTCCAGCCGGTCTACCGCCGCCTGGATGGCTTGTTCGGCACTGATGAACGTCCGGGTGGTTTGTTCATCCAGCGATCGCGCCAGCAACAGGTTCTGGCGCCGGGCTTCGTCCAGGCTGGCGTCATAGTCACGCAGGGTCAGCCACGCCAGCGCCATGCCGCACCCAAGCAGCAGAATGACGTAAAACGACACCAGCCCGACTCGCATCGGGCGCAGCGACGATTGGCGCGGCAAGGTTTGCCCGCGTGAGCTGAAAGGCCAGTCCATGAACCGGTTAGCGTCGCGCTTCCAGCTGTTCCCAGCGTTCCAGTTTTTCCAGCAGGCTGGTTTCGATGGTTTCTACCCGTATTTGCATCTCGCGTGCCTTATGTGGGTCAGTCCGGTAAATATCCGGGTTAAGTAGCGCTTCGTTCAGTTGAGCCTGTTCTTGTTCCAGTGCCGCAATCTCGTCCGGCAACCGGTCCAGTTCACGCTGCTCGTTAAAGCTTAGCCGGGCAGGGCGCTGACGGTTACGTTCTTGCGGTTTTTCTGCAACAGGCTCTTTGCGGGCGGCAGTTTGTTGCGTTGCTGCACGGGCTTTGAGCATGCGTTCACGCGCTTGCTGCCAGTCACTATATCCGCCCGCGTTTTCCAGCAGAACACCCTCACCCTCAAAAGCAACAACTTGTGTGACGACGTTATCAAGAAACGCCCGGTCGTGAGACACCAGGAACACTGTGCCGGGGTAGTCAATCAGCAGTTGTTCCAGCAATTCCAGCGTGTCGATATCCAGATCGTTGGTCGGTTCGTCAAGCACCAGCACGTTGGCCGGACGGGTGAACAGCCGCGCCAGCAACAGGCGGTTACGCTCACCGCCAGAGAGCGAGCGCACCGGGCTGCGGGCGCGTTCGGCCGGGAACAGGAACTCTTCCAGGTAGCCCATGATGTGCTTGCGCGAGTTGCCGATCTCGACATACTCGTTGCCCTGGCTTACCACGTCGGCCACTGTGGCGTTTTCGTCCAGCTGCTCGCGGAACTGGTCAAAGTAGGCGACTTCGATCTTGGTACCGCGCTGGATGGTGCCGGTATCGGGTTCGAGTTCGCCCAGCACCAGTTTCAGGAAGGTGGTCTTGCCCACGCCATTGGGGCCAATCAGGCCGATCTTGTCGCCGCGGATCAAGCGCGTGCTGAAATCCTTGAGGATGACCTTGTTGGCAAAGGCCTTGTTGACGTGTTCGAACTCGGCAATCAGTTTGCCGGAGCGATCACCGGCATCAAGCTGGAACGACACATTGCCGATGCGCTCGCGCCGTGCGGCACGATCCCGGCGCAGTTGCTCCAGCCGGCGCACGCGGCCTTCGTTGCGGGTACGGCGCGCTTCAACACCCTTGCGAATCCAGACTTCTTCTTGCGCCAGGAATTTGTCGAACTTGCGGTTGACGCTCTCTTCCTGCGCCAGCAAATCGGCCTTGCGGGTTTCATACGTCGTGAAATTGCCGGGGAAACTGGTGATGTGGCCGCGATCAAGCTCGATGATGCGGTTGGCTACGTTATCCAGAAAGCGCCGGTCGTGGGTAATGAACAACACGCTGCCGGTGAAATTGTTCAACAGACCTTCCAGCCACTCGATCGCGCTGACGTCCAGGTGGTTGGTCGGTTCGTCCAGCAGCAGGATCTGCGGCTCGCTGACGAGTGCCCGCGCCAGCGCAACGCGTTTTTTCCAGCCGCCAGAGAGATCGGCCACCGGCGTTTGCGGCGGCAGGCCCAGGTGACTGAGCGTGCCAGAGATCAACACATCAAACCGCCAGCCGTCACGCGCTTCCAGTTCATGCTGCAGTTGCATCAGGTGCGCCAGTTTTTCTTCACTGCCATCCTGGGCGTCGGCCACCGCGTGATAGTCCACCAGCAACTGGCGCAACTCGCCCAGTCCTTCGGCCACCGCTTCAAACACCGTCTGGCCGGGCTGAAATTCCGGTTCCTGGGCGACAAAGGCCATGCGTGCGTTCTGGGCAATCCGGATATCGCCATCGTCCAGCACCGCAAGGCCGGCAATGGCCTTGAGCAAAGTGGATTTACCCTGACCGTTGCGACCAATCAGACCCACGCGCTCGCCTTCATCGACAGAGAATGTGGCGTGATCAAGCAAGGGCCAGTGGCCGTAGGCAAGGCTGGCGTTTTCTACATAAAGCAAAGGCATGGACAATTCCTGGACAGCAAAAGGCGCCAGATGGCGGCGGGTTCCGGTTGTCGGCCAGCCACCTCAGGCGACGGGCGGTGATGGCATGGCTGACACGGCTCGCCATTTTACCTGTTCGGTCGCGTACTTGAAGCTTTTACGCGGCAAAACGGGTTATCCGGCGCCCCTTGCAGGGTGGTCGGTGTCCCTCTGACGAGGGATAAAACCGTTTTCTGTCAGCAAATTGAGCCACGGGCTGCCATCCGGGTGGTCTATGCTGGTCCCGATGGCCCACCTGGAGGACTCACCATGCCCCAAAAACTGTTTTATCAATTCGATCCCACTGAACAGGATGAATTCATCAGTGCTTGCGAGCGTCATGGTTATGTGTACGAGGATTTTGACGTGGTCGCAAACGACGCCTTGCTCAATGGCGCAGGCGAGCAGCAGCGCGAAATCAGTGTGGCGCGGTTCGACCGCATCCGCATGTACCTGGGCAGCGAAGGCCCGGTAGGCTGGTTGCGCGAGTTCGAAACGGATCTGGCGCGGGGCAGTTTCTCGCAAATGTGATCAACCGTAGCGGCGTTCATACGTTGTTACTTCATCACCGGCGCACGGCCTGGGCGCCGGTGATGTCATATCAGGCCCCCGCAAACGGGGTATCCGGGCCAGACCGCCGCGCAAGGAGTGATGGATGTCCGATGTCGTTGCAAGCCTGCCGTGGGATCAGCGCATTGCGCTGGATGTCGCATTGCAGACGCTCTCAAAAGAACACGAAGATTTTGATTTTCATCTGGAAGGCCAGTCCTGGCTGGATGGTGCGGCGGGGCAGATGGCGCGCCTGACGGTGAAACGGCGTGCCGATGGCAAGACCGGCCGCTACACCTTTGATGACGGCGACACCGGCTGGGCGCACCGCTTTGCGGTGGATTTTGCCCACTAGGCCGGCCCGCGCGGCCGGGTCTGGCAGCCGGGGCCGGAACTGATCCGGCCCATGTCAAAGTCATGCGGCAATCGAGCAAAACCGGCCTTTTGTGAGTTTGGTACTGGCACAAAACTTTCAGCGCCTCCTAAAATGCGGCGCATGAACCAGGCCAAATCCCTGATTTACCTCTTGCTGTTCACCCTTGTTATTGGCAGCGGCAACGCATGGGCCGCCAACCACAGCCCCAAACGGGCACGCGCTGTGGCCAGCCAGAAAGGTGAGCACCCGGCGCTCAACAGCCAGACCGAGCTGGGCGACCAGGACTATGATCCAGCCAATCCACCCGGCCAGTTGCGGGTGCTGGTTGCGCTGGGCCCCTCTACTTTTTTCTTCCAGAACGGCCGCCCGCATGGTGTGGAATACGCCATGCTGCTGGAGCTGGAAAAATTCCTGAACCGTAATCGCGCCAAAACCGCCACGCCGCTCAAATTGATGTTTGTGCCGGTAGAAAGCGGCGAGCTGATCCCGTCTTTGCGCGCTGGCAAGGGCGATATCGCGGCCGGCCTGATGCCGGTGAATGAAGGTTCAAAGCAACTGGTGGCATTCACCCAGCCCTATCTGCGTGATCAGTGGTGCGTGGTGCAGAACCCCAACAGCCCGGCGATGAGCGATATCAAGGACGCCGATGGCAAAACACTGACGCTGGCGAGCGGCAGTTATGCGCGCCGCCTGCTGCTTGATTACCCCAGGGTCATCACGCGCGATGCCGCCGCCGGCACGACCGCAGAAGCGGTGCTGGGCAGCATCCAGACCGACGAGAGCGTCGCCACGCTGTCCAGCCGTTACGTGGCCGATTTGTGGGGCAAGAAATACCCGCGCCTGCGCAACGACGCCTGTATCGAGCCCGCAGTGGACGTGGCCTGGGCGGTTGACCAGAGCAAGCCGCAATTGCTGGCCGAGCTGAACCGCTTTATCAGTAGCAGCGGCTCGGGCATGGCGCAGCGCGCACTCAAACTGACCCAGCGCTTTTTGTCCAGCGACGCCAAAATCAGCAACCCCAACCAGCTAAGCGCCGTCGACAAACTCGGGTTTTTTGCGCCGATGTTCCAGCTGGTGGCCTCGGCCAACAATATGGACTGGATGTTGCTGGCGGCAATTGGTCAGCGTGAGAGCACTTTGCACCCGGTGATCCGCAAAAATGGCCCGACCGGCATCATGCAGATCAACCCGTCCACCGCGCGCAAGATGGGCGTGACCAATCCGCATGACAACGAGCAGAACGTCACTGCGGCCGCACGTTATCTGGCCTATTTGCGCGACATGTTCAAGTCACCGGAGATTGAGCCGGACGACCAGCTGGCATTCATGATTGCGGCCTACAACGCGGGCGAAGGGCGTATCCAGCAATTGCGCAAGAAAGCGCAGGCCCAGGGGCTGGACCCCAATCGCTGGTCAGGCAACGTAGAGAAAGTGGCGCGGCAAACTGTGGGCGGCAAGCTGCTTGATTATGTCTCTACCGTGAACCGCTATTACCTGGCCTATCAGGGGGCGTCTCACGCGGCTTCAGTGCCGCAGGCCGAAGAGGCCTCTGCCGTCGCCGACAAGAACTGAGGGCTGTTACAGGTCAGTTTTCGCGGTTTTTAGGGCAAAGGCTGATGCCCGATTTAAACCTGCATCACGGTGGGCGGCTGACGCGCCTGCAAATCAGGTATTTCCTGTCGTAGCTCGCTGGACAAGACGTTATTTTGCGCTGTCTTTTTGGCGTCATTGTCTTGTCTACAAGGAAATATCATGAATTTGCTGGAACACCTTAACGCGCTTGTCGGCCCGGACGAACAGGCGCGCCTGGGTAAACTCTTCGGGCTTGATCCACATCTGATTGGCGCTAACCTCAACCGCATTTTTGCAACGTTGCTGCATGCGGCCAGCGGGCGGGCGGGTCAGGTGAACTGGCCGACACAACTGCAGGACGTGCTGCAATCGTTCGCCAAAGTGGGCGACCTGTCCGGGGCACTGGCGGGCGGCGCACTGGATGATCATCAGGGCAATGCGCCGCTGGCCCCGGTCACTGACCGTTTCCTGTCGCTGGTACTGGGCGACAAGCAAACCGCCATTGCCACTGCACTGAACCAGGTCAATGGCACCAGCGCGCACCACGGCCGCCAGTTGCTGCGTTACGGCGGTTCTTTGCTGGCGGGTTTGCTGGGCAGCAAAATCCACACCCAGGGCCTGGATATCCATAAATTGCTGGCCTTGCTGACCGGGCACAACAATATCTGGGCAGCCGCAGTCCCGAGTACGCTGGCGCCGCTGCTGGCGGTTGAACCGGCCCAGCAAGAGAGCAAAAGCCATCGCTGGTTCTGGCCGGTGCTGCTGGGTTTGCTGGTGCTGGCACTGTTGCTGGCCATGCTGCGCGGGTGCAACAAGCCGGCAGAACAAACCGAGGCGGCCAACGCAACTGTCGCGTCGGCACCGGCCGGCAATGTGCTGGCCAGTGCGGCTTCCGGCGTTGCCAGTGTGTTGAGTGATGTCACTGCGCGTCTGGGCGAGTTCTTCAAACTGGTGCTGCCGGATGGCGCTACGCTGAATGTACCGGAGCGGGGTATTGAGGCCCGGCTGGTGGAGTTCATCAAGGACAGCAGCAAGCCGGTTGATACCGACACCTGGTTCAGTTTTGACCGCCTGACTTTCGAAACCGGCGCGGCCACGCTGATGCCGGAATCCGAAGAACAACTGCATAACATTGCCAGCATCATGCGGGCGTTCCCGGCGGTGCATCTGAAGCTGGGTGGTTATACCGACAACACCGGCTCGCCGGCGGTCAACATGCGCTTGTCTGCAGACCGCGCCAACAGCGTGATGGCTGCGCTGGTCAAGCTGGATGTAGCGCAGGATCGCCTGAGCGCAGAGGGCTATGGCGAGTCTCATCCGGTGGCCAGCAATGACACCGAAGAAGGCCGCGCCCAGAACCGCCGTATTGATGTGCGCGTGACAGCCAAGTAATAAGTTGTTCACCACGCAAACAAAAACACCACGCTCCGGCGTGGTGTTTTTGTTTGACGCAACGCGCCGCAGTGTTACAACTGCAGTGCCGCCAGCAGATCGCCTTCCAGGTGCCGTACCGCGCGCTCATCGCCCAGAATCTGGCCAGAGATCAGGAAGTTATCTTCGGCGCGCTCGCCCAGCGTCATGATCTTGGCCGACTGGATCTCGATCCGGTTGGCCGCCAGAATGCCGGCAATGGTCGACAGCAAACCAGTCCGGTCGCCGGCGGTAATCGACAACACCTGATATTTGCCGCCGCGCTCATCGGCACTGATTTCCACGCGGGGCTGGATCGGGAAATGCTTGAGTTGCCGCGACAACCGCGCTTTGCCCGGTGCAGTTAACGGTGCCTGGCGGGCAATCTGGTTGGCCAGTTCATATTCCACATAACCGATCAGATCGCGGTAGCCATCTTTCTGGTGATCCGGGATGTACACATAAAAACTGTCCAGCGCGTAACCGTGCCGGGTGGTGTGAATGTGCGCGTCAAAGATCGAGTAACCCGCTTTTTCAAAGAAAGCGCAGATGCGGGCAAACAGGTCGGCGGCGTCTTTGGTGTACACCATGACTTGCAGGCCTTCGCCTGACTCGGACAATTTGGCGCGCACCACCGGGACATCGGTATCAATGCGGGAGAACAATTGCCGTGTGTGCCACGCAATCTCACGTGCGTCGTGACGCAAGAAGTAGATGGTGTCCAGTTGATCCCAGAAGGCCTGATGGGCATCGTCACGCAGCCCGTACAGGCGCAACAGGCGCAACGCTTCAGATTGCCGGTCTTCCAGCCAGGTTTGCACGGGTACGCTACGGGCACTGAGAAAGCGCTGGGTGGCTTTGTACAGGTCTTCCAGCAGCTTGGCTTTCCAGGCGTTCCACACTTTCGGGCTGGTGCCGCGGATGTCGGCCACGGTCAGCAGATAGAGCGCGACCAGATGGCGTTGATCGCCCACCAGATTGGCAAATTCTTCCACCACTTCCGGATCGTACACGTCACGCTTTTGCGCGAATGACGACATGACAAGGTGATGCTTCACCAGCCACGGAATCAGCTTGCGGTCCTGCGCATCAAGCGGGTGTTCATTGCAGAACTCAGCGGCGATCTTCTCGCCCAGTTCAGAGTGATCGCCACCCCGACCCTTGCCGATGTCGTGGAACAGCGCCGCAATATAGAGCGCTTCCGGCCGTTCAAACTCGGCAATCAGGCGTGAACAGAAGGGGTATTCGTGCGTGAATGCGGCAACGGCAAAACGCCGCACGTTGCGCAGCACCATCAGCGTGTGCTCGTCCACCGTGTAAACATGAAACAGGTCATGCTGCATACGGCCGACGATCTTGCCGAACTCGGGAATATAACGCCCCAGCACACCGTACTGGTTCATGCGCCGCATGATGCGCGTCAGTCCGGCTGGCTGCCGGAAGAGGTCGATGAACAACGCCTTGTTGCGCGGATTGGCGCGAAATTCATCGTCGATCCGGGCACGGGCATGCCACAGTGCGCGCAAGGTTTCCGGCGCAATATCCGCCGCGTAGTTTTCCTGCTCGAAAACAAGGAACAGTTCCAGGATGGCCGACGGGTCTTGCTGGAACACATCCGGACGGGTGATTTCCAGCACCGGGCCGCGCAACTGGAAGCGCTCGTTCAGCGGTGTGACTTCAACCCCGATCTGCGAAAAGATCTGTGTGCGCAAGGCCCGCACCAGCAGCGGCGTGAGCTGCGTGACAATGCGCGCAGCCAGATAGTACTGCGCCATCAATTGTTCGCTGGCGCGCTGTTTCTGGTTGTCGACGTAACCAAAATCCGCAGCCATCGGGTTCTGGTAGTCGAACAGGATACGGTCTTCGTGGCGTTTGGCCGTCCAGTGCAACTGGATGCGGATGCAACGCAACACGCGCTCTGCCCGGCGCAGCTTCTGGCTTTCTTCATGCGTGAGCATGCCCAGCGCGGCCAGCTTGCGCCAGTTGTTGCCCAGGCCCAGCGCCGCGCCGATCCAGCCGATCAGATGCAAGTCTCTCAGGCCGCCCGGCGCTTCCTTGACGTTGGGTTCAAGCTTGTACGTCGCGTTCTGGAAACGCGCATAGCGCGCTTGTTGTTCCAGCAGCTTGGCGTCAAAAAACTCTTTGGGATCAATGTGCTGGTACACCGTATGGCGGAATTCGGCAAAGCGCTGCTGGTCACCCGTCAGGCAGCGGGATTCCAGCAGGGCCGTTTGTACGGTGATGTCTTTTTCCGCCTCGGCCAGGCAGTCGGGCAGGGTGCGCACGCTGTGGCCCACTTCCAGGCCGATGTCCCACAACTCGCCGATAAAGATTTCCAGCTTTTCCAGCAAGGCGGGCGAGGGCTGGTCGGGCAGCAGCATCAGCAAGTCGATATCCGAATACGGATACAACTCGCCGCGGCCGTAACCGCCCACCGCCACCAGCAGCATGTCTGCTTCAAAACCATGCCGGTCCCACAGCTCGATGAGCGTGCGGTCAGTCAGGTGCGCCAGTGCCTGCAACAGCGGCGCGGCTTTGGCCGGATCGCTGAATTTGCGGTGTAGTTCGGCTTTCTGGGCCGCGTGGTGTTCTCGCAGGGCAACGACTGAGCGCAGGGCGGTCATGGATGTTCCGGTTATCCGAGCAGGTATTTTTCGGGCTTGGGTTGCACGCCGGCCGACATGGTCAGGATCTCATAACCGGTTTCAGTGACCAGCACGGTGTGCTCATACTGGGCAGACAGCGAACGGTCCTTGGTCACGATGGTCCAGCCATCGGGCATGGCGCGGATTTCGCGCTTGCCGGCGTTGATCATCGGTTCCACGGTAAAGATCATGCCCGGTTTGAGCTCGATACCCGTCCCCGCTTTGCCATAGTGCAAGACCTGCGGATCTTCATGGAAATGATCGCCAATGCCGTGGCCGCAGAACTCGCGCACCACAGAGTAACCGGCTTTTTCGGCGTAACGCTGGATGGCTTCACCGATATCGCCCAGATGCGCGCCCGGCTTGATCTGTTCGATACCGATCCACATGCTGTCAAAGGTGACTTGCGCCAGGCGTCTGGCGTGGGCCGGCACCTTGTCGCCCACCATGAACATGCGGCTGTTGTCGCCGTGGTAACCGTCTTTGATCACGGTCACGTCAATGTTTACGGTGTCGCCGTTTTTCAACGGTTTGTCGTTGGGAATACCGTGGCAGATCACGTTGTTGACCGAGGTGCAGATCGACTTCGGGTACGGCGTGTAGCCGGGCGGCTGATAACCCAGCGGCGCGGGAATGGTGTGCTGCACGTTGAGCATATAGTCGTGGCACAGGCGGTCCAGCTCTTCGGTGGTGACACCGGGCTGGACGTGCGGGGTGATGAAATCGAGCAGCTCTGCGCCCAGCCGGCCGGCCACGCGCATTTTTTCGATTTCTTCCGGTGTTCGGATCGCTACTGACATAGTGTGTATTCCCACAGCGGCACAGCCGGTTTGCGGGCTGTGCAAAAGACAAGAGAGGCGATCGCCTCTCTGCCGGTCACATGACTGTGACTTATTTTATTCCTGTCGCACGCAAGATGTTTAGCGGCGTGCGGGTTCAGGCAATACGATGTTCACTTCCAGTACCTCGAAATCATCTTTCTTTTCGAGTTGTACCTTGATGTCATCGGCGTTGATGGCGACATATTTGGAGATGACGTCGATCAACTCTTTTTGCAACTGGGGCAGATAGTCCGGCGCATCACGGCCGGCGCGTTCATGCGCCAGAATGATTTGCAGACGCTCTCGCGCCACGTTGGCGGTTTTTTTCTTCTCGCCAAAGAAATAGCTCAGGATCGACATGGCTTAACCTCCGAACAACCGCTTCCAGAACGGCTGCTTCGGTACTTCAATGAAACGCAGCGGCTTGTCTTCGCCCAGGAAACGGGCGACGACGTCCTTGTAGGCCTCCGAAACATCCGTGCCTTCGTTGTGAATGGCCGGTGTACCCGCGTTGGAGGCCTGCAGCACGGTTTCCGATTCCGGAATCACCCCGATCAGCGAAATGCGCAAGAGGTGTTGCACGTCATCCAGCGACAGCATCTCGCCGCTATCCACGCGCTTGGGTGAGTAACGGGTGATCAACAGGTGCGTCTTGACCGAACCGCCTTCTTCGGCCTTTCTGGACTTGGCGTCCAGAATACCGATGATGCGGTCAGAGTCACGCACCGAAGAGACTTCCGGGTTGGTTGTGACAATGGCTTCATCAGCAAAGTACAGCGCCAGGAAAGCACCGGTTTCGATACCGGCCGGGCTGTCGCAGATAATGTAGTCAAAACCGTCGTGGGTCAGTTCTTTCAGGACTTTTTCCACGCCTTCTTTGGACAGCGCTTCCTTGTCGCGGGTTTGCGAGGCCGGCAGGATGAACAGGTTGTCGCAGTTCTTGTCCTTGATCAGCGCCTGGCGCAGGGTGGCTTCACCCTGAATGACGTTGACGAAGTCATACACCACACGGCGCTCGCAACCCATGATCAGGTCAAGGTTACGCAGGCCCACGTCAAAATCGATCACGGCAGTCTTGAAACCGCGCAACGCAAGCCCGGATGCAAAGCTGGCGCTGGTGGTGGTTTTACCCACGCCGCCCTTGCCGGAGGTGACAACAATGATTTTGGCCACAAAAAATCCCCTGTAGGTCTGGATTCGGTCAGTGATGCAGTCGATATGCCGACTGTACATGTATATAAGTTGCTGGCTTTGCCTACGACAGCGTCAGTGTTTCAATCACGAGTTTGTCTTCGTTTAGCAACACTTGTGCCGGCTTCGATTTGAGCGAGGCCGGCAGTGATTCGTCCAGCGTGCGATAGACACCGGCAATGGAAACAAGCTCCGCTTCCATGCAGGTGGTGAAAATACGGGCATTGGCATCACCACGGGCACCAGCCAGCGCACGGCCGCGTAACGGCGCATACACGTGGATGTTGCCGTCGGCGATGACTTCGGCGCCATTGGAAACCAGCGCCATCACGATCAGGTCGGCATCTTTGGCATACACCTGCTGGCCGGTACGCACCGGGCGGGTGATGATCATGGTCGGCGTACGCTCGGCCACTACCGGCGCAGCAGGCGCTGGTGCAGGGGCCGCCGCGGGCAGGCTGACGCCTTCATCGGACAGCACCACCAGGCCGGCTTCACGCGCGGCGATCTGCTGGGCCTCATTGCCGCCATACGCGCCAATAGGCTGCAGGCTGAACTGGCGCAGCACATTGATCATGGCCGTCACTTCGGCGGTGCTGGGGGTTTGCGGTAACTGGTTGAAATCAATGGCAAGCTGGTCGCCAGTGAGCATGTGATCCCGGCCGCCCAGCTTGGCTGCCAATGCGGCTTCCAGGGCGGTGATATCGGTGGTGGCTGGCACAAAGGTCAGCAGTTTGAGCCCGATATTCTTGAATTCAAAAGCAGAGGCTTCGCTACGGGATCGGGACATAAATGGCTACGGGCCGGACGTTCAAAGGCGAGAGTGTACCGCCTCTGGCGCAGCCACGGAAGTTGTTGATGTCGTTTGCTGAAAGGTTGGCAAGGGGCGACAGGCGGAGGGGTTGCAAACTGGCGCCGCAGCACCCTTGCGAAGCCGCGGCCCGCCTGATGCGCTGGCACCTGTGCAGACACACGCTGGCCTTGCCGCGCAAACTAATAACAACGTCGTTTGAGCCCGGCCTTGACCATGATGGTGGTCGACAACTCTTCAATCGACAGGCGTGTGGTGTTCAGGAACGGAATGTTTTCGTGTTGCATCAGGCTTTCTGCCAGCGCCACTTCCTGCTCGCAGGTAGACAGCTGCGCGTACTGGCTATCCGGCTTGCGTGACTGGCGGATCTGCGACAAGCGCGCCGGCTCAATGGTGATGCCGATCAACTTGTTGCGAAACGGGTGCAGCGGCTTGGGCAAGCGGTGATCGGCAAAGTCTTCCGGCGTGAACGGGTAGTTGGCGGCCTTGATGCCGTATTGCAGTGCCAGATACAGACACGTGGGCGTTTTGCCCGCGCGCGACACACCCACCAGGATCACGTCCGCATCCTGCAGGTTCTTTGCCATGCCCCCGTCGTCATGCGTGGTGGCGAAATTCACCGCGTCGATCCGGTCTTTGTATTCTTCAAAGTTGGTAATGGCGTGCACTTTGCCGGCGGTGTGGCTGGACTGGCGCTCCAGTTCTTTTTCCAGCGGGCCGATAAAGGTCTCGAAAAAATCCAGCGTCAGTGCTTCTTCCATCACAAACAGCTGACGCAGGTTTTCGCTGATAAACGTGGAAAACACCACCGGCCGGCACTGATCGGCCTCGGCCTGCGCCTTGATCTGCGCCACGGCTTGCAGTGCTTTTTCCTCGGTATCAATAAATGGCAGCACGATGCGGCGAAAACTCACGTCATCAAACTGCGTAATCAGGCTGTGCCCCAGCATTTCTGCGGTGATAGCGGTACGGCCAGAGACGAAAAAAGCGGTGCGGATCATGAAGCTACCCAAAGCTGCTGCGTTACGGATCAGAAAGTGCGTCGCGTCAGACCGGTGCGATGCATGATGGTGGTGGCCAGTTCTTCAATCGAACGCGTGGTCGAACTCAGATACGGGACGCCGACATGGCGCATCAGCGCTTCGGCCTCGGACACCTCGAACTGGCAGTTATCCAGCGCGGCGTAGCGGCTGCCCGGTTTGCGTTCTTCGCGGATTTGCGCCAGGCGGTCAGGGTCAATCGTCAGCCCGAACAGTTTGGTGCGATACGGCAGCAACAAGCGCGGCAGGGTATGCGCGCCAAAGTCTTCCGGTGTCAGCGGGTAATTGGCAGCCTTGATACCGTATTGCAGCGCCAGATACAGACAAGTGGGGGTTTTGGCCGAGCGTGAAACGCCAATCAGGATAATGTCGGCTTCGTTCAAATCGCGCGGCATTACGCCGTCGTCATGGCTAATGGCAAAATTAACGGCGTCAATCCGCGTTTTGTATTCTTCAAAATTGGAAATACCGTGCGAACGGCCAACGGTATGCGAGGATTCGCGCCCCAATTCCTGTTCCAGCGGACTGATAAAGATTTCAAAGAAATCCAGCGTCAGCGCCTCTGGCACATGGGTAATCTTGCGCAGCGATTCATCCACCATGGTGGTAAAAACAATCGGGCGGCATTGATCGGCAGCGGCCTGCTCGCGAATGCGGGCGGCCGCTTCATGCGCCTTTTCCGGCGTATCGATAAACGGCAGGGCAATGCGGCGGAAATTGACGTCATCAAATTGCGTCAGCAGCGAATGCCCGAGCATTTCTGCGGTAATCCCGGTGCGGTCTGAGACAAAAAACGCGGTACGCGGCATGGTTCAGCAGCTCCGTAGGGCCGTCATGTCAGAAAGTTAAATTTATCCAGCATAAATGAGTTAGCAAAGTGGCATATTGCCGAAACCCCTAAACGCGCCGTTTGGGCGACAACTGTGTGCCAGGTATTGCAATTGACATACACAATTGTGATAGTTCATATCGCGCACACGTAACATAATCTCAATATAAATCAGACTATTGGCGAGAGTTGGGGCTTTCCCGATGCGGGATTTTCCCGTAAAGGATTTCGCCAACTATGCGCCCGTTTGCCCCAGCCTAGAATGAGAGCAATCCATTCTGCAACGCAACATTCTGACGAGGTCCGCTGATGAACGCCACTCCGAACCACGACGTCACCGCAACCGGCAACGCGCAAGTGATCGACTTTGCACAACTGCGCATGCATCAGGTTGAACAGGTTGGCGGCAAGAACGCATCCCTGGGGGAAATGATCTCCCAACTGGCCGGCAAAGGCGTGCGTGTGCCTGGTGGTTTTGCCACAACGGCAGATGCGTACCGTCAGTTCCTGGCGCATGAGGGCCTTGCCGGCCGCATCGACGCCGCGCTTGAAGGGCTGGATGTCGACAACGTCAAGGCGCTGGCCACGGTCGGCAAGCAGATTCGCGAGTGGATTGTTGCCACGCCGTTCCCCAAAGCGCTGGAAGACGAAATCGCTGAACACTACGCCAGACTGGGCGACAACGTGACCGTCGCCGTGCGCTCGTCGGCCACCGCAGAAGATTTGCCGGATGCCTCGTTTGCCGGCCAGCAAGAGACCTTCCTCAACATTCAGGGCTTCGAGAACATCCTGCATGCAATCAAGGAAGTGTTCGCTTCGCTCTACAACGACCGGGCGATCTCTTACCGCGTGCACAAAGGTTTTGATCACAAGCTGGTGGCACTGTCGGCGGGGGTTCAGCGCATGGTGCGTTCCGACAAGGGCGCTGCCGGGGTGATGTTCTCGATCGACACCGAAACCGGGTTCGACCAGGTGGTGTTCGTGACCGCCTCTTATGGTCTGGGTGAAACCGTGGTGCAGGGCGCGGTGAACCCGGATGAGTTCTACGTGCACAAGCCAACGCTGCAAGCCGGCCGCCCGGCGATTGTGCGCAAGCATCTGGGTGGCAAGGCCATCAAGATGGAATTCAACACCGAGGCGGTCGCCGGCAAGTCCGTGCGTACTGTCGAGGTTGATCCGGCCGAACGCCGCGCGTTCTCGGTGACGGATGCCGAAGTGGAAGAACTGGCGCAGTACGCGCTCACCATTGAACAACACTATGGCCGCCCGATGGATATCGAGTGGGGCCGTGACGGCGTCGACGGCAAGTTGTACATCCTGCAAGCGCGCCCGGAAACCGTGAAATCGCAAGAACAGGCCGCCGACAAGCTGACCAAGTTCCGCATGCAGGAACGCAGCACGGTGCTGACTGAAGGCCGCGCTATTGGCCAGAAGATTGGTGCTGGCAAGGTGCGGATCATCCGTGATGTGACTGAAATGGACCGCGTGCAGCCGGGCGACATTCTGGTCTCGGACATGACCGACCCGGACTGGGAACCGGTGATGAAGCGTGCTGCCGCGATTGTGACCAATCGGGGCGGGCGGACTTGCCACGCTGCCATCATTGCGCGCGAACTGGGCATTCCGGCCGTGGTCGGCTGTGGCGATGCCACCCAGGTGCTGCGTGAAGGCGATGAAGTCACCGTCTCCTGCGCCGAAGGCGATAGCGGCTACGTTTACCAGGGGTTGCTCAAGTTCGAGCGCGTTGATGTCTCGCTGGCGCAAATGCCCAAGTCGCCGGTGAAGCTGATGATGAACGTCGGCAACCCGGAACTGGCGTTCGAATTCTGCCAGTTGCCCAATGAAGGCGTGGGTCTGGCGCGGCTGGAATTCATCATCAACCGCATGATCGGTGTGCACCCGAAAGCCTTGCTGGCGTACCCGAACCTGGAGCCGGGCCTGAAGGCCAAGGTAGAAGAGCGCATTGCCGGTTACCGCTCTGCGGTGGATTTTTACGTCGACAAGATTGCTGAAGGTATCGCCACACTGGCCGCCGCCTTCTGGCCGCGCAAGGTGATCGTGCGCCTGTCGGACTTCAAGTCCAACGAATACGCCAACTTGCTGGGCGGCCCGCAGTACGAACCGCACGAAGAAAACCCCATGCTGGGTTTCCGGGGTGCCTCGCGCTACATTGACCCGTCGTTCCGCGACTGTTTCGAGCTGGAATGCCGCGCTGCCAAAAAAGTGCGTGATGTCATGGGCCTCACCAACGTGGAACTGATGATCCCGTTTGTGCGCACGCTGGCCGAAGCGGAAAAGGTGATCGACCTGCTGGCCGAAAACGGCCTCAAGCGTGGCGAGAACGGCCTGCGCGTGATCATGATGTGCGAGATCCCGTCCAACGCCGTGCTGGCAGACCGTTTCCTGGATTATTTCGACGGCTTCTCGATCGGCTCTAACGACATGACGCAGCTGACGCTGGGCATTGACCGCGACTCTGGCGGCCCGGTATCGGCCTCGTTCGATGAGCGCAACGAGGCCGTGAAAGCCATGTTGTCGATGGCGATCAAGGCCTGCCGCGCCCGGGGCAAGTATGTCGGCATCTGCGGTCAGGGCCCGTCGGATCACCCGGATCTGGCGCAATGGCTGGTTGAGCAGGAGATTGAGACCATCTCGCTGAACCCGGATACGGTGATCGAGACCTGGTTGCTGCTGGCCGGCGAAAAAGCCGTGATCAAGTAAGCGTTGGCAACGCAACCGCAAAAAACGGGGCTACGGCCCCGTTTTTTATCGCTGGCATCATCGCGTTCAAAGCGCTCTCGCACACGCGTCAGGACGAAACCAGACAGTCAGACACACCTATCGCGGCAATCTCCGGGCGATATGGCACAAGAATCGTTACGCCCGGCAAGCCAGACACACACACTGCACGCCTCACGCCTCACGCCTCACGTGAATTAATGGTTTTTGCTTTGCGTCATGGCAGTTAGAATAAACAGTGACGGGCGTGCCCACGGCCCGGCTTTTATCCGAATCACGCAAAAAGGAACTGCAATGTCTTTTACCAGAGCCGATTTTGACCAATACATGGTCCCCAACTACTCGCCCGCCGCATTTGTGCCGGTGCGTGGTGAAGGTAGCCGCGTGTGGGATCAGGCCGGTCGTGAATACATCGACTTTGGTGGCGGTATTGCGGTGAACTCGCTGGGCCATTGCCATCCGGCGCTGGTCAAGGCGCTGCATGAGCAAGGCAGCAAGCTGTGGCATCTGTCTAACGTGTTCACCAACGAGCCTGCGCTGGCGCTGGCCAAAAAGCTGGTCGACAACACCTTTGCCGAGCGCGTGTTCTTCTGTAATTCGGGTGCAGAAGCCAACGAAGCGGCGCTCAAGCTGGCGCGCCGCGCGGCCATTGAGCGCTTTGGCGAAAAGAAGAACAAGGTGCTGGCGGCGTACAACTCGTTCCACGGCCGTACCTTTTTCACCGTTTGCGTCGGCGGCCAGACCAAGTATTCCGATGGCTTCGGCCCCAAGCCGGAAGGCATTTTCCACTTTGATTTCAACGATCTGGATTCCTTCAAAGCGTTGATTGATGACGACACCGCTTGCGTGATCATCGAGCCGATCCAGGGCGAAGGCGGTGTAACGCCGGCTGACAAGGCATTTTTGCAGGCCATCCGCGAGCTGTGCGACAAACACAATGCCTTCCTGATTTTTGATGAAGTGCAAAGCGGTAACGGCCGCTCCGGCCAGCTGTTTGCCTACCAGCACTACGGCGTGACGCCGGATATTCTTTCTACCGCCAAGGGTCTGGGCGGCGGTTTCCCGATCGGCGCCATGCTGACAACAGAAAACCTGGCCCGACACCTGGCCGTCGGCACCCATGGCACCACGTACGGCGGCAACCCGCTGGCGTGCGCTGTTGCCGGTGCCGTCATGGATGTCATTACCGATCCGGCCGTGCTGGCTGGTGTGGCTGCCAAGGCAGAGCTGATTCGCAGCAAGCTGACCGAAATCGGCCAGCGTTACCCGATCTTCAAAGAAGTACGCGGTCTGGGGCTGTTGATTGGCGCAGAACTGACCGACCAGTACAAGGGCCGTGCCCGTGACGTGCTCAATCTGTCGGTCGAAGAAGGCGCCATGATCCTGATGGCAGGCCCGGATGTGCTGCGCTTTGCGCCGTCGCTGGTGATGCCGGATGCGGATATCGCGGAAGGCCTGGCCCGCGTGGAGCGTGCCATTGCCCGCGTGGTGGGTTAAGCCGTTTCAGTCCGTGTGCTGTAAAAGAAAAAACCGCCCTTGAGGCGGTTTTTTCTTTTCTGGTGCTGGCGGACGCCGTTTTACTCCATGGAACTGGAGTTCCAGAACGCCTGTTTGATATAGGGCTGGTTGGACAGCTTTTTGGCAATCCGCTCCAGTTCTTCAGAGTTGGCCGAGGTTGCCAGCAGGGTGGCGGTCAGCTCGACATCATCGTCACCAAAGGGCTCGATATCCATATCGCTGAGCGGGTACTGGGCTTGATCAAGCAGGGCGTCGATCAGGGCCAGCGCGTGCTTTTGCTGGTCGCCATCGACCACCACATGCAACTGCCAGGTCAGTTCGCTGCTGCGATCGCTGATCGGCTGCCGGTTGATGGCGTTCACCAGCGGGCGTAACAGCGTATTGGCCGACAGCACCAGCACTGCGCTGAGCAAAGCGGCATCGAGCTGGCGTACACCGGCAGCCGCGCCGACGGCGGCCGAGCCCCACAAGGTGGCCGCGGTATTAAGGCCGCGTACATTGACGCCTTCTTTCATGATGGCGCCAGCGCCCAGAAAACCGACACCAGACACCACATAAGACGCGACGCGGATGGCGCCATCCGGCCCGCTGATCCGGAACGCCATATCGACAAACGCAGCCGATGCGACCGCAACCAGCGTGTTGGTGCGCAGGCCGGCGGTACGCTGGCGGAACTGGCGCTCATAACCAATCACGGTGCCAAGGACAAACGCCACGACGAGGGCGACGAGCGACTGGACGAAATGGGCCAGATCAAAACTGAAGACATTGAACATGCAATCTCCTTGTCATGGGCGGCATTACAGCAACGCGTCATGACGTTGTGACGACAGCGCGCAGGCCATCGTAGCGGTCTATGCCGCCAGAATCAGGAACAATCGCAATGCAAGGAGACGAAAAACGCGATTTGCCGACAACAGCAAACCTTCAAAGACGCGCACCATCCCGCCGGTCAGGCAGGACAATGGCCAAAAGACACAGTCCAGCCGGATCAGCACACAGGCAAGGCGATACCGGGTTGTATCTGGATTTCCAAGGGAAGAACCCCGAAAAAGAAAACGGCGCGATGTTAGTTCGTGCCGTTTGATCTGTCAATTTGCGTAATGCAGCAATACTTACTGGATAAAGCGGCTGGCCAGCCAGAACATGCCGGCAGCCAGCGCCATGGCGGCGGGCAGGGTCAGCACCCAGGCCAGCAGGATATTGCGGATGGTTGCGCCTTGCAGGCCGCTGCGGTTGGCCAGCATGGTGCCCGCCACACCGGAAGACAGCACGTGCGTGGTCGAAACCGGCAGGCCAAAGATATTGGCAATGCCGATCGACACCGCGGCGGTAATCTGTGCCGACAAGCCCTGGGCATAGGTCATGCCTTGCTTGCCGATTTTTTCGCCCACGGTTTGCACCACACGGCGCCAGCCAATCATGGTGCCCACGCCCAGCGCCAGTGCCACGGCCAGAATCACCCAGTACGGCGAGTATTCAGTGGTGCCGGTCAGGTCTTTGCGCAGGCGGGAAAGGTCGGCTTTTTCATCCGAACCAATGGCCTTCATGCCGCCGACTTTCTTGGCCGTATCATCCAGGCACAACAGCGAGCGACGCACGCGGTTGCGCGCTTCCGGCGTGATGTCCCGATACGATTGCACGCCATCGAGCGTGCTCAACAGATCGGCAATCATGGGTTCGGTCAGCGTCGGATCGCACTTGTAGCGCCGCGGCAGTTCGCTGGTCGGGGCTTTGCCCAGTGCCAGGTAGTCGCTCAGTTTGACTTGCTGTTCATTCACGGCCGTGGCATTGCGCTGGTAAAACTGGCGCAGGTGAATGGCGGCGTCACGCGTGTGTTCAATCTGGTAAGCCGTGGCATCCAGATCAACCACAAACCTGGCCGGCACAATGCCGATCAGCACCAGCATGATCAGGCCAATGCCTTTCTGGCCGTCGTTGGAGCCGTGCGCAAAGCTCACGCCCAGCGCCGACAGGATCAGCACCAGGCGGGTCCAGAACGGCGGATGCTTCTTGCCGTCGATCCCTTTGCGTTCTTCCGGCGTTTTGTGCATGCCCGATTCCGGACGCAGCTTTTTCAAGGCCAGCAACAAGGCACCCGCAAGCACCACACCCACAATCGGGGAAATGATCAGCGACATGCCGATTTCAACGGCCTTGCCCCAGTTGATGCCATCCTTGACCGAGGTATGTGTCAGCCAGGCATTGGTCAGGCCCACACCCAGAATGGAGCCAATCAGCGTGTGCGAGCTAGAAGCAGGCAAGCCCAGATACCAGGTGCCGAAGTTCCACAGAATGGCAGACGCCAGCAGCGCAAACACCATGATCAGGCCATGGCTGGTGCTGACATTGATCAGCAAATCAACCGGCAACAGATGCACGATGGCATAGGCCACGCCCAGGCCGCCCAGCAAGACGCCAGCGAAATTGAAAATACCGGACAACACCACCGCCAGATGCGGCGGCATGGACTTGGTATAAATCACGGTGGCGACCGCGTTGGCCGTATCGTGAAAACCGTTGATGAATTCAAAAAAGAGGACAAACAAAAGCGCCAGCGCGAGGCTGACGGCGACATGAAGCGGAATACCGCTGAAAAGATCGGGCATCAGATAGGGACTACAGAGGCAGGATGGGCGGGATTATCCCAGCCCTGGACGGTGCCGTAAATCACATTGATCATGTTTTTTTGACAAGCGTATTACAGCGACATATCAGGACGAACAAGAGACAGACAAGTCTGCCGCCCAGTCTGGTGCCGGTGCGGCATAGTCGGCAAACTCCGGGCGCTCGGTAAACGGATGAGCCAGACATTCCTGCAGGCGTTTGACCTCGCTGAAATCACCTTGCTGGGCCTGGCGAATGGCGGTTTCGGCCAGGTGGTTACGCAAGACATATAGCGGATTGGCAGCCCGCATGCGGCTGGCCCGGTCTGCGCCAGTGAGCTCATTCTGGGCACAGCGGGCCTGGTAGGCCGCCAGCCAGACATCAAACCCGTCCCGATCAACAAAGCGGTCACGCAGCGGCGTGGCCAGCGCTTGCGCGTCGTGCACCGTCGCCAGATCGCGCCAGAAGGTGGTCCAGTCTGTGCGGCTGGCGTGCATCAGGTTCAACAGATCCGTCAGCAGTGTCCAGTCTTCATCCAGCCAGTCTGTCAGCCCCAGCTTGGCCTGGAAGCAGGCGGCGAAGGCGTCTTCAAACAGGTTCTGGAATTCATGCAGCGCCGCGATGGCCGCTTCCCGATCCAGTAGCGGCAGCAAGGCCTGGGCCAGCGCATTGAGGTTCCACAGTGCGACCTGCGGTTGCTGGTTATAGGCGTAACGGCCGCTGTCATCGCTGTGATTGCAGATATGGCGTGCATCAAAGCCGTCCATGAAGCCGAACGGGCCGTAATCAAGCGTCAGGCCCAGAATGGACATGTTGTCGGTATTCATGACGCCGTGACAAAAGCCTACGGCTTGCCATTGCGCCACCATGCTGGCAGTGCGCGCGATCACGGCTTGCAGCAAGGCCAGCGCCGGCGAGGGCGCTGCGGCGCATTGCGGATAGAAGTGCTGGATGGTCCAGTCGGTCAGGGTGCGCAGATGCGCGTGTTCATCGTGGTGGCTGTAGTACTCAAAATGGCCAAACCGCACAAACGTGGGTGCAACGCGCGTGACCACGGCCGCAGTTTCGCGCGTTTCCCGCCAGACCGGCGTGGGCGAGGCCACCAGCGCCAGGGCGCGCGTGGTGGGAATGCCCAGACCATGCATGGCTTCAGAACACAGATATTCCCGGATACTGGAACGCAGCACCGCGCGGCCATCGGCATGGCGAGACCACGGGGTGGGGCCGGCGCCCTTGAGCTGGATTTCCTGAATCTGGCCGTGCGCATCGGGTAGTTCTGCGATCAGGATCGCGCGGCCGTCACCCAGTTGCGGTACATAGACCCCGAACTGATGGCCGCAATACACACTGGCCAGTGGCAGGCTGTCTTGCAGGATGCGGTTGCCGCCCAGGTAGTCATCAATGCCGGCATGGGCCAGCGCGTCCGGATGCAGGTTCAGCTCGCTGGCCAGCGCACTGTTCCAGACCACCAGTTGTGGCGTGGTCAGCGGTGTGGGCGGCACGTGCGCAAAAAAGCGCTGCGGCAGCGTGGCAAAGCGGGGCGAGAACGGAGACTCATCGAAAGCGTAGGGCACGGTGGGGTCCAGACCGCAATGGTCGGTTAATAGTTGAGTGAATCTATCGGGTATTTTATCAGAAATGCCCGATGCCGGGCGCATCAACCAGGAAAGTGTCTGCGCGCATCCGGTGCACAAATCGGACGCGACGCGCACTGTCGCGGTAAACTCGCCGGTTATTCAGCATGCCGCCATGTCTGGATCTGTGCCGGCAAGTACCGGCGCGTATCGGGGCGGCAAGCAACAAGTGAGGACTGGATGAGCGAAAAGGCCCCCGTCACCGCAGCCATCCGGGTGCTGCGCCAGCATAAAGCCGTGTTTACCGAACACCTTTATGAATACGAAGAAAAGGGCGGCACCACCGTGTCTGCCCGTGAGCTTGGCGTACCGGAACATGCCGTCATCAAGACGCTGGTCATGGAAGACGAAGACAAGCACCCGTTGATCGTGCTCATGCATGGCGATTGCGAGGTTTCCACCAAGAACCTGGCGCGTCATCTGCACAAAAAAACCATACGCCCATGTGCACCGGATATCGCCAACAAGCATTCTGGTTACATGGTGGGCGGCACTTCGCCGTTTGGTACCCGTAAAGCCATGCCGGTTTATATGGAAAAATCCATCATGGCGCTGGACCGGATTTACCTCAATGGGGGCAAACGCGGTTTTCTGGTGGCCCTGGCGCCGCAGACCGCGCTGGACATCCTCAAGCCGGAACTGGTCGAAGTGGCGATTGGCCATGATGAAGCCCACTGACCGCAGCACCGACCTCGAACACACGGAGTAACACATATGGGCAACCGCCTGAGCAAGATCACCACCCGCACGGGTGACGACGGGACCACCGGCCTGGGCGATGGCTCACGCGTGGGCAAGGACGACCTGCGCATTCACGCGCTGGGTGAAGTGGACGAGTTGAACTCGCAACTGGGCGTGGTGCTGTGTGAAACCCTGCCGGAGGCCATGCGCGATTGTCTGGTACGTGTTCAGCACGACCTGTTCGATCTGGGTGGCGAATTGTGCATTCCTGGTCACATTGCCATGACCCAAACCCAGTTGCTGCGCCTGGACGAGGCCATTGCCGGCTTCAACGACGAACTGCCGCCGCTCAAAGAGTTCATCCTGCCGGGCGGCACCCGCGCTGCGGCCTTGCTGCATGTCGGGCGCTGCGTTGCGCGCCGGGCAGAGCGCAGTCTTGTGTGCCTGCGTAAAGAGCAGCACGTGGCCGATGCCGCTGTGCAGTACCTCAACCGTCTTTCTGATCTTTTGTTTGTGCTGGCCCGCGTGGCGAACCGCGCGCAAGGTCAGGGCGACGTACTGTGGCAGCCGGGCTTGAACGCCTAGTAAGCCCTGCGGCTCGCCACTTCTGAATGCGCCGGGCTTGCGGGCCCGGTTTTCTGTTTTTTGTCATTGAACGCATGCGTAGCCTGAATTTATCGTCCTCATCGCGTGGCAGTAACGAGCTGCCCCACCGTTTGCCCGCCATTCCCGCCTGGTTGCTGTTGGTGCTTGTGCTGGCCTGGCTGCTGCCGGGTCTGATTGGGCACGAGCCCTGGAAGCCGGACGAGGCTTATACCTTTGGCTTGATCGAGCACATTGCCAAAACCGGTGATTGGGTTGTGCCCACCCTGGCGGGCGAGCCGTTCATGGAAAAGCCGCCAATCTTCTTTATCAGCGCGGCGTGGGTGCTGCAGGCGTTTGGTGGTGTGTTCAGCCCGCCAGATGCGGCACGCCTGACTGCCGGCTGCTGGATGCTGCTGGCCATGCTGGGAACGGCGCTATCGGCCCGGCGTATCTTTGGTCAGGGGGCGGGGCGCTGGGCCGTGCTGCTGTTGCTGGGCTGCCTGGGCCTGCCTTTGCGGGCACACCAGATGCTGACCGATCTGGCACTGCTGGCGGGGATTGCATGGGGGATTTGCGGCCTGACCTGGGCACCGGTACGCCCGCTGGCGGGCGGCCTTATGCTGGGCCTGGGTGGCGCGGTTGCTTTTCTGGCCAAGGGTTTGCTTGGGCCGGGGTGTCTGGGGCTGACCGCAGTCTTGCTGCCGGTGTTTTTGCCGTCTTTTCGTACCGGCCGTTATGCGCTGGCGTTCGTGCTTGCTTTTGTGGTGGGTGCGCCGCTGCCGGCCTTGTGGATGAACCAGTTGTACGTGCGTGATCCCGCGCTGTTTCAGCTGTGGTTCAGTACCAATAATTTCGGCCGTTTTAATGGCACCGCGCACCTGGGGCCGGAAGCCACACGCTTTTTCTATCTGAAAACGCTGCCCTGGTATGCTTTCCCGGCGTGGCCGCTGGCCGCGTGGGGGCTGTGGCGCGCGTGGCGCGGGCAGATTCAGGTCTCGCTGACGGCCATTGCACCGGCCTTGCTGTTCTTTGTGATCAACAGCCTTGTGCTGGTGCTGGCGGCTGACGCGCGCGAACTTTACGCCATGCCCTTGCTGGCGCCCCTGGCGCTGACTGCGCTGACCGGGCTGGTGATGCACCGCGAAGGCTCGCGGCGCTGGGCGGGTGTGTCGGTGCTGGTCATGGTGCTGGCCGTCATCTTGCTGGCGTGCGCGCTGATCAGCGGTTACGCGCTGGCGACCGGCACGCCGCATGCGGTTGAAGCATTGCTCACGCGCAAGACCTTTGCCGGCTGGACGCCGGCGTGGTCCCCGGGGCATTGGCTGGCGTGCGCGGTGATCGTGATTCTGGTGCTGTTGCTGTGGCCGCGCGTGCCGCGCAATACACCGGCCGGCTTTGCCTGGCGCTGGGTGCTGCTGATTACGCTGACCTGGGGCGCCATTGCCACCTTGTGGCTGCCGGCGCTGGACTTTGGCATGCGGTATCGGGAAGTGTTCGTCGCGCTCAAGCCTGCGCTGGACAAACCCGTTGCCGAGAACGAATGCATCGCCAGTGTCTGGTTGGGCGAGCCGCAACGCGCGCTGCTGGATTACTACGATGGCGTGCGCACCCGTCGCCTTGAAACCATGCCGGATGCCTGGTCCTGCCACTGGCTGCTGGTGCAAAGCCGGAGGGGCCAGATGCCGGCCCTGGTCAATGGCGTCCAGCCTGTGGCGGTCAGCAATCGCCCGGGCGACGACACGGAGCGCTATATGCTGTATCACCTGGCGCAGGATGTACGCACGCTCTGGCCCGCTTCTGAGCCGTTGCCGGGCAAGGCGCCGGCAAAGTAACCGGATCAATCACCCGATGATCCCGGCCAATAAAAAACGGGAGGCGAGCCTCCCGTTTTTTATTGCCTTGCCACAAGCGCCTGATCAGTCGACCAGTTCGCGGGCAGCACCCACCTGGTTCTTGTACGCATCAAAGATACCCTTGAGTGCGTCGGCCATGCTGGTCTTGGGGGCCCAGTTCAGATCGGTCTTGGTGTTATCGATCTTCGGCACGCGGTTTTGCACGTCCTGGTAACCCTTGCCGTAGTACTCGCCGGAAGTGGTTTCAACCACTTGCACCTTGGCTACGCCATCGGCGTATTCCGGGTATTGCTTGGCCAGGTCGATCATCATGGAGGCCAGATCGCGGATGGAGTAGTTGTTGACCGGGTTGCCGATGTTGTAGATCTGGCCCGATGCCTTGCCATCCTTGTTCTCGATGATCTTCATCAGTGCATCGATACCGTCATCGATGTACGTGAAGGCACGCTTTTGATGACCGCCATCCACCAGCTTGATGGTCTCGCCACGGGCGATGTGACCCAGGAACTGGGTAATCACGCGGCTGGAGCCTTCCTTCGGGGTGTGGATGTTGTCCAGACCAGCGCCGATCCAGTTGAACGGACGGAACAGCGTGTAGTTCAGGCCTTGTTCCATGCCATAGGCGTGGATCACGCGGTCCATCAGCTGCTTGGAGCAGGAGTAGATCCAGCGCGGCTTGTTGATCGGGCCGCAGATCAGTTCAGAGTTTTCCGGATCGAATTCGTCGTCATGGCACATGCCGTAGACTTCAGAAGTCGACGGGAACACCAGGTGCTTCTTGTATTGCAGGGCCTGACGCACGATCGGCAGGTTGGCTTCAAAGTCCAGTTCGAACACGCGCAGCGGGTTGTTCACGTAAGTGGACGGCGTGGCGATGGCCACCAGCGGCAGCACCACGTCACACTTCTTCACGTGGTATTCGATCCATTCCTTGTTGATGGTGATATCACCTTCAAAGAAGTGGAAGCGCTTGTGATCCAGGAATTCACTGATCTTGTCAGTGAACATGTCCATACCGAACACTTCCCAGTCGGTAGTTTCCAGAATGCGCTTGGTCAGGTGGTGGCCGATAAAACCGTTCACGCCCAGAATCAGCACTTTTTTCATCTTCTTTGTCCTTCTCAGGTGTAACCAACAAATTGAAAATCGGGGCCGGCAATCGGGTGCCGGCCGCTCAGCGCAATGCGCTTCAAACCAGTTGCAGCATCTGGCCAGGCAAACTGGCCAGGGTATCTACAGTCAGTGTCTGGCCTGCGAGTTCAGCATCCAGCACACGCAACACACTGCCATCGGCAGCGCGTGCAAACAGTTTGCCGTCTGCCGCAAACAGGGCCAGCGGGCCTTGCGAGCCGCTGGCAGCAGCCACACGGGTGCGCCAGAGAATCAGGCGGCCGTGCGGAGTATCGGTAAACGCGCCCGGATAGGGCCGGGTGACGGCGCGGACCAGATTATGTACCTGCGTTGCCGACTGTTGCCAGTCGATCCGGCCGTCTTCCGCCTTGCGGCCACCAAAGTAGGCGCCCTGACTGAGGTCTTGCGGCTTGAAGACCGCCGTACCATCAAGCAGGCTGGGCAAGACGTCGTACAGACACTGTTCTGCGACCACGGTGACTTTAACAAAGACTTCTTCGGCGGTGTCGTCCGGCAGGATGGGCACAGCTTGCTGGGCCACCAGCGGGCCGTTGTCCGGCTTGACGTTCATCACATGCAAGGTGGCGCCGGCTTCGGTTTCGCCCTTGATGATCGCCCAGTTTACCGGCACGCGGCCACGGTACTTGGGCAGCAGCGAGCCGTGCATATTGAAAGCGCCGCGCTTGACGGACTCCAGCAGCGGGGCCTTGAGCATGTTGCGGTAGTAGAAACTGAACAGGAAGTCGGCATTGAGCGCGGCAACCTGTTGTTCGACTTCCGGCGTGTTCGGGTCATCCGGGGTGATGTACGGGATATCGTACTCACGGCAGACCTGGGCAACCGAGCCGAACCAGATGTTCTCGTTGGGGTTGTCTTCATGCGTGACCACCAGCGCGACATCCACACCGCGCGCCAGCAGGGTCTTCAGGCAGCGGACACCCACATTGTGATAGGCAAAAACGACGGCGCGACTCATTCCTGGTCCTTCTTTTCCAGAATGGCGCTGATCAGGTAGCGCGGACGCTGGCGGACTTCATGGTAAATCCGGCCAATGTACTCACCCAGAATACCGATACCGAACAGCGTAATCCCGATCAGGAAGAAGGCGATGGCGAACAGGGTAAACAGACCGCCGACTTCCGGGCCGACAAAAATACGGCGGGCGATCAGCACCAGCACCAGCAAAGCCGAGAAGAAGGAAATCACCATGCCCAGCATGGAGAACGCCTGCAGCGGCACAATCGAGAAACCCGTCATCAGGTCAAAGTTCAGACGGATCAGGCTGTAGAGCGAATACTTGGATTCACCGGCGTGGCGTTCTTCGTGGCCGACAATGACCTCGGTCGGGTTTTGCGAGAACGAATACGCCAGCGCCGGAATAAAGGTGTGCATTTCGGCGCACTGGTTGATCAGGTCGATGATGCGGCGATCATAAGCGCGCAGCATGCAGCCCTGATCGGTCATCTTGATTTTGGTGAGTTTTTCACGCAGGTGATTCATGGCGCGGCTGGCGACGTGACGCCACATGGAGTCATTGCGCTGACGGCGAATGGAACCCACGTAGTCGTGACCCTTGTCCATTTCTGCCAGCAGCGTGCCCACGTCTTCCGGCGGGTTTTGCAGGTCGGCATCCATGGTGACAATGCGCAGGCCATTGGCGTTTTCAAAACCGGCCAGAATGGCGCGATGCTGGCCGAAGTTGCCGTTCAGCAAAATCACGCGGGTGACATCCGGGCGCTTTTCAAACTGGGCGGCCAGCATGCCGGCAGAACGATCGCGGCTGCCATCGTTCACAAACAGGATTTCATAACTTTTGCCCAGCGCATCAAGCGCCGGGTAGAGCCGGTCGAACAGGGCCTGCAGGCCCGCTTCTTCGTTGTAGACAGGGATAACGACCGTAACTTCAGGTTGGCTCATAAGGTGTTGGCTATCGTTGTGTAGGTGAAAGAGGCCGGGGCGCCTGGCGCCGGCCGGCCTGATTCCGGTTGGTTGTATTGTTGTTATGTTCCAGCCATGGCCGGATTGCATGGCCAGACTGTCATCTGCGCCGCCAGGCGCACCGTTCAGCTTTTCAGAACCGGCTTGAGCACTTTGCTCAGGGCCGCGCAGACGCGATCCACGTCTTCGTCTTTCATGGCCGGGAACAGCGGCAGGCTGACCGTCGTGGCGCCGATATGCTCAGCGTGCGGGTACATGCCTTCTTTGTAGCCGCGCTCGCGGTACAGCGTAAACAGGTGCAGCGCCGGGTAGTGAATGCCCACGCCCACGCCTTCTTCTTTCATGCGGTCAATGAACTCGGCACGGCTGATGCTCATGCGCTTGAGCGGCAGCAGCGGCTGGAACATGTGCCAGTTGCTGTCGTCCGATTGCGGCGGCAGTTCCAGGCCCAGTTCCGGGTCGATCAACTGGAAGTAGCGCCTGGCCAGTTCGGCCCGGCGGGCGTTGAATTCGTCCAGTCTTTTCAGTTGACCCAGGCCCACTGCGGCAGAGACATCAGTCAGGTTGTACTTGCCGCCAGGCAGGTCGCAATCCATGGTGCCGTCCGGGAAACGTGTCACGCCTTGCAGGCGCCACTTCACGAACTCGCGGGCTTCTTCTTCATTGTTCAGGACCAGCGCACCGCCTTCGGTGGTGGTCATGTTCTTGTTCGGGTGGAACGAGATCGAGCACAGATCGCCAAAGCTGCCGACGCGGCGACCACCCCAGGTGGCGCCTTGCGACTGCGCTGCGTCTTCCAGTACGCGCAGATTGTGCTTTCTGGCGATCTCGTAGAGGCGATCACGATCTACCGGCAAGCCGGCCAGATCCACCGGCAAAATGGCCTTGGTGCGCGGGGTAATGGCGGCTTCGACCTTGTCCAGATCGATATTGCGCGTACGCGGGTCTACGTCCACCAGTACCGGCATGGCGCCGGCATTGATGATGATGTTGGTGGTGGCAACCCAGGTCATCGGGGTGGTGATGACTTCATCGCCCGCGCCAATCTTCATCAGCCGCAGGGCGATTTCCATCGCGCCCGTGGCCGAGTTGACCACGCGGACCGGACGGCCACCGAAGTAGGCCGACAAACCGGCTTCCAGCGCTTGTACCTTGGGGCCGCTGGTGATCCAGCCGCTGCGCAATACATTGGCGACGTCAGCAATGGTTTCTTCGTCGATGGAAGGGCGGGTGAACGGCAGAAAATCGGTCATGGGAAAGTCTTAACTCCGGGCAATCAGGAAAACGCCAACAATGATGATGCCAATGCCTGCCACGCGCTGGGTGGTCAGGGCCTCACCAAATAACTGCCAGGCGAGCACGGCGTTGACAACATAGCCGATCGACAGCATCGGATAGGCCACGCTGACTTCAACGCGCGACAGCGCCATGATCCAGACCACCACGCTGATTACGTAGCAGGACAAACCCGTAATGATGTACGGGTTGGTGGCCAGTTGCCAGCCAATGGGCACGGCGTTGGCGGCAGAAAACTCGAAATGGCCAATGCCGCGCACGCCGGCTTTGAGCGCAAGCTGGGCGCCGGCATTGAGCAACACGCCAATCAGGATCAATACGAATTCAAGTGCTTTCATGGTCGGGTAATCACAAGGCGACGCGGGTCGCTGGTAATGATGGTCATGGGCAGATTCAGTTTCTGCAGTTTCTCATAGGTGGTGCGGGTCACCACGGCGATGGGCGCCTGGTCGGTCTGCCAGCGCCGGGCGAACTCGTCCATGTGGATAAGCTTGTCCGGTTCGGCTTTCTGGCCGGTTTCGAATTCATCGACGTAATCGACAAACTGCAGCGTGCGCTTCAGATAAAACGGCAGGCTCTGATCGTAATACTCAACAGCGTACAGTGTGGTGCTCGGGGTGATGTGCGGCTTCATGGCCTCGACGAGGTAATAGCTCGAGTTGGTCACCGCGAACGATTCATGCCCCAGCATTGGAATCTGGAAACCGATGGCGCTGCCGATCACCGTCGCCGCAATGGCCGCGCATTTATTGTTGCGGCTGGCCAGAATCCAGGTCACCACGCCGGTGGCGAGCAACACGATACCGGTGGCGATCAGCCAGTACGAATAGGTGAGATTGATCGCCTGCGGCGTGCGTTCACTGCCGGTTTGCCCAAAGAAATGCGCGCCGATGACCAGCGCTACACCCAGCACCGCCACCCAGCCCAGATGCCAGCGCAGCGCGCGGGCAGAGACCTTGTCTAGCACCTGCGCGGCCAGCATGGCCAGCGCCGGGAAGATCGGCAAAATGTAAGAGGGCAGTTTGGAATCGGACTTGGAGAAAAAGGCGAAAATGAACACCGCCCAGATCAACAGGAAACGATTGGCCTGAAAACGCTGGTCTTCAACCTTTTGCCAGCCCAGTTTCAGGGCCTGCGGCAGCAGGGAAGTCCACGGCAACATGCCGGCGATCAGAATGGGGATGAAATACCAGATCGGGCCAAGGCGATTGTGTTCAGTCGTGGTAAAGCGCTGGAAGTGCTCATGCACAAAGAAGAACCACAAGAACTCAGGATTGGCGCGCGATACAAACCAGAACCAGGGCACGGTCACGGCCAGCATCACCAGCAAACCCTTGCCGATATGCAGACGCAGCCACAAACGGGCATCGCGCTGGATCAACGAGTAGAGCACCAGCACCGCACCGGGCAGCACAATGCCGATCAGGCCCTTGGACAAAATCGCCAGACCCATGGCCGCCCAGCAGGCGACCATCCAGTTGCGGTTTTCGTCCTCTGTCGCGCCCTGGCGCTGGGCCAGCATGAAGGCGCCCATGCCGGCGGACATGAAGAAGCTGACGCCCATATCCAGCGTCAGGAAGTGGCCGTTGGCCATCCACCACACGCTGGTCGCCAGGATGCTGCCCGTCAACCAGGCAACGCGATCGCCCCAGAACCGGCGCGATACAAAGAATGCGAACAATACGCCCAGAAAGCCGGTCAGGCCGGGCCAGAGGCGGGCGGCAAATTCAGACTCGCCCAGTACCTTGAAGCTGGCTGCGGTCGCCCAGTATTGCAGCGCCGGTTTCTCAAAATACTTGATGCCATTGAGGCGGGGCGTGACCCAGTCGCCAGAGACCGCCATCTCGCGGCCGATCTCGGCATAACGTCCTTCATCCGGCGTAATGACTTTGCGGTAGCCCAGCGTGCCGAACCACAAAACCGCAAACAGCACGACGATCAGTACCCGGCATCCCGGGCGGGAAAAGAAGGCGTTCATCGGACCACGCTATTATGAAAACGCGGCATTGTACCTGAATGACCGCGCGCAGGGCTTAGGGCAAGCTTAAGTGGCCTGTTACAGACTTTTAAAAGTGACCTGGACTTACTTCTCGCGCCAGCCCTTGAGCAGGACCAGCACCGCGCCAGCGCCGCCATCGACTGGTCTTGCCTGGCTGAAGCCGAGCACTTCGTCGCGCTGTGCCAGCCAGTTTTTCAGCTTGAGCTTGAGTACGGGTTCGCGGTTTTTTGAACCCAGACCCTTGCCGTGAATAATACGCACACAGCGCTTGTTGGTGCGGCGACATTGCAACAGAAACTCCGCCACCGCCAGCCGGGCGGTATCAGAGGTATGTCCGTGCAGGTCCAGTTGTGCCTGCACCACCCACTCGCCGCGCCGCAATTTGCGCAGTGTTTCCAGTTTTAGTCCGGGGCGGATAAACAATAATTCTTCGCCGCTTTCCAGTTCATCCCATGGCCACAGGTCGCTCATGGCTTCGGCCATGACCGCGGCTTCGTCTTTTTCGCGCTGGCGTGGCCACGGGCTGGGTCTGGGGCGTGGGTGTTCTACCTGTACCGGGCGGTAGAGTGGCACCGTGCCTTTGGTGGCGGCGACAAAGAGTTCGTGATCAGTCGGTTCCGGCGGCTTGACCGGTATGGGTCGGGGCGCGTCCGCGGCCTGCTGTTTCAGCGTCTTTCTGATTTCTTTGAGGCGCTGTTTCGGGTCGGAACTCATGGTGGGAAAAACGGGACTGGGATGCATTCAACATACCATGGCCAGGCCGGGCGCGGCCATCCGTCATCAAGTGTATCGGCGGGTGCAGGTTGGGCAGGCAAATAAAAAAGCCGCATCAAGCGATGCGGCTTTTTATCGGGGCACCCAGGCTTAACGCAGGGTTTCCAGGTAACGGTCTGCGTCCAGTGCGGCCTGGCAACCGCTGGCAGCGGAGGTCACGGCCTGGCGGTAGATGTGATCTTGTACGTCACCGGCAGCAAACACGCCCGGCACGCTGGTGGCGGTGGCGTTGCCATCACGGCCGCCCTTGGTGATCAGGTAGCCGGTGCTGTCCATGTCCAGCTGGCCCTTGAAGATGTCGGTGTTCGGCTTGTGGCCGATGGCGATGAACACGCCCGCCAGTTCAAGTTCCTTTGTCTGGCCGTTCTGGCTGGACTTCAGGCGCACGCCGGTGACACCGGAATTATCGCCCAGCACTTCGTCCAGGGTCTGATGCAGTTCCAGCGAGATCTTGCCTTCGGCCACCTTGGCCATCAGGTGATCAACCAGAATCTTCTCGGCGCGGAAGGTGTCGCGACGGTGAATCAGCGTCACGTGTGCAGCAATGTTTGCCAGGTACAGCGCTTCTTCCACAGCGGTGTTGCCGCCGCCAACCACGGCGACGCGCTGGCCACGGTAGAAGAAACCGTCACATGTGGCGCAAGCCGAAACGCCCTTGCCGGCAAAGGCTTCTTCGCTGGGCAGGCCAATGTACTGGGCCGAGGCACCGGTCGCCACGATCAGCGCGTCACACGTGTACTCGCCAGAATCACCCACAAGGCGGATCGGCTTTTCGTTCAGGTACGTGGTGTGAATATGGTCAAACAGGATTTCGGTGCCAAAGCGCTCTGCATGCTTTTGAAAGCGCACCATCAGTTCCGGGCCCTGCACGCCGTCGGCGTCGGCAGGCCAGTTGTCCACTTCGGTGGTGGTGGTGAGCTGACCACCCTGAGCCAGACCGGTGATCAGTACGGGCTTGAGGTTGGCGCGGGCGGCGTAAACGGCGGCGGTGTAGCCGGCCGGGCCGGAACCCAGAATCAGCAGATTGGAGTGCTTTGTGGACATTGGCTTTTTCCTGTGTAAATAGGCTGCAATCTTGGCCGTTAGTCTAATTCATTGGCCAAGGGCGATCTAATCGAAAATGACTATGATCGCGATTGGCTTGTCGCAAACCCGGTGCTGCCCGGTCAGCCTGTCAGCAATAAAAATCAGCTTGGGGCTGACTGCGGGCTTTTCCAGAGCAGTCCATTCATTGCGCTTTGTGACAAGCGGCAAAGGCACGTTATAGTGTCCGCTGTCTTTCCTGAGGCTTGTCTTTGTCGCATGCTGCGCCGCCTGTTTTCGCCCTTGCTTGATCCTTTGTCTGGCCTGCGCCATGCGCCGGCACGCCGGGTATTGCTCAAGCAGATTTACTTTACCGGTAACGAGGCCGCACTTCTGGTGTTGCTGGTGGGGTTTGCCCTGGGCGGTATAGTCGTGGCTATGCTGCACGGCCAGTACGGCCAGAGTCAGGAGGCCGCCTTGCGTTTGCTGGCCTCTTTGGGCTTCAAGGAAATCAGCCCCTTGCTGGCTGCCATCATTCTGGTGGCGCGCTCTTCTTCGGCGGTGGCCAGTGAACTGGCGACCATGCAGGTGCATGGTGAAATCCGCTCGCTCTATCGTATGGGTATTCCGCTGGGGGCGTATCTGATCATGCCGCGCGTCCTGGGTATGACTATCGCCTGCATCGGCCTGTCTTTTTATCTGGCGGTGGCCGCGCAACTGGGCGGTGCCTTGCTGGGTGCCGGTGCCGAGGTAGCCTACCAGGTGCTGGAGTTTGATCGCATGCTGTCGCTGGAACAGGTGCTGACCTGCATGGCCAAGGCGGCGCTGTTTGGCGTGGGCACCAGCTTGCTGGCGTGTCACGTCGGCTTGCGGGTCGGCCCGTATGTCACGGATATTCCCAAGGCATCGTCCCGCGCGGTGGTGCGCGGCCTGAGTGCCATCTTTGTGCTCGATTTCATGTGGTCCTTATGGCTGTCCTGAAACTGGCCGATGGCATTGAACAGGCGCTGGAGCCCGGCCAGGGTTACTGGCTGGTCTGCGGGCATGAGCAACAAATGCAGCAGCGCTTTGACGCATGCGCTGAATGGCTCAATCAAATTGCCCCAGGCGCCGTGGGCGCGCTGGAAGGCGCGGGCGGTTTGCTGAGCAATCTACGCGTGTGGGAGAACATGATCCTGCCCGTGTGGTATCACCGCTCGCAATCCATGGCGCAGCTGGAGGCGCGGTTTGTTGAGGTCACCGGGCGACTGGGTCTGGCTGGCGAGGCGCTGGCCCGCCTGGCTGCCGCCTTGCCGGCCGGGCTGGACAGGGAGCGCAAGCGGCAACTGGTGCTGGTCCGTGCCTATGTGCAGGAAGCGCAGTTCCTGCTGGCGGATCAGGACTGGTATGACTGGATTAACCACGCCGCGCCCACGGCGTGCAAGGACGTGTTTGCCGGTCTGGCAGAATCGGTGCCTTTGGTGGTGATCGGCGTAGGGGCGCCTGCGTTGTCAGCGCAGTTGCAAGAGATCATTCCCATGCCGCAGTCCGGGGCGCATTAACCCGGGCGGCTGCAGATATAACTGCAGTAACTGCAGATATATATAAGTAGAACGTAAAACAGCCAGCCAGTAACGGTTGGCATGAACCGCATGTTTGATTGCTGGACACATTGATGCCCATTAAATACCTCAAAGACACCGACGCCCGCTTTCAATGGCTGGGCTGGCGCGTGGGTGTTTTTATCGCTGCCGGTTTTTTGTGTTTTGTAGCGCTGGTGGTGCTGCTGGCCATCCGTCAGGGTTATTTCACGCCCAAGACCCGGCTGTCTTTTGTGGCGGAAAGCGGCAACAGCATGAGCACTGGCATGCAGGTGCGGTTTTCCGGCTTCAAGATCGGCGTGGTGGACCGGGTGGCGCTCAATGATCAGGCCAAGGTCGATGTCGAGTTGCTGGTAGAGAACCGCTATCTGAAGTGGGTCAAGCCCGATTCGGTCGCGTTGCTGCAGCAAGATGGCTTTCTGGGCGATCACTATATTGAAATCGCGGGGGGTACTGCCACGGCGCCGCCCATTCAGGAGGGCGGCAAGCTGGTGTTTGCGCCCGCCATGGGCCTGTCTGAAATCGCAGCTGACTTGCGTCAGCGCACCATACCGGTCATCGACTCCATTCACGACACGCTGGAATACCTGAACGATCCCAAGGGTGATGTGCGCGCCACCGTTGCCAACCTGAACCAGTTCAGCGCCGAGCTGCGCGAAACCCGCAAAACGCTGGATCAGGTGTTGCAGCATCTGGATCAAGTTGCCGCCAAAGACCTGCCTGCCACGCTGGATCAAGCCACGCAGGCTGCGCGCCGCGCCGATCAGGTGCTGGCGCAGGCGGACCGGGCGGCGTCTGAAGTCGCGGCACATCTGCCGGCCATTCTGGACAACACCAACCGCACGGCCAGTGAAGCCGCAGCCCTGGCCAGCACCGCCCGCAAGGCAGTGGATGGTGTGGCACCGCAATTGCCGTCCATTGTGCGCAATACCGGCGACCTGGTGCAGGGCAGTAATGAACTGGTGAGCGGCGCGCAGCGCAGCTGGCCGTTCCGCAACTGGGTGAGCGTGCCCGATGCCTCGGCGCCGGTGCCGGAAAGCCGGGGGGAATAAGTCATGCGCCATCTCTTGAGTGGACTGGTGGCGGGCGCTGCGCTGTTGGGTCTGCTGGCCGCATGCAGTACCACGCCCGCGCCGCAGACGCCGGCATCAGTGCTGGCAACGCAGGCACGCGGCGCCATGGTGAACGCCAATCGCGCCAGCCAGCAGCAACGCTGGGACGATGCCGCCGTGCAATGGCAAGCCGCGTTGAGTTTGTTTCAGGCCATGGATGACTGGGGCGGGCAGGGCGAAGCGCGGCTGGGTCTGGCCTATGCCCAGGTAAAAATGCACCAGCCAGCCAATGCGGTAAAAACGCTGGCACCGATGGATTCAACCTTGTTCAGGCCAGTGCAACGCGCCCAGGCCGGGTATCAACTGGCCTTGCTGGCCATGCCGGATACCCAGATGGCCGATGCTGCGCTGGCCCATGCCCGTTCAGTCTGCAGTGCCGATTGTGCCATCGCCCCGCAACTGGATAACCTGGACGCGCGCATTCACCTGCAACAGGGTGATGCCGCTGGCGCACTGGGGTTGGCGAATGGCGTGCTGGCCCGGGGCGAGGGCGTACCCATGGTAGAGCGCGCCCATGCTTTGCGCCTGGTGGCACAAATCCGCTTGCAGCAGGGGCAGCCGGCAGCTGGCTGGCAGGCGCTGCAGCAGGGAATTGTCATGGACCGGACGCTGGCCAACCCGCTCTGGCTGGCTGATGACTTTGCCTTGCAGCTTGATCTTGCCGGGGCCATGGCAGATCAGGCGCTGGCAGAGGACGCTCGCGTGCGTTTGCGCAGTGTGTGCGAGGTCGTTGCGGCCAGTGGATGTGAGCGGGTTGCCGCTCATTGAAGGCGCCCTGCAATTTAGTCGCGCAGGGTGGCTTGAGCCGGTTGTCACAATCAGGTTATAATCTTGCGCTTTCGCATTTCGCGGAAATCTTCCCGGTCCGCCATTAAGGGTGCGCCACAAGGGGTCAACCATTTATCTGACCCTGGCGTGCAACGCGGACGGTAGGCCATAACCCTTATCGGAGTTCAGTTTTATGTCTATCAGCATGCGTCAGATGCTCGAAGCGGGCGTCCACTTTGGTCACCAAACCCGTTACTGGCACCCCAAGATGGGCCAGTACATTTTCGGTGCACGCAACAAGATTCACATCATCAACCTGGAAAAGACCCTGCCGCTGTTCGAAGAGGCACTGAAGTACGTGCGTCGTCTGTCGGCTAACAAGGGTACTGTCCTGTTTGTTGGTACCAAGCGTCAAGCGCGCGAAATCCTGGCTGAAGAAGCCCAGCGCGCTGGCATGCCGTTCGTTGATCACCGCTGGTTGGGCGGTATGCTGACGAACTTCAAGACCGTCAAGCAGTCCATCAAGCGTCTGGAAGACCTGACCGCTATTCTGGCTGATGACAACAACGGCTACGGCAAGAAAGAACTGCTGGACATCAAGCGCGAAGTTGAAAAGCTCGAGCGCTCGCTGGGCGGTATCAAGGATATGAAGGGTCTGCCGGACGCGATCTTCGTGATCGACACTGGCTACCAGAAGGGTGCCATCGTTGAAGCCCAGAAGCTGGGCATTCCGGTGATCGGCGTTGTTGATACCAACAACAATCCGGAAGGCATCGACTACATCATCCCGGGTAACGACGACTCCTCCCGTGCTATCCGCCTGTACGCTCGTGGCGTGGCTGATGCCGTGCTGGAAGGCCGTAACCAGGCTGTGCAGGAAGTTGTGGAAGCTGCTGCTGAAGCGCAAGCGTAATTTCAGCTCGCTAGAATCTGCATGAAAAAGGGGCGTTGCGCCCCTTTTTCGCAAGTATCCAGTCACAATCGAATTTCAGGAGAATCACTATGGCGGAAATTACCGCAAAATTGGTCGGCGAACTGCGCGAACTGACCGGCATGGGCATGATGGAGTGCAAGAAGGCACTGGTTGAAGCGAACGGTGATATCAAGGCTGCTGAAGAAGCGCTGCGTATCAAGTCCGGCAACAAGGCTTCCAAGCTGGCTGGCCGTACCGCTGCTGAAGGCACCGTGGCTGCATTCATCTCCGCCGACAAGAAGCACGGCGCGCTGATCGAAGTGAACTGCGAAACCGACTTCGTGGGCAAGGATGCCAACTTCCTGGCGTTTGCTGCACTGGCTGTGAAGGCTGTTGCTGAATCGAACGTGACCGACGTTGAAGCCCTGGCTAACGTGACTGTTGATGGCGCTACCGTTGAAGAACACCGCAAGGCTGTGATCTCCAAGCTGGCAGAAAACATCACCCTGCGTCGCGCTGTGCGTTACGAAACCACCGGTCAACTGGCTGCTTACCTGCACGGCTCCAAGATCGGCGTGCTGGTTGCCCTGCAAGGTGGCGACGAGCAACTGGGCAAGGATATCGCCATGCACATCGCCGCTTCCAAGCCGGTGTGTGTGTCCAAAGACCAGGTTCCGGCAGAACTGCTGGAATCCGAGCGCAAGATCTACACCGCGCAAGCCGCAGAATCGGGCAAGCCGGCTGATATCGTTGCCAAGATGGTTGAAGGCCGCGTGACCAAGTACCTGGCTGAAGTGACCCTGCTGGGCCAGCCGTTCGTGAAGAACCCGGACCAGACCGTTGAAAAACTGCTGGCCGAGAACAGCGCCAAGGTCGACGCCTTCACCATGTTCGTGGTTGGCGAAGGGATCGAGAAGAAGGTTGTGGATTACGCCGCTGAAGTGGCTGCCGCTGCCAAGGTCTGATTCCCGTAGCACGTCCGCTTGCCGTTCGCTGTGCTATAAAGGCTCAGACGAAGGTCAGGCGGGCGGAACCGGCGGCGTCCATGCTTGTCGGTAGTATCAAACAACAACGCCGCGCGGCGACGCGCGGCGTTTGTTCGCCCGGTGTGTGCTTCGCCATGTTTTGAAAACATTGCAAAGTGCATACTTCGGCTGGCCAAGAGCCGGCCCGTCACCATCCTCAAGATACCTCACAAAAGGAACCCGAATGAGCCCCGATACCAAATACAAACGCATCCTGGTGAAACTGTCTGGTGAGGCCCTGATGGGTGAGGACAGCTACGGCATCAACCGTGTCACCATCGAGCGCATTGTCCAGGAAATCAAGGCTGTGGTTGATCTGGGTGTGCAGGTGGCCATCGTGATCGGTGGCGGTAATATTTTCCGCGGCGTAGCCCCGGCCGCCGCCGGCATGGACCGCGCCACGGCCGATTACATGGGCATGCTGGCCACGGTGATGAACGCACTGGCCCTGCAAGATGCCATGCGCCACGCCGGCATTGTCAGCCGCGTGCAGTCCGCCCTGACCATCCAGCAGGTTGCCGAGCCGTACATTCGCGGCAAGGCCATCCGCTACCTGGAAGAAAACAAGGTCGTGATCTTCGGTGCCGGTACCGGTAACCCGTTCTTCACCACCGACACCGCTGCCGCCCTGCGCGGCATGGAAGTCGGCGCTGACATCGTGCTCAAGGCCACCAAGGTGGATGGCGTTTACACTGATGATCCGAAGAAGAACCCGGACGCGGTGCGCTATCACACCGTCACCTTCGACGAAGCCATTACCCGCAATCTGAAGGTGATGGACGCCACAGCATTTGCCCTCTGTCGTGACCAGAAGATGAACATCAGCGTGTTCAGCATCTTCAAGGCTGGCGCGCTCAAGCGCGTGGTACTTGGGGAAGATGAAGGTACGCTGGTACACTGCTAAGTTACTTCGGGGCACGGCCCAGTGTTTTTTCGCCGGCTGCGGTGTTCACGCGGCCGGTTTTTGATTTGGAGTGACTGACCGTATCCACTCCGGATAGTCTTCGTCACTCTTGATGAGGTTGAAATCATGATTGCAGACATAAAAAAAGATACCGAAACCCGGATGCAGAAAACCCTTGAGGCGCTGAAAACCGACCTCTTGAAGGTGCGTACCGGCCGTGCTCACACCGGCCTGCTGGATCACATCCAGGTGGATTACTATGGCTCGCCGGTGCCGGTGAACCAGGTGGCCAATGTGTCGCTGTCTGACGCCCGTACCATTACCGTTCAGCCGTACGAAAAGAACATGGTTGGCAAGGTCGAAAAGGCCATTCGTGATTCCGACCTGGGCCTGAACCCGGCCACCAATGGTGACCAGATTCGCGTGCCGATGCCCATGCTGACTGAAGAGCGCCGCAAAGACCTGATCAAGGTTGTGCGTACCGAAGCCGAAGGCGCGCGCGTATCTACCCGCAATATCCGCCGTGACGCCAACAACGATCTGAAGAACCTGTTGAAAGACAAGGAAATCTCTGAAGACGAAGATCGTCGTGGCCAGGACGAAGTGCAGAAGCTGACCGACAAGTACATCGCCGAAATCGACAAGGTTCTGGCAGAAAAAGAGAAGGAACTGCTGACTGTTTAAAGTCTGCAGTAGCCGTGACGGTTGTCGAAAGTCTTCGTAGAGGTGACGGGTGAGTATTTTTCGTAGTTCCACGCTGGATACGCCGGACGAGTCGTCCGGCATTCCCTGTCACGTTGCAATCATCATGGATGGCAACGGGCGCTGGGCCAAACAGCGCCTGATGCCGCGTGTTTTCGGACACAAAAAGGGCGTGGACGCACTGCGCGCCACCGTCAAGGCGTGCGACAAGCTGGGCGTCAAATATCTGACGGTGTTTGCTTTCAGCAGCGAGAACTGGCGCCGCCCGGCCGATGAAGTCTCTTTCCTGATGGGGCTGTTTCTCAAGGTGTTGCAGTCTGAGGTGGACCGCATGCACGAGAACGGCATCCGCCTGAAGATTGTGGGCGACCGCAGCCACTTTGCGCCGGAACTGGTGCAGTGGATTGAATCGGCAGAAGCGCGCACGGCAGACAACACCGGTGTGACGCTCTCCATCGCCGCTGATTACGGTGGTCGCTGGGATATCCTGCAAGCTACCGAGCGCATGCTCAAAGACCGGCCGGAGCTTGTAGGGCAGCGGATTGAAGAATCTGACCTGACGCCGTACTTTGCCATGGCCTACGCGCCTGAGCCTGACCTCTTTATCCGCACTGGCGGCGAGCGCCGCATCAGTAACTTCCTGCTGTGGCAACTGGCCTACGCCGAACTCTATTTCACTGACATGCTCTGGCCAGACTTCGACTACAACGCGATGGCCGAGGCTGTGGCCTGGTATCAGGGGCGCGAACGCCGGTTCGGCCGCATCAGCGAACAACTGCATCCTCAAAGCGCGGCCTCCTGAAATGTTGATTACCCGAGTTCTGACTGCACTGGTATTGATACCGCTGGTTCTGTGCGCGCTTTATTTGCTGCCTCATTCCGGCTGGGTGATATTTGCCGCCGTGGTCACCGCGCTGGGCGCGTGGGAATGGGGTGGTTTGTGCAATCTGCCGCGCTTTGGCCGCATCGGGCTGGGTGTGATTGTTGGCGCACTGGTGGTGGCGCTGGCGCCGGGTGAGTTTTTTGTATTTCATCAGCCCTGGGTGCTGCCGATCCTGGCGGTTGCGGCCGTTTTCTGGGTTGTGATTGCACCCTTATGGTTGCGCTTTCGCTGGCCTTTGCAGCGCACTGCGCTCAAAGGCACCTTGCCTGGTATTCTGTTACTCGTCGCCGCAGGTATTGCGCTGGCGGCGCTGCGGGCGCAGGCTGATGCAACCGGTCTGCTGGCCGTAATGGTCGTGGCTTGGGTGGCCGATACCGCGGCGTATTTTTCTGGCAAGGCATTTGGCAAGCACAAGCTGGCACCGGCCATCAGCCCGGGTAAAACCTGGGAAGGCGTGGCAGGCGCGCTGGTCGCAGTCGGCATTTATGTAGTGGTCATGGGGCATGTCGTCGGCATTTCCTGGTGGAAAATGCTGCTGGCCGGTTGGTGCCTGACCGCTGTGTCCATTGTGGGTGATTTGATGGAGTCCCTGTTCAAGCGTCAGGCGGGCATCAAGGACAGTAGCCAGTTGCTGCCGGGGCACGGTGGCGTGCTTGACCGCGTGGACAGCCTGATCGCCCTGTTGCCGGTGGCCGCGCTTGCCTGGCCGTGGCTGATGCAGGCGTGAGCGTTTAGCGCCGCCTTGCCAATCCATATCGATAAAACGAATTTCGGGCAGTAACCATGAGCGCAATCCAAACGCTGACCGTGCTGGGCTCTACCGGCAGCATCGGGGTCAGTACCCTTGATGTGGTCGCCCGTCACGCCGATCAGTTCCGCGTCTATGCGCTGACCGGCGCAACCCAGCTGGAAAAACTGGCAGAGCAATGCCGTCAGCATGCACCGCGTTATGCCGTGGTGCTGGATGATCAGGCTGCGGAAGATCTGCGCGGCCTGCTCAAACAAGCCGGCTGCCAGACTGAGGTTTTGTGTGGTGAAGCTGCGCTGGAGCAAGTTGCGACGGCGCCGGAAGTCACCATGGTCATGGCGGCGATTGTCGGCGCAGCCGGCATGCGTCCGACACTGGCCGCCGCCCGTGCCGCCAAGCGCGTACTGCTGGCCAACAAAGAAACGCTGGTGCTGGCCGGCAAACTGTTCATGGATGCCGTCAACGCCAGTGGCGCCGAGCTGCTGCCCATCGACAGTGAACACAATGCGATCTTTCAGGTGCTGCCGCGTGCGCACCGTGAACACCCGTATCGCGGCACGCTGGCGCAGGCCGGCGTCAAGCGCATCCTGTTGACGGCCTCGGGCGGCCCGTTCCGTACCCGTGCGCTGGAAACGCTGGTCGATGTCACGCCAGAAGAAGCGGTCAAGCACCCCAACTGGTCCATGGGCCGCAAGATTTCCGTCGACTCCGCCACCATGATGAACAAGGGGCTGGAGGTCATTGAGGCGCACTGGCTGTTCAATGCCGCGCCCGATGAAATTACTGTGGTGGTTCACCCACAGAGCATCATCCATTCCATGGTGGAGTACGCCGACGGCTCGGTGCTGGCCCAGTTGGGCACGCCGGATATGCGCACGCCCATTGCCTATGGTTTGTCTTACCCGCAGCGAGTGGAGTCCGGCGTGAAGTCGCTGGATCTCTTCAGCGTCGGGCGGCTGGATTTCGAAGCGCCGGACCTGGTACGTACACCGTGTCTGCGTCTGGCGTTTGAAGCCCTGCGCGCGGGCGGCGCTGCTACAGCGGTGCTCAATGCCGCCAACGAAATCGCCGTTGCCGCTTTCCTTGATCGCCAGTTGGGCTACACCCGCATTCCGGTGCTGATTGAAGAAGTGCTGGCCACCTGCGTGGGCGACTGCAAGGCCGACTCGCTGGAAGCCCTGCAGCAAGCGGACGCACTGGCGCGCTTGACTGCACAGCGCTGGCTGGCGGCGCAAAGCTGACGCCATGAGCGTATTGATCTCGATACTGGCCTTTGTTGTCACGATTGGCATCCTGGTGACCTTTCACGAGCTGGGTCACTATTGGGTAGCCAAACGTTGCGGCATCAAGGTGCTCACGTTCTCCATCGGGTTTGGCAAAAAACTGCTGTCCTGGCAGCGCGGCGAGACCACCTGGCAACTTGCCGCCGTGCCCCTGGGGGGTTATGTCCGCATGCTTGATGAGCGTGAGCGGCCGGTTACACCGGAAGAATTGCCGCGCTCGTTCAACCAGCAGCATCCGCTGAAAAAAATGGCCGTCGCTGCGGCTGGCCCGGTCGCCAATCTTTTGCTGGCCTTGTTGTTCTACTGGGTGCTGTTTGTTTCTGGCGTGACCACACTCAAACCCGTCCTTGCCGACGTCACGGCCGGTTCGGTGGCGCAGCAGATCGGCCTGCGGGCGGGTGATCGCATTGACGCAATCGGCAATCGTCCGGTGAATACCTGGGACGATCTGGCCGAGAACCTGATTGATTCAGCCAGCAAGCACGAACCCTTTGACATTGCCGTGCACAGCCAGTCGGGTGATGTCACCTTGCCGGTTGACCCGGCCAGAACCAGCCTGGGCGAGATTGACGCAAATCTGATTGACCGTTTTGGCATCTCGCCGCTGCCGATTACCACGGTGATCGGGCAGGTGGCGCCTGACAGTGCCGCCGCGCAGGCAGACATCAAGGCGGGCGATCGCATCGTGTCGCTTAACGGCAAGCCGTTGCAAAGCTGGAGCGCCTTGCAGCAGGCGGTGGCGCATTATCCGATCCAGCCAGTGCAACTGGTGCTGGACCGGCATGGCGAACACATCAGCAAAACCGTGACACCGCACGAGATCGTCGTCAAAGGTCAGCATATTGGCCAGTTGGGGCTGGCGCCCCGGCTGGATGAGGCGCGCTGGAAAGCGCAACAAATGCAGTTGCGGTATGGTCCGGTTGACGCTATTGGCGCCGCCGCAACCAAGGTGGTGGATACCGTCAAATTCATCTTGCAGATGTTTGGCCGGATGATTGTGGGCCACGTCTCTGTCAAGCAGATTGGTGGTCCGGTCACACTGGCGGACCTGGCAGGCCGTTCTGCCGAAATGGGCTTGTTGCCCTTTATCGAGAATCTGGCGCGGATCAGTCTTTCCCTGGCTGTTCTGAACCTGCTTCCCGTGCCGCTGCTGGATGGCGGCCATTTGATGTATCATACCGCCGAACTGGTGACCGGACGGCCGGTCCCTGAGCGGGTACAAGCGTTCGGCATGCGGTTGGGCCTTGCGTTTATTGCCGGGTTAATGGCGCTAGCGCTATATAACGATTTCTTCCGACTTATCTCTGGCTGAGTACTGCCAGTTTCCGATCCGACACAATGAAATTAAAACCGCTTTCCTTGATGCTTGGCGCAGCATTGTCTTTCAGTGCACTTCCTGTCTGGGCCATCGATGCTTTTGTGGTGAAGGATATCCGGGTAGAGGGCCTGCAGCGCACTGACGCCGGTACGGTCTTCAACTACCTGCCGGTCAAGGTGGGCGAGAGCCTGGATGACGATAAGGCGCAGCAGGCCATCAAGGCACTGTACGCAACCGGCTTTTTCAACGATGTGCGCCTTGAGCGCAGCGGCGACGTGCTGATCGTGACGGTGGACGAACGTCCGACCATCGCGCAGATCAACATCAACGGCGCCAAGTTGCTGGACAAAGACCAGATCAAGACCGCGCTCAAGAGCCAGAACTTTGCTGAAGGCCGCATTTTTGACCAGGGCGTGCTTGATGCCGCCGTGCAGGAACTGAAGCAGCAGTATTACTCGCGCGGCCGCTACTCGCTGCAGATCAAGACCTCGACCACCCGCCTTGAGCGTAACCGTGTCGGTGTCCAGTTTGATATTTCCGAAGGCGCTACTGCCGTCATCCAGCAGGTCAACCTGGTGGGTGCGCACGAGTTCAAGGAAAGCAAGCTGCTGGACGAAATGAGCATGTCCACGCCGGGCTGGTTCAGCTGGTACACGCGTGATGACCAGTACTCGCGCCAGAAGATGACTGCCGACCTGGAAACCCTGCGTTCCTACTATATGGATCGCGGCTATCTGGAGTTCAACATTGACTCCACCCAGGTGGCGATCGGTGAAGACAAGGAAAGCGTCTTCCTGACCATCAACATGACTGAAGGTCAGCAATACACCATCAGCGATATCAAGTTTGCCGGCGAGAGCACCCTGTCGCAGGCTGAGCTGGAAAAGATCGTCAACATCAAGCCGGGCGATATTTTCAACCGCTCCAAGATCACCAAGGCAACGACCGTTATTTCCGGCAAGCTGGGCAATGACGGTTACGCGTTCGCCAACGTGAACGCCGTGCCGGAAGTCGACAAGGTGAACCACACGGTCTCGTTCACGTTCTACGTGGATCCGGGCCGCAAGGTTTATGTGCGCAACATCAACATCACCGGCAACACCATGACCCGTGATGAAGTGGTGCGCCGCGAATTGCGTCAGCTGGAATCGGCGCAGTATGACGCGTCCAAGGTGGACCGCTCCAAGCAACGCCTGAACCAGCTCGATTACTTCCAGGAAGTCACCATTGACACACCGCCGGTGCCAGAGTCGCCCGATCAGGTGGACATGAACGTCAAGGTGACCGAGAAGAAAACCGGCCAGTTCAACATCGGTGCGGGTTACGGTCAGTCCGAAGGCGTGGTGTTGATTGCCTCCGTGTCGCAGACCAACTTCCTGGGTAGCGGCAAGGCATTCTCTGCAGAATTCAACAACAGCTCCGCACAGCGCGTGTACTCGCTGGGCCTGAGTGACCCGTACGCGACGGTTGACGGCATCTCGATGGGCTGGAACTTCTACAAGCGCGACACCGATCCGTCGTACAACAGCCTGGGTAACTACACCACCAGCGGCTGGGGTGGCGCGCTGAACTTCGGCTTGCCGGTGACCGAATTCAACTCGGTGGGCATGGGCCTTGCCTATGACAACCTGGAAATCATCACCAACGCCAACACGCCGAAGTACGTGAACGATTTCGTGAACGAATATGGTTCCAAGACCGGTACGTTCAGCGTCAACATGAAGTTTGGCCGCGACACGCGGGACAGCGCATCGTACCCGACGCGTGGCTGGAACTTCAGCACCTCGGCCGAAGCCGCTGTGCCGTCGTCTGACCTGAAGTATTACCGTCTGGGCGCGACCAGCCAGTTCTGGATTCCGTTTGGCGATGAAGGCACTGCGCTGGAATGGAACCTGCAAGGCGGGTATGGTGGCAGCTACGGCAACGCAACTTATCCGTTCTTCAAGAATTACTACGCTGGTGGCGTGAACTCGGTGCGCGGTTTTGCGTACGGTACGATTGGTCCGAAGGATGAGAACGGCGACGGTATGGGGGGCAATCGCATGCTGACCAACAGCCTGGAACTGTTCTTCCCGATGCCGGGCCTGAAGAATGACAAGAGCACGCGTTTGTCGTTGTTCCTGGATTCCGGTATCGTGCGCGGCCCGACGGACGATGTGCCGGCCGGTACCCTGCGTTACTCCACTGGCGCGTCGTTCTCGTGGGTGTCGCCAATTGGTCCGTTGAAATTCTCGCTGGCCAAGGCACTCAAGAAAGACGAGTCCGACAAGATGGAATCCTTCCAGTTCCAGATCGGGAATATCTTCTGATTTCGGGTTTGAACGAGGTTAAAGCATGAAATTTGCACGACTGCCTGGTATCTTTCTGTGTGTTTTGCTGCTGGCTTGCGGTGTGGCCCGGGCGGCTGACCCTGCGCTGAAAATCGGTTTTGTGGATGTAGATCGCATCCTGCGTGATTCGGCCCCGGCGCAGCGCGCAACCAAGCGACTGGAGAAAGAGTTCGAGGGCCGTCGTGCCGATGTGCAGAAGATCGCCGATCAGGGTAAATCGCTGCAACTGGTGCTCGACAAAGGTGGTCTGTCCGACACCGACCGTAAAGACAAAGAGCGTCAGCTGGTCAAGCTCAACCTTGATTACCAACGCATGTCGCGCGAACTCAATGAAGATCTGAACTCCCGCCGCAATGAAGAACTGGCGGGCATTCAGGAGCGCGTGAACAACGCGGTACAGCAGATCGCCAATACTGAAAAGTTTGACCTGATCTTGCAGGAAGCGGCGTTCCACAGCCCGCGTATCGATATTACCGACAAGGTGCTCAAGGCCCTGGCGGACAAGTAAGTGATCTGACTATGCGTTTGTCCCAACTCGTAGCAAAACTGGGTGGTGAACTGCGTGGCGCCGATGCCGACGTCACACGCGTGTCGTCGCTGGAAGGCGCAATGCCAGACGCGCTGACGTTTCTGACCAACCCGAAGTTCAAGAATCTGCTGGTCGAGTGCAAGGCTGCCTGCGTGCTGCTCAAGGCGGCCGATGCCGAAGATGTGACGTTGCCGCACATCGTGACCGACAACCCGTACCTGTATTACGCGCGCGCTGCTGCCTTGCTGCATCCGGCACCAGCGGTACGCGCTGGCATTCATCCGGCAGCGTATGTCGATGCAACCGCTGTCGTGGCGGCCGATGCCGAAGTTGGCCCGGGCGCGACCGTGTGTGCCGGTGCGGTGATTGGTGCCGGCGCCGTCATCATGCCGCAGGCGTACGTAGGTGAGCGCGCCCAGGTAGGGGCGGGCGCACGCATGTATCCGCAATCCTGCCTGATGGCAGAGTGCATTATTGGCGAGCGCGTGATTCTGCATCCGGGCGCGGTAATTGGCGCGGACGGTTTCGGCAATGCCTGGGCTGGCGACCATTGGGAAAAAATTCCGCAACTGGGCCGTGCCATCATTGGCGATGATGTCGAAATCGGTGCGAATACCACCATTGATCGCGGCGCCCTGGAAGACACGATTGTCGCCAACGGCGCGCGCATCGATAACCTGATCATGATTGGTCACAACTGCCAGATTGGTGAACACACCGCCATGGCATCGTGTGTGGGCATTGCCGGCTCGACACGCATTGGTGCGCGCTGCCAGATTGGCGGCGCGGCCATGATCGGCGGACACCTGGAGATTGCAGACGGCACCATCGTGCTGGCCGCCACTGCAGTCACCAAAAGCATACGTGAGCCTGGCGTCTACGGCGGCCCCATTCCGGCGGCCCCGCAAGACCAGTGGGCCAGAAATGCCGTGCATCTGCGGCGCCTTGAAGTCACGAACGACAAGGTCAAACAACTCGAGAAACAGGTCGCCGCCTTGCTGGCGCGCGACGCGCAGGAGGAATAATGAGCGAGACGATGGATATCAACGATATCGTCAAGTATCTGCCACACCGATACCCGTTTTTGCTGGTCGATCGTGTGATCGAACTGGAACTGGGCAAATCGATCAAGGCCATCAAGAACGTGACCATCAACGAACCGTTCTTCCAGGGTCATTTCCCCGGTTACCCGGTCATGCCTGGCGTGCTGATCATGGAAGCCCTGGCCCAGGCCGCCGGTGTGCTCTCGTTCAAGTCTGAAGGCCGCATGCCTTCTGACGGCACTCTGTATTTCTTTGCCGGCATTGATAACGCCCGTTTCAAGCGTCAGGTGCTGCCTGGCGATCAGCTCACGCTGTGCGTCGAGATGGTGGCCCAGAAGCGCGGCATCTACAAATATCAGGCCAAGGCGTATGTGGGCGATGAACTCGCTGCAGAAGCCGACCTGATGTGTGCAGAGCGCAAGGTCAACAAGTAAGCATGGCAACGTTCACCCGTCCGCCCAGGTGCGGACCGGTGAGTGAAGGCAGTTGTGTACCGGCGGGCAACAGGCCCGCCAGAATTTTTTCCAGGATCGACGGATATGGCAAACATCCATCCGACAGCGGTTGTAGACCCCAAGGCAAAGTTGCATGACAGCGTCACAGTTGGCCCTTATGCCGTGATCGGGCCGGATGTCACCATCGGGGCCGGTACCGTGGTCGATGCGCATGTGGTCATCTCTGGTGTTACCACCATTGGCGAGCGCAACCGGTTTTACTCGTTTGGCAGCATTGGTTGCGATCCGCAGGACAAAAAGTACAAGGGCGAGCCGACGCGCCTTGTTATTGGCGATGGCAATGCGTTTTTCCAGAACGTGACCGTATCCACGGGCACCGTACAGGACGAAGGTCTGACCAGCATTGGCAACAACAACTGGATCATGGCCTACGTGCACATTGCCCATGATTGCAGAATCGGCAGCGAGACCATTCTGGCCAACAACGTCACGCTGGCCGGGCATGTTTATGTCGATGATTTTGTGTTTCTGGGCGGCTTTACCACCGTGCACCAGTTCTGCAAGATCGGCACGTACGCGATGTCTGCCTTTACTGCGGCCATTGCGCAAGATGTGCCGCCGTTTATTGTGGCGGCGGGCAACCGGGCCAAGCCGGCGGGTGTGCACAGCGAAGGCATGCGCCGCAACGGTGTCACCGCTGAACAGATTGCCCAGATCAAAAAAGCTTACCGTGTGTTATACCGGCAGAACCTGCCGCTGGAAGAATCGCTGGCGGCGCTTGATGAAATGGCCGCAGATTCCGCAGACGTTGCACGCTTTGCCAGCTTTGTCCGGGCCAGCCAGCGCGGCATCATCCGCTAAGCGCCTTGCCAGCCGCGTTCAAGCCTTTCTCTAACCCCTAATCCAGATACAGCCGAGCCGATGATTGATCGACTCTTTCCCCAGACCGGAACCGGCCCGCGCATTGCCATTGTCGCAGGTGAAGCCTCGGGCGATTTGCTTGGTGCTCAACTGATCGAAGCGCTGCAGCGCGTGATCCCCGATGCCCGGTTTTCCGGTATTGCCGGCCCCAAAATGAAAGCGCTGGGCGCGCACTCTGTCGTGCCGATGGAAAAGCTGGCCGTGCGCGGTTATGCAGAGGTGATCCGGCATCTGCCGGAGCTGCTGCGTATCCGTCGCCAGCTCAAGCAGGCCATCGTCAGCGAGCGGCCGGATCTTGTGATCGGCATTGATGCGCCAGACTTCAACCTGGGGCTGGAAGCCACGGCCAAGGCCGCCGGCATCACCACCATTCATTACGTCAGCCCGTCGATCTGGGCCTGGCGCAGTGAGCGGCTGAAGAAGATCGCCAAAGCGGTCTCGCACGTGCTGTTGCTGTTCCCGTTTGAAGAGCCGCTGTATCGCCAGGCGGGTGTGCCGGCCACTTACGTGGGCCATCCGCTGGCCGACATGTTCCCGGTTGAGCCCAATCGCGAGTTGTATCGCGAACAACTGGGGGTGAGCGACAAGGCGCTGGCGTTTGCCATGCTGCCCGGATCGCGCCAGAGCGAACTGGAACTGCACGCCACGTTGTTTATCGAGACCGCGAAGCAACTGGCCGAGCGTTACCCGCATGCCGTGTTCCTGGTGCCGTTCATTACCCGTGAAACGCGCGACATGTTTGAGCGTCGCATGTGGCAACTGGAAGCGCAGGAGTTGCCATTCCGCCTGATGTTCGGCCACGCGCACGATGCCATGCTGGCCTCTGACGCCATTGTGGTGGCATCGGGCACCGCCGCGCTGGAAGCCATGCTGGCCAAGCGCCCGCTGGTGGTGACCTACAAGCTCTCCAATCTGACCTATCGCATGGTCAAAAAGAAGATCAAGACGCCTTATGTCAGCCTGCCCAACGCGCTGGCGGGTGGCTTTGTGGTGCCGGAACTGCTGCAGCACGACGCGACAGTAGAAAACCTGGTGCAGGCCGTGACCAATATGGTCGACGACAAGCGCTTTGGCGCTCGTCTGAATGCATGCTTCACTGATTTTCATGAGCAGCTGCGTTGCAACGCGGCCGAACGCGCGGCGCAGGCTGTACTGGCCTTGCTGAACAAGCGGAGATAACCATGCTGGTGTGCGGAGTGGATGAAGCAGGGCGCGGCCCGCTGGCGGGTTCAGTCTACGCGGCGGCAGTGATCTTGCCGGATGACCATGGCCTGATCGGGCTGGATGACTCCAAAAAGCTGACCGAAGCCGCACGCGAGCGCCTGTTTCCGCAAATCCAGGAACGCGCGCTGGCGTGGTCCATTGCCTTTGCCACGCACGCCGAGATCGACCAGATCAACATCCTGCAAGCCACCATGCTGGCCATGCAGCGCGCTGTGGCGGGTTTGCAGACCGCGCCGCACAAGGCCCTGATTGATGGCAATCGTGCGCCCAGACTGGCCTGTGAAGTACAGACCGTGGTCGGTGGCGATGCCTTGCACGCCTGCATTTCTGCGGCATCCATCCTGGCCAAGGTAGCGCGCGACCGTGAAGTATCCGAGTATGAAACCAGGTGGCCAGGTTACGGTTTTGCCAAGCATAAAGGCTACCCGACCGCAGCGCATCTGGCCGCCCTGAAAACGCTTGGACCGTGCCCGGTACACCGCATGAGTTTCGGTCCGGTACGTCAGGCCGTGGCACAAATGCCGCTTTGGGATTGACTGGCTGTTGTCGCCTCTGGGCACTGCAACTAAACTGCGATACGGGAGGCGTATTCATAATGAATATTCCGGACCTGTCCGGAGTCTGGCAACGAAGCCAGTCAACACATACGCTGATTGAGAATATGGGTGTCGGTGCGATGCCGACGCCAGAGTGATGCTCCCTCCAATAACAGAGCTGTAATACCGGGAAAACACGGCGCATGTTTGTCATTATTGGTTACATCTTCATGATGGCGTGTATTTTCGGCGCCTATGCGGTGCACGGCGGGGAACTGGCCGTGCTGTGGCAACCCACGGAAATCGTCATCATTTTTGGTGGCGGTATCGGTGCGCTGATCGTCGGTTACGGCGGCAAGCCGATGAAGGCCACGCTCAAGGCGGCGCCCTCGATTTTCAAAGGCTCGCCCTACAATAAAAACTTCTTCATGGATCTGTTTGCGCTGCAATTCGAAATCCTGACCAAGATCCGCAAGGAAGGTCTGATGTCGATTGAAGCCGACGTGGACGATCCGCACAGCAGCGCCGTCTTCAGCAAATACCCCAAGGTGGCGCACGATCATCACCTGATCGAATTCATGACCGACTATTTGCGCCTGATGGTCGGTGGCAACCTCAACGCTTTTGAAATCGAAAACCTCATGGATGTCGAAATCGACACCCATCACCACGAGGCCGCCGTGCCCTCCACCGTGATCGCCAAACTGGCGGACGGTCTGCCCGCATTCGGTATCGTGGCGGCGGTGATGGGCGTGGTGCACACCATGGGCTCGCTGCATTTGCCGCCGTCCGAGTTGGGCAAGCTGATCGGCGCGGCGCTGGTCGGTACTTTCATGGGTATTTTGCTGGCCTACGGTTTTGTGGGCCCGATTGCGTCGGTGCTGGAAGCGCGCGCAGCTGCGGCCACCCAGGCTTTCAATGCCGTGAAGACCACCTTGCTGGCAAGCCTGAATGGCTACGCGCCGCAAGTGGCGGTGGAGTTCGGCCGCAAAGCGGTTGAAAGCACCGAGCGCCCCAGCTTCAAGGAGCTGGAGGATTACGTCAAAAACGCCAAGGGCAAGTAAGCGACGCCCGCCGTTCCTGACGATCAATACGAGCATATGCAATGAGCGACGACTCCCAACGTCCCATAGTGGTCAAGCGCATCAAGAAGGGCGGTCATGGTCACCATGGCGGCGCCTGGAAGATTGCGTACGCCGACTTCATGACCGCCATGATGGCGTTCTTTCTCTTGATGTGGCTGTTGGGCTCCGTGTCCAAGGGTAACCTCAAGGGGATTGCCGATTATTTCTCCAATCCGCTGAAGATTGCCCGCCGGGGCGGCGAGGGCGCGGGTGATGCGGACTCGCTGATCAAGGGCGGTGGCAAAGACCTGACCCAGCAAGTCGGCCAGATGAAAAAAGGCGCGGTGCAGGAAGATGAACAAGCCAAGGACCGGCGCCGTCTGAGCGAACTCAAAAAGAAATTTGAGGCGCTGATGGAAGACAAGGCCAAAACCAACAGCAAGCTGGCGCAGTTCAAGAAGCAGCTCAAGCTGGACATGGTGGCCGAAGGCTTGCGCATCCAGATCGTTGATGACCAGAACCGGCCCATGTTCAAGTCAGGCAGCAGCGAGCTTGAACCTTATGCCAAAGACATCCTGGACGAGATCGGCAAGCTCTTGAACGACGTACCCAATGATCTCTCGCTCTCTGGTCATACCGATGCCCAGCAATTTGCCTCGGGCCAGCGCGGGTACTCCAACTGGGAACTCTCGTCTGACCGCGCCAATGCCTCGCGCCGCGAACTGTTGTCTGGCGGCGGGCTTTCCATCGGGAAAATCCTGCGCGTAAACGGGTTCGCCGACCAGGTGCCGCTGGATACCGCCAATATTTATGCGCCAGTCAACCGCCGGATCAGCATTGTGGTGCTGAACAACGAAGCCGCAGCCGAAATCCGCCGTCAGGCCGGGATTGATCAGGAAGCCAATGCCATTCCGGCTTCCGAGGTGGCCTCAAGGGTGGCCGGCAACAAGGTGGCGTCCGGGCCGAATTGATGTCCCAGCCGCTGCGGTTTGTCCTGTTGCAGCTGCTGGCGCTTGCCGGTATGGCCGGGTTGTGGTGGCTGGCGCCGCAAAGCGCCGTCTGGCAACTGGCGCTGACTGGCGGCTGTCTGGCTGCGATTGTCGCCTGGTTCTGGCATGACGGGCGCTGGTGGAGTCTGATTCACCTGTGCTTTCCCGCCGCCGTGCTGGTCGCCTTGAGCTGGCAGGTGCCTTCCTGGCTCTGGCTGGTGGCGTTTATCGTGTTGTTTCTGTTCTCCGCAGGGGCGATCCAGAGCCGGGTGCCCTTGTACTTGAGCAACCAGCGCACGCTGGCCTTGCTGTCGCAGGAAATTCCGCCCAATGCCCATCTGATTGATCTTGGCGCTGGCACGGGCACGGTACTGGCGTGGCTCAGAAAACACCGGCCGGATGTCACGACGACCGGCGTGGAAACGGCCTTGTTGCCGTGGTTGATTGGACGCTGCCGGCTTGGGCGTGGTGCCGACTGGCGGCGCGATGATGCATTTGCCCAGAATCTGGGCACGTTTGATGTGGTCTATGCTTATTTGTCACCTGAACCCATGCCGCGTTTGTGGCAGAAGGTGCAGGCAGAATGCCGGCCCGGTTGCCGGCTGATCAGCAACAGCTTTGGCGTGCCCGGACACAATCCGGACAAGACCATTGATATTGGCGACTGGAAACACAGCAAGCTTCTGATATGGCAGTCAATCTAGCACCCTCATTTGCACCCTGGATCGCAGAATGGACCAACCGGCCGCTGCCCATGCTGCAAGCCAGCAAGGACCTGCTGCTGCCCATGCTGCGCCGGCCGGATCGCGTGCGGCCGGTCGATCTGGTCGACATTGTCCTGCGTGATCCGTTGCTGACGGCGCAAGTGTTGCGCACGGTGAATCACCGCGAGCGCACCAGCTTGTCTGCCGATGTGGTGTCGGTCGAGAACTGTGTCGCCCTTTATGGCATCGGGCCGTTCCTGGAGCGCTTTGCCAATGGCCCGGTGGCCGAAGCCAGCCTGTTGCCGGATCACCCGGCGGGCGTAGCCCAGTTGCATTCGGCCGTCATGAGCTTGCGCTTTGCGGCGCGGCTGGCGCGTGAATACGCCACGCAACGCTTTGACGCCAAGCTTGATGAAATCTTCATAGCGGCGGTGTTGTCCGGTTTGCCCGCGCTGCTCAATATTCTGGGGCAGAACAAGTCTACAGCGGCGCAAACAGATTCTGCCGCGCATGACATGCTGGTGGCCTGGCATTTCCCGGAGCCACTGGTGCAGTTGCAGGCCGGTAGCGCCGTCGAAACCCCGCGCCAGACCTTGCAGGTGGCCGTACTGAAGATGGCCCGTGCGCTGGAGCACGGCTGGTGGCAGCCAGAGATCGAAGTCGCGCTACAGGTGATTTCCGGTGTGCTGCAGACGGCGACCGATGAGTGCTGGGATATCGCCACCACCAGTATCCTGAAGTTTGCCCGCAAAGAAGCCCGCGCTGGCCGGTTGCCGGCCGCCTACGCCTTGCCGATGCTGCCCGGCCCGTGGGAGCCCGTGGCTCCGGCAGAGCCCGAAGCGCCGCCAGCCCCTGCCGCCAACCTGTTTGCCGAGCGCCTGCATGCGCTCAATACCGCCGCGCGCCAGGGCGCCAACGCATCACAACTGATCGAACTGGCCTTGCGCGTGTTCACTGACGGCATGCACATCCAGCGCGCCGCATTCATGGTTTACTCTGCGGCCGATAACCTGTTGCGGACCCGATTTGTGCAAAGCCCGGACGAACAGGACCGCATGCGCGACTTTGCCTTGCCCATGGATAACGTCCACCTGTTTGCGCGGCTGATGACCAAACCGCAAGCGGTCTGGCTGAATGAACATACCCGCAACAATTTGCAAAAACTGCTGCCGGGCACCTGGCTGCAGCGCTTTGGCGCGGGCGATTTCTGTGCCATGTCCATCTTCATGAACGAGCGCCCGGTGGGCTTGTTCATCGGTCAGCGTACCTCGCTCAAAGCGCTGGACGAGACCACCTTTACCCAGTTCAAACAGGTTTGCCTGCTGGTCAGCCGTGCGCTGGCCGAACGCAATAACCGCGCCTGATTTTTCCCGAGAGTGGCATGGAAGTCATACATTCGCCGCACAATGCGCTGTACAAGCTTTGTCACAAGCTGGCGACGCATCGGCGTGATCGTCTCAAACAAAAGAAAACACTGCTTGATGGCACCCATCTTGTTGCTGCGGCGCTTGATGCCGGCTGGACCATTGAAAAGCTGCTGGTCACGCCGGAAGGGCTGGATAACCCGGAAGTGCTGGCCCTGGTCAAAACCAGCGTCATGACGCCTACCGTGCTGGAATCCACGCTGTTCAAGTCATTGTCTGAACTGCCCAGCCCGACCGGCCTGATGGCACTGGTGGATATTCCGGACAGCAAGGCACCGCGCAAACACGGGCTGTGCCTGTTGCTTGACGGCGTGCAAGACCCCGGCAACGTGGGCTCCATTTTGCGCACCGCCGCGGCCGCGGGGGTCGATCAGGTATTGTTGTCTGACCAGTGCGCCGATCTGTGGTCGCCCAAGGTATTGCGTGCCGGCATGGGCGCGCACTTTGTGCTCGATCTGATCGAGCGCGCTGATCTGCTGCAGTTTGCGGACCAGTTTGCCGGCCCGATCGGGGCGTTGATGCTGGATCAGGCCCAGGATTTGTACGCCGCCACACTCACCGGCGATCTGGCGCTGGTGATGGGTGCAGAAGGACAGGGCGTGTCTGCGCCGATGGCTGCCCGGGCCACGCTGCGGCTGACCATCCCCATGCAGCCGGGTATCGAGTCTTTGAATGTCGGCGCTGCGGCGGCCATCTGCCTGTACGAGCGCGTGCGCCAAACCCGGTCGGGCTGAGTGTCATCGGCCTATAATCAGGCTATCTTCAGTGCCGCAAACTCCTCGTGGAACCCGCCCATGCCTGATTTCCCGGATGGTCTTTTCTTTGAAACCAGCCTGCCGCTGACCTGGCTGGCCGAGCCGGTTCAGCACCCGCTGGAAGCCCAGCGTTATCTGGAAGTGCTGGAAGCCATGGAACAACACCCGCATGAAGAACGTGAGGTGTCGCAAGTAGAGTCCCGGCTGGATCTGCAATTGTTGTGGCTGGCCCGCCTGTTAACCCCGCAGAAGCCGCCGGAGCGCGATTGCGTGATCGGCATCGAGTACCTGCAGTGGTCGCAACCTGATGCGCTGACGGCAGGCCAGGAAGGTTATGTGGGCCTGATCCTGAGCCCGCATCTGCCGTATTTGATGAGTCTGCCGGCACGCATTGAACAAGTCAGCAGCCAGGGCGAAGGGCAACTGATTCTGGCACGCTGGGTTTACCCCACGCCGGGCCTGAAAGAAGCATTTGAACGCACCGTTTTCCGTCGTCACCGTGAACATATTCGCCGCAATCGTGGAGCAAGCTCTTGATTTTTGATGCAATTCCCACCACGTGGCAGCCCTTGCTGGCCGCGTTGCGCCATAACCCGGTCTTGAATGGGCTCAGCCAGTTTCTGGATGCTGAAGCCGCCGCCGGCAAGATCATTTACCCGCCACGCTCTCAATGGTTTGCTGCGCTGGAGCACGTCGCGCCGGCCGATGTCAAAGTGGTGATCCTGGGGCAAGACCCTTACCACGGCGCAGGTCAGGCGCATGGCCTGAGTTTTTCGGTGCCGCCGGGTATCAAAAAGCCGCCTTCGCTTAACAATATCTGGAAAGAAATCGCCCGCGACCTGGGCATGACGCCGCCACAAGACGGCTCGCTGCTCGGCTGGGCCGATCAGGGTGTGTTGTTGCTCAACACCGTACTGACGGTTGAGGCCGATTGCGCGGCGTCACACGCCAAACGGGGCTGGGAAGTGCTGACTGACGAGATCATCCGCCAGCTGGCCGCGCATGAGTCCGGCATCGTGTTCATGCTTTGGGGCAGTCATGCGCAGAAAAAAGCGGCGCTGATTGATCGCAGCAAGCATCTGGTGCTGGAGTCGGTCCACCCGTCGCCGCTGTCGGCGCATCGCGGGTTTATCGGCAACGGGCATTTCTCTGCCGCCAACCGTTATCTGCAAGACCAGCACAGGCCGGTGATTGACTGGGCCAGTGCCTGAAATCGTGACAGCATCAAATACAAAAAGCCGCTGACCAGACCGGATAAACCGGCGCAAGCGGCTTCAGAGCAACCGCAGCGGAACGAAACCGATCATGTCTTCCATTCTTGCCTTCGATATCGGCGGCACGCAGATCAAGTACGGCCTTGTCGGCCTTGATGGCGCCGTCAGTCATGTCCAGACCACCGCAACGCCCGCAGCAAAGGGCGGCCCCGCCGTGCTCGACCACGTGTGCGCGCTGGCCGCACCTTTGGTGCGCGAGCATGCCCCCATCGGCATTGCCGTCAGCACGCTGGGCCTTGTCCAGCCCGATACCGGCACCATTCTGGGCGCGGCCGAGGCGATCCCGGATTACCCGGCTTGTTCGCCCAAGGCCGTTCTGGAGCAAGCTTTTGGTCTCAAGGTGACGGTAGAGAACGACGTCAACTGCGTTGCGCTGGCCGAAGGCTGGACTGGCGCCGGTCAAGGCTGCGCGCATTTCATCGCCCTCACCGTGGGCACCGGTATCGGTGGCGGCATTGTGATCAACAACGCGCTGTATCGCGGCGCGCGGGCTGCGGCGGGCGAGTGGGGTTATATGCGCATCGACGGCAAGATGTGGGAGCGCCACGCCTCGACCGCTGCGCTGGTGCGCGCCATTGAAGCGGCAACCGGCGAGGGCGGCTGGAGTGGCGAGCGCATCATGGCCGCGTATGACGGTGGCGATGCCGTGGTTTGTGCTGTCGTTGTCCAGTGGCGCCAGTTGCTGGCGACTGGCATTGCCAACCTGATATACGCTTTCAATCCGCAACGCGTGATTGTTGGCGGCGGTATCAGCGCCCGCGGCGAACGGTTCCAGCAAGAGCTCAATCTCAGCGTTGATGAGGTGCTGGAGCCGGATTTTCGCGGCACAACAGAGATTCGCCTGGCCAGCGCCGGCAATCACGCCGGCATGATCGGCGCGGCCCGCAACTGGTTGTTGTCAAACGCCAGCGCCTGAATCCACCGCAGCCGACAAGCCAGCCCTGGCCACCCGCCCGCAGAGGCAACCGGAGACGAAATGAAAATCCTGTTCAACCACATCGGTTTCACCCCGCACGCCCGCAAGCTGGCCACCATTGATGCGCCAGCCGATGCAGACCTGCTCACTTTCAGTCTGTACAACGCGCAAAGCCGCCAGAAAGTGCTGTCCGGCCCCATTACCGTCAGCGGCACCGTAGATCAATGGAAAGACCGCCACTACTGGCAGGCCGATTTTTCTGCGGTGACAGCCGCGGGCGAGTATTTCCTGGTGGTGGATGGCATCAACCCGCCACTGGTGTCGCACACCTTTACGATCGCTGCCGACCTGTTTGCCGGCCAGATGCTGTCCGACATTGTTCACTACATCAAAGGCCAGCGCTGCACCGGGCTGTATGACAACGCTGACCGCAGCCGGCCCAAGTGGGGCAGTGATGAACACCGGGACGTGCACGGCGGCTGGTATGACGCTTCGGGCGATTGCTCCAAGTATCTGTCGCATTTGTCGGTCGCCAATTTCATGAACCCGCAGCAAACGCCGCAGGTGGTCTGGAACCTGATTGATGGCCACGCTCAGCTGCCGCCGCAACTGAAATGGTTCAACGAACGCATGGTTGATGAAGCCTTGCATGGCGCGGATTTCCTTATCCGCATGCAAGACCCGGCCGGGTTCTTTTACATGACCTTGTTCGACAAATGGTCCAAAGACGAAAACCAGCGTGATCTGTGCGCGTATGCCACGCAGCAGGGCATCAAGTCTGACCAGTACCAGGCCGCGTTCCGTCAGGGCGGCGGCATGACGATTGCCGCACTGGCGCGGGCCAGCCAGTTGTCGCGCGATGGCGAATTCAGCCGCGCGCAGTATCTGGCAGCGGCAGAAACCGGCTTTGCCCATTTGCAGGAACACAATCTGCGCTATCTGGATGATGGCGTGGAAAACATCATCGATGACTATTGCGCGCTGCTGGCCGCCACCGAGTTGCTGGCGATCACGGGCGAGGGCGTGTATGCCGATGCGGCGGTACGGCGCGTCAACAATCTCCTGGTGCGCCAGCACGACGACGGCTGGTTCCGTGCCGATGATCCCGGCACCCGCTCGTTCTTTCACGCGGCGGACGCCGGTTTGCCGGAAATCGCCTTGCTGCGTTACCTGGAAGTCGTGCCAGCCAGCCCGCTGGCCGGTAGAATTCGCGGCGCGCTGCGTCTGGCGTTTGAATATGCCTTGCGCATTACGGGTGAAAAAGTGAACAATCCGTTCGGCTACCCGCGCCAGTATGTGCAGCAACCGGGCCAGCCTGGTAAAACGCAGTTCTTTATTCCGCACGATAATGGCACGGGTTACTGGTGGCAGGGCGAGAACGCCCGGCTGGGCTCGATTGCCGCCGCTGCGGCGCGCGCCAGCCAGTGCTTTGGCGACGAAACCGCCTTTGCCACGCAGCTTGATCATTACGCGCAGGCTGCGCTGGACTGGATTCTGGGCCACAATCCGTTTGATAGCTGCATGCTGCAAGGCTGGGGACGCAATAATCCGCGCTACGAGCCTGGCTACTACAATGCGCCCGGTGGTGTGTGCAACGGCATCACCAGCGGGCTTGAGGATGAAGCGGACATCGATTTCAGAAAGTCCGAGGTCGCGACCATGGCGAACAGCTGGCGCTGGACCGAACAATGGATGCCGCATGGCGCCTGGCTTTTCCTGGCGCTGTGCAGTCGAATCAACAAGGAGTAATCAATGACCATCGTGGTTACCGGCGCTGCCGGGTTTATCGGTTCCAATCTCGTCAAGGCGCTGAACGAGCGCGGCGAAACCGACATCATCGCCGTGGACAACCTCACGCGGGGCGACAAGTTCCGCAATCTGGTCGATTGCCAGATTTCGCACTACGTCGACAAGAACGATTTCATTGCCGAGCTGGCCAGCGGCCGCTGGGACGGCCAGATCACCGCCATCCTGCATCAGGGTGCGTGTTCCGACACCATGGAACACAACGGCAAGTACATGATGGAAAACAACTATCAGTACACGCTGGGTCTGTTTGAGTGGTGCCAGGCTGAGGAAGTGCAGTTTCTGTACGCCTCCAGCGCCGCCACCTATGGCGCGGGCACTAACGGTTTTCATGAAGACCCGGAGTGTGAGTCGCCGCTGAACGTGTACGGCTACTCCAAACTGCTGTTTGATCAGGTGCTGCGCCAGCGCTGGGATGATCTGTCTGCCCAGGCCGTCGGTTTCCGTTATTTCAACGTGTACGGCGATCGTGAATGGCACAAGGAACGCATGGCGTCCGTGGCTTACCACCATTACAACCAGTATCGCCAGAACGGCAAGGTGAAACTGTTTGGCGAATACGGTGGTTACCCGGCGGGCGGCCATACCCGTGATTTCGTCTCGGTTGAAGACGTGGTCAAGGTCAACCTGTGGTTCCTGGATAACGCCGAAGTCTGCGGCGTGTACAACGTCGGCACTGGCCGTGCGCAACCGTTCAATGACGTGGCAACCTCGGTCATCAACACGTTCCGCCAGCACGAAGGCAAGTCGGTGCTGACGCTGGACCAGATCCTGTCTGAAGGTCTGCTGGAGTACACCGAATTTCCGGATGCACTCAAAGGCAAATACCAGAGCTTTACCGAGGCCGACCTGACCTTGCTGCGTGAATCCGGCTACGATCTGCCGTTCATGACGGTGGAAGAAGGCGTGCAGCGTTATGTGGAAACCCTGCTGCAGCGCGGTGCCTGATCGCATCCGGCAGGGCGTTTCACCGCAAAAAGCCGCATCATTTGATGCGGCTTTTTTGTTGGCGCGCGTGACTAGTCACTTTGCGCGCGGATCAACGAAGACTGCATGGCCGGGGCGTCTTCCTGCGCGGCCCGGCGCAGGTGATAGCGCTTGCGAAAGGCCGCTGGCGACATCGCTTTGGCCAGGCCGAACTGCTTGTAAAAGTGGCTCGGGCTGGGAAAGCCGCTTTCTTCTGCCACCAGTTGAATCGGCATCTGGGTGGTAATCAGCAAGTTGCAGGCATGACCGATCCGCAATTGCGCCAGCAGGCCGGTCATGCTGTCCTGCAATTGCTCACGCAACAATCGTTTGATCGTGGCTTCGCTGCTGCGTGTCACGCCCGCAAGGTCAGCCAGGGTGACGGGATCGCGGTAATGCTCGTGCAGCCAGGCCAGCGCGGTCTCTACGCGCTTGTCTTGATATTCCGGCGCGGGTGCGCCACCAATCAGGCGCGCTTCGTTGTCGCGCGGCAACTGGCCGAAAATCTGCAACAAACAACTGAGCCGATCCAGCCCGCGGCTTTGATGCAGCCGGTCAAACAGGGGCACCAGCCGGCGCGTACAGGCCTCGCTGATGACCACGCCTTGCTGTACTTTGCGCAGCCAGTCGGCAAACCCCGTCAGTTCTGGCAGGCCGCCAGTCGTCAGTTGCTCCAGCCATTCCCGCGTGAAAAAGATGACCTGCACCTCCTGGGTCTGCCCGTCGGCCCGGCTTTGGGCTTGCCAGGTGTGCGCCTGGTTGGGCGCGACCAGTGTCAGATCCAGCTCGCCAAAGGGCGCGACATCGCCGCCTACATAGCGCATGCCGCGGGCGCGGCGCGTCAGCGTCAGTTCGTATTCCGGGTGATAGTGCCAGGCAAAGGGAACTCGTTCTACCAGCAGGTGCTGGTAGTGCCAACGCTGGCCGAAGGTCTGCCCGACCATTTCACGTATAAGCATACGGGTTAAACCTTAGGGGTTCGAATGAGCTGATGATGGAGAAATTTGCACCATAACAGAACGCAAGTCCAGCCCTTGCGCCTAAGATGAAGGCATCTCTACCAACAGGCTCACGAGGCTGATATGCAGCAACATCGCGCACAGGCGTTTCTGTTCGACATGGACGGCACCCTGATTGATTCCCACATTCTGGTCGAACGGGTCTGGGAGGCGTGGTGCGCACGCTGCGACCTGAATCTGGATGACATCCGCCCCTATACCCACGGCGTGCGGACGGAAGACACGGTACGCATGGTGGCGCCGCATCTGGATGTCGCGACCGAAGTCGCGTGGATGGAAGAAATCGAGACTGACACCACGGGCGGCATTGCGCCGGTGCCCGGGGCCGACGTGTTCTTGCAAGCCATGCCGGCCGGCCGCTGGGCGGTTGTCACTTCGGCCTCCCGCCCGGTGCTTGATGCCCGGTTTGCGGCGTGCAATATGCAGTTGCCGGCGGTGGTGGTGACCTCGGAAGAAGTGGATCGCGGCAAGCCGGCGCCGGACCCGTATCTGCTGGCCGCGCGGCGGTTGGGGGTCGATCCGGCCCGCTGCATTGTGTTCGAAGACGCGCCTGCGGGCATGGCCTCGGCGCTGGCGGCGGGCTGCAAGGTGGTGCTGGTCGGTGATTTTATTTCGGATGAACCCGGCGTGATCGGCCACATTACAGACTTCGCCCAGCTTGAGTTTGCGGTAGATGGCGATCTCTTGCTGAGCGCGCCCGCGCCCGTACTCAAAGGCCTGCGCGCGATTGCGTAAGGCGGTCTGGCGCTTGTCTTCATCTGGTGTCTTCGCGCCGGATATCAGCCGCACTCCATGATAAGGGTATAATTGCCCGTATCACTGGAGTGCTGCATGTTCAAATACCTCGAAGATTTCGTCGGAAACACCCCGCTTGTTCGCCTCAAACGCTTGCCCGGCAATACCAGCAACATCGTACTGGTGAAGCTGGAAGGCAATAACCCGGCCGGTTCGGTCAAGGATCGCCCGGCGCTGTCCATGATCCGTCACGCGCAGGAACGCGGCACCATCAAGCCCGGTGACCGACTGGTCGAGGCCACCTCCGGCAACACCGGCATCGCGCTGGCCATGGCGGCCGCGATGATGGGGTATCGCATGACACTGATCATGGCCAAGAGCTCCAGTGTTGAACGCGTGCAGACCATGAAGGCCTTCGGGGCCGAAGTGATTCTGGCTGAATCCATGGAAGCCTCCCGCGATCTGGCCGCAGAAATGGTCAAAAACGGCGAAGGCGTGATGCTGGACCAGTTCGCCAATCCGGATAACCCGCTGGCCCATTACGAGACCACCGGCCCGGAAATCTGGCGCGATACTGAAGGCAAGATCACCCATTTTGTGTCCAGCATGGGCACCACCGGCACGGTGATGGGCACGCAGCGTTATCTCAAGGAACAAAATGCCGGCATCCAGATCATCGGGGTACAGCCGACTGATGGCGCGTCGATCGCCGGCATCCGCAAATGGCCGGCCGAATACGTGCCCGCCATCTGCGACTGGACCAAGCTTGACCGGGTGATGGAAGTGACCCAGCAAGAAGCCGAAGAAATGACCCGCCGGCTGGCGCGGGAAGAGGGCATCTTCGCCGGTGTGTCATCGGGCGGCGCGCTGGCCGCGGCATTGCGTTTGTCGGCTGAAGTCCAGAACGCGGTGATTGTGTCTATCGTATGTGACCGGGGCGACCGTTACCTCTCTACCGGGGTCTTCCCGGCATGAGTCGCAACAGCAATATCGCCATGGCGCCCGGCGTCAAGGAGGCGTGATGGTACCGGTTGATCTGCATTGTCATTCCAATTTCTCTGATGGTTTGCTGCCGCCCAAAGAGGTGGCCCGCAAGGCGGCCGAGCGCGGCTGCAAACTGTTTGCGCTGACCGATCACGACGACACGCGTGGCGTGGCGCTGGCGGCAGAAGAGGCTGCGCTGCACGGTATGCAGTTTCTCAACGGGGTCGAGGTGTCGGCCAGTTGGGGCAAATACACGCTGCACGTGGTCGGGCTGGATGTTGATCCGGCCAACCCGGCATTGAAAGCGGGCCTGGCCAGCGTGCGTGCCGGGCGGGATGCCCGCGCCCAGGCCATGAGCGACTCGCTGGCCCGCGTCGGGCTGGATAACGTGCTGGAAGGCGCGCGCAAATACGCCGAGAACCCGGAGATGATCAGCCGCACACACTTTGCGCGCTATCTGGTGGAGATCGGCGCGGCCAAAGACACCAAATCGGTGTTCAAGAAGTTTCTGGTGCGCGGCAAACCGGGTTATGTCGATCACGAATGGGCGCGCATGCACGAAGCCATCGACTGGATTCGCGCCGCTGGCGGTGTCGCCGTGCTGGCGCACCCGGGGCGCTACGAGATGGGCAATGAAACCATGCGTGTGCTGCTGACCGAGTTTCGCCGCCTTGGCGGCGAGGCAATCGAAGTGGTGTCAGGCAGCCACGGCGCGGCGGAAGTCGGGCGCTTTGGCCGGCTGGCGCAAGAGTTCGGTTTTCTGGCCTCATGCGGGACCGACTATCACGCCACCGGTGAAGGCGCGCGTGAGCCGGGCCTGAATCCGGAGTTGCCGATTGGCTGCGCACCGGTATGGGCCCGCTGGTTGCCGGAGGCCGCGTGAGCACGGTCGTGCTGTACGCGGCGATCTCGCTGGATGGCAAACTGGCGCGTCCGGATGGCGCGCTGGACTGGCTACCCCAGGTGGATGCCGCTAGCGGCGACGATTACGGCTATGGCGACTTCTACGCCAGCATTGATGCATTGGTCATGGGCCGCGCCACGTTTGATCAGGCGCGCACTTTTGGCGCCTGGCCGCACGCGGATCGGCCGTGTTACGTTTTCAGTCATCGCGCACTGTCATCCTTGCCCATGTCCAATACCATCCAGCGTGTCTGCGAGCCCGTGCCGGACTGGCTGGCGCGCATGGATCGTGCCGGTTATCAGCGTATCTGGCTGGTGGGCGGCGGCAAACTGGCGGCCGATTTCTTCACTGCCGGTTGCATTGATGAAATGATCCTGACCCTGGTGCCTGAGGTACTGGGCGAGGGGATTGATCTATTTGCCGGGCCGGCTGCGTCGTCCTGGCAACTCAAACAACAGCAAAGTCTCTCTGGCGGGCTGATCCAGTTACACTACCTGCGCAAACAATGACTTGCGCCGCTGGCACCCTGACCTCACATTGCATACATGGCCCAATTCTTCTCAGTACACCCGGAAAACCCGCAAGCCCGTCTGATCAAACAAGCCGCCGACATTGTCCGCAAGGGCGGTTTGATCGTGTATCCAACCGACTCATGCTATGCGCTGGGTTGCCGGCTGGATGACAAAGACGCGCTGGAGCGCATCCGCCGTATCCGCCAGCTGGATGACAAGCACCATTTCACCCTGGTTTGCCACGATCTGTCGCAACTGGGCACTTATGCACGCGTGGATAACCGTACGTACCGCATGCTGAAAAGTGCAACACCAGGCAGCTATACCTTCATCCTGCAAGCCACCAAAGAAACGCCGCGCCGGGTGTGGAACCCCAAGAAACAAACCATTGGCCTCAGAGTGCCGCAGCACCCGGTGGCACTGGCTTTGCTTGAAGAAATGGGCGAGCCCTTGTTGTCATCGACACTGATCTTGCCAGGCGACGAATTTGCCCTGACCGATGTCTGGGATATCCGTGACCGGCTGGAGCACGACGTGGATCTGGTCATTGATGGCGGCTACTGCGGTATTGAACCTTCCACCGTGGTAGACCTCTCTGGTGAAGCGCCAGTGGTCTTGCGGGTGGGTCAGGGCGATCCGGTTCCGTTTGGCGGCTGACAAATACACCACACGCCTGCATGGGCGCGGGCCGGTTTCCGTGCGATGATGCAGCGCGGTAGCACCCGGCCAGAAAAAACAGTACTGAACGTGACGCGCGGCCTGTGGCCGGCGCACTTAACCGGTCAAGGCTTCAATGGATATTTCCTCTTTTATTCAGAACATCTGTATTTACGCGCTGCCCGTGCTGTTTGCCATTACGCTGCACGAAGCGGCCCACGCCTACGCGGCGCGCCACTTTGGTGATCCCACGGCGTACCTGATGGGGCGCATGACGCTGAACCCGGTCAAGCATATCGACCCGCTGGGCACCATTGCCTTGCCGCTGTTGTGCCTGTTGTTGCCGGGCAGTTTCCTGTTTGGCTGGGCCAAACCGGTGCCGGTCAACTTTGCCGGTTTGCGCAATCCCAAAAAAGACATGCGCTGGGTGGCGCTGGCCGGCCCGGCCGCCAACCTGGTGATGATGCTGGCCTGGACGCTGGTACTGGGCCTGGTGCTGCGCGCGGCCGAGGGCGATTTTGTCTACCCCCTGCGGCAGATGGCGCAGGCCGGGGTGCAGATCAATATCGTGCTGATGATCCTGAACCTGATCCCGATTCCGCCACTGGATGGCGGCCGGGTGCTGATTTCGATTTTGCCCGATGGCGCAGCGCGCAAGCTGGCCCGCATTGAGCCTTATGGCATGATCATCTTGCTGGTGCTGATGTTCACCAAGGTGCTCTTTATCATCATGGTGCCGTTCATGAACATCTGTTATCTGTTTGTGAATCACCTACTGCGGCTATTTAGCTGATTTATTTTCAGCATTTCCAGCATTTGCAGTCATAAAAAGTAATAATAAAACCACTTTGAATTCAAGGATTTGAAATGTTTCCCGATCGTGTTCTCTCTGGCATGCGCCCGACCGGCAAGCTGCATCTCGGTCATTATCACGGCGTGCTCAAGAACTGGGTCAAGCTGCAAAGCGAATACGAATGCTTTTTCATGGTGGCAGACCTGCATGCGCTGACCACCGCGTATGACGATGTCTCTGTCATCGAAAAAAGCGTCTGGGATATGGTTATCGACTGGATTGCCGCCGGCGTAGACCCGGCGCAGGCCACCATCTTCATTCAAAGCCGGGTGCCGGAACACGCAGAACTGCACTTGTTGCTGTCCATGATTACGCCGCTGCCGTGGCTGGAACGCGTTCCCACCTACAAAGACCAGATCGAGAAACTGGCCAGCAAAGACCTGGGCACCTATGGCTTTCTGGGTTACCCCTTGCTGCAGTCGGCCGATATCCTGCTTTACCGCGGCACCATGGTGCCAGTGGGTGAAGATCAGGTGCCGCACGTTGAAATCACGCGTGAAATTGCCCGCCGTTTCAATCACATGTTCGGCAAAGAGCCCAACTTTGCCGAGAAAGCCGAAGCGGCCATCAAGAAAATGGGTGGCAAGAAAGGCAAATTGTACGAAGACCTGCGCACCCGTTATCAGCAAGAAGGCGATGTCGAAGCGCTGGAATCTGCCCGCGCCATGCTGGCCGACACGCAGAACCTGAGCCATGGTGATCGCGAGCGCCTGTTTGGTTACCTGGAAGGCGGCGGCAAGATGATCCTGCCTGAATCCCAGCCGCTGCTGACCACCGCCTCGCGCATGCCGGGGCTGGATGGCGCCAAGATGTCCAAGTCGTACGGCAACACCATCAGCCTGCGGGAAGACCCGGAAACCGTCACCAAGAAAATCCGCCAGATGCCGACCGACCCGGCGCGCGTACGCCGGACCGATGTGGGCGACCCGGAAAAATGCCCGGTCTGGCAGCTGCATCAGGTTTATTCCACCGAAGACACCCGCCAGTGGGTTGTTCAAGGCTGTACCACCGCCGGCATCGGCTGTATTGAGTGCAAACAGCCGGTGATTGATGGCGTGCTGGCCGAACAAAAACCCATGTTTGAGCGCGCCCAGCCTTATCTGGAAGACCCGACGCTGATCCGCAACCTGGTGGCCGATGGCTGTGAGCGCGCTCGTGATCTGGCGCGTGAGACCATGCGCGACGTGCGTGAAGCCATGGGCCTGGCCTACGATTAAGCCGCCCGGCTGCGCTGAATGACCGACATGAACGCCGTGACTACGCCACCCGTAGAAGAAACCGTTGCGCTCGACCCTGCCGCCGCTGCAGTGGCCGAGGCTGCGGTGCTGGCGCACGTCTTTGGCGAGGCCGTTACCGAATACCCGCAGGATTTGTATATCCCGCCTGATGCCTTGCGCGTGCTGCTGGACGCATTTGAAGGCCCGCTGGACCTCTTGCTGTATTTGATCCGCAAGCAGAACATCGACATCCTCGATATCCCCATGGCGCGCGTTACCGCGCAGTACATGGAGTACGTCGATGCCATGCGGGTGGACCGGCTGGAGCTGGCGGCCGAGTACCTCTTGATGGCGGCGATGCTGATTGAGATCAAATCCCGTTTGCTGCTGCCCAAACCGGCGGTAGACGCCGACGGTGAAGAGATTGACCCGCGCGCCGAACTGGTCCGCCGCTTGCTGGAATACGAACAAGTCAAACTGGCCGCCTATGAACTGGACCAGTTGCCGCAGGCCGGGCGCGACTTCCAGCTGGTGACCGTGCTGTTTGAAAAAGACATGGTCGTGCGGCTGCCAGATGTCCGTGCAGAAGACCTCAAAACCGCGTGGCTGGCCATTCTGGCGCGCGCCAAACGCAACAAGAGCCACACCGTCAAACCGGACGAACTCTCGGTGCGCGAGCAGATGACGCATATCCTCAAACTCTTGCAGGACGGCCGTTACGCCCGTTTTGAAACGCTGTTTGACACCACCCGCGGCGTGCCGCTGCTGGTGGTCACTTTTATTGCCGTGCTTGAGCTGGTCAAGGAAAAATACATACACGTCAACCAGGACGAGGGCTTTGCGCCCATTTACGTCTGCCTGGCTGGCGCATCCTCCACCGAAGTCATGCCGTTGCCGCCTGAAGCCTGATCATGAGTGCACCTGAAGCCGAAGCCGGCTTGTACGATCGCGTCCATATGCAAAAAGTGCTCGAAACCGCCTTGCTGGTGGCAGTGGAGCCCTTGTCGCTCAACACGCTCAAAACGCTGTTTGCCGAGGATGTCTCTGGCCAGTTGCTCAACAGCCTGCTTGAGGAAATCCAGCAGGCCTGGAATGGCCGTGGCGTCGAGCTGATCAAGCTGGCATCCGGCTGGCGCTTTCGGGCGCGGCTGGACATGCAGCCCTATCTGGAGCGGCTGAACCCGGAAAAGCCGCCGCGTTACTCGCGTGCGGTAATGGAAACGCTGGCGATCGTGGCCTACAAACAGCCGGTAACGCGTGGCGATATTGAAGAAATCCGCGGCGTGACCGTATCGAGCCAGATCATCCAGACGCTCAAGGAGCGTGGCTGGCTGGATGTGATCGGCCACAAGGAAGTACCCGGCCGGCCAGAATTGCTGGGCACCACCCGCCAGTTTCTGGATGACCTGGGGCTGGCCAGCCTGTCGGCGCTGCCGCCGCTGCAAGAACTGGGCAACCTGGTGTTGCCGGAACCCGAAGCGCCGGCCGCAGGCTGATCCGGTCGCAATGCCGGCGGGCCTCACTTCGCCGGATACAAACCCGGGCGCTCTGTTAAAATCCCCCCTTTGTCCCTCACTTTGGTTAAACCATGCTGAACGTCTACAACACGCTCGCGCGCGAGAAACAGGAATTCGTACCCATCACCCCAGGCCTTGTGAAGATGTATGTCTGCGGCATGACGGTGTACGACTACTGTCACCTCGGCCACGGTCGTGTCATGGTGGTGTTCGACATGGTGTCCCGCTGGCTCAAGGCTTCGGGCTATGAAGTCGACTACGTGCGCAACATCACGGATATCGACGACAAGATCATCAAGCGCGCTGCTGAAAACGGCGAAACCATTGGTCAACTGACCACGCGCTTTATCGACGCCATGAACGAAGACGCCGACGCGCTGGGCGTAAAGCGCCCGTCGCACGCCCCCAAGGCGACCGAGCACATTGATGGCATGCTGGCGCTGATCGGCCAGTTGGTCGAAAAGGGCCTGGCTTACCCGGCGCCCAATGGCGACGTGTATTACGCCGTTGGCAAGTTCCCCGGCTACGGCAAGCTCTCTGGCAAGTCGCTGGAAGACTTGCGCGCGGGCGAGCGCGTTGAGGTTGATCCCAACAAGCAGCACCCGATGGATTTCGTGCTGTGGAAAGCGGCAAAGCCGGGCGAACCGGCATGGGATTCGCTGTGGGGTCCGGGCCGTCCGGGCTGGCACATTGAGTGCTCGGCAATGAGTTGCCATCACCTGGGCGAGCATTTCGACATTCACGGCGGCGGCGAAGATCTGCAGTTCCCGCACCATGAAAACGAGATCGCCCAGTCTGAAGGCGCACATGATCACAAATACGTGAACTACTGGCTGCACAATGGCTTCATCCGCGTGGATGACGAGAAAATGTCCAAATCGCTGGGCAATTTCTTCACCATCCGCGACATCCTCAAGAAATACGATGCCGAAGTGGTGCGCTTTTTCATTCTGCGCGCGCATTACCGCTCGCCGCTGAACTACAGCGATGCGCATCTGGATGACGCCAAAAACGCGCTGACCCGCCTGTACACGTCGCTGAAGAATGTGGCGCCGGCTGAGGTGAAACTGGACTGGTCGCAAGGCTACGCCGCACGTTTCAAGGCCGCCATGGATGACGATTTTGGCACCACGGAAGCCGTCGCCGTGCTGTTTGAACTGGCGCACGAGGCCAACAAGCAGCAGTCCGCTCAGCTGGCGGGTGAACTGAAAGCGCTGGCCAGTGTGCTGGGTTTGCTGGAACGTGATCCACAGGCCTTCTTGCAAGGTGGTTCGCAGGAAGGTGAACTGAGCGCAGAAGCGATTGACGATCTGATCGTGCAACGCAAGGCGGCCCGCGCTGCCAAAAACTTTGCCGAGTCTGATCGTATCCGTGACGCGCTGACCGCGGCTGGCGTGGTGCTGGAAGACGGCCCGCAAGGCACCACCTGGCGCCGTGCCTGATTGATCGCCTGATTCATGCGTACCGACAAAAAAGCCGATCTGTTGATCGGCTTTTTTAATGGGCAAACAGGGGTGAATCTGCTCGCGTCAGCGCATTTCCGGACTATTGCGGGCGGCGTTCAGATCACGCGTGTTCTTTTGCACGGCAATGGCGCCAAACAAGGCCAGAATGAATGCCATGCCATAAAAGCCTTTTTCGCTGAGTGCCAGCGTCGCGTTATATAAACCCACGCCCAACAGCAATGCGGCAATGGTCAGTGACAGCCAGCAAATACCAAAATAAAGCCCGGTGACCGGAATGTCTTCCAGCCGGTCGCGCACGCTCTTTTGCAGCGATACCGCGGCAAACAGGCCGTATAGCAGCACGGTAAAGTAATAAACTTTTTCATTGAGTTGCATATTGGCATTCCATAACCCGGCCAGAAATGCCAGAAAGCCGGCCAGTAAAGCAACCCATGAAGCGGCAACAAAAGCGCCCGATGGTTTATGCATCTGATTGTTCAAATGAGTCTCCCGGATTTATTGTTGGTTATTGCAAGCTTTGCGTAGCGCAAGTGTCATTGAATTGGCTATATCGGCATGGCTGCCTCACCGCGCCGGGCCAATCGTGTTGCAAAGTTGCACGTATTAAACGCCGCGCCAGGGGAAAACCAGGGGTCTCTGTCGTTAATGGCTTGCGGATAATGCCCCTTGATATCCATACAGGCATCAGGTGAGGAGAAAACATGCTGGAAGTCATTGCCCACGAGGGTGGGGTTCGCGAGTTGCGCCTGGCGCGTGCGCCGGTGAATGCGCTGGGTCCGGAATTGCTGCGCGCGCTGCGCCAGCAACTACAGGTCGCTATCGATGAAGGCGTTAGCGGTGTCGTGCTGTCTGGCGCGCAAGGTATTTTCTCGGCCGGGCTGGACGTGCCAGGTTTGCTCAAGCTCGATCGCGCTGGTTTTACTGCTGCCATGGATGACTTCTTCGGTCTGTTTGCCGCGCTGGCCGCCAGCCCGGTGCCAGTGGTGTCGGCCATTACCGGCCATAGCCCGGCAGGCGGCGCGGTGCTGTCCATTTTCTGTGATTACCGCATCATGGCTGAGGGCGACTATCGCATCGGCCTGAACGAGGTGCAGGTTGGCCTGGTGGCGCCGGAATGCGTACAGAATGCGCTGCGTCGCCTTGTGGGCGAATACCGCGCCGAGCGCCTGCTGGTGGCGGGCAGCATGATCACCGCCAGCGAAGCGCTGGCGTTTGGCATGGTAGATGAACTCAAACCGCTGGCCGATGTGATCCCCGCAGCGGTAGCCTGGTTGCAGGCACTTGGCCGTTTGCCATGCCAGGCTATGCTGAAGACACGCCACATTGCGCGCGCAGGGTTGCGGGCGCCGTTTGAAGCGGGGTTTGACCTGGATGCTTTTGTGGCGGAATGGTATCTGCCGGAAACCCAGGCGGTACTGGAAGCCCTGGTTGCCCGGCTTAAAAAATAAGCAGCCTGGTAAATGCATCGCGCAATGCAATCGCACCCTCGCCGGATGGAGGAATCAGACAGTTTGTAAGGTTTTTGCTTTCAAAGTGTCTCTTTATGGGCTGATTTGCTGCCTGGCTTAAGTTGCCTCGCTATGATAATGGCATGGGGGATAAAGCATGCCGGCCACATTCAAGAACCGTTTTCAGCTTTTACGCATTTTGGGAGAGGGCCAGCAAGGCCGCATCTGGCTTGCGCATGATACGCAGGCCGGGCGGGATGTTGCCGTACGCCTTGGGGTAAAAGGAGACGACGATGCGGTTGGCCTGCAGCACCCGGGGCTGGTGACGTTGCTGGAACAGGTCGAGGCCGAAGACCAACCGGCACTGGTTTACGAGTACGTGCAGGGTACGCGGCTGGAAGGCCAGTATTTTACGGTATCCACGGCGGTTGATCTGCTGATTGACCTGCTCGATACCCTGGCCACGTTGCATGCTGCCGGTCTGGTGCATGGTCACGTCAATGCGCATAACGTGGTCATGGATGCGCAACACCGTCCACGCTTGATGGATGTGGGTAATGGCCGCGGTTCGGTGCAGGGCGATCTGCAGGCGGCCGGGCAGTTGTTTTACACTATGCTGACAGAGCGACCGGCGCCGGGCCAGCCTGCGGGCGCAGCCAAACGGGCCGAGCTGGATGGCGTGCTGGAGCAGCTTTTTGCCAGCATGCAGCAGGCCAAGTCCCCGGGTGCGGACGCGCTGCGTGATGCACTGCGCGACTGGCGGGGCGATCATCGCGGCACGGCGGCAGAAGCCACCACCGGCACGCTGGATTTCTTGCTGCGCCGCATGCGCCATACCAGTGATTTTCCGGCCCTGTCGCAGGCCATCAGTGCCATCAACAAGATCAACCAGGGTGATTCAGAGCGCCTGCAGGTGTTGTCCAGCGTGATCCTCAATGACTTTTCGCTGGTCAACAAACTGCTGCGCATTGTGAACTCTGCCAGTTATGGCCAGTACGGCGGCACCATCAGCACCATCTCCCGCGCCATTGTCATTCTGGGTTTCGATACCATCCGCAATCTGGCAACTTCGCTGCTGCTGTTTGAGCATATGAACAGCAAGTCGCACGCGGCCCAGTTGCGCGAAGGCGTGCTGCAAGCGTTTTACGGCGGGCTGCTGGCGCGGCAGATTGCGCAGGAATGCGGCTCACGCGAGGCAGAAGAATCACTGATCTGCGGCATGTTCAGCCACCTCGGGCGTTTGCTGACTATCTACTATTTTCCGGAAGAGTTTCGCGAGATATCCCGTCGCGTGTTCGGCGGCATCAGCGAAGAAGCGGCGGTGATCGCCGTGCTGGGCTTGTCGTGGGATGAGTTGGGCATGGGTGTGGCGCGCAGCTGGTTGTTTCCGGATCGCATCATCAACGCCATGCGGCCCTTGCCCGAAGGGATGGTCCGCGAGCCGTCCAGCCCCAACGAGCGCCTGCGCGCCTATGCCAATCTGAGCGCGCGGCTGGTGCCCCTGGTGGGGCAGCCACCCTCCAAACTGGCGGAGCCGACCCGGCTGTTTGCACCAGCCACCGGGCTGGATTTGCGCGATATCCAGCGCCTGATGAAAGAAGCCGCCGCGTCGCTGCAAGGTTATCTGGGCGCGATCGGGGTCGATCCGCGCAGCAGCGTGTTCCTGCAGACATTGCTGCGTGAAGGCACCGAGAGCAGTCATCAGGACACGCTGGAAGACCTGGTGCTGGCGACGGCACCGCAAACGGGTAGTGATCCGGCCTCGGTGTTGTCGGCTGGTGTGCAGGATATTACCCAGTCGCTGGTCAGCAATTTCAATCTGAATGACGTGCTGCGCATGATCCTGGAAGCCATGTACCGGGGCATCGGGTTTGATCGGGTGTTGTTCTGTACGCGTGATGCCAAAAAGCCCGTGGTCGCCGCGCGGTTTGGCTTTGGCAGCGATATTGGCACCATTGCGCCGCTGTTTCAGGTGGACCTGGCCAGCGGCAAGAGCGATGTTTTTCAGGCGGCGCTGGAGCGCAATCTGGATGTGCTGATCGAGGATGTGGATGCGCCCAATATCGCATTGCATGTGCCGGCCTGGTATCGCCAGCAGATTGGTGCGGGCACGTTTGTGTTGTTCCCGATCAAGGTGGGCGAGCGCATGCTGGGGTTTTTCTATGGCGACAAACAAGATGCCGGTTCGTTGAAAATTGAAGCCAACGCACTCAACCTGTTGAAAACATTGCGCAACCAGGCTGTGCTGGCCATCCGCACGCGCCAGTAAATTGCGTACGGGCAGGGCGCAGACGTAAAAAAACCGGGCGAGGAACACCCGGTTTTTTTTGATGCATCCGTCACATCACACCAGCAAGCAAGCGGCCTCGCCGCCGCTGGCCACGCCGTGCAGTTGCGGCGCGGTCTGGGCGCATTGCAGTTGCACTTTGGGGCAGCGCGTGCGGAACACGCAGCCAGACGGCGGGTTGATCGGCGAAGGCAACTCGCCGCTGAGGATCTGGATGACCTTGTTCTGCTCGGCTTTCGGGTCCGGCAGCGGAATGGCCGACATCAGCGCCTGGGTGTACGGGTGCGTAGGCTGGTCGTACAAGGCGTGCTTGCCGGCCAGTTCCATGACGTGACCCAGGTACATCACCAGCACGCGATCGCTGATGTGTTTCACCACCGCCAGATCATGCGCGATGAAGATGAGCGAGAGGCCCATTTCACGCTGCAACTCTTTGAGCAGGTTGATGATCTGTGCCTGGATCGACACATCCAGCGCCGAGACCGGTTCATCACAAATCACCAGTTTCGGTTCCAGGATCAGTGCACGGGCAATGCCGATACGCTGCGCCTGACCGCCCGAGAACTCGTGCGGATAGCGGTTGATCTGCTGTTCACGCAGGCCTACGCGCACCATCATCTTTTTGACGCGGTCCATGACTTCGTCTTTGGACAGCTCTGGGCGATGCGTGCGCAGCGGCTCGCCAATGATCTGGGCCACGGTCATGCGCGGGTTCAGCGATGCCAGCGGGTCCTGGAAGATCATCTGGATATCTTTGCGCGCCGCCTGCCATTCGGCATGGCTGGCACCGCGCATTTCCTTGCCCATCCAGACAATGCTGCCGTCGGTGGCCGGGATCAGGTTGAGCATGGCGCGCGACAGGGTGGACTTGCCGCAGCCCGATTCACCCACGATGCCCAGCGTTTCGCCTTCAAACAGGTCAAACGATACGCCGTCAACCGCCTTGAGCGTGCGCGGGGCTTGCCACGGCCAGTTGTTGCCCTGGCGTACCTTGAAGTGCACCTTGACGTCACGCACCGACAGAATGGTTTTGCGTTGTTCAGACATGGGCCGGCTCCTTGTGTTTGAGCGCAATGACTTCAGCCCCGGTCTTGTGGCAGGCGCGCAGCACTTGCGGTTGATCGGCCGCAGCCACCAGCGGCGGCATGTCGGTCTTGCAGCGGTCATCGGCCAGCGAGCAACGCTCGCTGAACGGGCAGCCGGCGGGCATGTGCGCCATGTTGGGCGGATTGCCCGGAATGGACACCAGCTCGCTGCCTTCATGATCCAGGCGCGGCAGGGCGTTCAGCAAACCAATGGTGTACGGGTGGGTCGGGCGATAGAAGATGTCGTCCGCGCTGCCGTATTCCATGGTGCGGCCACCGTACATGACCATGACCTTGTCGCAGACGCCGGCCACAACGCCCAGATCGTGCGTGATCATGATGATGGAGGTGCCGAAATCGCGCTGCAGATCCTTCAGAAGACTGATGATCTGCGCCTGTACGGTCACGTCCAGCGCGGTGGTGGGTTCGTCGGCGACCAGGATTTCCGGCTCGCACAACAGCGCCATGGCGATCATCACGCGCTGGCGCATGCCGCCGGAGAACTCGTGCGGGTACATGTTGACGCGGCGCGCGGCTTCCGGAATTTTCACCGCTTCAAGCAGTTCAATGGCACGGGCTTTGGCCTGCTTGCGGCTCATGCCCTTGTGCAGTTCCAGCACTTCCGTCATCTGGCGTTCAACGGTCAGATACGGGTTCAGCGAGGTCATCGGGTCCTGGAAAATCATGGAGATACGATCGCCACGAATGCCGTTCAATTGCTTCGGCGTCATTTCCAGCAGGTTCTTGCCTTCAAACATGGCCTCGCCCGTGGTCTGGCCGTTTTTGGCCAGCAGGCCCATCAGCGCCAGCACGGTCTGGCTTTTGCCAGAGCCGGATTCGCCAACGATACCAATGGTTTTACCGCGTTCCAGTTCGAAATTGACGCCGTTGACCGCACTGATCACGCCGTCGGGCGTCGTGAAACGAACGCCCAGATTCTTGACTTGCAACAGACTCATGGCGGACCTCAGCGATCTTTCGGGTCAAATGCGTCACGCAGACCGTCGCCAATGTAATTGACGCAAGACAGCGTGAGACACAGGAACAGGGACGGGAACAGCAGCATCCACGGCGTGGCATCCATCTTGCCAACCGAGTCGCCAATCAAGGCGCCCCAGCTGGTCATGGGTTCTTGCACGCCCAGGCCCAGGAAAGACAGCACGGATTCGGTCAGGATCACGCCCGGCACGGTCACCGTGGTGTAGATCGCCACAATGCCCAAGAGGTTAGGCACGATATGGCTGAAGATGATCCGCGATGTCGGCACGCCAATGGCATGGGCGGCTTCGACAAACTCACGCGATTTAAGCGTCAGTGTCTGACCCCGCACCACACGGGCGGTATCCAGCCAGGAGAACACGGCAATGGTGATAATCACCAGATAAAACTCGCGGCCGAACAGCGTCATCATCAGGATGGCGATCACCAGATACGGTACCGCGTACATCATGTCGACAATCCGCATCATGACCGAGTCGGTCTTGCCACCCAGAAAGCCGGCTACGGCGCCCCAGGCAATGCCGATCGCCACGCTGGCCAGGGTGCCCAACAAGCCCACCAGCAAAGAGATACGGCCACCAATCAAGGTACGCACCAGGATATCGCGACCCAGTTCGTCAGTGCCGAACCAGTGTGTGCCAGCCCAGGTCGGGGGCATGCTGATCGCAGCCCAGTCGGTATCGTCAAAGGCGTTGGGCAGCATTATCGGCCCGAAAATACAGGCCAGGGTAATGATGACCATCAACACGGTGCTGATCACAGCAGCCTTGTTGCGGGAATAACGGCGGCGGGCGTCGGCCCAGGGGCTGCGCCCCTGAACGCTGGCCAGCGGCAGATCACTGATCGCGCCAGCCACCGCAAGTTGTTTGCGTTTGAAAAGCATGGGGCAACCTCAGTAACGAATGCGTGGGTCGAGCGCTGCGTAGATCAGGTCGACCAGCAAGTTGAACAGCACGGCAATCACGGTGATCAGGATCACGAGGCCCAGCACCAGCGTGTAATCGCGGTTGGAGGCACCGTTGACGATCAGCTTGCCAAGGCCAGGCAGCGCAAACACGGTTTCCGTTACCACGGCAGCCGTGATCGAACTGATGGCCAGCGGGCCGAGGACGGATGCCACCGGGATCAGGGCCGGCTTGAGCGCATGGCGGAACACGATGGTCCGCATGGGCAAGCCTTTGGCGCGTGCTGTTCTGATGAAGTTGCTTGTCATCGTTTCGACAAGACCGGCGCGCATAATGCGGCCGATGGTGGCGATGTTAATGATGGTCAGCAAGATGATAGGCAGGATCATGTACCTTACAGAGCCGTCCCAGCCGCCTGCCGGCAAAAAGCCATTGCCATCAGGATGCTTGAGCCAGATCGCAAAGATCAGGATCAGCACCGGCCCCAGAACGAAGGAAGGGACGGTGTTGCCGATGTTGCCTAAAAACATCACTACATAGTCGACCATGCTGTTCTGGCGCAACGCCGCGGCAATGCCAAGGCCCACACCAACCACCAGCGCAATGATCATGGATGTGCCGCCAATGGACAGCGAAACGGGCAGGGCTTGCGCCACCAGCGCGTTCACGCTCCAGTCCGCATAGCGGAAGGAGGCACCCAGATCGCCGTGCAGCAGATCTTTCAGGTAATAGAGATATTGCTTCCACAGCGGCAAATCCAGATGGTACTTGGCCTGCAAATTGGCCAATACCGCCGGGGAAACCTGACGTTCGCTATCAAACGGACCACCAGGGGTGAGGTGGAGCATCACATAGCAAAGCGTGACAACGGCCAATACCGTGGGGATCGCCCACAATACGCGCCGGAAAATATATGACCACATTTGTTCTTCTTCCCAACCGGACGACAAAAAGGCGCGCTCCGTAGAGCCGCGCCATTATTCCAGAAATCAACAATCACAGGATGCAGCCGTGACTGACGGGCACAAACGGGTAATACCGTATTGCGACGTCACGGCCGTAATCCTGTCGTGTTGATCCGGGTCAGTGTTTGATGATGTAGAAGTCCTGGGTCAGGTAATCGTCAAGATAGTTGGTGTTGGTGTAACCACCGACATAAGACTTGACCAGACGGGCCTTGGAGTACTGGAACATCGGGATGACCGCGTAGTCGTCCATGGCGGTCTGCATGGCCTTGGAGTAGGCGGCAGTGCGCTTGGCGGCGTCGGTTTGCTGGTTGCCTTCGGCAATCAGGCCATCCACGGTCTTGCTGCAGTAGAAGGTGTCGTTCTGGGCGCTGCCGCAACGAACCAGGTCAAGGAAGGTGGTGGCGTCGTTGTAGTCGGCAATCCAGGCGTTGCGGGCCAGTTGATAGCTGCCGTCATGACGGGTCTTCACGAACACCTTGAACTCCTGGTTTTCCATGCTGGTAGCCAGACCCAGTTTGGTTTTCCATTCCGAGGCCAAAAAGAGCGAAATCTTTTTGTGCATCTCGTTGGTGTTGTAGGTGATCTTCAGGTTGAGTGGCTTCTTGCCCGGGCCGTAGCCGGCATCAGACAACAGCTTTTTGGCTTCGGCCACGCGCTGGGCCATCGGCTCTTTGGCCCACGGGTAGGTGGTCGGCGTGCCGGCGTTGGTGCCTTTCACAAACAGGCTATAGGCCGGCGTTTCGCCGTTGCCGGTGACTTTTTGCGTGAGAATGTCACGGTCGATCACCATGGAGAGCGCCTGACGTACGCGCTTGTCCTGGAATTCCGGCAGCTTGTTGTTCAGGTTGAAGTAGTACACACCCAGCCACGGGGTGTTGCGCAACTCGTTACCGAATTGCGACTTGAGCGAGGCGTAAATGCCGGTCGGGATCTCATCCGTCCAGTCCACTTCGCCAGACTTGTACATCTTGAGTGCGGTGTCGTCGCTCTCGGTCGGGTTGTAGGTCACTTTGGTGACCACAACCGACTTGGCATTCCAGTAGTTCGGGTTCTTTACCAGCACAACGCGGTTGTTCGGTACCCACTCCGACAGCATATAAGCGCCGTTGGACACCATCTTGCCCGGCTTGACCCAATCCTTGCCGTTCTTGTCGATCGCGTCTTTCTTCAGCGGCGCCATATTGCCCATGGCCACAAGGCCCGGCAGGAAGGGCACCACATCGGTGGTCTTCACTTCCAGGGTGTATTTGTCGATGGCTTTCACGCCCAGTTCTTTGGGCTGCTTCTTGCCGTTGACGATGTCTTTGGCGTTCAGGATGAACTCATGCAGGATGGTGTACTTGGAGCCGGTTTTCGGGTCCACGGTGCGTTGCCAGGAGTACACAAAATCATCGGCGGTAACAGGGCTGCCATCAGAGAACTTTGCATCTTTGCGCAGCTTGAATACCCAGGTGCGCGGATCGGTTTCTTTCCAGCTTTCGGCTACGCCAGGCTGGATAGAGCCATCGGCGCCGTTGCGGGTCAGGCCTTCAAACAGATCGCTGTCGATGTAGTTGGCCGGCTTGGTTTCATACAAGGACGGATCGAGCGAATCGGGTTCCGTACCGTTGTGGCGTACCAGTTCCTGTTTGTCTGCCAGTTTGACGCCTGCCGGCACGTTCGCGGCCAGTGCGGTCAGGCCTGACAGCCCGAGTGTTGCGGCAAGGGCCGCTGCAATGATTTTGCGATTCATAAAGTGCAACTCCTGACCAATCGTGTTGGCGTTTTTGATTCGTTGTTTCGCTGGCGCGCGGGTGGTACGCAAGCGAACGCCTGTATCTGATGACATCGTTGTTGCCGCCAGCGCAAAAGCTGACGGCAACGGTTGCGTATTCTAGAACAATTCGATCAGACCGAAGCTGATAACTTTGCTGTCGCCGGATTTTGTTGCGGACCAGCCATCAGTCCCCGCCGAGCTTTGAAAACCGTTCTGGTCGCGGTTGCGGATATAGGCCGCTTCCACATAGGCAATCGTGTGTTTGCTCAGGTTGTAGTCAGTACCGATTTCAAACTGGTCTGCCGCCTTGAGGTCGGCACCCGTGTTGAACTTGCCGGCAAACTGACGTACATAACCCGCGCGCGGTGTCCACGGCCCAACGGTGTATTGCGCCATCAGCAACATGCTGTCGCGTTTCATGTCTGATGCATCCGGATTGAACGCCGGCGCGTTGGCCAGATCCTGTTTTGCGTGCTGGTAAAGGCCGCCCACAATCAGGTTTTTAACCGGATAAACCTGTGCGCCCAGCATCCAGGAACTCATGCTCTTGCCGCTGGCGGCCGTTGGCGCGTACCAGCCACCCTCCGTGAGGTCAGACAAGTCGCGCCCCGCATTGCCAAAGCGCTGGTAAATGCCGTATAGCGCAAACCATTCATGGCTGTATTTGGCCGATGCCGCGTAACCGTGAAACTGATCGTTTGCGCCATCCTTGAACTGATAGTCGCCCTTGAGTACCAGCCCGCCCAGGTTGGGCGAGGTGTAAAACACCGAACTGGTCGGGAACGACTTGTAAGTGCTGTCGTTGAAGGTGCTGACCAGTGTGGTGTTGGACTCGAACAAGTCAAAGTCATCCATCATTTGCGAATAAGTGGATTTGGACTTGCCGGCGCGAAATGACCCCAGACGCTCATCAGACAGGCCAATCCACGCCTCGCGGCTACCCCATTCGCCGCCATGCGCGGCCATGTATTGATAGACATTCCAGTTCAGATAGCTGCCGTTATCCAGTTTGTCTGAACCCTTGAAACCCACACGCGTGCCAATGTCCTGGTAGTAGGCGTGGTTGCCCACGTTGCCGCCGTTATTGCCGTAATCGATGGAGCCTTGGGCGATGCCGTAAAGGGTAACGTCAGCGGCAGCGGGCAGGGCGGCGAGGGCACCCAGGCTGGCCAGCAATGCGCTGATCATGTTCTTTTTCATGCTTGTCTCTCTGTGTTGATGTGTCGTTGCCATGGCGGCGACGGGACGACGATCTTTTCACGGGAGACAAACGTGTTTCTGCAGGAAAAACTGCCGCTTGCAGTGCGTTTTCAGTAAATGGAATTGCTCAATTCGAGAGGACTTTTGCGGGGTTTACGGCAATGTTGCAGGTGGTGGGGTGATTGGTTTGGGCTGGTCTTCTGGATGTTTTTCAGATTGTTGATTTTAAAATGAAAAAATCCGTATTTACGGATTTTTGATCGAACACTTTCGTAATTTGGGCGCGCAAATTTTTGAGAAAACCGGATTCAGGAGAATCCCTGATTTTGATTGGCGGCGCTGACCGCTGTGGTGAATTTGCATGCAATCAAAAGCGGTGGCTGACCCGGAATTGATATCGATCAAAAGTGCTTTGCCCCAACGCTGATCATTGTTGAACCGGGTGCGGGTAAAGACGTAAAAAAACCGGCCACCTTGCGATGACCGGTTTTTCTTGCAATGCCGCCAGTGCTGACGGCAAACGCTGGAGTGCTTAGAACCACTCAGCGTGGAAGATGCCTTCCTTGTCGGTGCGCTCGAACGTGTGAGCACCGAAGTAGTCGCGCTGGGCCTGGATCAGGTTGGCCGGCAGACGCTCAGCGCGGTAGCTGTCGTAGTAGCTGATGGCAGAGCCGAAGGTCGGCACGGCGATACCAGCTTGAACAGCAGCAGCAACCACTTCACGCAGGGCAGCCTGGTACTCGTTGGCAACGCCAGCGAAGTACGGGTCCAGCAGCAGGTTGGTCAGGCTCGGGTTCTTCTTGTATGCATCGGTGATGTTCTGCAGGAAGCCCGAACGGATGATGCAACCAGCGCGGAAGATCTGGGCGATTTCGCCGTATTGCAGATCCCAGCCGCTTTCGTCAGATTGGGCACGCATCTGGGCAAAGCCCTGAGCGTACGAAGCAATCTTGGACAGGTACAGCGCGCGACGCACGGCTTCAATGAAAGCGGCCTTGTCGGCGATGGCTGGCTTGGAAGCCGGGCCCTTCAGTACCTTGGCGGCCTGAACGCGTTCTTTCTTCAGTGCGGAGATGAAACGTGCGAACACGGATTCAGTGATCAGGGGCAGCGGTACGCCCAGGTCCAGTGCGGACTTGGAAGTCCACTTGCCGGTACCCTTTTGACCAGCCTGGTCCAGGATCACGTCAACCAGTTCCTTGCCGGTGTCTTCGTCTTTCTTCTTGAAGATGTTGGCAGTGATTTCAACCAGGAAGCTGTCCAGCTCGCCCTTGTTCCAGTCGGCGAATACGTCGGCCAGTTCGGCGTTGGTCAGACCCAGTACGTTCTTCAGGATGTCGTAGGCTTCAGCGATCAGCTGCATGTCGCCGTATTCAATACCGTTGTGAACCATCTTCACATAGTGGCCAGCGCCATCCGGGCCGATGTAGGCCACGCACGGTTCGCCATCCGGAGCCTTCGCAGCGATTTGCGTCAGGATCGGAGCCACCAGTTGGTAAGCTTCTTTCTGGCCGCCCGGCATGATGGACGGGCCCTTCAGGGCGCCTTCTTCGCCGCCGGAAACACCGGTGCCGATGAAGTTGAAGCCCAGGTCCGACAGCTCCTTGTTGCGACGGATAGTGTCGGTGTACAGGGTGTTGCCGCCATCAATAATGATGTCGCCCTTGGCCAGCAGCGGCTTGAGTTGGTCGATGGTGGCATCGGTAGCGGTACCGGCCTTCACCATCAGCAAAATGCGGCGGGGAGTTTCGAGCGAAGCAACGAAATCTTCCAGGGTCTGGTACGGAACCAGTTTCTTGCCCGGGTTTTCTGCAACCACTTCTTCGGTCTTGTCGAACGAGCGGTTGTAGATGGATACCGTGTGACCACGGCTTTCGATGTTCAGCGCCAGATTGCGGCCCATGACCGCCATGCCGATAACGCCGATTTGTTGCTTGGACATTTCTTCTGCTCCTGTCGATGCGCGTATTCGTGCGAATCGCGCCTGTTCTCAAGATGGAACCGGCCTCGTGGGCCAAACTTGCCAATACAGACCACCACTTTGTGCGGCCGGTTGCATTGCAAAACAAGGGGTCTTTTGCCGGTAAAGGCAGATGCTGCACAGATGGCACTTGTAACAGCTGACCCTCTATTTTCTGCCGGGGCGGGGGAGCAAACCGCGCTTTCCAGAAATGACAGAGACCCGAGGCGACTGACAGTGTCAGGCCGCACCAAGGGGCTGGTATCACTGGGTACTGAAGTGAGAAGGCGGGTTATACATCCGGCGCCGGGGCCAGAAAAACCTTCGCATCTTACACCTGTGCGCCAAAAGCTTCCACGTTCAATCGTTAAAACAGTGTTTCCGGCAAGGAAACAAAGTCGCACAAGCTGACGGATTTTTACCGTGGTCTATCTGGAGCATGGCAGGCGCATACGGCATGTGGTCGGCGTTTTGCACAACCGGGCGCCAGTCGGCTGGAAACGGTGGTGAGGCGCAGTGTTACAACTGATGTAATGAATGTGGGCGGACGCGGCACAAAAAACCGCTTTGTGAAATGGCTTTATGTGTGTCTTGCAAATTATTGATAAGTAATGATTTATGTTGGATTGAAGTGGGATTTTTTCTGGTTTTTGTCCGGAGAATTGCCTTGGCGCGCAGTCGTGCGGTGATGCGGTGGCGTGGCCGCCATACCCACGTGGATGTAGGACCGGGTCCACTCTTTTTCCCGAGGCGCGGGTGTTGGGCTGGGGTGTCTCTTCCATTTGTCAGGAGCCTGATATGTCTCGCGAGCTTGTAACGCCACAGCACATTCAGCACTGGTTGTCTGATCGCATTAATGGTGACCACGCGCTGCTTGATAACGGACATCACCAGCACGTATCGGCGCCGGTCAAAGACAAGCCGGATGCCGAGGGTTGTAACTGGCGCGTGGCCGCATGGCGCAATCCGGCCGGGTATGAATCAGTGATTGAAACAGCGGTGGATGAAGCCCGCGCCAGATTTAACCTGGAGTGAAGCCCATGCCGCATGCGCCGGGAAAATAGCGCCGCGCCAGCCTTGGGCTATGGTTGATGTTTAGCCTTATGGTTTGGTCGAGGTAACCCGCGCATGGATAGCCACGTGGCGCAATCGAGCATTCTGGACATTATCGCCGGCACGCTGGCCCCAGTGCTGCCCGTTCAATCCGGGCTGCAGGGGCGCTGCGCAGAGTCGGTCGGTGGTGATCTTTATGTATTCATCACCACGCCACGGCATGCCGCAGCGCCGCAGGAGATGAAGTACGACCTGAATCTGGCATTTGTGATTGCTGAAAAAGGCTGGAGCGCCTTCAAGGCGCAATCAGATCAGGCCCAGCAGCATTTGCTGCAAACCTTTGAGCAGACCATCCGTGGCCGGCTGGCCGAGGCGTTTGAATACTGGAAATCAAATGTGGATTTCAGTGTCTCGGCGCAAAGCGAACCCGGCCGGATCACCTTTATCAGGTTCGAGGATTTTGGCCAGCAAGCTGGCGAGGGTGGGGCTGGCCAGACGTGAACAGGGCGTCTGGATTGCAGAAACAACAAAGGCCGCAATAGCGGCCTTTTTCATTTGCGATCACATCGTGTGATGCGCGAACAACCTGCGGCAAGTAATTGATGTTGCAAGAGGTTGTGGAGCGGGCGATGGGAATCGAACCTTCCAGTGTGCCCACCGGAAGCCCCGTAATTCAACGGTTTCGGTGATCTGCGTCAGTGGTCGCTGCGGTGTCTAGTGACACAGTGGTTAACGAGAGTCGGCAGTGTATCACAGGACTTTGGGTCGGCGGATTGGGTTGTGTTGCTCGTCGCCCATTCTGGGTGGTAGCGATTCCTGGGTCATTGGAGAGGTTGGGCTACATTTGCAGTCGCCCCTACGCAATCAGCGTAAACGGCGGAGCCTGGAGCTATTTGCACGGCTTTCTTGGCTTCCCACTTTGCTTGCTGCTCACGTACCGAAAGTTCCGCCAGCCGACCCTTGGCCTTGCCCGCTTTTCATGTTTGCCAGTGACTGTTTCGGGCCGACAGTGGATATTGGAACCGAGGTGTCTCGGCGTCAGTTCAGGCTGATTTGCCTGCAGCCACGAACAGCCGCAGGCAAGTAATCAGCCAAAGCAGTCACCGGGCCATCCGTCCCCCCGACATCTGCTGCTGACCTAGGATGGACATTGAGGACTCAAACATGGCCGGCAAACCGATACAACTTATCCGATGAGGCCAATGCTAGTTCAGTTCGACTGATCCACCATCCATCCCACTCCATGAGCATTCCGGATGACGTGGTACCCAAGCTTGCCCGGTATGCGTATTGCTTGGACTTGCCTGTCTCTGGGTCTGTGTAGAGGTGTTTCAGGTCCTGAGGGACGACGATTCTCAGATGGTAAGCGGTGGAACCAGTGCGTAGATGTACGCCAGGAGGTAGCGGTGTGCTCATAGTCTTCATGCTCGAATTATCGCAGCAACTGACACAGTGCAGTGACACACGCCAGAGAAAAAAATAGCCCGGAGGGCGCATCCAGACTGGCTATCGCTTATCTGGCAAGGCTTCCGAGCAATTTTAAACTGGAGCGGGCGATGGGAATCGAACCCACGGCACAAGCTTGGGAAGCTTGGGTATTACCATTATACGACGCCCGCAACAGAGCCCGAATCCTACCCGAAGGCTGCCATGGCGGCAAGTTTGCGGCCGCCAGGGTTTGCGCGGGTCGCGGGTTTGCGTGACTGGTCACGTTTGGCGGCGCTTCAGAAAGCGCGACTAGTCACGTCTTGCGCAGTGCCAGATTTGGCGGCAAGTCACATAAGGGGCGGGTTGTTGCTCCTGTCTTTTGTCACACAAATGCGTGACCGGATTGTGTGGCTGTCACGTATTTCTATCTTGATGATTTTTATGGAAATTGTGTTTTTGTGACGCGCCGCGATTGTGGGTGGGTGATGGGTCACAAAAATGTGGATTTTTCGCATTCATTTTGCATAAAAAGCTTGCTTTATTTTGTGACTTGTCACATAATTAGATCATCTTATTTCGTCGCAAGTCACACAAGGAAACTGATCATGAAGCAAGCTGCCGATACGATGACCGCTGAGCTGCCAGGTCTTTCTATGGTGTTGAAGCGGGGTCGGCCGTGTGTGGGTATGCGGCCGATGACGGCTGCAGAGCGCAAGCGCCGCAGTCGTCAAATGCGGATGCAAAGTGCGTTGTTGTCGAGCGATGTGACCAGCGTGCAAGTGCCGGTACAACTCAATGCAGTGGTGGATGAGCGCACGCGCCGCCTGTTGCGCCAGCGTGCTGCAGAGCGCGGCCTGACCATGGGCGAGTTGATCGATCAGCTGATGGTTCATCTGTAATCGCGCCACATTGCGCGGCAATACAGCCCGATAAAAAAGCCGGAACCCTGTGCGGGTATCCGGCTTTTTTGCTTTTGAAAGTCGCAGGCGTCAGTCGAACAGCGGGCCGAGCAGGTCGGTATTGCCTTCGACCAGGTTGCCATCCAGAACCAGGGTGGTGGCTGCATCAATGTCGGGCGCAAACAGGCGGTCTTTGTCGTAGAACGAGACCTTGCTCCGCAAAATGCGATGCGTTTGTTGCAGGCGCGGAGAGGTAGTGAGTGGCTGATGAAAATCCACGCCCTGCGCAGCGGCCAGCAGTTCTATGCCGACCACGGTGGCGGTGTTGCGGGCAATGTCATTGAGCCGGCGCCCGGCAAAGGTCGCCATGCTGACGTGGTCTTCCTGATTGGCGGAGGTCGGCAGGCTGTCCACGCTGGCCGGGTGTGCCAGGGTTTTGTTTTCTGACGCCAGCGCCGCGGCGGTGACGTGCGCAATCATGAAGCCGGAGTTCAGCCCCGGCGCATTGACCAGGAATGGCGGCAAGCCAGAAAGCGAGGCGTCGATCAGCAGGGCGATGCGGCGCTCGGACAGTGCGCCGATTTCGGCAATGGCCAGCGCCAGGGTGTCGGCGGCAAAGGCGACGGGCTCGGCGTGGAAGTTGCCGCCAGACAACACGGCATCCGGCTCGCCGTTGTCGCCGGCAAACACCAGCGGGTTGTCGGTGACCGCGTTGGCTTCAATCAGCAAGGTGCGGGCGGCCTGGTTGATCAGGTCATGGCATGCACCCATGACTTGCGGCTGGCAGCGCAGGCTGTAGGGGTCCTGCACGCGTTCGTCGTTTTCCAGGTGGGAATGGCGGATCACGCTGCCAACCAGCAATTCGCGGTAGATGTTTGCCAGCTTGATCTGGCCAGGTTGCCCGCGTACGGCGTGAATGCGGGCGTCAAATGGCGCGTCGCTGCCGCGGGCGGCGTCAATGCACAGCGCGCCAGACAAGGTCGCCGCGGCAAATACGCGTTCGGCCAGAAACAGGCCGTTCAGGGTCAGGGCGGTGGACACCTGCGTGCCATTGATCAACGCCAGGCCTTCTTTGGCGGCCAGTCGCAACGGCGTGATGCCCGCATCGGCCAGTGCTGCGGCGGCCGTTGTGCGCTTGCCGTCAACCCATGCATCGCCTTCGCCCATCAAGGTCAGGGTCATGTGCGAGAGCGGCGCCAGATCACCCGATGCGCCGACCGATCCCTTGGTCGGAATATGCGGCACGATGCCGGCGTTGAGCACGGCCAGCAGTGTTTCTACCACCACGGGCCGGACGCCGGAAAAGCCGCGCGCCAGGCTGCCGATCTTGAGCGCCATCACGAGTCGGGCCACGGCCGGGCTCAGTGCTTCGCCCACGCCGACCGAATGCGACAGGATCAGGTTGCGTTGCAGTTCTTCCAGTTGTTCGTCCGGAATCCGCGTGTGGGCCAGTTTGCCAAAGCCGGTGTTGATGCCATAGGCGGCCTGGCCTTTGCCAAAAATGCGGGCAACCACATCGGCTGACGATTGCATGGCCGGCCAGGCGGCCTCATCAAGCACAAGGGTGTGCGGCTGCAGCCAGAGCTGGCGCAGGTCTGGTAAAGAAAAGTGGCCGGGGTGCAGATGCAGGGTCTGGCTCATGCTGTTTTCCGTGTCAGGTTTGCCCTGCTGGCAGTGTGGTTGATTTCTGCTGATGCCGCCCTGATTACTGTGAGGGCAGGCAAAGCAGGCCGCAGGATAAAGGCGTGCATTTCAGGTGTTTCTGGTTGTATATACAATTGCCATAAACCCGCACGCAGGATCTTCTGGCCAGGGTCGGCCTGCGCTACCCGGCAGATTTGCCCGGTGCGCAGCGCGGCAAGAATGATCATGACCCGCTATGTTGAAACAGCACTGTGCTGTTGCATTGCTTTGCCGCCGCTGGCGTCGCGTCCTTCTGGCTATCCGGAATGCGCCGGTGAGTTCAGGCCCTAAACGTGAGAGGTTCCCGTGTCCCGCAAAACGCCCATCGAGCGCTATCGCAATATTGGCATCAGCGCACATATCGACGCCGGTAAGACCACAACCACCGAGCGCATCCTGTTCTACACCGGCGTGAATCACAAAATTGGTGAAGTCCATGATGGCGCGGCCACCATGGACTGGATGGAACAAGAGCAAGAGCGCGGGATTACCATCACCTCTGCGGCGACCACGGCGTTCTGGAAAGGCATGGCCGGCAATTACCCGGAGCACCGCATCAACATCATCGACACCCCGGGGCACGTGGATTTCACCATTGAGGTAGAACGTTCCATGCGCGTGCTCGATGGCGCCTGCATGGTGTATGACTCGGTCGGCGGGGTGCAGCCGCAATCCGAAACCGTCTGGCGCCAGGCCAACAAATACAAGGTGCCGCGCATTGCCTTCGTGAACAAGATGGATCGCGTGGGGGCGGATTTTTTCCGCGTGCAGCGGCAGATTGGCGAGCGCCTGAAAGGCGTGGCGGTGCCGATCCAGATTCCGGTTGGCGCAGAAGATCATTTCCAGGGCGTGATTGACCTTGTGAAGATGAAAGCGATCATCTGGGATGACGTGAGCCAGGGTGTGCACTTTGAATATGGCGAGATCCCGGCTGATCTGCGTGACACCGCGCAGGAGTGGCACGACAAAATGGTTGAGGCTGCCGCTGAGGCGGAAGAAGGCTTGCTGGATAAATACATCTCCGGTGAAACGCTGACCGAAGAAGAGATCAAGCGTGCCTTGCGCAAACGTACCGTCGCCAACGAGATCGTGCCCATGCTGTGCGGCAGCGCCTTCAAGAACAAAGGCGTGCAAGCCATGCTGGATGCGGTGATCGACTATCTGCCCTCGCCGGTGGATGTGCCGGCCATTGCCGGGCATACCGAAGACGACAAAGAGATCGAGCGCCACCCGAGCGATGACGAACCGTTCTCTGCGCTGGCGTTCAAGATCATGACTGATCCGTTTGTGGGTCAGCTGACGTTCTTCCGGGTGTATTCCGGCGTGGTGAATTCGGGCGATACGCTTTACAACCCGACCAAGGGCAAGCGCGAACGGCTGGGCCGCATTTTGCAGATGCATGCCAATAACCGGGCGGAAATCAAGGAAGTGCGGGCCGGCGATATCGCTGCGGCCGTGGGCCTGAAAGACGCGACGACCGGTGACACCTTGAGCGATCCGGACAAAGTGATCATCCTGGAGCGCATGGTGTTCCCCGAGCCTGTGATTTCGCAGGCGGTAGAGCCCAAGACCAAGGCGGATCAGGAAAAAATGGGCATTGCTCTCAACCGGCTGGCGCAGGAAGACCCGTCGTTCCGGGTGCATACGGATGAAGAATCCGGCCAGACCATCATTGCCGGCATGGGCGAGTTGCACCTGGAAATCCTGGTGGATCGCATGAAACGCGAGTTCCATGTCGAGGCCACGGTAGGCAAGCCGCAAGTGGCCTACCGCGAGACCATCCGCACCAAGGTGGAAGGCGTTGAAGGCAAGTTCGTCAAGCAATCTGGCGGGCGCGGGCAGTACGGCCACGCCGTGATCACGCTGGAGCCCGCGCCGCAGGGCAAGGGCTACGAGTTTGTCGACGCCATCAAGGGTGGGGTGATTCCGCGCGAGTTCATCCCGGCGGTGGACAAGGGTATTCGTGAGGCGCTGCCAACTGGCGTGCTGGCCGGCTACCCGGTGGTGGATGTGAAAGTGACGCTGACGTTTGGCTCTTACCACGACGTGGACTCCAACGAAAACGCCTTCCGCATGGCGGGCTCGATGGCGTTCAAGGACGCCATGCGCCGCGCCAAACCGGTATTGCTGGAACCCGCCATGGCGATCGAAGTGGAAACGCCGGAAGAGTTCATGGGCAACGTAATGGGTGATCTGTCGTCCCGGCGCGGCATGGTGCAAGGCATGGAAGACATTGCCGGGGGTGGCGGCAAACTGATCCGGGCGGAAGTGCCGCTGGCCGAGATGTTTGGCTACTCGACCACGTTGCGCTCGCTCACTCAGGGTCGCGCCACGTATTCCATGGAGTTCAAGCATTACTCCGAGGCGCCTCCGACAGTCACGCAAGCCATTGTCAGTACGCGGCACGGCTGATGTTGTACACGCCCCGCAATCCGGTGAATGCCGGTTTGCGGGGTTTTTGCCGTTAAGTGCTTCTCTTGCGTGAAGGCTTCACGCGGGTTAAGCCAGATTAACGGAGGCGGGCGGGGGACGAACGCGCAGTTTCTATATTATTTTTCGCTTATATTTGGTTTTGTGTGACGTAACAAGCCGGCAACAGCGTGGGCGGGGTGGCCTGAAAGGGCGCTGTATTGCGGGCTGAGTCCCCAAAACCAAATCAAAAACAGGAACTTGTATGCGTCATCTGGCTCTTTGCGGGCTGCTGACTCTGGCGATCATGGCGGGCTGTGCCATGCCGGGGAACGACACCAGCGCGCTCAAGGTGGCCTCTGCGGTCGCTTCTGCGCCGGCGCCGGTCGCAACGCCGACGCCAACACCGGCGCCCACGCCGGTACCCGTGGTCAAACCACGACACAAAACCAGACCACCGGCGAGCGCGGTTTCAGCCGTGACCGGCAAACCCGCGCCAGGCAGCAAATTTGCCCGGCTGCGTATCGGCATGAGCCGCAAGCAAGTGGAAGCTCTGATCGGCCTGCCGGGCGATGTGAAAACCACGCAGGTGGGGGCATATACGCACGACGAAACCTTCTACCAGCACGAAGGCAGTCTGCTGTTCGTCAAGAATGGCGCCGTGCTCAGCCACATTACGGTCGATACCTCCGCATCGGGTTATCAATAACCCAGGCCGGCGCACAACCGGGCTATGATCCGGAGCTTTGGTGCTGCCGCTGCGGGAGAGAAGCTTGAACGATCGTCATATGTTGCTGGCCGGTGCGGCCAATATGTTCATTGCGGTGGGCGCCGGCGCGTTCGGCGCGCATGGGCTTAAAACGGTGCTGACGCCTGACATGCTGGCGATCTGGCAAACCGGCGTCACCTACCAGGCCAGCCACGGTCTGGGCCTGTTGTTGCTCAGCGCATTGTGGACGCGCTTTTCCGTGACGTTGCTGTCTCGCGCCGCGTTGCTCATGCTGCTGGGCGTGGTGCTGTTCAGTGGCAGTCTTTACGCCCTGGCGCTGACCGGTATCCGGCCGCTGGGTGCGATCACTCCCTTTGGTGGCCTGTGCTTTTTGCTGGCTTGGGCCACGCTGGTGATGGCGGGCTGGCGGCGGCGCGGCTGATCTTCGCTTTGCTGGCGTTGACCGGTTTTGCGCCAGCGGGCTCACGCCATTTGCATAATCAGTCACCTCTTTTTGCGCAAGGCGAGACTGATGAGCACAACCCCGTTTGATGGTGCCTGGCAACTGGTGTCCGGCGAGTGTCTGGATCAAGGCCAGTGGATCCGTTACGACATTGACGGCATTGCCTCACGCAAGGTGATTGCGGGCGGCTATTTCACCTTTGTGACCCACAAGAATGGCGCGTTCTGGTCTGCCGGCAGCGGCCGGGTGCGCCACGAAGAGGGTGTGTATACCGAGTCACCGGATATGGGCACTTTTGCGCCTGAAGGCATGCGCGATTATGTCTTTACCGCGCGGCTGGAAGGCGATCTGTGGCACAACGCGCGTTTTGAAAACGGTGAGCGGGTAGAGTACGAAGTCTGGCAGCGCATTGGCGCTTAATCCTGCCAGATGGGCTCTGATGGCGCGTGTGTGGCTTTCAGTTGCGCCAGCAGCAAGGCCAGCGCCGCTTGCGGGCTGTTGAACGCCATGTCGATTTGTTGATGTGGCGCCTGCCATGGCTCGTATTCGCGCACTTGAACTTCTTGCCAGGTGGGCTGCGCGTGTCCCGGAATATTCGCCGCGCGCTCTTCAACACGTTTCTGGTGGATGGTGGCATCTGAACAGATGCATTCCACTTCAAACAGTGCGCTGTTCGCTTCAGCGGCCAGATCGCGCCAGATTTGCCGGATAAACGCCAGCGCATTGACTGCATCAACCACGACCGTCATGCCGGTCGAGAGATTCTCTGCGGTCACGGCATGCGCCACGGTGTAGCCCGCCGCGCCAATCTCTGTGCCCGCCGGGAACGCCCGGACTAGTGCCTGTTCCAGGGTATCGACCCGCACATAAACTGCCTGGATTTCACGGGCCAGCAGTCGGGCGAGGGTGGTTTTGCCGGTGCCGGGCAGGCCGCCAAATACAATCAGCATGAAAGCTCCTCAAAGCACTATTGCGCTTCATTGTAGACGGCACCAGCAAAAAGCCCGGCAGATGCCGGGCTTTGTTAGCAGCTTGAACTGGCGCTTAGCGGTGCATCAGCGCCAGAAACTCGCGGCGCAGGGTGGCGTCTTTCAGGAAGGCGCCGCGCATCACGCTGTTGGTCATCTTGGCGTCGACATCCTTCACGCCACGCCAGTGCATGCAAAAGTGATCGGCTTCCATCACGATGGCAAGGCCATCGGGCTGCAGCCGTTCTTGCAGCAAGTCAGCCACCTGGGTCACGGCTTCTTCCTGGATTTGCGGGCGGCTCATCACCCATTCAATCAGGCGGACGTATTTGGACAGGCCAATCAGATTGGAGTGTTCATTGGGCATGATGCCGACCCAGACCTTGCCAATGATCGGGCACAGGTGGTGCGAGCACGCGCTGCGTACGGTGATCGGGCCGACGATCATCAATTCGTTCAGGCGTTCAATATTGGGGAACTCGGTCACCGCCGGCATGGGCTGATAGCGGCCGTGGAAGACTTCCTTGATGAACATCTTGGCCACGCGCCGGGCGGTGTCTTGCGTGTTGTGATCGCTGTCGGTATCGATCACCAGGCTTTCCAGTACGCCGCGCAGTTTTTCCTGCACTTCTGCCTGCAGTTCGTCCAGTTCACCTTCCTTGATGAAGGCGGCGATGTTGTCGTTGGCGTGGAAGCGGGCTTTGGCCTTGGTGATGCGGGCACGGATGCGTTGCGAAACCGCGTCTGGCCTGGCTGCAGCGTATTCCGATCCTTTTTTGGGCATGACACTAACCTTTGTTTTTCAGAGCAGATCTGGTGTGAAGTTTAACTGTTTTCATCTGTCAGGTAAAAACCGGGGCAGTGAAATACCTTCATGAAAACATGACGTTTGCTTAATGTCAGGTTGCGGCAAACGTAGCGTGGCGCGGATGGATTCCGATAAATGGTTTCAATGAAATCAGGGGCTTGCGACGTATTTACAAGGGGAAGGTATCGCAATTTGTCTATTTTTTGTGCATAATCGACTGGTCTAATTGTTAGCACGCTTAGACATTTGTACAGGAATATTCTCCTGCCCCGCCTTGCGCGGGGTTTTTTATGCCCGCCGTTTACGTCGCGCTGCTTTCACGCACGATCAGTTTGACCGGCAACAGGCGTTGCGCCTGGGTCTCTTGATCCAGCAGCAAACTCATGGCCTCGTAGCCCAGGCTGGCCTTGTCGACCGCCAGCGTGGTCAGGGGTGGCGTGACGTGGGCTGCGGCGCCCAGATCATCAAAGCCCACAAACGCAATGTCTTGCGGAATGCGCAGCCCGGCTTCCCTGCAAACCCGCATGGCGGCGATGGCGGTGGCGTCGTTGTAGGCAAACACGGCGTCGGGCGGATTGGGGAGCGCCAGCAATTCACGCATGGCCAGGGGCGCGCCGTCGGCAATATCCATGCCGGGCGGGATCAAGGCTTCCAGCGCGGGGTCGGCCAGTACACCGGCATCAAACAAAGCCTGGCGATAGCCGCGTTCCCGCAGGCGGATGGAGTAATGCGCCAGCGAACCCGACAAAAATGCGATGCGCTTGCGGCCGCTGTCGATCAAATGGCGCGTTGCCAGCCAGGCGCCTTGCTGGTTGTCGGTATTCACGGCCGGCCAGCCTGGCGCGTTCATGTCAGACAGCACATGGGGCTTGCCCAGGCTTTGCAGTACGGCCAGGGTTTCCGGCTCAAAAAAACCCAGGCACAGCAGGGCGTCTGGCTCGTATTGCATGACCTGGCGCTTGACTGGCTTGCCCGGCGCGAGAGATTGCACCGTACAGGTCAGCTGGTGTTCACGGCAGAAGTGTTGTGCGCCGGCAATGACCTCTGAGTAAAACGGGTTGGCCAGCGGATCGCCATGCGCGGGGTGCAGCAGGCACAAGACTTTGCGGATCGGATCGCGGCGCAAACGGCCCTGGTCGTAACCCATTTCCTGCGCCAGCTGCACAATGCGCGCACGCGTGTCGGCCGAGAGCCCGGGCTGTTGTTTCAGCGCGCGGGATACGGTGCCAACTGAAACGCCCGCAGCGCGGGCGAGATCACGAATATTGACCGACAAGCGTCTTCCTCTCAGTGCGGATCAGGGCCAGCGCGCACAATACCGCGACTTCGCCCATTGTGGTGCACGCGCGTGGGCCTGGTCGCTTTTCAGTCACAACTGACAGGGTGGCCGGCCAGTGTGCGCAGCACTTCTCCAGAGGCATCCGTGGCAATCAATAGTGCCCGGCCTGCGGCCAGCCTGGTGCGGTATGTGCGTCCGCAGGCAACATCAAGCCAGGCTAGCGGCATATCCTGGCTGGTTTCGCTCACCGCAATCCACAGCGCGCCGTTGCCAAATACCTGTTTTTGCAGGAACACACCGGCCGGCGCTGTGTCGCGCCATTGCCAGGGCAGACTGACGCCACTGACTTGCAGTGCCTCGCGGTAGACGGCTTCCAGGGTGTCGGTGCGCTGGTTCAGTTCCAGCGGCAACGGGCACCACAAAATACGGCCTTTGCCGTGCGGGGTCTGCACAACCTGCGCCACTTCGCCTGCTTGTGCGCCGCTGCTGAGCCGGCCAATGGCCTCGCCGCCAAAGCTGGCGCGCAGCGTCTGCTGGCCCAGTATCAGGGTTTCTTCCCGGCTCAGGTTGCGCACGCTGGCGTCGGCAAAACCAATGCGGGATGTGGGCCGCCAGTATTCATCCAGCGTGGCGGGGCCAGTCAGCAAGATTGTGACGTCATGCCCGGCCAGTAGTTGCTCCAGCGCTTGCCAGGTGCGGGTATGCAGATTGTTCGGGCAGGGCAGCAGGATAAGTCTGGGGACGTCAGCAAACAGGCTGTCCAGGTCCAGATCGCTCACCGCGCGCAACGGCAGGCCCAGTTCAAAGAAACAGCTGCGGGCCAGTTGCTGGGTGGCGTCCAGTGCGGAGCGGCGGTTGCTGTAGTCGTTGCTGAACGGGTAGATGACGGCGGTTTGCGGCAAGGGTCGCTCTGCAAAAGCCAGGGGCAAGTCGGCAAAAAAGCGGCCGAATTGCGGCGTGACCATGGCCTCGGGTTTCAGCGAGCCATCTGCCCGGCATGCGCCGATGTGCGACTCGTTGATGTTGTCCATGTGGTAGTTGATGTTCCAGATCCACTGGACAGCGCCGGCATTGCCGCAGGCATAGGCGTAGGCATATTTGCGTTCCAGCAGCGCCTGCAGTTCGGCTTCGTTGCGACGCGAGCGGCCGTCCGGGCGTTCGACATGCATGATGCCGGTTTCCTGGATCAGGTTCGGCTTGCCCGGCGTTTTGCTGAACAGGCTGTCCCACGCCAGGGCGTCATTGAGCCACCAGCTGTGCACGGTGGTGTAATCCACCGCGTCGGCGTAGAAGAACGGCTGCGGCCGTTGTTGTCCTAGTGCTTCATCCTGACCCACGCAGACCATAAGGTGCGGGGTGAGTGCGCGCAAAGCTCCGGCCAGATCACTGGCCCATTGCGCATGCATGGCTTGCGTGAACAGGCTGTAATCCAGCCAGATGCCGTGTTGTTTGGGCAGGATTTCCGTGTTGTTGAAGCCGACTTCTTCCGGCTGCGGTGGTAGTACGGCCTGCCAGTCCGGCAACTGGGCCGGGCTGACGTCCCAGCGCGCCTGCCAGGTAGTGATGTCCGGGTCGCGTTGCTGCAACCAGTGACGGAATGCGCTGATCTCGTGCGGGTCGCGCAGGGTGCGCGGGCCGACAAAAATACGGGCCGGATCAAACAGCGAGGGTTCGTTGATCAAATCCCAATGTACATGGGTGGTGTGGGTGTGCCGGCTGGCCACGGCCCGCAAAAAGCGCTTTTGCGCGGCGCGTGAACGCGGGTCCAGCCACGGGTTGCCGCCTTCCCAGGCTTCCGGGGTAAAAGCAAAAAAGGTGAAGCAGGTTTCCAGGCCGTGGCTGGCGGCGGTCAGGATGAATGCATCAATGGCGCGCAAGACGGCTTCACTGGCGTGGCCATCGACAAACATGACGTGGCGCCAGGCGCTCCAGATGCCGGTGCGCAGGTAATTGACGCCCATGCCGGCCAGCGTGGCCATGTCGGCGTCCCAGGTGGCCACGTTGGGCAATTGCAGGAACTTGCGATGCACGTCGCTGGCCATGTAAGTCATGCCGACAATGGGCATGGCTGTGCCATCACGTTCAAAGTAATCCCGCCCGGCCTTGAGCGGCGCGCCCGCACGCAGCAAGGCCTCATCGCGGCCCCAGAAGCCTTGTTGCAGCGTAATGGTTTCACCATGCGTGCGCAGTTGGGCCTCAATCCGGTACTGACCGGCTTGCACCGCAAACGGCAGGGTGATGCGCGCCTGCATGACGCCATCTACCGGCGTGAGGCTCACGACGTGGTCCCACACGGGGACGGTGCCGTGCGTGATGCTGATCTGTGCTTGCCATGGCTGTTGCCGCTGCACGCCCAATGCTTCGCCCTGCAGGGTCAGCGTGGCGGTTTCGCCGGGTTCGTAGCAAGAAAAGTCGGGTTTGAGCCACCACTCAGTCACGCCCGCGCTGGCGTGTTTTGCCAGCAAAGCCACTAGTTCAAGCCCGCCATCACGCCAGAAAGCGGTGTCCGGGGTGATGTTGACGAAAATCTGCCTGGCGCCCGCGCTGGCCCCGCGCAAGCGTTCAATCAGCACCACCGGGCTGGCGATGGCGTGGCCCGCAGCATCATGCGCCTGCACCAGCGGGTAAATCCGCGCATCCATAGGGCCGGCAGAACCGGAATCGGCGGGTTGATCTTTGTGCTTTGTGGGCATGAGCACAAAGCCATCGGTGTCACCGGTTGGCCCGAACAGATGGGTGTATTGCGCCAGCCAGCCGTGGCTTGCGCCTGCGCTGTGCGTCACTGCGCTGCTTGTATCCACCGCCATGATTTCGTGGATATCCAGATCCCTGAACAAGGCGGCCTGGGATGTGGTCTGTCCATCGACATCTACCGGTTGCGAAAACGCATTGCGCCCGACACTGACGAGACTGCCGCCACGCTGCACAAAAGTGCTGATCGCCGCCCATGCCGCGCGCGGAACGAACGCGCCATGCAGATGCACCAGTACGTCGCCCGTGCCGGCCTTGTGCAATGCTTTGGTCAGGCTGGCGGCATCCGGGTGGTGTACGGCATCCGGCAGGGCCTCCAGGGTGGCGTGCAGTCCGGGCAGGGTGCCGGTGTGGGCAAAGTGGGCATCAAGAAAGACGAGGGTGGTCATGGCGGGCTTCGTTCCAGTGTTCAAGTGGCATATTGATCCTGGCATGCCGGATGCAGTCCGGCATGCCAGGTGTGGCCGGCAGCGTGTTTCTTATTTCTTGCCGGCGGCGGCGAACTGCGCGTTCCAGTATTTGACGGCGTCATCCAGCGCGGCCTTGGCCGACTGGCGGCCGCTGACCGCGTTTTCCATGGCGGTAGCCAGCGCTTTGGTCATGCCAGCCTCATCGGGCAGGTCAGAGACTGAAAGCGTTCTGGCTGCGCCACCCGAGCTGGCGGCCACGGCCCGGCCGGCGCTTGCCGCATCCTTGCTGTTCTGGCCGCTCATGAAATAGCCGTCAGTCAGCGCTACTTTGGTGGACGGGAGCGTGGTTTCGGTCGCTTTGGAGAACGCCAGTTGCGCCTTGTCGCTGGTCAGGAACTTGCCCAGTTCGATCGCAGCCTCTTTGTGGGCGTAACCCTGCGGCACCGACCACATAAAGAGGTTGCCCGGCAAAATCTTGCCGGGATACGGCGCGACGCCGGTGTTGGCAAAAACGTTGGGGGCATCATTCTTGATGCGGATCAGCGCGGAGGGGGCGGTCAGGATCATGGCGTAGCGGCCGCTGCCAAAACCGGCAATTTCGCCCTCGAAGGTATCTTTGAACAGATCGGGCGGCACGCTGCCGTTTTTGACTGCGGCGGCGTATTTCTCCAGCAGTGCCACGTGTTGCGGGCTGTTGAAGACCGCCTTGCCGTTTTGCACGATGGGCAGGCCCTCCAGCAGGAAAGTGCCAAACAGTCCTTCCTCATTCATCTTGGGTACATAGCCGGCCACGCCGGTTTTTTGCTTGATCTGGCGCGCTGCGGCCAGCATCTCGTCGGTATTGCGGGGGAGCGTGGTAATGCCGGCTTTTTCAAGCAGTGCCTTGTTGTAGATCAGGATCGGCACCTGGTTGTACCAGGGCATGCCCCAGGTCTTGCCGTTCCAGCTCACGTCCTTGAGTGCGCCGTCGGTATAGCTTGCTGCAAACGGGCTGATGTCCACGGGCTGGATAATCTTCTTCTGCGCCAGTTGGGTCATCCACGGCACGGTGATGTTGACCAGACCAGGCGCGCGGCCGGCGGCGACGGCGGCAATCAGGCGGGTCTGGTAGCTATCCCAGGTGACATCGACCCATTTGGCCTGAATGTCTTTATGGCTGGCGTTGAAGTCGGCGGTGAGTTGTCGCATGACCCCGTCAAACTTGGGGGACAGGCTGTTGGACCAGAACTCCACTTCGGTGACGGCGCTGGCCTGAGCGGCCAGCCAGAGTGTGCCCAGCGTCACGGCGAGTATCTTGTTTTTCATGGTTCGACCCCTTGTTGGCACTACGCTGAATTGTCGCGTAATGATTGTTTACTTAAATTTGAATAAACAACTAAACAACACGGGCCATTCTGTACTCATCCCCAGACCAGAACAAGACGTCAGACCGGTGCGGGGCGTGCCAGGGCAATCCAGGTCAAAACCGGGCAAGAAAAAACCGGCACTAGGCCGGTTGTTGGATGGGGGTCAGGCGGCAGGCGCATTGCTGCGCAATGGGGGTGGCGGAGTAATGCCCATGGAGACATAAATGCTGGTCAGCCGGTCCACGCCAATTTGCGCCGGTTTCACCCAGGCCGAGGGCACATACAGCAAGCCGCCGCCAATGGGGATGGGGGCAGTGGGGACGAGGACGGCCAGATAATCGCGGCCATCCAGATCAACCGGTTGCGGGTTGGGCAGCAAACCCAGCACGGCCACGCCATCTCCGCCAAAGAAACACCACACCGGGCTCATGGCGCCGATATCGGCTTCTTTGGCCTGGCTTTTATCCAGCAGGGCCACAAAGCGGTCGGCCAGGTTGTACAGGCTGTTGAACAGCGGAATGCGGCGCAAGGTCAGGTCCACAAGCCGCGCCATGGGTTTTTTCAGGCCCGAGCGTACCGCCACGCCCAGAAAGAAAATGCCGATGATGATGGTGAGCGTACCTGCCAGCCACGATAGCGCCGGGCCGGCGGCAAATGGCGCGCCCAGCGCGGCAAAGACGCGGCCGATCAGGCTGCCGGGGCCGACAAAACGGTTGAGCGTGCCCACCAGCCAGCCGATCAGGAACAGGGTCAGCGCCAGGGGCAACAGCGCCAGCAGGCCGGCAAGCCAGGTGGTGGCAAGGGTTTTCAGGCCGGGTTTGATCATGATTGCGGCGGCTCCGGCTTACGGCACGATATTAAGAAAGACAAAGGCCGCAAACACCACCAGATGCACCACGCCTTGCAGGATGTTGGTTCTGCCAGTGCCCAGCGTGACGGCGCTCAGCAACAGCGTGAGCGCCAGCATGACGCTTTCTTTGGCGTCCAGCCCCAGAATCAGCGGGCGATCCAGCGCAATGAACAGCACGGCCACCGTGGGGATGGTCAGGCCGATACTGGCCAGCGCCGAGCCCAGCGCCAGGTTCAGGCTTTGTTGCAACTGGTTGGCCCGGGCGGCTTTGGCCGCGGCAATGCCCTCTGGCAGCAGCACAAGGCCGGCAATGATGACGCCAACCACCATGGCCGGCGCGCCCAGCGACACCACAAAGGTTTCGACGGTGGGCGACAGGATCTTGGCCAGGCCGACCACGCCCACGAGGCTGACCAGCAACAGCACGCAACTGGTCAGGGTCATGCGCGCAGAAGGGGGCGGCAACTGGATATCCTGAATGTTTTCGGTCGTCTGGCCGGGCTCTGGTTCAGCCAGAAAGTAATTGCGGTGGCGCACCGTCTGCACAAACACAAACGTGCCATAAAGCACCAGCGAAGAGACACCGGAAAACGCCAGTTGCGATTGCGACCAGGTCGGGCCTGGCACGGTGGTGGCGTAATTGGGCAATACCAGCGCCAGCACGGCCAGCGCGGTCAGTACAGCCAGTGCGGCACTGGCGCCCTGGCGCTGGAAAACCTGTTCCCGATGGCGCAGGGCGCCCAGCACCAGGCACAGACCGACAATGCCGTTGCACACAATCATGACTGCCGCAAACACGGTATCCCGCGCCAGGCCTGCCTTGGCATCGCCCCCGGTCAGCATCACCGACACAATCAGCGCGACCTCGATCACCGTCACCGCAACCGCCAGTACCAGCGTGCCGAAGGGCTCGCCCACCTTGTGGGCGATCACTTCTGCATGATGAACCGCAGCAAACACCGTCCCCGCCAGACATATCGTGGCAAATGCAATCAGCCAGCCACTGCTGCCCACGCCCAGCGCAATGCCCAGGGTGATCATGGCCAGAACGGGCAGAACCCAGGTCCAGTGAGGGGTTGAGGTGTGGTGCGCGGACACATCGTCTCCTTGTTGTGTGTACGGCCGTCGAATGCGGCAAATGACACTGTTTTATATGAGTCGCCAAGGCTTGGCAAACCAGCGTGATGACATCGCCCTGTCAGCGGCGAAGTCCCTGGTAGACCGGGTGCTGATGCGCCGGTTCAATGTCAATGCAGTGTACAAGCCAAAGATGACAAGCCCTGGCGGCCAATGCCCCATTGTCGGGCGTGTTTGGTTTGGCATGGCAAACGGCGTAAGGTGGTGCGCATTGAAGATGGCTGGATGTCGCTACGGCGCATGTTCTTGTAAATGAACATTTGCATTGATGCGTATTTCTTACCATAAAGGTCAAGTACATCACGCGTTCCATCTTCAATGACAAACGCATGAAGTCGCATTCAGATTGGTTTCTCTTTTGGTTGCATTAGTAATTTCTAATGCACTACCATGCAAGACAGCCGACTTTCTGACTTCCTTTGTTTGGAGTGTGCTCTTGCTAAACTTACAGTTTGCCCCGCCTGATTGCCTTGGGCTTGATGCGGCCGCTGCGCCGTCCTGCACTGTGCAGGCGGGCTTGCATGGGCTTGGGGTGCTGACAGGTCTGGCGGTGCTGCACTTGCAGTCACGGGGCTGGTGTTGCCGTGAGTGAGTCACTGATGCGCGATCTTTCGGTGGCTGCCGGGCATCTGGTCGGCGCGACGCCGTCTTCGTCTGAAATCCAGCATCATGTTGAGGCCATCGACCGTGCCATGCTGGTGGCGCGTTTTTCGGCTGACGGGCGCATCCTGGGGGCCAACCGGCTGTTTCTGGATCGCTTTGGTTACGACCTGGCCGAGATCGTCGGCGCGCCGCATGAACTGGTCTGCCCGCCCAACCGGCCAGAAGCGCACCAGCAACACAAAGAATTATGGCGATCACTACGCGCCGGCAAGCCCTGGGCTGGCCTGGTCGAACGCGTGGCGCGTGATGGCCGCAGCGTGTGGCTGGAGGCCACCTATGCGCCGCGCATGGATGAACACGGCCATCTGCAATCCGTGCTGGCAGTGTCGGCCGATGTCTCTTTGCGCGTTGAGCATGAACGCGTGCAATCCAAACGTCTGTGGCAATCGCTGGTGGTCGACGAGACCGACAGCGCGGTCATTGTGACCGATGGCGCCTGGCGCATTGTGTATGTGAATGCCGGCTTTACCCGGATGTTTGGTTATCAGCTTGAAGAAATTCACGGCCGCCGGCCGATTGCCTTGCTGGTGCCGCACGTGAAGCCTGCGGTGATTGAAGAAGCGCTTAACTGCGCCAATGCCGGCCAGCCATTCCGGCTGGAAGAACTGACCTATGCCAAAGATGGCCAGCGCTTCTGGAACAAGCTGATCATCAACCCGGTGCGCGATGCCCAGGGCACGCTGGTCAACACCGTGAGCGTGGTGACCGATATCACCGACGCCAAAATGCACGAGATCATCCATCACAAGGGTCTGGACGCCATGGCGCGCGAGACGCCAGTGGTGGACCTGATGACGATGATCTGCCAGGAAGTCGAGCGGATCTCGCCCGAGGTGGTGGCCTCGATCCTGTCGGTGGATGAACACAGCACCATGCACCCGCTGGCCAGCCCCAGCCTGCCGGAACGGTTTTCCATTGCGCTGGATGGCATGCCGGTCGGCGCGCAAGAGGGCTCTTGCGGCACTGCGGCGTTCCGGCGCGAAGAAGTGGTGGTGACAGACATCGAGGCCGATCCGCTGTGGCAGAAGTATGCCCCGCTGGCGGCTTCTTTTGGTTTGAAGGCCTGCTGGTCAACCCCGATTGTGTCCAGCAAGGGGCTGGTGGTGGGCACCTTTGCGTTTTACTACCGCGAAAAACGCGGCCCGGACGAGTTTCACCGGCGCCTGGTCAGCGTGTGCGTCAACTTGTGCGCACTGGCGCTGGAACGTGAAGCCGCGCGGGCAGAAATCCAGAAACTGGCGTTTTACGATGGCCTGACCGGCTTGCCCAATCGCAGCCTGTTGCTGGCCAAGGCCGAACAAGCCATTGCCGGCGCAACGCGGGATCACACGCAACTGGCGGTGTTGTTTGTTGATCTGGATCGCTTCAAGCAGATCAACGACAGCCTGGGTCACACCGTCGGGGATGAAGTGTTGCGCCTTGCAGCGCAGCGCCTGAATGAAGGACGGCGGGCGTCCGATATTGTCGGGCGGCTGGCCGGGGATGAATTTGTGCTGGTGCTGCCGCAGTGTGATGCGCGGCGGGTGGCTGATCTGGCCGATCAACTGCTGGCCAATCTGGCGCGCCCGCACCGCATGGCCGACGCGACGCATGTGATTTCGGCCAGCATCGGCATCAGTCTGTTTCCGGCCAATGGCACCGATATCGAAACCCTGCTGCGCCGCGCCGACATTGCCATGTACGAGGCCAAGGCCAGCTATCGCGGCAGTTACAGCTTTTTCAGTAACGAGATGAACCTGCGGGCGCAAGAGCGGCTGGCGCTGGAAAACGCGCTGCGCGAAGCCATTGATACCCGCCAATTGCGGCTGCATTACCAGCCGCAGGTCATGCTTGCAGATGGCCGCTTGCATGGCGTGGAGGCACTGACGCGCTGGCATCATCCAACGCTGGGCGAGGTGTCGCCGGCGCGGTTTATTCCGCTGGCAGAAGAATCCGGCCTGATCGGCGGGCTGGGGTTGTGGGTGCTGGAGGAAGCCTGCCGCCAGCTGGCCGACTGGCAGGCGCGCGGGATTGACGTGCCGTGCGTGGCGGTCAATTTGTCCCCGACCAATTTTCATAATGTTGAACTGCCCCAGTTCATCAGTGCCTTGCTGACGCGCTACAGCCTGGCGCCGGCGCGGCTGGTGCTGGAAATCACCGAGAACGTCTTGCTTGATGGCAACGCCAGCACGCTGAACATCATTCACGAAGTGCATGCGCTGGGCGTCAAGTTGTCGATGGATGACTTCGGGACGGGTTATTCCAGCTTGAGTTATCTGCGCCGTCTGCCGGTGAGCGAACTGAAGCTGGATAAAAGCTTTGTGCACGACTTGCATAACGATCAAACCGCCCAGACGCTGTCTGAAGCCGTGATCCGCATTGGCGAGAGTCTGGATCTGGTGGTTGTGGCGGAAGGTGTGGAAAACGAAATCCAGCTTAACCTGCTGCGCCAGCAGGGTTTTCACGTCATTCAGGGGTTTTATCTGTCCCGGCCATTGCCGGCGCCGATGCTGGAAGCCTGGCTGCAGCGGCGCGAGCCGGCTACTTGAGCGCGCGGGTGTCGTTGTCGTTGCCGCTACGCCCGGTCAGGCTGAGCAGCGGCGGGATGACGGCTTCCAGATCAATCGGCTTGCCCACGTGATCATTCATGCCGGCGAGTAGGCATTCTTCCCGGTCAGTCGCTGAGGTATTGGCCGTCATGGCCAGGATGGGCAAAGCGGCAAAGCGGCTGTCCGCGCGGATACGGCGGGTGGCTTCCAGTCCGTCGATATCGGGCATTTGTACGTCCATGATGACCGCATCGAACGTCTGATCGCCGCCGATTACCGCGGTCACGCCCTCAAGGCCGCCTTCGGCCAGTGTCACCAGCGCGCCTTCACCCGATAACAACTCAGAGGCAACGTGCCGGTTCAGTGCGTTGTCTTCCACCACCAGAATGCGCATGCCGCCCAGCCGGCCCTGTGGCCGGTTGCGCACAGGTTTGCCTGGCGCGGCACTGGTGCCGTCCAGTACGTGGTGGACCGCATCAACCAATTGCCCTGGGGTGAACGGTTTGGCGAGGGTGTCGGCAAACACCGGGCTGGCCACGGTGATCGAACGCAGCAAGGCGTCATCGCCCGGGCGCGTTAACAAAATGACGGCGGTTGCGGCTTCTGCGCCTGGCATCTGCCGGATGCGGCCGGCGGTGACAATGCCATCCATTTCCGGCATGTCCCAATCCATCAGCACGATATGAAACGGCGTGTCGTCATCCAGCGATTTTTGTACCGCCGCACACGCCGTGGCGCCGTTGGAGGCCGGGCGCGCATCCCATCCCAGGCTGCGCAACATGGTGATCATGATGCGCAAGGCCACCTGGTTGTCGTCGACCACCAGTACGCGGATATGGCGTTTGGATGGCGTGATCGTTTCTTCCTGTGCCGCCAGGTTGATGCAGAACCAGAAGCGGCTGCCTTCGCCCTGGGCGCTTTCCACTTGCAGATCGCCCCCCATCAGGCGCACCAGCTGGCGGGAAATCGCCAGCCCCAGCCCGGTGCCGCCAAAGCGGCGGGTGGTGGAGGCTTCGGCTTGCTGGAAACCTTCAAAAATATGGCCGATCTGTTCTGGTGCGATGCCGATGCCGGTATCGCGAACGGCGATTTCCAGTTTGACGTGATCGCCCTCCCAGCCGCAGTAGCGCAGCGACACCACCACCTCGCCATGCTGGGTGAATTTCAGCGCGTTGCCGGCCAGGTTGATCAGGATCTGCTGCAGCCGCAGCCGGTCACCGACCAGCACGCGCGGCAGGCGGGCGTCGACTTCGTACAAGAGTTCGACATTCTTGGCGCCGATATTGCCCGACAGGACGGTCGCCAGATCACGCAGCAGCGATTCCACCTCAAACGGGTGCGGGTCCAGTTGCAGCTTGCCGGCATCGATCTTGGAAAAATCCAGCACGTCGTTGAGCAAGCCCAGCAGCGCCTGCGCGGCGTTCTGGGTTTTGTCGACGTAGTCTTGCTGGCGGGTGTCCAGATCGGTCCATTGCAATAACTGCAGCAAGCCCAGTACGGCGTTCATCGGCGTGCGGATTTCGTGACTCATATTGGCCAGGAACGAAGACTTGGCCTCGCTGGCGGCCACAGCTTGCTCCTTGGCGTGCCGCATGCTGGCTTCCAGTTGCTGCTGCACCGTGACATCGCGGTTGATGCCGGTCAGGCGGATGGCCACGCCTTGCGCATCGCGCTCTACCTGGGCGGAGGCCTGGATGTAACGGATGCGCTCGCCCGGCAGCACAATGCGGAAAATCGTCGAAAACGTGCCAAGGCCGGCGATGGCGTCATCCAGATTGTCCAGCGCGCCGGGCAGGTCATCCGGATGCACGCGGGAACGCCAATGCTCAAAATTGAGACTGCCATCGCGCAATGACAAGGGTTGTTCGTAGAACTGGAACATGCGCGGGTTCCATTGCAGGCTGTTGTCCGCCAGCGTCCAGGACCAGATGCCCAGTTCTGCAACCTCGGCCGCCATCAGCAGCTGGTCGCGGGCGGCGAGCAGGGCGCGCTTGTACTGGTGCTGTTCGGTAACGTCGGTAAAGATGCCCAGATAACCCACCAGCTTGGTGTCCTCACGCATGGCCGACACCGACAACAGCGCGCGAAAGCGGCTGCCGTCCTTGCGGATCAGGGTCCACTCGCGCGTTTCGGCCTCGCCCTGCGTGGGTCGCACCAGGGTTGGCACCAGACCGGGCGGCAGGGCGGCGCCCAGGCTTTTTTCCAGTTCGGCGCTGTAGGCGGCCAGTTCTTCCGGAACATGAAATGCCCGTGGCGAAATCTTGCCGATGACTTCGGCTGCGTCGTAACCCAGCAGCCGCTCTGCGCCCCGGTTGAAAATGCGCACAATGCCGTTGGTATCGCCCGCAATAATGGAGACCTCGGTTGCGGCCTGCAGCAGATTGCCCAGCAAGTCGTTCAGGCTCTTGTAGCTTGCTTCGCGCTCGGCCAGCCGCAGATTGGCAAGGCGGACGTGTTCCAGCGCCGCCGCGACCACCATTGGCGGCAACAAGGTCAGAATGAATGGCAGGAAAAACCAGACATCGCCATGCAGCCTCAGCCCCGGTGGCGGCAAGAAAATGCCCAGCGCTGCCAGCGTGCCCATACAAAATGAACACAACAACATGCCCGGGGCGACGATCTCCAGCGGCGCCAGCGCGGCCAGGAAAGTGAGCGAGACCGAAACATAGACATACGGAAAGGCCAGTTGCGCCGGGGCATAGAGCGACATGGCGACAGCCAGTAGCAACAGCAACAACCCGTTGCGGCCACGCATGGCGGCCAGCACCCGGCGCCAGCCGCGCGCCAGAATGGTCAGGCCCAGCGGCAACATCGATACCGTACCCACCACACTACCCAGGAACCAGGTCAGCAACGCATCCAGCCATGTACCAGGGCCGGACGCACCGGCCAGGGAGGTGCTGATCAGTGCGCCGGCAAAACACGCGGGCAGGATGATCAGCGCCAGTTTGGACATCAGTTGCGCTGGTTCACTGATGATCTGCGCCGGCCGGCCGTACTTGCGCAGCAACCAGCCGCCCAGCAGCATTTCACACACATTGCCCGGCTGATAGACCAGCGTGTGCGCCAGCGAAATACCCAGCAGGCTGCGCAGGATCACGTCCGTCATCACCAGCGCCAGCAGAATCAGCGGCCATTCGCGCGCGGGGCGCGTTTGCAGCGTGATCACCCCCAGTGCGTTGGCGTACCACAAATTGGCCATGCTGCCGTTCTGGTGCGCCAGCAAAAGCGCGCTCATGGCCAGTACAAAGTACACCGCCACGGCAACCGGCAGAATCTGCCGCAAAGGGTAGTAATCCGGCGCGGTGTCTGGCACAGCGTCGCCGGATACGTGCAGCGTTTCAAACACGGTTAGCGATGCTTGCGTGCGGTGCGTGCCCGGCGCAGGGTAGTGCGCGTCAAGGCGGCGGTGGTAACGGCCGCGACCAGAAAGGTCAGTGTGGCTGACAAGCTCATGAAAACTCTCCCTGTATCAATAAACCTGACTGATGCCATGCGCCGGCCCGCTGTCTGGTGCAAAGACGGCTTGTTTTCTGGCATTTATTGTCAGCAATGCAGTGTATCGAACCAGTGGCCTGAACAAGGTGCCGCGCCCTGGCATTTCCCTCAATGTGCATGTACTGGAGCATTTGTCGCCACTTTGGTGCGGCGATCCTGGTTGTCGGCGCATTCCCACATCTGGTAAGCATGAGGACGCACTCATCCTTACTTTAGACAGAAATCTGACGGCGTGTGTGTCTGGTGACAAATGGGCGGGCGGGGCCGTTGACCGGCGCTGCGGCCGGCTTGCCCGGTGCGCGGGGTTTGCAGTGCACGATGCTGCGGGGTCCGGGACATCAGCCAGGGTTGGCCCATGCCGGCGTAGGACTGGTGGTGCCGGGCGTGGCGGGGTGCGCGTGGGTGCATGGGCGGCTTTGCCGCGTGGGCTGGTGGCGGGTTTTGTGTGTAAGAAGAAAACTTTCTTGTTTATTTCATCAAACTTGAAATTGTTTCGGGAATTGGCTATGAATGAATTGTTTGTTGGTGCAGTAGCAGTAAACAAAAGCCGCCGGTTGGCGGCTTTTGTTTTTCCTGAAAACCGGGCAACGATCTGTTGCCCGCCATGTTCCGGCGCAGATTGCCTATGCTGGAGCATCGACACACCGCCATGTCTATCGCGCACCCTGCGCACCTTGTCCCCGGTTTTCCTCAAGGTCATCTTATGAAAATCCTGTCTTGTGCCAGAGCCGTCGGGCTCGTTGCCTTGCTGTTTGTCCCGGTTTGCAGCCACGCCGCGTCGGTGGCGCCGGTCATGGCGCAGAACGGCATGGTGGTCTCTGCGCAGCAGCTTGCCACCCGGGCCGGGGTGGATGTCCTGAAAAAAGGCGGTAACGCGATTGATGCGGCGGTGGCCGTGGCATGGACGCTGGCGGTGGTGATGCCAGAGGCCGGCAATCTGGGCGGGGGCGGTTTCATGACGGTGCAGTTTGCCGACGGCCGCAAGACGTTTCTGGATTTTCGCGAAAAGGCGCCGCTGGCCGCGAGCGCCAATATGTATCTGGATGAAAAAGGCAATGTGGTGCCCAGACTCAGTACCCATGGCTATCTGGCTGTGGGTGTGCCGGGCACTGTGGCCGGCATGGAATACGCGCGCAAGAAGTACGGCACCATGGGGCGCGGCGTGGTGATGGCTGCGGCCATTCATTACGCCCAGCGTGGCTATGTGCTTGAGCAAGGCAATGTGGCCGTACTCAATGAGGCCACAGCAGATTTTCAGCAAGACGCAGCGCATGCCGGGGCGATATTTTTGAACCACGGCCAGCCCTACAGGGTGGGCGAGACGCTGGTGCAAAAAGACCTGGCCCGCACGCTGCGCGAAATCAGGACTAAGGGTGCGGATGGTTTTTACAAGGGCTGGGTCGCCAGGGCGCTCGTCAGTTCAGTGCAGGGTGGCGGCGGCATTATTTCCCAGACAGACCTGGACCAGTACCAGCCGCGTGAGATGCCGCCGGTTGAGTGCGATTACCGTGGCTACCATGTGGTGTCGGCCGCGCCGCCTAGCTCTGGCGGCACCACGATCTGTGAAATTCTCAATATCGTCGAAGGCTATCCGTTAAAGGATCTGGGTTTCCATTCGGCCCAGGCCGTGCACTACCAGATTGAGGCCATGCGCCATGCCTATATGGACCGCAACAGCTATCTGGGTGATCCGGCTTTTGTGACCAATCCGGTTGATCACTTGCTGGATAAAAACTACGCGGCGGCCATCCGGGCGGTGATTGATCCGCACAAGGCGGGGGTATCGGCAGAGATCAAACCCGGCGTCGCGCCGCATGAGGGCAGCAACACCACGCATTTTTCGATTGTCGACAAGTGGGGGAATGCGGTTTCTACCACCGTGACGCTGAATGACTGGTTTGGCGCGCGGGTCATGGCCAATGGCACGGGCGTGTTGCTCAATGACGAGATGGACGACTTCACCACCAAGCCTGGCGTGCCCAATATGTACGGTCTGGTGCAGGGCGAGGCCAATGCCATTGCTCCGGGCAAACGCCCACTGTCGTCCATGAGCCCGACCATTGTGACCAAAGACGGCAAACCGGTGATGGTGGTGGGGACGCCGGGCGGCAGCCGGATCATTACCGCCACGCTGGAAACCATGATCAACGTGATCGACTACGACATGACGATCCAGGAAGCTGTCGATGCGCCGCGTTTTCATCAGCAATGGTTGCCGGAAACCACCAATATCGAGCGCTTTGCCCTGAGCGCAGATACCCGGAAAATCCTGGAAGACTGGGGGCAGAAATTTGCCGGCCCCCAGCCTGCCAACCATGTGGCGGCCATCCTTATTGGCGCGCCGACGCTGGGTGGCAAACCGGTGGGAAACAACCGCTTTTATGGGGCCAATGATCCACGCCGCAATAGCGGGCTGGCGCTGGGTTATTAAGGGGCGCTGGTTGCGGGCCACTCAGTGCTGACTGGCTGCCGCGCTTTTCTTGCGGAGCGGGATTTCACGCAGCCCCAGCGCCAGGATAAACGCCACCGCCAGCACGCCTGCCGCAACAAAACAGATGCCGTGAAAGGCTGAACTGAACGCATCCACGTAGCGGGCGTGCAGTTCTGGCGGCATCTGGCTGGCGTTCAGCATGGCCTGGCGACCGGTCATGCCGCTATCGGGCAGCAGGTTTTCCAGTTTGTGGCTGAGCAGCGCATTGAAAAGCGCGCCAAAGACCGATACACCAATCGACCCGCCGACCATGCGAAACAGCGTCACGCTGGAGGTCGCCACCCCGATTTGCCGCGCATTGACCGTGTTTTGCACCACCAGCACCATCACCTGCATCACCATGCCCAGGCCTGTCCCCAGCATGGCCGCACAGATGTACAAGTCGCGCAGCGGGCTGTCGGTATGCAAGCGGCCAATCAGAACAAGTGCGACGCTGGCCAGCAAGGTGCCGACAATGGGGAAGAAGCGATAACGGCCGGTGCGGCTGATGATCATGCCGCTCAGGATCGAGCTGGACAGCACGCCGCCCATCAGGGGCAGCAACTGCGCGCCGGCCCCGGTCGGGGTGGAGCCTTTGACCACTTGCAGATACAGCGGCATATAGGTGATCGCGCCAAACAGGCCGGCCCCGACCAGCACGCTGACCAGGCTGCACAGCACAAACGTCGGCTCGCGGAACAGCGTGAGCGGGATGATCGGCTCGGCTGCGCGTTGCTCTTCATAGATAAAGCCACCCAGGCTGACGATGCTGATGTAGAGGTAAATCCACAATTCGGCCGATGACCAGGGCAGGGTGGTGCCGCCCGAGGTGGTGAACAGCACCAGACAGCTCAGGCCGACGGCCAGAAAACCCGCGCCCCAGTAGTCGATCTCGTGTTTGACGTGGACTTCATGCGCATGCAGCACCGCGCTGATCACGCCCAGCGCCAGCAGGCCCACCGGCAGGTTGATGTAGAAAATCCAGTGCCAGGAAGTGTGCTCGACAATATAGCCGCCCAGCATCGGGCCAATGACGGTGGCCAGCGCATAGGTGGCGCCAAACAAACCCTGGAACTTGCCGCGCTCAGCGGGCGAAAGCACGTCCGCCACAATGGCCATGGTGACCACCATCAGTCCGCCGCCGCCCAGACCCTGAATGGCGCGGGTGATGATGAGTTGCGTCATGTTCTGCGACAAGCCGCACAGCACGGACCCCGCCAGAAACAACGCAATGGCGATCTGCAGCACTTTTTTGCGCCCGAACAGATCACCAAACTTGCCGTAAAGCGGAATGGCGATGGTGGAGCTGAGCAAGTAGGCCGTCACCACCCAGGATAACTGCGATACGCCGCCCAGATCGCGCACGATGGTGGGCAGGGCTGTAGAGACAATGGTCTGGTCCAGCGCCGACAACAGCAGTACCAGCACCAGCGCGCCGAACAACAAATGCAGCGGCGGCCGTTTGACGGCCGGCGCGGGGTGATCCAGGGCAAGGGGAGCTTCGGTAACCGAGGTGTTCATTGAGACGGGTTTTTAATTAATTGATGATTCAATTAATATATGGATGTCATAGGGTGGATGTCAATGGGCGGTTGCCTGCTGCTATCATTCCGGGGATTAAACGGAGGTTTTGTGACCAGGGAAGCTTCACCGTCGCCGCGCCGTCCAGGGCGGCCCTCACTGCGCGAGGGGCAAGAGAACCAGCGCGAACGCTTGCTTGATATCGGCCAGTCTTTGCTGTCCCGGCAAGGTGCGGCTTACGTCACCATGGCGGCCATCACCAAAGAAGCGGGGATCACGCCTTCGGCCGCGCATTACTACTTCAAGACCAAGGAACAGTTGCTGGATGCCTTGCTGGAAGAGCGCATCCTGCCGGTGCGGGCGTATTTCGAGGGGGTCTTTGAGAGCGGGCCGGATGACCCGCTGGCGACCATGACCCGGTTTGCGCGGCAACTGATGACGCTCAATGTCGAACACGCATGGTTCGGGCCGTTCTGGATTCGCGAGATGATCAGCGAAGACCCGGTGCTGCACGAACGCGTGAAAGCGCGCCTTGGCGCGAAGCGTGAGTCGCTGATGCTGGAAACCCTGCGACGCTGGCAGCAAGAGGGCCGCATCAATTCAAAACTGGAACCGATGCTGATCTTTACCAGCCTCGTCGGGTTGACGGTTTTGCCGCTGGCCATGAAATCCAGGTGGCAGGATGACGCCATGCGCAGCAGCATCACCGAGGATGACATCCTCCAGCATGCGGTGGCGCTGCTGGCCGGTGGCCTGGCCGGCTAGCGCGCAAAGCGTGGCCGGCGCAGCAAGTGCGGTGCCCGCTCCGGTAGCGAGAAACAGCGGGCGATGACCTGACGCGGGTTGTCCCGCGCCAGCAACATGTCGGCAGCGTGGCAGGTGATCAGGATGCTGCCGAAGTGGCGTTCAAACACCCCGGCGATGTCCGGATCAAACTGCGTGCCCGCACCACTGCAGATGTACTGCGCCGCTTCTTCATCAGAACGCGTCTGGTGATAGGGGCGCGGATCGGTCAGCGCATCAAACACATCGGCAATCGCCACAATCCGCGCTGCCAGCGGAATGCCCTGGGCGCACAAATGATCCGGGTAACCCTTGCCGTTGAAATGCTCGTGATGCGCATGCGCCACGTGGGCGGCCAGCCGCAACAGGGTGGACGGGCTTTCCGGCAACAGGCGCGCGCCCGCGGCGGCATGGCTCTGGATGGTTGCCCACTCTGTGGCGCTGAGCTTGCCGGTTTTGGCCAGCAGGGTGTCCGGCACCATCAGTTTGCCAATATCGTGCGCGGCTGCCGCCATTGAAATACGTGCCTGGACTTCAGGCGGCAAACCCAGGTGAGCGGCCAGACACTGCGATACCAGCGCTGGCCGCACAATATGCCGGACTGAACACGCCCCCCGGCTGGCGCAGGTCAGGGTCAGCCCGGCCAGTATCCGGCGCGCCCCTAGCTCTGTTTCGGTTTCCATGATCTGTTTTCCTGCGGGTCACTGACGCCAGCATGCAGCGACAGCGCCCACGGCCATATCGCCAGAACACGAAGCTGCTGTAGGAAGCGCATTACATCGGGTTTTTCCACCTGCCGGTTTGAACAGAGGCGCCCGTCCGGGCAGCGACTACACTGGGTTGTGCCAGAACATCAAAAAAGGGCCGACCGCCGTGTTGTCACCGGATTGCACATCTTTGCGCAAGGCGCAGCCATGCGGGCGATGATCGCTGAAGAGCATCCGCTGACCCGGCATGCCATTCATGCTTTGCTGACCCGTCTGGGGCACGAAGTTGTGCATGAATCCGGCGATGGTCAGGATGCGTATCTCAAGGCAGCGCAACTGGAACCCGACATGCTGGTGCTGGGCTTGCGCCTGCAGCATCTGGGCGGGCTGGAGGTCATCCAGCGCTTGCGGCAACGCAAGCTGGCCACGCGGATTCTGGTGCTGACGGCACAGGACTCGCCGCACGTGATCGACCTGTGTATTGGTGCCGGTGCGGCGGGCTTTGTCAGCAAGCTGGCCAGCATCGAGGAACTGACCGAAGCGATCACCGCCATCAGCAAGGACCGCACGTATTATCCGGCGCTGGGCGTGCGTGCCGGCGCGCACGACAACGACGAAGAGGCGCAGGTGCGCAGCCTGTCGCCGCGTGAACTGACCGTACTGTATTACCTGGCGCAGGGCTATGCCAATCGCGAGATCGCCGCCGCGCTCAATATCAGTGATCGCACGGTCAGCACTTACAAGATCCGCCTGCAGGAAAAGCTCAACGTCAAATCGGTGATCGAGCTGGCCGGCATTGCGCGGCGACACCACATTTTGTCAGTAGACGCTGAAGCCGCGCCCGCTACGCCAGGCATTCCTTTGTCAGCCGGGCAACTGGATGATCCGGCACAGCTCTACGCGTTGCTTGATGCCATCCCCATGGCGGTGGGCATCCGTGCGCCCGACGGCATGCTGCGTTTTGCCAATACCACCATGAAAGCCTTTCACGCCCGGCGCGGCATGAATCTGCAGGGTACAGACCTGAAAGGGCTGGCCGCCTATATGGATGCCGATGCGCTTGCCCATGCCCAGACGGTATTTGCCGAGGCGGTGAGCGCCGGCAAGTCGTTCCGGCTGGAGATGATCAGCCGGGTCGGGCAGGGCATTGTGTCGTTCCTTTATTGGGGCGCCCCCATGACGGGGCCGGACGGCGAGGTGCAGGCGGTGCTGTGTGGCACGCTCAACCTGTCTGATCTTGAAGCCACCTTTCTGGATTTGCGCCACGCCAAAGAACGGGTTGAAGCGGCCGGCAAGGCCAGATGCATGCTGCTGGAACAATCGGCCGCCAGAAGCCGGCAGGCGCAGGGCGTTCTGGAAGACATGCTGGCAGATCTGCGCACCTGGCAGGCAGACCTGCCCCCGGCCATTGCCGCCAGGTTGCCCGCCGTGATCGAAGCCCGGCAAGTGCTGGCAGAGCGGCTGACCTCCTTCGAGCAACTGGTTGCGCTGGAAGACAACGGCGTGTTGATGAACAGCAGTTGCCGCTTGCGCACGCTGGTGTCGGGCTTGCTGCCAGAACAACACGCGCTGGCGCAGGCGCGTGGCATCACTTTGCAAGTGACGCTTGATGGCACCGAGCACGATGAAGTCTGGCTGGATCAGCGCCGCTTTGCCGCCGCGCTGCAATCCTTGCTGGGCTATTGCATACGCACGGCGCCCGCCAGTGAGTTGCAACTGCATGTGCATCTGACGTTGCAAAACCGCGCCTTGCTGGCCGTGCAGATCAGCGCCAGCAGCGGTGAAGCCCCGCTGGCGCCGCTGGTGGCCGGGCCGGATGACGGACTGGCCGATCTGATCCTGTGCGGCGATCTGGTGGAAGCCATGGGCGGGCGCCTGTCGGTGCATGGCACTCAGGCGCAGATTGATCTGATGTTCTCGCGCTCTGCCATGAGTGCGGGCAAGGTCAGAAAGGCGTGACGTCCTGAGCGGGTTATCCGCCGTCATGCCCGGTTTGTAATGACATTCCTACGCCAGTCTCATGACTTGGTGATTTTCGCCGCGCCCTGGCTTTCTCAGAATTCGCTTATTGACGAATTTATGTCGCGCACCCCGCGCGGCAGCGTTCCGGTATAGAGGCGAATTTCATGTTGATCCCGCACTGGTTGTTCACCGCAGGTGGCGCGCCACCGCACTGAGTTCTGTGCGCTGGCGCCCTGGTGCGTCTGCTGATTCCCTTTTGTTTGTTTTATCCGGGTCATGGCCCTTTACGGGCCGTAAGGGCCCGGCTTTGCCCGAAAAACGCATTGCGCGCGTATAGCCCGGGCCTGTTGCAGGAGTCTTGTCATGAACCGTATCTTTCAGCGTATCTGGAACGCGGCCCGTAATGCATGGGTGGTGGTCAGCGAACATGATCGTGCCACGGCGGGCAATACCACCCTTGGTGGCACCGTGGACGAAGCCGTCAAAGGCCTTGCCGCGATTCTGGGTGGCGCAGCCATTGCGGTTGCCGCGGTCGATGTCGAAGCCGCCGCAACCTGGACGCTGGGCGAGGAGGACCGGGTCACCATCCTGGGCGGGTACAAAGACCAGGCCAAAGCCGGCGGTGCTGACCCGGATGCCAAACAAGTGCCTGAAAACATTGTGTTTGATGGCGGCGAGCTGAACCTGACCGGGGGGTATTACCGCGCCACAGGTCGCATCAGCGTGGGCGAGGGTGGTTACGGCAAGATCACGGGCGGCAGCAGCGCCAACCTGCCGTTCTGGCTGTCCGCCGGTTCCGGGCTCAATACGCCGCCGTCCAAGTCAGGCGCCATGTTCCTGATCTATGCGCCGACCATGGCCGGCAGCCAGATTGTGCTGGCCAAAGACGCCACGCTGGAAATCGCCTTCAGTTACGAAGGCCGCAACTATGTGGCGGTCACCAATAACGGTAACTACGACAAGGTCTACACGCCGGTGGCGTTTGGCGAAAACGCGCACATCAAGCTGACTGGCGGCACGTTCCGGTTTGACCCGTATCGCCACGACCGCGACGTCAAACTGTCCAACTTCATTTTCAATGGCGGCTGGCTGTCCACGCGGGGCGGCGACGATCTGATCACGGCCGATGAAGACGGCCAGGCCATCGGCAAGATCGAGATGGGCATGGGTTCGGACACCTTTGTCATCCCGGAAAACATCCACATCACGGCCTTGTACGTCAATGGCGTGCCGGCCAGCGAAGTGCGCATGTACGAGTTCGCCACCGCCACATCGGGCGCGACTGACGCCGGTACTGGCGGGCTGACGGGTTCCATGGCTGAGGGCTCGGGCAGTAATCCGAGTGACACGGTGCAGATCAATCGCGGCGCCAGTTCAACCGATATCACCTACAACTTTGGCTATTACAACGATGTGATGACCGTTGCTGACGATGCCACCCTGATTGGCGGTGCGGTCAATATGGGTAACGGCCCGGATACCTTTACCGCCACGGCAGCGACGCTCGATGGCGTCACCATCAAGCTGGAGGCCGGCAACGATACCCTGAATCTGGACGGCACCACCTTGCAGAACCGGGTGGCCATTGATACGGGCGATGGCGATGACACGGCCAATCTGTCGAACATGACGCTGAACCCGCAAGTGGCGGCCACGCTGCAAATGGGGGCGGGTAACGATACCGCCAATTTCAGCCGGGTGACGCTGGATGGCGACCAGTCGGCCAGGTTGCTGGATATGGGGGCCGGCAATGATGTGGTCAATTTTTCCAGTCTGACCATGAACGGTGGCGGTACCGCCGGGCTGGTTGATCTGGGGGCGGGCAACGATACGGCCAACCTGACCGAGGTCACCATCAATGGCAATCAGGGTGCTGCCTCGATCAACTTTGGCGCCGGCAACGACAAGCTGAATCTGACCCGCAGCCAGATCAACACAGCCCGCATCGATATGGCGACCGGCGCCAGCGAAGTCAACATCCTCGCAGACGCGCAAGGCGGCGTCACGCAGGTAAGCGGCAACCTGGCCTTTGTCCGCAGCGATGCCAGTGTGAACGCACTGACGATCAAGGATCAGGCAACCCTCTCGCTCAATGAGGCCAGTGTGGATTTCGCCGGGCGAGTCAATGTTGCTGACGGCGGCACGCTGCAGGGCAACGGGTCGCTGACCGCCAAAGGCGGCGTCGATGTGTATGGCACCGTGCAGGTGGGGGATGGCCAGCATGATGGCGCACTCAGCCTGCAAGATGCCGCACGCATTACCGCGCACGCTGGCGCGACGCTGACCGGTAGCGGGGTGTTGTCCAGTAGCGGCATTGAACTGGATGGCGTGGTGACGGCGCAAGTTGAGGGCGATCGCAGCCTGACCTACAACGACGGCCTTGCCGGCGCGGGTCGGCTGGAAAAAACCGGCGACGGCACCCTGCGGCTGGGCGGCGCCAATACCTACAGCGGTGGCACGCAGATAAACGCCGGCACGGTAACGCTGACGCACCAGGACGCTGCAGGCAGCGGCGCAATCAACGTCAATGCCGATACCCGGCTGGAGCTGGACTTTGCCGGCAAGCCCGGCAGTTACGATGCGGAATTTGACAACGCGCTGGCCGGTGCCGGCGTGGTTGCGGTGCAAGGGACGGATATCGACATCACCGCCGATAACAGCGGATTTACCGGTGTATTGCAGGTTGAGCAGGATGGCAGCGCCCAGGTGCGCGCTGCAGCACATCTGGGAGCGGCCAGCGTAGCGCTGGATGGCACCTTGCGCGTGGCGCCCCTTGCCGGCGGTTTTGCCTTCAGCAACGGGCTGACCGGCCAGGGGACGCTGGAAGCGCAAATGGGTACCACTGCCGATCACTTTGACTTTACGCCGGATGCCGGCACCGGTTTCACCGGCACGCTGGCCATGGGTCGCGGGCAGTTTGATCTGGAAGGCATCAACACCGCCGCGCTGGCGCAAGCCACCTTGCGGATGGATGAGGACAGCACCACCCGGGTGGGCGCCGGTGAGCAAAAAATCGGCGGCCTCAGCTTCAATGGCGGCACCGCTGTGTTTGCCGATGTGGTGCCAGACAGCACCCGCGCCGGCAGTTACGTCAACGCCGGGCGGCTGGACGCCAGCGGCACCGGTACGGTGGCGGTTGATCTGCCAGACCCGTATGTGCCCAGCGTGCCGGGTACCACAGACACCGCCACCTTGCTGGAACAGGATGACGGCCTGATCGGGCTGCAACTGGTTCAGGCGGCAGAGGTGACCGGGAGTGGCGGCGCGCTGGCGCTGACCGATCACGCCGGCAATCTGATCAGCGCCCAGCAGCAAGTCAACATCGCGCAAGACGGGCAGGTGGTCGCCAAGGGGACGTACGATTTTGGCCTGTCTACTGCGCCGGGTGATGGCTTGTACGTCAATTACGGGCTGCAAGAGGTGGATGTGCAGGCAGACCAGACGCTGGCGCTGATGCAGGCGCCGGGTGCGACGGGCGCGGCGGCAGATCTGGCCGCCCGTGTCACCGGTAGTGGTCATCTGGCCATTCAGGCCGGCACGGCGGCAATTTCGCTCTCCAATGCCCGCAACGACTATCGCGGCGAGACGACCGTGCTGAGCGGCACGTTACGCGCAGTGGCCGATCACGCTCTGGGTGATACCAGCGCACTGAACCTGCAAACCGGCACGAGCGCTGATCTGAACCACACACGGCAAGGGATTGGTACGCTAAACACGCAGGCAGGCTCGGTACTTGATTTCAATGGCGGTGATCTGACCGTGAGCAACGGCGGCAATGCATTGGGTAGCCTGACTGGCGCCGGCCATTTGCGCGTGACTAACCCGTCGGGCGCGGCTGAACTGGTGGTTCACGGTGCCAACGCCGGCCTGCGGGTGCAAACGCATATTGATGATGACGCCGCAGTGATCGTGGATCACGTCGCGGGTCTGGGGACGGGCGCCATTGCCAATGACGGCATGCTGCAGGTTGCATCCGCCAGCGCGCAGGGTGATCTCGTCAACGCTTTGTCCGGCCGCGGTACGGTGTCGCTGACGGGTGGGGCGGACGTAACGCTGGCGGCGGATAACTCGCCCTTTGCCGGGGAGTTCCTGGTTGATAACGCCAGCAGCCTGACTGCGGCCAGTGCAAGCCATCTGGGGTCGGCCGCAGTAGAAAACGACGGGACGCTGAACCTGGTTGCCCGTGCAGACTGGACGTTGCAAAACCCGGTGGCTGGCGCGGGTGTGGTCAACAAAGAAGGCAACGCCACGCTGAACGTGAACCAGTCTCAAGCCTGGACGGGCACCACCAATGTCAATGCCGGTGCGTTGCAACTGGGTCGCCAGGGTGAACTGGCCAGCGCCCAGGTCAATGTCGCAGCGGGTGCCGTACTGGGTGGCTATGGCCGGGTGGCTGGCGCTGTTGATAACCAGGGTACGCTCAATGTCGGTAATGCCTCGGTGGCCAATGGGGAGGCTGGCCGCTTCAATATTGGTGGTGATCTGGTGAATGCCGGTGTCGTCAACCTGGGTTCGGCCACCAGCGCGCCGGGCAACGTGCTGGAGATCGCCGGTGATTACACCGGGCAGGATGGCCAGATCAATTTCAGGACCGTGCTGGCGGGCGATGACGCAGCAACCGACAAAATGATCGTGCACGGCGATACCGCCGGCTCAACCCGCGTGACGGTCAAGAATGCCAACGGCGCTGGCGAATTGACTAGTCGCGGTATTGAACTGGTACAGGTTGATCAGCAATCCGGCGGCGAGTTTGTTTTGCAAGGGCGTGCCACGGCAGGTCTGTACGAGTACAGGCTGTACAAGGGCTCGGAGGACCCGGCTGATGGCAACTGGTACCTGCGCTCACGCAAGGAAGGTGCTGAAGGGGCGGCGCAACCGCGCCGGGCAGAGGGTGAGCTGGTCAATGATGCACCCATGACACCGGAAGTCCTGCGGCCAGAGCCGGGTGCTTATCTGGCCAACCAGGCCATGGCCCGCGGCTGGCAAATGCATACCTTGCGTGACCGGGTGGGCGAGTCTTATTTCGACAACAACCAGGGCGCCAGCCACGGCGCGTGGGCCCGCATTGTGGGTGATCACACCAACAGCAAGGCCGGTCAGGGCGAGTTGAGCCAGTCGGGCAATCAGTTCTTGCTGCATGCCGGGGCCGACGTGGCGCGCTGGGATGACGACGGCCAGCGTACGCACCTTGGGGTAATGGGTAGCGTCAGCCAGGGCAAGACGGAAGTCTCTGCCAAAGGCAACGCGGCGCATGCGCAAGGCCGGGTGGACGGGCAGGCGATCGGCCTGTACGGCACCTGGTTTGGCGACGCTGAAGCCCGCAAAGGCCCGTATGTGGATGCCTGGTTGCAGCACGGCTGGTACAAGAACAAGGTCGACGCCGACGCCCGGGCTACGCAATCGTATGCCTCACGCATCTGGTCTGCTTCGGTTGAGGGCGGGTATGAAATCCCGCTGCGCACGCATGAAGACAGGCAGACCATGCTGACGCCACAAGTGCAGGCGGTCTACAGCCATGCCAGAACCAATGCGGTGACCGATGACAGCGGTACCCGTATCGACGGCCAGGATGGCGGGCAAGTCACCACGCGGGTCGGGGTGCGGATGTATCGCCGCGCCACCACAGATGATGGCCGCAATCAGGCCCAGCCTTTTGTGGAAGCCAACTGGCTGCATGGCAATCAGGCCGGCAGCGTGGCCTTTGACGGCCAGGTGCTCAATAGCGATACACCGGCCAACCTGGCTGAAGTCAAAGCCGGTGTGGAAGGGCGTCTGGATAAAGACACCACGGGCTGGTTGCAAGGGCATGGCCAGATGGGTAGTGACTACAGCAACTACGGCGCCATGGTCGGGGTGAAAAAGCGCTGGTAAGTCCATTTGCAAAAAGCCGCGAGCGTATCGCGGCTTTTTTTATGTGCCTCGGCCATGCACGCCTCGGCCAGTTTTAAGGTGCGGGCCGCTACAATGCACGGCGGACAGGTCTGTTTTCAGAATCCATCATTGCCCGGGATTGTGCCCCTTATGCTTGCTGCCCCTGTTGTCGATACGCCCGCCAGTGTGGCTGGTACGCCCTCATTGCTGGTGGTGGATGCCGTCGCGTCCGCCCTCATTGCGCCCATGTCTTTTGTGCTGGAGCGCGGCGCCTGTACGGTGGTGCGCGGGCCTTCCGGCGCGGGCAAAACCCGCTTGTTGCGGCTGATTGCCGATCTGGATGAAGGCACGGGTGAAGTGCTGTTGCAGGGCGCGGCGCGTAGCAGCATGCCGGCGCCGGCATGGCGGCGGCAAGTGGTGTATCAGGGGGCGGAATCGGCCTGGTGGCAGCCGACCGTGCGCGCGCATTTTCTGCCAGAGCAATACCGTGAACTGGATCAACTGGCCGCGGCGCTGGCGCTGGAGCCTGACCGGCTGGATGCTGACTTGTCGTTGCTCTCCACGGGTGAGCGCCAGCGCGCAACGTTGATCCGGTCGTTGCTTGCGCGGCCCAAAGTGTTGTTGCTGGATGAGCCCACCAGCGCGCTGGATCGCGACAATATCGCGCGGGTAGAACAACTGCTGCTGAGCCGGATGCAAGAAGGCCTGGGGCTGATGCTGATCACCCATGCCGATGAACAGGCCGCGCGGCTGGGTGGCCAGCTGGTGCAAGTGCAACGGAGGGCCTGATCATCAAACCGCTCTTGTTGTCTTCATTTGATCTGGCCATGGCCTCGGCGCTGTTGTTGATCAACGGCGTGATCTCGCTGGCGCTGGGTTTGCAGGTGCACCGCACGCTGGTGATCGCCGCCGCGCGCATGGTGGTGCAACTGTTGCTGGTGGGTCTGGTGTTGCGCTGGATTCTGGCGCTGCAATCGCCGCCAGCCACCGTGCTGGTCATCCTGATCATGATCGGCGCGGCCGCGCGGGAAGTTGCCGCACGGCCGGCACGCAAACTGCGCGGCTATCAGGGCTATGCCATCAGCGGCGCGGTGGTGAGCGCGGCATCTTTGCTTACAGTGGCGCTGGCGCTGACCACCGCCATCCGGCCGCACCCCTGGCATGATCCACGCTATGCCATTCCGTTGATGGGGATCGTGCTGGGCAGCGTGCTCAATTCGGCCAGCATTTCGCTGGATGCGTTTCTCTCGCGTATCCAGAGTGCGGCCAACGTCATTGAGGCGCGGCTGGCGCTGGGCGCGCGGCGGCAAGAGGCGCTCAAGCCGTATCTGGTTTCGGCCATTCGCAGTGGCATGTTGCCGGTGATCAACCAGATGAGTGCCGCGGGCATCATCACCTTGCCCGGCATCATGACCGGGCAGGTGCTGGCCGGCATGGATGCGCTGGAAGCAGCCAAATACCAGATCCTGTTGATGTTCATTCTGGCGGGCGCCAGCGGGCTGGCAGCATTTGGCTGTGTGATCCTGTCGGCCTACAGCGTGACTGACGAGCGCCACCGGCTGCGGATGGACCGGCTGGCGCCGCAGAAACAGGGCTGATCCAGGTGGAGCCAGAAACATCTTCAGATCGGGATGAAATCCGGCGATCTTGCGGGTGTTTTGAGTGTTATTGCCCTGAAAGATAAGGTTTTTATGACATTTGCATGACAATACTGGACCGTCCGGTCTAGCGCTGTTTACAATGTCCCGGCCTTGGCAAACAGGAGCCTCCGGTGACCCGACGTCCTCCCGCGCAACGCGGTTTTGCGGTGCTCTTGTTCAGCTATTGCCTGGAAGTCTTTGACACCTTGCAAGAGGCCGAGCAACTGGCCGACTCCCTGCGCGATACCACGCCGGCCGGCGTGAAAGTAGTGCAACTGGGTGGGCATGCCGATGCCCCGGCTCCCGCTGCCGGATCGGGCCTCACGATCGAAGACTGAACCAGATCGTTAGCCGCGCCGGGCGGCCTCAATTTTCGCGATATCAATCTTGCCCATGGTCATCATTGCGTCAAATGCGCGTTTGGCGGCGGCCGGGTCCGGGTCGGCAATAGCCTCCATCAATACCCTTGGCGTGATCTGCCACGACAAACCCCACTTGTCCTTGCACCAGCCGCACGCGCTTTCCTCGCCACCGTTACTGACAATGGCGTGCCACAGGCGATCTGTTTCTGCCTGATCTTCCGTCGTAATCTGGAAAGAAAACGCTTCGCTATGCTTGATGCCGGAACCGCCATTGAGCCCCAGGCAAGGTATTCCGGCGACCGTAAACGTGACGGTCAATACGTCGCCCTGTTTGCCTGCGGGGTAATCCCCGGGGGCGCGATAAACCGCGGTGACGGCGCTATCCGGGAACACGCTGGCATAAAATTCGGCGGCTTCCAGGGCGCCTTTGTCGTACCACAGGCAGATGGTGTTCTTGCTGGACATGAAAAACCCCTTCAATACACGGGATGGAGAGTGCCCAGTATAGAAGGCTGGATCGGCAAGACAGCGGTTCCGGGTTGAACGGGAGTTGGCCCGGGTTGCGGAAGATGGCGGCATGACAAATGATTGCCGAGCTTGCCCTGTTGACGGGGCGAGCCAGTCAGCTTGCGGTTTTTGCGGTACAAAACCAGAAATGAACTTGCCGGTGGCAAGTAAAGTGCTCACCAGCGATGCTGGATCGGGCATTGACCCAAAGGAGTCGTGAAATGACACGCGTTCGTGTTGCGGCCTATACCATCTCGCTGGACGGATATGGCGCAGGCCCGAATCAGAGTCTGGAAAACCCGCTGGGTATCGGCGGAACCGATCTGCATCAGTGGTTGTTTCCCACCCGCACCTTCCAGCACATGCTGTTTGGTGCCGACGGCGGTACCGCCGGTGCCGATGACGATTTCGCCGCGCAAAGTTTCCAGAATGTCGGCGCCTGGATTCTGGGCAGAAACATGTTCGGCCCGACCCGCGGCGACTGGCCGGACGAGAACTGGAAAGGCTGGTGGGGCGATAACCCGCCGTATCACGTGCCCACGTTCATTCTGACCCATCACGCGCGTGACCCGATTGAAATGGAAGGCGGCACCACGTTTTATTTTGTCACCGGCGGTATTCATGAAGCGCTGGAACGCGCGCGTGAAGCGGCCAATGGCAAAGACGTGCGTATTGGCGGCGGCGCCAGCACGATCCAGCAATACCTGCGTGCCGGCCTGATTGATGAATTGCACATTGCCATTTCGCCAGTTTTGCTGGGGGCGGGCGAGCGCTTGTTTGAAGGGCTGGATATGCGTGCGCTGGGCTATCAATGCGTGCAGTCCGTCGGGACAGAAAAAGCCACGCACGTGGTACTGCGCCGGGGGTAAGCCAACAGAGTGGCTTGCAAGGCTCCAATAAAAAAAGGAGGGCTTGGCCCTCCTTTTTATTGGTGCATGCGGTTTTTGACGATGATAAACAACAGCAAAAAAGCCAGTGTCAGCGCAGTGCAGTGCACCGGCCAGCGTATTCTGGCGACCGGATCGCCGGCTTTGAAATCCAGCCGGATATTTTGCAAGAGATCCGGATTGGTAAGTACGGTCTTTTTCATGAAAATGCGTGCAATGTAAATGACCAGCAAAACCGCATAGAGCACGCTCACTGCAATAGAACCGCCAATCAGATAAAACAACAGACTTTTATCCATTTTCCCCAGAAAATCTGTAATGCGCCGCATTCATTGTCGGGGCAATTTTATCGGCACAAAGCCGTCCTGGCAGAAATATGTTGCTACATCATCAAACGTGTTGCACCTGGAGTAGATGGCGCCGGCGGGCAGATGGTGTGGCAAAAACCTGCACAAATCCGCCGCATTGCCGGTAACAGATCAAATAGCCCAATCACGCCCCCGCTCTGGATGTATGCTGTGTCTGCCCGGAGTTCTCACCGTTATGCACAACAAGAATTCAAAGCAGAGCAGAGGAGCACACCCATGGATGACTTCACGCGTGAACAGCTGGAACAGGCCGAAAAAGATCTGATTGTTGCCTCCAACGTATTTCGCGAGGCTAAAGACCGGGTCAAGCGTGGCGAAGAATCAGAAGAAGAAATCTGGCCTTTGATTGAAGCCCGCAAAAAAGCATACGAACACTGGCGCAGTATTGCCGAGCCGCTGGTGGCCAAAGGCGTGCCGTATTCGGCAGAAGTCATGCGCGTACTGCGCGAACACCGCGGATAAACCAGAGCCGGGGCGATTTGATCTGGTGTGCCAGCGCAGTGCGATCGCGCACGCTGAATCAAGCGTCATAAGCCGCCTCGGGGTTCAGCCTTGTGCAGGATCAGCGGGGCGGCTTTGCAATAAACGCTTGCTTGTCGTGTCTGTTGAATCCGGCAGATTCATAAAAGCGCTTCACAAGCGCTTGCCAGATCGCCTAACGATTTCTGGTGCAGGTAAGGGGGCATCTTCGGTATGCAAATGCCGATGCAGTGCCAAAAGGCCGGAAAGCGCTGACGCTGCAATTTTTCTGATCTGCATCTACAAATCCTGTTTGAAATGAAAGCCGGTTTTGTCAGCACCCTGTCGCTGGTCAATGATGGCGCTGACCAGAAAAAACCGGGGTGCGCAGACAGTCAATCCTGCACGTGGCTCATTAGTCGCTTTGCAGTGCATCGGGTCAATTCTTTTAACGGGAATTAAACCACTCGCGTATTTGCGTTGTATAAGCCATTATCAAGTGTTTCCAACAGCCCGACATAAAAACCAACAGGGCTACTCAACGACGGATAAACCAGCATGACAACCGATTTTTCCCGATACAGCACTGCAGAACTTCAACAGCTTGTGATCGAAGTGGGCCAGACGATCGAACGCCGCAAAGTGGACGACAAGAAAAACCTGATCTCCGAATTGCACGCCCTGGCCGCCGAGAAGGGTTTCAACCTGAAAGACCTGCTGGGTGGCGCTGAGCCTGGCGGCAAGAAAAAAGGCGCTTCTGTCGCCAAGTACGCAAACCCCGCAGACAAATCCCAAACCTGGTCCGGCCGTGGTCGCAAGCCGGTATGGGCACTGGCGCACCTGAATGCCGGTGGCAGCCTGGACGACCTGGCCGTCTGAATCCGCAGACCGGCGGCAGAACGCACGCTGCCGATTGCAATAGATAACGCCCCTGTCACAACACTTGCAGAAATTGCCGGTGGTTGTGACAGGGGCGTTGTTTTTTGTGGCGGCCTGAAAGAGAAGACTTGCCAGAATGCGTCGTCAATCTGAATTCGGCGGCGCAACATCCTGATCGCCTGATCAGCCGCTACGCAGCCAGAACGTCATTTACCTTTAATCAGCAACAGCGAAGATGATCCGGGGGATCCAGTATCGTCCCGGGATCAGGATCTGGCCGGCAGAGCCAGCGTGCCGGCCCGCGGTACACATTTATTTCGACCGTACAGGAGAAGTGAAAATGCGTATTGCTCGATATCTCGCGGGTGGCGTGATCGCGCTGAGTGCTGGTGCTTGTTTTGCGTGGGGCTCGCTAGGTCATGAGGCGATTGGCGAGATTGCCGCAAGGTTGATCGCGGGGACCAATGCCGAGCAGCAGGTCAAGGCCATTCTGGGGCCGGATCTTACTCTGGCGCAGATTGCGGTGTGGCCGGATTGCGCCAAAGGGGTAGTCCGCCATACCAATGGCCAGTTTGAGTACATCTCAAACGACAACGCCTACAAGGAATGCATCCCGCTGGCGGGCGAGAAGGCGGCCTTTGAGAGCTATATCAAGCGCAACTGGGACCAGTGCAAGCCCAGCCCGGGCGAGGAAAAGTGCCACGCCCAGTATCACTATATGGATGTCGAAACCACCTATCCGTCTTATGAAGATGCCGTGGCCGGGGTGAGTGATCACGATATTGTGCATTCCATCGACGCCGCCATTGCCGTGCTGCAGGGCAAGCCGGCACCGTCGCCGTACAGCATCAAGGACAAAGCCGAAGCGCTGCGGTTGCTGGCGCATTTTGCCGGCGATATCACCCAGCCGCTGCATACGGTGTCCATCTACATGACGCCGGATGCCCAGCCGGTCGATGTCGACAAGCAAGGCCCTGGCCCACACCTGGATACATCGTCTGAAGGCGGCAACCTGCTTATGGATGGCACCCGCCGGCTGCATGCAGAGTGGGACAATATCCCGGCGTATTTCGAGATTGGCGGCAGCAAGTTTGATGATCTGGTCGCCCAGGCCAGAACGATCCCCGCGCCGGGTGGCGATGTAACGACGTGGTCGCGCAGCTGGGCGAATGACACGATCGCTGTTGCCAAAGACGCCTACGGCCCGGTGACGGTCGAACCCCACGCCGCCAGCGTCCCGCGCAAGCCCACCAATACGCCCAAAAAGGCCACCAAATGGCAGATTGATCTGCCGGATGACTATGCTGATACGCGGGTGCGGATACAGCAGCAACAACTGGCCAAGGCCGGGGCCAATCTGGCCAATGTGTTAAAGGCCATCTGGCCGGATCGCTGAGTGCTGACTGTTGATCTTTGGTACTGATGCGGCGTGGGCCTGGGCTGGCCGCGCCGTCAGCTGTTTATTTGCTGCCGATCAGCGTGTTGATGACGGGCGAGAGCTTGCTGGAAAGCTTGCTGTAGCCGTCGTGATTCGGGTGTATCTCGTTGGTCCAGTCATTACTGTCGCCAGATGTGCCCTGTTTGGCGCGCTTTAGCGTTCCGCGCGTGTCGACCACATGAAACGCGGGCAGGGCGTTTGCCGACTTTGACGCCGTGTCCAGTGACAGCAGCGTGGTTGCCAGCGTGTCGATCAGCAGGTCGGCAATGGATAACTGCAAAGGGCCGGCAAAAGCCTTCACCACCGGGTACAGCCACGGGCCCAGCGGCAATGCCAGACCGGCAAAGCTGACCGGGGCGTCGCGCGGCGTGGCGTAGTCATAGGTATGAATGATGATCGGCACCCCGCGATTGGGACCGCCGACGCTGTCGCGAATGCCGACAACGGTCTTGTAACTGGACACAATGCTTTGCGTGACCTTGGCGCAAACATCGGTATCGATATAACTGGCGGCCAGTTTCGGATCCTGGCCACTGGCCGCGGCGGGCAGGACGATGCGTTGTACGGCATCAATCAGATCGTTGCCGCCACCGCTCAGCAAGATGGCATCCCACTTGATGGCGTAGTTTGGCCGCGCCAGAAATCCGAACAGATCGTGATTCTGCTCGATGTCTGACATGTGGATGATGGTGTCGCCCGGGTAGGCCAGATTCAATAACAGGGTTGAATCCGCAAAGCCCAGTCCGTAAAGCAGGTTTGAGGTGGGAATGGAGCCCACCGAATACCACGAATCCCCCTCGGCCAGCACGCGCAAGGCGTATTGCCTGTCGTTGGGGTCGATCATGCCGGGGCCCGGCACAGTCCGGTTTGGAAGGATGATGGTCGGGTTGTATGTCCGTGCCATGATCAGGGCCTCCATGCAATGTGGATGCGGTGCCGATAAGTACGCGTCTGCGGGACCGTCTTAACGGTAGATCACGGGTGCGGGAATATGCCTGACGCTGACGAGTGGCGCGGTGCCTCAGGCAGGCCGCAGCATCTGTTCCAGATTGCCGTTGAGCCGTTGCAGCAATGCCTGCAATTGCGCTTGCTCGGCCGGGTTAAAGCCGGCAAGGGCGTTGTCGCAGGCGTGCTCCATGACCGCCTTGCCTTGCGGCATGCGCCTGGCTGCATCCGCGGTAAGGCTGATCAGGCGGCTGCGGCCATCGGCAGGATCGGGCTGGCGGGTGATCAGGCCGTCGCGCTCCATGCGGTTCAACAGTTGCGCCATGCTGGGCTGCTCCACCTGCGCGATGTGCGCCAGCTCGGCTTGCGAGAGCGTGCCGGCGTGCTTGAGCGAAACCAGCACGGGTAACTGGCTCAGCGCGAAACCCAGTTCCTTGAGCGGTTGATCAAGCACGCGGGCGTAGCTGCGGCTGATCGTTCAGCCGTGTGGTTGATTCGGGCCGGAGCGCGGCCAATGCCGTTGCGACGCTGCTGTCTCACGATAGTGTGGCGCTGACGCTGGAGGTCTATCGTCGGCATCTTCAGCCGGCTGCGCACTGATTGTCCGGCCGGGTTGGGCAGGCATGCGGTGGTGATCCTGGGTGTCTCGCAGTCGACAACATATATGTTGTTAAATGAAATTTACATCATTTTTTATGTTGATTTGGTTTGACATCATATTTGATGTGAATCTAGGATAAAGCATCCGTCTTCTCAGAGAGGGGTAGCATGCTTTTTCCAGTGCCAGATAGCGACACGCTCAGCGACATGCTGCAGAGTGCCCGCAAAAAATTGCGCCTGTCGCAGCGGCAGGTGGCCGAAAGAACCGGCATGTCCCAGCAGAACTACGCGCGTATCGAAAAGAACCCGGGTAGCGTGGGGTTTGATACGGTGCTGCTGGTGCTGGCCGCGCTCGGGCTGGATTTGCAGGTGGATGACCGGCGGCATGTGCAAGAGAGCGGGCCGGATCAGGCCGGCCTGCCGACGGCTGTCCGGCCTGTCCGGCAGGTGGCGGCTGCTGTCGGCGTCACCGGCAAAACGCCGGCCCACAGCAGCGGGAGCGGGCGGACATTGCCGCCCGGTTCTATCTGGCACGATGAAACGCCGGAGGACTTCTGATGGCGGAGCTTGCTGTCTGGGTCAATGGCTACCGGGCCGGCTTCTGGCGCACCACGCCGCAAGGGGACGAATTCCAGTATGACGAGGCCTGGCTGAGCGAAGACAACCCGCTGCGGCGACCGCTTTCGTTGTCGCTGGGTTTTCTGCCGGGCAATGCGCCGTACAAAGGCGCCAGAGTGCGCAATTTTTTTGACAATCTGCTGCCAGACAGCGACCGCATTCGCCGCCGCCTGGCGTCGCAACACCGGCTGGATTCGGTGGATGCGTTTGATTTGCTGCGTGCCATTGGCCGAGATTGCGTGGGCGCGATCCAGCTTTTGCCGGTCGATGAAATCCCTGCCGATCTGCGCAGTATTCGCGGCCAGCCGCTGACCGAAGCCGGCGTGGCCACGGTACTACGCCATGCCTTGAGCGCCGCGCCCGCCGCCTTGCAGGACGGTGCGCAAGAATTGCGGATTTCCATTGCCGGCGCGCAGGAAAAAACCGCGCTGCTGTACCACGATGGCCAGTGGATGCTGCCTCAGGGCAGTACGCCGTCTACGCACATTCTCAAATTGCCCATGGGCGAACTCATTGTCAGCGACGGCACGCTGGACATGCGCCATTCGGTAGAGAACGAATGGTTGTGCGGCCAGATCATGCAGGCCTGGGGCGTGCCGACGGCCACCAGCGAGATTCTGCATTTTGAAGATCGCAAAGTGTTGTCGGTCGCACGGTTTGACCGCCGTCTGGCGCGGGACGGGCAGTGGATACTGCGCCTGCCGCAAGAAGATTTTTGTCAGGCGCTGGGGGTTAATTCGCTCAATAAATATACCGGCCAGGGCGGCCCGGACGCGGAACAGATCAACGCCGTGCTTTCCCGGCCGGCTGCCGATGCGGCCGATCGGGTGATTTTCTTTCAGACGCTGGTGATTTTCTGGATGCTGGCCGCCATTGATGGTCACGCCAAGAATTTCAGCCTTTTTCTGCTGGCCGGCTCGCGGTACCGGCTCACCCCGCTGTACGACGTGTTGTCGGCCCACCCGGTGATGGGTAGCGGTCGCGGCAAATACCATGAGAGCAAGGTCAAACTGGCCATGCCGGTGCGCGGCGAAAGCGGCCCGCATTATCTGGTCTCAAAAATCCAGGCGCGGCAATGGGTTCATTTCGGCGCGCATGTGCTGGGGCTGGGTACGCCCAGGGCCATGGCCGACATGCTGGCCACACTGGCCGGCCAGGCCGGGCCGGTGATCGCGGCGGTAGAAGGCAAGCTGCCGGCTGATTTTCCGCCGCAGGTGGCCAGCAGTATTTTCAAAGGGCTGCGCAAGTACGCGGATAAACTCATGCTTGGGCTTGATGTCCTGGCCGCGTCATGATGCACCAAGGATAGCGAACAAGCACCGCTGCCTTATGCCAACCGGCGGTTCAGTTCTTGCGTTTTTGCCTGGCGCTGGTACTGGCTGTTGGTGCCGGGTTGGTCCCGGACCTGGCCGCTTTGGGTAATTGAACGGGCAGCGGCGCTACGCCGGCTGCGGTCAGCGTGGCGGAAACGATCTCCAGTACGCCGGGTTCCAGTACTTTGGCGGTGCCGGCAAGGGTTGCGCTGGATTGTCCTTTCAGGCGGCGCGCGTCATCGGCCGCCATGTGCAGTTGCAGCGCGGTCTTGCCCAGTGTCAGCGGCAGTATCTGGGTGTCCGCATCGTACCGGCCCAAGGCACCTTCCACGCTGAAAGGGGTGGTCAGGCTGGCAATGCGGGATTTGTACTGCGCCGTGGTTTCGTAGTCATCCTTGTTTTGCGCCGCCATAAACGCCGCCATGCCCACATTGTGATCCACCCGGCCGATGGTGATGCGGTAGCCATCGTCAAACCAGGAACTTTCGAAATACGGATCGTTGACAATGGCATAGCTGGCCGTGCGTACGGTGCTGGTGGTCAATTCGCCTGCGGGCGAGAGCAGGCGCATGGGCTGTTTGTCTTCAAACAGCAAAAAAGTGCCGTCATCCAGTTGCGCGACAGAATTGACCAGGTGATCCAGGCGCGGCGTGCCGTCTTTGTCCAGTAGTTGCTGTTTGTACTCTTGCGCCGGATAACTGACCGTCCAGTGATCGCTCCCCAAGGGGTAGAGCGAACCGCCTTTGGCTGCATCGAAACTGCGCACGACATTGCAATCCTGGCTGTAAATGCGGGTGCCACTGGCAAACAGGCCCTGTTTTTCGCTGAATGACGATTCCGCGTCAAAACGACACATGGCTTTGCCGGTGCTGGCATCGTACCAGGCGCTGCGATTGCTCTTCTGGTCATTGCTGCGCCATGACACGCTAAGCAGACGGCCATTGTTTGAGAACGATGACCACAACCCGTCCTGCTCGCCAACTTGCCCCACGTTCAATGGCGCGGTGAACAGCGTCGCGTTACTGGTCAGATCAAACGCCTTGATTTGCCCATAGCCAGGCCAGGCTGCGACGACGACCAGGTGGTCACCGACGACCCCGACTGCGGCACCACGCCCACCACGCAGTGACATCATGGTCACCTGATTGCCCGTGGTCAGATCAAATACGCGCACATCCGGATCAGCGTCGTAGTAGGAGTACACGGCAAGCTGGTTGCCGGCCAGATAAAACACGGGGCTGAACGCGGTGTAATCTTTGGCCGGATCGCGGTACGCCTTGAATCCGGTATGAATCACCGGGGAGCGCGGTGTGCTGTTGCTGTCCAGCACCTGGATTGCCAGTTCATTGGGCGCTTTGCCCGGCATCATGGCGACGGGGAATGCCGGTTTGCCATCCCGGTAAATGGCAGACAGCGTTTTGACGCCGGCAATGTTGAGCGATTGCGTGGTGCCAGCGACGAGATCCAGCAGCTTGACCTGATGGTCCGCTTCACTGACGTAAAAGAAACGTCCCTTGAGGAGTACCGTACCAACGGCCAACTGGCGGATATCGGCGACGTCACGCACGCTGGTGCCCGGGTTGCCCAGCAAAACCGCAAGCGGCATCGCCAGGCGTCCTGGGTACTTTTCTGTAATGGCGGCCTGGCGGGCGTCCAGCGCTGCCTGGGCGGCATTGTCCCGGGCTTGCTGGGCGGCACTCTGACGTGCATCTGCCGCACGCTTTGCCGCAGCGGCCTGTTCTTGCTGCCGACGTTCCTGATCTTGTCGCGCTTGCTCGTCGATCAGGCAGATCGACAACTGGCTGTCGCATTTGTCACTGCAACTGCGAAATGCGGTGTCGTCGTGCTTGGTCAACGCGCCAGCCAGACCGGGCAATAGACAGGTATTCACGCAAGAAATGTTGTCGCTTTTGCAGTCGGCAAATGCCGGGCTGTGCAAGGCCAGCAAGGTGATGGCGACAAATAATAGACGGCGGGGCAAGGTACGGGCGTGAGTCACGGCAGAGGGTAGGCGTTTTTGATACCGCGTTTATACCAGCGCGCCCGTAGCCGGTTAAAGCGCCGCCCAGAGGGTGTTGGCAGGCAGCGACAGCACCGGCGCGGGCTGGTCTAAAAAAAGCGCGCCCTGAAGGCGCGCTTTGGGTTGGCTTCAACAATGTTGCCACTCAGGCTTTGAACTCCAGCAACCTGCGCAATCTGACATCCGCCACGCTCTCGCCAGCAGAAAGGATGCGGGGCTTCCAGTGCGGTGCTGCGGCATTGAAAACAGAGTCCGGGTCTGAATCCAGCAACCCGTAAAACACCTCGGCAATGATGCGGCCGCCGACTGGCCCAAGCTGGGTCAGCGCGCCTTCACCATTGAGGAGTTCGTCCTCGTCAAAGCTTGCCGCGCTACCGAGTTTCTTGAACACATGGGCCGCCTGGGCTTCCGCCAGGATATAGAACCAGAGCGGGGTCTGGCTGGCCAGCGCGGAGGGCACCGCTCCCCATTTGAATTTGCCGTCTTCTGCAGCGTCTTCCCGTACCTTGAGTTCATTGGCCAGCGGTGTGAGCTGCAGCGCGTTGGCAATCGCCTGGCCGCTGGGTAACTGGTAAACGTTGCCGCGCAGCAAGTTCAAGAGCGCCAGCGAGGGGCGCTGCGGGTCTGGCTGGTCTGTCACCGCCCTGGCCGCTTCACCCGCCGCACCGCCCGCCACGGCCGGTGGCAAGACCGATAACGGATCAACCAGGTTAGTGTCGATCTTGTAGGCGTATTGCAGTTTCACATGCGGGTCCGGGACGTCGGTGCCGGCTTTGCGGCCCGTGATCGTGTGAATGTCGGTGCCGTCTTTGTCTTTGCCGGGCGCTGTGTACGTCAGGAAACGGCCCCAGTCATCAATGACATGGCTTCTGGGCAAGGGGTCGAACCCCAGCAGGCTTTCCTCGCCAGAGAGGTCTTTGCTGCCGGGGAAGATCGACAGTTTGGTGTGCTTGTTGAGGCGATAACCCGTGCGCACGCCGGAGTGCCCGAAACGATATGCCGCGCCCACAAATTCCAGCGGCAGGTTGCCGCGCCGGCGTGTCACGTCGCCAAAGGCATCGGTGTATTGATCGTCCGGATAGAGCTTGTAGACGCTTTCCCGCTCTGCCTTGCTGCCAGTAAACGGCGCCAGCACGCTGGCATCGATAATGCGTGGCAGGAAGTCATGGATCAGTAGCAGCTGGTACGTCCAGCGCACTTCTGCCCGGGCGGATTCAAACAGGTTGTCCGGCACCACCCAGGTGCCGGGGTCTTCGCCGTTCAGGCGCTGCACAATGGCATTGTGGTAGCGAATGAACCCTAACTGGATCTGACAGACAATCGAGTTTTCATCATTGCGCTTGTCGCCAATGATGGCCCGCCCGGTGGGGCCGCGGAACAGGTCCCACGGGTTGCCGTTGCTGGTTTCCTTGCCGCTGGAGGATGTCTCAGGAAAACTGCCATCCAGCAATGTCGCCCCGTCTGGCGCATACATATAAGGCTGTGCGTCCGGGCCATCGCCATACACGCAATCCAGATCAAACCGCGGCGTGCGCAGATTGCTGGGCAGGCGGTTTTTGTCGGCCGGGTCTAGTGATGACGTGCTGTCAAAGGTCAGGTCGTGATCAACAAATTGCCCGAAATAGGTGTAACCCGCTGGCACCCACAGGTTCTCTTCCGGGTCCGGCCCGTCTTTGACCTCGTCCGGGTCGCTGGCCATGCTTTTTGCCAGTTCTGCCAGCGCCGCCAGATCGGCTGTCTGGCCCTGGTTTTCAAATCCTTTTAATCGGGTAAAAGGAATGCGGTGAGAGGGAAGCTCTCGCGCGGTTAACGGCACTGCGGCCGTAGAGGCCCCATGTGCCAGGTTGTCATTTGCCATAATCGGTATTCCTTCGCGATGATCAAAAAATTGCACCAAAGCCACGGAACGCCAGACGGGTTCAGTTAATCCCGGTTCGTGCCCCACAAGCAAACGAACCGATAACCCGGGGCCGTAGCAAAGCAATACATCCAGAGCGGGCAGGTCTTGGAATAGAAGCCCTTGATTGGTGTCTTTATCTGGTTTGCGCAAGAAATCCGCGCATTAAACGGTTACCCGGCGCGACAGCGCACACGCCTGGCGCAAAAGACTGGCGGGCCAGGTGCCAGAGGCGATCGTCGGGGGTATCGCATTGGCCGGACGGCAAATGCGCAAAAGAGCAGAACAACGAGCGGGCGGTGCAGATTGACGGCCGGACCATTGATGTCTGAACCGGCCGGCGTGGCTGCTGTGGCCACAAAGAACAGGGCGTGCCATCGAAAACCTCGCGTTGGGTCAACCGCATGCGAAGCCATATCAATTCGCCTGCAGATCACGTTATCGCGCCAACAGCGGGTCGTCGGTCGCCTGTCTGGAACTTGAGTCTGATTGTTTGCCTGTACCAGGCCAGTCGCACTTTATTCAATACATACTGGATAGTTGATTCAGGCAATTATTTGGGGCGGCGCAGGTGTTTGTCCGATAACCGGCCGTTATTAGAAAAGCCCGATATTGGCCGGGGCGGGTGAGTGGCAAACGGGTTGTGCCAGTCGCCTGGAAAACCGCAGCAAATCCCCAGACTTTTCATCACCCGATACGCAGCACAGCGGTATTCACTGCGGCGCGGCATTTCCGTACATATCCAGCGCGTCAACCACATGGGCTAAGCGCAGGCGCTTTCTATACTGACGCAAACACAAAACAGTACGAAAACAATACCCGCCCGGACCTCGCTCATCTAACCAGAACGTGGAGTCAGAAAATGTCCCCCTTTATTTGCCGTCGTATTGCAATTGCGGTGCTTGTGGCTATGGGTGCCGGTTTGGGCCTGCCAGCCTTCGCGGCTGATGCGCCGCCTTTGGTAAAACAGATCAATAACGGTAACTGGTTGCCGCAAAAAGAAGCAGAGCAACTGCGTGATGATCTGTATTACAGCAACGCCATTCAGGCTTATATCCAGACTTTGCCGGTGCTCAATACCATTGGCCTGCGAGATGGCTCAGAGGCGGCATTCGGGGCTGGGTACAACGTATTGCCGATCTGGAAAGAACGCATGGATAGCCGCGCATGGGTGCCCACGCCCAATGCCGATGTGATCTATTCCATGAGTTATCTGGATCTGAAAAAAACCGGCCCGCTGGTGGTATCGGCGCCGGCCAATGTGATCGGCATGTTTACCGATTTCTATCAGCGCACCATTACCGATGTCGGCGCGATTGGCCCGGATCGGGCGCGTGGTGGTTTGTATCTGCTGTTGCCGCCGGATTACACCGGGCAGATTCCACAGGGTTATTTTGCGTTCAAGTCCTCCACCTACAACGTATTCCTGTTTTTCCGCACCATCATGAAAAAGGGCGAGAACGGGCCTGATCCGGCGCCGGCTGTAGCGCTGGCGGAAACCACGCGTGTTTATCCGTTGTTCACGCCAGAGAAAGACATCAAGCCCATGGTGTTTCCGGATGCCAGCGGCAAGCGGGTCAACATGATGTACCCGACGGATTTTGCTTTCTGGACCAAGCTCAAGACGTATGTGGATTACGAACCGTCTTCGTCGTTTGATCCGGTGACAACGGGCGTGCTGGCCAGTGTCGGTATCGTCAAGGGACAGCCGTTCAATCCGACTGACAAGCAAAAGCAGTTGCTGCAAAAAGCGGTGGAAACCGCGCCGAAGATGATTCTGGCCAGCCGCCAGTTGGGTCGTCCGGATCAGCGCAACCGCTATTACAAGGATCGCCAGTACGAGAACACGTGGGCGGGTGGTACGGCTGAGTGGCTGCAGGATGGCTATTTTGATGTGGCGCAGCGCGCGGCGTATTTCCAGATTGCCTATTCCACCGCACCGGCCATGGTGATGCACACGCTGGATCAGGGCTCCAAGTATCCGTTCACCCTGCGCGATGCGGACGGCAATTTCCTGAATGGTTCCAGCAGCTACAGGCTGCATTTGCCGCCCAACCCGCCGGCCCGGTTGTTCTGGGCGGTGACGCTGTACAACATCACCGACGGCACCATGCCGGAAACCCCGCAACTGATGCCGTCGCTCAATGGTTTCAACAAGGTCAAGACTAATGACGATGGTTCCATTGACCTTTATATCGGGCCGAACAAACCGGCTGAAGCGGCAGATACCAACTTCCTGCAAACCGTACCCGGGCGCAATTTCCTGGTGGCATTGCGCTTGTATGGCACGGGGACGGAGTTTTTTGACCAGAGTTGGAAGCCGGATGACGTCGTGAAACTGAAGTAAACAACCACAACAAATACGGGCGCCGCCTGCCGGGCGCCCGCGCGCATCCACGCATTGCCGGAGATACACCCATGTTCCGTTTTCGCCGTGATTCAATGATTGCCGCTTTTGTTGTTGCTGCCTTTGCTGCGCCGCTGGTGCTGGCCGCAGACGGGCAGGTGCCGTTGCCAACCAAAGCTGCTGACCTCACCCAGCCTGCCAAAGGGGTGTTGATGCAGCCAGAGTACGTAAAGGCGGTCGCCCGCGCGGCCTATATCTGGGCGTGGCCGATGGTCAACCAGCAAAACCGCTTCAATGCCATTACCCAGGCGCCATACCCGGGCCATCTTAACGGCGTGCTGCCCGCTGCGCCGCGTGGACAACTGGCCATGTTGTCGGACTATATCGAACCGTCTGAAACCTTTGTGACCTGCCCTAATCAGGATGTGGTTTACGGGCTGGGGTTTTTCTCGCTGGATCAGGAGCCAGTGGTCATCCAGGTGCCGGAGTTTGGCGATCGCTTCTGGGTGTACGCCTTGTACGACCAGCGTACTGACCAGTTTGCCGAGCTGGGCAAGCCCTACGGCACCAAGCCGGGCTTCTATCTGCTGGTAGGCCCCAACTGGCAGGGTGACAAGCCGGCCGGCATTACCGCTGTGATCCGCAGCAGCACGCCGCTGGCCAATGCCATTCCGCGCGTGTTCCAGAACGATAACGCGCAAGATCGCAAGGCCATCCAGCCGGTGATCAACCAGATCGTGGCGTACCCGTTGTCAAAGTTTGACGGCAAGATGAAAACCATTGCCTGGGCCAAGGTGCCAGACATCAAGGCCCCGGGTTCTGACGACAGCAGCGGCGGCGAAACCAAATGGGTGATCCCGGAAAAATTCTTTGACCAGTTCCCGGGCATTCTGGACGCCGTGCCACCGCTGCCGGGCGAAGAGGCCATGTACGCGCAGTTCCGCGCCTTGATGGATGCCGCCAGCAAAGACCCGGCGGTGAAGCAGCTGCTGGTTGAAACCGCACAGGAAACCGAGAAAGACGTCATCAGCAAGTTCTTCTTGTGGCAGCACAACGGCGTACCAGCGGGCAACGGCTGGAACCGGTCGGCCAACAACGCACAGTGGGGCGTGGATTACTTCAATCGCACCGGCACGGCCAAGTCGAACATGTTCGATAACAAGCCCACTGAAACCCAGTATTTCTATACCGATAACGACAGTTCTGGCGCCGCACTGACCGGCAGCGGCAGTTACGAAGTGACGTTTGCAGCGGGCCAGGAACCGCCAGTGAACGGTTTCTGGTCGCTGACGCTGTACAACGACAAACACCTTTTCAACCCCAATAACCTCAAGCGTTATTCGCTGGGCACCAAGAACACCACGCTCAAGCGCAATGCCGATGGTTCGTTGACCATCTACGTGGGCAAAACATCGCCCGGCAAAGACAAGGAAGCTAACTGGTTGCCCGCTCCGGCAGGCGCGTTCTCTTTGTATATCCGCGCTTATTGGGGCAAAGAGCCGATTCTGGATGGTTCCTGGAAACCGCCAGTCATCCGCAAGGTGCAATAAGGCGTCGTCCGCCTGATTGCGCCTGAGACCGGGGTGTCGTCTGCAGATGGCACCCCGGAATACGATATGCGCGCAGGGAGCAGGGCATGGATGGTGCAGCCAGGCAGGTCATAGAACAAAGCAACCGCGACGCCTTTAGCGGCCGCATCAGTTTTGGCGCGGAAATCGGCAGCCTGATGATGGTTGGCGTGGAGTCTTATCTGGTTGATTACCGCGCCAGAACGGTGACGTATTACATGCCCGACGACCAATGCTGTTTGTTGCCGATGACGGTGCCCGATGTCGCCATTCCGCGCGTGTTCGATAACGCCGCGCTGATCGCGGTGATCCGCAGCGCACAAAGCGGGGCGATCGGGTTTCCGGCGTTTGTGGCGCAATCCATGGCGGCCGGGTGCGTTGGCTATATTGTCTGGATCACCGGCCAGCAAACCGGCTATCTGGGCCGCAAAGGTGTGGCGTATACAGAGCTTTTCCAGGGCGCAGCCTGAGCGCGCGGGGATCATGGGCTGGCCGTCTTTCACAAGGGTAAACGCAGCATGCATCTGCACGTGCGGTGGCTGGTTTTACTGATCTGGCTGGCCTTGCTGGCCGTCACTGTGCCTGCGCGCGCAGCACCGGCAGAGGCGGCATCGGCCCCGGCTGCGGCAAAGGCGCCGTTGCGGGTGGCGATTGCGTCGGTGGCACCTTTTGTACTGCCGCAAACCGCAGTGCCGGAAGGCTTCAGTATTGATTTGTGGAACGAGATTGCGCGCCGGATTGGTGTGCAGTTCAGCTGGATCAAGGTGGCCTCGCCAGCGTTGCTGTTGCCGGCGGTGAAGCGGGGCGATGCGGATGTGGCGATTGCGGCGATCACCATGACGCCTGAAGGCGAACGGACCGTTGATTTTTCGCTGCCGTATTTCGATTCCGGGCTGCAGATTGTGGTGCGGGCCAAAAACGAAAGCTCCTTCATGGCCTCGCTGCGGTCGGTGCCGTGGGATGCCGTGGGCCAGCTGATTGTCATTGCCATCGTGCTGGTGTTCATTCTGGCCAATCTGGTGCTGCTGATTGAACGCAAGAACGACAAGGCTTTCCAGAAGCCGTATTTGCGGGCGCTGGGCGAAGGGCTGTGGGTGACCATGCTGATTATTGCGACCGGCGAACACGGCGAGCGCGATCAGGCCGGCTTGTGGAAACGCATTCTGGTGCCGTCGATGTGGCTGATCGGCGTGCTGCTGATTGCCCAACTCACTGCCACGGTCACGTCATCACAAACGGTGGCGCGGCTGGCCTCCAGTATCCGCGGGCCGGATGACCTGCCCGGCAAGGCGATTGCCACGGCGCCTGGCAGTATTGCGGCCGATTACCTGACCCGTCGTGGCATGGCGTTCACGCCCATCACCACCGCGGCAGAAGGCATGGATTTGCTGATGCGGGGCGACGTGCAGGCCATTGTTTACGACGCGCCCACCTTGCAGTACTGGGTGGCGCGGCAAGGCAGCAGCCTGGTCACCGTGGTCGGGCCGATCTTCCGGCCGGAAAAATACGGCATTGCCATCGCCAATGGCAGCACCATGCGCAAAGCCATTAACGAGGCCCTGCTGGCCATGTATGTCGATGGCACGTACGAGCAGATTTACGGCAAGTGGTTTGCTGCCACGAAATAACCACCACCACCTTGATTATCCGGACCCGATCATGGCGCTGACAGAGGTTGTTCCGATTGTGCTCAAGGCCAGCATCATGCTGATGATTCTGGCGCTGGGCCTGACTGCGCGGCCGGCCGATCTGTTGTACATGCGCGCGCACCCGGGCAAGTTGTTGCGCTCGCTGTTGAGCATGTACGGCGTGATGCTGCTGCTGGCGATCATCGCCTGCAAATGGTTCCGCTTTGATCATGCGGTCAGCGTGGTGATCCTGGTGCTGCCGCTGGCGCCCATCCCGCCGCTGTTGCCCAAAAAACAGACTCGCGCCGGTGGCGATGCATCGCACGCCGTGGGGCTGGTGGTAGCGGCGTCCTTGTTTGCGGTGATCTGGATTCCCGTCGCCATCCAGCTATTGCAGGTGGTGTTTGGCATCACGCTGGTGAGTGCAGAGGTGCCGGTGCTGACGCTGGTGTTCCTTAATTTGTTGCTACCGCTGGCTGTGGGGGTGCTGGTGCATCAGCGCTGGCCGCAACTGGCCGCGCAATGGGCGCCGCGTCTGGCGCGTACCGGTGGCGTGATCATGCTGCTGGTGTTGCTGCCGGTGTTGTACAAACTGTGGCACCCCATGCTGGCGCAGTTGGGTGATGGCACGTTTCTGGTGCTGGTGCTGTTTATTGTGTGCGGGCTGTTTTCTGGTCAATGGCTGGGCGGGCCGGAGGAGGATGATCGCACCGTGCTGGCCTTGGCCACGGCCTCTCGCCACCCGGGTGTATCCATGGCGATTGCGCATCTGAATTTTCCGGGCGAGCCAGCGGTGCTGGCCGTCATTACGCTGTATCTGTTGCTGACGCTGGTGCTGGTGCCGATCTGGTTGTTGTGGCGCAAGCGCAATCTGGCTGCGGTGGCGGCCTAGAAACCGCTTTCTTTCAGCACGGCCGACAACAGCCGGGTGGCGCCTTCAACCAGGAAACTCTGGCGCTGGCCCAGAATCTGGATCTGGCCGCGGGTTTCGCGCAGGCCGTCCGGGACTTGCGTGAGCTGGATCAGCACATGAAACACCGGCGGGTTGGGCGTCAGCCCGTCTTCGGCCGCCGCAACGGGGATCGGCCCTTTGTAATGGGCAGAGAGCATGGGGTAATCCAGTTGGCGCACGCGGGTATTGCCAACGGAAACCACTTTGCCGGTCAGGGCGTGGGCGGCACCATCCGGATAAAAGCGGATGCTGTCACCGGGGTTGATCTGCTGGACGTCATCTTGCCGCACGTAGGCATCTACCTGCCATTGCGCCGGGTTCACCAGCACGCCGATCGCCTGCCGTGGCCCCATCCACTGGCCTTGCCGCCAGGCCGGGTCTACATCCATCCAGCGTCCGGCAAAGGGCGCTTTCAGCGTCAGCCGCGCCATTTCCTTGCGGGCCGAGTTTGATTCGCGGGCCTGGACGCTGGCTTGTTCTTCGGTGGCCAATTGTTCATCCAGCCCTTTGTCATCGGCAATCAGGCCGGCCAGACGGGCCTCGTAACCCTGGCGGCCGGCTTCGCTGCCCAGCAAACGCGCGGCGATGTCCGGTTCGTCCATGGTCATCAACAGATCACCAGCCTGAACCTGCCCGGCCGGATGAATCTGCAGGATGCGCGCGGGGAAGGGCACAAACACACGCAGTTGCTGGGCGGTGCGCGCTACGCCGACGGCGGCAATCTGCCTTTGCCAGGGCAGCGCGGTCAGAATGATCCCGCCCCCCAATAGCGCCCAGAAGACAAGGCGACGGCTGGTTTTGATCCGGGCACGGTGGGCCCACCAGTATTTCAGTTCGCGCCAGATGGGCATGACAATGAACCAGGTGATTTCGACGGCAAACAGAATCAGGCCAAGCAGTTTGAAAAAGAACAGGTACACCGTCGCGGCGATGCCCAGAAACAGCGTAAAGCGGTAAACCCAGGTGATGTATTCAAAGGTGATCAACAAGCGCCGTTGCCTGGGCTCAAATGGCTCTGGCCACGGTTCATCCATACCCCACAAAAAACGCCGCAAGGCCACGCGCGCCTGGGCGGAGGCGCGTTCGTGCAGATTGGGAAAATCCAGCAAGTCAGACAGGATGAAATACCCGTCAAAGCGCATGAACGGGCTGGCGTTGAGTGCCAGCGACAACACCCAGCTGGTAGTGGCCAGATACAGCAAGGCATTGCGCAGCGCGCCGGGCTCCACCAGCACCCAGCCCAGCGTGGCCAGACCCGCCAGCGCCAGTTCAGCCAGAATGCCGGCCGACGCCACCGCCAGCCGCTGGCGCGCGCTGGGCAGTTTCCAGCTCTCCCCGGTATCGGTGTACAGCATGGGCAGCATGACCACAAAGGCCACGCCCATATGCGCCACGCGCAAGCCCAGCCGGGTGGCAACCAGGGCGTGGCCCAGTTCATGCAGGGTTTTGGCAAAGGCCAGCGCCAGGGCAAAGCTGAGAATGCCCTGCATCGAGAACGACTCCACCACGCTGCTGGTGAAGGTATCCCATTGATGCAGTACCAGCGTCAGGCCCAGCAAGGTCAGCAGCAGCACTGCGACCACCGTGGTGCGGGTAAACAGCCAGCCAATATGCCCTGTCAGCCAGGCCAGAAAGCGTTGCGGGCGGACGAGCGGAATGCGGAAAAACAGGTAGTGGTGCAACAGCCAGCGCCATGAAAAAACATCGGTATGCGTGGCTTGTTGTTGCAGCCGGGCCAGCTTTTCCTGGGTTGGCCGCAGCAGGTTGTGGCCATCCAGAAAGCGCTGGAAGTCTTCCAGCTGGGCTTCGTCGGGCTTGAGTGCGGTACTGGCGGCGATATCGGCGCAGATACGGTCTGGCGGCAGTGCCCAGCGCAGCAAAAATTCAAACTCCAGCCAGCCGATCCGGTAAAACCGGTTGATGATGGCGTCCTGGATCATCCACGCCGGTTCACCATCCGGCCCGGGTGCGGCCTTGATTAGCTTGAGGTCTTCCCGCAGCGGGGCAAACGGCAGGCTGGCAGCGAAAGACATCACCAGCCCGTCCAGGCGCGCGCGGCAGCCAGCGGACGCCGCAACAGGTAGTACGCCAGACTGACGCGGCTGCCATAGAGCTTGGCCGTGCCGTGCAGGCCCAGCCGGGCGTGCGCTGGTTGACCGTCAATGCTGGCCAGTAGCCGGTAGGCCACCACGCCGTCATCGCCGGTTTTGGCCTGGTAGCTGGTTTCTACAATCTTGCCGCGCACTGGCGAGAGCGGCCAGGCGCTGAGAAACAGCGTGACTTCATCGCCTTCTTCCAGCGCTATCGCATCAGCGACGGCCAGATGGATCAGGATGGCGGGTTTGTCCGGGTTGGCCAGTTGCAAGATGCGCTCACCCGTGACCACCGGTTTGCCCAGCCAGTCGTTGGGGTCACTGAACACGGCCACGCCCGCTTCAGGCGCAAGCACTTGCGTGCGTTGCAATTGCGCTTGTACCGCCGCCAGTTCAGCGCGGCGCTGCCGGGCGGTGCCTTCCAGTACGGCCAGTTCGCTGCGCGACTGCGGGTTGTCAAATGCGCGCTGGCTGGCCGACATCAGTTCGGCATCGGCCACGGCCACTTGTTTGCTCAGGACTTCCACCCGGCCACGCAGCGAGGTTTCATCCAGCGTGAACAAGCTGGTGCCGGCCGCCACCGGCTGGTTGGGTTTGACGTTGATGCGCTGGATCACGCCATCAATGGGCGAACTGATGACTTGTGCGTCGCTGGACACAATCTCTGCCGGCGCCAGCACGGTTTGCCGTACCGGGATCAGCAACAATGCAGCCAGGATCAGCAGCGTAACGATCCATTGTTTGCGGCTGGGGCGCCACCACAAGGCCCGTTGCTGGCGGGTGAGCGCGGCCCAGCAGTACGCCCAGGTGGCACGCACGCCAGCCAGGGTTTCAACCAGGGGTTGGGCGGGCGGTTCATCCAGCATGACCAGCAAAAAGCCCAGTCGCCGGCCATCTTGCGTCACCACGGGCGCGCACCAGACACCGGTGGGCCACCATTCGGCCCAGCCTTCGCGGATATCAGCGGGGATGTCGGGTGGGTCTGGCGTCAGCCAGATTGCGTCGGCACTGGCGGTCTGGCTGTTGACCCAGCGCGCGGCCCGATCCAGCCAGACCAGATACGGCGAGTCTTCGGCCGGTTTGGCCAGGCCGGAAATGCTCAGCAACACCGGTTTGCCACCGTGATCGGCAAACACCATGGCCTGCCGGAACTGCATGAGGGCGTACAGGTCGTTGGCCATGGAAAAGGCCAGCGCATTCAGCGACTCTGCCGCCAGCGCGCGGTCACGCAGGCTGTCCAGATACAGCAACAGCTGCGGGTGAGGTAAGGCTGTGTCGTTCATTGACCTGAGATCCGCGCCGTGCCGCTCATGCCGGCAATCAGCTCCGGATTTTCCTTGTCCAGTTGCGCTTCCACTTCTACGGTTTGCGCCACGGCATCCACCCGCGCGTTCACCACGCTGATGTGCGCCGGGTAGCTCTTGCCGGTTTCATGAATGTTCACATCCAGCGCGGTGCCGGGCTTGAGTTTGCCCAAAAGGGCGGACGGCACATTCATGCGCACTTTCAGCGGCCCGTCGCTGACCAGATCCAGCAGCGGCGTGCCGGTGCTGACGGTCTGGTACGGTTTGACGTAGACCTTGGCCACGCGGCCGGCAAAAGGGGCGGTGATCTGGCAATAACCCAGCTGGGCGCGCGTCAGCGCCAGTGTGCCGGAAGCCTTGTCCACTTCAGTCTGCATGGCGGCTACTTCAATATCGCCCGCCGCGTTGAGTTTTTGCAGGCCTTTTTTGGCTTCCAGGTTCTGTCTGGCCAGATTGAGTTCTGCGGTGGCCACGCCGGCACGGGCTTTGACTTCGGCGCAGTCCAGTTGCACCAGCACCGCGCTCTTGGCTACGCGCTTGCCCAGTGACACTTTCAGATCGGTCAGCGCGCCGTTCATCTGGCTTGATAGCGTTGTTTCAAGCTTGGGTGCCAGCAAGACGCGGATGGCGTTGGTGTCGTCCGGGGTGTCGGCTGGTTTGCTGGCAGCCAGGGTCAGGCCGCTGGCCAGACTCAGCAACAGCCAGGCCACGCCCTTACTGAGTGGCCGCCGGGCCCGATGCGCTAATGGGGACGGGGACTGCTTTTTCCAGAATGTCAGACCGCAATTGCGGCGTCGCCATGACAGTCTGGTGAATCGCCTGAGCAAGGGTTTTGATGTCATATTTTTCTACGCTTTCCGGGAGCACGTCAAAGCCAATGGAGTTATACAGACGGCCCCATGCCGCCTGGGTGTCCGAGTACGCTGCTTCGCGCTGATAGCGCGACAACAGGTATCGGCCTTCGGCGCGGATGACCTCCAGTTCCGAGCCCAGTGAAGTGGTTTTTGCCGCCTGCGCGTAATCCAGCAAAGAGCGGTCTACCCGCAGGCTTTCATCGGCATAGTTCAGTTCTTCGCGCGCCAGCCGGTAGCGCAAATTGCCCACGCGCACCTGCGTCAGGATCGCCATGGATAGCGCAATGCGGCGCATGTCGTCGGTGGCGGCCTGGGCGTCCTGCTCTTCATTCAAAGATGGGTATTGCAAGAGCTTGAGCAGGTTGATCGAGACATTCAGCCCGATGGCATTCCAGGTGTTGTTGTACAGGTAAGCGTTGGAGTCATACTGCGTGTTCACGTCCAGGCTCACGTTCGGCCACAACTGCGCCTTGGCGATGTTCAGATCGTTCTCGTTGACCCGCTTGCGATACCACTCTTCCATGATTTCCGGCCGGTGTTCGAGCGCCAGTGTTTCCAGCTTTTGCTCGCTCACGTTCATGTCCGGCAGGCCTTTTTCTTCAGTGTCTTCCAGCACCATGGGCGAGCCTGGCGGCAAGGACATCAGCGCAGCCAGTTCAGATTGCGCCAGTTCCAGATCCTGGCGCCGCACCGTCAATAACTGGATGGAATCGAGCAGCGCGCGCTGGTAAGCCAGGATTTCCTGGCGTGGCAACAACCCTTTGTCCTGCGCCTGGCGGGCGGCATCCAGCGCCTTGCGGGTGCGATCAAGCAACTCGTCCACCTGGGGGCGCAGCCGTTGTGCGGCCAGCGCGCGCCAGTAGGCGTTGCGCACGTCCTGCAGTACGTTTTGTTCGACCTTGCGCCGGCGTTCATCGGCCATCAGCATCTGGTCGGCTTTTTGCTGGGTGCGGTAATAGGCCACGCCAAAATCCAGCAGGCTCCAGCTCAGGCCCAGTGAATTGAGTTTGTGGTAACGCTCTTCCGAGGTGGAAGGCCGCAAGCTGACGGTGCGGTCTTCAATGCCGATGGAGGTGCCGCCGGAATCATTGTTGCGCGCCGTATAACCGGCGGATTCCACCAGGCGCGGCAGCATTTCGTAGGCCGAGACATCGCGGATTTTCGACGCCAGGGCCGACTCCATCAGCTTGAGCCGGTAATCCAGGTTGTACTTGAGGGCGCGGGCGGCGGCTTCGTAAAAGGTGATGGGACCGGTGACGGGTTCTTGCGCGGTGTACATCTTCACCTGGTCATCCACCACGCGTTTGCGCATTTCATCAGCCGTCGCGGGCTTGGTCTGGGTGAGTGAACCACATGCGGCCAGCAACAAGCTGGCGCTCAGCAGCAGGGTCATGCGTGCGGGACGGCGCGGGATCCTCCGCATAAAGTCTCCTTGATTACGCCTCATGAGCGAGATCGGTTTGCAGTTGAGGGGTGGTCCGGCGCAGGCTGGCCGGCAAAGTGGTTGAGGCGGCTTCCAGTTGTGCCTTGAACCCGGCGGCCGTGCGCGGCGCCGCGTGGTGCGGCACAGGGCGGTGACCATGATGCGGTGTGGCGTGATGCTGGACGACCGGATGCTCGGTCATGTTTTTCTGGGTCAGCGCAAACACCGACGGGTTGTCCAGCAAGCCATCGGCGGTCAGATTGGTGCGGCTTTGCCGGCCCATCAGCCAGGCTTGATCCAGTGCAGAGTCACGCTGGCTTTGATGCACGCTGTTGGCCACGTGGACATCCGGAATCAGCCCCAGCCCGGCGCCGATCGACAGGGCGATGGGGTTTTGCAGGCCGCCCAGATACAAATTGCTGCCGTCGGCCTCCCACGCGCTGACTTCCAGTTGTGCATCCACCACCTGGACTTCCGGCGTGACGTACACCACCGGATCGACGCTGCGGTAGAAACTGGCGGTGTAGGGCGGGGTGTAGCCGTTGTCGTAATGCGGGCCGATATCGCCATTGGTATCGGGCGGCGACGGCGGCGGCACATAGGGTTGGGAGATATCCAGATTCAGCGTCAGCGTGGCCTGGCTGGTGGCGCCGGCCAGATCGGTCACGGTATAGGTGAATGTATCGTGCAACACCTGGCCCGCGCCAGCGGCCTTGAGTACATCCGGGTTGGTCAGGTCGATCTGGTAGCTGTAGGTGCCGTTGGCATTCAGGATCAGTGTGCCGTACTGGCCTGCCAGCGGCTGGCCCAACTGGCCTTGCGTGCCGGTGTCGGTGGGCTGGCCGGTGTGCACGGCGGCGACGGTCAGGTGATCGCCATTGTCTACGTCCGTGTCGTTGGTCAGCACGTTGCCCGTGGCTTGCGGCGCGGGGAACTGGTCGCTGGCGACGTTGCTGTCCGGGTTGGCGACCGGCGCATCATTGCGGCCCTGGATGGTGATGCTCAAGCGGGCGGTAGAAGTGGCGCCATCGGCATCGTGCATCTGGTAGGTGTAGACCTCGGTCAGCGTCTGGCCTTGCTGCAGGGCATCGACCTGGCTGTTGCTGTTGTCCACCACGTACTGGTAAGTGCCGTCGGCATTGATGGTGAGCGTGCCAAACTGCCCGGCCAGCGCGCTGCCTGCCTGCGCCGATTGCCCGTTGCTGTTGGCAAAGTTGCCAACCGCTTTGGTCTCGCCATTGGCGGTGCTGTCGACGTCGGTGTCATTGGTCAGCACATTGCCGGTGGGGTTCAGGCCGGCGGTGCCGTTGTGGGTGCCACCTGCTTCAATCGCCGTGGTGGTGTCGTCCACGGCCACCGGCGTATCGTTGCGCCCGGCGATCACAATGGTCAGGGTGGAATCAGCCGTCAGGCCCCACTGGTCGCTGGCGGTATAGGTAAATTGCTCGGTCAGCGTCTGGCCGGCGGTGCGCAGGGCTTCAACGGCGGGTAGCGAGTTATCCACCGTGTAGGTCCACGTGCCATCGCTGTTCATGTTCAGCTGGCCGTACTGGCCTTGCAGCGTGGTGCCGGCATTGACCGGCGTGCCGGTGGCGGTGCGTACGGTGGTGACATTCAAGACGTCGCCGTTGTCCGGATCACTGTCGTTATCGAGCACGTTGCCGGACGGGTTCACGCCTGGCGTGCTGTTATGCAGGCCGCCGGCTTCCACGGCCACTGCGGCATCGGGCAGCGGTTCAGGTGGGTCATTACGGCCGCGCACCACGATGTCGAGCGTGGCGGTGGCGGTCAGGCCGCCGCTATCCGTGATCTGGTAGGCGAACTGTTCCAGCCGGAAGCTGCTGCCGGTCAGTGTCTGTACCACCGGGTTATTGATGTCGATGACGTACTGGTAGGTGCCGTCCGCGCCCAGCGTCAAGGTGCCGTAGGTGCCGACCAGGGTGAGTGGCGAGCCGGCTGTGACACTGCTGCCAGCCGCCACCGGGTCAAGCGTGGGGTTGGTGGAGGCGGCACCCCTGGCGCCGCCCGTGACGGTAATGGTGTCGCCGTTGTCCGGGTCACGGTCATTGTTCATGACGTTGCCGTTGGCGTTGACCTGCTGGCCCTGGCCGTTATCAGACAAGGCGTAGTTGAGGTCCAGTTGCGCCGTCGGGGCGTCATTGGCGCCATGTACCGAGATATCCAGCTGGGCGGTGCCGGTCAGTCCGGCGGTATCGCGCAACTGATAGCTGAAGCTGTCTGTGAGTGTCTGGCCGGGGGCGAGTGCGTTGACGGTGGCGTTGCTGTTGTCGACCACATAGTTGTAGCTGCCATCGGGCTGCAGCGTCAGCGTGCCGTACTGCCCGGTGAGCGTGGTGGGCGCGGTGATGGCGGTAAAGCTGCCGCCCGCAGCCAGCGTGCCGGCGTGGCCGCCATTGACGGTCTTGCTGTCGCCGGCATCCACATCGGTGTCGTTGGTCAGTACATTGCCAGTGGCATCGCTGCCCGGCGTGGCATTGGCTGTACCGCCGGCTTCCGTGGCGTTGCCGGTGTCGTTAACGCCAACCGGGGCGTCGTTCTGGCCGGTGATGGTGACGGTCAGCGTGGTACTGGCGCTGGCGCCGTGGCTGTCGCTGACGGTATAGGTGAACTGGTCGGTGATCTGGTCGCCGGCTGTGCGCAGGGCCTGTACTGCCGGGTCGTTGTTGTTGACCACGTAGCTGTACTGGCCGTTGGCGCCCAGCGTCAGCGTGCCGTGCGCGCCCACCAGTGCCGTGCCCACCGTGCCAATCGTGCCGCTGCTGGTCTGGATGCCGGTCACCGTCATGGCGTCGCCATCCGGATCACGGTCATTGGTCAGCACATTGCCGGTGGGGTTGATGCCCGGCGTCTGGTTGTTGGTGCCGCCGGCTTCGACAGCATGTGCGGTATCGGCGGTCGGTACGGGCGGGTCGTTCACGCCGGTGACCGTCACCACCAGTTGCGCGACATCGGTCAGCCCGTGGCTGTCGCTCAGCCTGTAGCTGAAAGTTTCGGTCAGTGTGGCGCCGGCAGGCAGGGCCTGGACGGCGGCGTTATTGCTGTCGACATCGTATTCGTAAGTGCCGTCGGCGCCGATATGCAGGCTGCCGTACTGGCCGACCAGGGTCAGTGCATTGCTGGCCGAGGTGCTGCCGGCGGTAACGCTACTCATGCTGCCGCCCGCGGCCTCGGTGCCGGTGCGCGCGCCTGTGACGGTCAGTGCGCCGGCCACCTGATCGGGCGCATCGACGTCATGATCCACACCCTGGCCGTTATCGTCGGTAATGACGTTGCCGGTGCCGGCAATGGCCGGCGTGCCCAGCCCGGGCGAACCGGCCGTGGCATGCGTGGTGTTGTCGGTGGCGACCGGGTTGTCGTAAGCGCCCTGGACGGTAATGATGATGTTGGCCAGATCGTTCAAGCCGCCGGCATCGGTGACCTGATAGCTGAATGTGTCCTGCAGCGTGGTGCCGGGGACCAGTGCCTGTACCGCTGCATTGTTGTTGTCGACCACATAGCGGTAGGTGCCGTCTGCGCCAATGGTCAGCGTGCCGTAGGCGCCGACAATCTGCGTGCCGTTGGCGCTGGTGGTGCCACTGTTGACCGGCGTGAGCGGGCTGTTTGATGCCGCCGGCTGATTGCGCACACCCGACACATGCAGCACTTCGCCATTGGCGGCGCTATCGACATCGGTATCGTTGGTCAGCACATTGCCGGTGGCGTTGCCACCTGGCGTGCCGTTGTTGACGCCGCCTGCTTCCGTGGCCAGACCGTTATCGACCACGCCCACCGGCGTGTCATTGGCGCCGTGGATGGTCACCACCAGCACGGCAGTAGATTGCGCGCCCGCCGTATCTGCCAGCGTATAGGTAAAGCTGTCGACCAGATGCTGCCCCGCAGTGCGCAAAGCCTGTACGGCGGCGTTGTTGTTGTCGACCGTGTACAGATAACCGCCGTCGGCGCTGATGGTCAGCGTGCCGTACTGCCCGGCAAAAGTGCCGGTGCCCACGCCAGGGACGTTGCCGCTGGTGCCGCCGGTAGGCAGCACAGAGACCACATGCAGGCTGTCGCCATTGGTGGCGATATCCACATCGGTATCGTTGGTCAGCACATTGCCGCGCGGGTCTACGCCGATGGTGTTGTTGAAGCTGCCGCCTGCTTCGGTGGCGGACGCGGCGTCGTTCACGCCAACCGGGGCGTCATTCACCGGGGTAATGTTGATCTGCAACGTGTTTTGCGCCGTCAGCGCATCGCCTGCTTCGCCCGGAATGCCGTTGCCGTTGTGATCACCAAAATTGCCGTTATCGTTGGTGAGGATGGTCAGCGTGTCGGTGCCGTTGTAGTCCTGGTTGCCCAGGTAGGTCAGCGTCGCCAGCGCGGTGTTGATATTGGTGATGTTGCCGCTGAGCACCACATTGCCCGTGCCCTGGCCGGTGATGATGACGCCCGTGGTCGGGGTCAGGTTCAGTTTGCCGTGCAGCACGCCCAGCGTGACCGTCATGGTGCCGTTGCCGGCGTCCACGTCGCTGATGCTGACGCCGCTGATGGCAAACGGAATGTCCTCCAGCCCGGTGGGTGGCGAGGGCAGGTGGTTTACCGGTGCATCGTTCTGCTGCACGTAACCGAAGTTGGCCGTACCTGCGGCAGACTCGCCCAGGGTGAGATTGACCTGCCCCAGTGGTGTGCTGCTGTCGCTATCAATACGCACCGCCACATTGCCGATGCTGCCGTAGCTGAAAATGCCGGCATTGGTGGTGATCTGATACACGCCGGCAGCCAGATCGCCAAAGTGGTACTGGCCGTTCGCATCGGTGGTGGCGGTATAGGTGAGGTTGTCGGCAGTGGTGGCAAGGTTGCCATCGGCGCCGGCCCAGGTCAGCGTGACGGTCTGGCCGGCCAGCGGCGGGCCGTCTGGCGTGGTGGAGGATGTTGCCGAGGCCGTGTCGTCCCACAGCGTGCCACTGATCAACCCCAGACCAGCGCCTTCGGTCAGCACGTAGTTGTTGGCCGCGACGCCGCTGCCGGTACGCTCACCCGTGGTGGTGGCGGCAGTGCCCACGGTAGAGCCGCCCCAGTTGGTGAAACTGTCCGGCAAGCTGGTCCAGGTCAGTCTGGCGTTGGTGCTGGCAACGGTGGCCGAGTTGGGCAGGGTGATCTGGTAGGTCAGCTTGACGGTGGTGCCGGGGTCCAGCTCGGCAAAATCGGCGGTGATGGTGTTGCCGGTAACCGAATAACTGAAGCCCAGGCTGGATGGAATACTGCTGCTGTTGATGTCGTAGCTGGTGCCGTTGATAACCAGCGTCAGCCCGGTCAGGTTGGACCCGGCCGGATAGCCGTCAGTCAATTCTGCGTTGTAGGCCGGAATGGTGCCGCCGGCAGTAAAGCTGAGTGCTACCTGCGCCGTGCCGGTGCTGCCGCTGGTGTTGGGGTCAAACTGCACAATCTGTTTGTTCAGGCCAGACAACACCGGTTCGACAATCTTTTCTGATATGGCGTCCGAATGCGCCAGTACGGTACTGCCCGACTGGGTTTGCGCGCTCACGGCCAGCGCCGCGCCGGCCACGTTAGAGGCCTGGTTCATGACCCGCACGTTGAATTCCAGCGAAATGCCTTCCAGATTGGGGTCGTTGTCCGGGTTGTTGAGCGTACCCAGATGGAACTGCAGAACCTGATTGCCATTGCTATCGGTGGTCACCGTCAGGTGCGCCGCGGTATTGAAAGCGGCATTGGGTGCGGCGCCAGACAGATCGGCCGTAATGTTCTGGCCAATGGCGGTATCCCGGCTGCCCGTTACATCGAGCGAGCCGCCAGTCACCAGATCTGAAAAGCTGCTGGTAATCAGCCCTTGATCAGACACCAGCGCCAGTTTGGACGAGCCGTCATCAATAAACTGCAAGCCGTTTTGCAGCGTGACTTGCAGCACGTAATCATTGGTAGTGCCCTCGGCCACCACTGCGGTAACGCGGTAGCGGATGACCTCGCCAATGGTGACGTCTTCTGTCGGCGCATTGGTCGGATTGGGGGCGGCCGTGGCGGGCAAGCCGCCAACGCGGGAAACAATCAGACCTTGTTCGACCGGAATCACCAGCGTGTTGGCTACGCGGTAATCGTTGAGTGCGCCGGAATTCAATAACCCGTCTGTGCCGGTGCGCTCGCCGTTGGCCTGGCCTGAACTGGCCTGGGTGCCATCCAGACTGGTCCATTGCACGGTGGCGGTATTGCTGAAGTTCTGTTCGCTGGCCGCTGCGGCCACCACGGTCCCGGTGACGTGCAGCACAATCGACCCGCCCTTGGGGATGTCGATATTGGCGCCAGTGACGGATGACAAAGTGTGGCCGACCAGCTGGAAGTCCCCGCCGCTGTTATTGGTGGCGTTGCCGTTGTAGGTCACGCTGACGAGGCTCAGGCCGGTCAACTCGCTGGGCAGCAGGTCCTGGAAATTGATGTCGAAGGCGTTGTAATCAGTGCTGGCACTGCCATTGCTGATGGTGATGGTGTAATCGACCGTATCGCCTTCATCCACGCCCAGCGTGGAGCCACCGGTATAAGACTGCGTCACTTGCAGGGTGGGTTCGACCACCACGGCAGTCGGGGTGGGGAGGCTCTGGTTGACGGTACGGTTGGCGGCGGCGGTGCCATTGGGCGTATCGCCGTCCGGATCGCTATAGGTGATGCGCGCGGTTACCGGGAGTTGCGTGCCGGCCTGGTTGCTGGCGACGTTGTCGGCAATCAGCTGTACGCGAATCACAAAACTGTTGTTGGTGGTGACGTTGTCGGCCGTGGCGCTGGCGGCTGTAAATGTCCAGTGCGCGCCGACGCCATCGTTGCCCAGCGTGCCGCCAGACAAGCCCGACATGCTGCCAAGGGTGACGGTGCCGGCAAAATTGGTGGTCAGCGCCGTGCTGGCCGCGCTGGTGGTGATCACCTGATAGCCCAGGCCGCCGTTGAAAGTGGTGTCCAGCCGCATGCCGGCGGGAATCAACCCGTCCAGCGAGAGCGTCTGCGTGGCGCCTTCAGGCAGGGTGACGACGAGGTCGTACAGCATGCCTTCGCCAATCACCAGGTTGTTGCCGGTGGTGTGGCTGGCGGTGGAGTCGCCGTCGGGTGCGGTGGTGCTGCTGCCGCCGGCAAAGACCGCGTTGACGGTCGGGGCGGCGACTTGTTCGCCGGTCTTGGCGGTCAGGTCAACCGGGGTGAAGTCCGCGCCGCCTTCCACGCTGGCGTAGTTGCTCAGTATGGCGGTGGTCTGCATGGTGGTGGATGCAGCGATGGCATCGACTACCTTCACGTCATAGGTAATGACCACCACGTTCTGGCCACTGGTATCGGCCGTGGTGCCGCTGCGGCCAGGCAGCAAAGATGCCGTGCCGTTGTGATCCAGGAAAGTGATGGTATTGCCGCTGACCTGGTAATCCGTGCCCAGTACCAGCAAAGTGCCGTCGCCACGATAAATCTGCAGGTCAGCCGCCGCCAGCGAACCGCCGGAAAACTGCAGCCCGGGCGGGATGGTGACGCTGGTGACGACATCGTAAGCGCCACCGCCGCCGGAGTTCTCGATGGCCGTTGCCAGCCGCAGGCTGTCGCCGCCATCAATACCGGTAATGGTGCCCGCCACGGTAGACAGATCGGTCACGCTGTTGCTGAACGGCACGCCGGTGGTGCCTGGCGCAGCCCACGTGCCGGTGGTGCCGGTGATCACCCCGTTACCGGTGCTGGAGACCACGCCTTGTGTGATGGTCAGTACCGGTTCGGCCACGGACACAATGGTCGCCACGTCAGAGGACACCAGATGCTGCCCGGAAATGGTGGTGGTCTGGTCTGACTGCGCCAGTACGTTGAGTGAGCGCTGGTCCGCGTACGGCGTATCGCCCACTTTCAGCGTAAAGGTCACCACGATCTTGCTGCCGCTGGTGGCGGCAGTGGCGTAGTCGCCAAAGTGGAACACCACTGCATTGCCCGCTGCCGTGGTAACGCTGGTTACCGGGCCGGCATTGGTGTTGCCGCTGCCGATCGCCCACGTGCCGACGCCCGTGCCCTGGCTCCAGTTGATGCTTGAGAGATCAAACAGCGGCAGTGGCAGATAGGCCGTGAGCGTGAAGTTTTCATAATCGCTGGTGACAAGGTCATAGCTCATCTCGAACGTCACGACGTCGCCCGGGTTGAGTTCGCCGCTGGAGGGCGGCGTGCTGCCGTTCACGCCGGTGATCTCGATATCGATATTGCTGGTGCCGATGGTCGAGGTGGTGCTGGAGGTATCCGTGACCGTGCTGCCGGTCAGGTTGACGCGATCGACCATCAGCGTGCCGCTGACCGTGGCGCTATTGCCCAGCGTGTCGCCTTCGTTGATCTCGCTTTGCGGGTGGCTGCTGGTATAGGCCTGGTTGACCAGTACGGTGTAGTGGATGGTGCCGGTGGTCGCGCCTTGCTGGGTGTTGTCGAAGGCCAGGTCGCCCACCAGCGCGCCCAGCATGCCGGCGTTCAGGATGGAGCCGGCAATATCGAAACGCAGCGTGGTGGTGCCGTCGGCATTGACCGTGCTGGTGTAGCTCAGCGCAACCGTGTGCGATACCCCGTTGATGCTGAAGGTGAATGTCGGCGTGCCGGTCACGGTCTGGCCGTCACTTGCCGTATCGGTCAGCACAAACGAGCCATTACGGGTCAGCGTCTGGCCGATGGCAAAGAAATCCGAGATAGCCAGATCAAGCTGGTAATCCAGCGTGTCGCCCGGGGTGATGCCAGGCGTGCCGACGTCATTGGTGTCGGTGACGGTTTTCTGCACCGTGAGCGCCTTGGCAACAAACGTGCCGCCCGTGCCGTCGCCCGAGCCGGAAAAATCAATCGTGGTGGCCGGTGGCGTCACGTCCCGCGGGTCCAGCGGCACCCACTCGCCGCTGGCGGTTGGCGTGCCGAAGGTAATGGCGACATTGGCGCCCGTTTGCGGATTGAGCACAGGCTGGCCGTTGGCGTCTGCCTCCGGCACATAAAAACTGACCACCACATCCACCGGGGCCGAAATGCTGCTGTAGGTCACGGTGTAGCTGCTGATGTACAGCGGTTGCGCGGCAATCGCAGCGGCGATGGCAGTCGGGTTGGTCAGTACGGTGCCGTCATGCAAGGTCAGCGACGTGACCGTGCCGCCGTTGCTGGGGGTGATGGCGGTGACCTGCACGTTGTCCGGCATGGGCTGGGTGACCACCACGTTATCAATGGTCTGGCCCGGTGCCGGGGTAATGGTGACGGTTTCGGTGTGCTGGAAGTTGGGGCCAGTCACCGTTTCGCCTTCGGGCATCTGCACGCTCTGGGTCAGCGTGACCACGGTCGGGTGTACGGTAAAACTGGCGGTGGCCGTGCCGACAATGCTGGGGTCGGTGGTCGGGTTGTCCAGCGAATCGTTACCAAACTGGAAGCCGCCGCGCGCCTTGACCAGCAGATCGGGCGAGGCGTTGGAAAGACTGGTATCGGCCAGATCGCTCAGCGTGGCGGTGACCTGCACGGTAATGGCAGGCTGTGACTGGCTGACGCTGCCAAACGGCAGTTGCAGTACCACCATCTGGTCGCCAGCGCGCAAGCCATAGGTGGCTGCGTTGATGACCAGCGCGTTGCCGTTGCTGTCTTTGGCCAGTGGGTGAGTGGCGTTGCCGTTGGCGTCAAACGTGACTACGTAGGCGGTGACGGGTTGCCCCAGATAAGTGGCCGACACAAAACTCAGGCCGTCATTGCCGTCCTTGCCGGTGGCGGGCATGAACAGGTCTATGAAGGGCGCATAGCCCACCTGGCTGGAGGCGTTGGTCAAAGTGACATTGAAGGTCACCTGATCGCCCAGCAAGACGCTTGTCGTGCCGGTGCCGATGGTTACGCTCGGGCTGGCGTTGGCCAGTAACTCGCCGTAATGCGAAATCGCGTTGTCGCTCAGTGCGATGTGTCGGTCGATGACGCCGCTGGAGACCTCCAGTACCCAGTCGCCACCCGCACTGGCCGCGCCGGTGTCGTTGCTGGACGCCGCCACGCCCGCGCCGGTGATGCTGGCCAGCGTGTTGACCAGCGCCTGGCCTTGCGTGCCGGCGCCCACATCGCAGCCGTACAGGAAAATATCTGCGCCTGCGGTCAACTCGCTGCGCCAGTTGCTCATGCTGCTGGCCAGGCTTTGCAGTGTCTGGGCGTCATAAATGCGGTTGCCCAGCGTGAACTGGCCGGCGGCCCCGTGCGAAAAAATCTGGATGGAATCGGCCTTGCCCATGCCGGCCAGCGCTGCGGAAATAGCGCTGATGGCGTCGTCGCCGGCGTTGATGATCAAGACCTGGCTGTTTTGCGGCAGATCGGTCAGCAGGGTCTGGTAGTTGTCGACCCGGCTGTCGATCACCACCAGGTTGCGTGCCGGGGTGGCCGCCGCAGCGGTTGCGCCATCGCGGGCTTGCGGTGTGCTGGTGTCGCTGCCGGCTTTGCTGGCGGTGGCGCCGTCACGTGCTTGCGGGGTGTCGGTGCCGGTATTGGCGTGCGCGGCCGTGGCGCCGTTGCGGGCGATGGGGGCAACGGTTTTGTCGGCGCTCTGGGCGTGTGTATCGGCCTGGTGTTGATGGTGCTCAACGCTGGCCGCGACTGCACCGTCAAACAGGATTCTGGGTTCCAGGGCCAGCGCCCTGGCCTGAGGTCGCAAATGGGCCGGACTACGCGTGGTGTGCTGTGGCATGCGGACTCTCTGTAACAACTCACCCTGCCTGGAAAGCGCACATGCCTCATTGCATGTGTGACTTTTAAGACCGGAAAGAAATATGCAAGTAGCACCAAATATAGACAGAGACAAAAGAAAGACAAACGTGACAAGGCAGATACAGCCGCAACTGTTGTGGGATGGCGCCGGTTTCTGGCCTGGTGGAGCAGGGGCGGGCAGGCTGGCGTGGGTGGGTGATGCCGCAGCCTTGGTGTTCCCGGAGTCTGGATTGTGGTCCGGCAGCCAGGCCGGTGGCGCTTCTGGCCCTGTATCAGTGCGCGTTTTCAGGAGCAAAAGCCAGGGATTTTCTTGCTTTTGCCTTATCGATTTCTTTCAATTCACTCAGTTTGTTTGTATCAATAGGGAGCGCGGACGCGCGCGTCTTGCTGGCCAGGCATTAGCCTCTCGCCCGTTCAACGTGTTTTTCTCATCCGGATTTCCTGGAGGTCATCATGCAGTCGCCTGCCAAATGGCTGTCCGCCATGCTGCTTGTCGTCAGTACAAGTGGCTATGCGGCAGATGAGGTTCAGTCCAAGCCCGTACTGAACCAGGACGTCATTAATCGCCTGATCGACATGGGCAACTATCTGCGCACCATCAAGCGCTTCAATGTGGCCGTGCAGGTAAGCCAGGATGTCGAGCTCGATTCCGGCTACAAGGTCAAGACGCTGGGCACGGTCGACATGACGGTTGATGGCCGCACGCATCTGGTGGCGCATCTGGCCAGCGACCGCTACGTGCGCAGTTTTTACTACAACGGCACCCAATTCACCCAGTACTCGCCAGCGCTGAAGTACTACACCACGGTCAAGGCGGCAGACAATGTCTACGACATGCTGCATGAAGTAGAGGACTACTACGGCATTCAGGTGCCGCTGGAAGACTTGTTCCAGTTTGGTCGCGATCAGGACCAGATTGATGCCCTGACCATGGCCGCTTATGTCGGGCCGTCAAAGGTGGCCGGCAAGACGTGCGACCACTACGCATTCAGCCAGCCCAATGCCGACTGGCAATTGTGGATCGCCAGAGAAGGCAACCCGTTGCCATGCCGCCTGGTGATCACCTCTACCGACAGTGAATCCAGACCAGAGTACTCGGCCGAATATCACTGGAATCTCAAACCGGCCATCAAATCGGGCGAGTTCACCTTCCAGCCTGGCAAGGGCGATATCGCCATCCCGCTGAAGAAAGCGGATGCCGATACGGCTGCGCAATGAGGAGCACTGACATGAAAACCTCCCTGATTTTCAAGCCGGGCCTTGGCGTGCTGCTGGCTGCCAGTTTTGTGTTGATGACCGCCACCATGGATGCAAGCGCCCAGCGCGCGGCCAGGGCATCGGTGAATCACGCCGGTGGCGGCGGTGGTCGTCCGGCGGTGCAGAACAACCATGCCAACGTGCAGCGCAACTCCAACAATCGCAACAATGTGAACATCAACAACAGCCACAACAACGTGAACGTCAATCGCGACGTCAACGTGAACGTCGATGGCGATCGTGGTCGTTATTACGATGACCACTATCACCCGGTGGCGACCGCAGCCGCCGTGACGGCGACCGTGGCCGTGACCTCGGCGGTGGTGGGTTCCATTGTCAACGCCAACCAGATGCCGTCCAGTTGCGTGCAGGTGATGCGGGGCAATACGGCGTATATGCAATGCGGCAATACTTGGTACCAGCCGCAGTACCAGGGCAGCAACGTCACCTATGTGGTGGTCAACGCGCCCTGAGCATTGCATGTACTCAAAGGCCGGGTCAGCCCGTGGGGCTCATCCGGCCTGTTTTCAAGGAGCGATTTCATGACTCATCCTGCCGGTACCGATACGGCGCAAGCAAAGCCGGCAACGACGCTGGCTGCACCGGTTGTCATTCCTGCGCTGGCCGTGGTGGCGGGCTTGCTGGTGTATTGCGTGGTGTATCGACAGGAAGCGCTGGCGTTGTTCTCTGGCGCTGAAGACTGGGTGACCGGTCATTTCGACTGGTTCTACATTCTGAGTGTCACCGGCTTTCTGGTGTTTCTGGTCTTGATGGCGGCCAGCCGCTTTGGTGATATCCGGCTGGGCCCGGACACGGCAAGGCCGGAGTACTCGTTCGTTTCGTGGATTGCCATGCTGTTCGCTGCCGGCATGGGGATCGGGCTGATGTATTTTGGCGTGGGCGAACCCATGCAGCATTACGTGGCCCCGGCCACGCAAGTGGCGGGTACGCCCGCCGCCGCACGTGAGGCCATGCTCTCGACCTTCTTTCATTGGGGTTTTCACGCCTGGTCGGTGTACGGGGTGATGGGGCTGGTGCTGGCATATTTCGGTTTTCGCTACAACCTGCCGCTGACCCTGCGCTCCGGGCTTTATCCGGTGCTGCGCAACGGCATCAACGGCTGGATTGGCCATGTGATTGATGCCTTTGCCCTGATCGGTACCATTGCCGGTATCGCCACCACGCTGGGCTACGGTGTGCTGCAACTGAGCGCCGGGCTGCATCAGGTGTTCGGCTGGGAGACCAGTTCAACGGTATTCCGGGTCGGGCTGATCATTGTGGTGATGGGGCTGGCAGGTACGTCGGCGGCGACGGGTGTCGATAAAGGCGTGCGCATTCTGAGTGAACTCAACCTGACCATCGCCATTATCCTGATGCTCTTTGTGGTGATCTGCGGGCCGACCACGCATTTGCTGCTGGCGTTCAGTGAGAACGTTGGCAACTATCTGAGCAGCCTTGTGGCGCTGTCTTTCCGTACCTTTGCCTATCAGCCGACTGCTACGCCGGGCTGGTTTGCTTCCTGGACCATCCAGTACTGGGCGTGGTGGATTTCCTGGTCGCCGTTTGTGGGGATGTTCATCGCCAAAATCTCACGCGGGCGCACTATTCGTGAATTTGTGATCGGTGTGTTGCTGGTGCCGGCCACCTTCAACCTGATCTGGATGACCGCCTTTGGCAACACCGCCATCTGGATCGACAGCCATCAGGCCATGGGCGATCTGTCGCGTTCGGCCGGGCAGGTGGATGCACTGTTGTTCCACTTCTTTGATTTCTTCCCGTTCAGCACTTTGCTTTCAGTGCTGGCCATTGTGCTGATCGCCGTGTTTTTCGTGACCTCGGCCGACTCCGGCGCGCTGGTGGCAGACATTATTGCCACGCGCGGCGCGGCGCATTCGCCGGTGTGGCAGCGCTTGTTCTGGACCGTGATCCTGGGGCTGACCGCCGCCATCCTGATGCTGGCGGGCGGCCTCAAGGCGCTGCAAGCCATGACGCTGGTCGCCGCGCTGCCGCTGACCATCATCATGTTGTTGCTGTGCTTTGGCTTGTGGCGCGGGCTTAAGGCCGACCTGGCGCATTATTCGCAAGACCTGGCTCATGCCACCAGTTTCTGGAGTGGCGCGCATTGGCGCAAACGGCTGGCGCAACTGGTGCATCGCTCAACTGAAGAAGAAGTGCGCCTGTTCATGCAAAGCAAGGTGCTGTCTGCCATGCAACAAGTCAGCACGGAATTGCAGCGGCGCGACGTGCAAGCCCAGGTGATCCGTGAAGACACCCAGGGCGAGATGCACCTGGTTATCCCGATTGAAGGCGTGCGTGATTTTGTTTACGGCGTGCGTGTCAGCAGCCGTGTGTTGCCGGCATTCATGCTGGCCCAGGCCAAGGCGGAAGATGACGACGATGGCCTCGTCTATGAGCCGGTAACGTTCTTTGAAGACGGACGCGAAGGCTATGACATCCAGCATCTGCGGGAAGAAGAAATCATTGCCGACATCTTGCGGCAGTACGAACGTTATCTTTCCTTGACCAGTGATCGCCGCACGCACTTGCTGCAGACCGCGCCGGGGCATACCACCCATTAGAACAAGGTGGCCCGCGCCGCTGGCCGGGTCGCCCGATTGTGTCTTTTTGCAGGGATGTCTTCATCATGAAGTACTTCAGAGTCTGGGTTGTCAGATCCGTCTGCCTGCTGTTGATCGGGCTTTGCGCGCCGGCGTTCGCCGCGCCGGAAGCGTCATCGGCGTCTGCTGCGCAAGGCACGACGGTGTCAACGCCATCGCCGCTTAGCTACCTGAACCGGGATATCGTGACCTTTCGCGCCACCGTGGCGGGTATCAGCCCGCAAGAGCGCGCGGACCGGGGGCTGAAACGGTTGCAGGAACTCAAGGAGGCTGACCTTGATGACCCGCTGCGCCACTTTACCGTGACCTACGACACGACGCCGGTCACGGTGTACCAGTTGGGTGATCGCCTGCTGTTTTACGTGGTGCAGGAAGACATGGCGGCGGATGATCACCGCACATTCGAGGCGTTTGTCGCAGCCACCCAGAACCAGTTGCAGGATGTGCTCAAGGCCCGGCTGGAAGGCGTGCACTGGCCCAATCTTATTCACGGCGTCATCGCCACGCTGATTGCCTTGCTGCTGCTGTTTGCGGGCTTGTGGGTCATGAGCAAGGCCAGAAAAGCCTTGCTTGCCGCCATCAGCAGAACGCGCCGCAAGCAGGCCACTGCAGAAGTCAGCGGGTTCGACTGGCTGGACGCCAGTATGGCGCTGGCCAACAAGGTGACGCAGATTGTCGCGACCTTTGCCGCCATCGCCCTCATTTACCTGTGGCTGATCTACGCGCTGGACCAGTTTGCGCTGACCCAGCCTGTCGGTGAGCGGCTGGGCGGTTTCTTGCTGGACTTGCTGGTGCGCATTGCGCGTGGTTTTGTCGATGCCTTGCCTGGCATCATTACCGTGATCGTTATCCTGATGATCACGCGCGCGGTTCAGGATGTGATCGCCCGCGTGTTCATTGCAGTGCAGGAAGGCCGGCTTGAAGTGCCCGGTATGCACCCCGATACCGCCGGCGCAACGCGGCGCATGGTGTCGGTGGTGGTCTGGGCGCTGGGGCTGACCTTTGCCTACCCGTATATACCGGGCTCGCAAAGCGACGTCTTCAAAGGGTTGTCGGTGTTGTTCGGCTTCATGATCACGCTGGGTTCGGCCGGGATCGTCAATCAGCTTATGAGCGGCATGGTGCTGGTTTATTCGCGCGCGCTGCGGCGGGGCGATCTGGTGGCCATTGGTGATACGCGCGGCGTGGTGACGGAGTTGTCGACCCTGTCCGTCAAGCTCACCACGCTGCAAAAAGAAGAAATCACCATCCCCAACGCCGTGGTGGTGGGGAACAACATCCGCAACTTTACCCGGGCGGCGGGCGAGGCCGGTTCACTGCTGTCTACGGTGGTGACGATTGGCTATGACACCCCGTGGCGCCAGGTGCATGCCATGCTGATCAATGCCGCCAAACGCAATCCGGGGCTGGTGCAGCAACCCGAGCCCTATGTGGTGCAGCGCGGCCTGTCTGACTTTTATGTGGAGTACGAACTGTTTGCGCATTGCGTAGAACCCATGCGCGCGGTGGCGATCCTGTCGGTCCTGCATGCCGATATCCAGGATGAATTCAACCACTGGGGTGTACAGATCATGTCGCCGCATTTTCGCATGCAGCCGGAGGGTGCGGTACTGGTCAAAGAGCAGGACTGGTACAGCAAACCGGCCGTGCCGCCCTCTGGCAGCGCCGAGTAACACCGGGGCGGTTGCGGCCCGCCCGTCAGCGCGTTCGGTCCTCGTTGTGTGCCTCATACAGGCTGAGTCGCTCCATCAGTTCTCCGGCCTTGATGAGGAGTTGCTGTTCTTCCTCACTCAAGCTGGCCCGCACGGCCTGGTTCAGCCATTGATCACGGCGCTTGCGGCTTTCCGTCAAGGTCTGGTGTCCTGCCGTCGTCAGCAACAAGCGAGTCTTGCGCTTGTCGCTCTCATCCTGGGTGCGCAAGATCAGGCCTCTCGCCTCCAGCTCTTTCAGGATCGGGGCAAGGTTGGAAGAGCGGATTTTCTCCGTTGTGCTGATCATGGATGGCGTTGCCGCAATCCATAGTCGGTCAATCGCGCTCAAGACCAGCATGTGGGTCCAGTTGTCCGGATCATTCTGCGCCTCCTGGCGCAAACGCCGGCTCAAACGGGTGACCTGGGTGCGCAACAAGGAAAAATCCATGGCTATTGCCTATATTTATATAGCTATGTGAATATAGTAATTCATCGCCAGCCCCAGGGCCAGTGATCATCCTGTTTGTTGCAGCGGAGCAAGCCATGCCAGATTCAGCGCCATACCATTGCCAGCGTATCCTGATCACCAACGACGACGGCATAGATGCCCCGGGCCTTGCGGTGCTGGAACACATTGCCCGGCTACTCGCGCCCGAGGTCTGGATTGTGGCGCCTGCGGCTGACCAAAGTGGCACCGGAACATCCATCAGTCTGCAAGACCCGCTACGGATCAAACCCATGGGCGAGCGGCGTTATGCCGTGACCGGAACCCCAGCCGACTGTGTGGCCGTCGGGGTGGGGCACTTGCTGCAAGCTACACCGCCAGACCTGATTTTGTCTGGCGTGAATCGCGGCGCCAATCTGGGGATTGAAACCTTTTTCTCCGGCACCGTGGGCGCTGCCATGACGGGTTTGATGATGGGCATCCGTTCGATCGCCCTGAGCCAGAAATTCACCGATGGCGCGCCCGTGCGCTGGGAAACCGCGAGTACCCATGGCGCAGATGTCATTCGGCAGATCAGCAGTGGTGAGTGGCCGGCGGGCGTTTGCCTGAATATCAATTTTCCGGACGTACCGCCAGAACAAGTGAAAGAAGTGCGGATCAGCCGGCAAGGGCGCGGTTTGCTCAACGGGGTGCAAGTGCGCAGCCAGCAAGACCCGCGCGGCTTTGACTACCAGTGGCTGAAGTTGCAACGTGCCCCACAGCCCGATGCGGACGACGCTGAAACCCCGTTGCTGGGCCTGGGCCACATCACCATTACCCCGCTGGGTTTTGACCGGACTGCGGCGGCCGCCCTGTCTGATCTAGCCCGCAAGCTCGACTGACATTTTGCAGGATCACGCATGAACTCATCATTGCAAGGCCAGACCGCCATCGTAACCGGCGCCAGTTCCGGCATTGGCGCCGGCATCGCCAAAGCGTTTGCCGCCGCAGGCGCCAGCGTTGTCGTGAATTACCACGCCAATGCCGCCAGCGCAGAGCAAATCGTTGCAGATATTGCCGCACAGGGCGGTAACGCCATTGCGGTAGGCGCGGATACCGGCAATGAAGCCCAGGTCGAACAACTCTTTGATGCGGCCCTTGCGGCCTTTGGTGGCGTGGATGTCGTCGTGGCCAACGCCGGTATCCAGCGCGATGCCGCGTTTGACCAGATGTCGCTGGCCGACTGGCAAGCCGTCATCAATACCAACCTTACCGGGCAGTTTTTGATTGCCCGCGCGGCGGTGCGGCAATTCAAGGCGCAGGGCCAGCGGCCGGTCTCAAAGGCGCTGGGCAAAATCATTTGCGTCAGCTCGGTGCACGACGTCATCCCGTGGGCGGGGCACGTCAACTACGCGGCGTCCAAAGGCGGGGTGATGATGTTGATGAAATCGCTGGCACAGGAAGTGGCGCCGTTGCGCATCCGCGTAAATGGCATCTCGCCCGGGGCCATCCGTACGCCAATCAACAAAGACGCCTGGTCCACGCCTGAAGCGCTGGAAAAACTGCTCGAACTGATCCCGTACGGCCGCATTGGTGAAGTGGAAGACATCGGCAAAGCCGCCGTCTGGCTGGCCTCGGATGACAGTGATTACGTGGTAGGCACGTCGCTGGTGGTTGATGGTGGGGTGCTGCTTTACCCGGAATTTGCGGATAACGGCTAGGTCATCCCGTATCCTGGATTTCTGGTGTTTTGTGCTGCAAGGCGGGCAACCCCGCGTGTCGGCATTCGCCCCGCTGACATGAATGCGCCGCCGGCAAATGGCCGTTTAACGGAAATCCAGGTGAATACTGTCTTGTTGCGGCGCCAGATTGTTTATCAATTGACTTGATAAAGCACCGATATATTACTCCCGCGTATTCCAGAAAGCCGTTCTTTCCAGGTTGGTCCGGCCCGTGAGCGCACAAGCCTCTTGCGCCTTGCGGCCTGTCTGTTCCTGTCTTTTGCGCAGGCATAAAGACTGAAAGAAAAGCGGATTGGTGGCGGGAATCGGGGTGAGTGCAAATCCGCAATCATCTTTTCTCCTGCCGGTCGCCACGCGTCAGTCGTGCAGCCTTGCAGGAGGCACAATGTCCAGTTCCCTGGCGCCCTTTGCGGGCGAAATGCTCGATAGCAGTATGTGTAGCGAGCTGATCGCCCGCAAAATCCTTGAATCTGATATGGCCTGCGCCATGGTCGATGCGCTGGGCGTGATCGTCGGCGCCGGTCACGGTCTGTGCGCGATCCTGCCGGAGGCCGTTGGCCAGACGGTGGATGGCTTGTTCCAGATCGAGGCCACGCAACTCTTTGCAACGCGTGCGCCGGTCTATGGCATGTATGTGAATGCCACTGGCGAACTGGTGCCGGTGGCCTTGCAGGTGCTGTTTTATATCCCTGAAATGGGCGGGGCCGCGCTGGTGGCGCTGACCGATGGCGCCGCGTTTCGCGCGGCAGAGACGCGCCGGTTCGAGCAGGCGCCCTATACCGTGCTGCGTGTGGCTGGCGGCGTGATCCGCTTTGCCAATCATGAAGCGCTGCGCATGCTGGGTTCTGCGCAGCAACCCTTGTCAGGCCGGCCGCTGGTTGCATTCTTTGAAGCCAATGAACACGCCGTTATTGGCGAGTACCTTGCCCTGTGCGAACAAGGGCAACGCACCGCGCCGCTGGATGTGTGTCTTGATGGGCCCGACAACCTGCCATCCCGGCATGTGCGTCTGCATTTGATGCCGGACATCGCACCCAGCGGCCAGATTCTTGGTGTGCTGGTGGTCATCCAGCTGGCCGCTGTTGAACATGTCCGCGATGAAATCCGCAAGATCATGATCCGGCCCACCAGCATGCCTGATGGCGCGGTGAACCCGCCGCAGGGCAGTTGGCGGGTCTGCTTTGGCCTGATCGTGAAAAAGCTGCAGCAACTGATCGAGTTTGACCACGCGATTTTTGGCATCTATTCAGACGACGTGCGTTTGTTCCGGGCGGTGGCGATCGAGGGTGGCAGCAGTAGCGCTGCGCCGCCGGTTGATCAATTGTGGCCATCGCGCTGGATGGACCTGCCGGAGTCCATGGCGCCCTGGCTGGCCGCGGGTGAGACCTTCATCCCGGATATCCGCATCTTTGCCGAGCATGAAGACGGTCTGCGCGGCACCGACATCACCCGGCAGTATCTGGATTACGGCATTGTCTCTTCAGTGACCTTGCCGATGAAGGGCTACAAGGGCGCGATCAGTTCCTCGCTCACTTTGTGCTCGCGACAGGCGGGGCGCTACGGCGCGGCCGAACTGGCGCTGCTGCAGGAGCTGGATCTGGAACCCGTCTTGCTGCGGTTTGAAGAGCGCTTGCGGCGTGAACATGACACCGTGGCCGGTCAGCTCAGAAACAAGCTGGCGACCAGCCAGAATCTGGCCAATACCGCGCTGGAAATCGTCACCGATATCGCCCGGCATTTTCGCTGGGATTATGTCGGGCTGTTCCGGGTGAATCGGCATACGCAGCAGTTCCAGTTGGTCCAGCAATATGCCGCAACCGAGCCGTTGCGGCTGCCGCCATCGTATGAGCAATCCATGGCGGCCGGCATGCTGGCCAGAACGCTGCGGGCGGAGAAAGTCCTCGTGGTCGACGAGATCGACAGCCCGGATTGCGAACAGTACGAATACATCGCGGCCGGGCGCTCTTTACGCTCGGCCATGTGCATTCCGCTGCGGCTGAACCGGCGTGCCCGCTGGGTGATCAACGTGGAATCAACCTCGGCGCGGGCGTTTCGCGGGCCGGATCGCGACGAAATCATGAAAATGGTGGCGTTGATCGAAGAAGGACTGACCCAGCGTTTGCTGGCCGAAATGAAAGACGCGCTGTTGCATACCTCGGAACAAGGCGTCGTGGTGGTCGGGCTGGATGGGGTGATTCTGGAAATGAACGAAGTCGCCGGCAAGTTGCTGGGCACATCCGTGCTGACCCCGGCAGATGGCGACGCGCCGGTGCTGATCAGCCGGTACGCCTCCGGCAATCATCCGGAAACGGCCGATATTCTGGAAGGGCGCACCACGCAGGCGGGCCGGCGGATTGAACTGCAGGGCGACGATGGCGTGGTGCGCGCGGTGCTGGCCACGCGCCGTGAGCTGGAGTCCACCTTTGATACCGCCATCTGGCTCTTTACGGATATCGAGAAGCTCGACTGGAGCCGCGACTTGCGCTTTCTGCGTACCGTGGTGTCCGACGTAGCGCAGCAAACCCGCGCGCCGCTGACGCTGGCCTCAACACTGGCGCGCCAGTTGCCGCGGCTTGCCGGCCACGCGCAGCCTGGTAGTGACCAGGCACCGTCTGCGCTGGTGTCGATGACGGAACGGCTGATTGCAGAAATCGGCAAGGCCGATATCACCTTCGAACGCCTGGCTGAAGGGCTCTCCATCCGTGAAGTACCCAAACGGTTTGAGGAACGGATCGACCTTGTGAAATGTCTGGCGCAACTGGTGAAGTCACTGCCGGAGCGCGACCAGTCGCGGGTAGAGAACAACTGGCCCGCCCGGCCCGTTTCAGTCAGTGGCGATGCGGGCAGACTCAGTTACGCTTTTCGTTCGATCATCGGGTTTTTGCTGCGCCGTGCCTCGGGTGACGAAAGACATCTGGTGGTCTGGCTGGATGACGATCCGCAACAGGTCACACTCCGGCTGGGCTTGAGCGAACGGACCATGGAGGCCGACGCGACCGATCCGCCAGGCCCGCGTGACGCGCTGTGGCAAGCCAGCCGCACGGCAATGAGCGACGCCAGCCTCTCGCTGGATGTCATCACCGAGGTCATTGCGGCGCACGGCGGCCAGATTACCAGGCAACCGGCTTGCTGGGCTGACCAGCAGGCGTCGCCGCCCTGGCGCATGTTTGACATAACCCTGCCACGCCTGCCCGAAGCGGGAGACCTGAAATGAAAACCCTGCCGCCGCCAAGAAAGCGGGTCATGCATATCACCGACGATGATGATCTGGGGGCGCTGGTGTCCCTGTTCTTTGATCTGCTGCCATCCCGGCTGGATGATTTTCCAGGGCTGGCAGATTTTGTCGATGTCGTGCCGGACCGGCGCTCAACCACAGAAGCCGCGCGCAAGATGCTTTCAAGCACCGATGCGGACCATTGCCCGCCGCTGCTGATTATTCTGGATGGCAGGGTGCTTGCCTCCAAAAACGCACAAACGTCTGCGGTCGCGCAGCCAGAATCACGCACGGGCGAAGCGGCGACCGGATTTTTGGGCTGGCTTAAAGAGACAAACCCGGATATTCCGGTACTGGTGCAAATGCCCACGTCGCTGGAGAAACTGGAACTGAAAGTGCTAAGCCGGCCCAATGTCGCCCTGCTGACGCTGAACTATTCCGGAGAGGCCGACGCGCATGGCGAGTTCATGGAAGTCATCTCAAACCTGTTTACCCCTGATCGCCCGCGCAAACGCCGCATCACGATCGATGTCGGCAGTAACGCCGCCACCTATCACTTCCGGATGAACCGGTACGAGTTCGTGACCGAGGCTAAAGCCTATCTGGACAAGGGCGTGTTGCCGACGCTGGTGCATTCCCTGAACGCGTTCACGCCCTGGAACGCAGGGCAGAGCGTGCGTCCGGACTGGAAGTTTGTCCTGAACAGCTATGGCAACACCCTTTTCAATGTCCTGATCAACGACATGATTGGCCCGCACCTGGAGGCCATGTGGCATGAAGGCACGGCCGATGCCGAAGCAGACCCGGCGGCCGAACTGAGCGCTGCCGATGTCGAACTGCGGTTTGATATCAATGGTGAAGACGACGACGCGGTGAAATTGTTCAGCCTGCCATTCGAGCTGGCCAGCCCGCGCCTGACCATCGATCCGGCCTTTCTGTGCGCCAATATCCCCATGGCGCGGCGGATACACATGCCCAGGCGGATGGCCAGTGCCAGAAACCGGGTGCAAGCGCCGCCACACCCGCCCAGTGTCCTGTTTGTGCACGCCAACGCCAGCGGCCCGGTGTCGTTTGTGTTTGAAAGCACGGGTGAACGATCGGCCCCGCAGCGGCTGGATGAACTGGACTATATCGACGCAGAACTGGCCGTACTTGAAACCATCTGGCGCGACAGCGGGGGCATGCTGCTCAGCGAGCCCGTTGTGGTTGGCCGGGAACAGCCGGAGCGACTGGTGGGCAAGGCGCTGATCAACCGCATCAAGGCCATGCTGCAAACCAAAGCGTTCGACATCGTGCATTTCTCCGGCCACTCCACCAGCTTGCCTGATGGCAGCACCTATCTGGTCCTGCCCGGCGACGAGGGCGAACCGTATCCGGTGTCTGTGCGCGAGTTCGCTCATTGGGTAGAAGAGGGTGACTGCAAACTGGTGGTGTTGTCGTCATGCCGGGGCTCTTCATTGCGCAGCGCCATTGAGATCATGCGCGGCGGCGCCGAGGCGGTGCTGGGGTTTCGCTGGGAAGTCGACGAGCACGACTGCACCGAGTATTTCGAGCAGTTTTATGAGGCTTATTTGCGGCGAGGACGGCCTTTTTCACAGGCGTACCGTGACGCCTGCCGAGCCACCCAGCGCCTGCATTTCAGTTCCCCGTTGTGGGCGTCCGCCGTGGCTGTAGTCCGGGACTAGTTTGCCTGCTGGAGAGACACATGCTGCCCTTTGTCGCAAAACTGCTTGGTGCAGGGACAAAAACCGATGGATCGCTCGATTCCCCGGCATGGCGTGGCCGCAATTTCTGCAGCGACCTGATCCCCAGCGAGGCCGCCGCCGACCCGCAATACCAGGCCGTAAAAGGCGATGAATTCAAGGCGGAGCAGTGTTATTTCAGCGTGCGTATCGCCGAAGTACGTCTGGCCGAAGCCGGTAGTTATATCGCCACCTACTTGCCGATGTGCAGTTGCTTTCTGCGCTATCGCTATGGCGATGACGTCCGTGAAGTCCCGTTCATCATCAACTACGACACCATCCGCGGCGAACTGAATGCCGGCGCCGATCAGCGGGGCGGGCAGCATATTGAATTCAAGAATCTGTATATCGTTCGCGATGCGCCGCTCAAGGCCGGCGGCCTTGTCATGCACACCGCGCTTTGCCGCATGAGCGACACCACTTTCGCCAGCGGCATGCTGGACTTCATTGGCGATGCCGCCGGCACCATCGGCGGCGCCGCAGCAGGACTGATTGCGCGCACAGGCGTGGATATGACCAAGCGGCTGGGTAAGCTGCTGGGGGCGGGCGGCGTGACCACCCGGTTTGGCATTTATGACGGCTCGGCGCTGCAGAAAAGTGGCTATCGCGTCTTTGCCGGCGCCGACGTCACCCAGGATGCCGAGCTGGAAATAGAACAAGGTCAGCTAAAACAAAAAAACGCCCAGGGTCAGACGGTGGTCATCGACGATATGGATTACATCCTGGTGGCCTTTGAATACCGCAAAAGCATGTGCGACAGCGCATTCTCAGGCGCCAGCATGCCGTTCAATACGATCTGGGATGAGGTCAAATCCAGGTTGATCCGCGGCAGCCCGGATGCACAAGAAGCGCTGAACCGCCTGCTTGATGCCATTGCCAGATCCGCCGACCTTATCGAGCCTGACCGGCTGACCATGGTCAGCACCTACCTGGAAGAATACAAGCGCTGGAAAACCACCCTGCTGGGCGGTGATGTCGTCAAAGGCGGCACTGACCAGCACAACGAACTGGCCGACGGCCTGGATCGCATCGCGATTTCAAAAGGCCTGACCACCACCACGCGAAGCCTTCTGAAAGAAACCGCATCGCGTATCGGCAGCAAAAAAAGCCTGCTGCAAACCACCGGATTCGAAGCCCTCACCACCGACGCCCTGTCAGAAAGGGCAGCAACCATCCGCGCAAAACTGGATGCGAAGCTGGAAGAAGGAAGCGCCACCCCGGATTCACTGGCAGAGGCATCCGCCCGGGTCGTTGCCATGGCGCTTTCCTCGCAGGTTTAGATGGCGTGCCAGACACGTGAGCCACGTTCAAAACCGGAGCCTCGTGATATTTCATTTCATTTTTTGTCAATTAAACGTAACGGCATAGAAATGAAATATTGCTTTTCAGGAAGAAAAAACCTAGCCTGCGCAACAACAGAAGAAACCAGCCCATCGTCGGCGCAATCGCCCTGCGCAATGCAGGCACGATGGTCTGGTTGAAAACGAAAACGCAGGATGGAACCGATTGATCTCCCTTCATATGTGCCGGTTGGCCCGGCGGCGCGGCGTACGGCTGCTTGCTGTTTTGTTGTGCGGTTTGTTTTCTGTGGCCCATGCAGGCCAATCTGCCCAAGGAGCCCCGGCAGACCGGTTTGCGATTTTCTGGCGCGTCCAGAAGCCGGGTGTTGCACCTTCCTGGGTGTTAGGCACGTTGCACGTGCATGATCCGCGCGCAACGACCTTGCTCGCGCGTGTCCGGCCATTTATCCAGCAATCCGGGCGTGTTTATACAGAAACGAGACTCGACAGCGAGATGTTTAAAGCGGTCGGTGATGCGCTGCGCACACCAGGCAAAATCGCGGTGGAAAACGAGCTCGATAGCGCGCATCTGGCGAAGCTCAAGGCGCAACTGGTCGCCCGGAAAATTGACCCGGGCATGACTGGAACGCTGGCGAGCTGGGCGACCAACGTGGTGTTGATGTACGCGCCCGACACCAGACCGACACACATTATTGATATGCAGATCGCGACCGAGGCCGTAGCTGACAAAAAGCAATATGCGGGGCTGGAAAGCGTGCAAACTGCGCTTGCCGTGTTTCAGGGTGTGCCGGAACCCCGGCAGATACTGATGTTGAAAGACTTGCTGGATCATCCCCGTGGGCCGGACACGCAAGAACCGCTGGCCGCGCGCTATTTCACCGATACGCTGCCTGCCGGTTTTCTGCAGCAGCTGACTGATTACCCTTCCACGCTACCGCCGCAGGATCTGGCCTGGTTCAAGGATTATTACTACCGGGTGCTTCTGGATCAGCGTACGGCGGGTTTTTACCGGGGACTGGACCAGCCCTTGCAACATGGCGGTTGTTTCGTTGCTGTCGGCATCGGTCACCTTGCCGGTGAGCACGGGTTGATCGCACTGTTGCGTCATGCCGGATACCAGGTCACCCCGCAGTCGTTGAACTGACCGGCTTCATTCCCCGCTCCTGGCAAGTGTATGCGTCTGACACCTAAACAAATATTGATTGTTTTTCTTGGGTTGCTGCCTGCGCTGGCCTGTGCCACAACCGATGATCGCACTGGCGTGCTGGATAACGGCCTGAGCTACCGCATTCGCCATACCAGCCGCCCGATCGGTGTGGCTGCATTTCGGCTGTTGGTCAATGCGGGTGAAGTGGATGTGACAGACCCGGCATTGCAGGGCGCAGCGCATCTGATCGAACACATGGCATTCCGGGATACGGATGCTTTTCCGGGTGGCGAACTGGTGCCCTGGCTGCGTAGTCAGGGTGTGTTGTTCGGGCCTGATCTGAACGGGCAAACGCGCACCGGCTTTACCAGTTTCCAGTTTTCCCTGCCGGTTCGTGCGGATACAGACTTGTTGCGCGGGCTGGATGCGCTGCACGGGATCGCAGGCGGCATCCGGTTCAGGGAAGAACTGTTCAAGCCAGAACAGCGGGTGGTGGCGCAAGAGGAGCGGGGCGTTCACGACAATCCGTGGTCTATGGCCTGGATGGACAATCTGCATCTTTATATGCGCGGTACCGGCGCGGAGAACTGGTCATTTGGCACGCCCGACAGCATTCGGGCTTTCAGGGCGGCAGATGTGGCGGCGCTGTACCACAAACTGTACCGGCCAGAGCGCATGACTGTGGTGGTGGCGGGCGACATTGATACCGCATGGTGCGAGGCGCAAATCCGTCAGCGCTTTGCCGACCTGGGGCAGGGCCCGGTGGCAGCGTGGCAACGGCCTGCCTGGCCTGCACTGACAGAGACCGTTTTCAGTCATGTCAGCGTGCCGGACCGCCAGGGTGACTTGATCAATCTGTCCCTGCAATGGCCGCCTTTGCCCGCGCCAGGGCCAGAGCGGGACCGGATTGGTTACCGTTATGCATTTTTGCGCTACGCCCTGCAGCAGAGTCTGCGAATCAGCGTGGATTGGGCATGGCGCGATGACGGCCAGACGATGTTCAGCCTGTCCTGGCCAGCAAGGAGCCTGAGCAACTGGCTGGAAGCCGACGCAACGCCGGACAAACTCTTCAAGTTGCCGGAAAACGCGCTGCAGTCTTTTGCCCGTGTCCCGATGGATCAAGCCACGGTAGAACAACTGAAAAAAGAATACCTGGGTAGCGTGCGGCAATGGCATGACACCATGCGGGACGAAGCCAGCAGCGAAGCGGATATCCTGTTGCGTACCGCCCAGGGGCGTAATCCGCCCACCGATGCCAGCGCAGAATGGCCTGCGGTCAACGCTGCACTGGCCGGCATGGATGGCCAACAGTTGTCGCAATTGCTCGTGCCCATGCTGGCGCGACCGCGTTATGTCCAGCTGATCCATGAGCAAAAATACGACAAGGTCGTGCCGACCGAGGCGCAAGTACAAGCCTGGTATCGCCAGTATCGTGCTTCCACACTGTCACCGGCACTGACCCGCTATGCGCCGGTTCCGTTGCCGCCCGCGCGCTATCCTGCCGCGCCGGTTGCCAGTCAGCAGCAACTGGGTGATGTCACCGAGATCATCCTGGCCAATCACCTGCGGGTGCTGGTGCGCCCCATGAAATCGCCGCGCCAGACGGCGTACTTTTACATGATGGCGCCGGGTGGCATGGATCAGTTTCCAGTAGATGCATGGGGCGGTGCGCTGGCTGCCAGTGGTGTCATCAACGATATGCCGGTGGCCGGGGTGCCACATGTGGACCTAGTGCAGACGCGGCTGGCGGCCGGCGTGAACTTTGAGCCATATGTGGTCGGTGATGTGCAGGGTTTTCGGGGTAGTGCGCCGGTAGATCAGTTTGAGACCGTACTGGCGGAAATCCACCATCGTTTAACGCTGACCCCTGATTCTTCGCAGGCTGGCTGGGGCCGGCCAGGTAATCTGCAAAATCCGTCCGTCACACCTGATCCGTACAAGGCGCTGATGGAAGGCGTGGTCAAGCCGGCCGCGTTCAATGGCGACTACCGGGCCACCGAAGCAGATAGCCGCTGGTATAGCGAGTACAAAAGCTGGATGACAGAGGCGGCATTCAAACGGCTCTTTGGCAGTCCGGGGCAATTTACCCTGGTGATTACCGGTGCCGTCTCTGCAGCAGAAATCAGGCCACTGCTGGAAAAATGGCTGTCCGGCATCCCGGCTGAACCGGCGACCCACCCGCCGGTAGTGACACCGTGGCAGCCCGTGAACGGTGGCGAACATATCGCTTATCGGCCAGGCGCCAGTGCCGCGGCAGACCGCATCCTGTTTGCTACCGCCCAGTCGTGGTCGCCAGAGCATGTGGTTCATCTGGCTGTGTTGTCCCAGGTGTTGAGCGCCCGCGTGTACACCGACCTGAGAAACGCGACTGGCGCCAGTTACACGCCCTATATCAGTTCGGATTTATCGGGAAATGGTCTGGCGACCGTGCAGATCAACTTTGACGCTGATCCGGAGCACGAAGCTGCGCTGCTGGCGGCCGCGCGGCAGTTGTGCCAGTCGCTCACCCAAACGCCGGTGTCCGGGCCGTAGCTGGCACAAGCGAATTCGATTGTACAAAAGCAATTGACCGTACAAGCCAAGGAACCGGGGCCGAATGCCTGGTGGATCGCCCGTCTGACCACGCTGGGCTTTGCGCCAGATGTCGAGTCCATTACCCAGTCAGCGCTTGATGCGCTGACACCTCAAAGCTTGCGCGCGATTGCCAGCATCTATCTGGATGAGCGCCGGATGACCATTGGCCGTTTGCTTCCTGGTACATCGCCGCAGGTGCCGGAGTCTGCGCATGTGGTGGCATCAGCGCGGCAGTAAGTCTTGTCAGACCGGACCACAAGGGCAGACATGAAATGACGCGGGCGCGATGAGGTGTCGTCGCCCGCGTGCATGAAATGCCCGATATCCCTTGAAGCGCGATGCTCGATCAGTGAAACAGGATTGCGATCAGGATGATGACGGGGATGGGTACACCCAGTAAAAACAGCAGCAGGGAACGCATGGCAGTCTCCTGATTGGTTAGTTGCTGACAATGGCGGGGCGGTCGCGGTGTTTGCCGCCCATGGTGGCAAACCAGCTGGCAAAGAACGCGCCGCATAACAGGGCTACGAACATCCACAGTGCGCTGTAGGCCGCGGCCTTGCGGGCTTTATCGGCGGCGTTGCGGGCGGCGATGTCGGCATCGTTCAGTGCGCGTGTGAGGCGGTCGTAGGTTTGCGCCACGCGTGCTTCGGCGGCGGGCTGGTCAAGGCCGGTCTGGCGGGCGACGACGCTACCCAGATACTGTTTGTCCTGCGCGTCCAGATGCCCCACGCGCAGCGCGTTGGCGAAGATGCGGCCGGCTTCGATGCGGTTGCCGGGGCCGGTGGTCTGGGCGTCGGTCGGGGCTTGATTGGTCCGGAACAAGGTATCGACAAAATAGCGGCTGGCGGCGTTATCCGGGTTGCTGTCAGTCGCTGCTGCGACCTGGGCGCCACCCGTGGCAATGCCGGCCGCCGCGCCGCGCAGGGCGCTGGCGCCGGCCTGGGCGCCGCCACTGAGCACGGTGCCGATGGCGCTGGTCAGCACGGCTGCCGTAATCAGCGTGGCGACAGCCCAGACCAGCAGTCCGTGCGCAGTATCGCGGAAATACACTTCGTCCACATGGATATCGACCCAGCTATTGCGCAAGCGCCCGGCCAGATAGCCGCCCAGCCCGGACGCAATGATTTGCGTCAGCGCCAGCCACACAATGGTAGATACCCCGATGGCCGATGCCGTGGCGCCGCTGTCTGCCCATGGCGAAACGGCCGACAGGCCAAGGCCGAAGCCAAGAATCAGCAAGATAAACGCCAGCGCTGCCGCAGTGGCGGCGCCTGCCAGCACCGCGCCCCAGGACAAACCGCTGGTCAAGGTGTGGGACAGGCGCGGCGCCAGGCCGGGTACGTTGGGTTCTGTTGCAAGAGGTGGGGTGGGACGCATGATGCAGGTCTCCTGTTGTCGATGTCATGCCTTGGTGCGCGCCGTCACTTGCCGGATTTGACGCCGGTCTGCGTGCCGCTGCCTTCGGTTTTGTCGTAGGTGGGTTCGCCATCCGGCGCGCCGATGTGCGAACCTTGGCTGTCATCGTTCTGGTTGTCGGCGTGATGGCCGGTTGTGTGGTGCCGATCCGAGTGGCTGTGCGCTGCGTGCCCGCTTGGGCGATGGCGTTGTTCCTTCTCCATGATCAATCTCCGTCGTGATGTCAGGGTGGCGAGGCCCTTGAAGCATTCAAGTCAGCTTAAGGCGCAGGGTGTGGCTGGGCGGTCCGGTGGCGACGGACTGTGTTGTCAGAGAGCCGACCCGTTTGCGTAGTCTTCCGGGCGTTACGGTTGCCAGCGCAATCAGGCAGTTTCTGGTGCTCGCTCGCGGCCGGTAATGCGGCCCATGGCCAGAACGCGCATGAACTGGGTCAGCAGGTCGTCGGTTTGCCCGTTGGTGGCGACCAGAATGGCGTTGTCGTGCCCGCCATCGGGCAGGGTGGCCGGTAACTGGGCGGCCTGGAACAAGTCTTTGCCGCCGCCCAGCGCCAGCATCGGTTTGCCATGCCGGTACTGCAGCCGGGCGAACTCCAGCGCTAGTGGGTCGGTGGCAAGCTGGTTCGCGCCGGCATCGCCCGCGGCCACGATCACGCCGTCGTAAAGTACGGGCGAGGTGGCGCTCAATACGGTGGCCGGCAGTGTCGCGTGGGCCTTGCTGCCCGGACTGGCGCGGCTGGTCACAATCTGGGTGACGGCGCCTTTGTCGTGCAGTGTTTTCAGGACCTGTTCCAGTTGTTGGTGATCGGCGTCTTCGCCTTGCAAGATGGCGACCTTGCGGGTGTGGATGCCGGTCTTGCCGGGCAAATGACGCAAAGACAAGGCAGGCGAGGGCGCGAAATCAGGGATCGGGGCGTCGGTGGCCAGGGGCATTGGCTCTGGCACTGCAATGCCCAGCCCCTGGGCGACTGCGCTGGCCAGGCGCGGGTTGATGTTGGCCAGCATGGAGACCACGCGTGTCTGGATGGCAGGTGTTTGCACGTGGCCCAGTTCAAAGCAAAAGGCGTTGATGATGTGGTTTTGCTCGGCGTCGGTCTGGCTGCGCCAGAACAGGCGCGCTTGCGAGTAATGATCGGCAAATTTCTCCGGCTTGCCGCGCATCTTGTCGGCGTGGATCGCTTCCGGAAAACTGGCAAAACCGGCCTGGCCAGTCTGGAACGGGCAACCGCCACCCAAAGAGTTGGGTTCATACGCCACCCGGCCCCGGTTCAGTGCCTGCCGGTGTATGCCGTCGCGCTGGTTGTTGTGAACGGGCGCGATCGGCGCGTTGATGGGCAGTTCATGAAAATTGGCGCCGCCCAGCCGGCTGATCTGCGTATCGACATACGAGTGAATACGCCCTTGCAGCAGCGGATCATTGCTGAAGTCGATGCCGGGGATGATATGCGCCGTGCAAAACGCCACTTGCTCGGTCTCGGCAAAGAAATTGTCCGGGTTGCGATCAAGCACCATCTTGCCGACGATCTGCAGCGGCGCCAGTTCTTCCGGCACCAGTTTGGTCGGGTCCAGCACGTCAAATTCGAACTGTTCGGCTTCTTCCGCGGTAAATACCTGCAAGGCCAGTTCCCATTCCGGGTATTCGCCCGACTCAATCGCCTCCCACAAATCCCGGCGGTGATAGTCCGGATCTGCGCCGCAAATGCGCAAGGCTTCGTCCCAGACCAGTGAATGCGTGCCGGCCAGTGGCTGCCAGTGAAACTTGCAGAACACCGCCTCGCCGTCCTGGTTGATCAGCCGGAACGTATGCACGCCAAAACCCTGCATGGTGCGGTAGCTGCGCGGAATGGCGCGGTCAGACGTGTGCCACATCAGCATATGGGCGGTCTCGGGTGAGAGCGAGGCGAAATCCCAGAATGTATCGTGCGCGCTGGCGGCTTGCGGAATGCCATTGTTGGGCTCCGGTTTCACCGCGTGGATCAGGTCGGGGAACTTCATGGCATCCTGGATGAAGAACACGGGGATGTTGTTGCCGACCAGATCCCAGTTGCCTTCATCCGTATAGAACTTCACCGCAAAACCGCGCACGTCGCGCACGGTGTCGGCCGAGCCGCGCTCGCCAGCAACGGTAGAGAAACGCACAAATACCGGCGTGCGCTTGCCGGCGCTGGCCAACGGCGCCGCGCGGGTCAGGCTGGAGAAATCACCATAACTTTCAAAATACCCGTGCGCCGCCGAGCCCCGTGCATGCACTACACGCTCCGGAATGCGCTCGTGGTCAAAGTGGGTGAGTTTCTCGCGCAGGATGAAGTCTTCCATCAGCGTCGGCCCGCGCAGCCCGGCCTTGAGCGAACTCTGGTTGTCGGCCACCGGTGTACCCTGATTGGTGGTCAGCGGCTGGTCGGTGTCGTCGGTCCGTACCCGGTCCAGCGCGCCGGCGATCGGGCTGGCGCCGCTGGACACTTTGCCATCGCCCGTTTTGGGGCTGGCGGTGGCTTCCGTTACCGTGCTGGCATGGGCCAGAGCGCTGGCCGCACGGGCTGTTTCGCCCTGATGCGGCGTACGCGCTTGCGCGCCGTACTCGGCTTTTTTGGTGGCGTTCCATGGGATATTCCGCGCCAGTTGTTCCTGGGCGCGTGCTTGTTCGTCACGTGCCTGAATAAGGGTGCTGGCTGACCTGGTGTCAGCATGTTTGCGGGGGCGTGTCGCCATGATCGGACTCCTTGCGGCTGAAGGGTGGGCTGCGGACACCAAAAAAGGTGTGCCATGCGCCAGGGGTTGAACGCGCATGGCGTGCAGTGCAGCCAGTTTCAGAGCACCTTAAACCCGGGTTCGGGCGCTGTAGGCCCGGTATCGGCGGACTGTCCTGTCGGAGAAACATCCCCGGCGCGTAGTCCTGCTGCAAGAAGGCACGTCACCCTACATACGCGCACGCGCTCTCTGACGTGCAACTCCTGCCGCTGCTGATCCGGGGCGCTGAGATCCAGTCGTAGGCTGGTGGTATGGGGTGGTCAGATTTTCCTGCCCGCAATGCCACTTTTTGAATGGAGCAACGCCATGAGAATGCCGCATTTACGCGGGAGCCGGATCGCCCGCAAACAGGCCAGATACCCGCAATACACCGTGACGCCTACGCCGCCGCAAGTCGAAGCGGAGGGCGAGGGGTTGGACAGCAGCGCACGCGCGCTGGAGCGCGATCTGACCCGTTATCAACTGTCTGACCGGCGCTATATGACCGAGGCTGACTACCAACGGGAAACGCGGGAAGAGTACGACCGGTATTTTGATCTGGACGATCAACCGTTTCGTCTGAAAAGAACCGGCCCGCAGTAATGCAACCGCCCCGCAAGGCGCAGTGATTGCACTATCCGGGGCGGTTCACGGTCTGTGGTCGCGGTCTGCGGTTGGTGCTGGCCCGAATATGCACTGTTAGTGCTTCGGGCTTTTCACGCTGACCGTCTTTCCCTGTTTGTCTGTATCAATGCTGGAACCACTGCCACCAGTGGCGCTTTCCGTTGCCTTGCCGTGGGCGGAGACATCTTCTTTGCCAATGCCGGTGCCCGCGTTTTCGCCAGTAAGCGGGTTGGTGCCGGTGCCAATGCTGCGGGTGGGGCCTTTGACTGCATCTGTGCTGGCGCCCATGCCGGTGCCGCCGCCATCACCGGCGCTTGATCCCTTGTCGGTCATCCATTCTGGCGTCTGGTCTGGCGCAAGATGGCCAGAGTACGGCTGGATGCTGGGGTGCGGTTTGGGCGAGGTTGCGGGCTGGGTCGTATTCTTGCCGGCAGATTCAACGCGGGCAGGGCGCGCGGGTATATGAGTGGCCATGACGGTTCTCCGGGTGACACCTGGTGGGTGGTGGGCATGCGCGTTAGGCATACCCGATCACCTTACGGCGCCGGGCCGCTGAAAACGGTCCGGCTGCGGATGAGTCCGCTGTCAGTCAGAGTGGCCGCGGGTGTAGTCCGTCATGACGCGCGCTTACCAGGCGTGCAGGGCAGAAAGCAGCGCAATGGTCAGATACAGCACACCACCGGCAAACAGGCACAAGATCACGATGATTGAAGTGGTGGCGCGCGGCACGAAATCATCATCCAGCCGCAGTCTGGGCAAGTGAAGGCCGGGGCGGTGCAGTGGTTTGAGGTGCAGGATGTCCATGGTTTCCCCCGCTGTGTGTTGAGCGTGTTTGTTCATTTTAGAACCGTCATGGTCGATTTGCTGTCGGCCCTGGCGCTGGCAGCGCATCAGTGGCGTACGTCTATCGGAAACACAAAAAGCACGGCGTTATCCCGGCAGGTCCGTGGCTGGCAAACCCGTGCCGGACTGCAACTACGGCCTGACTTTGATGCATCTGGCCGCCTTGCTGGAACAGTGGCCTGCGCAAAGCGGTGCAGGAATAACGGAAGCGTGCTGTCAGCAAGCCGCCAAGCCGTTACTTCAACATGAATACGAACATGGCAATGACCGCGACCAGCATGACGGCAGTACCGGCCCAGCCCAGTACCGCCAGATGGCCCGGGATGGGGAAAATGCCCATGACTTTGCGGTTGGTGGCGATCAGCATGATGGCGATCATGGCCGGTACGGCCACCACCCCGTTGATGACCGCGCTCCAGAACAACGCGGCCATGGGGTCGATGTGGATCAGGTTCATCAGCACGCCGATCGCGATCGCGCCGACGATGAGCCCGTAAAAGCGTTTGGCCTCACGGGCGCGATGAGACAGGCTGTTGGGCCAGCCGAGCGAACCGGCAATGCCATACGCGGCCGATGCCGCCAGCACCGGCACACCCAGCAACCCGGTGCCGATAATGCCGCAGGCAAACAGGGCAAAGGCGAAGGTGCCGGCGACGGGTCGCAGGGCCTCGGCGGCTTGCGCGGTGGTCTTGATGTCGGTTACGCCGTGCTGGTGCAGCGTGCAGGCGGTGGCCACCATGATGCAGTAGGCAATCAGCGTGGAAAACGCCATCCCGGTCAGGGTGTCGCTGCGAATGCGTGCAAAGGCATCCGGGTGCTGGTGGGGCGCTTCGATCAGTGGCTCGCGCTCCGGATGCAGATGGATTTCTTCCACCTCTTGCGAGGACTGCCAGAAAAACAGATAGGGGCTGATGGTGGTGCCCAGAATGGCCACGATGGTGGTCAGGTATTTGTTCTCCCAGCGCAGCGGCGGCAGCACCGTGGTCTTGAGTACGGCAAGCCAGGGCACCTTGATGATCAGCACAACGGCGACATACGCAAACAGGGTGAGCGTCAGCCATTTCAGAATGCTGCAATAACGCGGGTAGGGCATCAGCACCATGCCCAGGGTGCAGAAAACGCCAAAGCCGCTGACAAACCAGAGCCGCTCTTCTGAGTGGGTCAGCAGCGCCATGCTGTCGCCCATGGCCGCCAGATCCGCGCCCACGTTGATCATGTTGGCAACAAACATGGGCAGGATGACGATGTAAAACCAGAACCCCTGATAGTGGCCTTTCAGTAGCGAGGCCAGGCCGGAGCCCGTGGTGCGGCCAATGCGGGCGCAGATCGCCTGGATGGCAAACATCAACGGGAAACAAAGCAGCAAAGACCAGAGTGTATCAAAGCGGAATGCCGCGCCCGCCTGGGAATACGTGGCGATGCCGCTGGGGTCGTCATCTGCCGCCCCGGTAATCAGCCCTGGCCCCAATCGCTTTAGCCATTTGCTATTTAGTTTAGCCATGCGACACCTCTAGATGCGCTGCGGGTGTTCAGATGCTAAATGCTTGTTGGTGACAAATAAATCAGCAGCTGACTGGATGCATGCACAGTGTTTGTGGGTGGCGGCAGGTAGGCGGGCACTGACACTGCTGGTTTGGGGCAATGAGGCAACATTTTGCTCAACCCGCCGGTTTTTTCTTGCGGGTACGCGGGGCTGGGGCAGTGGGTTGTGCCCGTCGGTGGCGGGCAAAGAAATCCCACATCAACTTGCTGGCATCCGGGCCGTGGTCCGCATGAAATTTGATCGTGCCGTCACCGCCGCTCCAGGCATGGCCCAGTTCGCTGACACGGCAGACCCGCAGCAGCAGTTTGCGGCGGACCACGTAGTCATCAATCTGATAACTCTGTGCCTTGCGGCCACGCCCACTGCGCTTGAGCACGGTTGGCCGGGCGTCGCTGCTCTGCAACTGGTTCAGCGTCATGAATTGCTGCACCAGTTGATGCTGGTTGATCGGGCGCACCACCTTGTCGGCGTGCCCCTGGATCAAAATCGCTGGCATGCGCAGCGCAGTACCCAGCCGGAGCTGTGCTGGCGCCATGGCGCTGCTGGTGCCGTGCACGGAACCGCTTTGCATCACCATCAAGGCCGTTAGCTTGCCATTGCCCGCGCCATAGACCGGCCCCGAATGCAGGCCAACGGCGGCAATCTGGTGCGGGTAATGCAACGCCAGAATATGCGCCATGCCGGCGCCGGCAGAAATACCCGCCACATAGACCCGCGCCGGGTCCAGACCGTGCTGCGCCAGCACTTTCTGTATGGCGCCCATGATCAACGGTACTTCACCGCCGCCTTCCTGCACGGATTTGTCATACCACGGCCAGCAGCGCTGCGAATGACGATGCAAGGCCTGCTGCGGGTAGAGCACGGCAAAACCCTTTTGTCCGGCCAGCAGGTTCATGCGGGTGCCCAGCGCGAAATCATTCGCGTTCTGCCCGCAACCATGCAGCATGACCAGTAGCGGGGCGTCTTTATGCTGTCTGGGCAGGTACAGCTTGTAGCCCAGCCGTTGATAAGACAGCGGCTGATCCAGGCTGGTGGTGTGAAACCAGGATGTGCTCCATTTGCCAGGAAGTGAGGTGGCTGCGGAGCTGGCTGTGGCGGGTTTTTTGCTGGGTCGGGCCGGCCTGGTCGTTGTGGCTGATGCCGGGCTTTTGCGCGATTTACGCCGCTTTGGGCCCAGCAATATCCGGGTCAGTTGCTTTTGTTGCCGCAGCTGCGCTTTGCTCATCGAGGCAATGCCGCCAAGCATCAGTCGTTTCAGGCTTTTGAGCACGACAGACCTCGCTGATGTGGGTGATGTGCAGCCGCGGGCGGGTTAACTGCTGTTGGTTACTCCAGCGTAATGTGCGTCGGCAGTACCCGGCAAGACGCCGCCACTTACGTCATCCAGAAAGCCGGCAGCTACACCTTGCCCGCAGTGAGCATTGCCTGGTGGGACACCCGGGCTGGCCAGTTGCGCAGCGCACAGGTGCCCGCGGTGACATTCAGCGCAGTCGCAACCCCTTCATATCACCCCGAAATCGGCTTGCCGCCCGAAGCTGCTGCCCCCGCACCCGCCCGCATCCGGCATCTGGATGTGCAGCAACTGGCCGAATACGCCGGCGCGCTCATTGCCGCACTGGTGGCCTTATGGTTTCTTGTGCCCAGGTTGTGGCACGCAATACGCGCCTGGTCTTCTCGCCCCAGGAAAACCAGCCCCGAACACGCAGCCAGAAACGCCCTGCGCCGCGCGCTGGCCGGCAAGAATCCACAAAAAATCATCCCCGCACTGTACCGCTGGCTGGATGCCGCAGACGATCCAGCGCCCGCTGAATTACGCCGCCGGATGAACCCGGCAACGGCAGATGCCTGGCTGCAAAGCGTGTACGGGCAGGGCAGAGGCGATCCCGTGTCAGCGCCATCACTGGCCGAGTTACGCAAACAGCAAACCATTGCACCTGCCGCAAGCGCCTCGGTACTGCCTCCGCTGAATTGATTCATCACCCGCAACGTGTTGTCCGGGCTCAGGTGCTGATTTGTGTGGTTACCAAGGGGCAGGGCGCTGGATCGCCCAGAATCTACGGCACGCTCTGCACAACCAGCTGCCGGAAATAAGCGCTGCCCGCCTCGTGCTGGCCGGCCGGCGCATATTCAATTGCGATCCGGAAGGGCTCATAAACCATGAAATTCGCCCTGACCCGTTGCCAGTGCCCCGTCCCCGCAATGCCGTGCTTGAAATGAGTGGTTGTATAGCCACTGCTGGCAGGGAAATCATACGGCCACTTCAGCGCGCCGATTTTTCCGAACTCGCGACTCACCACCGTCAGGCCGCCGCTACACACGTTGTGGCCCGGGCAATCTTTGGCCAGATAGCGGTAATAAAGCTTGTAGTGTCCGGGCGGGAGGACTTGCTTGCTGTAGAAATTGGCGCCGTTATCTGCTGCATGAAAAACCAGGCTTGCATTTGCACCTGAAGGCGCCGGCCCAAACTCACCGTGGCGCCCGCCAGGTTTGCTGTTGGTCCACTTGGCGGGCTGATATCGCCCCAAAGTGTCCATAAAAACAATGCCGCTGTCGTCAGTCTGGTTTGCTGCCCACGCCGCCACGCTACTCAGGCTGCAAGCCAGTGAGGCGATGTACACGCAAAAGTGACCCAAACGCGTTGTGGCAAGCATCGCGGCTCTCCCTCTGGGTGGCCCTGAAAACAAGGCAAAACTGAGAGAAAACTATCGACCGAAAGCCCGTGCGGGGCCTCATCTGATTGAATGAGTAAACGGTTGCGTTGGTCGGGTGGTAAGGAATAGCTGGCTGTCGTGCGCCGGATTACTGGCGCTGAGGGGTGCCAGGCAATTGCATGGGCAGTGGCAAGCCAAGAACACGCAAAAGTTCGGCTTGTCGATGGGTTCCTGTTTTGGCGAGGAGTTGCCGCAGGTGTGTACGTACGGTGGACGCGCTAATCTGGTTCTTCTCTGCGTAAGCTTTTACCGTTGTGTTCTGCAGCAAACCCAAGGCGAGGCGTGCCTCCGCAGAGGTAAGTCCGTACATCAACTGCAGTTGTCTTGCATGTGGCAAAGCCGGGCCGGCGCCATCCTGAATGATGACAAGAGCGTAGGGCCCCCGATAACCTTTGTCGCATTCCGGTGGATTGGAGGAAGGGATGATGGAAACAAGCCATGGGGTGGCTTGTTTTGACCGCGCTACGGTGAACCAGCTTCCTTCAGACCCATATGGATTGGTGGCCCGTTTTAATGCCAGGTTTATACGAGAGGCGGATTTTGCATCCGGGCTCGACAGGCGTTGCGCAGAGACTTTAATCCCGTCGGCCATGGAAAGATAAGTCATTGCGGGCGGGCTCATCCAGACAACGCGCTGTGTCGCATCGACCCATATTGCGCCATACGGCATGCGTTTCAGGGCTTCCTCTGCGGCGGCGTGTTGTTCTTCGAGTTCGGCAAGGCGTGCGCGCAACGTCGCGGCCCGAACAAGATGCATTGAGAAACTGTTCAGGACTTGCAGATTGCCATCGTCATAGTTGCCGGCATCGTATCGTCGGGCAATCGTAACGGCTTCGTATACACGGCCGCTTCGGCGAATGCAATTTGCCGCAACGCGTTTGGCGCCGTAGGGTTTCAGAAACTCGTTATAGAGTTCGCTGCTTTTTACAAACTGCTCGTCAAACCGGAATTGGTCGGGTCGCCAATCCCCGATTTCACCGGATACAAACCAGGCGACCCTGGGGTCGATTGACGCGAAGTAACTGGAATATGCCTGGTCTGATTCTGCAAGCGAGCCGTCACTGACACATGCGCTAATGACTTGACGCCCTGGTACATCCATTTTGATGTATTGCCCGACGTATCCCCCACCAAGCAGGGCGATTTTTCCAACGGTATCGGCCATGAGGGAAGGGCGCTCGACCGCAGCGTATATCGAGTCTATGACTTCACTGGCGCTCAGAGTCATGCGATCCCCTCCCAAACCGCTGCTGGGGCTATCCGCCCGTCAACAACAACGATGCCTGCTTCGAAGACTAATCATGTATTTGATCAAAGCAAGCACTATCCATGCATCTGGCGTTTTTGCGGTGCTGCGCTACGTATTTCGTTAGCCAGGCTTCATGCGCGCGAAGCTGTTTCGGCTGTCGTGATGGCAGCGCTACGCGGTCCTGGAGGAGGGTTTGCGGAAGGGGCGGTCAGGGCGCGGTGCCCTTTCAAAAATGAAACACCCAGACCACCCGGCCGGTGGTCTGGGCTTGATACCTCTCAAGCGTAGAGCTTGCGCTTACCCGGCCATGGCCTGGACGGCGGTCTTGTCGTTCAACCAGGTGTCATCGAAGAAGGTGACTTCGCCCGTTGCCAGGTCGTGTTTGGCGCCGATGATGCCGATCTTGCCGGCGGCGACCATGTGTTCAAGGATGTAGCTGCGGTTGATGATAGAACGCACAGCGTGGCGGACGTTTAGATCGGCCACATTCTCGACGAACACTGGGTTTTTCGAGTTGCGTTTTGCCGGTTCCAGGGTTTGCCCCTCCTGGTATACGGCAGGCTGGATCTTGGACAGCAGTTCGGTCAGGTTGCCAAGCTCCACATGGTCGCAAGCGCCTTTGATTGCGCCGCATGAAGAGTGCCCAAGCACCACGATCAGCCGTGACCCGGCCACATTGCAGGCAAATTCAAGGCTGCCAAGGATGTCGGTGTTGATCACATTACCGGCGATACGCACCGAGAAAATGTCGCCAAGGCCCTGATCAAAAATGAGTTCGGCCGATGTCCGGCTGTCGATACAGCTGACGATGGTCGCGAATGGCCACTGCCCGTCGCGCGTTTCATTGGCTTGCTGCAACAGGTCGCGGCTCACGCGCAGGTTGTTGACGAAGCGCGCGTTGCCTTCCTTGAGAAATTGCAGGGCGAGTGCCGGGGTGACGGTGGCCTGGGTTTCAGAGGTATGCGTTTTCATGGTGAGTCATCTCCAGCTTTGCAGCGATTGCACTGGGTCGAGATAGTACTAACGCAAGAAAATAAGCAATAATCGATATTTACGATGATATTGATCGATAAATATCTATGAATGCCACTTTTCGCCAGTTGCGCCTTTTTCTGGCGCTGGCCGAGCGCGGTAGCGTCACCGCCGCCGCAGAGGCCTGCCACGTCACGCAGCCGACAGTATCAATGCAGCTGCGTGAGCTGACCGAGGCCGCGGGTTTGCCGCTTTACGAACAAATCGGCAAACGCATTTTCCTGACCGCCGCCGGCGAGGCGCTGGCAGAAACCGCCCGGTCGATGCTTGAAGAGTGGCTGGCATTCGAGCAAACCCTCAATGCCATGAAGGGGCTGGAGCAGGGGCGTTTACGGGTGGCGCTGGTGAGTACCGCGAAGTATTTTGTGCCGCGGCTGCTGGGCGACTTTTGTACAGAACACCCGAACATCGAAATTGCGCTTGAGATTCTGAATCGCGATGGCGTCGTCGCCCGCCTGCGCGAGAACCGCGACGATCTGTACATCATGTCCATGCCGCCAGAAAACCTGGACCTTGAGCAGCACGCGTTCCTGCCCAATCCGCTGGTCCTGATTGCCGCCGACGGCCACGCCATGAAAGGACGCCAACTACAACTTGCAGACCTGTCGGCCGAGCGTTTCATCCTGCGGGAGCGCGGCTCCGGTACACGGCTGGCCTGCGACGCGTTTTTCTCCCGCGCCGCCTTCGTGCCGCAAGTCAGACTTGAATTGGGCAGCAACGAGGCGATCAAGCAAGCCGTTGCCGGCGGCCTTGGCCTTGCCGTGATTTCGCGCCACGCGCTGCCTGCGCGCCCGGCAGACGAGCAACTGACCATACTGGATGTAGCCGGTTTTCCGCTCCAGTCGCACTGGTTTACGCTTTATCCGCGCGGCAAAAAACTTTCCCCGGTTGCGGCGGTGTTTCTGGAGCACCTTGAACGCACCGCGCTGGAGTGGAGCGAGCGGCGCGAATCGGGCCTGTAGGATCACGTCACACGATCTGTGTTTTTCGGTTTACAAGCCGCGGGCTGGGCGGGAGGGTGGCCCGGACCAGTGCACCCGGGCCAGGATTCGGCTGCACGCTGCGTGTTGCCTGGGCAGGTGCCTGATTAAGTTTCTATGCTGGCTAAGGTTAAGGGGCGGGGTGACTGTGCGTTTTGACGGTTGCCAAATTCCTGATGGTTCTGATCAGACGCTTAATGTAACTTAACATAATATACATTATGCGAACTTAAAGACAATGTGCTCGTGAGGGGCTTTCCAGATCGGCGCCGCTGCACTGATGGATGACGCGACCATTCACCCGCAGGCGAATATCGGTCAGGTGTGTCTTGTTGAGCGTGGTGCCGCCAAATTTGAAAATCCAGCGTTCATAAGTCGGCCCGAGCGGCAACGCTACCGTTGCGGTAACACCCGGCGCCACGTTCATAAAGCTCAGTTGTTTCCTGCTTAGCCGCCGATCACGACCTTTTTCAGCGGGTCAACGCGCATGACAACAGCAACGGCAACAATCGCCACCAGTGCAGTTTTGAGATACGAATTCATTGTTTGCCCTCCCTTGGGCTTGGTTGATGTGTGAGACACAACTTGCAAGCCCGAAGAATCGGCAAAAAAGAAACGCCCGGCAAAGGGGCGTAAAACCCCCGCCAGAGAGGGGTGTTACACTCGTCAACCACCCACCCAACCATTCGTCGGGAAGAGTTTAATGCGACAACAAAAAATCAAAGGCAATGACAAGGTCAACGCTCAAAAATTGCTTAACTGCATTCAATCGGGGGATTTCGATGAAAATGCATTTGAAGGTTTACTGTCGAAGCTCCGACCTTATGCAGGAAAGCAGAATTCATTCCGGGAAATGGCTGATTTTGTCGCGCATACTGAGGGGAGAGATCAGGGGTTAATTAGCGACGCCATAGAGAAACAGTATGCCAGATATCTCCTCAGCAACCACCGTGCAGCGCCCTGCCGCAAACGCCAGCGCGGCAAACATGTCGAACAGTTTGCGCCGCTCGTTGGGCGTACCATACGGGATCAGGGCCAGTTTCCATTTTTCCGACTTGCGCACGGCGGCCACCAGTTCAGAAATCGACCGAACCGGCGCCGCGTAACCCTCTTGCGAAAACTCGCCCTTGGTATCCCAAATCAACAGCCGGTCAGGCCGGTCCTTGCGTAACTGTTGCATGACGTAGGTGGTTTTACCCGAGCCAGACGCCCCGAGAATGGCCCGGATATCCGCCTTGTTTGCCCGGCTGACTTGTGGTGAGGCCGGAGCCCCGGCCACCCGTGGTTTACGCCCCTTCGCCATTGGCTACTACCTTCGCTGCTTCCTCGTTGGCGGCCTCACGCTCTTGCGCGGCTTTGCGTTTCGCTGAGTCGTGGTACGTGCCCTTTCCGATTTCAGCATCACAGTAACCAAAGAAGATCCGGCCAGCCTCAAAACGACCGAAACCCCCACACAATCTCCACCAGCCGCTCTGCGATGATCAGGTATGCGGCGCAGAGCAGGATTTGCAGCAACAGGTGGTGGCGCAGTTTGGCCAGTCGGCGGATGCCGTCGCTGACGTTCAGGAACATCAGGACGGTGGAGACGGCGATGAGCCCGCCGCCGAGGACGCTGGATGCGGCCATGCCGAGGAGAAGTTGGTGGTGTCCGCGCAGCGCGTCGGTGCCGGCGGCGAACAGCAGTGAGCAGACCAGCAGGTTTTTGACGTTGTCAAAAACACGCGTGCAGACGTCTTGTTCGAGCATCTGCATGTAACGCTTCCAGATTCTTTGCATGGGTGTGGGATGGGCGCCTGGGACGAGTCAGGGGTTGTGGGTGGCGGGTTGGCCCAGTGTCTGACGTAATGCGGCGGCCCAGGTGCTGGCTGCGTCCTCGACGGCGGCGGCGTTGTCGACGCTGGTGATTTTCTCGGGTTTGAAGGTTTCGCGGTCGGTGTGGTGGTCGTAAATCCGCATAAGGACTTCGCCCGTCTGGCTGTCGCGCAGGTCTGCAACCAGCGACATTTCGCCGGCCGATGTGGCGTAGGTTTTGGTTCGGCCAGCGCTGGGGATGTTGGGGGCGGCAATATCCAGGTTCACTACGGCCAGGTTGACCGTCAGCACGCCCTCGCCTGCTGCGTCGACCAGCGTGTAGCCGCCTGCGGTCAGTTGCCGGGTGAATTCCTGGCGGATGGCATCTGCCAACTGGTCTTTGATGGCCTGGATGTCTTTGGTTCTGTTGGGAAGCTGCGAGCCAGTGGCGGATCTTTTCTCCCAACCGCTGCGAAACGATGCCGGAATGGGGCTCAGCAAGATGTTGTGATAGCCGGTCAGGCTGGTGCCGGGTTTGGCGTAGACGAGGTCAAAACCCTGTGCGGATACCGGTTGTAGCCCTTCCTGCGTCCAGGCGGCGATGGCGGTGCGTTTGCTTTTCGGGGTGCTGGTTTGGGCTTGTGCGCTGTGGGATGGTAGCCAGACCAGCGCGGCCAGAACGATTGGCGTTATCCACTTTTTATTCATGATGCACCCATCTGATTGGCGCCGGGCCCTGGTGAAACAGTGGTTCTGGCCAGTCTGCGCAAAGGTTTGGCGAGTGATCTGAATTTAGGTTGCTTCGTTCCTTTTATACAAGCCGGTGTATATGTTTTTTTCGCGTGAACCGCGCCTGGCGAACGGGTTGCCAGGCGCGGTATGTGTCGCACGGTTTATTTGCTGGCGGCTTTGGCGCGGGCCACGTGCAGTTTCTGGTAGCTATCAATCAGGCGCTGATGGCGGTCAAGCCCTTCCAGCTTCATGCTGGTCGGTGTCAGGCCGTAAAAACGCACGCTGCCATCTACCGAACCCAATACGGCATCCATGCGCGCATCGCCAAACATGCGGCGGAAGTTGGCGACGTAGTGATCCAGTTCCAGTTCGTCATCCAGTTCAATTTCCAGCACGGCCTTGAGCGCCTGATAGAACAGGCCGCGATCGAGCGTGTTGTCGTTGTACTGCAAGAAGGCGCCCACCAGATCCAGCGCGTCTTCAAACTGCTGCAAGGCCAGGTGGATCAGCAGCTTCAGTTCCAGTACGGTGAGCTGGCCCCAGACGGTGTTTTCGTCAAATTCAATGCCGATCAGGCTGGCGATGTCGGTGTAGTCGTCGCGTTCGCTGTTATCCAGGCGGGCCAGCAGTTTTTCCAGGCTGGCGTCGTCCAGGCGATGCAGGTTCAGGATGTCTGCGCGGAACCAGAGCGCGATGTTGGTGTTGTCCCAGACCAGGTCTTCAATCGGGTAGATTTCCGAGTAGCCAGGCACCAGGATGCGGCAGGCTGTCGCGCCCAGTTGCTCATACACCGCCACATAGGCTTCTTTGCCCATGTCTTTGAGGATGCCGAACAAGGCTGCGGCTTCCTGGGCGTTGGAGTTTTCGCCGTGGCCGGAGAAATCCCATTCCACAAACGGGTAATCGGCCTTGCTGCTGAAAAACCGCCAGGACACGATGCCGCTTGAATCCACAAAGTGTTCGACGAAATTGTTGGGTTCTGTCACGGCCTGGCTTTCAAACGTGGGCGCGGGCAGATCGTTCAGGCCTTCAAAACTGCGGCCTTGCAACAGTTCGGTCAGGCTGCGTTCCAGCGCCACTTCAAAGCTGGGGTGCGCGCCGAACGAGGCAAACACGCCGCCGGTGCGCGGGTTCATCAAGGTGACGCACATCAACGGGTACTTGCCGCCCAGCGATGCGTCTTTCACCAGCACCGGGAAGCCCTGCTCTTCCAGACCCGCAATGCCGGCCTGAATGCGCGGGTATTTGGCCAGGACTTCTTGCGGCACGTCCGGCAACACAATTTCGCCTTCCAGGATTTCGCGTTTGACGGCGCGCTCAAAAATCTCGGACAGGCATTGCACCTGGGCTTCGGCCAGCGTATTGCCGGCGCTCATGCCGTTGCTGACGAACAGGTTTTCTACGAGGTTGGACGGGAAATAAACCACCTTGCCGTCAGACTGGCGCACGAAAGGTAGCGAACAGATGCCGCGCTCGGTATTGCCGGAGTTGGTGTCGTACAGGTGTGTGCCCAGCAACTCGCCATCCGGGTTGTAAATGGGCAGGCAGTGTTCATCCAGGATCTCGGCCGGCAGCGCGCCTTTGGGGCCGGGCTTGAACCAGCGCTCGTCCGGGTAATGCACAAACGGCGCATTGGCGATGTCTTCGCCCCAGAAGCTGCCGGCATAAAAATGGTTGCAGTTCAGGCGCTCAAGGTACTCGCCCAGGGCCGAGGCCAGCGCGCTTTCCTTGGTGCTGCCCTTGCCGTTGGTAAAGCACATGGGCGAGTGCGCATCGCGGATGTGCAGCGACCAGACGTTGGGCACGATATTGCGCCAGGAGGCGATTTCAATCTTGATGCCAAGGTCGGCCAGAATGCCCGACATATTGGCAATGGTTTGTTCCAGCGGCAGGTCTTTGCCGGGGATATACGTGGCCGCATCGGTCGACGGGTTCAGCGTGAGCAATGCCTGGGCGTCGGCGTCCAGATTGTCGACTTCTTCAATGACAAACTCGGGGCCGGCCTGCACGACTTTCTTGACGGTGCAGCGATCAATCGAGCGCAAGATGCCTTCGCGGTCTTTGGCCGAGATATCTGCCGGCAACTCAACCTGGATTTTGAAAATCTGCTGATAGCGGTTTTCCGGATCAACAATGTTGTTTTGCGAAAGCCGGATGTTCTCTGTCGGGATATTGCGGGTGGAACAGTACAACTTCACGAAATAAGCCGCGCACAACGCCGAGGACGCCAGAAAGTAATCAAACGGGCCAGGCGCCGAGCCATCGCCCTTGTAGCGGATGGGCTGATCGGCGATGACGGTGAAGTCATCGAACTTCGCTTCCAGGCGAAGCTTGTCGAGAAAGTTGACCTTAATTTCCATGGGATAAATCCAGAGCGATATTCAAATAGACCTGGCCGCCATTATCCGGGTTTTTGCGTGCTTATTCCGGGTTTCTCGGTAATGGCTGCCGGCCGGCCCGTGAATGGCCGCCCTGCCCGGCCATTGACAGCAACGGTCAGCGGCTCGTGATTTATTTGTCATTGTTTGCGCTATGATTGCCCCGCCGCCATCGTCAGGAAGATATTCATGACCACCTACACCACTTCGCGTGAAATTCCGGCCTCGCCGGAGCAGGTCTTTGCCGCCATGTGTGACCCGGTGCGCCTGGCGCGCTGGTGGGGTCCGGACGGGTTTTCCAATACGTTCAGCGAGTGCGATCTGGTGCCGGGTGGGCGCTGGGTGCTGACCATGCACGGACCGGACGGACATCAATACCCTAATGAAGCGGTGTTTGAAGAGATCGAGGCGCCCTCCCGTTTCGTGGTCCACCATGTTTCGCAGCCCCGCTACCGGCTGACGGTGACGCTGGTTGCCGTGCCGGGTGGCTGCACGGCAACCTGGCAGCAAGCGTTTGAGGATGCACGCATTGGCGAGCGTCTGGCGCCGATTGTTGTGCCGGCCAATGAACAAAATCTGGCACGACTGGCGGCAGAGGTGCTGGGCGGCTTGAGCGCCTGAATCAGGCGGCAATCATTCTGGAGAATCCCATGTTCAACAGCGTGGTGCTTGAAACCATCACCGGCATTGTGGCCTGTTTTGCCATGGTCGCTTTGCTGACGAGTTCAATCAACGAGGCGCTGGCGTCGTTTCTGGGCAGGCGCGCCAATGAGCTGTTCCATGGCCTGGGACGCGTGCTTAACGCGCATCTGGATGCGCCCGCTGCCGACGGCAAAAAGACCTCAGCCGATATTTTGCTGGGGCTCTACAACCATGCGCTGGTCAATCCGCGGGGTGATGGGCGGGCAAAAGGCCTGGCAGACATCCATATCAAGCCTTCTTATATAGAGCCGCTGCAGTTTGCCGATGCCCTGCTGGAGCTGGTTCAGCAATTGCCCGGCGAAACCCTCTCTGCCAAGGTGGAAAACGGGATTGCTGATCCGCAATTGAAGGCGTTTTTGCTGGGTGTGGCCACGCGTACGCAGTCAGAGACAGCCAAAGTGCGTGATGAGCTGGTGCGCTGGTTCAATAACAGCATGGACCGGATTTCTGGTGACTATAAACGCAAGGTGCAGCTCTGGACGTTTGTGATTGCACTGGCGGTGGCCGTGTTTTTCAATATCGATTTCTTTCATTTGTTCAAATCGCTGTGGCAGCACCCGCTGTCGGCCGAGCAATATCAGCTGATTGCCGATGCTCAGCAAAAACCGCTTGGCGATGTGCTGGATGCGCTGCCACTGGGCTGGCCGGACCGGTTTCCGTCCAGCGATACCACGCCTGACTGGCTGATCCGCATTCTGGGCTGGATGGTGACAGCGACCTCCGCCTTGTTTGGCGCGCCCTTCTGGTTTGATCTGCTGGGGCGGGTGACGCGGCTGAAAGGCGCGGGTGAACAACCAGGCGCCAAGGCGGAGGCGCCCGGGAATTCGGGGTAACGCACAATCAGTGAAAAAAAACGGGCGATGCCATCACAGCATCGCCCGTTCTGTTTTGTATTGCCGCCCTACTGCAACGCCGCCCCGCTCAAGGTGACATTGCCCGTGCCGGATACCATCACCCAGGTGACCGTCAGCGTGGTAGTGCCGCTGGCCGTGTAATTGAGTGTGTAAGTGCGATCATACTGGCCAGTGCTGGTCGGGGTGGTGTCGGTGAAGTCAGCGGCAGAGCCGTCCGCCAGGTGGGCGGTGAGCTTGCCGCCGCTCTTCCAGCCGCCCACGTGCACCACCAGTGTGTGTGCCGTCGTGCTGGCCGGAACGCTGATTGAATAACCGTTGCCGGTGCCCGCGACATAGACCCCGTCGTGGTTGGTGGTGGCGCTGGCCGTGGGTGTGCCGTCACTCCAGCTCAAGGCTCTCAGGTCATCGGTATAAAGCGTGTTGGTGCCCGAACCCACAACCTGATACGTGCCAATCTGCCCGGTGCCGCCGGACTTCTTGATCAGCGTGGCCTCGCCCCAGTGCGACCAGTCAGTCATGCCCTCAGTGGTCAGGTTGAAAGTGGTGGTGGCACTGTTACTGCTGCCGGTCAGCGTGCCTGCGGTGGCGGCCGTATTGGTCAGGCTGTAGCTGGCCGGCGTAGTAGCGCCCGCTGTGGTGGCTGTCACCACGTAGCTGCCAGACTGGGTGTTGGCCAGCGGCTGTGCGGTGGTCGCCAGTCCGTTGGCATCAGTCACGAGGGTAACGACACTCTTTCCGCCAAAGCTGGCGCTGGCGCCACTGGCGGGCGCGGTAAAGGTGACGCTGATCCCGTTTTGCACTTTGCCATTGGAGTCCGTCACGAGCGCCTGCAAACCGTTGCCGAACGTGGTGTTGACGGCAGTGCTTTGCGCGGTGCCACTATTGGCGTAGATCAAGGGCTGATTCGACAGGCCTGCGCCATTCAGGGTGACGTTGCCGGTGCCCGATGCCATGACCCATTTCACCGTCAGCGTCTGCGTGGCGGAGCCTGCCTTGTAGGTCAGTGTGTAGTTGCGGTCGTACTGACCGGTGACGGTGGTTGTGGTGTCGACAAAGTCGGCTGCCGAACCATCTGACAAGTGCGCAGTCAGCTTGCCGCCGCTGTTCCAGCCGCCCACATGCACAACCAGAATGCGGCTGGTGGTATCGGCCGGTGCGGTAATGCTGAAGCCATTGTTGGTGCCGCTGATATACACCCCGTCGCCATTGCTGCCCGTTGCGGTCGGCGTGCCATCAGTCCAGCTCAGCGCTCTGGGGTCGTTGTTGTAACGCGTCACTGTGCCGCTGCCCACGGCGGTGTATGTGCTGATTTGTGCCGTCACACCCGTCTTGCGGTTCAGATTGGTGTCACCCCAATGCACCCAGTCCAGCACCCCTTCGGTGGTCAGATTGGAGAGCGTGGCATTGCTGTTGCCAGCGCCACTGAGCGCACCACTGCCAGAGCTTGCTGCGGTGTTGGTCAGGCTGAAGCTGGCGGTCGTCGCAATGCCACTGGCGGTGGCCGTGACGGTGTAAGCACCGGTCTGGCCGTTGGCGACGGGTTGTGGCGTGGTGGCAAGGCCATTGGCGTCGGTCACGACCGTAATCGCGTTTGCGCCGTTAAAGCTGGCACTGGCGCCACTGGCTGGCGCGGTGAAGGTGACACTCACCCCGCTTTGCGCCTTGCCGTCGCCGCTGGTTACTTTGGCCTGCAAGGTGTTGGTGAAGGTGGCATTGATGGCGGCACTTTGTGGCGTGCCGCTATTGGCAACGAGCGTGGCTTGTTGCGCCAGCGCTGCGCCATTGAGGGTGACGTTGCCGGTGCCTGCCGTCATGACCCATTTCACCGTCAGGGTTTGCGCGGCAGAGCCTGCCTTGTAGCTGAGTTTGTAGTTACGATCGTACTGGCCGTTGGTTGAGGGCGTGACATCAACAAAGTCTGTCACGGTGCCGTCAGACACATGTGCCGTCAGTGTGCCGCCGCTGTTCCAGCCGCCTACATGGATGACCAGTGTGCGGGTGGTCGTGTCGGCCGGTGCGGTAAAGCTGAAGCCGTTGTTGGTGCCACTGATATACACGCCATCGCCATTGCTGCCTGCCGCAGTGGGTGTGCCGTCAGTCCAGCTCAGCAGCCTGGGGTCGTTGGCGTAGCGCGTTACCGTGCCCGTGCCCACTACCGTGTAGGTGGAAATCTGCGCGGTGACGCCGCTCTTGCGGTTCAGGCTGGCCTCGCCCCAGTGCACCCAGTCCAGCACCCCTTCCGTGGTCAGGCTGGTTGATGTGGCGGCGCTATCGCCATTGCCGTTAAGCAGGCTGCTGCCGCTGCTGGAGGTGGCAATGTTGGTCAGGCTGAATGTGATCGGGCTATTGACGCCACTGGTGCTGGCCGACACGGTGTAACTACCGGCAACGCCGTTGGCCGTCAGTGTCGGCGCTGTTGCCACCCCGCTGGCGTTGGTGGTGACGGTGGCAGTGGCTGAGCCGCCAAAACTGCCGCTGGCGCCACTGGCGGGCGCGGTAAAGGTCACGCTCGCCCCGCTCACTACCTGGTTGGCGCCATCCTTCACGGTGACCTGCAGTGCATCCGGGAAGGCGGTGTTGATGGTGGCGGATTGTGGCGTGCCTGCGTTGACAGTCATGCTGCCGGAGCTGGCGGCGTTGGTCAGGCTGAAGCTGGCCGTGCCGGTTGTGCCAGAGGTGCTGGCCAGCACGGTGTAGCTACCCGTGGTGTTGTTGGCTGTCAGCTTGGGCGCAGTGGCGATGCCACTGGCATTGGTCACTGCGGTGGCCGTGGCGGACCCGCTAAAACTGGCCGATGCCCCGGTTGCCGGCGCGGTAAATGTCACCGTGGCGCCACTGAGCGGCTGGTTGCTGCTGTCTTTGACCAGCACTTGCAAGGCGGTGGCAAAGGCGGTGCCGACAATGGTCGTTTGCGGCGTGCCGGCGCTGGCGGCAAGGTTGATGGATGCAGTCGACAGCGCTGCGGCGCTCACGGCGACGTTGCCGGTGCCGGACGAAGCCACCCATTTGACGGTCAGATATTGCCCGGCCGTGCCTGCGCTGTAAGTCAGCGTGTAGTTGCGGTCAAACTGGCCGGTACCCAGCGGCGTGGTGTCGACAAAATCCGGGGCGGAGCCATCAGACAGGTGGGCTGTCAGTGTGCCGGCAGTCTGGTAGCCGTCGACGTGAACCACCAGCGTGCGCTGCGTGCTGTCGGCCGGTGCGGTAAAGGAAAAGCCGTTATTGACCTTGTTGACGTACACGCCGTTGGTATTGGCGGTGGCGGTCAAGGTGGGTGAACCATCGGTCCAGCTCAGCGGGCGCAGATCGTTGTTGTATGCCACCGCCGGGCCGGCGCCGACAATGCTGTAATCGCTGATGACCGGGGTGACGCCTGTTTTGCGGTTGGTCGTTCCGTCTCCCCAGTGAATCCAGTCGGTATTGCCTTCAGTGGTCAGGTTGGCGTTGGTCACCGCGCTGGTGCTGGACCCCATCAGGGTGCCGCCGCTGCCCGTGGGTGCCAGCAAGCCGTAGACATGTACGGTGTTGTCAAAGGTGGGCAGGTAAACCTTGCCGCTCACGACAATGGGCGGCACCCACTTGGCCCAGCTGCCCATGGCATCGCGCGCGGCGTTCTGGTTGCTGCTCCAGAGCATGGTGCCCGGGTTGGCCGCATCAAAGGCATAGAAAATGCCCGGTTGCGCACTGCCGTTGGCGATGCCGGAGGCAGAGAACGTGGCCCACAGAATGGCTGTGCCTGGCGTGGTGCCGTTGGCGGAAATGGAAATCGACGGGTCGTTACTGATGGCCGAGAGCGGTGCAATGGTGCCCTGTGCCGATGGCGTGGTGGCAAAGGTGGTGCCATTAAACGGGAATGTCTTGAGTACGTCGCGTTCGCCGTAGCCAAACAGCGTGTTGTTGTACCAGATGTAGTTGCCGCCCCAGAAACCGCCCGCTTCCGAGCCGGAGTAGGCATAAGTGGCCTGCCATTCCTGGTGGAGTTGGTCGCCCGTTGCGTGGTAGTGGCTCAGATTAGCCGTATCAAATACATAAATCTTGCCGTCTTTGGCGCCGGCGACGCCCAGATGGGTGCCGGGGATCAGTAAAATGCCGCTGCTACCCAGATCCCAGTCGTGCACATTGTCTTCGTCCTGGGTGGCCGGGGTGAAATAGTCTGTGAGCGTGATGCCGTTTGCGCCCAGGCTCAGCTTGATAATGCTGTCGCCGTAATCAATACCGCCGCTGCTGGCGTTGAAGTCGCCGTTGCCGGTTTCCAGATAAACGTTGCCGTCGTCATCGGCAGTGGCACCGACGCCGCCTTGCCAGATGCCGCTTTCCCCTTCATTGGGCGATACGCAGAAAATGCCGGTCCGGGCCAGCGTGGCGGCGTCGTAGGTAAATACCCAGCCGTGATACGGATCGGTGTCCTGGTGTGAGCCAAAAGTGATCCAGATGTTGCCCTTGGAGAGCAACAGTCCGGGGCGCTGCCAGTGCTGGATGGCTTTGAAGCTGACCACGCCGCCGACGGCATCGCTACTGGTGCCCGGCACGCTACCCTGAATGACAACGGCAGGTACTTTGTCGGCGCCGGTGGCGATATCCAGTGCATGCAGCCGGAAATACGTCACGCTGTTTTCGTAGCTTTCAGCCACAACATAGATTGTATTGGTGTTCGGGTCGATGACCGGGGTGCTAGTAATGCCGATGTACGGGTACAGGTCACGCTGTGCGCAGCACACCGAGGCCGACATGGGGGTGCCCAGATTGACATGCCAGAGCGGGTTGCCCGGTGCGTCAGCGTCATAGGCGTACACCGAATTTTTCTCGGTGACGATATACACCACGTTATGCATGCCCAGCGCGCCCATGGATACGCCGGACATATACAGTGGCTGCGCATAAATCTGGCCATCTACGGGCAGTGAGAACAGCATGCCGAAACTACTGCTGTTGACGTTGGACGTGTTGAGTACGGTTTCACCCAGCGTGGCACCGGTGCGGCCATTGTCGTAGTGATAGGTGGTGACTTGCGCCTTGGCGAAGGTGGCCGTTACGGCCAGCAAGACACAGCAAAACAGGCGCAGCAGACTGCTGAGCCTTGAAGGTTTTTCCCTGCCCATGGCGCTTCCTTTATTAGCAAATAATTTCCCGAAGATTTTTTTCACTTTCCTTTTTCTTTCTATTTAAAAAAGCAAACGAACCGCAATCCGAAAAGGTGAAGTGCGTTTTGAGCCGCTGGCCGGTGGAACCAGGCGAGATGCGCGTGATGATGTGTCGGGTTTGTTGGGCGGGATTGTTGCGGGATGGTGACCACAACCCGCATGGGTAAAGGGTTTTGCCCTTTTGGGGTCATGGGGTGCCGGTTGCGGATTTGTATCCGGCGTTGCGGCGCAACACAAATGCGCTTGTTAAACAGAGGGTTGGTGCCGGGTAAGGAAACGACTGACGGAGCAGAATTCAGGCACAAATACCCTGCTGACGCGTTCGTGCCATATATGCACTGCAAAACGGGCTGGTTTGAAGTGGGTCAGGGCTGATCAGGTGGTGTGCTGCGGGTATCTCAGCGTATCGATCACCAAAGACAAAGCGCGCGAAAACTGGCGCCGGCCCTGGTAGTAAGCATGATGCCCGGGGAAATGCGGGTGCCATTGCGACAGTACCCAGCGTAACTGGCCGGCCGCCACGAACGGTGCGGCCATCTCTTCTGGCAGGTAAGCCAGACCCATGCCGCTTAGTGCGGCGTCCAGCATCTGGTAACTGCCATTGAACGTGGTTTGCCCCTCTACCCGCACCTGCAAGGTGTGTCCTTCCCTGGCCAGTTCCCATGCGTACGTGCCGCCGTGCGTGGGCAGGCGCAGGTTGATGCAATTGTGCTCGATCAGTGCTTGCGGCGTATCCGGCATGCCGCGCCGGGCCAGGTAATCGGGCGAGCCCACAATGGTCATGCGCTGATCCGGGCTGATGCGCACGGCAATCATGTCACGCGCCACCTGATTGCCCAGACGTACGCCAATGTCGTAGCGCTCCGCCACGATATCAGACAGCCCGTAGTCATTGATGATTTCCAGGCTCAGATCCGGGTATTGCGCCAGTAACGGGGCCAGCCTGGGCCAGAGCAAGGTGCGGGTGACGTAATCCGTGGCGGTGATGCGGATGTGGCCAGCGGGCTGGTCGCGCAGGTTGCTAAGTGCCGCCAGTTCCAGGTCTATCTCTTCAAAACGCGGCCCAAGGGTCTGCAGCAGATGCTCGCCTGCCTCTGTCGGTGCGACGCTGCGGGTGGTTCGCGTCAGCAGTCTTAAACCAAGCCGGGTTTCCAGGTTGCGGATGGTGTGGCTGAGCGCGGATTGCGAAACGCCCAGTTGCGCGGCGGCGCGGGTAAAGCTGCGGGCTTTGGCGACGGCCAGAAACGCCAGGAGATCACTGTAATTGTCCTTGGCCATTGATGCATCTTTTTCATGAAACGGCTTTTATTATGCGCAACCGGCCGGGCCGTTTCCAGTGCAAAACGGCTGTGTTGGGCGGTTTGCGCGGCACCGGACTGGCCCCGCCATTTTTGTCAGAAAAAATATGTTAAATAATTATTTCCGTTCATCGGTAGATAATTAACTTACATTCTATTGGCATAAGTGCTTGTGTATACTCGATTTCAAGAGTTTGCTTTCAGCCAATTACTTACAAACAAAGAAAAATAATCTGGAGTAAACACCCGACTGTCAGATGACATGAGCCCCCGGTTTGCACCTGGAATGCAACCGGGCATAAAGGTAGCCTGTGATGAACCACTTCCTCAAATATCCCCTGTTTGCCCTGATTGCAGAAAATCACGGCATCACCCTGCACGACACCGAAACCGAGGCCGATGCAGTCGCACGCACCCGCATCGCTGCGGGTGCCTCGCGCGTCAAGATTCGCGATCTCAGTGCCCAGGCCGGCTACGCCTACAAGTACTGGGACGCCACCAGCAAAGACTGGATCAAGATCGAGCTGAGCTAAGGCAAGGCGGCCACACCGCCCTGCGCTTGCGCACTATCTGGCCACACGCCCTTCTACCGGATAACCCGGATCGGTGTACCCCGGCGTGGAAGCGTGGCCCGGCGGCACCAGGCTATCGACCAGTTGTTCATCTTCGGCATTGAGCTTGAAACTCAGGGCATCCATATAGCTATCCCATTGCGCTTCAGTGCGCGGGCCGGCAATGGTGGCGCTGACGTGCCGATTGTTCAGCACCCACGCCAGCGCAAAGCCGATGGATGTCGTGCCACGCGCGGCGGCGTGCGCGGCAATGGTCTGGGCGATCTGCAATGATTCCGGGCGCCATTCGGTCTGCTGAATGCGCCGGTCGCCACGCCCTGCCCGGCTATCTGCCGGCGGCGCGGTGTCGGGCGCATATTTGCCGCTCAGTACGCCGCGCGCCAGCGGGCTGTACGACACCACGCCCAGCCCGTAATGCGCCGCGGCGGGTAGTTGTTCCACTTCGGCGGTACGGTCCACCAGGTTGTACAGCGGCTCGCTGGCCACCGGCCGGTCTATGCCCATCTGGTCCGCAAGGCGCGCGATCTCGGCAATGCGCCAGCCTTTGAAATTGGACACCCCGAAATAGCGCACCTTGCCCTGGCGGATAAGGTCTGCCACGGCGCGCACGCCTTCTTCCAGCGGCACACCCGGCAACGCCCGGTGAAAATACAGAATGTCGATGTAATCGGTGCCTAGCCGTTTCAGGCTGTTTTCTACCGATTGCATGATCCATTTGCGTGACTGGCCGTGCTGATTGGGCCCGTGCCCGCCCGGAAAACCAAACTTGGTGGCAATGACCCAGTCGTCACGCTGATCCGCCACTGCCCGCCCGACAATCTCTTCGGAGCGCCCGGCGTGGTACACGTCGGCGGTATCAATGAAGTTGATGCCTTGCTCGCCGGCCTTGGCAATGATGCGGCGCGCAGTGGCCTCGTCGGTCTCACCACCAAACATCATGGCGCCCAGACACAGCGGCGAGACTTGCAGGGCGCTGCGCCCCAGATATCGATAATCCATAAGTCCTCCGGATGAGTTCAGTCTCAAAGGCCGCGTTCAGCGAAGACGGTTCTGGCAATGTTCATCGCCGTCATGGCGTTGGGCCAGCCGGCGTAGAACGCAAGATGGGTAATGAGTTCGATGATTTCATCGCGCGTGACGCCGTTTTCCAGCGCACGGCCAATATGGAATGGCAACTCGTTGGTGCGATAAAGGGCGGCCAGCGTGGTAACGGTGATCAGGCTGCGATCACGCGGGGACAAACCCGGGCGCGCCCAGACGTCGCCGAACAGGACTTTGTCCGTCAGTTCGGCCAGCTTGGGCGCGGTATCGCCAAAAGACTTGCGGGCTTGGGTGGGTTCGGTGGACATGGCGGCTCCTGACTTGCACGATGGGATGGACGACCATGGTAGTCCGGGCCGGTCATGCAATTAAGAGCAAAAGTCCGCTAGCTCTTATGAGCCAGATACATGAATGGCGTCAGTGCCTGGCGGCCGGAATCGCTTCCCACAGGACAGGCAGCCGGGCCCGGCCCATATGCATGGTGCATTCACGGCAGGTGTAATAATGCGGGCCGGCGCTGTCGGCAATCAGGGTAAAGCCAAGGCCATTGCCGGTAATGCGAAAGGACGCCGCGCCCGACGGCCCCTGAACAATGCTGACCGGCGTGCTGATGGTGTGGCGGCGCGAGGTATCGGCAATGTGCAACATGCCGGACTGGCTGCCGGCATCCAGAAGCAACAAAGCCGGGATGTCGCCATCACGCTGCTGGAAAGCGACCACCTCAGCCAGCGCCGGACGCTCGCTGAACCACCATTCGCTGAACAGATAGTTTTTGACGAAATGGCTGCAATAAAACAGCGCCAGGCACACCACAACCACCATGGCCTTCCAGTGCGCCCGCACTCCGTACTGATCGTGATCCTGTTTGCCGGTTTTCACCGCACTTTCCCGCAAAAATCATCGCGTTGCATGCTACTGCCCCATTGGGGTGCGGTAATTAGCGTGAACCGGGTATTTATTCAAAAGACAAATTGTGGTCAGCGTCATCGGGCTGACGTGATCCATTGTCAGTTTTCATTGATATCAAGAGCTTGTTGTTTGTTTTTAATGCGGTTTATAACGATGCCACGGCGCCATTTGCCGCAAATGCAATGGCGCAGCCGGCCCTGATGCGTGGGGTTTATGTGCCTGTTTTCTGGCCGGAAACGATACCGGTTCACCGCTAGTCAGCCGCGCCTGAAGATCCCGCTTGCTGAATGCCGTGCTGATGTCGATGGTCGGCGGCCCCGGGTTGCCGCCGACAAAGAAAAAAGCCCGCTGATGGCGGGCTTTTTCATGATCGCACGCAGCTTAACCGCGGATGAAATCGAGCAAGTCGTTGTTCAGGCGCTCTTTATGGGTGTCGGTCAGCCCGTGTGGCGCGCCTTCATACACCAGCAGCTGGGCATGCGGGATCAGCTTGGCCGCGGCGCGGCCGGCGGCGTCAATCGGCACCACCTGGTCGTCACTGCCGTGCACGATCAGGGTCGGGATGGTGAATTTCTTCAGATCCTCACGGAAATCAGTCTCAGAGAAGGCCTTGATGCTGTCGTAGGTGTTTTTGTGGCCGCCCATCATGCCTTGCAGCCACCAGTTTTCAATCATGCCTTGCGACACTTTGGCGCCCGGACGATTAAAGCCGAAGAACGGGCCTGTCGGGACGTCGCGATAAAACTGGGCGCGATCAGCCAGTTGCGCGGCGCGCAAGCCGTCGAACACTTCCAGCGGCAGGCCGCCCGGATTGGTATCGGTCTTGAGCATGAGCGGGGTTACGGCAGAGATCAAACCGGCCTTGGCGACACGAGCCGTGCCGTGGCGGCCGATGTAACGGGCCACCTCGCCGCCACCGGTCGAGAAACCAAACAGCGCGACATTGTTGACGTCGAGGAGATCAAGCAACTGTGCCAGATCATCAGCGTAGTGATCCATGTCGTTGCCGTCCCACGGCTGGCTGGAGCGGCCGTGACCGCGACGGTCATGGGCAATAACCCGGTAGCCGTGCATGCCAAGGAAAATCATCTGCGACTCCCAGCTATCCGCGTTCAGCGGCCAGCCGTGGCAGAACACAACCGGTTGGCCGTGGCCCCAGTCCTTGTAATAGATCTCGACGCCGTCACGCGTGGTAAACGTGCTCATGTTGCGGTCTCCAGCAAGTTGGTCCCCGAAGGGAAACAAGACGGCGCGAATCGCTGTCCGCGCGCGTCAAACACTTACCATAGCCCGTGATTGTGTCAGTCAGATCAACATCCTGGCACGGATGAATCTACCTCTTTCGGGGTGGGTGGGCCGATGCCCTGGCATGACGCTTGCAAGAGGCATGCCGACCGCCATCGGGTAAGTCAGCGTGGCGGGCGCTGGTCTTGAACGGCAGAACCGGCGCGCCTGAGTGCGGCACGCCAGTTGATCTGCCGCGGCGGTTTTACATAAGCGTGTTGTGCCGGAATGGTGAGTACGATTGCGCTGTCGCCCGCGCTGGTCTGCCGGGCCTCCAGCGTGCCACCCAGGCGTGCGGTGCGATCATGCAGGGTACACAGGTTGAAGCCGGGGTTGGCACTGTGGGCGTCGATACTCTTGCCATTATTGCGCACGGCAAAGGTGAGCGCGGACGCGCCAAAATGAATGTCCAGATGAACCCGGCTGACACCGGCATGGCCGAATGCGTGGATGACCGCTTCTCGCACAATCGTGTAGCTGTCGCTACGCATGCCGGGCAATAACTTCAGATGGCTGCTGCCACCCAGGGTGAAATGAAACGGCAGATCGTGAATGCTCGCCATGGCTTCGCCCAGTTGCAACAACACGCCGGGCAAATCGGCCAGGTGTTCTGCGCCGGGGTCAGGCGTGGTTGGCGCTTGTCCGCGCCCGGCCACTCGCCCCAGTCGCCACAGGTAGACGACCCATAATGCCGCCAGCAAGGCCAGCAGGTACAAAACGGGGCTCAGGTAGCTCAAGGTGCCGGGCGGGCTGACGTGCGTCTGCGCCGCGCAAACCACGGCGGACAGGGTCGACGACAAGGTCGGGGTGAATAACAGCCAGACTCTGGCGGGCATGGGTAAATTATGTTGTTGTCATAACGGCGGATCGCCTGATGGTAGCACCCCGCCCGCTGTGGCTGACTCCCCTGAAGGTGGGGTTGTCTGGCCTGCCGCGTGACGGCGCCCACACCGGTTTTCATGGCAGATTCATCCATGTTGCCGATACTGGCTGGGCCTCAACAACGCGGAGCAAGTCATGGTGCGACTGGTATGGCTGGGTATGGCGGTAACGGTCCTGGCGGCGTGTACATCCATGCCGGATAGCGGACAGCAAACTCTGGCCAGCGGCGGCAAGATCGGCTGGACGGTGGCAGGCGCCGGCAAGCCCGTGGTCGTGCTGCAGTCGGGGCTGGGGGATGATCGCAGCGCGTGGAGCAAGGTGTTCCCTGATCTGGCGGCGCACTACCGCGTGTTTGCCTATGACCGGCCAGGATATGGTTCCAGTAGCAGCGCCAGTACGCCGCGAGATCCGTGCACCATTGCCGCTGAACTGCACGACCTGCTGCGCGCCGCGCAAGTGCCGCCACCCTATCTGCTGGTGGGGCATTCCATTGGCGGCATGTACCAGTACGTGTACGCGCGCATGTATCCGGACGAAGTCGCCGGCCTGGTGCTGGTTGATGCCACCCACCCGGATCACTGGCGCAATATGCAGACCCAGTCCAGCACGCAAGCCAGCTTGCTCAAAGGCATGCGGCTGACCGTCTTTACCCCGGCCATGCGGCCAGAGTTTGATGATCAGGACAAATGTCTGGATCAGATCGCCCGTTCGCCCGCGCTGGGCAAACCGGTACGCGTACTGGTACGCACGCGTTACGATCTGATGGAACAAGGCAGTTTTGAGCAGCAAGTGCATCAGGAAGAGGCCGACTGGCTGGTGTTGACCGGCGCCAGCAAGGCGCAGCCGGTGAACTCCGGGCATTACATTCAGAATGACCAGCCTGCCGCCGTGCTGAACGCTGTGGCCGCAGTCGCCGCGCAGGCGGGTTACTGAGTACGGAATGCGCCTGCCCGAGGGCCGGCCGTGCTATGCTGACGGCCGGTTTTTGCTCTGGTTTTGACCGCGATGAAAGCGTTGTTCTGTGCCCTGCTCCTGTCCCTTGCCGCGCCGGTGTTCGCCGGCCAGTATGTTGATCGCCTCAATGCCTGTGATCAGGCGCCGCTGACCTGTCTGGTCGAGCTTAACGCCTACATTCATGTCGATGCGCCGCGCCATGGCGTCAGCCAGGATCAACTGGCGCAATTCATGGATCAAGCCACGAAATTCTGCAAAGACCATCCGGAATCTGAAACCTACAACAGCGCCTGCAGCAAGCACGAGGGCGATGTGAAATCCGGCATTTTCTATGTCTACGTGCATTACGTGGACGAAGCCGCCACCCAGACGGCCGCGCCGCAGCAGCAATAAGCCGTCCCGCCTCATCCTCACCTTTTCCGGTGTCGCCAGCACCCTCCGGTATCGCCCTGCGTTCGTGTCTGACAGACGGTTCAAACCCAGGCCGGCATGCTGCTGGCCGCGCTGTCATGCCTGTGTCACGCCGCTTGTCGATGCTGTGCGGTAGAACACTTTCGCACCAGGCTTGTCTTTACGTTTTTTGATTGCTTGTGAAATCATTGCGCGCTCTTAATCCAGAGGATGATCAATGAATCATTTCCATATCCGTTATCAAACCTGGCTTGGTGAGAAAGCTTTTTCCTATGATTTTGGCGTAGACCTGCCCTGGGCCCGCGTGGACTCGCTAGTGCTTGAGGCCGTGATCCAGAACGAATTTCCAGAAGACATCGCCCTGCGGCGCATTGTGGATTTCCCGTTGGGCGAAAAGCCCCAGCGCGAAACCATCGAGGCCGTCATGGGCCGTTTTTCCCTGCGCAACATTGAGTTTCAGGTGGCTGGCGAGACCCACAAGATTCGCGCCAAGCACCCGTTTCATCTGTAATACCCAGCCGATATCCTGCCTTTGCTGCCCGGACGGGCGGTCCTACACGACAATCAGTCCACCTCCGATGCCGCTGTAATGTCTATACCCTAAGCTGTGTCGGCATTGCCCCCACTCCAACAGCAAAGGTGCAGCGATGGTATTTCTGAGCGATTTCAGTGACTCCCGCGATGTTTGGGCACGGGATGACGAGGCTGCGGCGGCAGCCTGTGACTTGCTGGTGCGGTATCGCGAAACCCGGGCCAGAAGCCTTGCGCTGGCGGCCAAGCTGGACCCGGAAGACATGGTGGTGCAGGCCATGCCGGACGCCAGTCCGACCAAATGGCATCTGGCCCACGTCACCTGGTTCTTTGAAACCTTTCTGCTCAAGCCCAACTGGCCGGACTATCAGGAATTCGATCCGGACTACGGTTACCTCTTCAATTCTTATTATGAAGCGCTGGGTGATCGTCACCCGCGCCCGCAACGCGGCCTGCTGACCCGGCCACTGCAGGCAGAGGTGCTGGCGTATCGCGAGCACGTGGACGCGTTCATGGGGCAATTGCTGCAATCGGAACAGGCCAAAACGCTGCGCGATCTGGTGCTGCTGGGGCTGGCGCATGAAGAGCAGCATCAGGAACTGATCCTGATGGATGTGCTGAATCTGTTTTCCCGTTCACGCCTCAAGCCGGCCTATGACACACAGTGGCCGCAAACCCGGGCTGGCCGGCGCGGGCATTTCCGGCGGCTTGCCGGCGGCAAGGTCGAGATCGGCGCGCAAGGCGGCTTCTGTTTTGATAACGAACTGCCGCGCCACCCGGTGTGGCTGCAGCCGTATGAGATCAGCGATCGCCTGGTGACCAATGGCGAATGGCTGGCGTTCATGGAAGACGGCGGCTATAGCCGGCCGCTCTACTGGCTGTCCGATGGCTGGGCGCTGGTACAGGCTGAACGCTGGCAAGCGCCGCTGTACTGGGAAAACAAAGACGGTGTCTGGCACCAGATGACACTGGCCGGCATGCAGCAGATCGACCTGGATGCCCCGGTGCAGCACATCAGTTATTACGAAGCCGCCGCCTTTGCCGACTGGGCCGAAGCCCGGCTGCCGACGGAAGCGGAGTGGGAATTCGCCGCCAATGCTGGCGTGCTGGAACAATGCGACGACGTCGTCTGGCAATGGACGCAAAGCGCCTACAGCCCCTACCCTGGTTTCAAGCCGCAACGCGGCGCCGTGGGCGAGTACAACGGCAAATTCATGGTCGGCCAGATGACCTTGCGCGGCGGTGCGGCAATTACGCCCTTGGCGCACACCCGCAACAGTTATCGCAATTTCTTTCATCCAGACAAACGCTGGGTGTTCTCTGGTCTGCGCCTGGCGCGGGACGTCAACGCCCAGACCGACGCAGACAACGAAGAAAGCTTTGCTGTCGATGTGATTGCCGGCTTGTCCGCGCGGGAAAAACACCTTTCGCCGAAGTATTTTTACGACGCGGCCGGTTCCGAGTTGTTTGAGGCCATCTGCCACACGCCGGAGTACTACCTCACCCGCACGGAAACCGCGTTGCTGGAAACCATCGCGCGTGAGATTGCTGCGGACATCCCGCCTGATGCTGCACTGGTCGAATTCGGTAGCGGCGCCAGCCACAAGATCCGGCTTTTGCTTGATGCCGCACCGCAAGTTACCACCTATGTGCCGATCGATATCAGCGAAGACGCGCTGCAGAGCGCCACGGCGCGCATGGCGCGCAATTACCCGCGGCTGGCGCTGGCGCCGCTGGTGGATGACTTCACCCGCGCGCTGGCGCTGCCGTCCGCCGTGCGGGGCAGTAACAAGGTGGGTTTCTTTCCGGGCTCGACCATTGGCAACTTCAATCCGCATCAGGCCGTGGCTTTCTTGCGCCAGGTGCATCGCTTGCTGGGCGAAGGCGCCTTGCTGATCGTGGGTGCCGACATGGCCAAAGATGAACCCACGCTGCATGCCGCCTACAACGATCGCCAGGGCGTGACCGAACGCTTTAACAAGAACGTGCTGGCGCGCATTAACCGCGAACTGGGCGGCGACTTCAATCTGGATGCATTTGAGCATCTGGCACTGTGGAACCCGCAGGAAAGCCGGATGGAAATGCACCTGGTCAGCCGCATCGACCAACTGGTGAACGCGGCCGGGCACACGTTTGCGTTCAAGGCTGGCGAGCGTCTGCATACCGAGAACTCCTACAAGTTCACGGTGCCGGCATTTACCGCACTGGCCAGCAACGCCGGCTGGGAGGTGGCGCACCACTGGGTCAGCGACGCGCCCCACTTTGCCGTGTTCAATCTGCGTGCGGTGCCGCTGAACACACGCGATTAGCCTGTCAGCCGATTCTGTCAGCCGGATGCGCGCCTGTCCGCATCCGGCTGCTGGCGGCGCTGGTCATACTGGGTTCATCAACCCAGGAGATCAGCATATGAAGCAGAACCAGACCGGCCAACTGGCACAATCAGGCCAGCAGTCGCCCTTGGTCCAGGCTTTGCAAGAGCACCATTTGCCCGAACGCTGGGCCTGGAGCGATCTGGCGGTGGAGCTGCTGGCCGACGGCTTGCGGCTGAGTGATATCGTGTGGCGGCTTGAGGCGGTCTTCAAAGCCGGCACGGTCAAAGACGAAATCCATATGCTGTCTGATTACGACACGCAGTTGCGGTTGTATGAATCGCTCTTGTTCATGCAAAAACAAGGCCCGCTTTCTGCCGATCAACAGGCTGAGCTAACCCGGTGCGAGGATGCCATTGGCCGGCATCACACCGACGTGTTTGCCGCCTCGCTTGCCGGCCATCCTGTCGGGCAGGCGGCCGGCAAGGCGCGGCTTGATCACTGAACAAGCATCCATACGCTCACAAAAAAAGGAGGCCTCATGCCTCCTTTTTTGATTGCGCTGGCCGGGTCAACCCGGCGATATCTGCTTGTAGAACACGGTGGTGCCGCACAGCTGGCCATCAGGCATCAGCGCAAAGCCCGGAATCTTGCCGCACTCCTGCCAGCCTTCCCGCGTGTACAAGCGCTCTGCCGCGCCGCCGGTGACGGTATCGAGTACCAGCAACGTCTTGCCGGCCTGGGCGCAATGCTGTTCCAGCGCCTGCATCAGTGCTGCGGCTATGCCTTGTTTGCGGGCGCGTGGGTGAACCAGCAGTTTGGCTACTTCGGCGCGGTGCGGCTGGTTGTCCGGCAGGTTGAGAATGGCATGCACCGTACCCACGACCTGATTGTTTTCATCCTGGGCAACCAGAAATAACCGCTTGCCACTGGCCACATCTGCCGCCATGGCTTGCCAGAACGCCGCGGCGCGCGCTGTCGAAAACGGGCTCATGAAACTGACTGACGCGCCAGCTTCGACGCAGGCGACCAGTACTTCGGATAACTCCTCCAGGATAATGGAGGAAAATTCGGTGATCCGGCTAATGCGGGTGGGGGTACTCATGGTGGTATCGATCGCTCTGGCTGGGTTGCAACTGGTTCAGTTGTGAATGGCGACGAGATAGCGCGCGTCGGTCTGGCCCGGGTTGTGGAACGTGGTCTGGCAACTGAGTTCGAACGCCAGGCAATCACCCGCCAGCATGGCGTAGACCGCTTCGCCCACGCTGATGTGCATTTCGCCCGCCAGCAGCCAGATTTGCTGGTGCACCGGGCTCTGGCGCAGACCAGTTTCATAGGCAATGCGCGCGCCGGCCGGAAAAGTGACCTCGACCAGTTGCAAGTCGGGGTTGGCACTTGAGGGTGACACGTTGCGGCGGATATAGCCGGATTGTGGATCGCGCCAGACCGGTTGTTCGGCAAGGCGGCTTAATGGCGCGGCAGCGGGTTTCTCGGCACTGAAAAGATCGGCCAGCGACAAGCCCAGGCCTGCCGCCAGACGCTCTAGTACTACCGCAGTGGCGCTGCTCTGGTTGCGCTCGATCATGGAGATCATGGAGCGGCTGACGCCCGTTTTGTCTGCCAGCGCATCCAGCGACAAACCGGCCGTTTTGCGCAAGTGGCGAATGCGCTCGGCCAGGCGGGTATTGATATCCATGGATTATCCTCTCGTTTACGAGATAAATAATCCAATATATTGGAATTTACTGTCAAGCGTCGCGCTCAGGTGCGATCAATCTGCCGGGGTCTGGTCAGCGTGTCGCGGCTGGCAATGTGGCGGATGGTCCACCAGTCCGGCAGCAATTGCCGCACCCGTGCTTGTCCGAATCGATCATCAATCAGATACAGCGTGCCACGGTCTTCCAGCGTGCGGATCACCCGCCCCGCCGCCTGCACCACTTTTTGCAGGCCAGGAAAAAGATAGGTGTAGTCGTAACCCGTGCCGAAAATCTCATCCAGCCGCTGCCGCATTTCTTCGTTGATCGGGTTGACTTGCGGCAAGCCCAGCGTCGCGACAAACGCGCCGATCAAGCGGTTGCCGGGCAGGTCGATCCCTTCGGCAAAAGCACCGCCCAGCACAGCAAGGCCCACGCCAGAACTGGTTTCGGTAAAGCGGCCGAGAAACTCGGTGCGCGCGGTTTCGCTCATCTGGCGCTGCTGGGGCCAGAGCGTCAGTTGCGGATGGCGCTGGCGCAGGGCTTCTTCAACTTGCTGCAGATAATCAAAACTGCTGAAAAACGCCAGGTAATTGCCCGGTTGCGCTGCAAACTGGTGGGCGATCAGATCGGCAATGGGGGCAATCGACGCGCGCCGGTCGTTGAAGCGGGTCGAGACATCAGTCACCACATTGACCGTGAGCTGGTCAGTGTGAAATGGCGAAATAATGTCGGTCTGCGCGGTGTCCTGCGGCATGCCCAGCGTGTCGGCATAAAAGCCGAACGGGTTGAGCGTGGCCGAAAACAGCACTGCGGTTTGCGCAGCCTGAAAGCGCGGCTGCAGGTGCGGCGCGGGCACGATATTGCGCAGGCGCAGTGCGGAATCGGCATATCTACCCTCGCCGCTTCTGACCACTTCAAACCAGGAGTGCGGGCCGTAGCTTTCTGCCAGTCGCGCAAAATGGACTGCATCAAAATAGAAATTGAGCATATCCGCATCCAGCCCGTCCGGATCTTCGGCCAGAACCTCAGAAAAATCCGCGACCAGCGTGGCCAGCGCCATGACCAGTCTGTCAGGCAAACCGGCGTAAACCAGATAAGGGACAGACTGAACGCCCACAATGTCATTCCACGCCCGGGTCAGTTTGCGCAGCGACTTTTTCAGCGGCGCCGGCGGGTTCTTGCTGAGCGCCTTGAGAGTGGATTGCGCCAGTTCGCCGGTATACATGGCGCGGGCGCGTTCGATCAGGTTGTGCGCCTCATCCGTCAGCACACCCACGCGCCAGTCACGCGCCTGGGTCAGGCTGAACAGCAAGGCGTAGCTGTCAAAGTAATAGTTGTAATCGCCGCTGACCACGTCGGCCCAGCGCGCCATTTCCTGGCTGAGGTAATACGGGCAGACCTGATGGGCCAGCGCCACGTCGCGCAGGGTGAATTGATCCATGTGGGGCCGCGTTAGTGCAGCGGCGCGGGCGGCGGGCAGACGGTCGTAAAAGCCCTTGGCCAGCGGGCAAGAGTCGCCATGGCAGGATTTATCGGGGTGCTCACAGGTTTTGTCGCGCGCCACCATCTCCAGCGAGCGCAAGGGCAAGCCTGGCGCACTGCGGCGCAGTTTAAGCAGGCTTTCCTGAATAAGCGCCCGGCCAGAGGTCTTGGCGGCAAGGCAAAACGCCCGGTCCAGCTTGCCGCCGGCCATGGCTTTCAGCAGCGGAAACAAGGTGCCCATGGTCTTGCCGATGCCGGTGGGTGCTTGCGCCAGCAAGGCACGGCCGGTAAAGGCGGCCTTGTAGACGGTCTCGGCCAGATCACGCTGGCCTGGCCGGAAATCCGGATGCGGAAACTCCAGCGCAGTCAGCGCCTGCTGGCGTGCCTGAAGGTGCGCCATTTCCTGTTCGGCCCAGGCCAGAAAGGTGCCACAGCATTCATCAAAGAAGACTTTGAGGGACTCTGCGGTATGCGCCTCGGTCAGGACGGTTTCCCGGCCGGTGCTGAGGTTGTAGTACACCAGCGCAACGGTGAGCGTTTGCAGTTCCAGCAACTCGCACATCAACCAGCCATAGATGCGCGCCTGCGCCCAGTGCAGGTGGCGATGATTCTCCGGCATGCGCTCCAGCCGGCCGCGATGGGTCTTGATCTCTTCAAGCTGGTTGAGCGTGGGATCGTAGCCGTCAGCGCGGCCGCGCACCTGTAGCGGGCCATACTCGCCGGCCAGGGTGATTTCAGTGAGGTATTTGGCGCCACGGCGCAAGGTGACAGTCTGGTGGCCGGCGATGCCTTCCTGGGCGGACGGCGCTGGCGTGAAGCGCAGGTCCAGGTCGCCGCGCTTGGCCACGAATTCGCATAACTCGCGCACCGCCACGCTGTATTTCATGCAGCGTCTGCCCAGGTGACGTAACACACGGCAACGGGAATGCGGTGCTCGGCAAAGTACGCCATCCAGCGCAACTGGTTGTCCTGGAGCCGGTCGCCTGGCCCTTTGACCTCTATCAGCTGGTAGCGTTGTTCCGCCGGCCAGAAGCGGATCAGGTCTGGCAGGCCGGCGCGGTTGGTCATGATATCGGCCAGCAGTCGCTGGAAAATCACCGTCAGGTGCGCTGCCGGAATACAGTCCAGCGCCAGTTGTAGCAGGGGCGCGCTGATGACGGCCCAGTTAACGAAACTGCACTGAATGCCCTGCTTTGCCCCAAACCGCGTCAGGATGGTCTGGCGATACTGGCCGCTGGCGATCTCGCCCAGACAAGCATCAAACACGGTCTGGCGGCGGGCGTAAAAGTCCGCACTGGAAAGATCGGCCGGGCTGTGGTGAAACGGGTGAAAAAATGCGCCGGGTACCGGACTGAAAATGGCCGGCCAGCACAACAGGCCAAACAAGGCGTTGAACAGCGTGTTCTCGACATACGCCACCGGCGCGGCATCACTATATAGATGATCCCGCGTGATGATCTCGACGTTGTGCGGCGTTTGCACCAGTTGCAGATGCCATTCTTCTGGCGGGGCGGCCTTGCCGGGCCGGGTGCCGGGCAAGCCAAGCGTGCGGCGCAAACGCGGCAGCATGCGCTGGATTTGCTGCCACTCTGCTTCGCTTTCCGGGTGCTGGTCTGCCTGTTGCGCCAGCGCGTAGGCATCACCGGGTTGATCCAGTTTTTCCAGCGTGCGGATATGGCGCTGCCGCGCGCCCGGCGCGGTACAACTGGCATACAGCGGCAAGGCATCAGCAAACTGGCCGGCGCGTTCCAGTTGCTGGGCAATCTGAAACACCAGCCGGGCATGCCGGCGCGCCAGCCAGGGGTTGTCTGCGCGCGGCGGGGGCAGTTGCGCAAGAAGCGTATCGGGCGGCGTGCCTTCTTCCAGTGCATCACGGCAGCGCGCCAGATGCAGGTAGGTGTCGATATCCTCGCGCTGCTGGAAAGCCCGGCTGGCGGCACTGAAAGCGACTTCCTCAAAGGTGTAGATGCCCAGGTTGGTCAGGACAAATTCAGACCAGTCCTGGCTCAGATTGCCAAAGAACATCAACCGCAAGCGTTCGCACAGCGCATCTACCTTGAGTTCGTAGACGATATCGGTGCAGGCCGGCAGCCAGGTACCTAATGGCGCGGCGTGCGGGTAACTGGCTTTGGCCCACGCCAGTAGCTCTGGTTTGCGGCTCAGTGTGGTCGGCGCGGTCTGCGTGATCGCGGTCAGATCGGCCTTGTTGAATAGCGCAAACAGCTGCTCAACCGTGATGTCCGGGGTGCCATTGATCCAGCCGTGGGCCAGCAATGGCGTCGCTGCCTCACGAGTGGCGCCAATTTCTGCGTAGTCCAGTTTGCTGGCTCTGAACAACACCCCTTTGCGCATGACCATGCGGACCAGCAGCGCCTGGGCCACTTCTGGCAAGGCGGCAAAACCATGCAGAAAGGTGCGCTCCTCGTCATTGAGCAGGTCGTCATACCGCGCGCCGATCCATTCCAGCACCAGCCGGAAATTGTTCAGGTAATAAAACGGGTCGGCCAGCGTGCGGCTGGCGGGCGTGGCGGCATTCATTAAAGATGGGTAGATACGCAGCGCAAAGCGGGTGAGAACGATCGTTCTGCATGGTATCAGAAATCCACCCGGATCAGCGCCCCGCTGCCCGCCACCCGACAGGCGCAGCGGGGCTTATTCGCTCTTTGAATTGGCCAGCAGGTGGCGGGCCATTTCCAGGTGATCGTTGATTGTGGGTAGCGTCATCTGCGCATAGCTCAACAGGTCTTGATCCTTGCCTTCCTTGAGGTAGCCCTGAAACAGTTTCTGGGCTTCCAGATGCCCTTTCAGGCCGGCCACGCCAATGTAGTCGTGCTCCAGCTGCGGCGATGGCAGTTTGCTGAGGCGGTCATAGAGCTCCTTGTCGGCCACACTGAGATCATCAGTCAGCCGTATGCCTTTTTGCGACGCCAGCTGGTTCAGGCCATCCAGATTGGTCTGGTGTTCCTGCACCATACGCTGCGCAAAGAATTTGACCTCAGGCACGGCACTGCGCTGCAGCATCAGTTGCCCAAGGCGGATTTCCGCCAGGTTGGCGCGGGTGGCGCCATCGACAAAGGCAGCATCGGCCGGACGTAGCGGTGTGCGCGCCGCAGTGCTGCTGGCGACCGGGCTGGCATCGGCCGCCAGTACGGCGCCGGCACTGGCCAGAATCAACACGCCGGGCAATAGGCATTGCGCCAGCAGGCGGCAGGAAACGCGCAAGGCGTGGTTGCGACGATGCATGATGCTCTCCGGTCGGCAGTATGGATATGTTGCCAGCGTGCGCCGGAGCGGCGGCGGGGTCTGTCCGGTTGCTTGTGTGTTTTGCTGTGCGCCGCAGCCTACAGCCGGGCTCGGGATCAAAGGTATTGGCGGGCTGGCTATTCAGGGCGTCAGAAGGCCCTGACGGCGTTCGATTTCTGCTATTACGCTGTAAGCCAGTGCCGCCGCTGCGCGCTGTTGCGCGTGTATCTACCGGGCGCCGCCGCAGAAGCCTGACGCGGCTTGGGTGAGAAAAATGAAATAAAACAAACAATGACTACGGCATTTGTTACGTTGTTTTGTTACAAAGCCAAGTCGATACTCCGGGCTGAATCTGCTTGTCCTCCCGCGCTGCCCGGCGCGCCTGTCTGTTTCCCGGTCGTTCTGCCCCCTGCCCGTTTTCCTGAAAAATTTTCCAGTATATGACTAGCTGCGTCTTACCGTGCCGCAGATATTCCCGAGTTTCTCGTAAGTTGATCGAGTTCTGAGGCAGATCAAATTTTGCGATGCGCAATGACGATATCGTATACGCCGAAATGACTATTTATCGCCAGGTACTGGCTGTTTAGCCCGTATGCAACTATTCAATATGGATGCCGGTAAATAGTTGGCAGCATGCTTTTTGCATAAAGCGCACCATGACTGCAAGTGCTGCACAGGGAATTCATTCAAGGAGGTTCACAATGGCTGTAACCAACACTCAGGAACTTGATGCACTGGTCGCGCGGGTCAAACAGGCCCAGCAAAAGTTCGCTACCTACTCACAAGAACAGGTAGATGAAATTTTCCGCAGTGCCGCCCTGGCTGTCGCAGACGCACGTATCCCGCTGGCCCGTATGGCCGTGACGGAAACCGGTATGGGCGTACTGGAAGACAAGGTCATCAAAAACCATTTCGCCTCCGAGTACATCTATAACGCCTACAAGGATGAAAAAACCTGCGGCGTGCTTTCGGTAGACGACGTCTACGGCACCATGACCATTGCCGAACCCATCGGCATCATCTGCGGTATCGTGCCAACCACCAACCCCACTTCTACCGCCATTTTCAAGGCGCTGATTTCCCTCAAAACCCGTAACGGCATTATCTTCAGCCCGCACCCGCGCGCCAAAAAGGCCACGTGTGAAGCAGCCCGCCTGGTGCTGGAAGCCGCCGTTGCCGCTGGCGCCCCGAAAGACATCATCGGCTGGATCGATGCTCCGTCGGTTGAATTGTCCAACGCGCTGATGCATCACAAGGACGTCAACCTGATCCTGGCCACCGGCGGCCCGGGTATGGTCAAGGCCGCGTATTCGTCCGGCAAACCCGCCATTGGCGTGGGCGCAGGCAACACCCCGGTTGTGGTTGATGAAACCGCCGACATCAAGCGCATGGTGGCGTCGATCCTGATGTCCAAGACGTTTGATAATGGCGTGGTCTGCGCGTCCGAGCAGTCCGTGATCATTGTTGATGAAGTCTATGACGCGGCCCGTGACCGTTTTGCCAAGTCCGGCGGCTACATTCTTAACAAGAAAGAAACTGAAGCCGTCCGCAAGGTGATCTTGATTGATGGCGGCCTGAATGCCGGCATCGTGGGTCAGTCTGCGGTGAAGATTGCCGAGATGGCCGGCATCAAGGTACCGCCGTACACCAAGGTACTGATCGGTGAAGTGGCATCTGTAGGTGAAGAAGAAGCCTTCGCCCACGAAAAGCTCTCCCCGACGCTGGCCATGTATCGCGCCAAAGATTTCCACGATGCGGTACAGAAAGCCGAAGCGCTGGTGGCGCTGGGCGGGATCGGCCATACCTCGGCCCTGTATACCGACCAGGATTTGCAGGAAGAGCGCATCAAGTACTTCGGCGACAAGATGAAGACGGCACGTATCCTGATCAACACCCCGTCTTCGCAAGGTGGTATCGGTGACTTGTACAACTTCAAGCTGGCGCCGTCGCTGACTTTGGGTTGTGGCTCCTGGGGTGGCAACTCGATTTCTGAAAACGTCGGCCCCAAGCACTTGATCAACAAGAAAACCGTCGCCAAGAGAGCCGAGAACATGTTGTGGCACAAGCTTCCCCGGAACATCTACTTCCGCCGCGGTTGCCTGCCGTTTGCGCTGGAAGACCTGCAAGGCAAGAAGCGCGCTTCCATCGTGACCGGTCCGTATCTGTTCAATAACGGCTATTGCGACGAAACCATCAGCATTCTCAAGCAGATGGGCATGGAAGTTGAAGTCTTCTATGAAGTAGAAGCCGACCCGACGCTGGAAGTCGTCCGCAAGGGTGTGCATGCGCTGAACGTGTTCAAGCCTGACGTCATCATCGCCTTGGGCGGTGGTAGCCCGATGGATGCGGCTAAGATCATGTGGGTGATGTACGAACACCCGGAAGTGCACTTCGAAGACCTGGCGCTGCGCTTTATGGATATCCGCAAGCGTATCTACAAGTTCCCGAAAATGGGCATCAAGGCCGAACTGGTCGCCATCCCCACTACATCGGGCACTGGCTCTGAAGTGACTCCGTTTGCCGTAGTGACAGACGAAAAAACCGGCATGAAATACCCGATTGCCGACTATGAACTCACCCCGGGCATGGCCATTATCGACGCCAACCTGGTCATGAACATGCCCAAGAGCCTGACCGCTTTTGGTGGCATCGACGCGGTGACTCACGCGCTGGAAGCCTATGTATCGGTGATGGCCAACGAGTACTCTGACGCGCAAGGTCTGCAAGCGCTGAAACTGCTGCAGAAATACCTGCCGTCGGCCTATCAGAACGGCGCGCAAGACCCCAAGGCACGGGAAGAAGTCCATAACGCGGCCACCATTGCCGGGATCGCGTTCGCCAATGCCTTCCTCGGGGTGTGTCACTCCATGGCGCACAAGATCGGCGCAGAATTCGGCCTGGCTCACGGTCTGGCCAATGCGCTGTTGATTGCCAACGTGGTGCGTTACAACTCGGTGGATATCCCGACCAAACAAGCCGCGTTCAGCCAGTACGACCGCCCGATCGCCAAGTGCCGTTATGCTGATGTTGCAGAACACCTCGGCCTGAAGGGCAAGAACGACGACGAGAAGGTGGAAGCCCTGATCGGCTGGATTGAAGAAATGAAAGCCACGCTGGGCATCCCGACCTCGATCCAGGCTGCTGGCGTCCCGGAAGCATTGTTCTTGTCCAAGCTTGAAGAAGTGGCGGAAGAAGCGTTTGACGACCAGTGTACCGGCGCCAACCCGCGTTACCCGCTGATCTCCGAGCTCAAGCAGGTGCTGCTCGACAGCTACTACGGTCGCCCGTATGTAGAAGCCTATGAGCGTGACTCGGTGGTGGAAGAAGTCGTGGCCAAGGCCCAGGCTTCGGCCAAGGCGGCATCGAAGTAAGTCGCCACTCTCAGGCAAGAGAAAAGCCCCGGTTCGCCGGGGCTTTTTGTTTGTGGTGTTTCTTTTTTGTTGCGACGCGGCTTGCGGTGCGGCGGGCCGGCGCATCCGTTGGTACGATCAACGCCCTCGCCTTTTTCGACCTGCCCGCACCGTGACGACGCACCGTTTTGCCCGTATCGCCCCCGCCTTGTTTGTCTTGCTCTGGAGTAGCGGCTTTGTGGGCGCGCGCTTTGGTATTCCATGGGCGCCACCCATGCATTTTCTGGTAGCCCGGTTTGCCCTTGTATTGGTGTTATTGAGTCTGGCTACGCCCTTTTTGCAGGTGCAATGGCCGCGCAGACACATGTTGCGGCACGTGATTGCCGCCGGGTTGCTGGTGCAGACCGGCTATTTTGCCGGCGTATTCCAGGCCATGCACGCGGGTCTTTCCGCTGGCATGGTGGCGCTCATTGCCGGGCTGCAACCGGTGGTAGTCAGCGTGGTGGCCAGCGTTGTGCTTGATGAAAAACGTAACTGGCGGCAGTGGCTGGGTTTGTTGCTGGGTGTTGCCGGTGTATTGCTGGTGATTGAGCACAAGCTTGGTCAGGGCGTCATTACCTTGGCTGGCGTTGCGTTCTGCGCGCTGGCTTTGCTCAGTATCAGCCTGGGTACGGTCTACCAGAAACGGTTCTGCGCGGGCGTGGATGTCACGGCGACTTCCGTGGTGCATTCAGCCGTGTCATTGCTGGTGCTGACGCCCGCGGCGCTGCTGGAGCCAGGCGCCATTGTCTGGAATGGCGCCTTCATCTTTGCCCTGTTGTGGGTTTCTCTGGTGGTGTCGATCGGCGCCATTGGCATCTTGCTGTGGCTGTTGCGGCATGGCGAGGCAGGCCAGGTCTCCGGCTTGTTCTTTCTGGTGCCGCCCACCACGGCGGTCATTGCATGGCTGGCTTTTGGCGAATCGGTATCCGGCCTGATGTGGCTGGGCATGGCCGTAGCCATGCTGGGTGTCTGGCTGGGTTCGGCCCGTGCCCCGGGCCGAACGGCGCTGCCAGAATAAAGATCACTGCTGCTCTTTGTGTTGCGGCTCCTCTTTGGGCGGCGCGTGATGATGTTGTACGTCCGGATGGCGCTCGTCACCATGCGTCTGTTGCGGCTTGCCCTGCGCAGTGGGCCGATTGTCATGCATCACAGGTTGCGGGTTCATCGTCGCCTGCGGCGGGCGCGGCGCTTCGGCCTGCTGTCGTGGCTGTGATTGCTGGAGCTGCTGCGGCTGCGGCTGCGGGGCGCGATCTTGCTGACGCGGCTGCGGCTGTTCGCTCGGCCGCTGGAACGGATTGCCCCGCTCATGCGCTTGCAGTGCGGCAACCGGATGGTTCTGCGCTGCGTCCTGGTCGCGCGGGTTGCTGGGTGGGTGCGGCACATTGTTGCCCGGCGCCACCGGACGCTGTTCTGGCGGTGTTGCATGTTGCGACTGCACCGGTGCTGGCTGCGGCGCAGGCTGGGCTTGCGGCGGCCGCGCTGGCGCGTTGTTTGCCGGATGATTATCACCACCCTTGACCAGATTGACCTGCGGTGCCGGCGCATTGGCATGGGCCACCAGCGCAGGCCCTGCTCCCGGTACGGCGCCGTGCGTGGCGTAGCGGCTGGCCAGATCGTCATGTGCGGCAAAGGGTTGTGGTGGCGTCCGGGTGCTGATCACTGGCCGGTTGAAATGGGCATCACGCACGGCGGCCGCTGGTTTTGCGTTGCCCACCATGCTCTGGGCAACCGGGGCCACGCCTGGGGCATTGTTGAATTGCGCATGGGCAAACTGCTGCGGCTGGAACGTGGCGACAGCAGCCTGCACGGGCCGCCCGTGCACAAAGTTGTTGGCCGCCATGCCGTTAATGGCATTGGGCGCCGCCTGGTTAACGTAAACCGTCTTGTTCACCGTGACGTTGTTGATCACCGTTGTCCGGTTGATATTGGTGACGTAGGTCGGGCTGCTGACATAGGCCGGGTGGTACGCCTCGCCCGGGCCCAGCGGCAGCCAGGCCACGCCGGGGCCGCCACCAATGGTGATGTGTACCGATGCGTTGACCCCGCCGGCAAAAGCCACCAGCGCCGGCGCGTACACCGGGCGCGGCGCCGGGCGACCCGGTACCCAGCACCAGCTACTGCCAATGTAGGCCCAGCGACCGTAATGGAAAGGCGCAAACCCCCAGGGTGCATCATCCACCCAGGTCCAGCCCCACGGCGCAATCCACACCCAATGGCCGAAGCGATACGGCGCCCATCCCACAATGGTTGTATGTGGCACCCATACCGGCCCGTAGTCGACCACGGTTTGCCAGGTGCCGTTGTCGTCCAGGCTTTCATAGCCGGTCACATCGCGCGGCACGTAGCGGGCGCTGACCGACTGGTCTTCGTGGTGATCACGCCCTTGTGTCCATTGATCAAACGGATCGTAAGGCGGGTTGACGCTGGCGGCGAGTTCTTGCAGGTCGGTGCCGCCCCAGGAAATCTGGTCGCCATCATGCAGATTGAAGCTGTTGCCGTTGCTGCCCAGCGCCGTGCCATTGCCCCGGCGCACCGTCACGCGCGTGCTGTTACCATCCGGATCAACATCCAGCCGGTATTCGCCGGGCGCATTGATGGTAAAGGCCAGATTGGGGGTGTCCACCTCAATGTGCTGACCGTTGTAAAGATTGCGTACCCGCAGCCCCAATGTGCCCTGAGTCACCTTTAACTGGGTGTTGTTGTCATCCAGTGCCAGAAAAGACAGGCTGGTCTGATCGCCAAGACGCAAGGCGGTCGCACCAGTATGCAGCTCTGCCCGGCCGCCACGGTCTACCCATAGCTGGTCACCCGTGGTCATCGGGCGATTGATGGGCGCATAGGCCCAGTCATTACTCCCGGCGGGCGCAAAGGTTACGTTGCCATCGGCATCATTGAGCCGGGCCACTTCGGAGGGTGGATCGTCTGCCAGCGCGTGGCCGGCAAACAGACTTGCCACCAGGGCAAGACTGCATAACAGATGTGATCGGGTCATGATGGCAGTCCTCTTCTCGCGGGCTTTATCTGTTTGATTAACGGCAAGAATGAGGGCTGCGTTGATGACAACACAGTAAGCGATGTCACAATCATGCAACCAATTGTGAAAATGGCGACCTTTTGCCGGCCGCCGTCGCGCACCTGTTTACGCCGTATCCGGCGCGGGGCTGCCGAAATCCGGCATGCCGTTTTCCTGCCAGTGGATTGCCTGCAAACGCGTGTGGCGATTGGGGTCGTACAAGGGATCGCCCTCAATCTGGGTGTAATTGCGGGCGTGGTAAACCAGCACGTCCTGGCCGTCAGGTGTTTGCGTAAAACTGTTATGCCCAGGCCCGAACTGGCGATTTTGCTTGTTGGTGCAAAACACAGGCAGCGCTGATTTGCGCCAGTTTTCTGGCTGCATCGGGTCTGCCTGCAGGGGTATCCACAGCAATCCGATGCAGTAGTTTTCGTCAGTGGCGCTGGCAGAGTAGCTGACAAACAGTCTGTCGCCATGGGTGATGACGGCCGGACCTTCATTCACAAGAAAGCCACGACACTCCCATTCCAGTTCTGGCTTGCTCAGCAGTACTGGTGCGCTTTTGAGGGTCCATGGATTGGCCATTTCAGCCAGATACAGATTGGAATTGCCGGCAATATCCGGCGCTTTCTGTGCCCACAGATACCAGCGCCTGTCCTGATGCAGAAAAGTGGTGCCGTCCAGCGCAAAGGTATCCAGTGGCGTTGTGATCTGCCCTTTTTCTACCCAGCAACCGGCAAGCGGGTCAGCATCAGCGCACTCCAGCACAAACATCCGGTGCTGGAACATGCCTGCCGCATCCAGCGCCTGCGTATGGCTGGCGGCAAAATAGATATACCACCTGCCATCCACATGGTGCAGTTCAGGCGCCCAGATCAGCTGGCTCATCGGCCCGCTGTGTGGTTTGCGCCAAACCACGACGGCTTGCGTCTCACGCAGGCCGTCCAGACTGGCAGCGCGGCGGATTTCCAGTCGATCATATTCGGGCACCGAGGCAATAAAGTAATAGTGATCCTGATGCCGCAAGATAAACGGATCAGCACGCTGTTCAATAAAGGGATTGGGCCAGGCATTCATCAGGCAGCCCTCCTGACCAGGCGCTGTTTCTCCAGGTCCACCTGAATTTGCCGCATGAGTTCACGATCTACCTTGAGTAAGCGCACCACGGCAGCAGTAAGCAGGTAACCCACGCCCGGGATAATGCTGAACAACAGGACAATGCCATCGATAGCGGACGCGCTTTGTGCTTTGGCGCCCGCATCGTAACCGTACCAGGACAACAAGAAACCCGCCGTTGCGCCAGCAATGGCCAGGCCCGCTTTCAGGAAAAACAGATTGCCGGCAAAGCTGATGCCGGTAATGCGTTTGCCGGTCTTCCACTCGCCATAATCATCAACGTCGGCCATAAGCGACCAATGCAATGGGGATGGAATCTGGTGCAGGATGTTCAGCAAGAAATACAGCGCCACGATCAACCCGGTTGCGTGCGGGTCAAGAAAATAGAACGTGCAAGAGAACGCCCCCAGCACGATATTGGTCCAGAAAAACACCCGTAGCTTGCACCAGCGATCAGTCAGCGTCTTGGCCAGCATGCTGCCCAGGATCATGCCCACTACCCCCAGGCTGATAAACAGTGTGGCAAACCGGGTGCTTTGCTGCATGACCCAGGTGACGTAATACATGGTCGCCGCCATCCGTATAAACCCGGGGCAGACATTGCATAGCGTCAACAGCAGAATGCGAACCCACTGGTCGTTTTTCCAGACATCCTTGAGATCCTTTTTGAGTTCATCACGCGTCTGCGTTGCAGGTTGTACCCGTTCACGCACGCTGGCAAAGCAGATGAGGAACATACACATGCCGGCAAAGGCAAGCACGCTCATTGCCATCTGGTAGCCACGGGCTTTGTCTTCGCCACCAAACCAGTCGGCCATGGGCAGCAAAGTCAGAGAGAGCAAGAGCGTTGCCAGGCCAACCAGCACAAACCGGTACGACTGGCAGGCGACGCGTTCTTGCGGGTCGTTGGTGATCACACTGCCCAAAGCGCAATACGGAATATTGATGGCGGTGTAGGCCAGCGAGAGCAAAAAATAAGTGACAAAGGCATAGACAACCTTGCTGTCGTAGCTCCACGCTGGTGTGGTGAACATCAAGATGCTGAAGATCGCATAAGGAAGCGCCATCCACAGCAACCATGGGCGAAAGCGACCGTATTTGCTGCGTGTGCGGTCTGCCAGTGCGCCCATAATGGGGTCTGTCACCGCGTCGATGACGCGTACCGAGAGCAGCAATACGCCGACCAGTGCCGGCGTCAGTCCAAAGATGTCTGTGTAAAAGTAGTTAACAAACAACATGATGGCGCCGAAAATGATATTGCAGCCGGCGTCGCCCATGCCATAACCAATTTTTTCCCTGACCGAAAGTGTGTCGTTTGCCATCTGGCGTCCCCTCGCTTTGATTGCAGGGGATTATTTGCCGTCCAGCGCCGCAGTGTCTTGCAGGAAAGGGTTGCTAATATGGACAAATCAGCCACCACCGCCAAAGTGTGAAGTAATTACGCACCAAAGTGGACTGCAGCTGCGGACGGCCCTGAATACAAAAACGGCGACCATCAAGGGTCGCCGTTTTTTTTGCGTGCCAATCGCCCAGCCGTCCAATGCCGCGATTAGTCCACGCCGATTTCTTCAAGCTGCGACGAGATATCCAGCCAGTTCATTTCCACTTCTTCCAGCTGCGCATCCACGTCTGCCTTGCGGCGGAGTGCGGTTTGCAGTTCGTCTTTATGGGCTGGGTCGTAGATGGTTTCTTCGGCCAGTTTTGCGGTCAGCGCCTCGTTTTCTGCCGTCAGCGCGCTCATCTGTTTTTCGATTTTGGCCAGTTGCTGTTCCAGCGGTTTGCGCAAAACGGCAAGGCGCTGGCGTGCTTCGGCCTCAGCGCGTTTCTGGGCTTTGCGGTCCACCTTGATTTCGCCGTCGCCGCTGGCCTGAGCCTCGCTGGCGGCTTGCTGGCTGGCGCGTACTTCCTGGCTGTAGCGGGTGTAGTCGTCCAGGTCGCCGTCAAACGGGCGTACGGTGCCGTTTTCGATTAACCAGAAGTCATCCACGGTGGCGCGCAGCAAGTGGCGATCGTGCGAGACCACAATGATGGCGCCTTCGAAGTCCTGCAACGCCTGCGTCAGCGCCTGACGCATTTCAATGTCCAGATGGTTGGTTGGCTCATCCAGCAGTAACAGATTGGGGCGTTGCCAGATCAGCAAGGCCAGGGCGAGCCGGGCCTTTTCGCCGCCGGAAAACGGCCCGACCGGGTCAGAAGCCATTCCGCCACGGAAATCAAAGCCACCCAGGAAATTGCGCAGCTCTTGCTCGCGGGTGTCCGGGTCCAGCTTTTGCATGTGCCAGAGCGGCGATTCATCCAGCCGCAGCGCGTCTACCTGGTGCTGGGCAAAGTAGCCAATTTTCAGGCCCTTGCCTTCAATGCGCTTGCCGTCCAGCAACTCCTGTTCTGCTGCCAGCGTTTTGATCAGCGTCGATTTGCCGGCGCCGTTCACACCCAGCAAGCCCAGGCGCGCGGTGTTTTGCAGGCTGAGGTTCAGGTTGCGCAAAATGGGCGAGGCCAGGGCATAGCCGGCGTTGCCGTTTTCCAGGCGTACCAGCGGGTTGGGGCTGGATTCGGGTTCGCGGAAGGTAAAGCTGAATGGCGAGTCCACATGCGCAGCGGCAATGCGCTCCATGCGTTCCAGCGCCTTGACGCGGCTTTGCGCCTGGCGGGCTTTGGAGGCCTTGGCCTTGAAGCGGTCGACGAACTTTTGCAGGTGCGCAATCTCGCGCTGTTGCTTGTCGAATGCCTGTTGTTGCTGGGCCAGTTTCTGCGCGCGCTGGTTTTCGAAATCTTCGTAATTGCCGGTGTACAGCGTCAATGCGCCATCGCCCACGTGCAAGATGGCGTTGATGGTCGAATCCAGAAAATCCCGATCGTGCGAGATGATCAGCAACATGCCCTGATAGCTGCGCAACCAGTTTTCCAGCCAGACCACGGTTTCCAGATCCAGGTGGTTGGTTGGTTCATCCAGCAGCAGAATGTCAGAGCGGCACATCAGCGCCTGCGCCAGGTTCAGCCGCATACGCCAGCCACCGGAGAAATCCGACACCGGCTTGCTCATTTCGTCTTGCGAGAAGCCCAGTCCCGACAGCAGCCGGGCGGCGCGCGCCTGCGCGGTGTAGCCGTCAACAGCATCAAGGCGTGCCAGCAACTCACCATGCTGCAGCCCGTCGCCTTCGTGTGCGGCCAGCTCGCGCTGGATGTCGCGCAGTTCGGTGTCGCCATCAAGCACGTAATCCAGTGCGCTGCAGGCCAGTGCTGGCGTTTCCTGGGCGACATGGCCAATGGTCAGACGCGGCGGCAGTTCCAGATCGCCGGAGTCCGGGTGCAACTCGCCCCGCAGCAGGCTGAAGAAGCTGGATTTGCCCGCGCCGTTGGCGCCAACGACGCCCACTTTGCTGCCGGGATAAAGAGTGAGTTCGGCGCGATCAAGCAGAACCTTGGTGCCGCGCCGCAAAGTCAGGGATTTGAGTCGGATCATCGGCGCATTTTACCAGATGCCGCCCAACAAAAAGCCCGGCATGGCCGGGCTTTTGCGAGAAGCAGTGCTGGTTCAGGCAACCAGTTGTTCCTTGAGCTGGTTGAGCGCGCGTTCGGTGGCGGAGCCATCGCGCTGCAGACGCTGCAAGCGGCCGCTGGCAAGATGCATTTCCAGATCGCCACGGGTCAGCGTCAGACCGTTTTCACCGGCACGGTTGGTAAACAGATAACGCGTACCCAGCGGGCTTACCCAGGACAGACGCAGCCGGCGCTCTTCGCCATCATCCGCAGTCCAGGACAGCCATTCGCCGCGCTTGGGCAGAATATCGTTGTCGTCCGCGACCGGTGCGGCGGCTTCGGCCACGGCAGCGGCAAACGAGATCGCCGGTTCCACGTGCACGGCCGGTGCGGTTTCCACTGCATGCGGCATGGCATGCATGGTTACACTGGCGCCCACACCTTGCGGGGCGGAAGGCGGCGGCAGCACAGGCGCGGCTGCGGGTTCCATGGCGGACTGGCGCAGGCCGGTACGGATGGCCGAGGCGTGGCAGTTCACCAGTTCAGAGAAAAATGCGCGCGATGCCGGCTGATCCATGCCGACATCGGTGACGCCTTGTTCCAGCACCTTGAGCATGCCTGGCAGCAAGTTCACCAGTTGCAGGCGTTCTTCCGGGCCGCGCTTGGCTTGCAGGCTCCACAACAGATCGTCCAGTGCTTTCTGGCGCTGGGCAAACACCGGATCGGCCTCGCCGTTGGGGCCCCAGGCTTTGGCCATGGCGGGTGCCCACCATTGCGTCAGGAAATCAGCAACCATGGCTGGCACTTCGCCGGCGCGGGCCAGACGGCTTTGCACCAGCGTGGTGGCGGTGGCGCTGGCAATTTCGGCGACTTCGGTTTGCAGCAAATCGTCGGCGGCGGCGCTGGCTTTTTGTTCCAGCGCGGCGGCTTCTTCGGCCAGGAAACGCTTGATATCGGCCAGGGCGGTGTCAAACACGCCCACTTCATCTTCAAAGTGGTCGGCAATCCAGGCGACAACGCCGCTGAATTTGGCAAACTTCGGATCGGTATCGTCCGGTTCGCCGTCGTAATCCAGGAATGCTTCTTCCAGCAAGTCGATCAGTTGACGGGCCGGATGCGCCTTGCGGGCAAAGAAGCTGCCGTCCAGCATCGATACTTTCAGTACCGGAATCTGCAGGCGGGCCAGCAAGCCCTTGGCGGCGTTAGGCAGGCGCTGATCGGCAAACAGGCGGTCAAACAGCATGGACACCAGATCAAACGTCATGGTGTCAACGCGGTTGAGTTCATTCACCCAGCGCGTGGTGCGCAAAACGCTCAGCAGGTTTTCCGGCTGGCCGCTGGCGGTCAGGCCGCCATTGGGTGGATCGCGCTGCAGGTTGTTCAGAAAGCCAAACCATTCCGGACGCAGCGAGCTTTGCGCTTGCGGCTGCATATTGCCGGCTGCCAGTTGGTGCAAGTGCGCCACCAGTTCCGGCGTCACCGCGTAGTTCTGCATCGGGTTGTAGCCGCCGTATTGCGGCTGGTTGCCGTAACCGCCCTGATACTGACCCTGGTCGAACCCGCCCTGAGCGGCAGCTTGCGCTGCGGCGTCTGGCTGGCGATCGCCCATGTACGGGGCGCGGCTGGGCGCGCGGCTCTGGCCGCTACGCAGCGGTGCCGGATGCACGTTACGCTGGATCAGGAACTGGTTGAGATCGGTGTAAACCTTGGAAATCTGGCCAGACAGATTGGTCTCGAACGCCTTCATGGCGGCCAGACGCGCACCAATACCGCTTTCGAACACGCGACATGCGGCCATGACGGCTTCGCAGATCACATCCGGGCTGAGCGGGTTGGAGGCCGATGCGTCATCCGACAACGGCATCAGGCGGGCCAGACGTTGTTCCAGTTGTTGCAGGGTGTCGCCACCCGAGTTCTTCAGTGCGTTAGCGACGCCGCTGGCGGTCAGGCTTTCTTCGTAATCGTCGTTGGCGACCAGAGAAAGCTCGCCCAGCGACTGGGTCACCTTGAAGAAAGTACCGTTATTGGTCTTGCCTTCAAGGCGTTGGGCAAAGGTTTCCAGAAACTGCTGGCGGAACGCCGTCAGGATGATCGTGCGCTTGGATTGCAGCTCGTAACGAGCGGCAAAGTAAGAGTCGCGCAGTTTGTTGTCATGCGTGTTTTCAGCCAGCGTGAAGAACGTTTCTTCCAGCTGGGTAAAGAACCCCTCCATGGACTGCGTGAGCAGCTTGAGCGCCATGTCACGGCACGCGACCAGCGTGTCGCTTGGCGTCGGGCTACCCCGGACCTCTTGGGCGGAATTCATCAGGCACTCCAATGACAGTTTCAGGCAATGGTAGGCATATTAGCGCATTGTTATATATATCCGTTCGACCGCTCAGCGCCCCGTAAGGGGCATCTGTCGTTTATGAGAACGGATGACCACAACACATGCCGGTCACGCCGACGCGGGTCGGCCACTATCACGCACCCTTGAATCCCTGTCGAATCAGGACTATTCCCAATGCGGGAAACCCCGTTGGCGACTGTTTCAAGCGCCGTATACAGTCGCTGTAGTCCTGTGGTGGTTACCCGGCCTCAGGTGCCGACTCGATGACAGTCCTGCTTTGATCAAGGATGGCTGCAATGATTCAAAACAAAACCCGCCCGATGCATGCCGCCGGCATTCTCGAAAGTGTACTCCTGCTGGCTGGCAATGACACCGGCCTCGCGTCTTTCCTCAAGGCGTGGTCGGCAGACCTGCCAGAAGAAGATTTCTCTACGCACCAGCCCGAAGACTGGCTGGGCGCCGCACACGCCCATCAGCGACTGGGCCAGCGTCGCCTGCCGGATCAGCCGCTGCTGCGTATCTACAATCCCACACCACCTGAACACGGCTGGCAGTCGTCACACACCGTGATTGAACTGGTGGTGCCCAACCTGCCCTTCCTCGTTGATACCGTCAGCATGGCGCTGGCGCGGGCCGGTTATACCGTGCACCTGGTGTTGCATCCGGTACTGCATGTCCTGCGTGATGTCCAGGGCGAACTGACTGGTCTGGGGCCGGATGGCGTAGCCGAATCCTGGATGCATTTCGAGATCGACCGCGAGACCGATCCCGCGGCACTGACTGCCTTGCAAGGCAGTATCGAAGAAGTGCTGGCGACGCTCGCCTCGGTCATTGCTGACTGGCCACGCATGAAAGCGCGCATCGCCGCATGCCGTGACGACCTTTCGGCCAACCCGCCACCGGTGGAGGCGGCAGAGCGCAGCGAGACGCAAGCATTCCTCAGCTGGTTGCTAGATGACCACTTTGTCATTCTGGGCGTGCGCGATTATCAACTTAGCGCCGATGGCAATGCGCTGATGAGTGAACCCAATTCCGGGTTCGGCCTGCTGCGCAACGGCAATGTCTCCGCGCCATCGCACGCGTTTGCCCAACTGGCGCCAGAACTGCGCGCCCTCGCCTACAACCCGCAAACACTGTTGATTCTGACCAAATCAGATTCACGCTCGACCATTCACCGTCCGGCATATCTGGATGTGGTGATCGTCAAGCGCGTCGACGCATCCGGCAAAGTGCTGGGCGAGTTGCGCTTGCTGGGTTTGTATACCGCCAGCGCCTATACCCAGCCGCCGCGCGAAGTGCCGGTGGCACGCCGCAAGATTGACGCCGTGCTGCAGCAAAGCGGCGTCGATTTGTCCGGTCACCGCGGCAAAGCCATGCTGAACGTGCTGGATACCTGGCCGCGCGATGAATTGATGGAAACCGGCATTGAGGACCTGACCCGGATCGTCTCGGCGGTGGTCGGGCTGCATGAGCGCAACCGCGTGCGCGTGCTGTTCCGTGACGACATCTACCGTCGCTACGTCTCTGTGATGTTCTATGTACCACGGGACAACTACACCACCGAAGTACGCACGCGCATTCAGCAATTGCTGCTGGAACGCATGGGCGGCGAAAGCTGCGACTTCAACGTGCTGCTGTCGGATTCACCTCTGGCGCGCATTCACTTTATTGTGCGGCTACCCCACGACACTTGCCCGGTGTACAGCGCACGGGACATCGAAGCGGAAATCACCCAGATCGCCCAGCGCTGGCAAGACGAACTGCGCAACAGCCTGCTGCTGCACAGTGGCGAGGAACTGGGCGCCGCACGCTATCAGCGCTATCAGCGCGCTTTCCCGCCGGCCTACACCAGTGATTTCGGCGCCCGCGTGGCCGTTTACGATATTGATGCGCTGGAAGAGTTATCTGACGTCAGCCCGCTCACCGCAACACTGACACCCGCCAGCCACAACGACACCCGGCTGTGGCGCATCAAGCTGTTCCACGGCAAAGACATTGCGATCTCGGATTACATTCCGCTGCTGGAAAACCTGGCGGTGCGCGTGCTCGATGAGCGCCCGTACATCTTGCAACTGGATGATGGCCCGCGCTGGATTATCGATATCGGCCTGCAGTTGCCGGTAGCTGGCGCGCTGGAAGATGCCGGCGCCCGCCAGCGCTTTCTGGATGCGTTTCGCGCCGTATTCAATAGCCGTAGCGAAAACGACAGCTTTAACCGGCTGGTGCTGCACGCCGGCCTGGCCTGGCGCGAAGTGCTGGTCCTGCGCGCCTACGCCCGCTGGCTTAAACAACTGAATCTGCGCAACGCCGTGGATACGCTGGCGGATTGCCTGCTGGCGCATAGCGGTATTGCGCGGGATCTGGTGCGACTGTTTTATCTGCGGCACGACCCGTCGGCGCTGGATGATGTCGCCGCCGATGCCTTGAGCGAGCAACTGGCAACCACCATCAGTGCGCTGCCTGTGGCGGACGATGAAAAAGCGCTGGGTGCTTTCCGTGGCGCAATTGAAGCCACCGTGCGCACCAGCCATTTCCAGCCTGCGCCGGACGGTCTGCCGCGTGGGCACCTGTCGCTGAAGATCGCGTCGGCCCGCGTGCCAGGGATGCCACAACCGGCGCCGCTGTTTGAAATCTTTGTGTATTCGACTGAGGTCGAAGGGGTTCACTTGCGCGGCGGCAAGGTGGCGCGCGGTGGCCTGCGCTGGTCTGACCGGCGCGATGATTTCCGCACCGAAGTACTGGGCCTGGTTAAAGCGCAGATGGTGAAGAACACGGTGATTGTGCCGGTGGGCTCCAAAGGCGGGTTTATTGTGAAAAACCCGCCAGCCGATCGCGAAGCCTGGCTGGCGCGCGGCGTGGAATGCTACAAGGGCTTCATTCGCGGCCTGCTTGATCTGACCGACAACCTGGTGGATGGCAAGGTGGTGCCGCCGTCGCAAACACATCGCCGCGACGAGGACGACCCGTATCTGGTGGTGGCCGCAGACAAAGGCACGGCGACATTCTCTGATGTGGCCAATGGCCTGGCGCAAGACTACGGCTTCTGGCTGGATGACGCCTTCGCCAGCGGCGGCTCTGTCGGCTACGACCACAAAAAGATGGGGATTACCGCGCGCGGCGCCTGGGTATCGGTCATGCGCCACTTCCGTGAACTGGGCGTGGATGTCGCCACGCAGCCTTTCACGGCGATCGGTATTGGCGACATGTCTGGCGACGTATTCGGCAACGGCATGCTGCGCTCCCGCGTGACGCGTCTTGTCGCGGCCTTTGATCATCGCCACATCTTTATTGATCCGGAACCGGATACGGAAGCCTCATTCAAGGAACGCGAGCGTCTGTACAACCTGCCCCGCTCGTCCTGGGCTGATTACGACGCCACGCTGATTTCCGCTGGCGGCGGCGTCTGGCCGCGTAGCGCCAAGAGCATTCCGCTCTCGCCGCAGATGAAAGCCCTGCTGCAAGTGGATGTATCGGCCCTGGAGCCAGTGGCGCTGATCCATCTGCTGCTGCGGGCTCCGGTTGACCTGATCTACAACGGCGGCATTGGCACTTACGTCAAGGCATCCAGCCAGTCGCAGGCCGAAGCCAATGATCGCGGCAATGATATTTTGCGGGTGGATGGCCGCGACCTGCGCTGCAAGGTATTTGGCGAAGGCGGCAATCTGGGCATGACCCAGCTGGGCCGGATTGAATACGCACTGGCAGGCGGGCGCGTGTTTACCGACGCCATTGATAACTCGGCCGGCGTGGATTGCTCCGATCACGAGGTCAACATCAAGATCCTGCTGGGCCGGATCATGAGTGCAGGCGATCTGACGCTCAAGCAGCGCAACGCCCTGCTGGCCGAAATGACCGACGACGTAGGACACCTGGTCTTGCGCGACAACGAACTGCAGACGCTGGCGCTCTCGCTGGAGGCAGAACAGGCTGCGTCGCTGCTGACGGTGCATCAGCGCTTCATGCAGCAACTGGAAACCCGCGGCAAGCTTTCGCGCCGGCTGGAATATCTGCCGACCGATAGCCAGTGTCTGGATCGCCAGCAAGCCGGTAGCGGGCTGACCGGGCCAGAACTGGCCGTATTGCTGGCCTACGCCAAAATGGTGTTGAGCGAAGATTTGCTCAACAGCGAACTGCCTGATGAAGCCCAGTGGGACGAGCTGCTGCGGGAGTATTTCCCGAAGCTCCTGGTCGAGCGCTTTGGTAATCGCCTGGCTGATCACCCGCTGCGGCGCGAGATTGTCGCCACTGTGCTGACCAATCATGCGGTCAACCGGCAAGGGATCACGTTTGCCTTCCGGCTGAGCGAAGAAGCGGAAAGACACCCGGCGCAGGTCATCAAGGCACTGGCGGTGACTGAATCCTTGCTGGGCAGCGAACAACTGGCACTGGCGGCTGAAGCGTTGCCCGCGCCGGTTTCGGCACAGACCCAGTACGCCTTGCTACAGATTGTGCGCAGACAGACAGAGCGCGCCACGCGCTGGGTGTTGCAGGCGCCGGAAGTGGCAGAAGACGCTGCCTTTGCCGATGCGGTACGCGGCGCGCTGAGCGGGCTGGCGCAATGGCTGGCCAATCCGGAGCGCGCCCACGCCCGGCGCGATGAATGGGTGGCACAAGGCGTGCCACTGGAACTGGCGGCGCGCGTACTGGCGGTGGAATATGCCGGCCCGCTGCTGGAACTGGGTCGTGACGACGCTTTGCGCAGTGCACTGGCCGAGCGCTTGCAGTTGTATCTGCAACTGGACGCATTGCTGGGCTTTGACTGGATGACTGCGGCCATTGAAGGCTTGCCGCGTGACAATCGCTGGCAGGCGCTGGCCCGGCTGGCTGCGCGGGATGATCTGCAACGCCTGCACGCCAGACTGGTTGATCGCGCCTGGCTGGGTGGCGAAGGCCCGGTTGAGGCACGGCTGCAAACCTGGCAGGCGTCACTGGAAGGCGCCGTGCTGGCCTGGCAGCGCATGCTGGAAGAACTCAAGACCAGCACGACCGATCTGGCCATGATCTCTGCCGCCCTGCGCGAAGCCCGTCACCGCTTGATGGATGATTGATCTGCTACTGGCCGCCCGTGCTGTGTTTTGCAGCGCGGGCGGTACGAGTCATGGGTGGCCCACACCCGTTTGATCCGGCAGTCCGCTGCCGGATTTTTTTATTTTTCACGTCGCAAACGTCTGATTTGGCCCGCTTCCCTGCTAGAATGTCAGGTTTCCCGAACCGAATGAATTGATCGAGCATGGAAGCCGAACAGCTTAACCAGATCGAAAATCGCTTCACCAACCTGGGTGAACGCGCCAACGAACTCAAGCGTTACCTCGACTACCCGTCCAAAGTGGACCGGCTGGAAGAAGTCGTACGCCTGTCAGAGTCGCCAGAAATCTGGAACGACCCCAAGAAAGCCCAGGAAATCGGCCGTGAGCGCAAGGCGCTGGAAGCCGTCGTGCTGGTGCTGGACAAAGTGGTCAACGGTGTCGCTGACGCCAAAGAATTGTTTGAGATGGGTCGCAGCGAAGAAGACTGGGACACCATCAACGCGGTGTCTGAAGACGTCGCTGGGCTGGAAGCGGAAATCGCCACGCTGGAATTCCGCCGCATGTTCTCCAATCCGATGGACCCGCAACCGTGCTTTGTGGACATCCAGTCCGGCGCGGGCGGCACCGAGGCGCAAGACTGGGCCTCCATGCTGCTGCGCATGTACGTGCGGTACGGCGAACGCAAGGGTTTCAACGTTGAAGTCATGGAAGTTTCTGAAGGTGAAGTTGCCGGCATTACCAGCGCCACCATCAAACTGACCGGCGACTACGCGTTTGGCTTTTTGCGGACCGAAACCGGCGTACACCGCCTGGTACGCGTATCGCCGTTTGACTCCAACGCCCGCCGCCACACCTCTTTCTGCTCGGTGTTTGTCTATCCTGAAGTGGATGACAGCTTCGAGATCGAGATCAATCCGGCCGACGTGCGCACCGATACCTACCGTGCCTCTGGCGCGGGTGGTCAGCACATCAACAAGACCGATTCTGCCGTGCGTTTGACCCACGTGCCGACCGGCATTGTGGTGCAGTGCCAGAACGACCGCTCGCAGCACCGCAACCGCGACGAAGCATGGCAAATGCTGCGCGCCAAGCTGTATGAGCTTGAACTGCGCAAGCGCATGGAAGCACAACAGCAACTGGAAGCCGGCAAGTCCGATATCGGCTGGGGTCACCAGATCCGTTCGTACGTGTTTGACCAGAGCCGGATCAAGGATCTGCGCACCGGTTACGAAGTCGGCAACCTCAAGGGCGTGATGGATGGCGATATCGATGACTTCATCGAGGCCAGCCTGAAACAGGGCGTGTAATTCGCCGCCCTCACCCCTTAGTCGCGCAACGGGCGCGCATAGCTAAAAACGGAAAAGAAAATGAGCGATCAACAAGAACAAGTGGTTGTCCAGGACGAAAACCAGATCATGGCCGAGCGCCGCGCCAAGCTTGCTGCCCTGCGCGAAAAAGGCCCGGCTTTCCCGAATGACTTCAAACGTGTGGACGTGGCCGGCGACTTGCACGCCAAGTTCGACCACGTTGAAAAAGAAGACCTCGAAGCGCAGAACATCACCGTCGCCGTGGCCGGCCGCATGATGCTCAAGCGCGTTATGGGCAAGGCCAGTTTTGCCACCGTGCAGGACGTCTCTGGCCGTATCCAGTTCTATATCAGCCGCGACAGCGTGGGCGAAGACGTTTACACCTCGTTCAAGACCTGGGACATGGGCGACATTCTGGGTGCCAAAGGCACGCTGATGAAGACCAAGACCGGCGAATTGTCGGTTCAGGTCACCGAACTGCGCCTCCTGACCAAATCGCTGCGCCCGCTGCCGGACAAGTTCCACGGCCTGGCCGATCAGGAACAGAAATACCGCCAGCGTTATGTTGATCTGATCACCAATGAACAAGCGCGCGATACCTTCATCAAGCGTTCGCGCATTGTGCAGAAGATCCGTGAATACATGACCGGCGAGCAGTACCTGGAAGTTGAAACACCGATGATGCACCCGATCCCGGGCGGCGCCACGGCCAAGCCGTTTGTAACGCACCACAACGCGCTGGATATGCCGCTGTACCTGCGTATCGCGCCGGAGCTTTACCTCAAGCGCCTGGTTGTAGGCGGCATGGAGCGCGTGTTCGAGATCAACCGCAACTTCCGCAACGAAGGCATGAGCACGCGGCACAATCCCGAATTCACGATGATGGAGTTCTACGAGGCGTACGCCGACTACCATCGCATGATCGAGATGACCGAAGGCGTGATCCGTTACGCCGCCAAGGAAGTCTGTGGTCACACCGTGATCGAATACCAGGGCAAGACAGTTGATCTGTCCAAGCCGTTTGCGCGCTTCACCATCACCGAAGCCATCAAGCACTACAACCCGCAATACACCGACGAGCAACTGAATGATCGCGCCTTCATCAAGGCCGAAATCGCCCGTCTGGGCGGCAAGCCGGTGTTGACCGATGGCATCGGCGGCCTGCAACTCTCGTTGTTTGAAGAAACCACCGAAGAAAAGCTGTGGGAACCGACGTTCATTATCGATTACCCGGCCGAAGTCTCGCCGCTGGCCCGCGCCAGCGACACCAAGGCCGGCATCACGGAACGTTTTGAACTCTTCATGGTCGGTCGTGAGCACGCCAACGGTTACTCTGAGTTGAACGATCCGGAAGACCAGGCCGCCCGCTTCCAGGCGCAAGTCGCCCTGAAAGACAAGGGTGACGATGAAGCCATGCATTTCGATGCTGACTACATCCGCGCCCTGGAATACGGCCTGCCCCCGACCGGTGGCTGCGGTATCGGCATTGATCGTCTGGTGATGTTGTTGACGGATTCGCCGAGCATCCGTGATGTAATTCTGTTCCCCCAAATGCGCCGCGAAGACTGAATTAGCGCTCACGGGAAAACTCTGCTGGCTGCGTTATGTTCACTTGTCGTACGAATCGTACTGCCTGCGTGAACATGCCTTGCCAGCACCGCTTCGCTGAGTTTTCCCGTTCGCGCCAATTCACTGGACCCCATCCAGAACGAGGCCCGCTTGCGGGCCTTTTGCTTTTTACCGGCCGGTCCGCACCTGGCCAAAGATAATGACAAATGCAACACAAGCCCATCTCCCGTCTGCATATCGGCGCCATGCTGTTTCCGCTGTGCCTGGTGCTGTACGAGTTCTCTACCTATATCGCCAATGACATGATCCTGCCGGGCATGCTGCACGTAACGCAGGAGTTTGGCGTGAGCTCGGCATGGGTGCCGACGTCGATGACGTTGTACATGATCGGCGGGGCGTCGCTGCAGTGGTTGCTGGGGCCGTTGTCAGACCGGATCGGGCGGCGGCCGGTGATGCTGGCGGGGGTGGTCTGGTTTGTCTCGCTCTGCCTGGCCGCGTTGATTGCCAACAATATGGGCGTGTTCCTGGCGCTGCGCTTCCTGCAAGGCATGGGCATGTGTTTCCTGGTGGCCGTGGGTTACGCCGCAATCCAGGAAGCGTTTGAAGAAAAGACCGCCATCAAGGTCACGGCCATGATGGCGAATGTGGCGTTGCTGGCACCACTGATTGGCCCGCTGACGGGCGCGGCGCTGATGGCGTTCACCACCTGGCGCATGATTTTTGTGGCAATCGCCTGTCTGGCTGCAGTTGCGGGCGTGGGCCTGTATTTCACCATGCCGGAAACCGCGCCGCGCAGCAAAGCGCCGTTCTCGTGCAAGTCTGTCTGGCTGGATTACAAAGCCGTACTGACCAACCGCCGGTTCATGTCCGGCGTGATGGCGATCTCGATGGCAGGCCTGCCGTTGCTGGCGTGGATCGGTCAGTCGCCGGTGATCATCATGGAAGGCGAACACCATTCCTCGCTCGATTACGGCCTGTGGCAATTGCCGGTATTTGGCGCCCTGATTGCCGGCAATATCGCGCTGGCCACCATTGGCGACCGTTTCCCGATTCACCGCGTCATTGGCGTGGGTGGTTCGCTGGTATTTGCCGGTACGCTGCTGGCGCTTGTCTTTACCCTGACGTTCGAAACGCATTTCAAAGGCATGGCCATTGGTCTTGGCCTGTACGCGTTTGGCCTGGGCCTGGGCAACGCCGGTATTTTCCGGCTGACGCTGTTTGCCAGCGATATCGCTAAAGGCACAGTATCCGCCACACTGGGGCTGATCATGATGGGCATCTATGCGATCGGCATTGAGATATTCAAGGCGATCTATCGCGCTGGTGGCGAAGGCTGGTTTGCGGCCGTATTTGTGCTGACGGGACTGGCGTTTGTGTTTACGCTGCGTCACTTCATGGGCTGGGACAAACCTGGCCAGCCGTTACCCGCCACGCCAACCGAATAAAACCCAATATCGTCACCATGCCCTATCCCGCCATTGTCCCGGCAGAACTCGCCTTTGCCAAAGACCAGATCCCCTGGTCCCGCATTTATGACGATATCTATCACTCGGACAATGGTGGCGAAGCTCAGGTACAGCATGTGTTTATGGCCGGCAATGGCCTGCCCGAGCGCTGGCGCGAGCGCGACGTGTTCACCATCGCTGAAACCGGCTTTGGTCAGGGTCTGAGCTTTCTGGTGACCTGGCAGGCCTGGCAAAACGATCCGCAACGCGCCACGCGACTGCATTTTGTCTCGGTCGAAAAACACCCTTTCAGTACCGAAGACCTGGCTGTACTGCATCAGCGCTATCCCGCACTGGCCGCGCTGTCGGCCGAACTGCTGGCGCAGTGGCCGCAACTCACCCCCGGATTTCACCGCCTGAACCTGGATGGTGGCCGCGTCACACTGACACTATTGCTGGGCGAGGCGGTCACCCTGCTCAGCCAGCTTGATGCGCGCATTGACGCCATCTACCTGGACGGATTCTCTCCCGACAAAAACGCCGACATCTGGTCTGTCGACGTGCTGCGCGCGCTGTGGCGCAACACAACCCCAGACACCACCCTGGCGACCTACACCGTCGCCCGCACGGTACGGGATGCGCTGACCGAAGCCGGGTTTGCCCCGCACAAAGAAACGGGTTTTGGCAGCAAACGCAAGCGCTTGGCCGGCACCGTCGCCCACGCGCCCCATTCGCGCCCGGTGTATGCCGGTGAACGGCAGGCGCTGGTCATTGGCGCCGGGATGGCCGGTTGCGCCGTGGCCGAACGCCTGGCCGCGCGCGGCTGGCAGGTCACGGTGCTGGATCAGTCCGCCACGCCAGCACAAGGGGCATCCGGCAATCATGTCGGGCTGATGCATGCGCACTTTACGCGCGACGACAACCTGCTGGCCCGGTTGACCCGCGCCGGCAGCGAATTCACCCTGCAGCATCTGGCCGGTTTTGCCACGGCACCGCAGCAACCCGTCTGGGGCCGGCCTGGTCTGGTCCAGGTGGCACGCACGGCCGATCAGGCACAGACATTCCGCACCATTGCCCATAGCGGCGACTGGCCGGCCGCGATGTTGCGCTGGCTGGAGCCAGACCAGGTGGCGCAGCAATTCAGCCTGGCAACGGACTGGGGCGCCTGGTGGTTTGAACGCGGCGCCTGGGTGCAACCACGCAGTTTTTGCGAGGCCAGCCTGGCGCGATACGCTGATCGCATCCGCTTTATCGGCAACCAGCATGTGGCCCAACTGGGATATGTCGATGGCGACTGGTGCGCCAGCGATTCTGCCGGGCAATTGCTGGCGCGTGCGCCCGTAGCGGTGCTCGCCCATGCCTTTGCGGCAAAACAGTTACCCCTGGCTGCGGAGTTGCCGCTCACAGCCTCGCAACGCAGCACCACGCTGATTGCCGAAGGCGCGTTGCCGCCCGTGCAGGCGGGCATCTCTGGCGCGGGCTATGTCACGCCGGCGCTGGATGGCTGGCACACCACCGGCGCCGCGGTTGCGCAAACAGGTCAGGAAACAGCGGCCGCAGCAGAAAACATCCAGCGCAGTCAGGCCTTGTTTGCAGATTGCGCGATCACGCCCGCACAAACCGGCCGTACACGCCTGTGTGTGCGCCCCGGGTCGGCAGACCGCATGCCGCTGGTGGGCGCACTGCCCTTGCCTGCCCACCAGCAAGGCAAGGCGCATCAGCTGTTTCATATCCGCCGTTATCCGGATTTGTATGGCCTGCTGGGCCTGGGGTCACGCGGGTTGACGTTTGCGCCCTTGGCAGCAGAGCTGATTGCCGCACAATTGAATGGCGAGCCTCTGCCGCTGGAGCGCGATCTGGTGCAAGCCATTGATCCGGCAAGGTTCTTGTTGCGCGCCCTGCGCAAAGGGCTGCCATGGCCGCCGCAAGAGACAGCGGAAGTGGACGACGACTGAAACTGGATGCCAAGTGCATAACAGCTTTCATCAACGTTCAGCATAACAGTGGGCTTTTTGCTGCAACTGCAAAGGCAAACTGTATTGGCTGATGCAGCTACCGGCACCAGGGCCGACCCCGTATTCTGGCCAGGTCTGAAGCCGCTGCGGAGCGCCACCATGAAAGCCACCCTGATTGCCTGTCCTTCTTTGATCAGCCTGAAAAAGGCAGAGCGCACGGTCATCCGCTGCGAACAAGGCCAGCTCTGGATCTCGGTACCTGGTGAAGATATCGTGCTGCGCCGTGGCGAATCCTGGCAGATCAACAGCCCGTTAACGGTGCTGATCGAAGGCGCCCAGGACGCCAGATTCAGCCTGCAAACGCCGCGCAGCGTCTGGCATTTGCACTGGCCTGGTGCATGGCGCTGGCCAGCCTTCCGTTCGTCGTGGCGTGTAAGATCAAGCCCCATAAAGCGAATCCAGGCCAGAACTTGACATTGTCATTACGGTCTTATCCTGACGCGCCCGATTAACATCCCGGGCCGGTGAAGGAGGCCGTATGCTACGCCGTCTTTCCCTCGCGGGCCTGCTCAGCGCTGGCCTGCTTTCCCCCGCCTGCGCCGACATGGTTGATGATGTCGGTACGCTGGAGGCGATTCTTGATAGCGTGTGCGGTCAGCGCTTTGAGGTCGTCTGGGTGGATCAGGACCACAAAATCCCGCCCTGCATGATGAGCTACTCGCCCTACTGCGAAGAAATCCAGACCAATGGCCCGGACAGTTGCCCGCTGGTCATGGGCACGGACGTAGACGCGGATGACGCGCAGCCAGACAGCCCGGACATGCTGGCGGCCGCACCACAGCAACTGTGATGCGTCAGGCCGCGGGAATGACGAGATCCGTTGCGGCGGATTGCTCGTCCAGCAGTGCTTGTGCCAGCTGCCCAAGGCGCTGGATGGCGCGCTCGTGCCGCGTGGTCCAGGTTTCAATACAGCAAATGCGCAAGCAATTGCGATAGCTGCGGCTGGGCGAAAACAACTCGCCCGGCGCAAAGACAATCCCTTCCTCAATCGAGCGCTGCAACAGCACCTGCGTGTTGATGCCGGCTGGCAACTCCACCCACAACACAAAACCACCCTGCGGCACGTTCAGCCGCGTTTCTGCCGGAAAATAGCGCTGGATTGCCGCTGCGCCGCAATTTAACTGGTCGGCCACCGCCCGGCGCAGTTTGCGCAAATGATGGTCGTACCCGCCGTTCTCCAGAAACCGGGCCACTGTTTTCTGCAGCAAGGTCGAGGTCGAATACGTGTTGATGAACTTGAGCTTTTCCAGCTCTCGCCGCCAGCGCCCCGCCACCACCCAGCCAATCCGGAACCCCGGCACCAGCGTTTTGGTAAACGACGAGCACAGCATGACATTGCCGGTCTTGTCGAATGCCTTGGCCGGGCGCGGGCGTTCGCCGTGATGGAAAAACTCACCGTACAGGTCGTCTTCAATCAGCGGGATACTGCGCTCGGCCAGCAACTCCACCAGGCGGCGCTTGTTCTCATCCGGCATCAGGCTGCCAATCGGGTTGGAAAAATTGGGCAACAGCAGCGCGGCCTTGACCTGGCCGTTGCGGGTGGCCAGTTCCAGCGCTTCCACCGAGATACCGGTTTGCGGATGGGTCGGGATTTCCAGCGCCTTGAGCTGATAGCTCTCCAGCATCTGCAGCACGCCGAAATACGCGGGCGACTCAATGGCCACGACATCGCCCGGGCGCGTTACTGCGCGCAAGCACAGGTTGATCGCCTCCAGGCAGCCGTGGGTGACGATGACGTCATCGGCCTCAAACTGGCCGCCCCATGCCAGCGCCCGGCGCGCAATATGGCGGCGCAATTCGGGGTCGCCGGGTGGCGTGCCGTAGTCGGCCAGCAGTTCGGGTTCGTGACGGGAAATCTGCGACAACAACCGCTGCAATGGCTGCAGCGGAAAGTGTTCCGGGTTCAGGATCGCCAGGCCAAAATCGACTTTGACCTCGGCAAACTGGTTGGATTGATAAGGCCAGTATTCGGCCTGGGTTACCACCCTGGATGGGGTTTTGGGCGGTTGCGTCAGTGCCGGCGTGGCAAATGCGGTGGCGCTGCGGACATAAAACCCGCTTTGCGGGCGGGCCTCGATCAGCCCGCGGTCTTCCAGTTCGCGATACGCCTCCATCACCGTCGACAGGCTTAACTGGCGCTGTGCCGACATCTTGCGCACAGAGGGCAGTTTTTCTCCGGTCTTGAGCATGCCTGCCAGAATGGCTTGCGCCAGGTCCTCTGCCAACTGGTGGTAGAGGGTGTCAGGTTTGCGCCGGCCGGCGGCAAAACTCAGATCGTTCATGGCATCGCGTCCGCAAGGAGGTCAATGCACTATATCGCGCCTGAATCAAAAACAGAACAGTTTTGAGAAAAACAGAAAATAAACAGATGAAAGGATAACAGTTTGGGCAAAACGCCCGTCATAACTGTTATACCAATGGATTACTGCGCTGCCGATGCGGTGGCAGCCACACTGGCAATGGGCGCATCCAGACTGGAACTGGCGGCGGAAGCTGCTGGTTTGCGGCTATCGAGAATCTGGAAGAACACTTCGTCCTGACGAACCATGCCCAGTTCGTTGCGGGCGCGCTCTTCGATGGCGGTCGTGCCTGTTTTCAGATCGACCACGTCGGCCTCAAGCGCGGCATTGCGCTCTTTGAGTTTCTCGTTCTTGCCGCGTTGCGTGGCAAGTTGCGTATCAAGTTGCCATACGCGCAGCCAACTGCCCTTGCCAATCCAGAGCGGCCATTGCAGCAACAGAATCAGCAAAGCAAGGGCTATCGCGAGTGTCCGCATGTATTTTTGAAGTGTGGAAATAAAAACCGGAGCAAGGTTTGCTCCGGTTTCGGATGTTACTACAGACCACCCGTATTTTCTAATGACGCATCATACAATGCGTCATTTCATGCGGGTCGCCCGTCAGGCGCAATTACTTGCGGACCTGGTAGAAGGCGTCAAAGCCCGGGTAGTAAGCAGCATCACCCAGTTCTTCTTCGATACGCAGCAGCTGGTTGTACTTGGCGATACGGTCCGAACGGGACAGCGAGCCAGTCTTGATCTGCATGCAGTTGGTGGCCACGGCCAGATCAGCAATGGTGCTGTCTTCGGTTTCGCCCGAACGATGGCTCATCACCGAGGTGTAGCCAAAGCGCTTGGCCAGATCAACAGCGGCCAGGGTTTCGGACAGCGAACCGATCTGGTTAACCTTGATCAGGATGGAATTACAAATACCCTTCTTGATGCCTTCAGCCAGAATCTTGGTGTTGGTCACAAAGAGGTCATCGCCCACCAGTTGCACGCGGTCGCCCAGGCGGTCGGTCAGAATCTTCCAGCCGTCCCAGTCACGCTCGCCCATACCGTCTTCGATCGAGATGATCGGGTACTTGTTGACGAGGCTTTCCAGGTAGTCAACTTGCTGTTCGCTCGACAGTTCACGCTTGTCGCTCTTCTTGTACACGTACTTGCCGGTATTCTTGTCAAAGAACTCGGAAGCAGCGCAGTCAAGGGCGATCAGGATCTGGTCAGCAGCTTTGTAGCCGGCCTTGTCGATGGCTTGCATCAGCAGGTCCAGGGCTTCTTCAGCGTTGGCGACGTCCGGTGCGAAACCGCCTTCGTCACCCACTTGCGTCGGCAGATGCTTGTCGTGCAGGATTTTCTTCAGGGTGTGGAAAATCTCGGCACCCCAGCGCAGGGCTTCACGGAAGCTCGTTGCGCCAGCCGGGATCAGCATGATTTCCTGGAAATCCAGGCTGTTGGAGGCGTGCTCGCCACCGTTGATCACGTTCATCATCGGTACCGGCAGGGCCATCGGGCCCGAACCGCCAACGTAACGGTACAGCGGCAGGCCGGCTTCATCAGCGGCAGCCTTGGCTACGGCCAGCGACACGGCCAGCACGGCGTTGGCGCCCAGCTTGCTCTTGTCTTCGGTGCCGTCCAGATCCAGCATGGTCTTGTCGATGAAAGCCTGGTCCGCGGCGTCAAGGCCAATGATGGCTTCACAGATTTCGGTGTTGATGTTCTCAACGGCCTTCAGAACACCCTTGCCACCGTAGCGGCTCTTGTCGCCATCGCGCAGTTCCAGTGCTTCACGCTCGCCGGTGGATGCACCGGACGGTACGGCAGCGCGGCCCATCACGCCGGATTCCAGCAGAACGTCAGCTTCAACGGTCGGATTGCCGCGAGAATCCAGAATCTCGCGCGCAATGACTTCAACAATAGCGCTCATTGGCTTTACCTCTGTAGGTGATTGATCTTGGTACTGCTGCTTCTTTCAAACCCGGTGGTCGGTGCGGCTATCAGAATAGCCCATTTGAATTACAAAGTTTGTTCGATAAAAGGCGTGCCCTTGACGGCGGCATCAATTGTTTTGAGCGTGGTCAAGAGTTCCTTCATGCGGCCCAGCGGCCATGCATTCGGGCCGTCAGACATTGCGCAAGCGGGGTTCGGGTGGGTCTCGGCAAATACGCCGGCCACGCCCACGGCCACGGCGGCACGCGCCAGGACCGGTACAAATTCACGCTGACCGCCAGAGCTGGTGCCCTGGCCGCCTGGCAGCTGCACGGAGTGCGTCGCATCAAACACGACCGGCGCGCCGGTTTCGCGCATGATCGACAGGCTGCGCATGTCGCTCACGAGGTTGTTGTAGCCAAACGAAACACCGCGCTCGCACGCCATGAACAGGTCGTCAGACAGGCCGGCATCGCGGGCTGCATCACGCGCCTTGTCGATCACGTTCTTCATGTCGCCCGGGGCCAGGAACTGGCCCTTCTTGATGTTCACCGGCTTACCCGACTGGGCACAGGCACGAATGAAGTCAGTCTGGCGGCACAAAAAGGCCGGGGTCTGCAGTACGTCCACCACTTCGGAAACCGGCTTGATCTGGTCGATTTCGTGGATGTCGGTCAGTACCGGCACGCCGATCTGCTCTTTCACCTTGGCCAGAATGCGCAGGCCTTCGTCCATGCCGTAGCCACGGAATGTCTTGCCGGAGGAGCGGTTGGCCTTGTCAAAGCTGGATTTGAAAATGAAATTGATGCCCAGCTCGGCGGTGATTTCTTTCAACTGGCCAGCAACATCGATGGAGAACTGCTCGCCTTCAATGACGCAGGGGCCGGCAATCAGGAAAAAGGGCTGATTCAGCCCGACTTCAAATCCGCACAGTTTCATGGTTTGCTCCAGTGAGGTGTGAGTGGGCGGGCGCGCGCCGCCCTGGCATGCGCGCCCTGTTGCTCACTGACAGGTCTTGATCGGTTGATCAGCAAAGCCGATCAGCAGCTCACGCCTTCGCGGCCGTGTTCACGGGCGTTGGCAATGGCAGCTTCAATGTAGGCCTTGAACAGCGGGTGGCCGTCACGCGGGGTGGACGTGAATTCAGGGTGGAACTGGCAGGCAAAGAACCAACGGTGTTCCGGCAGTTCAATGGTTTCAACCAGTTGTTCCGCGCCGGTGGACTTGCCACTGATCTTCAGGCCAGCGGCTTCAAGGCGCGGCAGATAGTGGTTGTTCACTTCATAGCGGTGACGATGGCGTTCGGTAATGGTGCCGGCGCCGTAGATTTTTGCCGCCAGCGAGCCATCATCCAGGCGGCATTCCTGCGCGCCCAGGCGCATGGTGCCGCCCATGTTGGAGTTCTCGTCGCGCTTTTCGATCTTGCCGTCGTGGTTGACCCATTCGTCAATCAGGGCCACAACCGGGAAGTCGGTTTCCAGATCGAACTCGGTCGAGTTGGCGCCACTCATGTCGGCCATGTCACGGGCGTATTCAATCAGCGCAATCTGCATGCCCAGACAAATGCCCAGGTACGGCACATTGTTTTCGCGGGCATATTTCACCGCACGAATCTTGCCTTCCACGCCACGCTTGCCAAAGCCGCCCGGCACCAGGATTGCATCGACGTTCTTGAGGACGTCCACGCCTTCGGTTTCCAGGCTTTCAGAATCAATAAAGTCGATCTTCACTTCAGAGCCGGTATGGATGCCGGCGTGCTTCAGTGCTTCGATCAGCGACTTGTAGGATTCGGTCAGGTCAACATACTTGCCGACCATGGCGATATGCACGGTCTGCTGCGGGTTCTGGATGGCGTGGACAATCTTGTCCCACGTTGCCAGGTTGGCCGGCGGCAGGTCCAGCTGCAACTGCTTGCAGATGATCTCGTCGATACCCTGATTGGAGAGCACGCTCGGGATCTGGTAGATCGACGGCATGTCCGGGCAGGAAATCACGGCGCGTTCGGACACATTGGTGAACAGCGCGATCTTCTTGCGTTCGTCATCCGGCACGATGCGGTCTGCGCGGCAGATCAGCACGTCGGGCTGGATACCGATTTCGCGCAGCTCTTTCACACTGTGTTGCGTCGGCTTGGTCTTGATCTCGCCTGCGGCCGCAATGTACGGCACATAGGACAGATGCACGAAACAGGTGTTTTCGCGACCCAGCGTCACGCCCATCTGGCGAATGGCTTCCAGGAACGGCAGGGATTCGATATCGCCCACAGTACCGCCGACTTCGATCACCGCCAGTTGCGCGTCATTGGCGCCAGCGTCGATGAACGACTTGATTTCGTCGGTAATGTGCGGGATGACCTGCACGGTCTTGCCAAGATAGTCGCCGCGGCGCTCTTTCTTGATGACCGATTCGTAGATCTGACCCGTGGTGAAGTTATTGCGCTTTTTCATCTTGGAATGAATGAAGCGCTCATAGTGACCCAGGTCCAGGTCGGTTTCGGCGCCGTCTTCGGTCACGAAGACTTCGCCGTGCTGCATGGGGCTCATGGTGCCCGGATCCACGTTGATGTATGGATCGAGCTTCATCATGGTGACTTTGAGACCGCGTGACTCAAGAATGGCGGCCAGAGACGCGGCGGCGATGCCCTTCCCCAGGGAGGAAACAACGCCACCGGTAACGAAGATGTACTTGGTCATGGCAGTGGGTACAGATTGGAATTCCGTATTCTATACGAACACCCCTTGTCCCTCAATTCTGGACAAGGCCGCAAACTTGTGATTTTGACGGATGCATAAACGCGCTATTTGCGTTTTCTTCCATAACTGTAGCCAGGTTCGTCGCCACTTGCTGCCAGCAAGAGCTTGTCCAGCACATTGATTGGCAACCATTTTTTCAGATACCAGAACACGATGGCCGGTACGGTCACCGGCAGACGTGCCGGCGGATGACCTTGATCGAGTGCGCGCAAAAGTGCCTTGAATACCGCTTGCGGCGGCAAAGTGAATGGCGCCGCAGGGCCGGGTTTGGCCAGGCGTGCCTGCATGGCTTCATAAGCAGGCCGGTGAAAACTCTGGTCCGCGTTGATCCAGCGTGCGAACTGCTGCTGGGCATTGGGCCGGAACCGGCTGGTAATCGGGCCCGGTTCAATCAGGCTGACAAATACGCCACTGCCTTTGAGTTCCTGGCGCAAGGTATCGGCAAAACCTTCCAGCGCAAATTTGCTGGCGTTATAGGCGCCGCGATACGGCATGGCGGCATAACCCAGAATTGAACTATTGATCACCACCCGCCCGTGTTTTTGCCGGCGCATGGCAGGCAGCACGGCGTTGGTCAATTCAATAGTGCCAAATACATTGGTTTCGAATTGATGACGCATTGCATCACGCGTCAGATCTTCAACCGCACCCGGAACGCCAAAGCCGGCGTTATTGAATAAGGCATCCAGCGTGCCGCCCGTACGGTTCAGCACCTCGGTCACGCAAGACCGGATTGATGCGCTGTCTGCAATATCCAGCTGCAATGCTTCCAGCCCTTCTGCCTCCAGCCGGGCCACATCATCAGCTTGTCTTGCCGTGGCAAATACCCGCCAGCCGAGGTTTTTTAATTCGTGCACCGCACAATAGCCAATACCCGTCGATGCGCCAGAAACCAGAATCGTACGAACTTTCCTTGTCAATTCACCATCTTGGCTCATTCGTAATTCCCTTTTTCAAAAGAGGTTTTATTATTGAATTGGTTGTATCAGGCAATGGTGCAACCACAGGAACAGGATTGTGCCGGAATCTGGCAAAGAATTCCGGTCTTAAAACAACGAGGAGACTCTCATGGCCAAAGTCGCACTGGTCACTGGCGGCATGGGCGGGATTGGCACCGCCATTTGCAAGACACTCGCTGATGGTGGCTTTACGGTAGTGACCACCTACTCCCGGCCCGGCAAAGAACAGAAATGGCTCAGCGAAACCCGCGATGCGGGCTATGCTTTTCACGCATTTGAATGCGATGTCACCAGTTTTGACGCGTGCGTCAGCCTGGCCACCCGCATTCGTGAAACGGTGGGCGATGTCGATGTGCTGGTCAACAACGCAGGCATTACCCGCGACGCCAGCTTTCGCAAGCTCACCCAGGTAGATTGGGACACCGTCATGGCGACCAATCTGGATTCTCTTTTCAACGTCACCAAACAGTTTGTCGACACCATGTCAGAGCGTGGCTGGGGCCGCGTGATCAACATTTCGTCGATCAACGGCCAGAAAGGCCAGTTCGGGCAGACCAACTACTCCGCCGCCAAGGCCGGCATGCATGGCTTTACCATGGCACTGGCACAGGAAGTGGCCAAAAAAGGCGTGACCGTCAACACCATCAGCCCGGGCTACATTGCCACGGAGATGGTGATGGCAGTGCCGGAAGACGTGCGCGGCAAGATCATTGCGCAGATTCCGGTCGGGCGTCTGGGCAAGCCCGAAGAAGTGGCCAGCCTGATTGCCTGGCTGGCATCAGATTTGTCCGGTTTCATGACGGGTGCCAATATCGCCATGAATGGTGGTCAACACACCTGCTGATCGTGCCAGAACAGCAAACAAAAACGGCGCCAGAAGATGGCGCCGTTTTTTATTGTCCGGATCAAGACAGCAACACAAGTTGCTGTTTCTAAAGAAAACTCATAGCGGTTTGAGTGCCCGCAGAAAAAAATCGATGGTTTCAGTCACGGCCTCGGTTTCCCGCTCAAGTACGGGCGGCTCTTCACCAAAAATCATGGCGAGCTTTTCGCGACTGGCCAGAAGATCAAGCAGCATATTGGCGGTGCGCGCCGGGTCTTCGTGACGCAGATCGCCCGCTTGCATGGAGCGGGCCAGTTCTGCGGCGATCTGGGTGGTGCAACGCTGCACGCAGTTCTGATAAAAATGCCGACCCAGTTCCGGAAAACGCGAAGCCTCGCTGGTCAGCACCCGGTGCAGATTGATGGATTCTGGCGTCAGTGCCCGCGCGCGAAAACTCACGCCGAACTCGATCAGCCGATCCCGCAAGTTGCCCTTACCGTTCTCGAAAATAGACAGCATTTCTTCGACTTTGGCTGACAAGGCAGATTCAAACAGCGTCTGCTTGCTGCCAAACCGGTTGTACACCGTCTGCCGGGCCACACCGGCGCGGCTGGCGACGAGATCAATACTGGCGCGATAACCGGACTCGCAAAACACCTGCATGGCGGCTTCCAGCACGCGTTCGGCGCAATCGTGATTGCTGATATCGGAGGTCATGAAGCTCGTACTCGCTGACACAGATAAACCTGGATTGGACTATCCAATCCATTTTATCCCGACTTGCGCTACGGGTTCATACATTTTGATATATCAATTTCTGTTTGCGTCAGACCTGAAATTACGGCACGACATTGGCGTACTCGCTACCGACCATCAACCCGACGATTTCCTCGCCGTGCGTCTCCGCTACGCGCCGCTCTCCGACCGCTTCGCCCCGGCGCAGCACCACAATGCGGTCGGCCACGGCAAAAATGTCGTGCAGATTATGCGACACCAGCAAAATGGCAACACCTTGCGCCTTGAGTGTCTGGATCAGCGACATGACCTTGCGTTGCTCCGGCACGCCCAGCGCCGCGGTGGGTTCATCCATGATCAATAGCCGCGCATTCCAGTAGATGGCGCGGCCAATGGCAATGGCCTGCCGCTGGCCGCCGGAGAGCATTTGCACCGGGCCAGCCAGTTTGCGTTCAGGAATGATGATATCCAGCCGGTCCAGCACTTCACGTGCAACTTTATGCATGTGATCCCGATCAATCACCGGCAAACCCAGCCAGCGCCGCATGGGCTCGCGCCCCAGGAAAATATTGCCGCCGACATCCAGGTTATCAGCCAGCGCCAGGTCCTGGTAAATGGTCTCGACCCCCTTGCTGCGGGCGTCTTGCGGATCACGCGAAACCAGCGGCTGACCGTCAAAAAACAGCTCGCCCGCAGTCGCCTTGTACACGCCAGAGATGATCTTGATCAGCGTGGATTTGCCCGCGCCGTTGTCGCCCGCCAGCGCGACCACCTCGCCCGGGACGATGCTTAGCGATACATTCTTCAGTGCCTGCACGCCACCAAAATGAATGGAGACATTGCGCACTTCCAGCAAAGGCGTATCGGCCATCAGCCCTCCCTCCCCAGCCGTTCCTTGTACTGGTCAATCAGCACAGACAGGATGATGACGACACCTACGGCGATAAACTGCCAGAACGCGTTGATATCGATAAAAATCAGCCCGAACTGGATCACGGCAATGATCAGCGCGCCAATCAGCGTGCCGATGACGTTACCCGTACCGCCAAACAGGCTGGCGCCGCCGATCACCACGGCGGCAATCGAATCAAGCAGCATAGATTCGCCGGCATTGGCAGCGCCCGCAGCAAAGCGCGCGGTATAGACAATGCCGCCAATGGCCGCAAATAACGCCGCCAGCATGTAAACCACGGTGAGGTGACGTTTGACGTTGATCCCGGCGCGCGCGGCAGACTGCAGATTGCCGCCAATGGCATAGGTGTACTGGCCGAAACGTGTCTTTGACAGCACAAAGTGCATGATCAGCAACAAGATGCCGGTCAGGATAATCGGCACCCAGCCCGTCCCCAGCCACGCCAGCCCCGGGTGATTGACCGACACCGTCATGCCGCTGCCCGCCGCCAGAAAACCCGCGCCCCGCGCCACGCCGTACATCCCCAGCGTACCGATAAACGCCGGCACCCCCATGCGTGCAATCAGTACGCCGTTCACATAACCCGGGATCAGGCAAACCAGCATGGTGCCGATAGAGGCCAGCACCAGCGAGCCCACGGACTGCCCGCCCAGCAAGGTGAATTGCGCCACGCACACGGCCGACAAGCCCATCACGAAGCCGACCGACAGATCAATGCCCGCGGTGATGATGACAAAGGTCTGGCCAATGGCCAGCAGCAAAGGCGCGCTGGCCGCCAGCATGATCGATTGCACGTTATACAGGTTGAACACGAACGATCTGCGCGCGACGATCTGCGCCCAGACCTCAAAGAACACCAGTAATGCGGCCAGAAACAGCCAGGGCCAGACCTTGGTAATCAAGGTCAGCCGATCCATCCGTTTGCCGGATTCTTCCATGGGCGGGTTCCATCAAGGCAGACAGGGCTGGCGCCAGGCATGACGCCAGCCGCAAAGGGCCGTAGCGGCCAGATCAGTTGGAATAGATGTACTGCTTGCCGTCGCCATCAATATTGGATTTATCCAGCACCACAAAGCCCGTGCCCTTTTGTGCCGGAATTTTCTTGCCGCGGGCGGCATCAGCGCCATATTTCACGCCGTAATAGCCCATTTCGGCCGGTTTCTGGGCGATGGCGATATCCACCAGACCGCTCTTGATGTCCTGATCAATGCCCGGCACCGCATCAAACACCACCACCTTGATCTTGCCGCTCTTGCCGGCTTTCTTGACGCCTTCTGCCGCGCCCTTGCCAGAGAACGTATTGGCGCCAAACACCCCGGCCAGATTGGGATTACGCGCCAGAATGGCTGCAATATGTGCGGCCGCCTTGTTGGCGTCGTCCTCGTTGTACTGGGTGTCGAGCACCTTGATATTCGGGTGTTTTTTCATCTCTTCCAGAAAGCCATCAACGCGCGCGTCAGTACTGGAGATGCCGGGCTTGTTGTCCTCACAGTAAACCTCGCCCTTGTCGCCAATGGCCTTGGCCAGCGCCCGCGCGGCAATGCGCCCGCCTTCCGTGTTGTCCGAGGCAATGTACGAGAGCGGGAAGTCAGCATCGCCCTTGCCGGTCTGGTATTTGCCATCGCCAATATAGGTATCGACCGTAATGACCTTGATGCCGGCATCCGCGGCTTCTTTCAGCGGCTGGATCAATTGCTGTTTGTCTACCGGCGACACCAGCAGCACATCCGGTTTTTTGGCGATAAACGCCTTCAGGATCGGCACTTGCTCGGTGGTATTCCAGGACTTGGGCACCTGAAACAGCAACTCCACGCCCTCTTCCTTGGCGGCCTTTTCGGCGCCACGGTGCATGGTGAAATAGAACGGGTCCACCACGCCTGGCAGCAGCGCGATCACCGGTTTGGTGGCATCGGCCCAGGTATGCGCGGCGACAAGGCCGGCGGCGATGGTGGCAACAGACAGTTTCAGAAGGGTTCTGCGCGTAGTCATACCGGTATCACTCCACAAGTTGGCATTGCCAGAGCGAAAGGCATGGAAAGGCGGCGTCTGGTACGGCCAGTGCAGCGCCGTAACAATCTGGCGCGGGCAATCTGTACCGTGTGCAGGGTCGTACATAGTGCGGCCGCTGGTGCTTGGGGCTTCTGGCCACAGCATGCTGGCACCCCAGGGGGAGCCGGTTTTCCAGTGTCTTCTGTTGTCGGATTGCCCGGACGGATGACGCCGTGCGCCGGGCAACCTTGCCCTTATCTATATGCACGCATTGGCGCAAGGTCAATGGTGTGCCGCAGCATGAAAAACGGCGCCTGCAGTGCATGGCGCCGTTCTGGATGAGGTCAAGCCAGGTCAGATTGCGTCGACCGGTTTGTCGCTGGGTGCGAGTTCTGCCTCATGCTGCTGCATGGCCCACAACCGCGCATAAACGCCGTTGGCCGCCAGCAGTGCGCGATGATGCCCGCGCTCGACTACTCGCCCCGCTTCCATGACCAGGATTTCATCGGCGTCGGCAATGGTCGACAGGCGGTGGGCGATCACCAGCGTGGTGCGGTTGGCCGAAATCTCTTTGAGTTCGGCCTGAATGCTGCGCTCGGTTTTCGAATCCAGCGCCGAGGTGGCTTCATCAAAAATCAGGATCGGCGGGTTTTTGAGGATGGTCCGGGCGATGGCCACGCGCTGTTTTTCACCGCCAGACAATTTAAGCCCGCGCTCGCCAACCATCGTGTCAAAGCCATCCGGCAGGCTCATGATGAAATCGTAAATATGCGCAGAACGGGCCGCATCGATCACTTCCTCGCGCGTGGCACCGGGCTGGCCATAGGCAATGTTGTAATAGATGGTGTCGTTGAACAGGACGGTATCTTGCGGGACGATGCCAATATGCTGGCGCAATGACCCTTGGGTTAATGCCCGCAGATCGTGCCCGTTAATGCTGATGCTGCCGCTGCTGGCATCATAAAAACGGTACAGCAGGCGCGACAGTGTCGACTTGCCGGCGCCTGAACTACCAACCACCGCCACCGTGTGCCCGGCCGGCACTTCAAATGAAACGCCATGCAGAATCTGGCGATTGCCCTCGTAGCCGAAATCCACATTTTCAAAGCGCACATTGGCGCGTTGCGCTTGCAACGGCAAGGCATCGGGCCCGTCTTTGACTTCGGCGTTCTGGCCCAGCAGGCTGAACATTTTTTCCATGTCGGCCAGCGAATGCTTGATTTCGCGGTAAACAAACCCCAGGAAGTTGAGCGGCGCGTACAACTGCAGCAAGAAGGCATTCACCAGCACCAGATCACCCAGCGTCATCTTGCCCGTCACCACTTCCTGCGCGGCCAGACCAACCAGCGCAGAAACGCCCAGCGCAATGATCCCGGCCTGCCCCGCGTTAAGAAACGACAGCGACACCTGGTTTTTGACGGCGGCGGCTTCCCACTTCATCAGGCTCTTGTCGTAGCGGTCTGACTCCCAGCGCTCATTGCCGAAATATTTGACCGTCTCGTAGTTCAACAGACTGTCGACCGCGCGGGTACTGGCTTCGGAATCCATATTGTTCATGGTGCGGCGGAACACCATGCGCCACTCGGTTACGCCCAGGGTGAAGGCGATATAGATCACGATAGTGCCAAAGGTGATGGCGGCGAAATACCAGTCGTATTTCTTCAGCAAAACGCCGGCCACGAGGAAGATTTCCACTAGCGTCGGCAAGATATTGAACAGCGTGAAATTGAGCAGGAACGCAATGCCCTTGGTGCCGCGATCAACATCCCGGCTCATGCCACCTGTCTGGCGTTCCAGATGAAAGCGCAAAGACAACGCGTGCAGATGATCGAACACCTGCAACGCCACCCGCCGGATGGCGCCCTGGGTGACCTTGGCAAACACCGCGTCACGCATTTCGCCAAAAACCGACGAACACAAGCGCAGCAAGCCATACGCACCGACCAGCGCCAGTGGCAGCACCAGCGGCCCCTTGCTGCCATCCAGATGATCAACAATGCCCTTGAGCACCAGCGGCACGCCCACGTTGGCCACCTTGGCTGCAATCAGCAATACCATGGCCACGATCACGCGGGTTTTGTATTTGAGCAGATACGGCAGCAGCGTGCCGAGTGTTTGCCAGTCGTTACGGGGTACCGCAGGTTGCGAGTCGGGTTTCATGGGTGTGGGCCGGGTTTGATCAGCACAACATATGGCCGAACCCGCACAAACACAAGGCGCGCAGCGCGCCGTCCACCCTCAATATGACGATGGCCCGGCAAAAGGTTGCCGGGCCATCGCAGTCACGCAGCGTATTTACTGGCTCGTCGTGCCGGACGAAGAGTCGGTGCCGGTTGCGGTCGGCTGGGTCAGGCCCAGATTATCGCTATTGGTTCTATCTTGCATGTGCGAGTAAAACGCGGGCGAATTATCCATTACCCCGTTGCGGTACGGATGTTCGCCGGTTGCGCCACCCGCCAGTGCGGAGCCGGCCACCAGGGCAGCGGCGAAGGTGCAGGCCGTAATGATTGCCTTTTTCATGACGATCTCCTTTATGCTGTGACGTCAAATGCGTCCTTTATGAGGACACACTCACACCTTACCCCGCCGCCTTGCCCGTCAGTGCCGGTGTCTGCGCCATGGACATGCCAGACAGAGCATGATTCGGCGTCAGACAATGCCGATGCCGCCGTGCTCAGGGCAGCACCCCAAAAAGAAAACCCGCCAGAAGGCGGGTTTTCGGGCGGCGGTGCGGCGAATGCCGGCTGTTACATGCCCAGTTCGCGACGCAAGAAACGGTGAAAGTGCTGCATGCCGTCTTCCATGGGCGACTGATACGGGCCCACTTCATTGCGACCGGCCGCATGCAACGCCTCACGGCCTTGTTCCATGCGACGGATGATTTCACCGTCTTCTACCGCGGTTTCCTGATACGCCGCCTGTTCAGCCTCGACAAACTCAGGCTCAAAGTAGGCGATATCTTCCGGGTAGTAGAACTCCACCACGTTTTTGTAACTGCGCGGGCCAGTCGGGATCAGGGTCGAGATCACCAGCGTGTGCGGATACCATTCCACCATCACGTTCGGGTAATACGTGAGCCAGATCGCGCCATACGGCGGCTGCTTGCCATTGTTGTAGCGCAGGACTTCTTCGTGCCACTTCTGGTACGTGCGTGAGCCTGGCTTGGCCAGTGCATTGTGCACGCCCACCGTCTGCACAGAATACCAGTCACCAAACTCCCACCTCAGGTCATCGCAAGTGACAAACTTGCCCAGACCGGGGTGGAACGGTTCAACGTGGTAGTCCTCCAGATAGACCTCAATGAAGGTTTTCCAGTTGCCTTCATATTCGTCCACCGAGACGCTGTGGAACACGTAACTGGAGAAATCCAGATCTTTGGCGACCCCCAGATTCTTCAGGTCACCTTCGATGTCGCGGCCATTTTTTTCAAACAACAGGCCGTTCCAGTTCACCAGTTCCGTTTCCGGCAGGTGCAGACAGGGATTGCCGTCAAAATGCGGCGCGCCCAGCAAATGACCGTCGTTGTTGTAGGTCCAGCGATGCAGCGGGCACACGGTATGCGAGCCATTGCCGCGACCTTCCAGCATCAGTGCCTGGCGGTGCCGGCAGACGTTGGAGAGCGCTTTGACGCTGGTGGCCGTACGTTTGAGATAGCGCGCGCCGTTAGTGTTTTCCAGAACGTGGTAATCACCCGTTTCCGGCACCATCAGTTCATGACCAATGTACTTGGGGCCACGCTCAAACAGGAGTTCAAGCTCGCGCTGGTACAGGGTTTCGTCGAAGTATGCCGAGATCGGCAACTGAGAGGACATATCCAGCTGCAAGGACGCAGCCGTAGCCAGAATATTCATAATATCCCACACCCCCTGGGCTAGAAGGTCTAAGACGTCTTGCCACTTTGCTGACGCAAAGTGCGCAGCGGATGGGTGGGCAAGCCATCAAGCATTGAAAAATTCGGGGCAGACCACCCCGAGCCACAAGAGGGGCGATTCTGCCCGTAACAGGGGTGTTACGCAAGTGTCATCGCGCCGAAAACGCAAGAAAAATCAGGAATTTGTTTAACGCAGAACAATCCCGACCGCGCGTCTGACATGACAACGTCAACCCCTGAGTGCATGCTTGTCGTGGCCAGACAGGTACAATGCGGCGTTTCCCCTGAATGCGCCGCAGCACAACGCACGGCGCAGGGCACTGATTTGAAGGAATAATCCGGACATGAACCACAACGATATCCTGCGCGGCGTGCGCTACATGCTGGATCTGAGCGAACCGCAACTGGCCGCCATTTTTGACCTGGGCGGCATGAAGGTCACGCTGGACAAGGTTGCCTTGTGGCTGCTGAAAGAAGACGAGGCCGATTTCACCCCCTGCCCCGACCTGCCCATGGCGCACTTTCTGAACGGCCTTGTGATCTACCGCCGCGGCCGCGACGACACCCGCCCGCCGCAGCAGATTGAATCTTCAGTCACCAACAACATCGTGCTCAAGAAGTTGCGCGTGGCGTTTGAACTTAAAGAAGAAGACATGCACGCCGTACTCAAGCTGGCCGGCTTTGAAGTCTCCCGACCCGAGCTATCGGCACTGTTCCGCAAGGAGGGCCAGAAAAACTATCGCGCGTGTGGTGATCAGCTTTTGCGCAATTTCATGCGCGGGCTGACGCAATGGGTGCGCAATCAACCCCAGGCGGCCGCCCGACCGGCCGAGGATTGATAAATCCGCCTGCGGTAACAACAAAAAAGCCCGTCGTCATGACGGGCTTTTTTGTTGGCAAGTGCGTTCAGTCTTCCTCGCGCACCACTTTGCGCCCCAGCGGATTGGGCTGGTTGCGCTTTTTCGCCAGTTCAATCTGCTTCTGGCGTTCGCGGGCGCCAGCGCGGGTTTTCTCGCTCAGCGTATCCCAGCAGCGCGGGCAACTGATGCCGGGCACATAGTGCGCAGACTTGCGTTCCTCCACCGACACCGGCTCGCGGCAAGCGTGACACAGTTCGTAATCGCCCTCAGACAAGTCGTGCCGCACGGTCACGCGATTGTCGAACACGAAGCACTCGCCTTTCCACAGCGACTCTTCTTCCGGCACGGTTTCCAGATACTTCAGAATACCGCCCTTGAGGTGATAGACCTCTTCAAAGCCCTCGCCCAGCATGTAGCTGGAGGCTTTCTCGCAGCGGATGCCGCCCGTGCAGAACATCGCGACTTTCTTGTGCTTTGCGGGGTCGAAATTGGCTTTGACGTAATCCGGAAACTCACCAAAGCTTTTGGTGGCCGGATCCATGGCGCGCTCAAACGTACCGACAGCCACTTCGTAATCGTTGCGGGTGTCGATGACCAGCACTTCCGGATCAGCAATGATGGCATTCCAGTCTTGCGGCTCAACGTAAGTGCCCACCTGCTTGTTCGGGTCCACCCCCGGCACACCCAGCGTCACGATCTCTTTTTTGAGCTTGACCTTGGTGCGATAGAACGGCTGCTCGTCGCAGTACGACTCTTTGTGGTCAACATCCACCATGCGCGGATCTTGCTTCAGCCACGCCAGCAGGCCATCAATCGCCTCACGCGTACCCGACACCGTGCCGTTGATGCCTTCCTCGGCCAGTAACAGCGTTCCCTTTACACCCAGCTCTTCCATGCACAGGCGCAAGGGCTCGCGCAGGGCTTCGTAATCAGTCAGGGTGACAAATTTGTATAGCGCAGCCACCACGATCGGCTGCGCGGTTTGTTCAGACATTGCAAAACTCCAGGTGGTCGCCCACGTAAAGGGCGGACCCGTTGAAAAAGCGGATGTTTTTTCCGCGAGCGCGCAATTTACTCCTTGAATCAAAAGGATTCAATTCAATTTCAAAAAAAGAAAGCCTGTGCATTTCTGCGGATTTCACCCTGAGGTCCGTATTGTCTATTGCTGTTATTTGGGTTGGATGACCGTGACGTTGGCCTGACGATTTGCCTTCTCCAACGCCGAAGGAAGCATCCTCATGAAACAGCCCCTTTTGACCACGCTGGTTATCCTGGCTTTGAGTCTCTCTTCTACTGCATCCCTGGCCAAAGATGCCTCCGAAACAATTCGCTCTGGATTCGACGGCAGTGGAAAGGCATCCGTCACGTCGATAGAGGGTCGCCCACTTGAAGCATCCGCAGAAAGTGTGGCTGGTGCGGCGCTGATTGTCATCGGACTGGCGATGGGCGCCGATGATGTCACCGAAGTATCGGTCCAGAATGCGAAAGATGGCAGCAAGGCCACATTTGCCATCTCCACTAAGGCCGTCCAGAAACTTGGCGTCGCTGTTGGCCAATCCATGACTGCAGTCTCCGAGGCCACCGGATATTCGCTGATGTATTCCGGACAGATTCTCGCCTTCGTACCCAACGCAGTTGGGGCTTCATTGCTCGAGCACACCCCTGTTTCGAACGACACAAGCACGCCCGCAACTGCGGGGAAATAACCCATGCGATTGAACTTGCTCTATCGCTCAGTTGTTTCCGGCTTTATGGCAGCCCTACTGTGTGGCCAGTCCCTGGCTGGACAAACCTGCTCGGACAAGCCGGTTGACGGCACTGTACTTCGCAATGCCCTTGAAACCGGGCTTCAGCTTTCTAATGTGCTGGATGAACTACAGCCTCGCGTCGCACTGATCGGGCGTGTTGGGCAGGATCTATCGGCGTATGGGCTTCGGTATTCGCACCTGGGGTTCGTGTCCCGTTCAGCACCGGATCAACCATGGCGCGTCACCCATTTGCTGAACGACTGTGGCACGGCCACGTCCGGTCTGTGGCACGAGGGTCTGGGCAATTTTTTTCTGGATGACATGTTCTCGTTTGATTCGTTGATCATGGTTCCGGACGAAAAAACGCAGCAAGCGGTATGGGCGCTGATTAATAACCCTGGCTCCATGAATCGCATGCATGATCCGAGTTACAGCGTCGTGGCGTACCCCTTCTCAACTGCTCATCAGAACTCCAACCAATGGCCGCTGGAATTGATAGCTGAGGCCGTCGGCGGTGATCGCATCAATACCCGTGATCGCGCGCAAGCCTGGCTCAAGGCCAACGGCTACCAGCCTGGTACGCTCGAAATTGGCATGTTCAAACGCTTGGGCGGACGCATGTTCAAGGCCAATATCGCGTTTGACGGACAACCGGGCGATCGCCGTGCGGCGGGGTTGATTGATGTCGTCACAGTAGAATCCATTCGCCAATTCATGAAATCCATGAATATGGAGCAGACCGAACGCGAGGTTATCGCCAAGGGATTGGTTCAGACGGCGAACTAATGCCCCTGTAGAGGAGCACCCAATAAAAAAGCCGGCTACATCAGCCGGCTTTTTCTTTCAGACCATCACCTGATCAGACCGAAGCCTTTTCTGCTTCAGCCTGATAGCTTTCGATCTGGTTGAAGTTGAGGTAGCGATACACTTCAACGCCCTTCTCGTTGATCACGCCCATGTCGGCCATGTATTCGGCCACGGTCGGCAGGCGACCCAGGCGCGAGGCGATGGCGGCCAGTTCGGCGGAGGACAGGAACACGTTGGTGTTCTTGCCCAGACGGTTCGGGAAATTGCGGGTCGAGGTCGAGACCACGGTTGCACCTTCACGCACTTGCGCCTGGTTACCCATGCACAGCGAGCAGCCCGGCATTTCGGTGCGGGCACCGGCGGTGCCGAAGGTGCCGTAGTAGCCTTCTTCGGTCAGTTGCTGGGCGTCCATCTTGGTCGGCGGGGCGATCCACAGCTTGACCGGGATATCGCGCTTGCCTTCCAGCAGCTTGCCGGCGGCACGGAAGTGACCGATGTTGGTCATGCACGAGCCAATGAACACTTCGTCGATCTTGGTGCCGGCCACTTCAGACAACACCTTCACGTCATCCGGGTCGTTCGGGCAGGCCAGGATCGGCTCTTTTACGTCGGCCAGATCAATTTCGATCACGGCAGCGTATTCAGCGTCGGCATCCGGTTCAATCAGGTTCGGGTTGGCCAGCCAGGCTTCCATGGCCTTGATACGGCGACCCAGGGTCTTGGCATCGCCATAGCCGTTGGTGATCATGGATTTGAGCAGCACGATGTTCGAATTGAGGTATTCGATGATCGGGGCTTTATCCAGACGCACTGAGCAGCCCGCAGCGGAGCGCTCTGCCGAAGCATCGGTCAGTTCGAACGCTTGCTCAACTTTCAGATTCGGCAGGCCTTCGATTTCCAGAATGCGGCCCGAGAAGATGTTCTTCTTGCCGGCCTTGGCGACGGTCAACAGACCGGCCTTGATGGCGTACAGCGGAATGGCGTTCACGAGGTCACGCAGGGTGACGCCCGGTTGCAGTTCGCCCTTGAAGCGCACCAGCACGGATTCCGGCATGTCCAGTGGCATCACGCCAGTCGCGGCGCCAAACGCCACCAGACCAGAGCCAGCCGGGAAAGAAATACCGATCGGGAAACGGGTGTGGCTATCGCCACCGGTGCCGACGGTATCGGGCAGCAGCATGCGGTTCAGCCAGCTGTGGATCACGCCATCGCCCGGGCGCAGCGACACGCCGCCACGGTTGCGGATGAATTCCGGCAGTTCGTGGTGGGTCTTGACGTCAACCGGCTTCGGGTACGCTGCAGTGTGGCAGAACGATTGCATGACCAGATCGGCGCTGAAACCCAGGCAAGCCAGGTCTTTCAGTTCGTCACGGGTCATCGGGCCGGTGGTGTCTTGCGAGCCGACCGAAGTCATGCGCGGTTCGCAGTACGTACCCGGACGCACGCCCTGGCCTTCCGGCAGGCCACATGCGCGGCCAACCATCTTCTGCGCCTGGGTGAAGCCCTTGGTCGATGCGGCCGGTGCTTGCGGCAGACGGAACAGCGCAGAGGCCGGCAGACCCAGTGCTTCACGTGCCTTGGCGGTCAGGCCACGGCCAATGATCAGGTTGATGCGGCCGCCAGCGCGCACTTCGTCAAACAGCACGTCAGACTTGACCTTGAATTCGGCCACGGCAGCGCCGTTTTTCAGGACCTTGCCTTCGTACGGACGCAGTTCGATCACGTCGCCCATATTCAGTTGCGAGACATCCACTTCAATCGGCAGCGCGCCGGAGTCTTCTTGCGTATTGAAGAAGATCGGGGCGATCTTGCCGCCGAGGCAGTAACCGCCAAAGCGCTTGTTCGGGACGAACGGGATATCTTCGCCCGTCCACCACAGCACGGAGTTGGTGGCGGATTTGCGGCTGGAGCCGGTGCCGACCACGTCGCCCACATAGGCCACCGGGTGACCCTTGGCGGCCAGGTCTTGCAAGAAAGCGATCGGGCCGCGCTTGCCGTCTTCTTCCGGCGTAATGCCATCACGGGTGTTCTTGAGCATGGCCAGCGCGTGCAGCGGGATATCCGGGCGCGACCAGGCATCCGGCGCCGGCGACAGATCATCGGTATTGGTTTCGCCAGTGACCTTGAATACGGTCAGCGTCACCGATTGCGGCACTTCCGGACGGCTGGTGAACCATTCGGCATCAGCCCAGCTCTGGATCACAGCCTTGGCGTTGGCATTGCCGGCATCGGCCAGCTCTTTCACGTCATGGAAGTAATCGAACATCAAGAGGGTCTTTTTCAGACCTTCTGCCGCCACGGTGCCGACTTCGGCATCGCCCAGCAGGTCGATCATCGGCTTGATGTTGAAACCGCCCAGCATGGTGCCCAGCAGTTCAACAGCCTTGGCGCGGCTGATCAGTGCACAGGAATCCTTGCCCTGGGCCACGGCAGCCAGGAAAGCGGCCTTCACCTTGGCGGCATCATCCACGCCCGGCGGTACGCGATGCGTAATCAGGTCAACCAGAAAGGCTTCTTCGCCAGCAGGCGGGTTCTGAAGCAATGCGACCAGGTCAGCAGTTTGCTGAGCAGTCAGGGGCAACGGCGGAATGCCGAGCGCGGCGCGTTCTGCGACGTGCTGACGATAGGCTTCAAGCATGGTGTTCTTCCTGATGGTAAGGGTGCCGCAAAAAACCGGACGGTACGGTTGCGCTCAGGAATTTCGCAGAGTCTGACAACCGTTCTGCGTGGCAGAATACGCGCAATAACCCTGCGGTTCAAACGAGTAATCGCTACACGGCTTGTGAGATATACTCACAACATGAGCCAAGCCCTCCCGCCCCTGAACGCACTGCGCGCTTTCGAGTCTGCAGCCCGCCTGGAAAGCTTTTCCGCCGCCGCAAACGAGCTGTTTGTGACGCACGGCGCTGTGAGCAAGCAGATCAAGCAACTGGAAGAATGGCTGAATGTTCAGCTATTTGAGCGCGCCGGTGGTCGCGTCAAGCTGACCGACGCAGGCTGGCGCTATCTGGTGCAGGTACAAGACGGGCTGGATTTGATCTCCAGCGCCACTGCGCAACTGTTGCAGCCAGACCGCCAGCGCCGGCTGACCATCAACTCCACCCCTACTTTTGCCCTGCACTGGCTACTACCGCGCCTGGCGGGCTTCAGGGCGGCGCATCCGGACATTGATCTGCGCATCATGACGTCTGACCGGGACATCAGCCGGATCGACACGCCATTTGATCTGGCGATCCGCCGCGGGCCGGGCGACTGGCCGGGCTTTGTCGCCAAGCCGTTTCTGGAAGAGCGCGAAGTCTTGCTGTGCAGCCCGATGCTGCTCAAACAGTTGCCCATCCAGCGCCCGGCAGACCTGGCGCGCCACACGCTGTTGTACGCCGACACGCGCCCGACCGCCTGGCAGCGCTGGCTGACCCTGGCCGGCGTACCAGATCTGAAGCCGGCGGCAACCTTGCAGTTCGATCACTTTCACTTCACCTTGCAAGCAGCCATGAACGGTTTGGGGGTAACGCTGGGTGCGCTGCCGATGATGCAGGCCGAGATCGACAGCGGAAAACTCGTCATCGCCCTGCCCGCACCCGTGGTGCCCGTGCGCGGTTTTTGCTGGATTGTGCCGCGGCTGATGATGAACGACCCAGGCATCAGCGCGTTCGGCCAGTGGCTGGAGGCAGTCGCGGCCTAGCCGGCCAGGTCTTCTGCCACCACCTGCATGATCTGTTCGCGCAGCCAACGCAAGGCCGGGTCGGCGTGATTGCGCGGATGCCAGCCCATCTCCATGGAGAACCCGGCGATTTCACACGGCGGCGCCAGCAAGGTAATGCGATCCTGCCAGGTGCGCGCCATGTGCAAGGGCACGGTCGAGATCAAGTCGCTATTGGCCAGCAGCGAGGGCACCAGCAAAAAACTGGGCACCGACAGCGCAACATGCCGTTTACGCCCCAGTGCCGCCAGCGTGTCATCCACAATGCCGGAAAACTTGCCGCCAGACGGGGACGACAACAGGTGCGATGCCGCGCAGAACGCATCCAGATCAAGCGGTTTGCCGGCCAGTGGATGATCTTTGCGCATCACACAGACAAAGCTTTCCTTGTATAACTCGCGATGCTTGAGTTGCTCCGGCATGGACGGCTGCGAAGCCAGCACCAGATCAAGTTCGTTGCTACTGGTCATTTCCAGCAACAGATTGGGCGTGGGCTGCAGCAAGGACAGCCGGCATGCCGGCGCGTACTGGCGCAGGCGGCGCAGCAAGCCTGGCACCACCACCGAATGCACCGCATCTGACGCACCAAGCCGCCAGGTGCGCGTGGCTGTTGTGGGATCAAACCCTTTTTGTTCTGCCACCAGCGCAATCAATTGCGCCAGATAGTCCCGCAGCGGTTCTTGCAACGCCAATGCCCGCGGTGTTGGCAACATGCCACGTGGGCCACCCGGCACCAGCAAGGGATCATCAAACAAGGCCCGCAATTGTTTGAGCTGACTGGATAACGCAGGCTGCGACAAATTGAGCCGCCCCGCCGCGCGCGTGACATTGCACTCCGCCAGCAAGACATCCAGAGATTTAAGCAGGTTCAGATCAAGCCGGGCCAGTTGCATCAGTTCACCAAACTATCCATTGAATGAATACCTTGAATAACAATAATCCATTTCACGAATTCATGACCCGGTTTTATGCTGACATCACTTTCCCGAGACGCGGGAGAGACACCGGAGATCATCATGAAAAATCTGCAAAATCAACGTGTTCTGATTATTGGCGGCAGCAATGGCATGGGTCTGGCTACGGCGCAACGCCTGGCCGCACTGGGCGCGGAAGTCATCATCGCCGGGCGCAATCAGGCCCGGCTGGATGAGGCCCTGAAACACATCGACAGCAAGGCCGGCGCCTACACGGCGGATTTTTCTGACGAGGCCTCGCTCACCCGCCTCTTTACCAGACTGGGGCATGTGGATCACCTGATCATCACTGCATCCAGCAGTGCCGCCTGGGGCTCGATTCGCGATATCGACGGCGCGGCACTGGCCAAGGCGTTTGAGCAAAAAGCGCTGGGCTACTGGCGCGCCATCCGCGCCGCGCTGCCGCACCTGCGCAAAGACGGCTCAATCACCCTGCTCTCTGGCGCGGCATCCCGCGTGGCGATTGCCGGCACCGCCGGCCTTGCCGCAGTCAATGGTGCGATCACGCAAATGGGTCAGGCGCTGGCCAAAGAACTGGCACCCATCCGCGTGAACGTCGTATCGCCAGGGCTGATCGACACGCCGGTTTATGACGATTTTTCGCCAGAAGCCAAAAGCGGCCTGTTTGAAAACATCACCAAAGGCTTGCACGTGGGCCGCGCGGGCACCTCTGAGGAAGTCGCCCAGGCCATTGAGTTTGTTGTCACCAACGGCTTTACCGCTGGCGCGCTGATTGATATCGACGGCGGCGCCCGCTAAACAACCGGCCCGCTTCTGCCAAAGCAAAGCATTGGCGGGCCGTTTGTTCAAAGCATTGAAATGAAAGGCAATATCATGAAAATCCTGCTGGTTTACGCTCACCCTGAGCCCGATAGCTTTAACGGCGCCCTGCGCGACATCACCGTCAAAACCCTGACCGAACTGGGACATGAAGTTCAGGTAAGCGACCTGTACGCCATGCAGTTTGACCCGGTGTCCAGCCGCCGCAATTTTGAGACGGTCAAGAATCCGGATTTTCTCAAACTGCAATTTGAGGAAATGCACGCCACAGAGCACGCCGGCTTTGCGCCGGACATCGCCACCGAGATCGCCAAACTGAAATGGGCCGATCTGATGATCTGGCAGTTTCCGCTGTGGTGGTTCAGCGTGCCGGCCATTCTTAAGGGTTGGGTGGATCGCGTGTTTGCCATGGGCAGCGTTTATGGTTACGGCCACATGTACGAAGACGGCATGCTGCGCGGCAAGCGGGCTTTGTTGTCGGTGACCACGGGAGCCGGGGCGGATGCCTACAAACCCGACGGGTCCAACGGCGACATCAACGGCGTACTGCGCCCGATCCAGCGCGGCATGCTGGAATTCGTCGGCTTTGATGTACTCAAGCCGCAGATTTACTACTCGGCCTCCAAAGTGGGCCAGGAGCAACGCCGGGCCTGGGTGCAGGAATGGGTAGCGCGCCTGGCCAGCATTGAACAGGAAGAACCGGTCGGCGCTGGCCGCTATTGATCACAGGGAACGACCGACGCTCGGCCATCCGGCCAGGGCGCATATCCGGGCTTGGGTTTTGCGGCAGCATGACCAAAGATGGTTTTGTAACCACGTCGAACCTGCAGTGCCAATGACGGTCGCATGCGTACTGGCTTGTGCCTGCTGCCCCGGGAGTTCCCTTATGCCGCACGACCTGCATCACACGCTCAAAACCCTGAAAACGGCCGACGGCCAATCATTGCAGTATTACAGCCTGCCCGCCCTGGAAAGCGCCGGCGTCGGGCCGATCGGCCGCCTGCCGGTGTCGATCCGCATTGTGCTGGAATCCGTCCTGCGCAATTGCGATGACCAGAGAATCACGACAGAACATGTCCGGCAACTGGCCAACTGGGGGCCGACAGCCCAGCGCACCGAAGAGATTCCATTTGTGGTGGCCCGGGTGGTGCTGCAGGATTTCACCGGCGTACCGCTACTGGCCGACCTTGCCGCCATGCGCAACGTGGCCGACAAACTGGGCAAAGACCCCAAAGTGGTCGAGCCACTGGTGCCGGTCGATCTGGTGGTGGATCACTCGGTGCAAGTGGATTACTACGGCACGCCCGATGCGCTGCGCCTGAATATGGAGATGGAATTCAAGCGCAATACCGAGCGCTACCAGTTCATGAAATGGGGCATGCAGGCTTTTGACACGTTCAAGGTTGTGCCGCCCGGCATCGGCATCGTGCACCAGGTGAATCTGGAATACCTGTTCCGCGGCGTGCAGATCAAGAACGGTATGGTTTACCCGGATTCTCTGGTCGGCACCGACAGCCACACCACCATGATCAATGGCGTTGGCGTCGTGGGCTGGGGCGTGGGCGGCATCGAGGCCGAGGCCGGCATGCTGGGGCAACCGGTTTACTTCCTCACGCCGGATGTGATTGGCGTGGAGTTGTCCGGCAAGTTGCACGAAGGCGTGACCGCCACCGATCTGGTGCTGACTGTGACCGAGCTACTGCGCAAAGAAAAAGTGGTCGGCAAGTTTGTTGAGTTTTTTGGTGAAGGCACGGCCAGTTTGTCGGTAGTGGACCGCGCCACCATCGGCAATATGGCGCCGGAATATGGCGCGACCATGGGTTTTTTTCCGGTAGATGAAAAAACCATTGCCTACCTTAAAGGCACCGGCCGTACCGAGCAGGAAATCGCCACGTTTGAAGCCTATTTCAAGGCGCAGGGTTTGTTCGGCGTGCCGTCGCACGGGCAGATTGACTACACCCGCGTGGTCAAACTGAACCTGCACGACGTCACGCCCAGCCTGGCCGGCCCCAAGCGCCCGCAAGACCGGATTGCGCTGCCGGACATGAAGCAGAAATTTGAATCGCTGTTTGTCGCGCCAGTGGCAGAAAACGGCTTTGGCAAGACAGCGGATGACCTCAAGCGCCGCATCGGCCTTGGTTTTGTGCCGGCCAGCCCGGCCGCCGACAATCTGCTGGATGAAGCAGGCTCTGCTGCCAACAAGGCAGAAATGATCGGCAACCATCCCACATCAAGCCGCGTCGTACCGCCCCACGCCCGCACCGATCTGGGCAACGGTGATGTCTTGATCGCGGCCATCACCAGTTGCACCAACACTTCCAACCCCGGCGTTTTGCTGGCGGCCGGCCTGCTTGCCAAAAAAGCAGTCGAGAAAGGCCTGGGCGTTGATCCGCATATCAAGACCAGCCTTGCGCCCGGTTCCCGGGTCGTGACCGAGTACCTGAGCAAAGCCGGTTTGCTGGAGCCGCTGGCACAACTGGGCTTTGCGCTGGCCGGCTATGGCTGCACCACCTGTATTGGCAATGCGGGCGATCTGGCGCCCGAATTCAACGAGGCCATCACCAAAAACGATGTCATTGCCGCTGCCGTGTTGTCGGGCAACCGCAATTTCGAGGCGCGCATTCACCCCAATATCCGCGCCAATTACCTGGCCAGCCCGCCGCTGGTGGTGGCCTTTGCCATCGCCGGGCGCGTCAATATTGATCTGACCCACGAGCCATTAGGCAATGGCAAAGACGGCAACCCGGTTTATCTGAAAGACATCTGGCCGGACAGCGAAGAAATCGCCGCTTTGCTCAAATACGCGCTGGACCCGGACGTCTTCCGGCGCTTGTACAGCGATTTCACCAAAGACCTGGATTTGTGGAACGCCATTCCCGCGCCCAAAGGGCAAGTCTATAGCTGGCCTGATTCAAGCTACATTGCCCAACCGCCCTTTTTTGACGACTTTGCCATGCAGCCCGGCGCCATTGGCGAGGTCAAGGGCGCCCGGGCCCTGCTGATTCTGGGCGATTCGGTCACCACCGATCACATTAGCCCGGCGGGTTCGTTTGGCGAGAAAACACCGGCGGGCCAGTATCTGGTTGCACGTGGCGTCAGCCGGCCAGACTTCAACAGCTATGGGTCGCGGCGCGGCAATCATGACGTGATGATTCGCGGCACCTTTGCCAATGTGCGGGTCAAGAACCTGATGTTGCCACCCAAAGCAGACGGCAGCCGCGTCGAGGGCGGCTTCACGCTGCTGGATGGCCAGCAGACCACCGTCTATGACGCAGCCCGGCATTACCTGGCGCAACACATCCCGACCATGGTCTTTGCCGGGGAGGAATACGGCACGGGCTCAAGCCGGGACTGGGCCGCCAAAGGCACATTACTGCTGGGCGTGAAGGCAGTGGCGGCGAAGAGTTTCGAACGCATTCACCGCAGCAATCTGGTCGGCATGGGGGTACTGCCATTGCAGTTCAAGGGCGCGGACTCGGCGCAGAGTCTGCAACTCAAGGGCGATGAGACATTTGATGTGCTGGGCGTGGGCGACGGACTGAAACCACAGCAAGACCTGACACTGCAAATCACCCGCGCCAATGGCAGCAAGGAAACGGTGAACGTACTGTGCCGCATTGATACGCCGATTGAAGTGGAGTACTACAAACACGGCGGCATTTTGCCGTATGTGTTGCGGGGTCTGCTGCAATAACAGCCAAGTCACACAAAGCCACCAGGAAAAAACACCACCTGTTTTGTGGTGTTTTTTCTTTTCAAACAACATAAACAAGTGCATTCAATATGTTGAATTTATTATATTTTTATAGATAACATCAGAATTTTTGCGGCAAGTCACACAATGTCGACCACCATCCTGTAATGGCGTCACGGATTTTCAGTCGCCACTTGCGTCAATACTTCCAGAAACCGCGCCGCCGCAGGCGACAACGACCGATCCGGCCGGCGGTAAACCGAGATTTCCCGCGACAAGGCTGGCTCAACCAGTGCAATGCGCTGCAGCCCGAAAGCCCCTGCCAGCGGGGCAACATAATCCGGCGCAATCACCACACCCAGCCCGGCACCGGCCAGACCCAGCCCGGACGTAACATAAGCCACCGTCCAGGCCGGCGCGAGCTGCAACCCCGGGTGTGCGCCCTGCAATTCAGGCAACAGGCGCGACGAAAAGTCGCTCTCCATGATGATAAGCGGCCATTGCTGCAACTGCGCCCAACTGGTCTGGCCAGACCCGGCCAGCGGATGACCCGCCCGGCACCAGGCCGCAAACGGACTGCAGAACAAAGGCGTGCGGACCAGGTGCGCATCGTTCTTGCGATCCGGCCCGACGGCAAAATCCACCTCGCCACTGACCACCTGCTCCAGCATATCTTCCAGCAAGGTATCGACCAGTTTGAGTTGCACCTTGGGGTGATCTAGCTGATAACGGGCAATCACCGGCGCCAGCAAGGTACACGCCAGCACCTGCGGCGCACAGGCACGCACCTGCCCTTTTTCCAGCGTCGCCAGATCAGAGGCGCTGCGCACCGCGCTTTGCAAGTCGTCAAAAATTTGCCGGGCGGCGGGCAAAAACTCGGCGCCAGGTTGCGACAAGGCAACGCGGCGGGTTGTACGGTCAAACAGCTTGAAGCCGATTTCGGTTTCCAGGTCTTTTACCAGCAAGCTTAATGCCGACTGCGTCAGGCTGAGCTCGCGCGCGGCTTCGGTAAATCCGCCATGATGGGCAACCGCCAGAAACGCCCGCAATTGCCGCAAAGTGATATTCATGAGTTTTTCTTGATAATTGATTGAAATTATTCGTTTGAATAATAGACAGCCACAGGTTGAAATGAAACCCATACACGACCGGCACAGCGCAGCCACAAGCTGACGCTCAAAAACCGGCGCCAACCACCCTGGAGGCAAGACGATGTGGGAAAACCCGCTGGGTACTGATGGTTTTGAATTTGTTGAATACGCATCCAGCAACCCGGCCGAACTGGCCGCGCTGTTTGAGCGGCTGGGCTTTACCGCCATTGCCCGGCACCGCCGCAAGAATGTCACCTTGTATCGCCAGGGCGACATCAATTTCATCCTGAACGCCGAACCGGCCAGCCAGGCCGCGCGCTTTACCGCCACCCACGGCCCCAGCGCCAACGCCTTTGCCTTGCGCGTCAAGGATGCGGCCTTTGCGGTGGAAGAACTCAGAAAGAAAGGCGCGAAGCTGGTTGAATCTGGCGCCGGCCCGATGGAATTGCAGATTCCGGCCATTGAAGGCATTGGCGGCGCACTGGTTTACCTGGTAGACCGTTACGGCCAGCAGACTATCTACGACGTGGATTTTCGGCCCATTGCCGGCGTGGATCAGCACCCGGCCGGCGTCGGACTGACCGGCATCGACCACCTGACCCACAATGTCGAACGTGGCCACATGGATTTGTGGGCCAGTTTCTATGCGGATTACTTCAACTTCCGCGAGATCCGTTATTTCGACATCAAGGGCAAATCAACCGGGCTGCACTCCCGCGCCATGACCAGCCCCTGTGGCCGTATCCGTATTCCGATCAATGAATCGGCCGACGATAAAAGCCAGATTGCGGAATACCTGCGACTACATCACGGCGAAGGCATTCAGCATATTGCGCTGGCGACATCCGACATTTACCGCGCCGTAGAGCAACTGCGTGAGAACGACGTGCGGTTTCTGGATACGCCCGACACGTATTACGAACAACTGCCCGGCCGCTTGCCGGATCACCACCAGGATACGGCGCGACTGCAGCGCAATCGCATTCTGGTCGACGGCGAACCCATGGATAAAAGCGGCCACGAAGACCTGCTGTTGCAGATTTTCACCGACACCGTGATCGGGCCGCTGTTTTTCGAGATCATCCAGCGCAAGGGCAATGAAGGTTTTGGCGAGGGCAATTTCAAAGCGCTGTTCGATTCCATTGAAGAAGACCAGCGCCGCCGCGGCGTGATCTGATGGTCGCCACCATGACCGACACGCTGCACTACCAGGCCGGCTTTGGCAGTGAACTGCAAACCGAAGCCCTGCCCGGCGCGCTGCCGGCACACAACTCGCCGCAGCATTGCCCGTACGGCCTGTACGCCGAGCAGATTTCCGGCACGGCGTTTACCGCGCCGCGACACCAGAACCGCCGCAGCTGGCTGTACCGGATACGGCCCAGCGTCGGCCAGCCCTGCGCCGAGCCCTATGCGCAGCCGCGCTTTACCGCCAGCCTGCGCCCGGACACCCCACCAGAACCCATGCGCTGGGACCCGCCCCTCATACCCGCCACGCCCGTTGATTTTGTGGATGGCCTTGTCACCGTGGCCGGCAATGGCAGCGCCACGCTGCAGCACGGTTTTGCCATTCACTGGTACGCCTGCAACCAGAGCATGAGCGAGCGCGTGTTTTGCAATGCCGACGCGGAAATGCTGATCGTGCCGCAGCACGGCGCGCTGCGGGTGGTGACAGAGCTGGGGTTGCTGGAGGTGGCACCGCAAGAAATCGTCGTCATCCCGCGCGGCATCCGCTTTTTGCTTGAGCTAACAGAAGACACCGCCCGCGGCTATGTGTGCGAGAACTTTGGCGCGCCGTTTCGCCTGCCTGATCTGGGGGTGATCGGCGCCAACGGTCTTGCTGCCGCGCGGGACTTCCTCTACCCCGTGGCGTGGTTTGAAGATCGCACTGCGCCGATCCAGTTGATCACGCGTTACCTTGGGCAGCTGTGGCAAGGCGTACTCCAGCGCTCGCCGTTTGATGTGGTGGCCTGGCACGGCAATCACGCCCCGTACAAATACGACTTGCGTCGTTTCAACACGCTGGGGTCGGTGAGCTTTGATCACCCGGACCCGTCAATTTTCCTGGTCCTGCAAGCGCCTTCAGACACGCCGGGCGTCGATCAGATCGACTTCGTGGTGTTTCCACCACGGGCACTGGTGGCGCAAGACACGTTCCGGCCACCCTGGTTTCACCGCAATGTCGCCAGCGAGTTCATGGGGCTGATTCACGGCAGGTACGATGCCAAAGCCAGCGGATTTGTGCCCGGCGGCGCCAGCCTGCACCCGTGCATGACCGGTCACGGGCCGGATGCCGCCACGGTCGAGCGGGCATTGCAGGCCGATACGCACCAGACTGATTACCTCACCGACACCATGGCATTCATGTTTGAAACGCGCCTGCCCATGCTGCTGACCGATCACGCCCTGAACGGCCCGCAACGGCAACGCAATTACCTGGATTGCTGGGCAGATGTCCGCAGCCGGTTTGCCGGCCCCACTCATCCGCAAGGCTAAGTCATGCTCAATACCAACGAAACGCACGACCCGACCCTGCGCAGCTGGGTTGCCTCGGCCAATGGGCCACAAACGGATTTTCCGCTGCAGAACCTGCCATATGCCGTATTCCGGCGTGCCGGCGCAACCGAAGCATGGCGGATTGGCGTCGCCATTGGCGATCAGGTGCTTGATCTGACGCATGCGCTTTGCGTGGACGGCCTGCCTGAACTGAAAGACCCGGAACTCCAGAACGCCTGCCGACAAAGCACGCTGAATGCGCTGATGACCTTGGGTCAGCCTGCCTGGCATGCCTTGCGCCTGGCGTTATCCCGCGCGCTGCGCGCCGGCGCGCCCGCCGCTGCGGTACTGGCAGACGCGCTGGTGCCGCAGTCTGCGGTGGAATACGCCCTGCCCGCACAGATTGGCGACTACACCGACTTTTACACGTCCATTCACCACGCCACGCATGTCGGCGCGCTGTTCCGCCCGGATAATCCGCTGCTGCCCAACTACAAATGGGTGCCGATCGGCTATCACGGCAGAGCCTCATCCATTGGCATATCCGGCCAGCAATTTGCCCGCCCGCTGGGGCAAACCCTGCCCGCTGGCGCAGCCACGCCGGAACTGGGCCCGGCCCGGCGCATGGATTACGAACTGGAGCTGGGTGTATTCATTGGCAAAGGTAACGCCGCCGGCCAGCGCATTGCGCTGGATCGCGCGGACGAGCATGTCTTTGGTCTGTGCCTGTTGAATGACTGGTCGGCACGGGATATTCAGGCCTGGGAATACCAGCCGCTCGGCCCGTTTCTGGCCAAGAACTTCGCCACCACCATTTCGCCCTGGGTGGTGACACTGGAAGCGCTGGCGCCATTCCGGCAACCCTGGGCGCGCGCGGTGGATGACCCGCAACCGCTGCCGTATCTGGACTCGCCCGCGCATCGGGATGCCGGCGCCATCGGCATTGCTTTGGAAGTGGCCATTTGTACGCCGCAGATGCGGCAAGCCGGCCTGCCGCCACAACGACTGGGGCAGTCGCAATTTGCGCAGTCGTACTGGAGCATTGCGCAGATGGTGGCGCACCACACGATCAATGGCTGCAATTTGCAGGCGGGTGATTTGCTGGGCAGCGGCACGCAATCCGGGCCACTGGCGCACGAGGCCGGCTCTTTGCTGGAGCTGACCCATGGCGGCAAGCAGCCAATGACACTGGCCAACGGGGAAACGCGCACTTTCCTGCAAGACGGCGATGAGGTCATCCTGCGCGGGCGTTGCGCGGCGGATGGCGCAGTCAGCATTGGTTTTGGCCTGTGTAGTGGCACGCTGCTGCCAGCGCTTGACTGAAAACAGGTGCGATCATGGCCGATGAACTGGTGCTTTATTCGTATTTCCGCAGCTCTGCCGCTTACCGCGTGCGCATTGCCTTGCACCTGAAAAACATGCCGTATCGCATTGAGCCGGTTCATTTATTGCGAAACGGCGGCGAGCAGCGCGCCAGTCATTATCTGGCCGTCAATCCGGAAGGCCTGGTGCCCACGCTTCACCATGGCGCGGTCACGCTCACGCAGTCATTGGCGATCATCGAGTATCTGGAAGAGCTGGTGCCGACGCCGCCACTGCTGCCCGCCGCACCGGCAGACCGCGCATGGGTGCGCGCGCTGGCGCTGGCGGTGGCGTGTGATATTCATCCGGTAAACAACCTGCGCGTATTGCAATACCTGCAGGCCGAACTGGGTGCAACCGATGCGGCAAAGCAGGCCTGGTACCAGCATTGGGTGCAGCTTGGCCTGGCAGCGTTTGAGGCGCATCTGGCGCAGCGCCCGGCTTCACGGTTCTGCTTTGGCGATACGCCCACGCTGGCCGATTGCTGCCTGATCCCGCAGTTGTTCAACGCGCGCCGCTTTGGCTGCGATTTGACCCGCCTGCCGCGGATACTCGCCATTGAAGCACAGTGCCAGGCCTTGCCGGCGTTTGTTGCGGCGGCGCCAGAGCAACAGCCTGACGCCGCCTGATGCCTAGGCCGGCACGGTTTCTTCCGGCTGGATCACCAGCAGATTCTGCCCGGCGCTGACCGGCGTGCCCGACTGGCACAATACCTTGAGTACCTTGCCCGAGGCCGGCGCGGTGACGTTGATTTCCATCTTCATGGATTCAACCACCATGATCACATCGCCCGCGGCCACCACATCACCCTCTTTGACCGGCACTTGCCAGACATTGCCCGCCACCTGACTGGGAATGCCGCGCGCGCCATCAGGCAACTCGTCTTCTTGCGCCGCACTGCTGCTGGCCTGCTCCATGCTGTAGTTGTTGGCGCCAGTGGCCTCCCAATGCGCGCGTTCGGCATCAAACGCGGCTTGCTGGGCGGTTTTGAAGGCGGCAATGCTGGCGGCGTTGTCTGCCAGAAAACGGTTGTAGTCGCCCAGTTTGAACTCGGTGTGCTCGATCTTGAGTTCAAACCGCCCTTGCAGAAAATCCTCGCGCAGCGTCAACAACTCTTCGCCGCTGACCGGGTAAAAACGGATCTGGTCGAAGAACCGCAACAGCCACGGCTTGCCGGGCACAAAGTCACGCGTGGTTTTGTGGCGATTCCACATCTGGATGGTCCGGCCGACAAACTGGTAGCCGCCGGGCCCTTCCATGCCGTACACGCACATATACGCGCCACCAATGCCCACCGCGTTTTCCGGCGTCCACGTGCGCGCCGGGTTGTACTTGGTGGTCACCAGGCGGTGGCGCGGGTCCAGCGGCGTGGCAACTGGCGCGCCCAGATACACATCACCCAGACCCATCACCAGATAACTGGCGTCAAACACAATCCGCTTTACGTCCTCAATACTGTCCAGCCCGTTGATGCGGCGAATGAACTCGATATTGCTGGGGCACCACGGTGCGTCCGGGCGCACGGACTGCATGTATTTCTCGATCGCCAGGCGCGTTGCCGGGTCATCCCAACTGAGCGGCAGATGCACAATGCGTGACGGCACGGTCATGTCGTCAATCGCCGGCAAGGCGGCCTCGGCCTGCTGAACCTGCACCAGCAATTGCGCCAGCGGCAAGACACGGCTGTCGTAGTGAATCTGCAGCGAGCGGATGCCCGGCGTCAGGTCGATCACCCCGGTCAGTTGCGCGGCATCGAAACTGTTGTAGAGCGCCTGCACGCGGAAACGCAGGTCCAGATCCAGCACCAGCGGGCCGTATTCGACCAGCAGGTATTTGTCGCCCGCCTGCCGGCACACCAGCGCCGGCCGCGCTGCGGTGGCCGGCAAACTCAGCACCACGGGCTCATCCTGGCTGGGGGTGAGTTCAACCGCCGCTGGTGCAGCCAATTGGTCGATAGATGCTTCCAGCGCCGCTTCCAGTGCTGCCGCATCCGCCTGACTGACGCGCTTGAAGCGCACGGTATTGCCCGGGCGCAACTGCCCCATTTTCCACAACTCTGCCTGGACAATCACCGCCGGGCAGACAAAGCCACCCAGGCTTGGGCCATCCGGCCCCAGGATAACGGGCATGTCGCCCGTGAAGTCGATGGCACCGATGGCGTAGGCGTTGTCATGAATATTGGACGGGTGCAGGCCGGCTTCGCCACCATCCGTACGTGCCCAGACCGGCTTGGGGCCAATCAGGCGCACGCCGGTACGGCTGGAGTTGTAATGCACCTCCCAGTCCGTGCTGAAAAACATGTCTACATCGGCTTCGGTGAAAAAATCCGGCGCGCCGTGCGGGCCGTACAGCACAGAGATTTCCCAATGGGCCGGATAGGCCGGCACCGCGCCGCCCTGCATATCTACCGGCTGACCGTGGGCCTTGCCCAGATGCAGCACATCACCCGCGCGCAGGGTACGGCCACCGTGACCACCAAACTGGCCCAGGGTAAAGGTGGATTTGCTGCCCAGATAATCCGGCACATCAAACCCGCCGGCCACTGCCAGATAACTGCGGCAACCGCCACCCTCGATAGCGCCGATGGCCAGCTGATCGCCCGCCCGGACAGGCACTGCCTGCCATTGCGGCAACGGCTGGCCATTGAGCGTGGCCCGCATGGCGGCGCCAGTCAGTGCGATGACGGTCGCGCTGTTAAAGCGCAAGGTCGGGCCGGTGACGGTCAGCTCCAGCGCGGCGGCGTCATCCGCATTGCCGACCAGCTTGTTGGCAAGGCGCATGGCGCGGCTATCCATGGGGCCGGACGGCGGCACGCCGATATGCCAGTAGCCGGTACGGCCGGGGTAATCCTGAATGCTGCTTTGCACGCCGGCATCCAGCACGTCGATGGTATGCGGCGCATAGGCGAACGTGGACAGATAACGGGTGATCTGACGCCCCTGGGCAAAGGTGCTGTCGGCCAGAATCTGCCGCAGATACTCAAGATTGGTCTCGATGCCATCCAGCCGGGTTTGCGCCAGGGTGGCCTGCATGCGCGCCAGCGCCTCGGCCCGGTCCTGACCATGTGTGAGCACCTTGGCCAGTAGCGGATCATAAAACGCAGGCACATCCGTGCCCCGCTCTACCCAGCTATCAACGCGCGCGCCCTCGCCAAAACTGACTTCGGTCAACAGGCCGGCCGACGGCTGGAACTGCTTGTTGGCATCTTCGGCGTAGACCCGCACCTGCATGGCCGCGCCTTGTGGTTGATGCTGGTAAGCGCCAAGGTCTGGCCCCTCGCCGGCTGCGGCTTGCAGCATCCATGCCACCAGATCAACACCGGTGACGAGTTCAGTGACGCCGTGCTCCACCTGCAAACGGGTGTTGACCTCCAGGAAATAGAACTCGCCAGAGCGCGTATCGAACACAAACTCGACGGTGCCGGCAGATTGATAACCCACCGAGGACACCAGCCGCACGGCGGTGTCGCACAAGTTTTTGCGCTGTTCCGCACTCAGATGCGGCGCGGGGGTTTCTTCAATCACCTTCTGATTGCGGCGCTGGGTGGAGCAATCACGCTCGCCAAGATGAATAACCGTGCCATCGCTGCTGCCAAAAATCTGCACCTCAAGGTGACGGGCGTATTCGACAAACTTCTCCAGATAGATACCGCCATCCTTGAAGTTGTTTTTCGAGAGCCGCTCTACCGTCTGCCAGGCTTCAGCCAGTTGGGTTTCATCCCGGCACAGTTGCATGCCAATGCCCCCGCCACCGGCCGTACTTTTAAGCATGACCGGGTAGCCGATTTGCGCTGCCGCAACCCGTGCTGCGGCGGCATCGGCCAGCAGGCCCGTGCCCGGCAGCAGCGGAATACCGTTTTGCTGCGCCAGTTCACGCGCGGTGTGTTTCAGGCCAAAGGCGCGCATATGGGCCGGCTTGGGGCCGATAAAAGCAATGCCGCTGGCGGCACAGGCCTCGGCAAAAGCGGCGTTCTCAGACAAAAAACCGTAGCCCGGATGAATGGCTTGCGCGCCAGACTGGCGGGCGGCGGCCAGGATGGTATCGGCCAACAGATAACTTTGCGCAGCCGGCGCCGGGCCGATGCAAATGGCTTCGTCGGCCATTTGCACGTGTTGCGCATGGCGGTCAGCCTCGGAATACACCGCGACAGAGGCAATGCCCAGTTTTTTGAGAGTACGGATGATGCGGCAAGCAATTTCGCCGCGATTGGCAATCAGAACCTTGCTGAACATGATGGCGCCCTTGACGGCGTGCGGGTCGTCCCGCGGAAAGGCGTGCAGCGCCGGGTCGTCCCGGTGTGCAAAAGTGACGGTGCGATGGCGGGCCGGATCAATCCCAGATCAAGAGCCGGATCGGGGTCGGGTTCCACGCATTGCAGGGGTTGTTCAGTTGCGGGCAATTGGAGATCAACACCCAGACATCCATTTCGGCGCGCAATTCAACGTACTTGCCCGGGCCGGAAACGCCGTCATCAAACTTGAGTGCGCCCGCTTCAGTCACCGGGACATTCATGAAGAAATTGATATTGGGCACCAGATCGCGCTTGGTCAGGCCGATATCAGCGTGCTGCATGGCCAGCAGATAGTTGTCGCGGCACGAATGCATGTACTTTTTTTGCAGGGCGTAGCGCACGGTGTTGCTTTCAGCCGCGCAGGCGCCGCCCAGCGTGTCGTGACGCCCGCAGGTGTCGGCCACAATGGTCAGCATCGGGTTGGCATCGCACGAGTACAGCGTGGTGCCCGTGGTCAGGTAAATGCCGCCCTGCCGCAGCATGGTTTCGGTTGCGCTGTAGTGCTCGCTGATGTCATTGCCGTTGTAGAACAGCACGTCTGCGGCCTGATTGCCTTCAAGATCCACAATGCGCAGCGTCTGGCCCTTTTTGACGGGATGCAGCCACGGCTCGCCCGCGGGCTGGTAGTGGTCAAGCGCGGCCCGGGCCGGGTCCAGCGTGCTTTCCTGAACGCGAAAGGCCGTGGCCGTGGTGGTGACTTCGTTGTCGATGACGGTCATATCCTTCCCCTTCAGTCAGACCAGATATTGCATATCGGCGTTATGCAGCGCGCGGGCGTTTTCCGGGCGGAACTGGCGGCAAAAGTCATCTGCCGCCGCACTGCCGGAGCGCCATGCCACAAGGCCGGTTTTTGCCGGGGCGTAATCAGGACGCGGGTCCAGCGGATGCGGCGCGCTGGAGTACGCAATCAGCGTGTCCATATCAAACCGCAACTCGACGTAATCCCCGGCCTTGCCGTGCCCTGGCACGAACACAAAACGCCCTTGCGGATCAACCACCACCTTGCTGAACAGATTGACCGGCGCGATCAAGTCACGCTTGGTCAGGCCGTATTTGCCAATTTCAATCAACAGCCCATCTTTGCCGTTGCGATACATGGCGTTGCGGGCAGACTCGAAATTGCGTTCGCCGTATTTGCGCTGGCAGGTTTCGGCATCAAGCACGGCGCCCAGCGGGTCATGCCAGCCCAGCGTATCGGCGGTGATGGAGGCCAGCGAGCGGCCCATGTCGCTCATCAATACGTGGCCACGGGTGTAATGGGCGGTGTGCTGCGCCTTGAGCGAGTCCGGCATGCTGTAGCGCTCCAGCTTTTCTTTGGCGCTGTACAACACCAGCGAGACATTGGCCCCGGCCTCCAGCATGACAAAGCGCAGGCTGCTGCCACGCGGCATAACGCCAGACCAGTGCGCGCCGCCCGGCATGATCTCTGACCACATGACTTTGTCCTGTGGTAGATCAGCGGCGAACTGGCGCCAGAACTCGGGCGTATCAACCGGGCTGGCAGAAGGCGGGTTGGCGGGTATGCGTGAAAAATCGGTCATGCTCACTCCTTGCCACAAGCATCAGGCGGTCGCGCCAGACAGTTTTTGTAGTTGTTCCAGATCCGTCTTCACTCCGGCGGTCTCCCGGATGCGGTCCAGAATCTCGCGCTTCAGGCGCAGGAATTCAGGTGCCAGTTTCATGTCCTGATTGCGGGCAAACGGCAGCGGCACGTGGTACAGCGAGTCAATCCGGCCCGGGCGCGGCGCCATCAGCACCACCCGGTCGCCCAGGTAAATGGCCTCTTCCACGTCGTGCGTGACAAAGACGATGGTGACTTTCTCCAGCCGCCGCACGTGGCAGATCAGGTCGTGCATGACTTCACGTGTTTGCGCATCCAGCGCGCCGAAGGGTTCATCCATCAGCAAGATGCGCGGCTTGCTCATCAGCGCCCGCGCAATGGCCACGCGCTGCTGCATGCCGCCGGACAACTGCGCCGGATATTTGTCAGCCGCAGCGGTCAGCCCCATCAGGCTCAGCAAGGCGTCGGCGCGGCCGCTGGCTTGCTCGACATCTGCGCTGGTGCGGTTTTGCTGGTTTACCGCCAGCCGCCGGCTGAACTTGATGTTGTCCATGACATTCAGCCACGGGTACAGACTGTAGTGCTGGAACACCATGGCGCGGTCTGCGCCCGGGCCATCAATCGCCCGGCCATCTACGGCAATCTGCCCGCTGGTGGGCGTTTCCAGCCCGCCAATCATGCGCAACAGGGTGGATTTGCCGCAGCCGGACGCGCCCACAAAGGTGATGAACTCGTTATCCCCGATATTAAGGTTGGCATCTTGCAGCGCCTGCACTGCCTGGGCGCCGCGACCAAAAACCTTGTTGACGCTGCGGATTTCAATTTTCTGTGTCATCGGTGTTTACCTCTTGGCCAGCCATGGAAACGCCAGGCGATGCACCAGACGGAACGCTTGATCGATCACCAGCCCCATGGCGCCGATCAGCAAAATGCCGCCGAAGATTTTGTCGGTCTGCAAAAAGCGCTGGGCCTTGAGAATGGCAAACCCCACGCCAGAGTTGGCGGCGACAAGTTCTGCCACCACAAGGTAAGTCCAGGCCCAGCCCATGGTGATGCGCAAGGTATCCAGCAAGGCTGGTCTGGCCGAGGGAATGATCACCAGCCGGATGATCTCGCTGCGGGTGGCGCCCATGGTTTGGGCGGCTTCGATCTGCGCATCCGGCACGCGGCGCACGTCTTCGGCCACCATCAGTACCATCTGGAAAAACGTGCCGATGAAAATCACCGCCACTTTGGCGCCTTCATCAATCCCCACCCACAGCATGACCAGCGGCACAAACGCCACGGCCGGCATGTAGCGGATAAAGTCGGTCAGCGGCTCCAGCAGTGCTTGTACCGGGCGGAACGTGCCGATCAGCAAACCCAGTGGCAGCGCCACCAGCAGCGACAGCGCCCAGCCGGCACAGACACGCCAGGCACTGATGGCCATATCGGCGCCCAGATTGTCATCGGTCCACCATTGACCCAGCCGCTCTGCCACCTGGGCCGGGCCCGGCAGGAACACCGGCGACACCCATTGCGTGGCGGCCAGCGCCCACCACAGTACGAGTGGCAACAACAGGCCAGCCAGGGCGATCAACGCATATTGCCGCCGGCCCAACTGACCGCGGATCGCCCAGAAAGTAGTGCGCCGGGGCGTGGCCGTGCTGGCCGCATTGCGCGCCGGAATGGTTTCTGGTGCAGACATGGGCGTTCCCCCTCTTGTGGTGTCAGACGGCGTAGGTGCGGGCGGCCAGCCCGCACCGTGCATCACTTGGCGGCTTCCTTGACCAGCGAGCCATCCAGGCCTTTGGCAAAGTCAGGCTTGCCATCAACCAGTTTGTTTTCCAGCAGGAATTTATTGATGGTCGGCGCCACGGCGGCCAGCGAAGTCGGGCTGGCCGGGTTGAAGGCGTCAGCGTTGTCCTTGGCGGTAAAGAAGCGAGTACCAGGCAAGAAGGCCTTGTATTCGTCCGGCTTCATGCTGACCACTTTGGACATGATCTTCGAGGCTTCATCCGGATGGCTGCTGATGTAGGCCTGCGCGTCGTACCAGGCCTTGATCATGCCGACCAGTTCCTTGCGCTTGGTCTGGATGGCCTTGTCTTGCGCCACCAGCAAATCCGGAATCAGGCCCGGCATGTCTTTGGAGGTGAAGAGCGCGTGGCCCTTGCCGGAAGTCTGGATGGTGTTCACCCACGGGTTCCACACCACCGCCGCATCAACCCGGCCGGCCATGAATGCCGCTGCAGCATCGCCGGCGGACAAATTGGTCAGCTTCACGTCCTTGAGCGACATGCCGTGTTTTTCCAGCGCGGTCACCAGCACAAAGTGCGAGATGCTGTATTGCTCCAGCGCGATGGTCTTGCCTTTGAGATCAGCAAAAGACTTGATGCCTGGGCCAACCATCAGGGCGTCGTTGCCGAACGAGTTGTCGTTCACCAGCACCGCCTTGACCGGCACGCCCTTGGCCAGCGGTGCCATGGTGTCAGACCAGGTCTGGGAGTTGGCATCCAGCTGGCCGCTGGATAGCGCCGAAATGGAATCGGTGTAGTTGGCAAACCAGACGAGTTTCACGTCAGCGCCATATTTCTTGAAATAGCCGTTCTGTTCAGCCACGTACCAGGCTACCCAGCCCGGCCAGTCGGACACGCCGACCTTGACCTCGGCGCGGGCAATGGGCGACCAGGCGGAGAACATGACAAAAGAGATGGCAGCAAGACGACAGAGGGTACGGCGGACAGCTTGGCGGGCAAACATGGCAAGGCTCCTCTTGGACAATTCGGGTACGAGAGGCGGGCAGACCATGTGCACATACACTGTATCTGTCGCGACCTCCCGGGCTTTTGTCCCGCCGTGGAGCCCCTGGCAACCAGGCAAAGCCGCGTTGCGGCTTGTCGGGCAGTCATCACCGTGTGATGGAGGGCCGGAAAGCTCTCGGACCAGTCATTCATCCCCGCAGGGACCGGAACCCTAGCTTTCCTGAAAGACGATGCGAACATGTCGCACCTCTCGTGCTGTCATCTAATGCAAGTGGCATGCCTGCGCAGATCAAACGGCGCCGTTACCGTTGGTAAATCTGCGTATTTGGCTGATAAATAAAGACAATTTGTTTTGGGCAATACCGGCAAAACAAAAAACCCGCCATGCCGCCGTATTTTGTCTAGCGTGTTTTTGGTGCAAGCAAAAACAGAAATATCCCCTTTTTGGTGCATTCCGCCTGCACCCATCCCTTTTGCGGAGACAGATCATGAGTGCAGTCAAACCCATTCCGGATGGCTACCAGGCCATCACGCCCTACCTCATCAGCGATAACGCCGCCAAAGCGATCGACTTCTACAAAGCCGCGTTCAACGCCACCGAACGCATGCGCATGCCAGACCCCACCGGCAAGATTCGTCACGCAGAACTGGTTATCAACGGCGCGGTGGTGATGCTGGCCGATGAAAACCTGGAAAACGGCTGCCGCAGCCCGTTGCGCGTGGGCGGCTGTCCGCTGAGCATTGTGTTGTATGTGCCGGATGTCGATGCCACGGTCGCCCGGGCGGTGCAGTTGGGCGCCAGACTGACCCGGCCAGTGCAAGACCAGTTTTACGGTGACCGCTCAGGCTCTGTGGTTGATCCGGATGGTTATGACTGGCACCTGGCCACGCACGTTGAAGATGTATCTGAAGAAGAAATGAAGCGGCGCATGGCCGCATTGTGATGTGCGGCTCCGGCTTGAAGAAAACTCAATCCGGTCAGTCACTTGGCGCAAAATACTAAATATTTACGTTTGATTGGCCGCAACATGTCACAGCCACAAAAGCACGAAATCCGGATGATGTATATCAAACAACCGGAGTGCTTCCATGACGATCGACCTACGTGGCAGCGGTCCCGTGGCGAGCATCATGCAGTCCGCCGCGATCCGCGCAAAACCCGGCGCACCACGAGCCGGCTTCAATCTCTCCCGCCACACCACCCCGCACGCGCCCGAGCAAGGCGATGAGCCGGACGACACCACTATGGATGTCGAAGCCCCGACGCCCACCGCTGCGCCCGTCATGCAGGTCATGCCGGAGCTATCCACGCAGGTGTGGCTGCGGCGGTTGCAGATAGAAAAGCGCATTGCACCGCAAAACGAAGACGGCGCACAAGGCCGCCCCGCTGCAACCCCCGCCAGCGTGTACGACCGGCGCAGCCTCACGCCGGCACCGGCCGGCGGCGGGTTTATCGAAAAAGGTTAAGCGGCCACGCCCAGGTAGCGATCGCCAATTTGTGCGGTCGCGTACCAGCGCATCAGCTCAGCCACCCCGGCCTCACCCTCGGCTGGCGACCAGGTGGTGTAGTCCTCAGGCGCAATCGGCATGTACGGGCCGTGTTTGACCTCGAAAATCACCCCGCCCACGTCCAGCGACAGCACCGCGTGCCAGGTGCCGGCCGGCGTTTCCAGAATGGCCGATTCCTCGCCCAGAATGGCGCGATCAATCACCACGCCGGCTTCATCAAAATGCAGCACCAGAAAGCGCCCCTGCAGCGGGAACAGTAACTCCCAGGTGTGCGGATGACGGTGCGGGCGCACATAGGTGCCCGGTTCCATGGCAATGGCCAGGCGCTGAATGGGATCAGCCAGTTCCGGGTGCAGGTTGTAGTTGGCGCGCAGGCGCGGCGATGCAGCGGCGCTGGCGGCCAGCACGGCAAGTTGATGTCGGTCGATCTGTTTCATAGGTTTTCTGTCCCTGGTGTTGTGCCACGGCAAAAAACAAACGGGCCTTGCTGACCCGTTTGTCATCTGCTGCGGGCTGGCCGCTTAGTCGCGGTTTTGTTTGTGTCCGGCACCTTGATGCGGGCGGCTGCGCTCACGCACCGGCGGCAAGGGTTTGCCTGGCTGCCACTTGTTGTACTGCGGATGCGTCTGCATGGCCGCTTCCGGTGCGCCTTGTTTGCCGCGGGCTTCGTGCAGCGCCCGGCGCGATGTCTCTTCCGGATGCGCATCCAGATATCGCATCACCTGGTCACGGCCACGGCTCAGCGATTGCGGGTTCAGCGTATAGCCGCCATGCACGCGCTTGTGGATGCCATCAAGTACGCCGTCGATCTTTTCCTTGAAATCAAAATTGGCAATGCTGGCCCACATGCTGTCCTGACGCGCTTTCATGCGGCGCGGCCGGGGCGCACTTTCGCCCGTGAACACATCCTGTTTGGGCGAAACATTGACGACGCCGCCATCCTTGCCACGAATCGTTGTGCCGCCTGTATGAACGGTATGGTATGTCCCTGGCGCCAGGCCTTGTTCATTGCCCGGCGGCACGACATCCACATCATAGTCAGTACCACGGATGCCAATGGTGGCCGTCGGCGTGGTCAGCTGGTAGCTGTCATGGTTGAGCTTGCCAATGGCACCCGTCACCGAACGCAAAGCGCCCTGCAGCAGCGACAGCCAGCTGCGGCCGTTTTGCGGATTGTCCGGGTCGTAAACGTAATCAATGATGCGCAGCTTGCCATTGGGGCGCAGCGTCAGGCTGGCACCGTCTTCCATCTTGAGCACCACCCAGCTGTTGGCGCTGGTGGCAATGACATCACCCTTGTTGATGTCGTCGCCCTTGTGCAGGACGTCGGTTTTGCCGTCCGGGTGCGCGGCGGTCACAAGCCCGCCCATGGCGGCCACCTGGCCGGATGCGGCCATTGCGCTGAGCGGCAGGCACGTCAGCAGCGCAGCCAGTAGCCAGCGCAGCAGACTTGAATTGATCATGGTGCCTCCTCCGGTGAGGTCCGGATTATTGGTTCTGTAAACAGTCTGGCAGAGTGCGGGTCGACTGTTTGTAACAAGCGGATGCGGCAGATGCCGGTCTGTACGTGAATGGGGCCACCCTGCGGGTTATCAATCCGCCACGGGCATTGCGTTCATGACTAGTGCACGCCGGACCGGGAAAACACGTTGATCACGGCGACCCCGGCGACAATCAGGCCAAGCCCGATTATCGCAGGCAGATCCAGCGCTTGCCGATACACGAAATACCCAACCAGCGAGATCAGCACAATGCCGACCCCTGACCAGATGGCATAGACAATGCCAACCGGGATACTGCGCAGCGTCAGAGCCAGACAATAAAATGCCACGGCATAGCCCAGGACCACTATGACGGAGGGCACCAGTTTCGAGAATCCGTCTGCCGCCTTCAACGCAGACGTCGCAATGACTTCCGCCACAATGGCAATGGCCAGCCAGACCCAGTTCATTGTCCCGCTCCTTTTCCTGCGAAAAGCCGATTCCACCAATCGCCCTGATATTCGTCAAGACGCAAGTCTGGCAGGATTTGGCTTGACGCTTGCCGCCGGTATCAGACAAGCGCGCTAATTGCCTGGCGGGGCAAAGTGCCCTGCTACAATCGCTGTGTTGTCCCTTCCCGGTTTTCGCATGCTCAAAGATCTGCTCTCGACCATTACTGACGTTGCCTTCCTGCGTGATCTGTTCATTTCGCTCGGATTGATCATCTTCCTCCTGTTCATGCATTCCATGGTGCGGCGGGCCATCCTGCGTCGCAGCAAGCTGCAGCCGGAAGACAAACGCCGGCTGATGGTTTACTCGCGCAATGCCTCGCTGATCCTGTTTGTGCTGGGCACGGTGGTGATCTGGGGTCATGAGATCGAGGCGTTTGCCGTCTCGCTGGTTGCCATTGCCGCGGCCATTGTGATCGGCACCAAAGAAATCATCATGTGTATCCTGGGCTCGATTTACCGCACGACCAGCCGCGCATTCGAAGTGGGCGACCGCATTGAGGTTGGCCAGATTCGCGGCCGGGTTATCGACATGAATCTGTTGAACACCACGCTGATCGAATCTTCTGCAGCACTGCCCAACAAAGGCACCGTCGGGCGCGGCGTGGTAATTCCCAACTCCATGTTCCTGTCCACGCCGGTCTACAACGAAACCATGCTGGGCGCGTACGTACTGCAGAGCATTCACATTGCACTGAACCGCGGCGAAGACTGGCACCTGGCTGAGGCCGCCCTCTTGCAGGCAGGGGCTGCGGTCATTGAAGAATACGCCGCAGACCTGGCCATGCATGTGCGAGAACTGGAGCGCAATTACGCGGTGGATACACCGCCCACCGAGCCGCGGGTGCGGATTTCGCTGGATGACCGCGAGGCGGTCAACTTGCATTTGCAATTGCCAGTGCCGCTGGGACAGCGAGCGCGGATTGAACAACGCGTGCTGCGCGAATACCTGGCAGCACTGCCGGCAGCGGGCGTTATTCCGGCCAATACCGGCAAAGAAGAGCCGGTTGCCGGCAAGCCCAGGGTGACGCCGCGCTGACCAGATCGGCGGCGTGGGCGGTCATTGTGCAAAAATGTAGTTTTGTTACCGACAAATTAAGAAAAATCTGTAAATTTTGTTGCGAGGCCTACAAAACATCTATATAGTCTTGCCCTTCGCCTCGGGACAACGTGGTCCCGCTTGAAATTTCATCGCCCCCTGACCTTTTGCCGCCCTGCGTTCGATGTTTGATTGCGGTTGTCTTTTTGGTTAGGTCGATGCTCGCCGGCCCTTTTGCAGCCGGCCAACCGTAACCAGGAAACAATCATGTCGCACGCAGCCCATGATCCGGCTCAGGATCAGGACACCTCTTTCTCGTCGCTCGGCCTTGCTACCGAAATTGTGCAAGAACTGACCTCGCAAGGTCTGCACAACCCCACTCCGGTACAAGCCGCCGCGATCCCCGTTTTGCTGGAAGGCCACGATCTGATGGCATCTGCCCAGACCGGCACCGGCAAGACCGCAGCCTTTTTGCTGCCCGCACTCAACCGTCTGGCACGCCCGCCCAAGCATCATGGCAAGGGTCCGCGCGTTCTGGTTCTGACCCCGACCCGCGAACTGGCCGAGCAAGTATCCAAAGTTGCCATGGCATTCAGCCGCCGCATTCCGCGCTGCAAAGTGGTGAGCCTGGTCGGTGGTGTGCCGTACCCGATTCAACACAAGCAACTGGCACAGCCGGTTGAAATCGTCGTCGCTACCCCGGGCCGTCTGATGGACCTGATGCGCAGCGGCCGTATTGATTTCCGCCGTCTGGAACTGCTGGTGTTGGACGAAGCCGACCGCATGCTGGACATGGGCTTCATTGACGACATCGAAGCCATCGTGGCCGAACTGCCGCAAGAGCGCCAGACCGCACTGTTCTCCGCCACGCTGTCGGAAACCGTGCAGGACTTCGCCCGTCCGATGCTGCGCGATCCGCGCAAGGTAGAACTGGCCCCGCAAGGTCTGCCGACGGCCAACGTTGAGCAATCCGTACACTATGCCGACGGCTACGAGCACAAGCTCAAGCTGACCGCCGCACTGGCCGAAGCTGCTGCCGGTACGCAATCGATCATCTTTACCGCCACCAAGGCTGATGCTGATGGCATCGCTGACTGGTTGCGTGTTGCCGGCCTGAAGGCTGATGCCATGCACGGTGACCTGCCGCAACGCAGCCGTCGCAAGGTGCTGGACAAGCTGCGCCGCGGCGAAATCGACATGCTGGTTGCCACCGACGTGGCCGCCCGCGGTATCGACGTGGCCGGTATCGGCCAGGTGATCAACTTTGATCTGCCGCGCTTCTCTGAAGATTACATCCACCGCATTGGCCGTACCGGCCGTGCTGGTCGCTCCGGTCGCGCCATTTCGCTGGTGACCCGTAACGACTTCGTGCTGCTGACCCGCATCAAGAAGCGTTATCAAGTCAACTTTGAAACCATGACCCTGGAAGGCCTGGAATCGCGCTTCCAGCCGAACCAGCGCCGCACCGACGACCGTCGTCCGAATGGCGGCCGCTCGTTTGGTGACCGTCCTCCGCGTCAAGGTGGCGATCGTCAAGGTTACGGTCAGCGCGACAGCGCCCCGCGTTTCAACAACGAAAACCGCGAACACGCACCGCGTGAAAACAACTACTTCCGCGATCGTCGTAACGGCAATCTGGAAGGCGGTCAGGAACGCAGCTTTGAAAACCGTCCGCGTCCGGAAGGTGGCTATCGCAACAACCGTGACGGTCAGCGCGATGGTGGCTTCAACCGTGACAGCGCCCCGCGCGAAAACCGTTTCAACCGCGAAGGCGGTCACGGCGAGAAGCGTGATTTCGGCAACCGCGAAACCGGCAACCGTGAATACGCCCCGCGTGAAGGCGGTTTCAACCGCGACAGCGCTCCGCGTGAAAACCGTGGCGGCTATGGCAAGCGCGAAGGTGGTTACGGCGAGAAGCGTGACTTCGGCAATCGCGAAGGTGGTTTCAACCGTGACGGCGCCCGTCGTGAAGGTGGCTTTAACCAGCCGCGTCGCGATGACCGCTTTGGCGGCGACCGTCGCCCGCGCGGTGGCGATTTCTCCCGTCGTGGCGATCGCTCTGGCGAATAAGCCTGGCTGATACAGCACAACGCCTCCGCAAGGAGGCGTTGTTGTTTGTGGCGCCCAACAAACTCATGACTCAAGTGGCGGCAAGCCATGGCGGGCGCGCGCCCGGTTACAGGCATCGCTGAACTGCCCTATTTCAGCCAGAGGCGCAAACTCCCGGCAAGGATTGGGCCGCTCCCGATACAAGCCGCAATGCACCGACTTGCCGATCTCGCCCACCAGCGCAATACAGCGCGGGCGCGCGTAATCGGTACCGCGCATGCGATACAGCGTACTGGTTTCGCGATCAGCCACACCATCAGGCACGGTGCCGCCTTCGCTTTCCAGTTCCGAGACATCAAAGGTGACGCGGAACGCTGCGCAACAAGCACCACAAGACAAACAAGGATTCATGTCGAACTGTTTCATCAAACCGGGCAGTCATTGTACTGACTTGCCGCGATGCCACGAAACAGGCAGACTGCGCCTCCCCGCAAGACGATACCTTTTATGCTGCAACACCCGGATTCTGCACTTGTCGTTCGCCCCGCCACGTTGTTCGATCTGCCCGCCATTGATCTGATCCAGCGGCTTTGCTACCAGCCCGTGTTTCACGAACCCGTTGAAACCTTTGCGGCGCGCCTGCGCTTGTCGCCGGGTTCCAGCTGGGTGGCAGAAGCCGGCGGCCAGGTGCTGGGCTATTTCTTCACCCACCCCTGGACCGGCGAAGCCCCACCACCCTTGGGCAAAACGCTGGAACACCTGCCACAACATCAGGACACGCACTTTTTGCATGACCTGGCAGTACACCCGCATGCACGGGGCCGTGGCGTAGCGCCCAGACTGATTGAGGCCGCGCTGCACTGGGGCAAACAACGCGGACTCAAATTCACCCGCCTTGTTGCCGTAGCCGGCGCTGCGCCGTTCTGGCGCAAGTGGGGATTCAAGCCCGTTGCCGCCGCCCCTGCTTATGGCGACGATGCGGCACTGATGGCTTTGTCGGCAGAAAACCAGGCAATTACTACCAGGCCCTGACACCACGGGGCGACCTATACTCCTTGAGTGCCGCAGCACAATGCGGCCGCAAAAAAAAGCCAGGCGCATGCCTGGCTTTATTACATTCAGAACAAGGAGAGTCGAAATGACCCGTCAACCCACACTGATGATTGCCCGTCCGGATCTGGAACGCCTGGAAACACTGATCGCCCGGCTGCCCGATGACCTGAGCGCGCTGGAAAACGAACTGGCCCGCGCGCAAGTCGTAGAGCCCGAAGCCATGCCGGATGACGTCATCGGCATGAACAGCACCGCCCACTTTGTGGATGACGCCACCGGGGCCAGCCACACCTTCACCCTCGTCTACCCGCAAGACACAGACATTGCCGCCGGCCGTATTTCCATTCTGGCGCCAGTAGGCAGCGCGCTGCTGGGCTTGTCGGTCGGGCAAACTATCGCCTGGCCGGCGCCGGGCGGGCGCACCTTGCAGCTAAGGGTATTGGCGGTGACGCGACAAGACCCCCGGAACGCGCGGTGAAGCGCTAGAATTACGCGATATCCACTTTTGCGATCCAGGTCTTTTTGCATGCTCAAGCGTAATCGCACCGCCCGCCGTGGCCGCAGCCCTGCCAACGAAGTCGAACTTATCCGCCTGGCCGAGGGCATGGCCGCCTCGACCAGCCGGCTGGAAGACAATTTCTGGCTGAGCCGGCTGACCACGCTGGTCGAGAAACTGCTGCAGGATCGTGATGAAGACACGCTCACCAGCGCGCTGGACCAACTGGCCGAAGGCGACGCCGAGGCCTACACCGTTCTGGCCGACGCCATTGAGAGCACATGCGAATCAGTCAGGCTGACCGTGGACGGCAAAGCGTGGGACGCCCTGCTGTTCACCGCGCCGCTGCTGACCTGGTCGCGCTGGCAGATTGCCTCTGGCCCGATGAACGCCGACACCGTGCGCAATACGCAAACCCAATTGCGCGCCCATGTGTTCGCACGGGATGCCCGCATCGCCATTGCCGACTTCCTGTTCAGCCCGGATCAGTTGCCCCGCGGCTTTGTGCCGACGCTTGAATTGCTGCAGGCGCTGGCCAAGGCCGCCCAGGGCAGCGGCACGCTGAAACTGGATGCACGCACCCTGCCGGAAACACGCGCCTTCTTGTCTGACACGCGCTACGTGATTGGCGCCGTACTGGTGCCGGCGGGTGAGGCAATTTTCCGCTGGCAGGAAGACGACGGCGATCAGGAAGAAGCAGAGACCCAATGGCGTCGCCAAGGTGGCGCCGTGCTGCAACCCTTGCTGCCTGGCGCGGCGTCAGAGACCTTGTTGCCCGGCGCGTATCACGGCACCTGGCGTGAGGCTGATCGCGCCTCGCGGGCGTATGCCTTGCGGGCGACGGTCTCGTTTTTGATGCTGACACTCAATATCACCGCCCGTGACCTGCAGGCCGTGATCGGCCCGTTTGCCGGCAAGCGGCTGGAAGAGTATCGCGTCGGTTTCTTGCGCCGTGGCGATGACAAGGTGATCCAGGGCGTGGTCTGGCCCTTGCTGGATGGCGAGGACGAACGCACGGACTGCGTGGCAGAAATCGAAGCGCAACTCAAAGACGCCGGCATCGTGGACATTCTGGTTCACGAGCACGATTTTCCGCTGGATTACTGTGATGACTGCGGCTCGCCGCTGTATCCCAATCCGGAAGGCGAAGTGTTGCATGCAGAGCCGCCGGAAGAAGCCGAAGCCCAGGCCGAAGCACCGCGACACCTGCACTGACCGGCAAGACACAAAAAAACGGCCTTCACGGCCGTTTTGTTTTTCCAGGGCCGGATCGGCCTCAGAGATAACTCGCCACCTCAAGCAGATTGCCATCCGGATCACGAAAATACACCGACATGATCGGCCCGGCCGCACCCGTGCGCTGGATCGGCCCCGCTTCAATCAGCACACCCTGCGCCTTGAGGTGGGCAACCACGGCGTCTGGCGACAAGCCTGTGATCAGGCATACATCAATGGCGCCCGGCGTCGGCGCCTGCGCTTTGGGCTCAAACTCATGGCCGCGCTGATGCAGGTTGAACTTCTGACGCCCGAACACCAGGGCTTTGCGCCCTTCGCCAAACGTTTCGACCTGCATGCCCAGTACGCGCTGATAAAAAGCGCAAGTCACCGCGATATCTGCCACGGTCAGCACCAGATGATCCAGCCGGTCGATCACCAGTGCCGGCATGTTCATTGCTCTTCCTTACCTGAAACCCAGATCGAGAAAATCAGCCACAGCGTATTGAAAAAGGCGATGGCAAATCCGAGAAAACCGAAGGCGGGCAAGCCGAACAACATCGGGCCGGCCTTCACGGTGATCACAATCGAAGAACCAATAATCAGGCAGCCCGTGACGATACCCATGGTCAGCCGGTTGGCGCTTTTGGCCAGTTGCGTACCAAAGCGATCCAGCCGCTTGAGGTCCAGATCAACCCGGAAATTGCCGCGCCGCGCCTGCCGCACCAGCTTGGCGACATCCCGCGGCAGACCTGTGATCAGATCAAATGCATCCGCCAAGCCTTCTTTGGAACGCTTGTACAAGGCCTGGGGCTTGTAGCGATCGACCAGCACTTCGCGCACGAACGGGGTCAGTTGGGCAATCATCTGGAAATCAGGGTTAAGCTGCCGGCCCAGGCCTTCCAGCGTGATCAGCGCCTTGAACAGCAGTGTCAGATCTGCCGGCAGCGTAATCTCGTGCTCGCGCATGATGACGGCCACTTCGCTCAGCAGCACGCCAATCTGGATGTCTTTCAGCGGCAGATTCTCATAATTGAAGATGAAACCGGCGATATCGGCCGCCAGCAGTTCTTCATCAACCACCGTGTCGCCAGTCCACTCCATCAGCACGTCCATAATGCCGTGCTCGTCGCGCCGCGCCAGCGCCGCCAGCAGATCGACAATCTGGTCACGGCGTTGATGTGGCAGGCGGCCGACCATGCCAAAGTCGAGGAAGGCAATGCGGTTGCCCGGCAGATATTTGACGTTGCCCGGGTGTGGATCGGCATGGAAATAGCCATCAATCAGCACCATTTTCAGCACGGCGTCCGCCCCGCGCGCGGCCAGCAGCTTGCGATCGTAACCACCTTCCTCCAGCGCGGCCAGATCATTGCCGGCAAGACCACCTACCCAGCTTTGCACATTCAAAAATTCATTGGTGTATTCCCAGTGAATGCGCGGAATTTCAATCTCGGCGTGGTCAGAAAAGTTCTGCGCAAACCGCTCCAGATTGCGTGCTTCGGCGGCCAGGCTCAGTTCACGGCGCAATGATTTGGCGAATTCATCGACAATCTTCACCGGCTGATAGCGGCGCGCTTCCGGAAACTCGAACTCCATCAGCGAGGCAATCTGCCGCAGGATTCGCAAATCAGAATCAATTTTGGCCACAATGCCCGGGCGGCGAATTTTCAGCACCACCTCTTCGCCCGTCACAAGGCGAGCGCGGTGCACCTGGGCAATCGAGGCTGATCCCACTGGCAGCGGGTCCAGCTCCAGAAAGATTTCGTGCGGGTCACGGCCCAGCACCAGCGTCAGCTCAGGCAGTAGCTCTTCAAACGGCACGGGCGGCACATGTGATTGCAGTTTTTCGAACTCTGCAATCCAGTCTGGCGTAAAGACATCCACCCGCGTTGCCAGCACCTGGCCCAGCTTGATGAAGGTCGGGCCCAGCTCCTCCAGCGCGCGGCGCACGCGCACGGGCGGGTCCAGTAACTCGATGCCATGTTCGCCGGGCAGGCGCAACAGGTCGCCGGCGCGCTCCAGACCTTTGGCCAGCCCCAGTCGCTGAACCAGATTGCCAAGGCCGTGGCGCATCAATACCGAGATAATCTCCCGCACGCGCGGCAAGTCGCGCATGACGGTGAATGTTTCCTTGAGCATGCTTGAGTGTGTTTCCCGCTATGTTGGCTATGCATGGTCAAGATAACCCATTTCGGGCACACAAGCTGTCTTGCCCTGCCGTTTTGTTTACTCGCATGTAATATTTTTGCCGGGATGGAACCAATGCAGGGCAATGGTCTCGAAAGGCGTTCCCTCTCTTTTTCTGACTGTTTTTCCTGTGATCCCCTCCTTTTTGTCAATCTTGTGTGAGCCTGTTGAAAACGTTTCCGCGGGCCTGGGCCGACGGCGAAATTCGTGCTTTACAGCATCAGGTCACACCGATACAGTTTGCCCCCATGAAATGTAATCGGCTGATTTTCGCCCTCGTGTTGGGCTTTACGTTTTACGGGGCGCAGGCAGACGACCTTCCCGCAACAGGCACCAGTGCGGCCTCAGAGCCGGCTGCGTCCAGCTGGCTGGGTGGTGGCAAAAGCAGCAAGTCCACCAAAGCGGCAGAGAAAGCCGCCGCAGAAAAAACCGCTGCTGAAAAACCTGCCGAAGCGGCCGACGACGGCGCACCCAACCCCGCCCAGCCTGCACAGCAGTTGCTGCTGCAAGCCATGAGCCTGATCGGGGTCAAGTACAAATGGGGCGGTAAAACGCCGGAGTCCGGTCTGGACTGCAGCGGCTTTGTCCGTTATGTATTCCAGAACGCACTCAATATCACGCTGCCGCACAATGCGCTGGGCATGAGCCAGTCTGGCAGGGATGTGGATCGCTCTGAACTCAAGCCCGGCGATCTGGTGTTCTTCAATACGCTGCGCCGCAGGTTCTCTCACGTTGGCATTTATCTGGGCGACAACCGTTTCGTGCATTCGCCACGTACCGGCCGCGATATTGAAGTGGCCAACATGGGCGAGTCTTACTGGACCACCCGCTTTGACGGCGCCCGCCGCGTGACCGATGTCAGCGGTGAAGCACCCAGTCTGGCCAGCTTGCTGGCGGTGGCCGGTGCATCGCGCGTATCCAACCAGTCCGAGTCGGCCTCTGCTGCCGGCGTGAGCGTGCAGGACAACAGCGGCGGCAGTTGCCGCAAGGTTACCAAGGGCAAAGGCAAGCACAAACACGTCGAGACGGTCTGCGCCAAGCCCAAGGCTGGCAAGAGCACCGCTGCGGCGACCAAAACCAGCAGCAAGACGGCCAGCAAGAAAGCACCGGCGCGCAGCACCAGCAAGAAAAAAACGCGTTGATTACTCTCACCCTGCGGGGCTGACGCGCTACCCGACAAAAAGCCCGCTTTTGCGGGCTTTTTGCATTTCCGGTCGCACTACAACGCGCAGTTACGGCGCCAGCCTGACTGCGCGCACGCTATCGCCATCGGCAATCTCCAGCCGCTGCAAGACATCGTCAGTCAGTGGCAGTGCGCCATCCAGTGGGTGCGTCATGGCCAGCACGCAGCGAAAATCCTGCAGCTTGCGGTTGCTGACCAGCCACGACTCGCCCTCTTGCGGCTGCGCCTTGACCGCCAGCGCCTTGTACACCTGGCTGTCACGCACCGCGCGGATATCGTGCAGCGCACTCTCCAGACTGGGGCCCGCATCAAAAATATCCACGTAGCCGCGATAGCGAAAGCCCTCTGTTTCCAGCAGCTTGCGGGCCGGCCGCGTGGCCGGGTGCACTTCCGCGACGGCCGCCTGGGCTTCTTCCGACAACAGGCAGGTGTAGATCGGATAGCTGGGCATCAATTCGGCAATAAACGATTTATTGCCAACGTAAGAGAGAAAATCCGCGCGGGCGAAGTCCATTTTGAAGAAGTGCCGGCCAAGGCTCTCCCAGAATGGCGAACGGCCCGCGTCATCTGACACGCCGCGCATTTCTGCAATGACGCGCTCGGCAAAACGGTGCGGGAACTCCGCCATGAACAGAAAGCGTGATTTGGACAACAAGCCGCCATTGCCGTTACCGCGATGCTCTGGCAGCAAGAACAGCGAGCACAATTCAGACGAGCCCGTCAGATCGGAACTCAGAAACAAGGTGGTCAGCTGCTTGTAGATATCCAGCTCACGCGAGGTATGCACCGTAAGGCCAACGCGATAGTTGTACCAGGTGTCACGCATGCCCACGGCCGATTCAATGCCTGACGTACCAACCAGTTGCCCGGTGGTTTCGTCCTCCAGCGCAAAGAAATAGCTGGCATCACCCAGCCTGGGCTCGCCCGCGACGGCCGCCATGCTGGCCGCAATGCGCGATTGCAGGCGCTCTGCATTGGGTTGCAGGGTGGTGACGCCCACGCCGGCCTTGTTGGCCAGGTCAAACAGGCGGTGAAAGTCGCTGTGCCGCAAAAAGCGGATACGCATGGTGTGTCCTTTGGGTCTGTCTTCAGGCACGTCGGATGCGGCCCGCATGGGTTGCCGGGGTTCTTGTGGAACGTGCGGCGCACAGTCAGATGCGGGCAGTTGAAGCAAATGCAAGACACTCTGCAGTCTGTGCTTTGCCGCCCACGATGAAGCTGCAACAATTGGCGCGCGGTCAGCCGTCCCCTTCCCAACGCATGCCAACCAGCCAGATCAAACACCCTTCATGATCCATCTGATCACGGGTTTGACCATTCTGATCATTGTCGCCGCCCTCGCTTATCGCTGGGGGCCGTCGTTCCATCGCGACAGACTGCCCTCCAAGGCCGCCTATGCATTGCGCCACGCCCGCCAGCTGCAGGGCGGTTTGCTGTGTTGCTATCTGTGCGGCCACACGCGCATTGCCTTGCATCCGGCGCGCAGCACCGCCACTTACTCGGTCTACGCCTGCCAGCAGTGCGGTGCCTCGCTCTGGCGCGACAAGGCCGCGCGTTAGGCCAGTGCTTCAACCCAGTGCGCCCGGTTGGCGGGGGCGGCGTAGGGTTCTGGCCAGTACTCGACCAGTTTGCTGATGCGCTGGTCAGTGATAGTGAAAAACGAAACGGCGCGTGCCTGTTGTACGCCATCGGTAATCGAGACGTCGGTCACCACCTGATCGACACCTGCCACCAGCCGGTTCAATACAAACTGCCAGTGCCCGTGGGCGGGGTATTCCCGGTTCAGCCCGGCAAAATTGGCCCGCCCGCGAATCAGCTCGGATGATTGCGGCCACTCCACCACAAAGTCATCCGCCAGCACCGCGCCAACAGCATCAAAATCATTGGTCTGCATCAGTTGCCAGAATTCGCGTACCAGCGCTTCTGCACCCTGCATCATTCTTCGTCCTGCAAGGCTTCCTGCAGTTCCGGCAGGCTGGTCTGGCGCGGCATGGCACCTTGCTCCAGCAGCGGCTCATCCAGCCGCACCTGCTCGATCTCCTCAAAGCGGCGGGAGATTTTCTCGCTGGTAATGGCCACGTTCTGGGCGTCTTCATGCGCCTGGCGGATGTGGGTGGCCAGTTTTTTCATGCGATCGTCAAAACGCGCGAACTCGGTACCCAGGCGCCCCAGCGCTTCTTTGATGATGTGCACCTGCTTGCGGGTTTCCACGTCCTTGATCACGGCGCGGGCGGTGTTAAGGACGGCCATCAGCGTGGTGGGCGAGACAATCCACACGCGCTGCTTCATGGCGTGATTCACCAGCTCGGCGTGATAGGCGTGGATTTCTGCAAACACGGCTTCAGCCGGAATAAACATCACCGCGCCATCAGCGGTTTCATTGGGGATGATGTACTTGTTGCTGATGTCATCAATGTGCTTTTTGATGTCGGCCCGGAATGCGCGTTGCGCGGCGTTGCGATCCTCGCCCGCTTCAAACATGCGGTGGTAGTTCTCCAGCGGGAACTTGGCATCCACCGCCACAAGGCCGGTCGGTTCCGGCAGTTTGAGCAAGCAATCCACCCGCGTGCCGTTGGAGAGCGTGGCTTGCATTTCGTATACCTGCGGCGGCAGCACGTTATGGACCAGGCTTTCCAGTTGCACTTCACCAAATGCGCCGCGTGAGCGCTTGTCGCCCAGCAGTTCTTGCAGGCTGACCACATTGGTGGTCAGGCCATCAATCTTTTTCTGGGCTTCATCAATGGTGGCCAGACGCGCCATGACGTTGGCGAAGGTCTCGTTAGTTTTCTTGAAGCCCTCATCCAGCCGCTCGTTCACCTTGCCGGAAATCTCGGCCAGGCGGGTATCTGCGGTTTGCGTCAGTTGCGCCACGGATTGCGTCAGTTGCGTACTGGTCAGGGCCAGCGCCTCACGCAACTGGTCCATCTCGCGTCGGGATTGTTCTGCCAGCATCTGCGCCAGCTTCACCAGCACTTCTTCACGCAGCGTGTCCTGTTTGGATTGCAGCGACTCAGAGATCTCGGCCAATTGCCGCATGATCTGTTCGCGCGATTCCCCCTGGGCCGTCGTCAGCGCCAGACGCAGGGTAGAAAGTGACTCGGTCTGGGTGATCTGCAGGCGCTCCAGTGCGCTGCGCGTCTGGTTCAGTTCGCTGGATACGCCACTGCGCAGGCGATCAAACGCCTCGCCCATATTGGCGCGCAACTGCTCGCCCGATCGCGTAATGGCGGTATTGAGCAAACTGGCGTGCTGGGTCAGCGCGGTGTGTGTGGTCTCGGCCTGGCGCGCCAGACCCGTGTGGAACTGGTTCAGGATTTCCCGCTGACTGGCATTCAGTTCAGAGGCCAGCGCTTCTACTGCTTGTTCCTGCACTCGCGCCAGTTGCTGCAACCGGAACACGACCAGCACACCGGCCAGCAAGGCCACCAGGGTTGTTACGCCAAACAGTAGATCGATCATTACTTGTGTTACCCGTTTACAATTGGATTACCAGAACCTTGCACGCCGCCAAACCTGCAGTCGTGAGCGGATTGTAGGCAAGTCACGCCCCCTTCACCAGCGGGAACGGACACACGCCGTATGTCGCACGCTATAATCGTGCGATGCGCACCCTACTGGTTAGTTTCGGTTTCCTTCTGGCTGTGCCGGCCCTTGCGGCCGGGCAAGTCGATCTCGCCACCGTCCAGCGTAATGCCGCCTCCTGGCTGGACCAGCAGTTGTCCCAGTATCAGGGCCAGAGCAGCTACAGCTTTGGCAAGCTCGACAGCCGCCTGCGGCTGGACGCCTGCAACGCCATGGATGTCAAAGCCGCACCGGGTTATCGCCTGGCCGGCAACAGCATGCTGCGGGTGACCTGTGTGGATGGCGCCACGTGGGCCGTCAACCTGCCGGTCAAGATCAGTGTGCAAGCCACGTATTATGTGGCCGCCAAACCCCTGGCCGCTGGCCACCAGCTGGCTGACGGTGACCTGGCCCCGCAACAGGGCGATCTGGGCCAGCTGCCAGGCAGCGTAATCCTTGATCCTGCCAATGCGCTGGGTCGTACGCTGTCCACCGCGGTGGCGGCTGGCGGCGCGGTTCGCTCGGAAATGTTGCGCGCCCCCATCATCATCCAGCAGGGCCAGAAAGTGCGTGTGCTCATGCGCGTGGGCGAGATCGAAGTCAGCAACGACGGCTACGCCATGAACAACGCCAGCGAAGGGCAAAACGTGCGCGTGCGCGTCGGTACATCCACCATTGTGCAAGGCATTGCCCGGGCAGATGGCGCGGTACTGGTTACCGAATAAACGCGAATCTCCGCCCTTCACCGCGACCTTCTGCGCCCCGTCCTGACAAACAGGCCGCCAGGCGTTAAAATTGTCCGTTTTGAATGCCTTGCTGCGACCAATGCGCATAATCCGTGGCGTTAATGCCGCCGCCCTTCCGCCAACCGCACTGACTATCGGTAATTTCGATGGGCTGCATCTCGGGCATCGCGCCATGCTGGCCGAGTTGCGCCAGGAAGCGGCCAGCCGCGGGCTGGCCAGTGCCCTGCTGACTTTCGAGCCGCATCCGCGCGAGTTATTTACGCCGCAAACGGCGCCGACCCGGCTGACCAGTCTGCGTGAAAAAATGGAAATCCTGGCGGCAGAAGGTCTGGATTACGTCATTCTGCAGCGCTTTGATCGCCAGTTTGCCGGCATTGAAGCCACGGCATTTCGCGACAACATCATTGCACAGCGCCTGAATGCGCGTTTCTTGCTGATCGGCCACGACTTCCGTTTTGGCAAACAGCGCGCAGGCGACTTTGAACTGTTGCAACAGAACCCGGCACTGACCGTGCGTTCAATCGACGCCGTCACGCTTGATGGCCAGCGTATTTCTTCCACTGCCGTGCGTGACGCGCTGGCTGCGGGCGATATGGATCTGGCCGCACGTTTGCTGGGCCGGCCGTATTCGATCTCTGGCCGCGTGGTGGGTGGCGACAAACTGGGCCGCGAGCTGGGTTTTCCGACCGCCAATATCCGCATTCGGCACAATCGCCCGCCGACCATGGGCATTTTTGTGGTGGAGATCGAAGGACTGGAGCGCACTTATCAAGGCGTGGCCAGCCTGGGTGTACGGCCCACGGTGAAAGGCGCTGGCGCTGCGCCGGTGCTGGAAGTATTCATTTTCGATTTCAAACGCCAGATTTACGGCGAGCATTTACGCGTCAATTTTCTGCATAAATTGCGCGACGAACTCAAATTCAACGGTCTGGAAGCGCTTATCGCCCAGATCCACAAGGATTGCGACGATGCGCGTGACTGGTTTGCTGCCCGCCGTTGAGACGGGCGCCACCAACCCCATGTACATAGACTGACCCGTCGTCCACCGAACCCGTTTTCACAGATACCCATACCGCTACACGAGCCAGGATAGAGCAACCATGAGTGACAAGCCGTCGAACAAGTACCCCGTTAACCTGCTCGACACCCCGTTCCCGATGCGTGGCGATCTGGCCAAGCGCGAGCCCGGCTTTCTGAAGGCATGGCAAGACCAGCAGATTTATCAAAAACTGCGCGCCAGGTCCAAGGAACAGAACCGCCCCAAGTTCATCCTGCATGACGGCCCGCCCTACGCCAACGCCAAGATCCATCTGGGTCACGCGGTCAACAAGATCCTGAAGGACATCATCGTCAAGTCGCGCTCGCTGGCGGGCTTTGATGCGCCTTATGTGCCGGGCTGGGACTGTCACGGCCTGCCGATCGAACACCAGATCGAAAAACTGGCCAAGGGCGACAAAACCGCCATCAAGAACAATCCGGATATCCACGCCCGCATCGTGGCGTATCGCAAGGAACACGGTCTGGATGAAAAATCCTACGACCTGCCGCCGGCGTTCATCCGCGAACTGTGCCGCCAGTATGCCGCCGCGCAGATCGAAATCCAGAAGGCCGACTTCATCCGCCTGGGCGTGATGGGCGACTGGGACCACCCCTACCGCACCATGGACTTCAAAACCGAAGCCGACATCGTGCGCACGCTGGGCAAGATCCACGCCAATGGCTATATGGTGAAAGGCCAGAAGCCGGTGCACTGGTGTGTGGACTGCGGCTCCGCGCTGGCTGAAGCTGAAGTTGAGTACGAAGACAAGACCTCTCCGGCCATCGACGTCGCCTTCAAGGTGCTCGATAGCGCAGCCGTCGCCAAGGCGTTTGATCTGCCGTCGCTGAATGGCAAAGACGCCTACGCCGTGATCTGGACGACCACACCGTGGACGCTGCCCGCCAACCAGGCGGTTGTGGTGCACCCGGAACTGACCTATGACCTGTTCGACACCCCCAAGGGTCTGTTGATCCTGGTGCGTGAACTGGCAGAAACCGCGCTCAAGCGTTACGGGTTTGAAGGCAGCAAGTCGGTCGGCCACGCCAAGGGCGCCGCGCTGGAGTTCCTGCCGCTACAACACCCGTTCTACGCGCGCCAGGGCAAGATCATTCTTGGTGATCACGTCACCACCGATGCCGGTACCGGCCTTGTGCACACCGCGCCGGCGCACGGTCTGGAAGACTGGCAAGTCGGCCTGAAGTACGACCTGCCCAAAGACAACCCGGTGGGCGACGATGGGCGCTACAAATCCAGCGTTGAGCGTTTTGCCGGCCTGACCGTATGGCAAGCCAACCCGCAAATCGTCGAGCTGCTGGCTGAAACCGGCACGCTGCTGGCCAACGAAAAACTGTTGCACAGCTACCCGCATTGCTGGCGCCACAAAACACCGATCATCTTCCGCGCGACGGCCCAGTGGTTTATCGCCATGGAAAAAGCCGGTGCCGATGGCAAAACCCTGCGCGAAAAAGCCAACGCCGCCGTGGATGCCACCGAGTTTTTCCCGTCGTGGGGCCGTGCCCGCCTGGAAGCCATGATCGGCAATCGCCCGGACTGGTGTATCTCGCGCCAGCGTAACTGGGGCGTGCCGATGACCTTCTTCGTGCACAAGGAAACGGGCGAACTGCACCCGAACTCGCTCGAACTGCTGGAAGAAGCCGCCAAGCGCATCGAGAAAGAAGGCATCGAAGCCTGGTTCAAGCTGGATGCAGCTGAACTGCTGGGCGCGGACGCCGAGCATTACAACAAGCTGCGCGACACGCTGGATGTGTGGTTTGACTCCGGCTCGACCCACTACGCCGTGCTGCGCCAGCGCGAAGAACTGGCCTGGCCGGCCGATCTGTATCTGGAAGGCTCTGACCAGCATCGTGGCTGGTTCCAGTCCTCCCTGCTGACTGGCTGCGCCACTGAAGGCCGCGCGCCGTACAAGCAACTGCTGACTCATGGCTTCACCGTGGACGAAAACGGCCACAAGATGTCCAAGTCCAAGGGCAACGGGATCGAGCCGCAGGAAATCTTCAACACCCTGGGCGCCGACATGCTGCGCCTGTGGATCGCCAGCGCGGATTACTCCGGCGAGATGTCGCTGTCGCAAGAGATCCTCAAGCGCACTTCGGATGCTTACCGCCGCATCCGCAATACGCTGCGTTTCTTGCTGGCCAACATCTCTGACTTCAAGGCAGCCGACGTGCTGGCCGTGGACGGGATGGTGGAACTGGACCGTTACGCCCTCGCCCGTTATCAGGCTTTCCAGGATCGTGTCACGGCTCTGTACGACCGTTACGAGTTCCACTCTGCCGTGCAGGAAATCCACGGTTATTGCTCGGAGGAACTGGGTTCGTTCTACCTGGACATCATCAAGGACCGCCTGTACACCATGAAGGCCGACAGCGCGGGCCGTCGCTCTGCGCAAACCGCCATCTGGCACATCACGCAAGGCCTGGTGCGCATCCTGGCGCCGATCCTGTCGTTTACCGCGCATGAAGTGTGGGAAACGCTGGGCAATGAAGACAATGTGTTCTTTGCCACGCTGCACAGCGCACCGCTGCCGGCAGATGCTGCAGCGCTGGAGCAACGCTTCGCACTGATCCGCGACGTGCGTGCGCAGGCACAGAAAGAAATCGAAGTGCAACGCGCCGAAGGCAAACTGGGCTCGTCGCTGCAAGCCGAAGTGACCGTGACCGCCACGGGCGACGTGTACGACGCCCTGGCCAGCCTGGGCGATGATCTGAAGTTTGTGCTGATTGTCTCCAAAGCCGAGCTGGCCCGTGGTGACGAAACCCGGATCGCGGTTGCCGCTTCGACCGAGCAAAAGTGCGAACGCTGCTGGCACTACACGCCGACGGTAGGCAGCCACGCCGATCATCCGGGCCTGTGCGCACGTTGTGCGGACAACCTCTTTGGTGCCGGCGAGGTGCGCAAGCATGCGTAAGTGGTTAGTGGTTGCAGCGCTGGTGATCGTGATCGACCAGATCACCAAGCTGCTCGTCCAGTCGCACTTCCAGTTTGGCGAGCTGTACGCCATTATTCCGGGTTGTTTCAGCCTGACCCTGACCTACAACCCGGGCGCGGCGTTCTCTTTCCTGGCGGATGCCGGCGGCTGGCAGCGTTACTTCTTTACCGCGCTGGCGCTGGGCGTATCGGCATTCATTGTCTTTACGCTGCGCAAGCATCATCAGCAAACGCGCTTTTCATTTGCGCTGGCGCTGATCATGGGTGGCGCCCTGGGTAATGTGATCGATCGCCTGGCTTATCACCATGTGATTGATTTTATTCTTGTTTACTGGAAAAACTGGTACTACCCGGCGTTCAATGTGGCTGACTCGGCCATTTGTATCGGGGCTGCCTTGCTGGTGATTGATTCGATCGCCCGCCCGCAGCACACCAGGGAGAAGACGCTGTGAGCATGCAGATCATTCTGGCCAACCCGCGCGGCTTCTGTGCCGGCGTGGACCGCGCCATCGCCATCGTGGAACGTGCGCTGGAAAAATACGGCGCGCCCATTTATGTGCGTCATGAAGTGGTGCACAACAAATACGTGATCGAAGACCTGAAGAAAAAAGGCGCGATCTTCGTAGAAGAACTGGAAGACGTGCCGGCCGGCAACACGGTGATTTTCTCGGCCCACGGCGTATCGCAGGCGGTGCGCAAAGAAGCCGAAACCCGCGGCCTGACCGTGTACGACGCGACCTGCCCGCTGGTCACCAAGGTGCACCTGGAAGTCAAACGCCTGCGTGAGCAGGGTTTTGAAATCGTCATGATCGGCCACAAGGGTCACCCGGAAGTCGAGGGCACCATGGGCCAGTCTGATGCAGGCGGCATGTACTTGGTCGAAGACCCGGAAGACGTGGCGGCACTGAATGTCCGCGCGCCTGAGAAACTGGCCTACGTGACGCAAACCACGTTATCGGTAGACGACGCGCAAGTGGTCATCAATGCCCTGCGCGCCCGCTTCCCCGAGATCGTCGGTCCCAAGAAAGACGATATCTGCTACGCCACGCAAAACCGCCAGGATGCCGTGAAGCAACTGGCGCGGGATGTGGATGTGCTGATCGTGGTCGGCTCGCCCAACAGCTCCAACAGCAACCGCTTGCGCGAAGTTGGCACCACGCTGGGCATCGATGCCTATATGGTGGATAACGAAACCGAACTCAAGCAAGAATGGTTTGCCAACAAAGCCCGCGTGGGCCTGACGGCAGGTGCTTCTGCGCCGGAAATCCTGGTGCAGCAGGTGGTGCAGCGCATTCAGCAGTTCGGCGCGCAATCCGTGGTGCCCATGGATGGCCTTGAGGAAAACATCGTGTTTTCCCTGCCCAAGGGTCTGGTTTGACCGGACCTTGCACCGCCAGTTAAAAACGCCGCTTTTTGCGGCGTTTTTATTTGATTTAAAACAAGAAAAACCCCGCCGATTGCGCTGTAAGAATTTGTGCAAGCGTCATGTCGAGCCGCTACAATTGCGGTCACCATGAATGACATTGCCAGCGCGCCCTGCTTTCATTGCGGCGAGCCCGTTCCCCGCAATCTGAATTACACCGTCGTCTACCGCGATATCCCCCGCCCGGTGTGCTGTGCGGGCTGCCAGTCCGTGGCCAGCAGCATTATCGACGCCGGCCTGGCCGACTATTACGAGCAACGCGAACAACCCGCCGATCGCGCCCAGCCCCTGCCTGCCGAATTGCAGGAACGCCTGCGCCTGTACGATGACCCAGCACTCCAGCAAGGCTTTGTGACGGGCGATGGCAGCAACGGGCGCGAAGCCGCCCTGCTGATTGAAGGCATCAGCTGCGCGGCCTGCATCTGGCTTAACGAACGCCAGATTGCCCGTGTGCCGGGCGTGCGCGAAGTCTCGATCAACTACACCACACACCGTGCCCGCGTACGCTGGGACAACAGCAAAACGCAGCTATCGGACATCCTCAAGGCGGTTGCCGATATTGGTTATCACGCCCAGCCCTACGACCGCGCCCGGCAAGAACTGGTGGCAGACAAAACGCGCAAGTCCGCCCTGTTCCGCCTGTGGGTGGCCGGACTGTCGATGATGCAGGTCATGATGTTCACGGTGCCGATATACATCAATGGCATAGAGGATATCGCGCCGCAGTGGCTCAGGTTGCTGCAGTGGGCCGGCTTCATGCTGACGTTGCCGGTGGTGCTGTATTCGGCCTGGCCGTTTTATGTTTCCAGTTGGCGCGACGCGCGACGCGGTCGGGCCGGCATGGATTTGCCGGTCAGCATCGGTGTACTGGCCGCGTTTGCCGCCAGCACTTGGACACTCATTGCCGGCCACGGCGAAGTCTATTTTGACTCCGTATCGATGTTTGTCTTTCTGCTATTGGGCGGCCGCTACCTGGAAAGCCGCGCGCGCCGCCGCGCGGGTGCTGCGCTGGATGATCTGGCCGGCATGTTGCCGGCGTTTGCCCATCGGCAAACCGCGCCTGATTACGCGCAGATCGAAGAAGTAGCGGTCATTCATCTGCGCCCGGATGACCGGGTTCTGGTCAAACCGGGTGAGATCATTCCGGTCGATGGCGTGGTATTGCAGGGCCAGAGCAGCGTAAATGAGGCCCTGCTCACCGGTGAAAGCGCACCGGTCAGCAAGGCGGAGCGACATGACGTCACTGCCGGTACCGTGAACCTGGATTCCCCGCTGATCATCAAGACCACCCACGTGGGCGAATCCACGCGTCTTGCCGGCATTGTGCGCTTGCTGGATGGCGCACTGGCAGAGAAGCCGCGCATTGCGCAGGTTGCCGACAAGATCTCCGGCCTGTTCGTCGCCGTACTACTGGGCGTTGCCTTGCTGACCTGGCTATTCTGGCAATGGCACGACCCCCAGCACGCCTTGCCGATCGCCATTGCCGTACTGGTGATTTCCTGCCCCTGCGCGCTATCGCTGGCCACGCCCGCGGCATTGACCGCAGCGACCGGTCATCTGGCGTTGCGCGGGCTGCTGGTGTCACGCGGACACACACTGGAGACCATGACGGACGTGACCGATATCGTCTTTGATAAAACCGGCACCCTGACGCAAGGCCAGCCCAGACTGATCCACACCGCCGTCTGGTATGGCGAGCCTGAACGCGCCGCCGGCATTGCCGCCGCACTGGAAGCGCATTCCGAACACCCGCTGGCGCACGCGCTCAGCCGTGAAACTGCGGTATTTGCCACGGATGTCACCAATCATCCTGGCGGCGGCCTCACCGGCATGATTGACGGCACCGGCTACACCATCGGCAAGCTGCAGTTTGTCGCGGCGCATTGCGCTGCGGCGCCACCGGGCGTGCCGGCAGACGCCCCTGCCGGCACTCACATCTGGCTGGCTTGCGCCACCAAATGGATCGCCTGTTTTACCCTGGCCGACTCAGTGCGCCCAGAGGCCGCAGGCGCCGTGCAGGCGCTGCAAAAACAGGGCTACACCGTGCATTTGCTCAGCGGCGACCATGAAGCGGCAGTGGCTGATCTTGCCGCAACGCTGGGCATAGCCAGCCACACCGCCAGCGCCACACCGGCGGGCAAACTCAAAGTCATGCAGCAACTGCAACGATCCGGCAAAAAGGTGATGATGATTGGCGACGGCGTCAACGACGCGCCCGTGCTGGCACTGGCCCATGTCTCCGTCGCCATGGGCTCTGGCGTGGATATCGCGCAGGCCACTGGCGACGCCGTGCTCTACGACAGCAAACTGGATGTATTGCCCATGGCACTGGCGCTGGCCCGCAAAACCCGCAAGGTCATCCGGCAGAATCTGGCGTGGGCACTGGGTTACAACCTTGTAGCACTGCCACTGGCCGTATGCGGTCTGGTGACCCCCTGGCTCGCCAGTCTGGGCATGGCCGCCAGTTCATTGCTGGTCGTGGGCAACGCCCTGCGCCTTGCCGCGCCAGGGCGTTTGAAACACAACAAAAAAACGACTGCGGATCAAGGGCTTGCCTGATGGAGAGCTTATATTTGCTGATCCCGCTTTCCGTATTACTGGTTTTTCTGATTGGTGCGCTATTCTGGTGGAGTATGCGCAGCGGCCAATTCGATGATCTGGAAGGCCCGGCGCACCGGATTTTGCAGGATGACGACTCCGCCCATGCCGTGTCGTCAAAAAAAGAGATAGAAACCCCAAAAACACCTGACTGACAGGTTACGGCACGTTAAGATATGCCCGAACCCATGGTGCAGTTTGATTTGCATCAAAGCTGAGCTGCTGCTCGCCCGGCTAAATTCCCGACACAAGATTTATTCAGAATGCATATGCGGACTTGAGTCCGACCCCGACCCCACGGGCATGCACGACAGATTTACTTTTGCTGTTTTGGAGCTTTTTCGGAGCGCTTATGGAAAACCAGGCCACATACAATTACAAAGTGGTGCGGCAGTTTGCCATCATGACCGTCGTGTGGGGTATTGTCGGCATGCTGGTGGGGGTAGTGATTGCGGCTCAGCTTGCCTGGCCAGAACTCAATTTCGGACCCTATTTTCACTTCGGTCGTCTACGTGCACTGCACACCAATGGCGTTATCTTTGCCTTTGGCGGCAGCGGCCTTTTTGCCACGTCTTATTACGTCGTCCAGCGTACCTGTAATGTGCGCCTGATCAGCGACAAGCTCGCCGCCTTTACCTTCTGGGGCTGGCAGATCGTCATCCTTGCTGTCGTCATTACCTATCCGCTCGGTATTACCTTCAACAAGGAATACGCCGAGATGGAATGGCCAATCAAAATCCTGATTGCCATTGTCTGGGTGACTTATGCCGTGGTCTTCTTTGGCACGATTGCCAAACGCAAGGTCAAGCACATTTATGTCGCCAACTGGTTTTATGGCGGTTTTATTCTGGCGGTCGCACTGCTGCATATCGTCAACAGTGCGTTTATTCCGGTCAGCTTGTGGAAGTCTTATTCGGTCTACGCCGGCGCGGTCGATGCCATGGTGCAATGGTGGTACGGCCATAACGCAGTGGGCTTTTTCCTCACCGCGGGCTTTCTTGGCATGATGTATTACTTCGTGCCCAAACAAGCCGGACGCCCGATCTATTCTTACCGCCTCTCGGTCGTGCACTTCTGGGCGCTGATCTTCACCTATATGTGGGCCGGCCCTCACCACCTGCATTACACCGCCCTGCCGGACTGGACCCAGTCGCTGGGCATGATCTTCTCGCTGATCCTGCTGGCGCCAAGCTGGGGCGGCATGATCAACGGCATCATGACCTTGTCGGGCGCCTGGCACAAACTGCGTACCGACCCGATCCTGAAGTTCCTGATTACCGCGCTGTCGTTCTACGGCATGTCCACGTTTGAAGGCCCGATGATGGCCATCAAGACGGTCAACGCCCTGTCGCATTACACAGACTGGACCATTGGCCACGTGCACTCCGGCGCACTGGGCTGGGTGGCCATGATTACCATCGGCTCCACCTACTACCTGATCCCGCGCCTGTTCAACCGCGAACAGATGTGGTCCATCAAGCTGATCGAAGTGCACTTCTGGATCGCCACGCTGGGCACGGTGCTGTACATCGCCTCCATGTGGATTGCCGGTGTGACAGAAGGCCTGATGTGGCGCGCGGTCAACCCGGATGGCACGCTGACCTACGCGTTTATCGATGCGGTCAAGGCAACGCATCCGTATTACATCATCCGCTTCCTGGGTGGTGTGCTGTTCCTCTCCGGCATGGTGCTGATGCTGTACAACACGCTGCGCACAGCGTCCTCCGGTTCGCCGGTGAACGCGCAGATTCCTGCTGTGCCTGCACACGCCTGACCAGCCAAGACGGAGATAAACAGATATGGAAAAAATTCAGAAGCTGATCGAGGAAAACGTCTTCTGGCTGATCTTGCTGACCATTCTGACCGTTAGCGTCGCCATGATGGTAGAGATCTTGCCGCTGGCGTTTGCCAAGTCCACGACCGAGCCGATCGAGGGCGTCAAACCCTACACCGCCTTGCAACTGGCCGGGCGTGATATCTACCTGCGTGAAGGCTGTTACAACTGCCATTCGCAAATGATCCGGCCGTTCCGTGCGGAAACCGAGCGCTATGGCCACTACTCCGTGGCCGGCGAATCTGTCTATGACCACCCTTTCCTGTGGGGTTCCAAGCGTACCGGGCCTGATCTGGCGCGTGTTGGCGGGCGTTACTCGGATGAATGGCATCGCGCCCACCTGATGAACCCGCGTGACGTGGTGCCTGAATCCATCATGCCGGCGTTTCCGTGGCTGGCGGCCAACCGCGTGGACGGGGAAAGCCTGCCAGCCAAAATGCGTGCCCTGCGCAAGGTCGGTGTGCCTTACACCGACCAGGACATTGCCAGTGCCACCAAGGATGTAGAAGGCAAATCGGAGATGGAAGCGGTGATTGCCTATCTGCAAGGCCTGGGTCTGGCCTTGAAGAACAAGAGGTAAGACATATGGAATGGCAGGATTTGTTGCGCATCGGCGTCACCGTGCTGGGGTTTCTGTGCTTCGTCGCGCTCATCATCTGGGCGTTCAGCAAGAACACCCGGGCGGAGATGGAAGAAGCGGGCCGCGCGCCCCTCCTGGACGATGACCTGCCTCCGTCGTCGTCCAGACAAAACTAGATAGACAGCTTACCGCGCGGAGTCATAAATGAATGATTTCTATAGCAGTTTCTGGGGCGTTTACATCACTGTAATCGTCATTGTTTCCCTGATTGGCCTTGCGTTCCTGCTTAAAAGCCAGAGCGCAGTCAAAGTCAAAAAGGGCGAGAAAGTTGAAACCCTGGGTCATGTCTGGGATGGCGACCTGCAGGAGTACAACAACCCGTTGCCAGGCTGGTGGGTGGGTCTGTTTGTACTGACCCTGGTGTTTGCGGTGGGTTATTTGGCGCTCTACCCTGGCATTGCCATTGGCAATCTGCGGAACTGGAGTTCGGCCGGGCAATACAAGCAGGAAACCGCCCAGGCAGATGCCAAATATGGGCCGCTGTATGACCAGTTCCTGAAAATGCCGATTGAACAGGTTGCGCAGAACCCGCAGGCACAGGAAATCGGCAAGCGCCTGTTCCTGACCTACTGCCTGCAATGCCACGGTGCAGATGCCCGTGGCGCCAAGGGCTTTCCTAACCTGGTTCACCATGACTGGATGTATGGCGGCACGCCTGACCGCATTGTGCAAACCATCAGCAACGGCCGTCACGGCCAGATGCCCGCCTTTGGCGCAGCGTTTGGCGAAGAAAAGGTGCGCGATGTCGCCAACTACGTGCTGAAGATTTCCGGCAACAAGTTTGACGATGAACGCGCCGGGCGGGGCGAATCCACATTCAAGCAAGTCTGCGCTGCCTGTCATGGGCCAGATGGCCACGGCAATATCGATGTCGGCGCGCCCAATCTGACGCACCCGAGCGGCGTGTGGCTCTATGGCAAGTCAGAGACCACCATCATCGAGACCATCACCAACGGCCGCAATAACCAGATGCCGGCCTGGAAAGATTTTCTGGGTGACGCCAAGGTGCATGTACTGGCCGGCTATGTGTATGGCTTGTCCCATAACGCACAGAACGCCCAGTAAGCCCGGCGGGACGCGCGCTTTCATCTGCTAATGGCAACAACGACACGGGCGGGTATTCCGCCCGTGTCCGTTTCAAGACGCTGGCGATACGTGCCGCCTGTTTTGGGGCCGCAACAGGAATTGCGATCATGAGCAAGAAGCTGCAGGACATTCCGGTCACAGTGGTAGAGGTCAATGATCAGGGTGAATACGAAGAAATCAGCCTGTACGCCAAACACAAGAAAATCTACCCGCGCTGGGTCAACGGCATTTACAACAAATGGCGCATCTTCTTTGTCTTTGCCACGCAGCTTTTCTTCTATGGCATGCCATGGATCAATCTGAACGAGCGTCAGGCGCTGCTGTTTGATCTGGCCAACCGCAAGTTTTTTATCTTCAACCTGGTTTTTCTGCCGCAAGACTTTATTTACCTGACCGCCCTGCTGGTTTTGTGCGCTTTCGGCCTGTTTGCGTGGACCACGATTGGCGGGCGGCTCTGGTGCGGTTACTCCTGTCCGCAAACGGTCTACACCGAGATCTTCTTGTGGATAGAAAAATGGGTCGAAGGCGACCGTATGGCGCGGATCAAGCTCGATAGCGGCCCGCGCACTGCCCGCAAACTCCGGCTCAAGATCACCAAACACGCCCTCTGGATTGTCTTTGCGCTGTGGACCGGCTTCACCTTTGTGGGCTATTTCACGCCGATTCGTGATCTGTGGCACGAGACCATTACCTTCACCATTAGCCCGCTGGAAGGGTTCTGGGTGCTGTTTTATGGCTTTGCCACCTACGGCAATGCTGGCTGGTTGCGTGAACAAGTCTGCAAGTACATGTGCCCGTACGCCCGCTTCCAGAGTGCCATGTTTGATGCCGACACGCTGGTGGTCTCTTACGACCCTGAACGCGGTGAACAGCGCGGCAGCCGCAAGAAAGGCGCGGACTACAAGGCAGAAGGCCTGGGTGACTGCATAGATTGCAAGATGTGCGTCCAGGTATGTCCGGTCGGCATCGATATCCGCGACGGCCTGCAGTATGAATGCATCGGCTGCGCGGCATGCATTGATGCCTGTGATGAGGTCATGGACAAGATGAGCTACCCGCGCGGGCTCATCCGTTACACCACGGAAAACGCCCTCAACCATGTTTATCCGGAGTCTAAATTCCTCTCGCGCCTCAAGCGGCCGCGCGTATTGATGTATGGTTTTATCCTGCTGGTGGTACTGGTGATCACCCTTGTCTCGCTGATTCGTCACCAGCCCGTCAAGGTCAATATCGCGCGTGATCGGGTAGCACTGGTGCGGGAGGCGGAAGATGGCCTGCTGGAAAACAGCTACCGTTTGCAGATCGAAAACGCGGACGAGAAAAACCATGTCTACACCATCCGCGCCGAAGGTCTGGAGGGCATCAAGGTGCTGGTGGATGGCGGCAACGCGGTGTCGGTCAGCGCTACCGGGCAGGAAGACGTGGGCGTGCGCTTGCATGTCGATGCCCACAACGCCAAAGCAGGTAGTCACACCATCTATTTCATCATTACCGCCAAAGACGACCCGAAAATCGAAACTCGCGAAAAATCGAGTTTTATCGGGCAGAACCCCTGACCTTTTAACCTGAGCCTATGCAAACCCCGTCATCACCAGAGAAACGCCCCTGGTACAAACAGCCCTGGGCCTGGTTCATCCTGTTGTTGCCTGTGATTGCCATTGTTGGCTGCATCAATCTGATCTGGCTGGCCGGCAAGCATAGCGATGGCGTGGTGGCAGACGATTACACCAGAACGGGTGATGAAGTGACCCAAGTACTGGCACGGGATCAAGCGGCGGCCAGGCTGGGCTTGCGTGCCACTGCCACCATTGACGCTCAAGGGTTGGCGCGGATTGAACTCAACCAGCCGGTTGCCGGGCCACTGCAGCTGAAGCTATTGCACCCCACCGTGGCGCGGAATGATCAGGCCGCCAGCTTGAGCGATCAGGGCAATCACCTGTGGCAAGGCCAACTGGCGCATCCGCCCGGTGCGGTCAGATGGGATGTGGAATTGTCTGACAACAAAAACACCTGGCGGCTACGTGGGCAAATGAAGCCGGGGCAAAGCGGCAAGCTGGTTCTGTCGCCCGCTACCTGACCCACTTCCGGGCTGCACCGGACAAAACAAAACCCCGTCAGTGCGGGGTTTTGTTTTGTCTGCGATATCACCCGGCCATCAGTTATCGGCGGGAGCGGCGGCGCGGCTGGTTGGCTGGATGCGGACAACATTGCCGCTGTGGGCATCCCATTCCCCTTCCATACGCCAGAGTTCTTCATTCTGAACCGTGACATGCCAGCGCGACGCTTTGGTCGGTTCAATGTTGGCAATGTAGCTATTGCCCTCGGTTTTGCTGAGTACAACATGCTGATCCAGCTTTTCCTGTGTCGGGTGGGCCAGATCAAGCTGCAGGACGGGCGGGAGCGGTTGTTTTTCCGGGTTGTCCAGGGTGAGCGCAACCTGCCCCCTGGTGACATCAATGGTCAACTGGCCATCCAGCCCCAACGCTCTGGCTTTTTCATCCTCATGCATGCGCTGGTTTACAGTCAGGCCAGCCTGATAGTAGTTCTGCGTAACAAGGTCATCCTGGCGCGAGAACGCCAGGTACACGCAAAACAAGCTGCCGACCACCACGCAAGCCGGCCCCAGCGCCACCAGCCACGGACCAGGTTCGCGATACCAGGGTTTGCGTTGCTGCGTTTCCTGCGGGAGCCGTGCCATTGCGCACTCCTTATGCGAATTTGACCGCCAGACCCAAAACACCCAAGGCAATACAGTACCAGCCAAACGGGCTCAGCGCCTTGACTTCATGCGTCTTGAAGTAGCGCATCAAGGCCCACGTACTCAGATACGCACAGACGCCCGCAATCAGCCCGCACAGCGCCATTTGCCCAAACGGCAACGGCCCGGCCTGGTGCATGGCCTTGGGCACTTCCAGTACGCTGGCGGCCAGGATAATCGGCGTGGCCAGCAAGAAAGAAAAGCGTGCAGCGGCTTCGTAAGAGAGCCCTTGCGACAGACCGCCCAGCAAGGTGCTGCCCGAGCGTGAAATCCCCGGCACCAGCGCAAGGCTTTGCGCCAGGCCCACCTTCAGCGCGCCCGCAAAAGACAGGTCTTCCAGCTTGCCACCGCCACGGCTGCGCTTCACCGCCCGCTCGCCCGCAATCAGCATGATGCCGTTGAGCACCAGCACAGCCAGCACGATGGTGGTACTGCCAAACAGTAACTTGATCTTTTTTTCCAGCAACAGGCCCAACAGGCCGGCGGGAATGGTGCCGACAATGGTCAGCCACAGCGGACGTGCCAGCGCGTTATTAGGGTTGCAGCCACCCTTGAAGAAGTCGCGAAAGAGTTCGATCCAGTCTTTGCGAAAGTACGCCAGCAACGCCAGGGCAGTACCCAGATGCAGCACCACCATGAACGGCAAGAACTGTTCGCTGCGCGTATCCATTTGCCAGTGCAGCAAATCAGGCACCACCACGCCATGCCCAAGACTACTGACCGGAAATAGCTCGCTGACCCCTTGCATGATTGCGAACAAAATACTTTCGAGCTGCAGCCCCATCAAGGCGTCTCCTGTTTACTGAATACTGAATGAGTTGAAACAACCCGGTAGTCAAAATAAAGGCCGGTTTACCCGGCCTTTGCATTCATTTGCCATTGCGCTCACGCGTGAGCGACTTCTGCCTGCCGCATGGATTCAAGCATCAGCGCGACCAAATCACGCGCTTCTGGCAGTGCGCGGCCTTCAACAAAAACCGCGTCGGCCTGCGGATACTGACGGCGCATATAGCCCAGCCATTGCTTTACCCGGCCGCCCTGGTATTTTGGCAGGATTCGTGTTTCAACGTTATGCCAGAACACATGGACAAGCGGCGCGAGTTCATGCCACGCCAGGCCGGCCTTGCCCAGCACTTCCAGCGCCAGGCCCGGATTGGCCACCATGCCCCGGCCGATCATCACGTCTTCGCAGCCAGATACCTCACGGCAACGGTGAAAATCCGCCGCGGTCCACACTTCGCCATTGGCGATCACCGGAATGCGCAATGCTTCGCGAATCGCCGGGAGTTTTTCCCAGTACGCGGGCGGGCGATAACCGTCGGTTTTGGTTCTGGCATGCACCACCAGTTCGGCCGAACCGCCGTTTTCCATGGCGTGCGCACACTCCAGGGTCAGGCTCTGGTCTTCGTAACCCAGGCGCATTTTGGTGGTCACCGGAATATGCGCCGGTACGGCTTGCCGTACTGCACGCACCACGTCGTGAATCAGGTCAGGTGTCTTGAGCAGTAACGCGCCGCCGCCGTGACGGTTGACGGTTTTGGCCGGGCAGCCAAAGTTCAGATCAATCCCAGGCGGATTGAGCGAGGCCAGTCTTTCTGCGTTCTCTGCCATGCAGACCGGATCGGACCCGAGCAACTGCACGCGCACCGGCACCCCGCCAGGTGTCTTGCCACCCGTGAGCAGTTCCGGCACAGAGCGATAAAAGGTGCGCTTGGGCAGCAAACTGCCAGAGATGCGGATGAACTCGCTCACGCAGACATCAATCCCGCTGGAGCGGGTCAGTACATCACGCAGCACATGATCAAGCAGCCCCTCCATCGGGGCCAGATAGATACGCAAAACAGATCCAGCCTGAAAATCGGTAAGCCGCCATTGTACCGTGCGGCCCGCCGTTTGCCGCGCGCGGATTGATGCGCGGAGCCCTCACTCGGGCAGATCTTATTTGACACAGAACGTTCGTTCACATAACCTTCAGAGAACGAATGTTCTGTGAGCGCATCATGGGCAACCCGAATCGCGATAACGAGTACCTCGGCAAGCTGCAAGACTATTACGCCGATTACCGCAGCCTGCCTTCTTACGCCGTTATTGGCGAGATGCTGGGCATGGCATCCAAATCTGCCGTCTCGGCCCTGGTCAAGCGCCTGATGCTGGCCGGCTTTATTGAAATGACGCCAGACAAGCGCCTGGCCCCCACCAAACGCTTCTTTGAGCGTGAACTGGCTGATTTCCCGGTGCCGGCAGGTTTGCCTGCGGCCGCCAACGATGCGATGAGCGAAGCGCTCTCCATTGATGACTACCTGATCAACCGCCCCTCTGCCACGATCACCATCCGCGTGCGGGGCGAGTCCATGATCGAGGCCGGCATTCACGATGGCGACATTGCCATTGTCGAAAAACGCCCGGCAGCGCGCGTGGGCGATATCGTGGTCGCCATTATTGATGGCGAATACACGCTCAAGGAACTGGGCCGCGACAAGCAAGGTTTTCTGCTGTTGCCGCGCAACCCGGAATTCCAGCCCATTCGCCCGCGAGAGGGTCTGGAGATTTACGGCGTGCTGGTTGGCCTTGTGCGCAAGTACCGCTAAACGCGCCCTGCCCCGAACGCCATCAAACAAAACCCCGGTTCAGCCGGGGTTTTGTTTTGCCCATACTGAACAACGCTGGCCCCAAAGCCGGGGCATGCCGCACAATAGCGTGATATACCGCCGGGCTTGAATGTGCGCGTGGCGGGCGCATCTATCCCGTCTACCCTGCGTCGCCCTTCCCGGTGGCCTGAACTTATCGGACAAGTGCATGAGCGAAGCTGAATTTTCGCCGCTTGGCAAAGCGGTCAGTTACAAAACCGAATACGACCCCACGTTGCTGTTTCCCATTCCGCGCCAAGGCAAGCGTGATGAGATCGGCGTGGGCGCCACCCTGCCCTTTATGGGCGTGGATATCTGGAATGCCTATGAGCTGAGCTGGCTTAACAGTCGGGGCAAGCCGGAAGTGGCCATTGCCACCTTCCTGATCCCGGCCGAGAGCCCGAATATCGTCGAGTCCAAGTCATTCAAGCTGTACCTGAACAGTTTTAACCAGACCAGACTGGCCGGATTTGAAGCATTGCAGTCTTTGCTGCAGGCTGATCTGAGCGCAGCCACCGGCGCGCCCGTGATGGTTCAACTGTTTGCGCCGGCCGCTTTTGCCGCGCAAAAGATGGGCGATCTGAAAGGCTATTGCATTGACAATCTGGATATTGAAATCGACCAGTACGAGCCCACGCCGGGCCTGCTCAAGTGCGATGAATCCGATAGCCCGGTGGAAGAAACGCTCACGTCCAATCTGTTGAAGTCCAACTGCCTGGTGACCGGGCAACCGGACTGGGCCAGCGTGCAGATCCACTATGTGGGCGCGCCGATCAACCGTGAAAGCCTGTTGCGCTATCTGGTGTCGTTCCGCAATCACAACGAGTTTCATGAACAATGTGTCGAGCGCATCTTTGTTGACATCATGCGTGAATGCAAACCCATGAAACTGGCTGTATATGCCCGCTACACGCGACGCGGCGGGCTGGACATCAACCCGTACCGCTGTAATTTCAGCGGCCCGCAACCGACCAATATCAGGACGGCCCGGCAATAAACCGGAACGTCCGCAACAACACCACGCGCAAGACGCGTGAATGACCTATCCCACAAGGAGAAACAGAATGACCACAGAAGTTGCAGTACTGGCCGGTGGCTGCTTCTGGTGCATGGAAGCCGTGTTCCAGCGTCTGCGCGGCGTCACTGCTGTGCAATCGGGTTATATGGGCGGTCATGTCGATCACCCCACCTACAAGGCCGTGTGCACCGGTGAAACCGGCCACGCCGAGGTGCTGCGCATCGACTTTGACAGCAGCGTGATCAAGTATGAAGACATCCTGGATGTGTACTTCACCATTCATGATCCGACCACGCTGAACCGTCAGGGCGACGATGTGGGCACGCAGTACCGCTCTGAAGTGTTCTTTTTGTCGGCAGAGCAAGAACAAAAGGCCCGCGCCAAAATTGCAGAACTGACCGCAGCCGGCACGTTCCGTGATCCGATCGTGACCCGCCTCACGCCCGCGCAGGATTTCTGGCCGGCTGAGGACTATCACAACAACTACTTCAACCAGCACGGCGAACAACCTTATTGCTCGCTGGTGGTCGCCTCCAAGGTGCAAAAGCTGCTGAAGTATTTCCCGTCGCAGTCAAAAGAAAGCCTGTAACGGACGGTGGTGCGTTTGCATCGCCAGAACGGCGGATGGCGCAAGCCCTCCGCCGTTTTTGTTGCCAGCGCACGGGACGGGTGCCGCATGGATCACAACGCCGTTATAATTGCGATTTTCCCCAAGGCCCCGCGAGTATGTCACCCCGGCTTGACGGTCTGCACCCATACCCTTTTCAGAAGCTCAAAGCCCTGTTCCAGGGGGTTACGCCCAATCCGGCGCTCAAAGCCGTCAATCTGTCGATTGGCGAGCCAAAGCACGCCACGCCGGCGCTGATCAAGGATGCACTGATCAATCATCTGGACGGGTTGTCCGCCTATCCGGCCACCCTGGGTAGTGACAGCCTGCGCCAGGCCATCAGCCAGTGGATTGCCCGCCGGTACGATATCCCGGCCCCGAACGCGGCCACGCAGATCATTCCGGTCAACGGCAGCCGCGAGGCGCTGTTTTCGTTTGCGCAAGCCGTGATCGACACCAGCGGCAGCAGCAAGCCCGTGGTGATCTCGCCCAACCCGTTCTATCAGATTTATGAAGGTGCGGCGCTTCTGGCCGGCGCCGAGCCGTTTTACGTCAACTGCCTTGCGCAAAACCATTTCCAGCCGGACTGGGACCAGGTGCCGGAAGAAGTCTGGCAGCGCACCCAGCTTGTGTTTGTCTGCTCACCGGGCAACCCGACGGGTGCAGTCGCCTCGCTGGAAGACTGGCGTCGGCTGTTTGCCCTGTCTGACCGTTATGGCTTTGTGATCGCCAGCGACGAGTGTTACTCGGAAATCTATTTTGGCGACCAGCGCCCACTGGGCGGGCTGGAAGCCGCGCACAAACTGGGGCGTGATGATCGTCGCCTGGTTGTGTTCAGTTCGCTGTCAAAGCGCTCCAACGTCCCTGGCCTGCGTTCGGGCTTTGTAGCGGGAGACGCGCAGCTTCTGGGCAAGTTCTTGCTGTACCGCACTTACCACGGCTGCGCCATGAGCCCGTCGGTACAGGCGGCCAGTGAAGCAGGCTGGAATGACGAAGCGCATGTCATTGAAAACCGCGCCTTGTACGCCGCCAAATTTGCCGCCGTTACGCCAAAACTGGCCGAAGTGATGGATGTGGCACTGCCCGATGCGTCGTTCTATCTGTGGGCCGCTACGCCAATCAGCGATACGGAATTTGCGCGACGGCTCTATGCTGAACAACATGTGACCGTCCTGCCGGGTTCTTATCTGGCGCGTGAGGCCCACGGCATCAATCCGGGTGCCAACCGGGTGCGCATTGCGCTGGTGGCGCCGCTGGAAGACTGCGTGATCGCGGCTGAGCGCATCGTGCACTTTTGCAAGAATCTGTAATACCGGCCAGCATCTGCTGAGTCCGCTACATCACGCGCGGCCCGCTGCACGCCGCGCAGTTTCACCACCATTGAAAATAGACAGGAAAAAGCCATGAGCAATCTGCAGTCCGTGATCGAAACCGCGTTCGAGAACCGTGCCGAAATCAACCCTGGCAATGCCGCGGCCGAAGTACGCGATGCCGTCAACGAAGCCATCATCGGCCTCGACAAGGGTCTGTGGCGCGTGGCCGAAAAAGTGGACGGCCAATGGCAAACCAACCAGTGGCTGAAAAAAGCCGTACTGCTGTCGTTCCGCCTGAACGACAACGTACCCATGGCCGGCGGCTGCACCCAGTATTTTGACAAGGTGCCGAGCAAGTTTGCCGACTACACCGAAGCCGATTTCCGTGCCGGCGGTTTCCGTGTGGTGCCCAACGCCATTGCGCGTCGTGGCTCCTACATTGCCAAAAACGTGGTGCTGATGCCCTCCTATGTCAACATCGGCGCTTATGTCGATGAAGGCACCATGGTCGACACCTGGGCGACCGTGGGTTCTTGCGCGCAGATCGGCAAGAACGTGCACTTGTCCGGCGGCGTCGGCATCGGCGGCGTACTGGAGCCGCTGCAGGCCGGCCCGACCATCATTGAAGACAACTGCTTCATCGGTGCCCGTTCCGAAGTGGTGGAAGGCGTTGTGGTTGAAGAAGGCTCGGTCATCTCGATGGGCGTGTACATCGGCCAGTCCACCAAGATTTATGACCGCGAAACCGGCGAAGTCACCTACGGCCGCATTCCGGCTGGCTCGGTGGTGGTCTCCGGCAACCTGCCTTCCAAAGACGGCAGCTACAGCCTGTATTGCGCTGTGATCGTGAAGAAGGTCGATGCCAAGACCCGCGGCAAGGTCGGCATTAACGAACTTCTGCGCGGCATTTAATTCAAACGCAACCGTAGCCCGGGTTGGCACGCATTGCCCGCCCGGGTGTACGGCCGCGTTTGCGCACACCTGTCGGTGCGCCACACCGGTCACCCGTGATCTGATCACATTGAACAAGAGACTCGGTATCCACTCATGCCATTGATTCGCAAGCTCCTGCTCGCTGCTTTGCTTTCCTCCGGCCTTGTTTGCCTGGCCCACGCCGATACTGGCTTCCCGCAAGATAAAAGTGACCTGAAGGCAGACCCTGCCGTCACCTGGGGCACGCTTGATAACGGTGTGCGCTACGCCATCATGCCCAACGCCGAACCCAAAGGCCGCGCCAGCCTGCGCTTGCTGGTCAAAGCGGGTTCGCTCAATGAAACGGACGATCAGCAAGGGCTGGCGCACTTTCTTGAGCACATGGCGTTCAAGGGCAGCACGCACTACAAGCCGGGTACGCTGGTCAATTATTTCCAGCGCCTTGGCATGGGCATGGGCAGCGACGCCAACGCCAATACGGGCATGGATCGTACGGTGTATCAGCTGGAATTGCCGGATACCAAGCCGCACACACTACAAGAAGGCCTGCAGGTTTTTGCCGATTTCTCTGGCGGCCTGCTGTTGCAGCCAGACCAGATTGACAGCGAACGTGGCGTAATCCTGAGCGAAAAACGGGCACGTGATTCCGTGGCATTTCGCAGTTACAAGGCAGAAGTCGGCTTCTTGCTGCCAGGCTCCCTGCCCGCTGCGCGCATGCCGATCGGCCTTGATGACGTTATCCAGCAAAGCCGGCGCGACCGCTTTGTGGATCTGTACAACACCTGGTATCAGCCCGATCGCATTACGGTCGTGGCGGTGGGCGATCTCAACGTCAAACAGACCGTCGCGCTGATCCAGAAAGAATTTGGTGAACTGGCGCCACGCGCACCAGCCCGCCCGTATCCGGACCTCAAGATCCCGACCGCCATTCCGGGCACCGAGTTCGGTTATCACTATGAAGCGGATGCGCCGAACACCAGCATCAGCATCCAGACCCTGCAACCCTTCCCGGGCCAGGACAGTAGCGGCATCCGCCTGAGTGACCAGACGCTGCAACTGGCGCTGGACATGCTCTCGCGCCGCCTGGATATCCTGGCGCACAAGGAAAATTCGCCACTCAATGGCTCGTACGCTGGCGTGTACGACATGTTCCAGCAAGTGCGGATTGGCACCATTGGCGCCTCTGCCAAGCCGGAACAATGGCAAGCTGCACTGGCGCTGGTTGACCAGCAACTGCGCAGCGCGCTGGATCACGGTTTTACCGCGCAGGAACTGCAAGTGGCCGTCGCCAATCTGCGTACCGACCTGGATCAATCTGTCTCCAGCGCGGCAACACGCCGGTCCGACCGGCTGGCCGGCGCCATTACCGACGCGCTGAACGACGGCAATGTGTACACCTCGCCCGCGCAAGACAAGGCGCTGCTTGGCCCCTTGCTGGATAAAGTCACGCCAGAAGACTGCGTAGCCGCGCTGCGCAAGGCGTGGACGGGCGGTCGTCGCGTGTTTGTTTCCGGCAACGCCAAACTGGCTGATCCGCAAGCCGAGATCAAGGCCGCCTGGACACAAAGCCAGAGCGTCGCCACCACCAGCGGCGCAAACGACAACAACCTGAAATTCCCGTATACCGATTTTGGCCCGGCCGGCAAAGTGGTCTCGCAAAAGCGGCTGGCCGATCTGGATGTCACCCAGGTTACCTTCGCCAACGGCGTACGCCTGAACCTCAAGCAGACGCCTTTCCAGGCCAACACCATCAATGTGACGATGCGTGTCGGCGCCGGCCGCCTGACTGAACCAGCAGCAACCAAACCGGGCCTGGCATGGCTGACCTTGCTCACCTTCAAGGCGGGCGGTCTGGACAAACTGAGCATTGATGATCTGGATGCCGCCCTTGCCGGCAAGCAGGTCGGCATGGATTTCCGGGTTTCCAACGACGCCTTTACCTTTGGCGGCAGCACCAATCGGGACAACCTGCTGCTGCAGATGCAGTTGCTCACGGCATATCTGACGCATGCCGGCTATCGCCCTGAGGCGCTGACCATGGCACGCAAGGCGATTGTCGAAACCCAGGCTGAACTGACACACACGCCGGAAGGCTTGCTGCAGACGCGCATTGACTCTGAACTGGCCAATCATGACCCGCGTTTTGGCATTCCGGACGAGAAAGTGCTGATGTCGCGCACGCTTGACGAGGTCAAGAACTGGTTGCAGCCACAACTGGACAAAGGCCCGCTGGAAGTCTCCATCGTGGGCGATATTGATATCGACAAGACCATTGCCGCCGTCGCCCAGACGCTGGGTACGCTGCCGGATCGGGAAACCAAGCCTGACTATGCCAATCAGCGCATTGTCAATTTTCCGGATAAAGGTCTGAGCCAGCGCTTCACCGTTCCGACCGAAATCAACCGCGGTCTGGTGTATATCGTCTGGCCGGCAACGGACGGTCGCGACATCCATCTGGCCCGCCGTTTCAACCTGCTGGCAGAGGTTTTCAAGAACCGTTTGTGGGATACCATCCGCACGCAAATGGGCAGTTCGTACAGCCCGGAAGCCTTTGCCCAACTGAGCGAGACCTTCACGGGTTATGGCATGGTTGGCGTGCTGATCACGGTAGAACCTGAGCAAGCTGACAAAGTCACCGCCGCCGTGAAGAAAATCGCGGCCGACATGCAGGCGCATGGCGTGACCGATGACGAACTGGAGCGCGCCCGCGCCCCGATCCTGACCGGCATTCGCGATTCCGAGCGCACCAACGGCTACTGGCTGGGCACGGTGCTTAATGGCTCGCAGGAAATCCCGGCCCGGCTGGAATGGGCCCGTAGCCGCGCCAGCGACTATCAAAGCATCACCAAGGCTGATCTGGATTCGCTGGCCCGGCACTATCTGGTCAAGGATCGCAATTTCAGCTTTACCGTGGTGCCAGACCACAAGATCACCAGCAAATAACCGGTTGATCTGCAAACAAAAACGGCTGAGTGACTTGTTGTCATTCAGCCGTTTTTACATGCCCGGATTAATCGATTGACCAATCAGGGCCAGACCACTTTTTATTGTCAGAGCACCACGTCGCGCGTGACACCGTAGCGACGCAGAATGCGGCGCAGTTGCTCGAGCGCTTCAATCTGGATCTGGCGCACGCGTTCGCGGGTCAGATTCAGGCTGGCCGCCAGGTCTTCCAGGGTGCAGATTTCGTACCCGTTCAAACCGTAACGACGCTCGATAACCATGCGTTGCTTGTCGTTGAGCTGCTTGAGCCACTCGCGGACATAGCGCTCGATTTCCATGTTCTGCAGCAGTGTTTCAGGGCCTTCGTGCTGCTCGTCCGGAATCGATTCGCCAATGGTCAGCATCGGGTCGATATCCAGCGGCGCATCCAGCGATGCCACCCGCTCGTTCAGACCCATGACCCGGCGTACATCTTCCACCGGCTTGCCAACCAGCGCTGCCACCTCTTCCACCGTCGGTTCATGGCCCATGCGGGCTTCCAGGTGGCGCTGTGCGCGCAGATAAACGTTGAGTTCCTTGATGACGTGCACCGGCAGGCGGATCGTGCGCGACTGATTCATGATCGCGCGCTCGATACTCTGGCGAATCCACCAGGTGGCGTAGGTCGAAAAACGGAACCCGCGTTCCGGGTCAAACTTCTCCAGCGCATGCATCAGACCGATGTTGCCTTCCTCAATGAGGTCAAGCAGCGTCATGCCACGGTTGATGTAGTGCTTGGCGATGTTCACCACGAGCCGCAAATTGTGCTCGATCATCTTTTGCCGGGCCTGGAAATCACCCTGTACCACGCGACGAGCCAGGGCGCGCTCTTCATCCGGCGTCAACAACGGGCTATGGCCGATCTCATTCAGATAGATCTGAGTGACATCGCCAGTGCTTTCATAGACAGGAGCGTCTGCTTCCTCGGCAGCTGCAGCCTCCGCCTCACCTTCCCCTTCTGCTTCATTCTCGATTGACTCGAGGTCTTCTTCCTCAAGTAACGCTTCGTCTTCCAGGATATCGATTTGATCGTTCATGGTTAGTCTGAGTGGATGTATTTGGCTGGATCGACCGGTTTGCCAAATCTGCGGATTTCAAAATGCAGCTTGACCTGGTCGGCATCGGTATTGCCCATCTCCGCGATCTTTTCACCCTTCTTGACGATGTCGCCCTCCTTGACCAGCAACTTGCTGTTATGCGCATATGCGCTCAAGAACTCGGTGTTGTGCTTGATGATGATCATTTTGCCGTACCCGCGCAGGCCACTTCCGGCGTAGACCACCTTACCGGACGCTGACGCAACCACAGACTGCCCCATTTTCCCGAGAATATCAATACCTCTGCTTTCATCATTGAAAGCTTTGGCGGGTTGACCGGAAGTAGGCCAGATCCACTCAACATCAGCCGAAGCCGCATCCGCCGGAGCGGAAGCGGGCCCGGAAGCCGCTTTTACGTTACCTTTTGTAACACTATCGGACGATATCGCAGTTTCTGAAGTGACAGCCGGTCGGGTTGCCGCACTATTATCCGGCTGTGGTTTTGATACAACGGAAGGCCCTTCCGCCAGTGCTGCAATGGCGCTTGCGTTCTGTGCGCTATAGGGCAGCTTCATCGCCTTTGGATAACTTTTGTTCACGCTGGCAGGTGCTGCCGCCACGGCAGGCGCGGTACTGGCATCCTTGAGCGGGCGCGTTTCAACCCCGCCCGCCGCAGTGGCGGCATTTGCCGGCGGTGTCAACCGCAACACCTGCCCCACCTTGATGGCGTTCACATCGTCCAGATTGTTCCATGCCGCCAGGTCACGCCAGGCCACGCCATGATCCATGGCTATGCGATACAAACCATCCCCCTTCTGGACGGTATAGGTTTCACCGGAAGGAGCGAGCGCCGGCGGCGTGCTGGTCTGGGGCTTGGGCGTGGTGGTAGAGATCGCGGCAGGCGTGCTCTGCTGATAACGGTCAACAATGGGGGCCGGCTGGGTTGGCTGATTGGCGCAGGCGGCCAACAGCAACGCGGTGGCGGGGGCAATGAGACGCTGCCAGTTCACTCAATTTCTCCTTGGATTTTTTCTATCTGATGCTGCTTGCGGGCAATTGTTCTTGGCTTGTGTAACAACCGCATGTATGTAGCACTCACACGCCGCGCAGAGCCACCGCAAAATTCACGCCGTGCCAGGAAGCAGCGGCACAAACTTCACCCGTTCCAGCTTTTGCTCGACCGGTCCTTCCGGGGTGAGTTCGATCATGCGCAATTCTTGTGTCTCGCCACCGACCGGAAAAATCATCCGGCCACCGGGCTTGAGCTGGGCAATCATGGCCTCGGGCACGATCGGCGCGGCGGCGGTCAGCATGATCACGTCAAACGGGCCGCCATCAGGCAAGCCGCGGCTGCCGTCGCCATGACGCAAACGGGTATTGAGCACGCCCAGCGAGGCCAGACGATCTCGCGCTTGCCTGGCCAGACCGCCAATGCGTTCGATGGAATAAACAGTTTTGAAGAACTGCGCCAGCACTGTGGTCTGGTAACCGCAGCCGGTGCCGATTTCCAGCACCTTGTCGTGCTGCGGCGCGCCCAGCGCCAGTTCAGTCATGCGGGCAACAATATAAGGCTGAGAGATGGTCTGACCGTGGCCGATGGGCAAGGACATATCGTCATAGGCCTTGTGCGAGATGGCCTCGTCCACAAACGCGTGGCGTGGCACCTCACCCATGACCACCAGCACCTCGGGATGGGTAATGCCCTGACTTTTCAGGCGGTCTATCATGCGGCTGCGCGTGCGGGCTGATGTCATGCCCATACCGGGCACATTATTGAAATTCATGCGCATAGCCATTTCGAAACCGTCTCCAGTCCGGTATAGGCAGTGAGATCAATGGAAAGCGGCGTGACGGAGACAAACCCGTTCGCCACAGCATAAAAATCTGTTCCTTCACCGCAAACAGCGGCACTGCCTACCGGCCCGACCCACCAGATGAGGTCGCCGCGCGGGTTCTCGCTCTTGATCACCGATGCCGCGCGATGCCGGCGCCCCAGGCGGGTGGTGAGCTTGCCGCGGATTTCGTCATACGGCAGGTCAGGCACATTCACATTCAATAGCGTGGGCTGTTCGAACGGCTGCTTGATCACTTGCCGCACCAGATCACACGCCACACGGGCCGCCGTTTCAAAATGCTGTGGGTTGCGTGAGGCCAGCGAGAACGCCAGCGAGGTCACCCCCAGCAGATAACCCTCAGTCGCAGCCGCCACGGTGCCCGAGTAAATGGTGTCATCGCCCATATTGGCGCCATGATTGATGCCGGAGATCACCAGGTCAGGCAAGGTTTCCAACAAGCCGGTTGCGGCCAGGTGCACGCAATCGGTCGGCGTACCGTTCACATACAAAAATCCGTTCGGTGCCCTTCTCACGCTCAGCGGCCGATCCAGCGTCAAAGAATTGCTGGACCCGCTCCGGTCGCGCTCCGGTGCACAGATCATGACTTCGTGCTCATCCGCCAGGGCCTCGGCCAACGCCGCGATCCCGGTCGCGAAATACCCATCATCATTGGAAACTAATATACGCATGCGGCCTCCACTGCGGCGTATTCTAGCCGCATGCGCCTGGACGGCGAAGCGGCGGCAGAACGAGCGTTGCGTATTGCCGCCTTGCCGGAGGTACCGCGCGCTTGCAGCCCTTGTCTGGCGCGGCCTGGCGCTGTCAAGCGCACTGGCAGGCGGTGACGTGTCAATGCAGCGTGCGGGGTACGGAAAGAAGAAACTCGGGGATTTGCGCATCAAACAGCGTGCCGTCTGTGGTGCGCATCTGGTAACTGCCACGCATGGTGCCAACCGGGCACTCCAGTGTGGTGCCACTCATGTATTCAAAAGACTGGCCAGGTTCAAGCACGGGTTGCTCGCCGATCACGCCCAACCCGCTGACTTCCTGCTCACGCCCTTCCATGTCACGAATGATCCAGTGCCGCGAGATCAATTGCACGGTCACCGCGCTGCGATTGGTAATGGCAATCCGGTACGCAAAGACGTAGTGGTCTTCCGTCTCGTCGGACTGATCCGGGACGTAACTCGCATGCGGGACGATCTCGATAACGAACTCTGGCTTTTCGCTCATGGTTTATGCCTGTTTCAGGGTGATTTACATATTAGCAGCGCATGCGAACGGGCTGCATGTCTTATGCGATACAATCAGCCTGAGTGTCTTATCCATTTCACGGAGTTCTTCATGGCCGAATATCGCATTGCCCCCAGCATTCTTTCCGCAGACTTTGCCCGCCTGGGTGAAGAAGTGCGTAACGTCACCGAGGCCGGGGCCAGCCTGATCCACTTTGATGTGATGGACAATCACTACGTCCCCAACCTGACCATTGGCCCGCTGGTCTGTGAGGCGATCCGCCCGCACACCACGCTGCCGATCGACGTGCATCTGATGGTCAAGCCGGTGGACCGTATCATTCCGGATTTTGCCAAAGCCGGCGCCAATATCATCACCTTTCACCCGGAAGCGTCTGACCACATCGACCGCTCGCTGGGCCTGATCCGTGATCATGGCTGCCAGGCTGGCCTGGTATTCAACCCGGCCACATCGCTTGATTATCTGGACTACGTGCTGGACAAGGTCGACATGGTGTTGCTGATGTCGGTCAACCCGGGCTTTGGCGGTCAGTCGTTTATTCCGGAAATGCTGGAAAAAGCCCGCCAGGCGCGCGCCAAGCTGGACAAGTACAAAGACAAAACCGGTCGCCATATCCATCTGGAAATCGACGGTGGCGTAAAGATCGACAACATCGGCCAGATTGCGGCCGCCGGTGTCGACACCTTTGTGGCCGGTTCCGCCATCTTCGGGCATCCGGACTACCGCGCCATCATCAGCGCCATGCATCAGGAAATCGACCGCCACGTCAGCAAGTGAGCGCGCCATGGAAATCAAAGCCTTTGCATTTGATCTTGACGGCACGCTGGTCGATTCGATTGCCGATCTGGCCCGCGCCGCCAACGCTGCCCGGGCCGATCTGGGCCTGGCACCGCTGACCGAGGCCGTGGTGGCCAGTTACGTCGGCGACGGCGCATCCTCACTGGTCGCACGCACGCTGGCGGACGATCACGCCGCCGAATTCACCGGCACCGCCTTGCAAAAAGAGGCCATGAGCCACTTTGACATGCACTACAAGCAAGGTCTGACGATTGCCACCACGTTCTACCCGCAAGTGCAGATCACGCTGTCGCGCCTGCATGAGCGCGGTTTTCCGCTGGCCATTGTCACCAACAAGCCGGAGCGCTACACCCTGCCGCTGCTGCGTGAACTGGGCGTGAGCGAGCATTTTGAGGTCGTGGTTGCCGGCGACACCTTGCCGCAGAAAAAACCGTCGGCGGAACCCTTGCTGCACGTTGCCGCCCGGCTAGGTGTCAGCCCGAGCGAAATGCTGATGGTGGGCGACTCCAAAAACGACGTACTGGCTGCGCAAGCCGCCGGTTGCCCTGTGGTGGCGGTCAGTTACGGTTACGGCGGAAAGATGGATGACATGGGCGCCGATCGCGTCATTCAGCATTTTGCCGATCTGCTGGAATTCATCGACTAAGCCGTTTCCACCCGCACATAAAAAAAGGCGCTGTTGAGCGCCTTTTTTTATGTGCGGCACGCAGGATCAACGCTTGCGGTGGTAATCCACCCAGGCAAAGCGCGCGCCGCTGGCTTCATCCACCGCGGCTTCACGCGCGGTTTCCTGCCACACCTGGCGATCAAACTGCGGAAAATACGCATCGCCTTCCGGCGCCAGTTCAACCTCGGTCAGGTACAACGCATCTGCCAGTTCCAGCGATTGCCGATAGATTTCACCGCCGCCAATCACAAACACGCGCTCGAGGCCGTCGCACGCAGCCAGCGCAGCTTCGATGCTCGGCCAGGCTTCTGCGCCCTCAGCCTGCCAGTCGGCCTGGCGGGTAATCACCAGATTACGGCGGCCAGGCAATGGGCGGCCGAGCGAATCCCAGGTTTTGCGTCCCATCAGGATGGGCTGGCCCAGGGTGCGCGCCTTGAAGCGTTTCAGGTCTTCCGGCAGGCGCCACGGCAGGCGGTTTTCGATACCGATCACGCCATTGCTGCCCATGGCGGCAATCAGGACGACTTCGGGGCGTTGGCTCATGGCGACTCCGGTGCATGCAGTGCAGTAAAGGCGGCATTGTGGGCGAAGCTGCGCCCAAGGGCAACGCGCGCGCAATGGCCGCCAGGGGAATCGCCTAACAGGTACAATAGCGCTTTGATTGTCTGATACCGGATTTAACGCAATGACCGTGCAACCGCTCGACGACCAGGAATTCGATCGCCTGGATACTTTCCTGATGTGCCCGCGCACGCCTGAAGCCACCATGGATCTGGAAATGCTGGATGGTTTCCTGGTCGCGCTGACCATCGGCCCGGATGAAGTGCCTGAAGACGAATGGTTGCCGGCAGTGTTTGACGGTCAGGTGCCCGAGTTTTCCGACAAGGTCGAAGCCGACGACATCATGGATCTGATCCGTCGCCATGCGGCCACGGTGCGTGAGGCGTTTTCCGCCAAGAGCCGCGTGCGGCCGGGCGAAGAAGCGCTGTACTACCCGCTCATCCTCAATGACGAAGGTCTGGATGAAAAATGGCAGGAAACCGTTGGCCAGTACTGGGCTTCCGGTTTTCATGCCGGCGTGGCCGTGCGCGAAGAAGCCTGGCAAGGCGCAATGGATGAGAACGATGACTTCTACAACACCATCGCCCGCATTCTGGCGGTGGAACTGGGCCATGACCCGGATGATGAAGAAGAAAAGAAACTCACCATCAAGCAACGCCAGGATCGGCTGGATGAATTGCCGTGGCTGATTGAAGAACTGATGTACTACTGGCTGGAACAACGCTTTGGCAAGGTTGAAACCGTCAAGAACGAAGAACCCAAAGTCGGCCGCAATGACCCCTGCCCGTGCGGCAGCGGCAAGAAATTCAAGAAGTGCCACGGCGCCTGATTGCGCCAGCCTGCGCGCAACCCGGCGGCAACTGCACCGGGTTGTACTTGATCATTCCATCTACTGACTACTGATCCCGCCCATGTACCGTCTTGTTATCCAGGCTCCGGAAATCGAAACCCCGAACCTCAAGCAACTGGCGCGCCTGTCTGGCGCTGGGGAAATCCAGGCCGTGAATCAGCAGGCATTCCATCTGATTGGCGCCGATATCGGCAACACGGAAGCCGTCGCTGATTTTTGCGAATCCATCCAGCATGACTGGGCGTTTATTCCGGAAGACACCCGGGTGGGCGATATCGGCCTTGTGGTCATGGATATGGACTCGACCCTGATCACCATCGAGTGCATCGACGAGATTGCCGACATGGTCGGCATCAAGCCGCAGGTGGCCGAGATTACCGCGGCCGCCATGCGTGGCGAACTGGATTTCAAGGAAAGCCTGACCCGCCGCGTGGCCTTGCTGGCCGGGCTGGACGCCAGCGCGCTGCAACGCGTTTACGACGAACGCCTGAAGCTGATGGCGGGCGCTGAAGCCATGCTCAAGGGCTTTCAGGCTGCCGGTGCAAAGACGCTGCTGATTTCCGGCGGTTTCACCTTCTTTACCAGCAAACTGCAAACCCGCCTGAATCTGACCCGCACCATTGCCAATGAACTGGAAATCATCGACGGCAAGCTCACCGGCCGGGTGATTGGCGATATCGTCGACGCCCAGCGCAAAAAGAGCGAATTGATCCGCATGCGTGAGGAACTGGGCCTGCGGCCTGATCAGGTGGTTGCCATGGGCGATGGCGCCAATGACCTGCCCATGCTGCACGAGGCCGGTTACGGCGTAGCCTGCCATGCCAAACCCAAGGTTCAGGCTGAAGCGCCCTACTGCATCAACTTTGTCGGGCTTGATGGCGTGCTCAATTACTTTGTGACGCCATAAGCAGCAGGTTTGCCCCAACAAAAAAGCGCCCGGATCGGCGCTTTTTTGTTGACTGCGGGCCCCTCAAGACAAGGCTTTTTGTCGATCCTGCGCCAGAAAGGCCAGAAATGCCGCCGCCGGCATCGGCTTGCCAAACAACCAGCCCTGCCCGGACTGCACGCCATGCGCCTGCAACCATTGTGCCTGGTCCTCGCTCTCGACGCCTTCGGCAATTATTTTCAGCTTGAGTGCGTGGCCGATCTCGACAATATGCGGCGCAACACTGGCCGTGGCCGCCTCAGTGCCGACCGTATCGATAAACGATTTGTCGATCTTGAGCACATCAACCTGAAAGGTCTGCAGATACGACAGCCCGGAATAGCCGGTACCAAAGTCGTCAATCAACACCTTGTGCCCGGCGGCCCGCAGTTTGCCGATCACTTCCTGCGCGCTGTTTACATCCATGAACCCGCGTTCGGTCGCTTCAATGGCCAGACGGGCAGATTCAATTCCCGCCTGCGGCAGCTTGTGCGCCAGCACCTGGATGAACCGGTCTGTACTCAGGTCGATGGCGGCCAGGTTGATCGAAACGTAAAGATCACTCCGCAATTGCAGCAGCGTCGCCATATCGGCGCAGATCAACTCCAGCACAAGGTCAGTCATGGGCTGGATCAGGCCGTTGTCTTCGGCCAGCGGCACAAACACATCGGGCCGGATCATGGTGCCGTGCTGCTGCGGCCAGCGCACCAGGGCTTCTGCACCAATACACCGTCTGCTGGCCAGATCAACAATGGGCTGGTAATGCATGACCAGCCGTTTACGGCGGATGGCATCGCGCAACTGGCCCACCATGGAGCCGCGGCTGCGAATGAACATCAGCATGGCCGCGGCCGCCGCCAGCCCCAGCAAAATACCCAGCGGCAACCAGATGCGCAAACTGGCATACCAGTGCCGCATCAGATTGCCAGTGGGCTCTCCGGCCACCACCGCAAACGGATACTGCGTGGATTTGACCATCACATAATAATTGCCGTCCGCCTGCCGTGAACCGGGGTCCTTGTAGCCCATCAGGGCGTACTCCGGTTTCACGTTGTGCCAGGACGCAACCACTTCATTGGTCGCCGTGCCGACCAGCGACAAGGACAGACTCGGGTCCTCCACCACCACATCAACCAGTGAATCCGGGTCGATCAGCACGGCGTTGCGCTCATCGGCGATCATCAGCATAGGGTTGCCGGTGTCTTCGATGTCATACGCATTGAGCCAGACCCGATAGCGCGGGCCTTGCCAGGACGGCTGCTTGAGGCGGGCTTGTGGCTGCAGTCGCCCCAGCATGGCGCCGCACATGACATACTGGCCGTCGCGCAGCGTAACGATGTTCTGCACGTAGCGATGCATCAGCGCCACGCGGCGCATGTCTTGCAGGTATTCATCGCCGCAGGTATCCGCATCAATGCGCTTCATCTGTTCCAGCGCGTCACGGGCGTTGGTGTACACCATCTCTACGCGGGACAGGCCGCGCCGGGCGTAGAGCACCAGCGCATCGTATTCACGCGCCTGTGCGCGTTGTTCCGCAACAAAGGTCATGATGCCGACCGGAATGATCGCCACCGCAATGATTCCCAACACCAACAACACCACATAAGAATGCTGCAGCAACGATCTGCGCGAGGGCATCTGCATGAATACGCAATTCCAGAATATCGCCACGACACGGGCGAGGCTGTGAAAATCGGGCCGCCAGAGCGCGGCGGCACTCTCAATTCATAGCCAGCAAATGTCTCTCTTACCTGGAAACATGCATGACGATTGCGCTGGCACCGTAAATCCCCTGTTATGCTTGAGCGCTTTCGTTCCCGATACAGGCAGTTTGCGCATGAAATCCTCGTCACAAGGCGGTCTGGTTTATTCCACAGAGCATGGCCGCATGTGTCCGGATTGCCGCCAGCCCGAGGCGCAATGCATTTGCAAACCAGCGCAACCCACCGGCTTTGCCGACGGCGTAATCCGGGTCATGCGCGAGACCAAGGGCCGCAAGGGAAAAGGCGTAACGCTGATCAAGGGCGCCGTCATGGACGCCGCCAGCCTGACCACGCTGGCGCGCCAACTCAAGGCCGTGTGCGGCTCCGGCGGCACCATCAAGGATGGCGTGATTGAAATCCAGGGCGATCACGTAGAACTGGTGCTGGCCGAACTGAAAAAACGCAACCTTGCCGCCAAACGCGCGGGTTAGCGGTAAAAGCGCGCGGTCAGCGTTGGCCCAAACACGTTGATCAGCAAACCCAGCATCACAATCAACCCGCCCAGCCATTGCAGCGCAGAAAGACGTTCCCCCAATGCCAGCGCGGCGGTCACCACCCCGATGACGGGCACCAGCAAGGTCAGCGGCGCAATCTGCCGCACCGGGTGATGCGCCAGCAAGCGGCCCCACAACCCATAGCCCATGCAGGTAGCGACATACGCCAGGTACAACAGTGCCAGCACGCTACTCCAGCCGGGGCTGGCCAGACTGGCGGTGATGCGGGCCGGGCCTTCCAGCCACAACGACAACAACAGAAACGGAATCGGCGGCACCAGCGCACCCCAGATTACGAGACTGAGCGGATTGACCGCGCCGGCACGTTTGACTGCCAGATTGCCGCAGGCCCAGGACAGCGCCGCCAGCAAGGTCAGCACAAAACCGAAGCCAGTAAACCCAGCATGCCCTTGCAGGCCAATCAGGGCCAGCCCGGTCGCCGCAACCACCAGACCCGCCATATTGTGCCAACGCACCGGCTCGCCAAACAGCACGGCGGCCAGCAATACGGTAAAGAACGCCTGCGCCTGCAACACCAGGGAGGCCAGCCCGGCCGGCATGCCGACGTACAAAGCGGTAAACAGGAAGGCAAACTGCCCCAGGCTGATTGTCGCGCCATAGGCCAGCAGCAAACGCCATGAAATCTGCGGGCGCGGCACAAAGAACACGGCCGGAAACGCCACCAGCGTAAAGCGCAAGGCGCCCAGCAGCATGGGTGGTACGCCGTGCAGGCCAAACTTGATCACCACAAAATTGACGCCCCACACAAACACCACCACCAGCGCCGACAACCAGTCCTTCGCCTGCATGCATCCGCTCCGTCCAAAGGGGCTCCAGTATGCCGGGTGACTGTTTGCCCCACTATCGGGTGCAGCCGGCGGCGTCTAGAATCTGCAACACGTTTCTGCCCGAGACAAGTATCCGGCCAGGGCGGCACTGCTTGAACCTTTTTGTGCCAACCCGATCAACGGATAAAAACGGAACCCGCCGCATGCTCAAGAAAACATGGTTTATCGCCCTGCCGCTGGCTTTGACGCTGGCTGCCCCCTGCTTTGCTGCAGACACCCTGACCGTCAGCCAGGCCTGGGCCCGGGCAACACCGCCGGGCGCAAGCACCGCAGCGGCCTATTTCATCATCAAAAACGAGGGTGCCACGACCGACAGCATTGTGGGTGCGCGCACCAGCGTGGCCGATGACGCTTCTGTGCATGAAATGAAAATGGCGAACGGCATGATGCAGATGCGTGCCGTGCCGAAGCTGGATATCCCTGCCAAAGCCAGCGTCACATTCAGCCCGCAGGGTTATCACGTGATGCTGACCGGGCTGAAAGCACCGCTCAAGGAAGGCAGCCACTTCAAGCTCTCGCTGGCGTTGCAGCGTGGTGGCAGCATTGATGTGAATGTCGATGTACTGGGCCTTGGCGCGACCGAATTCTCGCACAGCCATTAAACCTGCTCGCCCGGTCATGAAAAAAGCCGCCAGGAAGGCGGCTTTTTTCATCCGGCAGCAGAACCAGCGTTAGTCCAGTTGCTCCAGGTAAACCCCTTCCGGCAACAACGTGCCTATGGGCGCGGGGCAAAAATACGCCCAGGCTTGTACTTGCGAGCCATCCGGCGCGTGCACCGCAATGCGTTCGCGCGCATACCATTCAGGATGGCGCTCCAGCACATCCAGATGCGCCAGCTGATCCGCATCCACGCGATACAACTCGCCCGTCACCGGATAGCGTGATTCGCCCTTGAACAGAAACGGAATCCGTTGCTCCAGATAAAGCGCATAGCTGGCCACGGTGCGGGCTGCACCCAGGCACGGCGTTCCGCGCATCCAGTGATGGTTGCGGCAACCTTGTTTCAAGGTGCCGTATACAAAGACATAGCCATCATCGGCCGCAGTGCTGTTGTGGGTCATCGGGTGGGGACACGCGTGTAGTTGTCGGGCAGATCAAACGGCTTGCTGTTCTGATCCGTTGCCGGGGCAGCAGTAGCCGGGGCGGCGGCCGGTGGCTCCATGTCATCGACCGTCGACGCTGGCGGCACCTTGCTGATGGCGGGCGCTGGCGCAGCGGGCGGGATGGCGGTGGTCGCATCGGCAATCGCCAAGGGCTGGCTTTCCCGGCAATCGTCATCGTCAAAACACACTTGCACGGCCATATGCACCGGCGCTTCGGTGCGCAGGATGCGCACCTTGCCGCAGTAACTGCGCGTACTGCTGACGGTCTGGGCCGCTTCTTCCACACCTTGCGGGCATTGCACGGCGCGCTTCTGGATATCGCCAAACGCCGTTCTGGCATCCGTATCGAACAACTGCCAGCGCAACGGCGCATTGGGCGCAGCGGCAACCGGCAAGGACCAGGCCAGGATGTACGAATCTGCCGTCGTACCACTGAGCGCCAGTTGCGGCACCACGCTGGAAGGTTGCGCGCTGACGACTTCCACGGCGTAAACGTCGCTGGGGGTACAGGCCAGTTTGGTACACAGCCGCACGCTCAATTGATGCTTGCCCGGTGCAAGCCCGGTCAGCGTGGTTTCGCCCATCTGGCTGTGCGCGTCGTCTTCACCAAAAGCACTGGATTCAAACAGCACTTTTTTATCGTCCAGCACCTGCCAGTAATGGCCGGGCGTACCCCACCACAAATGCCAGGTGAGCTTGATCGGCTCGCCAGTGGTCACGGTGGGCAGCCATTCGATTTCTGGTGCGGAAGGCTTGCCGTCGCCCTTGGCGCCACCCACCCAGGTGTTGGCGCCCAGCAAAGTGCAGACCGGTTCGTTTTTGGTACCCGTGTTGCACAGGCGGATCTGCAGTTCGTGCCGGCCTGGCGCCAGATCGGTCAGGGTGTACACGCCGCTTTGCACCGAGACCGCTTTGGCAGCGCTGTCTTTGCTGGTGAGCAACGTGCGCTGGGTAAAGCTTTGCGTGCGCACGCGCAATTCGCCGTTATCCCAGATTTCCCAATACTGGGCCGTGGTCCCGAAATTGATATCCCAGCCTATGGTCAGCTGATTGCCCGGCAGCGATGCGGGCACCTCGTCCATCGCCGGTTTGATCGGCGGCTCTACGCTGGGCGCGGGAATGGACTGACCCGGGTATTGCATGGCCGGCAAGGCCTGAATGGATGGGTCGTTGGCCGGCGCTGCGGGCGGCGCTTCCACATCAATGCAATCGACCATGCCGCCGCTGGCCGGCTTGCAGGCCCGGTTGCCGCTGCTGGCAGCTTCCTGCGGCGTCATCAAGGTTGCTTGCGCCACGGCGCAGCAGAACCAGCACAGAACACAGAACACCAACCGCTGCAGGGTCAAATCCATGTCTCCGTCAAAGCGCCGGATGCCGGCGCGGGCGTTTTACTCGCAATGCTCCAGTTGCAACTGCAAAATGCGTTCGCCACGAAACTCGTTGATGCTGATCGAGAACACGGCGGTGACTTTATCCGGCAAGGCTTGCGGGCTGCCAAAGCGGATGCCATCAAGCACCATGCCAAAGCGGGTGGCCAGCTTCACCTTGAGGTGACGTTCACCGACCACACGTTGTTCCAGCACCCGGAACTCGTCATGAAAGCGTGGCGCCGGAAAACCCTGACCCCACACCTGGTGATCCAGCCGCGCGACCACCTCCATGTTGTAGCTTTCTTCCGGCAAGGCGCCATCGGTTTCGATAATGCGCTCCAGCGCCGTCGCCGGCATCAACTCCCGGCACACGGCCTCAAACGCTTGCTGGAAGCGCGCAAAGTCTTCGGTACGCAGGCTCAGGCCCGCCGCCATGGCGTGCCCGCCAAACTTCAGGATCAAGCCTTCATGACGCTTTGATACCAGATCCAGCGCATCACGCAGATGCAGGCCGGGAATCGAGCGGCCAGAGCCTTTGATCTCGCCCTCGCCCCCATCGGCAAACACCAGCGTAGGCCGGTGAAACTGTTCCTTGACGCGGGAGGCCACAATCCCGACCACGCCCTGGTGCCAGTCTGCGCGGTACAAACAGATGCTCCAGCTATCTGCCACATTGACGCTGGCCAGAATGGCCTCGGCCTCGTCGCGCATGCCGGCTTCGATATCCCGGCGCGCGCGGTTCATCTGATCCAGCTCGCTCGCCAGCGGCAAGGCGGATTGCTCTGATCCCGCCAGCAAGCAGGCAATGCCCAGGCCCATGTCATCAAGCCGCCCGGCCGCATTCAGCCGTGGCCCCAGCGTAAAGCCCAGATCAAAACAACTGGCCCGATGCGGGTTGCGGCCAGCGGCATTGAATAAAGCCAGCACACCGGCACTGGCCTTGCCGCTACGCATGCGCTTGAGTCCATGTTCAACCAGAATGCGGTTATTGGCATCAAGACGCACCACGTCGGCCACCGTACCCAGCGCAACCAGGTCCAGCAGTTGCCCCAGATTGGGTTCCGGCTGGCTGGCAAAAACGCCGCGGCTGCGCATCTCGGCCCGGGTCGCCATCAGTACATAGAACATCACGCCGCAGCCGGCCAGGTTCTTGGACGGAAAGTCACAACCGGGCTGGTTGGGATTCACGATCAGCGCATCAGGCAGGTGCTCGCCCGGCAGATGGTGATCGGTAATCAGGACATCAATGCCGCGCGCTTTGGCCGCAGCCACGCCCGCCACGCTGGCAATGCCGTTGTCCACGGTCAGGATCAGGTCTGGCGATTGCTGCGCTGCCAGTTCGACAATCTCTGGCGTCAGGCCGTAGCCGTATTCAAAGCGGTTGGGCACCACAAAGCCGATGGTCGCACCCAGCATGCCGAGGCCCTTCATGCCAACGGCACAGGCCGTGGCGCCATCGGCATCGTAATCGGCCACGATCAGGATGCGTTCCTTGCGGGCGATCGCATCGGCAAGGCGCACGGCGGCGGCAGCGGCCCCTTTCAGTTGCGCCCACGGGATCAACCGCGTCAGGTCATATTCAAGCTCATGCTCATCACCGATACCGCGCGCGGCGTACAGGCGCGCTTCAAGCGCCGAATACCCGGCATGGCGCAAGCGGCTTTCCAGTTGTTCAGGCACGACTCTGGGCTGGATTTGGGGCATGGTCAGATCACCGGTTGCAATGTCATCAGAACTGCCACGGCAGTCGCGGCCCGCGCCAGAATTTCCAGCGAAGGCTGCGATCAACCTCAACCGCCAGCCCGGCTTCCGGCAAAGAGAACGCCAGACTGTCGATCCGCCCTGCTTTCAGACTCTCCAGCAGCGGCGAAAACCAGGTGGCTTCCAGCTTTTGCCAGGCATCACGCCAGCCTTGCGGATCATTGGCGACCAGTTCCGCGCCCAGCGCAGTAAACACAATCATGGCGTCTTGCGTCGGCAAGTCTTCAACACGGCCCGGCAAGGGCTCTGCCTGCGCCCGCGCGGCGCCAGACAAGGCCTGCACCAGCGGGTCATTCGCCACAATGCGCGCGGCGGGCAACACCGGCGCGTGGCTCAGCGGCCATTGCCCGCCGCCCCAGAACCACACCGAGCTGATCGCCGGCTCACCGCGTGCTTCGCGCGCGTCGTTGACCAGATGCGTATAGAACAACATCTGGATTTCATTAAGGGCACGATGCCAAAGCAACGCATCCGGGCCCTTGGGCAAGAATGGGTCGATATTGCGGCCATTGACCGTATCCACCGGCGTACACACCAGTTGCGGGTCTTGCGGCACGCGCAGATACCAGCGCTGCGGGGTGGCGGCGACAAAATGGTAGCCATCTTCACCGAACAACTGGTTCAGGCTGTGCACCAGCGCATCGGCATCGGCCTGGGTAATCGGAAAACTATGGCCATCCTGCAAAGACAACTGATCCCGCCCGACATGCAAATGCACCGGGTCTGCCCGCAGCCAGTATCCAGGCTCGGCATCAGGCAGATCGACGCCCATGCTGAGTGGTGCCACCGGCAGGCCCGGCACTTCAAAGCGTTCTGCCAGCCAGTCGTGCCAGGACTGGGCGCGGGCAGGCATGGGCCGACCACGGCCCAGCATTTGCCCCAGCGCGGGCAGTTTCAGGTCGTTGACAAGGTGAGATTGCAGTTCGGCATCCGGCCAGATGCCGTGAGGAATGACAAGGTGATAGCGCATGGCGGCGATTCTAGCACGCCATGCGCTGCGCTCTGCCGGCGATCAAGGGCGCTGGTCAGTGGAGGGCTTCTCCCACAGATTGATGCCGCTTTCCACAGCGTAGCGGTCAATCTCGGCCAGTTCTTCGGCAGAGAAATTCAACTTGCCCAGGGCGGCGACGTTTTCCCTGATTTGTTCTGGCGTGCTGGCACCAATCAGCGCCGTGGTAACCCGTTTGTCGCGCAGCACCCACGCCAGCGCCATTTGCGCCAGGCTCTGGCCACGCCGTTTGGCGATCTCGTTGAGCGAACGCACGCGGGCAATATTCTCATCATTCAGGTGCGATTTTTGCAGCGAACCACCACCCGGATTGTTGACGCGCGCATGCTCCGGAATGCCATTGAGGTATTTGTCGGTCAGCAACCCCTGGGCCAGCGGCGTAAAGGCAATGCAACCGGCACCTTCATCTGCAATGGCATCCAGCAAACCATGCTCAACCCAGCGATTAAGCATGTTGTACGACGGCTGATGAATCAGCAGCGGGATTTTCCACTCACGCAAGAGCGCCGCCATTTCACGTGTTTTGTTGGGCGAGTATGACGAGATCCCCACATACAGCGCCTTGCCCTGCTGTACCGCTGTGGCCAGTGCGCCGGCGGTTTCTTCCAGCGGCGTATCCGGGTCAAAGCGGTGCGAGTAGAAAATATCAACGTAATCGAGCCCCAGCCGCTTCAGACTCTGATCCAGGCTGGCCAGCACATACTTGCGCGAGCCGCCACCCTGCCCGTACGGGCCAGGCCACATATCCCAGCCGGCCTTGCTGGAAATAACCAGTTCATCCCGGTAAGGCTTGAAGTCCTGGCGGAACAACTCGCCGAAATTACTTTCTGCGCTGCCATACGGCGGGCCGTAATTGTTGGCCAGATCAAAATGGGTAATGCCCAGATCAAACGCAGTACGCAGCAAGGCGCGCTGGTTTTCCAATGGCGTGGTGCCGCCAAAGTTGTGCCACAGCCCCAGCGACAACGCCGGCAGTTTGAGGCCGCTTTTGCCGCACGTGCGGTACACCATCTGATCGTAACGGGCTTCTGATGCAAGGTAAGACATGAGATCACTCCACAGACTGGCAGACAGGAACAATGAGCAGGTTGACCCACAACCTGCCATCCGGTTTCCTTGTATTCAAGACTGTGCTGGCCAGTGCGCAAGCCCGGCACAACATCCGGCCTGAGGCCGCACCAGGTTTGGTGATCTCGTCACGCAAACAAAAAAAGACCGCGCCGGGCGGTCTTTTTTACTGGGCAATGCATGGATGCATCAGGTTTTGGGCAGCGTAACGCCCACCTGGCCTTGATACTTGCCGCCACGATCGCGATAGCTGGTTTCACAGATATCGTCTTCGTCCGCCTCAAGGAATAGCACCTGGGCCACGCCTTCGTTGGCATAAATCTTGGCCGGCAGCGGCGTGGTGTTGGAGAACTCCAGCGTCACGTAGCCTTCCCATTCCGGCTCGAACGGGGTCACGTTCACGATGATGCCGCAGCGGGCGTAGGTTGATTTGCCCAGGCACACCGTCAGCACATTGCGCGGAATGCGGAAGTACTCCACCGTGCGGGCCAGCGCAAACGAGTTCGGCGGGATGATGCAATAGCCCTTGCCGGAGACGTCAACAAAGCTGTTTTCGTCAAAATTCTTCGGATCGACAATGGTGGAATTCAGGTTGGTGAACACCTTGAATTCATCGGCGCAGCGAATGTCGTAGCCATAGCTGGAGGTGCCATACGACACAATGCGCTCGCCATTCACCATTTTCACCTGACCCGGCACATAGGGCTCGATCATCTGGTGTTCTTCGGCCATGCGGCGGATCCATCTATCGGACTTGATACTCATCGTTGTCACACCATCTACACAAAATGGGGGTTATTGTAACTGCACCTGACTGGCGCGTGTGGGTCACGTGCTTGCGCGCTGGCAAACGCGGCTTGTTTTGAGGTACTGCCCGGCCACGGCAGCACCTGCGGCATTTTTGCAAAACACTTTCTTCTTACTTGCCGCTTGTGATTGCATTGACCAGAATGAAATCAGAGGGGCAAGCATCCCGAAAAACAACGGAGAATACAGATGCTCAATGAATCCTGCCCGTCTTTTGAGTTGCCCATGACGGGTGGTGCGACTTTCAACCCGGCCTCGCTCAAGGGCGAAGCCTTTGTCCTGTACTTCTACCCCAAGGACAGCACGCCTGGCTGCACGGTAGAAGGCTCCGATTTTCGCGACAAGAACGCGGCCTTTGCTGCCGCCGGCGCGCGTGTCTTTGGCATCAGCCGCGACAGCATCAAATCCCACGAAAATTTCAAAGCAAAAATGTCGTTTCCGTTCGAGTTGATCTCTGACCCGGATGAAACGGCGTGCGCTGCCTTTGGTGTCATGAAAATGAAGAACATGTACGGCAAACAGGTGCGCGGCGTGGAACGCAGCACTTTCGTCATCGACAAGGAGGGCAAGGTGGTCCACGAGTGGCGCGGGGTGAAAGTACCCGGCCACGTTGAAGAAGTGCTCAGCGTCGTGCAGGGCCTTAAATAAAAGGGGAAAACGGTCTGCGCGCAGGCCGTTTTTTGTTGGTGTCGCTCATGCGTATTGATCCGCCCGTCTACAAGGAGAGCCCGATGGCCACCCGCAAAACGAAGAAAAGCCAGGAAACGAAGCTGTTCGTGCTGGATACCAACGTGATGATGCACGATCCCACGTCGATCTTCCGGTTTGAGGAACACGATCTCTTTCTGCCGATGATGACGCTGGAAGAACTGGACGGAAACAAGAAAGGCATGACGGAAGTTGCCCGCAACGCCCGTCAGACCAGCCGGTTTATCGAAGAATTGATCGCCGGCCGCGAAGAAGACCTGCACGCCGGGGTCTCGCTGGAAGACGCCAGCAAGGGGCAGGCATCGGGCCGTTTGTTCCTGCAGACCGAAGCCATCACCAGCGTGCTGCCCTCGCAACTGCCCATGGGCAAGGCTGACAACCAGATCCTGGGCGTAGTGCACCATCTGCAGCAGATGCAGCCCAAGCGGCAGGTCATCCTGGTTTCCAAAGACATCAACATGCGCATCAAGGCGCGTGCACTGGGTCTGGCGGCGGAAGACTACTTCAACGACAAAGTGCTGGAAGATACCGATCTTCTGTACACCGGCATGCGTGAGATCGACCAGACGTTCTGGGAGAAAAACGGCAAGGATCTGGAGAGCTGGCAAGAAGGCGGCCGCAGCTACTGGCGCCTGAAAGGCCCGGAAGTCATCGACCTCTACCCCAATCAGTTGTTGTTCCAGCAAGGCGACCGCCCCATGGCCGCGCGCGTGGTGGAACTGGAAGGCAAATCCGCCAAGATCGAGAGCCTGAAGGATTACTCGCACCAGAAAAACGCCATCTGGGGCGTGACCGCGCGCAACCGCGAGCAGAACTTTGCGCTCAACATGCTGATGAACCCGGATGTGGATTTTGTCTCGCTACTGGGTCAGGCCGGCACCGGTAAAACCTTGCTGACGCTGGCAGCGGGCCTTGTGCAGACACTGGAATCCAAGATTTATTCCGAAATCATCATGACCCGCGTGACCGTGCCGGTGGGCGAAGACATCGGCTTCTTGCCGGGCACCGAAGAAGAAAAGATGCAGCCGTGGATGGGCGCGCTGGAAGACAACCTGGACGTCCTCAACCAGACCGACGCCGAAGCAGGCGACTGGGGCCGCGCCGCCACGCGTGACCTGATCCGCAGCCGTATCAAGGTGAAGTCACTTAACTTCATGCGCGGGCGCACTTTCCTGAACAAGTTCCTGATCATTGATGAGGCGCAAAACCTCACGCCCAAGCAGATGAAAACGCTGATCACCCGCGCCGGCCCTGGCACCAAAGTGGTGTGTCTGGGCAATATCAGCCAGATTGATACGCCCTACCTGACCGAGGGTTCATCCGGCCTGACTTATGTGGTGGACCGCTTCAAATCCTGGACCCACTCCGGCCACATCACCTTGCAGCGGGGCGAGCGTTCAAGACTGGCGGATTACGCCGCAGAAACGCTCTGAGCACCAGGTGCTACATGCAACGCAAAGCGGGCTTCGGCCCGCTTTTTTTATTGCCCGTAAAGTGATCGGCCCCTGCCAAGTGGTCTTTACCTGCGACTGATATGCCCCTGCAGCCAGCCGTTTTACCGGTGTCATCCATGACCAATCATGGTGCAAGTGACTGCCTGACTACATGAATCCACAATTGAATTCGTTTTCAAACCTGTTTTCACAGCATCTTTTCAGCTCCGTGACAGCTTTGCTGTCATCCCGTATGGAGCTGACAGACGGTCAAGTGGTATCAGCCGCTATCCCAATAAATGCGTAAATTTATTTGATAAGGCAAGCATTACGGGGGCTAGCTAAGCAACATACCGACGTGTACGCTGTGCGCTGTCCGGTCGTCAGTACACCCCCGGGGAGGGACTGGTGCACACCAGTAGCCGGTTGCGCGACTGTTACAACTACAAGATGGAGGATCAATGCCAACGATCAAGATTCATCGTCAGGGCGCGCTGGGCCGTCAGCCGCGCATGTTGTTAGATGGACACCCGCTGGGCCACACGGCGCCCGGCCACTGCCTTACCGCTTCACTGCCCCCGGGCCGCCACGTACTGCAGGCCCAGCTTGACTGGGGCAAAACCCCGCCACTGGTGTTTGACACCGACGCTGAAGAAATGCACTTCACCGTCAAAAGCGCCATGCACGGCTGGCGATTCCTGTTTGCCCCGTTCTATCTGTTTGCGCCGTATAACGCACTGGTCGTGGAAAAGCAGCAACGTCAGCCGGCGCACCACTGATCCGGCCCGCCACTGCGGTTTGACGACCACGAATTCCTGAAAGAAAAGGCCCGCTTGTGCGGGCCTTTTTTTATGGCTGACAGGGTTGCGCTTGCGCTTTGCGGCTCAGTCCGCGGTTTTTTCGTAGATCGCAAAGTACTTCTTCACCGGCTCGAGCACCTCAAACCGGCCCTTGAAACCTGCGGGGATCACCAGCGCCTCACCCGGGCCGACTTCGGCAAACTCGCCCGCCTCGTCATACACGCGCGCACGGCCTTCGATAATGCTGAAGAACTCTTCTTCAGCCGGGCCGAACTCGATACGCCAGCTCCCGACTTCCGACGCCCAGATTCCGCTCGAAAAGCCATTGGCTGCATGTTCATAGTGCAGCCAGGTAGTGCGCTGCGGGTTGCCTGAGACCAGCCGTTCCGGGCGCGGGTAATCGGTGACGGGTTGCGGCTGGTGGGCAGAAAAGGCGATCACTTTCACGGTTATTCCTTATCAATCATCAACTTGGGCAATCCGCCCAGAGCGCGGCTGCCGATTGGTATTAACGAAATCCCTGACAGTACTTTCAGCAATGTTGTCAGCACGGGGCACAGATCATGCTTTTTATGCCCTGACAAAACTTGCTTCGTCGTTGGCCCGCCCATTTGAAACGCAACACGGCAGGCTGACCAGATGAAAACAGGTTTCGTTGTTTTCATGCCGTATCCACTGAAAAACATTGTCTGGAGAGTCATATGCTGACCAAGTTGTTTCAACGCGCATTGTTCATCGCCATTACCTGCAGCGCCACGGCCACCTGGGCCGCCGACAAACTGCCGCACGTGGTCATTCTGGCCACCGGTGGCACCATTGCCGGCACGGGCGCCACCAGCACCACCACCGTGGGTTATACCGCAGCCAAAGTAGGCGTCGAAAAACTGATCGAGGCCGTCCCGGAGCTCAAACAGGTAGCCAATGTCTCGGGCGAACAGGTTTTCCAGATTGCCAGTGAAAACATGACCAACGAGAACTGGCTGACCCTGGCCAAACGCGTCAACACCTTGCTCAAGCAAAGCGACGTGGACGGTATCGTGATCACGCACGGCACCGACACCATCGAAGAAACGGCTTATTTTCTCAATTTGACGGTGAAAAGCAAAAAACCGGTGGTGATTGTGGGTTCCATGCGCCCTTCCACCGCCATTAGTGCCGATGGCCCGATCAACCTGTATAACGCCGTCGCGGTGGCGGGCAGCCCGGACTCGGTCAACCGCGGCGTGCTGGTGGCCATGAACGACGAAATCCTTGGCGCACGTGATGTCACCAAGACCAACACCATGCTCGCCAACACCTTCCGCTCGCCGGAACTGGGCGATCTGGGGTACATCGTCAGTGGCAAGCCGCAGTACTACCGCGCTACCACCAAAAAGCACACCGCTGATACCGAGTTTGATATCTCGAAACTGGAGCACCTGCCGGCCGTCGATATCGCCTATGGTTCGGCCAACGCCAATACCCTGGCCATCGACGCCTTTGTGGCCGCCGGTGATGTCGGCATTGTCTACGCTGGCACGGGCGACGGTAGCCTGGCCACCCCGGTACGCGCCCGCCTGACAGAACTGCGCCAGAAAGGCATCTTCATCCTGCGCTCATCGCGCGTGGGTAATGGCCCGACGCTGCGCAACGGCGAGAACGATGACGACAAGACCGACTTTGTGGTCTCCGATACGCTCAACCCGCAGAAAGCACGCATTCTGTTGATGCTGGCGCTGACCAAAACCAAAGACACCAAAGAAATCCAGCGCATGTTCTATACGTACTAAGGCACGGCCGGGGAAGTCTGGTGGAAACCTGCACCAGCTTGCCCCGGTTAGCCTGCCTTGCTGCATGAATAAAAAAACCCTGGCCTTCGCGGATGCGGCCAGGGTTTTTTCAGAGTTTGCGATGCTGGGCCAGCGTGCCGGCGCGCACCTCACCCGTTACTCCAGATCACCACTCCAGCCTTCCGGCTTGACCAGCGCATTGTCAAAGCGCGAATACTTGCCGATAAACACCAGCGGCACCTTGCCGGTCGGGCCGTTACGGTGCTTGCCGACGATGCACTCGGCCAGGCCTTTGAACGGCGAATCCGGGTTGTAGTACTCGTCGCGGTACATGAACATGATGATGTCCGCATCCTGTTCAATCGCGCCCGATTCACGCAAGTCAGACATCATCGGACGTTTATCTGTACGCTGCTCCACCGAACGCGACAGCTGTGAGAGCGCAATCAGCGGGCATTTCAGCTCTTTGGCCAGACCCTTGAGCGAACGGGAGATTTCACCCAGTTCGGTCGCCCGGTTCTGGTCCTTGGCCCCTGCCCGACCCGACATCAGCTGCAAATAGTCGATCACGATCAGACCCAGCTGGCCGTGTTGACGCGCCAGACGGCGGCAGCGCGTGCGGATATCCAGCGCGCTGAGCGCACCGGTTTCTTCAATGAAGATCGGCGCCTCAGAGAGCTTGTTAATGGCGTAGGTCAGCTTGGTCCAGTCTTCATCTTCAAACCGGCCGGTTTTGAGTTTGTGCAGGTCAATCTTGCCGATCGAACCCACCATCCGCATGCCCAGCTGCGCCGCGCCCATTTCCATGGAAAAAATCGCGACCGGTTTTTTCAGTTCGGTCCCCACGTGTTCGGCAATGTTCACCGAAAACGCAGTCTTGCCCATGGAGGGTCGCCCAGCCACGATCACAAGGTCGCCCGGCTGCAGACCGGAAGTCATCTTGTCCAGATCGACAAAGCCCGAGGCCACGCCGGTAATTTCCGACGGGTTATCCTGGCGGTACAGGTAATCAATCTTTTCGACGATTTCTTTCAGAATCGGCGGCATGGCAATAAAGCCCTGCTGCCCTTTGGCCGATTGCTCGGCAATCTGGAACACCTTGGATTCGGCTTCATCCAGCAGTTCTGTCGCCTCACGCCCGTTGGGGCTATAGGCTGCGTCGGCGATTTCGTTGGCGACGCTGGCCAGCTGGCGCATGACGGACTTCTCACGCACGATCTCGCCATAGCGGCGAATATTGGCCGCCGAGGGCGTGTTCTGCGCCAGCGCGCCCAGATAAGCCAGGCCGCCGACGTAAGTCAGTTCGTTGTTGTTATCCAGCGATTCAGCGACAGTAATCACGTCAGCCGGCCGGTTGTGTTCAATCAAGCGGACGATATGCTGGAAAATACGGCGGTGATCGTCGCGGTAAAAGTCCTGCTCGCCCAGAATGTCGGCAATACGGTCAAACGAAGGGTTGTCCAGCAACAAGCCGCCCAGCACCGATTGCTCCGCTTCAATGGAATGCGGGGGCAGGCGCAGGCTGTCAGGTTGCGTGTCAGGGACGGGGGCGGTAGGATGCTCGGTCATTTTGTAATTAAATCAAATCGCCGTTCTTCTGGTTTACTGTTGTCACACCCGTTCAGCATAAATGCAACCGGGGCTGGCAAAGCAACGCGTGAAGGCGATGCTGACGCGCTGTTGCGTCAATTCCTGTAGAAAAGCCTGTTAGTTTACGCCAGACATGCAGCGCATACGAAAATCCCTGCTGGTTCCACACAGCGCCGAACGCATGTTCAACCTTGTGGACCGGGTAGAAGACTACCCGAAATTCCTGCCGTGGTGCGGCGGAATCGAGGTGCACGAGCGCACCGACGACGTGCTGGACGTGACGGTTCATATCGAATTCCTCAAGGTTAAAACCTTTTTTCGCACGCGTGATGAACGCGTGCCGCATACGCGCATCGACATGCAGTTTGCCGACGGCCCGTTCAAGGCGCTGCACGGTGAGTGGACATTTACTGCGCTGGATGAAGACGCCTGCAAGATCGAATTTGCGCTGGATTACGAGTTTTCCAACCGCATGATCGAGGCTGTGATCGGCCCGGTGTTCTCGCGGATTACCAATACGTTTGTCGATGCGTTCATTACCCGCGCCGACAAACTTTACGACTGAAAAGGCGGCCAGCATGAGCCATGACATCGTTGTTGAAGTGGTCTACGCCACGCGTGACAAACAAAAGCTGCTGAGCGTGAAAGTGCCGGAAGGCACCACCGCAGAAGAAGCCGTGCGCCGCTCCGGCATCCTGGCCGAGTTCCCGGAGATTGATCTGGCCGTCAACAAACTGGGCATCTTCGCCAAGGCCGTCAAGCCGGACACCGTACTGCGCCAGAAAGATCGCGTTGAAATCTATCGCCCGCTGATTGCGGACCCCAAAGAAGTGCGCCGCCAGCGCGCCGCTGAAGGCAAGGTCATGAAAAAAGGCGGCGGCCCAGCCGAAGAATAAGCTGCCGGCCAGCCGTCACGCCCATACTGCCGCCAGACAAGGCGCCGGTTTACCACCGGCGCACCGGCCCGGATGATGCCCTCTGTGCTGCCGGGCCGGCATCACGCTGGCCACAGGCCGACGGCTTGGTGCCATGGTCGCCCGCCGGCCTGGCACAAGCCCTGATCCGGCGCGGTTTGTCTATCGCCGGCACCTGAATCTGCAGCCGATACAGTGTGATTGTGTTCCTCCACAACGAACAGACATCCAGTCATACTCGCCCGACCGAATCTCTTATAAGCCCACTCCAAATACGGGAAATCAACCGCATGCGTAAAATCGTTATTCCGGCGCTGATCAGCGCCCTTTTGCTTTCTGCTTGTGCCAATGACCTGGGCGACAAGCGCAGCATGAACAATACGGAAACCGGCGCCCTGATTGGCGCGGTTGGCGGCGCAGCCATTGGTGCGGCAGTCGACAAAAACCATCGTGGTCGCGGCGCGTTGATCGGCGCGGTGGGTGGCGGCCTTGCCGGTGGCGCCATCGGCGCTTACATGGACAAGCAAGCCAAAGACCTGCAAAAGCAACTGGCCCCGGAAATCCAGGCCGGCAACATCAGCCTGCAACGCCTGAGCGACAGCCAGATCAAGGTCACCATGACCTCGACCACCGGCTTTGATACCGGCTCGGCCGCCCTCAAGGCCGGCTTTACACCGACACTGGACAAGATCGGCCATGTTCTCAACCAGTACGGCAAGACGACGGTTGGCGTGATCGGCTACACCGACAACGTCGGCAAGGCAGACTTCAACCAGGGCCTGTCGCAACGCCGCGCCCAGTCGGTCAGCGACTACATGACTGCGCACCAGGTCAACCCGGTTCGCCTGCAAGTGGAAGGTCGCGGCATGAACGAACCGCGCGCATCCAACGCCACCGAGGCCGGCCGCGCACTGAACCGTCGCGTGGAATTGCTGATTACTGCGGTACAAAGCTGATCAGCCATACCGGTGCACCAACAAAAACAGGCGCTCGGGGCGCCTGTTTTTGTTTGAGCCTGTTGCACAGAACAGGTGGGCAAACCAACCTTATTGCTCTTCGCAATACTTCTTGATGTTGGCCTGGGTCTGTTTGATTTCTGCCTGCTTCTTGTCTGTATCCATCATTTCAACTTCGCCTTTTTCATTGATAGTGCGCAGGCGAACTGCATCGTTTTGCAGGAACTCAAGCCGCTTGTGGGCGTTGCTGCAAGCAGTCACATCCAGCGTGCTGGCCTTGGTCGGCGCAGAGGCCGCGTTGGCAACGGTAGAAGCAGCCCCGCTGGCGGCCTTCTGGGCAGGAATACTGGTCAGATTGGTCGTCTTGACGTTCACGACCTGGGCTTTCGCTGTCGGCGGTGGTGGCGTATCCGAGTACTGCGTATTGCCGTTCGCATCCTTCCACTTGTAGATCTGGGCCTGTGCCAGTGCAGCGCATCCGCACAACACGGCCAACGCCAACAGATTTCGCATATCTTCGCTCCTGCCTCTATACAGTTGTTGCCAGCGACAATGTCACCAGCATGGAATCACTACATTATCAAAATCTAACTCTCTTGCTGACACGAGGCAAGCGTGGGGGGATACCGTACAGACCTCTTTGCAACGCCTCCGTAGAATTCGCGAAAGAGTTGATTGCAAGGACGCAAGTATAGTGGGCAAGCGTCACCAGCGGCATAACGCTTGCGATGGACGCCCGCTTTCCTCCGCCGTCCGTATTTTGGCTTCCCTCTATGGGCAGGAGACCTCATGAGTACCCATCACCCCGAATTTCGCAGTCGCCAGTTTTTGCTGGACCATATCCGTCACACCATGTCGTTTTACGATCCGCGCTCGGTCGATGAGAACGGCGGGTTCTACCACTTCTACAAAGACGACGGCACGATTTACGATAAATCGACCCGTCACCTCGTCTCCTCTACCCGTTTTGTCTTCAATAACGCCATGGCCTGGCTGCAATTCCAGCAGCCCGAATACAAAGACCGCGTCCAGCACGGCATCGACTTCATCCGCAATGTCCACCGCAACCCGCAGACCGGCGGCTACGCCTGGGAATTGCAGGACGGCCAGGTCAAAGACGGCCGCAACATGTGCTATGGCCTTGCCTTTGTAATGCTGGCTTATGCCTGCGGCGTGCGCTGCGGCGTCGCCAATGCAGCCCAATGGCTGGGTGAAACCTACGACCTGATGGAGCAGCACTTCTGGCTGCCCGAACACGGCATGTACGCCAGCGAAGCCAGCGCCGACTGGAAACTCGATGACTATCGTGGCCAGAACGACAACATGCACGGCTGCGAGGCCATGCTGGCCGCCTATGAAGCCACCGGCGAACAACGCTATCTGGAACGCGCCAAAACGCTGGCCAAGAACTTCACCATCGTGCAGGCCGGCCGCACCGGTGGCCAGGTCTGGGAGCACTTTCGCACCGACTGGACGCCTGATCTGGAATACAACAAGGGCGACCGCACCAACATCTTCCGCCCGTGGGGTTTTCAGACCGGTCACCAGACCGAATGGGCCAAACTGCTGCTGATCCTGGATCGCCACGCCCCGGCCGAATGGCATCTGGACCGCGCCCGCGAGCTGTTTGATCGCGCCATGGAACATGGCTGGGATCACCAGAATGGCGGTCTGGTTTATGGCTACGACCTTGAAGGCAAGCTGTACGACGGCGACAAGTATTTCTGGGTCCAGGCAGAATCCTTCGCCGCCGCCGCCTTGCTGGCCGAGCGCACCCGTGACGCCAGATACTGGGAGTGGTACGAGCGCATTTGGGCGTACAGCTGGGAATTCTTTGTCGACCACAAATACGGCGCCTGGTACCGCATCCTGACGCCGGAAAACGGCAAGGTAGACGACGAGAAGTCCCCCGCCGGCAAGACCGACTATCACACCATGGGCGCGTGCTACGAAGCGCTGAATGTGATCAAGTAAGGTCAGCCGCGTTCAAACAACAAGGCCCGCTCATGGCGGGCCTTGTCACGCGTGGGTTACTGGCCCGCGCTCTGCCACTCCACCACTACCTTGTCGATCTCTGCCAGCAGCGCATCCCGGCGGGCGTTATCAAGCCAGCTGGCTTCAATGCTGTTGCGTGCCAGTTTGATGACTTCGTCTGCGGTCAAATCCAGCGCGTCGATGCAGGCGATAAAGTTGTCGTTCACGTAGCCGCCAAAATAGGCCGGGTCATCTGAATTGATGGTGACTTTGATATCGCGTGCCAGCATCTTGCGCAGGCCGTGCGCGGTCATATCGTCGTAGACCTTGAGTTTGACGTTGGAGAGCGGGCATACAGTGAGCGGGATCTGCTCGTTAGCCAGGCGCGTCATCAGTGCGTCGCTTTCCAGTGCGCGCACGCCGTGGTCAATGCGTTTGACGCGCAGGATATCCAGCGCTTCTTCGATGTACTCGGGCGGGCCCTCTTCACCGGCATGCGCCACCACCGGCAAGCCCAGTTCGCGGCATTCGGCAAAGACGCGGGCAAATTTGGACGGCGGGTGGCCCATTTCGCTGGAGTCGAGCCCGATACCGTCAATGCGATGCAGGTACGGCCGGGCTTCGTCCAGCGTGGCCAGGGCGTCGGCTTCGGACAAATGCCGCAAGAACGACATGATCACCCGGAAACTGATACCCCACTCGCGCTCGGCCTCCAGCAAGGCGCGGCGGATACCACCCAGCACGTCTTCAAAGGCCACGCCGCGTTCAGTGTGGGTTTGCGGATCAAAGAAGATTTCCACATGGCGCAGGTTGTCCGCGTGGGCGTGCTCCAGATAGGCGCGGGTCAGATCGTAGAAATCGGCCTCGGTACGCAAGACGTTGGCACCGGCGTAGTACAAATCCAGAAACGACTGCAGGTCAGAAAAGTTGTACGCGGCGCGCAGGGCTTCCACGTCCGGCCAGGGCAAGGTGACGCCGTGGCGCTGGGCCAGGCGAAATGCCAGTTCAGGCTCAAGCGTACCTTCGATATGCAGGTGCAATTCTGCCTTGGGCAGCAAACAGGCCAGAGTGGCGACGGGATTCATGACAGGTACTCCACGCCGGTCAGTGCCGGCGATTGTTGCAAGGTGAGTGAGACAAAACCAATGATAGCCCTTGCCGCAAAAGAAAAGGCCCGCGCGCTGGCGGGCCGGGGTAGCGGCAAGACTGCGTCAGACGGCCACCGCGCCTTTCAGCGCCGGGTGCGGGTCGTAGCCTTCCAGGGTGAAATCCGCGTATTCAAAGTCAAAGATACTGCGGCGATCCGGGTTGATCTTCATGACTGGCCGTGAGCGGGGCTCGCGGCTGAGCTGGGTTTTAACCTGCTCCATGTGGTTCAGATAGATATGGCAATCGCCGCCGGTCCAGACGAACTCGCCCGGTTCCAGGTTGCACACTTGCGCCACCATCATCAAGAGCAATGCGTAGGAGGCGATATTGAACGGCACGCCCAGGAACAGGTCGGCAGAGCGTTGATACAACTGGCAGGAGAGCTTGCCGTTGACCACGTAGAACTGGAAGAACGCGTGGCATGGCGGCAGCGCCATGTTCTCGATCTCACCCACATTCCAGGCCGAAACAATCAGCCGGCGCGAATCCGGGTTGTTCTTGATCTGCTGGATCACCTGGCTGATCTGGTCGATATGGCGACCATCGGCCGTTGGCCAGCTACGCCACTGGTAGCCGTAAACCGGGCCCAGATCACCATTTTCGCGGGCCCATTCGTCCCAGATGGTGACGCCGTTTTCCTGCAGCCAGCTCACGTTGGTGTCGCCGCGCAGGAACCACAGAAGTTCGTAAATGATCGACTTCAGATGCGTTTTCTTGGTGGTGACCAGCGGAAAACCTTCCGCCAGATCAAACCGCATTTGCGCGCCGAAATAACTGATGGTGCCGGTGCCGGTGCGGTCTTCCTTGCGCGTTCCGTGGTCGAGCACATGTTGCAGCAAATCAAGGTACTGGCGCATGAAAGAAGAACTCCGCGAACAAACACTTTTTAAAGAGCGGCATTTTACCCGCTGGGGCCTCAACCGGCTACCGGAAGGTTTACGAGAAAAGTCGCGCCATTACCCAGCTGGCTGTGGCAATGCACCGTGCCGTGCATGCTTTCGACAAGGCGCTTGACGATCGACAAGCCCAGGCCGGTGGCATGCTCGCCGCCAGTCGGAACAGCCGAGAGCCGGCTGAATTTCAAGAAGAGCTTGTCCATTTCATGTAAGGCGATGCCGGGGCCCTGATCCGCCACGCGAATCTCCACCGCTTTGCCCCGCACCAGCGCGGTCAGCGTGATAGCGCTGTGCGATGGCGAGTATTTGGAGGCATTGGACAACAGATTATCGAGCACCTGCCATAACGCCTGACGGTCTGCCCGGACCGATATCCCGCTGGGCAGCCACGAGGCGTGCTGGAATTTGTCTTGCAGCCGCGCGTCCCAGCTTTGCAGCAGCTCTGCCATCAATGGGTCCAGCTCTACGGTTTCCAGATGCGCGCGGAACTGGCCGGATTCAAGCGCGTGAATATCCAGCAGGTTGCTGACGATCTGCTGCAACCGCCCTGCCAGCTGCTGCATGCCCAACAAGCGCGTGCGCACGCGCTCTGCCGGCCATTCGTGCAGCTTTTCCGCCACCAGGCCTGCCATGCCGCCAATGCTGGCGACCGGGTTTTTCAGGTCATGCGCGGCAATGGCCAGCAGTTCGTTCTTTTCGTCATTCAGGTGCGTCAGTTGCTGGTTGGCGCTGTGCAGGTCGGCATTGGTCTGCGCCAGTTCGGCTGTACGCTCGGCCACCAGTTCTTCCAGATGATGGCGGTGATTGGCCACTTTTTGCGCCATGGCATCAAAGTTGCGTGCCAGCTCGCCCAGTTCGTCATCGCGATGGATATCCAGCTGGTCAGAGGCTTGTCCGTGTGCCAGCGTCTGGATGGCGGATTTAAGCCGCGACAGTGGTCTGGCGACATCCATCTTCAGTACCCACGCCAGCAGGCCCAGTTCTACCAGCAGCGCAATCAGCCCCAGCAGCAAGACCATGCTGGCGGCGACCGCGGCTTTTTCCTGCAGCAGGCGTTTGGGGTACACCACCACAAACATCCAGTCCGCGCCAGAGATGCCAGAGACGCCCAGCCAGGATTTGCCGTCAGGCGATTCCACAAAGGGTTGTGAGGGCGTGGCCTTGAGGGCGGCGTAATACAAGTCACGCAGCAGCGGGTCGTTGGCCGTGCGCAAATCGTATTCACCATGCGCCTGGTGGATTTGCGTCATGCGATCGGCATGAGCGATCAGCTGGCCGCCACGCGTCACGATAAAGTTGTAGGTACCCGGAATGCTGACGCTGTTGGTGCGCTGGATCAGTTGATCGAGCAACACATCCTGGCCAGAGCCGCCAATATAGCGGCCCAGATAGTCGATCGGCGTCACCACCGAGACCATCCATTCCATGGCCTGTTTGTCGAAATAAATACCGGTCCAGAAGGTTTTGCGCTCCGGATTACGCTCCGGCGTAGCGCCCAGTTCGGTTTCCAGATCGACCGCAAAGTCCGCCACCGAGCCATTGCGCGCGTAGTTCAGGTCCGGCAGGAACATCACGCTGCCGTCAGAGACGTTCAGATCAACAAAGGTGTCGTAATAGCGGTTGCGGTTGGCCTGGCCAAACTGGCCGCACAGCTCGTACGCCAGCAACGCCTGCCGCATGAATTCATCGGTAAGATTCACCCGCGGCAAGATGGCGACGGTGGCTTTGTACTCGAAGTCATCCAGCTCTGGCCGCACGCGCCACATGCCGTCACGGTCTTGCTTGAACAAGCGGTGGAACTCGGGACCAGGATCGCTGCTTTGCATTTGCGCATAGCGGCGGACAAACTCGTTGCGCAAGAGTTTGGTGTTGGTTTCGGCCTGCAAAAACAGATTGGATTCAATCTGGCTGCGCGCCTCGATGTACTTGCCCAGATTGGCCAGCGCTTCGGTCTGATAGCGCGTGTAGCTGTAGTAATAACCCAGCGCGGAGAGGATCAGCGAGGCCAGCGCAATACGGCAGGCCATATTGCGCAGGACGCGGCGGAACAGGCTGGCTTTGGCGGGCGCGGTCAGTTCTTGTTCTGTCATGCTGGCAGCATACAGACGCCGCCAGCTTGCTGCAAAAACAGTGAAATCAGGCGGCCGGCTCTGTCTCTACCGCGACATACATCACTTCCAGCACTTCCAGTTCTTCAATACCGGCCGGTGTGCGCAGCAACACCACGTCGCCCTCACGCGCCTTGAGCAGCGCGCGGGCAACGGGCGAAGTCCAGCTGATATGGTTGCGTGGCGGGTTGGTTTCATCCACGCCGACGATGCTCACGGTTTCTTCGCGGCCATCTTCACGCGCGTAGGTCACGGTGGCGCCGAAAAACACCTGGTCTGTGGCTTCACGGGTTTCGGGGTCTACCACTTCGGCGTTTTCAAGGCGTTTGGTCAGAAAGCGGATACGGCTGTCGATCTGGCGCAGCCGCCGTTTGCCGTACAGATAATCACCGTTTTCAGAGCGATCACCATTACTGGCGGCCCAGTTCACCACCTGGGTGAGCTCCGGGCGCTCTTTGTTCACCAGGTGATGCAACTCTTCGCGCAGCTTTTTCCAGCCGCCGGGCGTGATGTAGTTCTTGCTGCCCGCCGGCACTTGCAGTTCTGGCGGCAGATCGCCGTCGTCATCGCTCTCTTTGGTAAACGCCTTGTTCATGATGTACTTCCATCAGACCGGGCCGGTCTTTCTCAGTAATCTTTGGTCTGGCCGTTGATGCGCAGATCGGCCCACTTCATGGCGGCCAGCACTTCGGTTTCGTTCAGTTCATAGAACTGGCCGCGCTTCAGGCGGGCCGGCAGGTGGAACATGCCGTAGCGCACCCGCATCAGGCGGCTGACGGTGAGTTCGTAATGCTCGAACATCCGGCGCACTTCACGGTTACGCCCTTCGCGCAGCACCACGCGATACCAGTGGTTAACGCCCTCGCCGCCCGAATCTGAAATATGGTCAAAGTGGGCTTTGCCGTCATCCAGTTCGATGCCGCGGGTCATTTCGTTCATTTGCTCGCCGGTCAGCTCGCCCAGAATCCGCGCGGCGTATTCACGCTCAACCGCAAAACTGGGGTGCATCATGCGGTTGGCCAGATCGCCCGACGTGGTAAACAGCAGCAAGCCGCTGGTGTTGAAGTCCAGGCGACCAATGGCCACCCACTTGCTGGAGGCCAGCTTGGGCAGGCGGTCGAACACGGTGACACGGCCTTGCGGGTCATCCCGCGTGACCAGTTCACCTTCTTGTTTGTGGTACATCACAATACGCGGCAGACGATCGGCCCAGCGCAGGTTCACGCGCTTGCCATCCACACGTACGTCGTCGCCCTGCTTGACCTTGGCGCCCAGCTCGGCAATCTTGCCGTTCACCGAAACGCGGCCTTGCTCAACCCACGTTTCCGCTTCGCGGCGCGAGCCCCAGCCGCTGAACGCCAGTGCTTTTTGCAGACGCTCTTCACCCACCTGGTCAGAAGTCAGGCGCTTGGCACGCAATTGCTTCTGGGTTTCGACCTGCTTGGCAGAGCCGTGCCGCACCAGCATTTTCTTGGCGCGGGTCACACTCACTTTGGCCGTGCGTGGCTTGCTGGCGGGGGTTTCTGCGCCTGGCGCAGCGGCACCAGCCGCACCGGTCGGGCGGGTATTGGCCGGGCGGGCCGTAGTGGCTGCACGCGGGCCAGAGCGCGGCGCAGCCTTGGGGGCAGTACCACGCGCGCCGGTTTCTTCACGCGGGCCGCTGTGCCAGTTATCGGACGTATCTTTGGTGCGCGTACGGCGAACGCCGGCGGCAGCCTTCTGGTTCTGTCCGGTTTTTTGCTCTCTGATGGCAGGTTGCGGCCGACGGGCGCGGGTGGTTTTCATGCGATCTTTCCCCAATTCAATCCACGATTATAACTTAGAGCCGACAACAACACCCGGCCAGTGCTTGCGGATATCAACCAGACGCGCTGCGCGGCCGGCCACAAAAACAAAGACCGCCAGTTGGCGGTCTTGTTGCGGTGCTGTTTGAAGCCTCAGTCAGCAGAGAAAAAAGCAATGCTGCCCAGACTGGTCAGGCCCAGATTGAAGTGCTGACCCTCGGTGGTTTGTCCGGTACCGCGCAACTCGGCGCGACGCAGGATCTCGTGCAGCACTTCGACTTCCTTGAACCACTTCATCAAACGCGTATCGGCGTTGATGAAAGCTTCAATTTTTTCCTTACCAAAGTGGTCACCAAAAACAGCGACCTTGCCATCCTCGGCACTACGTAACTGGACGGCTGGCGGCACGGTAATATCAATTTCTTTGAGATGCTGACCCAGGTCGTCACCGAAACGTCTTAATTCGCTGGCGGCTTTGGAGCGGATGTCATTGAGCTTGATACCGTCGTCCGTCCCGGTCAGCCCAAGAAACCGTACAACCCCCGAATCCAGCGGATCCGGGCCATCTGCCGGGGCATTCACCGGCTCACTTGCAATGTTCACAATCAACTCCTCAAGGCTTTTTTATTGGTATGCGTAAAGGGTTTGGTTGAGCTCTGTTGCGTCACCAGACCAGAATCGTAGCAAACGACCCTGCAAACGATAGGGGAAATAGACGGACGGTCCAATGGGGCGTGTACCTTATCACACCACCTTACAATCCGTAAGCAACCTTGTTACAAATTGTCTGAAATCGCTTTCAAGCGATACAAAACTTGCAAGGCTTCGCGCGGGGAAAGGTCATCCGGATTGACCTCATCCAGCGCCACCAGCACCGGGTCAGCGGCGATTTCCTCGGGCTCCTCGGGCAACGGCGCCGCAAACAGATCGCCCTGCAGACCATTGGTGACGCTGTGCTGTTCCAGCTCTACCAGTTTGCGACGGGCCTGACGCACTACGTCGCGCGGCACACCAGCCAGGCTGGCCACGGCCACGCCATAACTTTGTGAGGCCGGTCCTTCCTGCACCGCATGCAGGAACACGATCTTGTCTTTGTGCTCGACGGCATCCAGGTGCACGTTGGCCACCTGCGGGTAGTCTTGCGCCAGACGGGTGAGCTCGAAGTAGTGCGTGGCAAACAACGTATAGGCGCGGTTTTTCTCGATCAGCGCGCGGGCAATGGCCCAGGCCAGTGCCAGACCGTCGAACGTGGACGTGCCGCGCCCTACTTCATCCATCAGCACCAGCGAGTGCTCGCCAGCGTTATTAAGGATGTTGGCGGTTTCGGTCATTTCCACCATAAAGGTCGAACGCCCGCCGGCCAGATCGTCCGATGCACCAATCCGCGTAAAGATGCGATCAACCCGGCCAATGGTCGCCGCCGTTGCCGGTACCCACGAGCCCACATGTGCCAGCAGCACAATCAGCGCCACCTGGCGCATGTAGGTCGATTTACCGCCCATGTTCGGGCCGGTAATCAGCAGCAGTTTGCGGGTAGCCGCAAAATCCACGCCGTTGGGAATGAAATCGTCAATCTGCGCTTCCACCACCGGATGACGGCCAGCGTCGATATGCAGCACGGTTTCATCGACAAACTGCGGCGCCACATAATTGCACTCGACCGCACGTGCAGCCAGGCAAGCCAGCGTATCTGCCGTCGCAGCCGCGTGGGCTGCCAGACGCAATGCTGCCAGGTGCGCTTGCAGGTCTTCCAGCAGCGTTTCATACAGTTGCTTTTCCAGCGCCAGTGCGCGGTCCTGGGCCGAGAGCGCCTTGTCTTCAAACTGCTTGAGTTCCGGCGTGATGAAACGCTCGCAGTTTTTCATGGTCTGGCGACGGCGATATTCCGGCGGCACCTGATCCAGATACGAGTTGGTCACCTCAATAAAGAACCCGGCAACACGGTTGTATTCCACGCGCAGATTGGCAATGCCGGTACGCTCGCGCTCGCGGGCCTCCATCTGGGTCAGGAACTCGCCACCGCCCACCTGAATGGCGCGCAGCTCATCGAGCTCAGCCGAGAAACCATCGGCAATCACCCCGCCTTCCCGCAGGACCACACCCGGCTCGGGCTTGATTGCCGCGGCCAGCATGGCATGCAGCGCCGGATCGGGTTGCAGCGCCTGTGCCAGGCCGGCAAAGAAAGGCTGCTGCGGCAACACGCCAGGCAACCTGGCCAGCGACACCAGGCTGTCACGCAGGCTGGCCAGATCACGCGGGCGCGCGCTGCGCAGGGCAATGCGGCTGGCAATCCGTTCAATGTCGGCTACGTCATCCAGCACGCGGTGAATATCGATATACGCACCGCTCTCGACCAGCGCGCCAATGGCCTCTTGCCGCTCCAGAATCGGGCCATGCTGGCGCAGCGGATGATGCAGCCAGTGCCGCAGCAAACGCGAACCCATGCCGGTTGCGCAACGATCCAGCAACGAGAACAAGGTCGGTGAGGCCTCGCCGCGAATGGTTTCGGTCAGTTCCAGGTTACGCCGTGTTGCGGCATCCAGCTCAATGAACTGCGTATGGCTTTCCACACGCAGGCCCGCCAGTTGCGGCACCACCCCACCCTGCGTGCTGCGCACGTATTCCAGCAACGCCCCCGCCGGGCCCAGCGCCAGCGTCTCATCGGTTACGCCAAAGCCGGCCAGATCATGCACGGCAAAATGGCGGGTGAGATTGCGTGCGGCGCTTTCGCGATCAAACTGCCAGGGCGCAAGGCGGCGCACCGGCGCGCTGACCTGATCGAACAGCGCCAGGCTGGCGCCATCGGCAATCAGTATCTCGGCCGGGCGCAAGCGTTCCAGCTCAGACATCAGTTTTTCGACGGTGGTGTCCATCAGCGCAAAATCGCCGGAGGCCAGCGACAACCACGCCATGCCCAGCGCGCCTTTTTCCAGCGTCAGCGCCAGAATGCGGTTTTCGGTTTTGTCATCCAGCAAGGCGGCATCCGTCAGCGTGCCGGGTGTCACCACCCGCACCACCCGACGCTCCACCGGGCCTTTGGTCGTGGCCGGATCGCCAAACTGCTCGCAAATGGCGACCGACTCGCCAAACTTCACCAGCTTGGCCAGATATTGCTCGACCGCGTGATACGGCACGCCCGCCATGCGGATCGGTTCACCTGCCGACTGCCCGCGCGTGGTCAGGGTGATATCCAGCAGCTTGGAAGCCTTGACCGCGTCGTCGTAGAACAGCTCGTAGAAATCCCCCATCCGGTAGAACACAAACTTGTCCGGATGATCTGCCTTGAGTTTCAGGTACTGGGCCATCATCGGCGTGTGTTGCGTGGACGAATCCACCTTGCCGGATTTCGCTTTGGGGGTCGGTTCTACAGCCATTGATTATGCGTTCCTGTGCGGCCGCCAGCGGGTTGGCAGCCGGGTCTGTCTATGGGGAAATGGGGCGTATTCTAGCGTGACTGGCCGGCTTTTGCCGACGCCCCTTAAAGCACAAAAGCCATGGTGTGTTGCTCACCATGGCTTTTGTATTGATCGGCAGAACTACAAATCTTGACTGAGAACTCTCCGCACGATCCGTCAGACTGCCGCACCTTCATGCGAATTGCCGAGTCAATTGGTGTCTAGCGTTTGCCAAAAAGTCGCTACTCCAGTCACGAATAAGCACGTTAGTTCTGCGGCGTGCTCAATTGGGCATCAGGGCTTGGTGAGAAGCGCGTGAACCAGCCAGCTCACTGCCAACCCCAGAAAAGCAAAGGCAACCCACTCCGCCATTTTGAGCAGCACGCGCAGCCACATCGGCCCTTGTTGCGATTCCATCTCGTGTGCGTCAGTCATGGGCTCCACCATGCAAACCGATTCGCCAGTATTACAACCCGGCTTTCACATCCGCAATCAGTGCATCAACCTCTTCCACCGTCGTCGCCCACGAGCATACAAAGCGCGCACCGCCGGCGCCGATGAAGCTGTAGAACGCCCAGTTGTTATCCTTGAGCGCTTGCGCGGCGCTGGCGGGCAGGTTGACGAACACGGCGTTGGCTTGCGTGGGGAACATCAGCGAGACGCCTGGCAGTGCGGCCAGTGCTTCTGACAGGCGCGTGGCCATGGCGTTGGCGTGGGCGGCGCGGCGGGTCCAGGCGTTGTCGTGCAGCATGCCAACCCACGGCGCGGCCAGAAAACGCATTTTGGAGGCCAGTTGCCCGGCCTGCTTGCAGCGGTAGGCAAAGTCCTGTGCGAGTTCGTGATTGAAAAACACCACCGCTTCGCCCACCGGCATGCCCATCTTGGTGCCGCCAAAACTCAGTACATCCACGCCGGCTTGCCAGGTCAGTTCTGCCGGGCTGACGCCAAGATGCGCCACGGCATTGGCAAAGCGCGCGCCATCCATATGAAACGCCAGGCCCATTTCACGGCAGGCAGCGCCGATGGCCTGTACTTCTGCCAGTGAATACACGGTGCCGACTTCCGTCGATTGCGTGATGGTCACGGCGCGGGGCTTGGGGTAATGGATATCCGTGCGGGCCGCGACCAGGCGGGCGATTTCCCGGGCATCGAGCTTGCCGTCCTCACCTTCTGCCAGCAACAACTTGGTGCCGTTGGAGAAAAATTCCGGGCCGCCGCATTCGTCGGTTTCCACGTGCGAGAGCTTGTGGCAGACAATGCTGTGATAACTCTGGCACAACGAGGCCAGCGCCAGCGAATTGGCGGCGGTGCCGTTGAAGACAAAGAACACGTCGCAATCGGTCTGGAACAGATCACGGATGGCATCGCAAGCGCGGCGCGTCCATTCATCGTTGCCGTAAGAGGCCATGTTGCTGGTATTGGCGGCGATGAACGATTCAAGCGCTTCCGGGCAAATGCCGGAGGTGTTGTCACTGGCGAAAGCGGTTTTTTGCATGGGCGGGTATCCACTTCAGGGCACTGAGGGCTTGTGGCCGGCGCGCGTATTGAAAATCAGTATGCACTGATTAGACCAGAGGCGCGCCCCTGCACTCAAGTCACGTTTACCCTGGCCTGCGCAGGCGTAGTTTGGTGTCTGGCGATGGCATCAACCACGGTGTCGTAGAGGACCAGCGGCAAGTCATGACCCATGCCAGGCAGGATCATGAGACGCGCCCCGGGGATCGCACTGGCGGTGTCTTGCGCACAAACCGGCAAAAACAGCGGATCATCCGTGCCGTGCAATACCAGCGACGGCACCCGGATCTTTGCCAATTGCGCGCGCCGGTCTGCGCTGAGCGCAATCGCGGCAAGCTGCCGGGCAAAGCCACCGGTGCTGCGGCCACGGCGAATTTCTTCCAGCAACCATTGCCGCTGCAACGCCGGGTAGAACGGATACCCCTTGCCGGCGATGCGCTGCGCAAAAGCCAGACCGTGGGCAATAAAGCCTTCAAGATCGGTTTGCGGGTCTGGCGCGGGCCGCGTCATCAGCGCCATGACTTCTGGTGCAGCACCTGGCAATGCCGGATTGCCGGAACTGGCCATGATCGAAGTCAGCGACAACACCCGCTCCGGGTAATGGCTGGCGACAAGTTGCGCAATCATCCCGCCCATGGACCGGCCCACCACATGCGCCTGTGCGATACCCAGCGCATCAAGCAAGCCCACCGCATCGGCGGCCATGTCTTCCAGCCGGTACGCCAGCACGGGCGGCTTGCCGGCCTGCAAGGCGGCGGCCAGTGCCGGAAAATCCAGCGCGGGGTGTTGATCAAACCAGGTGGAGCCGCCGGTGTCGCGATTATCAAAGCGGATAACCCGGAAACCGCGCGCGGCCAGCGCCTCACAAAACGGCACGGTCCAGCGGATCATTTGCGTGCCCAGCCCCGCAATCAGCAACAATGGTTCTGCCGATTCGTCGCCAAAACTGTCCCAGGCCAGCGTAATGCCGTTTGCCTTGAGCGTGTTCATGCCGTGTTCTCCATCAATGCGAGAACACAATTTACCCGGATAAAAATATCCAGTCAATATTACCCGGGTAAATATAAAGCCAGATCAGCCGCGTACCAGATGCGCTTGCGGCCGCTGCCGGTACAGGTCGCGATAAAACGCCAGCCGGTGCGCCAGGATGTCAGCCCGCTGGGTTTGCGGCAGGTATTCCGCGCGCACTGGCGGCTTCTGGCAGATATCGGCCTCGTTCCCGCCGGCACACAACCAGCCCAGACGCGCCGCCCCCAGCGCGCCGCCGGCCTCACCGCCGTGATGCGTGACAATGCGCAGGTTAAGCACGTCTGCAATCAGTTGCGCCCAGTACGGGCTGCGGGCGCCGCCCCCCATCAGCGACAGCGTATCGACGGTGGTGCCCGCCTCGCTCAGCGCGTCCAGACCATCCTTGAGCGCGAACGTCACGCCTTCAAGCACTGAATAACCCAGCATGGCGCGATCGGTCGCGTGGGTCATGCCGTGAAATACGCCCTGAGCGAACGGGTCATTGTGCGGCGTGCGCTCGCCCGACAGATACGGCAAGAACACGGGCGACTGATCCAGCATGTCGGCCGACAGTGCCGCGACTTCAGGCAGCAAGGTCGCTTCGTCGGTACTTGTTAACCGGCACAACCAGCGCAGGCAGCTGGCGGCAGAGAGCACCACGCTCATCTGGTGCCAGCGATTGGGCAAGGCATGACAGAACGCATGCACGGCCGAGGCCGGGTTGGGCCGGAACCGGTCGTTCACCACAAACATGACGCCAGAAGTGCCCAGCGAAATAAACCCGTCGCCCGGCGCGGTCGCCCCAATGCCAACCGCGCTGGTGGCATTGTCGCCACCACCGCCGGCCACCATCACACCGGTCGACAAACCCCAGCGCGCGGCCAGTTCCGGGCGCAGGAAGCCGGACACGGCATCGCCTTCCACCAGTTTGGGCATGTGATCGCGGGTCAGCCCGGTGGCGGCCAGCAAGGTGTCAGACCAGTCCCGCCTGGCGACATCCAGCCACAAGGTGCCGGCCGCGTCAGAGGGGTCCGAGGCTTTTTCGCCAGTCAGCTTCAGGCGCAGCCAGTCTTTGGGCAGCAACACAGTCGCCGTTCTGGCGTAGATATCCGGTTCATGCCGGCGCAGCCACAAAAGTTTGGGTGCGGTAAACCCCGGCATGGCCAGGTTGCCGGCAATGTCATGCAGATCAGGCGCAAGTTCGGTCAGTTCACGGCATTCATCAGCGGCGCGCATGTCGTTCCACAAGATGGCCGGGCGCAAGACCTTGTCGGCCGCATCCAGCACCACCGCGCCATGCATCTGGCCAGACAGGCCAATGGCGCGCACTTCGGCAAACTGCGCCGGGTGCGCGGCACGCAGTTTGTCGACGGCCTCGACCGTGGCATCCCACCACGCGGCCGGGTCTTGCTCTGACCAGCGTGGATGCGGGCGGCTGACGGTCAGCGTGGTCCCTGCGGTGGCCACAATGTTGTTGCGGCTATCGAGCAGCACAACTTTGACTTCAGACGTGCCCAGATCAATGCCCAGATACATGCTTTCTCCTGTGTGCTGCCCAGTTTGACTGCTTGAACCAGCCGGCTTACTGCGCGGCCAGCCAGCCATTCACGCGCTCGACCGATTCACGCATCAGCACAACAAACTCCGGCTTGCCGGCAATGGCGCCCCATAGCATGGGATCAGCGCAAAAACGGGCAATCGGGTCTGCATCTGCCAGCATGGCGCGCGTCGCCGTGGCGTCCAGAATGCCGTCCTGGTATTCATATGGCAACTTGCCGGCGGCCCAGCGCTGCAAGAACACATAAAAGAGCGCCGGCAACATGGCGGTCGCCACCGGCACCGCGCCGCGTTTGAAGCATTCGTTCAGCGTCGGCGCAATAAAGCCGGGGATTTTGGAAAAACCATCGGCGGCCACGCGCTGGTTGCTGTCGCGAATGGCCGGATTGCCAAAACGGTCCAGCACCACATCACGATATTTGCCCAGATCGATCGGGCTGGGTGACAGGCACGGGATCACGTCTTCGGTGACATAAGCGTAGGCCATCTGCCGGATCGAGGGGACGTGCGTGCCTTCATGGATATACGTCAGGCCGGTCAGCGTGCCGGCCCAGGCAATGCAGCTGTGGCTGGCGTTCAGGATACGGATCTTGGCCTCTTCATACGGCAAGACCGATTCGACCATCTCGACGCCGACGTTCTCCAGCGCCGGACGGCCGGCAATAAAGTGGTCTTCTACCACCCACTGGATAAAGCTCTCGCCCATCACCGGCACTTCATCATCAAACCCGGTGGCGGCTTTGACGCGTTCCCGCACGGCCGGCACCGGGCGCGGGGTAATGCGGTCCACCATGCAGTTGGGGCTGGCGGTGTTCACGGTCACCCAGTCTGCCAGATCGTTCTCTTCACGCAGGGCCAGGAATTGCAGCATGCCATCGCGGAACCGTTCGCCGTTGTGGCGCAGGTTGTCGCAGTTCAACAGCGTGACCGGGCCATGGCCGGCCGCGCGGCGGGCACTGAGAATGGCGTGCAGCGCGCCGTAAATGGTGCGTTTGCCGCCTTTCAGGTCTGCCGCCAGATCCGGGTTGGCGATATCCAGCTTGAAATGCTGATCCAGGTAATAACCGGCCTCGGTCACGGTAAACGAGATCACGCGCGTCTGCGCGGCGGCGCCTGCCTCGACCACTGCGGCAAGCTCGGCATCCCACGGCACGATCTTGCCGATGGAGCGCACTGTTTCATACTGATGCACACCTTCCGGGGTAATGGTTTCCAGCGTGTACTCGCCCCTCTGCCGCGCCAGTGCGGCCAGCAAAGGCGACATGTCCTCGCGGATATTGCCCAGTGCCAGGGTCCAGCCGTGATCACCGGCCTCGCGCAGGCGGTGCAGATACCAGGCCTGATGCGCGCGATGGAAAGAGCCGGCCCCAAGGTGCAACCAGGTGCAGGGCCCGTTGGCATGTGTATTCATGATGAATCTCCTGTGTCTTTGGCGGTCTTGCGGCCGCACGCGCCCTGCCCGGCACCGTCTGGCCCGGCTTGTCACGTGTGGCGATCATTCGGTTGGGGCGTTACGCCGCGGCCTGCAGCTTGACCCGCGGGCAGGCGCTGCCGTCGGCGGCAAACAAGTGGCAACGATTGGGGTCGGCATACAGTTGTACGGTGCTGCCGTGCACGTATTCGTCTTCGTCCGGCACGCGCAGGATCAGGCCATCCGGCGCACCGGCATACGTGGCATACACAAAAGCGTGATCGCCCAAAGACTCCTGAGCGGTCACCGTGGCCTGAATCTGGCCCGCGCCATCAATGGCCACATGTTCCGGGCGAATGCCGACCGTGACCTTGTCGCCCACCTTCAAACCGCTGCCATCAACGGCAACCAGTTGCACCCCGCCGGCCAGTTGCACCTTGACGTGATCCGGGCCAATGCCGGCGACCTCGCCTTCAATGAAATTCATCTTGGGCGAGCCGATAAACCCGGCGACAAAACGGTTGGCCGGATGGTGGTACAGCGTATGCGGCGAGCCGACCTGCTCAATCCGCCCGGCCGACAACACGACGATCTTGTCGGCCAGCGTCATGGCTTCCACCTGATCGTGCGTCACGTAAATCATGGTGGTCTTCAGATCGTCGTGCAGCTTGGCGAACTCCAGCCGCATTTTTACGCGCAGCGCGGCATCCAGATTGGATAGCGGCTCATCAAACAGAAACACAGAGGGCTCGCGGGTGATGGCGCGGCCAATCGCCACACGCTGCCGTTGCCCGCCGGAAAGCGCCTTGGGTTTGCGATCCAGCAAATGGTCGATATGCAGGATTTTGGCGGCGTGCTTCACCGCCACATCGATTTCTTCTCTGGATTTGCCGGCAATCTTCAAGCCAAACGCCATGTTGTTGTACAGCGTCATGTGCGGGTACAGCGCGTAGCTCTGGAACACCATGGCGATGCCGCGCTTGCTGGCGGGCACGTCGTTCATGCGGGTGCCGCCAATTTGCAACTCGCCGCCGGTGATTTCTTCCAGCCCGGCAATCATGCGCAGCAGCGTGGATTTGCCGCAGCCAGACGGGCCGACGAACACCACAAACTCGCCATCTGCGATATCCAGATTGATATTGCGCAAGACTTCAACCGACTCGTAACTCTTTTGCACATCCCGCAAGGTCATGCTGGCCATCTCAGGCTCCTTTCTCTTGACCGGCCCGCACGTACTGGCGCGGGCCGCTGGTGTCTGTTAATGCCAGGCGGCAAGGCGCGCCGGCAACGTCGTCATATCGTCAAAAACATCGGTTGCACCGGCATCACGCAGACGTTGGGCTGCTGCGGGCTCGCCATGGCGGGCGCCGACAAAACCCAGCACCGTCAACCCGGCCGCGCGCGCCGCGGTGACGCCGGCCACGCTGTCTTCCAGCACCAGCGTGGTGGCCGGATCCGCCGTCAAACCCTGGCAGGCCGCGCGGTACAGGTCTGGCGCGGGCTTGGGGCGCAAACCACGGCCTGGCGTGTAGATACGGCCGGCAAACAGCGTCCACAGTCCGGCATTGCGCAAACCGGCCTCAACCCGCGGCTGGCTGCTGTTGCTGGCCACCGCCATGGGCAGGGCCACCTTGCGCAGCGCATTGCGCACGCCATCAATGGCCTGGGCTTCGACGATGCAGCGGTCTTCTACTGATGCTTCCAGATGCATCGTCTCGTCATGTGTCAGATGCAGGCCCAGCACGCGCGCCATGTCGTCTGCGATGTGGTGCAGGGTCATACCCAGGCGCGGCCGCAGAAAGGCATCAAGCTGCGCGCGCTCCATACGCCCGGAAAGGCCGTCCAGAATGGCGGCCAGCGCCACGCTTTCGCTATCGAGCAAGACGCCGTCGCAATCGCAGATCAGGTGCTTCAGGGTCATTTCACGGCCCCGAAGGTCATGCCGCGTACCAGTTGCTTTTGCGCGATCCAGCCCAGGCACAGAATGGGCGCCACGGCCAGCAAAGAGGCAGCTGAGAGCTTGGCCCAGAACAAGCCTTCCGGATTGGAATACGAGGCAATGAACACGGTCAGCGGCGCAGCACTGGAGCTGGACAGATTGAGGCTCCAGAACGCCTCGTTCCACGACAGGATCACCAGCAACAGCGCGGTAGATGCCAAACCGGGTAAGGACGTTGGCAACAGCAGGTGCAGCATTTCCTGCCAGGCGCTGGCGCCATCAATGCGCGCGGCTTCCAGGATTTCCTTGGGGACTTCGTTGAAATAGGTAAAGGCCATCCACACGGCAATCGGCAGATTGATCAGGGTGTAGATGATCACAAGGCCGGTCACGCTATCGAGCAAGCCGCTATTTTTGGCCAGCAGATAGATCGGGATCAGCACACCCACGGCCGGCATCATTTTGGTCGAGAGCATCCACAACAGCGTTTTCTGGGCACGCGGGCCCGGGAAAAACGCCAGTGAATACGCCGCCGGAATGGCAATCGCCAGCGAGAGCAAGGTCGAGCCAAACGACACAATCACCGAGTTGGTGACAAACGACAGGTAATGGCTGCGCTCGAAGACCTCATGAAAGCTTTGCAGGGTGGGCGTGAACACCAGGCTGAGCGAGTACGCATCCTGCTCGGTTTTGAACGCGGTAATGGCGATGATGAAGATGGGCATGAAGATGACCAGCGCGACCGCCCAGCCCAGCACGCCGACCCAGATCGGGGCTTTGTCATTCATTTGTCGTACTCCCCTTTGAGGTTTCTGGCGAGCATGCGCACAAGGAAGATCGACACGATATTGGCCAGCACCACGGCAATGACACCGCCGGCCGAGGCAATCCCGATATCAAACTGTTGCAGACCAATCGAGTAAATCAGCCAGGTCAGCGTGGTGGTTTCATTGCCCGGGCCGCCTGCGGTAGAGGTGAAAATCTCGGCAAAGATCGACAGCAGGAAGATGGTCTCGATCATGATCACCACGGCAATAGCGCGCGACAGGTGCGGCAGCGTGATGTAGACAAAGATGCGCACGGAGCCGGCGCCATCCAGCTGCGCGGCTTCTTTTTGCTCGGTATCCAGTGATTGCAGCGACGTCAGCAAAATCAGGAAGGCAAACGGCAACCACTGCCACGCCACCATCACGATCACCGACCACATGGGGTAATCCGCCAGCCAGTCGATGGGCTGCAGGCCCAGGTGGCGGAATATCCCCGCCCACAAGCCGTACACCGGATGCAGCACCATGTTTTTCCAGATCAGCGCGCTGACCGTGGGCATCACAAAAAAAGGCGCGATAACAAGGAGTCGGGCGATACCGCGGCCTGCAAAGGGTTGGTCAAACAACACCGCCACCAGCGTGCCGCCAATGACAGAGATCGCCAGTACCGAGCCAATCAGTACCAGCGTGCGGCCGATCGAGGGCCAGAAAGTCGGGTCTTCCAGCAGGTATTTGTAGTTATCCAGGCCGACAAAGCCGGTCTGATCCGGGCTGAGCAGGTTGTAACGGATCACAGAAAAATACAGCGTCATGGCCAGCGGCACGATCATCCACAAAAAGAGGACGGCCACCGATGGCGTAAGCAGCAACCTGGCCAGCGGTGTCACCGGCTTGCGCCGGGGCGCAGGCGCCACTGCAGCCGCCGTACCCGCTGGCAGGGCTTCAAGAACGTGTTGAGTCATGGGACACCTACGGTGAGTAAGGGGTAAGGCGTAAGGGCTGAGGCGCAAAAAACCTGCGGCATGGTCTTGCCACGGCACCTCATCCCTCACCCGATGGAGCAAGAGAGGAAGGCATCAGGAGGGCACACCTGGCCCCTCGCCTCCCTCCTCACGCCTCACGCATTACTTCAGATAACCCGCCTGGCGCATGGCGCGTTCGGCCAGCGCTTGCGATGACTTGAGCGCGGCGTCGACCGAGCTCTTGCCTGTCAGTGCGCCGGCCACTTGCTGGCCAACCACAGTACCGATGGACTGGAACTCTGGAATGGTGGCGAACTGGATGCCGATATAAGGCACTTTCTGCACGGTGGCGTCAGTCGGGTTGGCCGTCTTGATGGCGTTCAGCACAAAGGCAGCAAACGGCGCGGCTTTCTGGTATTCCGGATTGGCGTAGGTGGATTCACGCGTACCGGACGGCACCGAAGCCCAGCCCAGATCCTTGGCCACCAGCCCGATGTATTCCTTGCTGGTCGCCCACGCGGCAAATTTCTGCGCAGCGTCCTGGTTCTTGGACGACTTGGGCACCGCCAGCGACCACATCCACTGCCAGTGCGCGCCCTTCGGCGTGGTGCCGATCGGGGCCTGGGCGAAGGCGACCTTATCGGACACCTTGGATTCCTTGCCGTTGTACAGCATGCCGGCGGCGACGGTGGCGTCGATCCACATGGCACACTTGCCGCTGCCAAACAGCACCAGGTTTTCATTGAAACCGTTGGCACTGGCGCCCGGAGGGCCGTATTTGTTCAGGATATCCACATAAGTGGTGACGGCTTTTTTCCACTCGGGCGTATCAATGGTGGGCTTCCAGTTCTCGTCAAACCAGCGGCCACCAAAGGTATTGACCATGGTGCCGACCAGCGCCATGTTTTCGCCCCAACCGGCCTGACCACGCAAACAAATGCCATACACGCCATTGGCTTTATCAGTGAGCTTGGCCGCAAAGCCAGAGATATCGTTCCAGGTCGGCTGTTCCGGCATCTTCAGACCTTTGGCATCGAACAAGTCTTTGCGGTAGTAGGTCATGGAGCTTTCAGAATAAAACGGCACAGCGTAGAGCTTGCCATTGAGCGACAAGCCGTCACGCACGGGCTTGATCACGTCGTTGACGTCGTAACTGCCCGGCAGGTTCAGCGGGGTCAGCCAGCCTTTCTTGGCCCAGATCGGGGTTTCGTACGCACCAATGGTCATCAGGTCAAACTGGCCCGAACCGGTGGCAATGTCGGTGGTCACGCGCTGGCGCAGTACGTTTTCTTCCAGCGTCACCCACTTGAGCTGGATATCCGGATTGGCGGCTTCGAACTGCTTCGAGAGCTTTTGCAGTTCGATCATGTCCGGGTTGTTGATGGTGGCGATGGTCACGGTGGCGGCGCTGGCAAAACCGGCCGCGGCAAAGGTGGCCGCGCTCACGGCGCAAATCATGGCATTGCGTTTCATGCTTTGTCTCTCCAAACGTTTGTACGTTGGGCGATGAACGCGGTGCCGACTACATTTTTTGTAGCCTTCTGACACCAATATGGTGCATTCATCGACCCGCTCCTGCTTGCTGGGTACCGCATTGCCGACGTTGTTTTATGCAACTGCCATCAAGCGCGGCGCGGCATATCCGTCGTGTCGTTCGAGTTCTGATGACGCAAAAAGACCGCACATTAACTGCAATTTGCTGTGCTTTAACCCCATTTTCTTCTTGCTCAAGGTCTTTGCGACTGTCAAATGCAGCAGCGTTGTCATGCCTGACAGGCTGGCAGGCCTGGGTTTTCGCCATCGCGTAGTGAGCAATTAATCACTACACGAGCAAATAATCAAACATCACTTGCGCAATGTCAAGCTTTTGCCCACATTTAGAGCAAATGCCACTTTTATGCACTTGTCTTGCGCACCACACCCGGCCGCGCAGTGACTGCCGCACGGCCGCTGAAATGGCTACAATCGGCAAGCGCCGTCTGCCGCCAGCCAGCGCCAGACCTGCATCACGGAGCAATCGATGTCTAAACAGCAAGAAAAACTGGATCAGGCCGCGCGGGCCGCGTGGATGTATTACGTTGCCAACAACACCCAGCATGAGATCGCCGATCACCTGGGCATCTCGCGCCAGATGGCACAGCGCCTCGTGGCGTACGCCGTAGAACAAGGCCTGGTACGGGTCAGCGTGCAGCATGAAATCACCGACTGCCTGGCCTTGGCCGAGCAGATGAAAGCTCGCTTTGGCTTGAGCCTGTGCCGCGTGGTGCCTGCCAGCGGTGAATCTGAAGGCCTGCGCCGCATGCTGGCCGTGGCGGGCGCCGAGGTCATGACGCAGTTCTTGCAGTCCGAAACCCCGATCGTGGTGAATCTGGGCTCTGGCCGGACCCTCAAGGCCGTGATCGACGAATTGACAGAGATCGAGCGCCCGCAACATCGCATCGTCTCGATGGTCGGCGCCATTGCCACTGACGGCGCTTCCAACCGCTACGACGTAGCGCTGCGTACTGCAGAGAAAACCGGCAGCAAATACTTCATGCTGCCCGCCCCGCTGATTGCCGACAGCGCCGAAGACTGCCGCCAGTGGTGCAGCCACCGCGTGTACCGCGTAGTGAGCGAGTTGTCTGCCCACGCAGACGTGACTTTTATCGGCATCGGCTCAGTCGGCCCGGGCTGCCCGCTGGAAGAAGATGGTTTCTTGAGCAAAGAAGAGATCGGCCAGCTGGTTTCTGAGGGCGCGGCCGGTGAAATCATTGGTCATGCCGTCAATCACGAAGGCCGGCCCATCTCCTCGCCCATCACCGACCGCGTCACCAGCCTGCAATTGCCCACCGCCGTGGAACGCCCGGTGATCGCCTTTGCCGGTGGCGCCAGCAAATACGCCGCATTGAACGCAGCACTGCGCGGGAAATGGTTGTCAGGGCTGGTGACGGATGAAGAATCAGCGCGTCAGGCGCTGGCGATGACGGAATAACACCCCTCTTTTGGGCGTCAATACTGATTTAGCGCACAAACAGGCGTATAGTTACGCTATCCGCTTTGTGCCATGATCAAGCACTTCAGGCACAAAGGCCTTCGTCAGTTTTTTGAGACCGGTAGCACGGCGGGCATTCAGCCATCGCACGCCGGGCGACCGGGCAGACAACTTGCCCGACTCGATGTGGCACTCCATCCGCAAGACATGAACCTGCCCGGCTGGCGCCTGCATGCACTGACAGGTCATTTGGCCGGCCACTGGGCCGTCACCGTGTCTGGCAGCTGGCGCATGACTTTCCGGCTTGAAAGCGGCCACGCCGAGCTTGTTGATGATCAGGACTACCATTGATGCCCAGCGCCATGCACAACCCGCCGCACCCCGGCGAAGCACTTCGTGAAGATATCCTGCCCGCACTGGACCTTACCGTCAGCCAGGCCGCCATTGAACTCGGGGTAACCCGCGCCGCCCTGTCACGCATTCTGCATGGCCATGCCGGTATATCGACCGAAATGGCTCTGCGACTTGAAAGCTGGCTGGGCGGCCCCGACGCTGGCCCCAGCGCGGAAAGCTGGCTGCGTGCGCAGATGGCTTATGACTTGTGGCAATCCACCCTGCACGGCCGGCGACCCAAGGTCATGCAGGTGCATACACTGCCAACATAAGTTGCCTTTACCTGATCAAGGCAGACCAGACCACAAAAAAAGCCCGCATCAGCGGGCTTTTTTTCAATCAACAACTACATCAATCCAGCATCAACCCGTCCAGCGACACCCCCAGGTGCGCTGCCAGCGCTTCGACCACAAAGCCGTGATCGTCACGCTGCGCCAGACCGGACACAATCACACTACCCACGCAGCCCGCGCCTTTGATCAACAGGGGAAAAGCGCCGCCGTTGGTGGCGTAGTCGGCCAGCGGCACGCCGATTTTGTCAGTCAGGGTCATACCGGATTGCCGGCAACCCTGGCCAATAAAATACGTGCTGTGATGATGCAGTTCGACCACATTGCGTTTGCGACGCACCCAGTCATCATTCACCGGCGTCGTGCCGGGCATGGAGACGTAAAACAGACGCTGGCCATTAAGCGTGATTTCAATGGTGATTGGCGCCTTGCGCGCCACGGCCATATCACGCAGGCGGCAGCCCAGCTTCCAGGCTTCATCGGTATCGAACCGGTCAAACTGCAGCACTTCTTCCTGGCGCTTGATCGCGGCCAGGTCTTTGGCAAAATCGGTCATGCACTTCCCCTCTGGTATCAAACCGTAAACGGCAGTTCGCGCTGCATAGTGGCGCTGGTGTGGGCCAGTTCGATGATCGCCATGACGGCCAGCGCTTCTTCGCCGGACACCGGGTTGGGTTCGCCAGCGGCAATGGCTGCCGCCACGCCGTTGTAATACGCGCGATAGTCGCCCACTTGTGTGCTGACCACTTCAGTTTCTTCGATGTCGTTCACACTGGTGATCAACGAGCCATCCAGCGCATCCTGACCCCAACCGGCATCACCCGGCTTGCCACCGGCCTTGAGCTGGCTTTCCTGGGTATCCAGGCCCTGCTTGATAAAGCTGCGCTTGTCGCCATGAATGACAAAGCGCGGGCCACCGGCCACCAGCGTGCTGCCATGCAGGATCACGCGCAGGCCTTCATAACGCAGGATAACGTGGAAATAATCGGTCGCCACCGCGTCATCACGCATGATGGCCATATCGGCATACACCGCTTCTGGCGTGCCAAACAGTTGCAGTGCCTGATCGACCAGGTGCGGACCCAGGTCAAACCACAGGCCATTACCCAGCCCGGCGGCTTCGCGCCAGCGCTGGCGCACTACCGGGCGGAACCGGTCAAAGTGCGATTCAAAATGCACCACGCGGCCCAGATCATCATCGGCCAGCAGTTTTTTCACAGTCAGAAAATCCGCATCCCAGCGGCGATTCTGGAATACCGACAACACCTTGCCCACTTCCCTAGCCTGGGCGATCAGGCTGCGGGCTTCGGCCAGCGTGGTCGTGAACGGTTTGTCGACCACCACATGCTTGCCTGCGGCCAGGGCGGCTTGTGCCAGCGGAAAATGCTGGTCATTGGGTGCGGCGATCACCACCAGATCAATCTGCGGATCGGCCAGCGCTTCGCGGGCGTGCGCTACCACGTTGACGTCCGGGTAATCCGCATGGACTTTGCCCGCATCGCTGGATACCACTGTGGCCAGTTGCAGGCCGGGCGAGGCCACGATCAGCGGGGCGTGAAAGGTTTTACCGGCGTAGCCGTAGCCCACCAGTGCAACTTTGAGTCGATTCATGCGGTTTTCTCCGTATTTGTAGAAACATGCCCTGCCCCGATCACCCGCAAACCCGCCGGCGCATTCGCCCAGCCGGGCGTGCGATCAGTAAACCAGTGGGTAAAATGCGGCACAGGGCAGACAAAAAAGGGTTCGCTACGGCCAGTCTTGCTGTGATCAGCCACCAGCATGGCCTGGGCGCTGGCCGCCAGCATGGCGCGTTTGACTTCGGCATCGGCGGCATCACTGGCGGTCAGGCCGAGTTTTTCATGTACCGCGCACGCCCCCATGATGGCCCAGTCAGCCCGCAGCGACTGGATCTGCGCCACGGTTTGCGTGCCGGTAAACAAGCGCTGGCGTGCATCCCACAGGCCACCCGCCAGAATCAGGCGTATTTGCGGGCGCTGGCTTAATGCATTGGCAATATCCAGCGCATGCGTGATCACGGTGAGCGGCACATCCGGCAGGGCTTGCGCCACGGCCAGTACGCTTTGCCCGGCATCAAGCATCAGCGTCTGGCCCGGTTCAATCTGTTCAATGACTGCTTGCGCCAGTTGCTGCTTGACCTGCGGCAGCACCTGGGCGCGCTGCGCCCGCGCCATGCGCGGCACTTCCAGCGACACCGCACCGCCGTGGGTTTTTTGCAAAAAGCCCAGTTCATCCAGCGCACGCAAATCACGGCGCACCGTGTCGTCTGACACCTGCAGCCGCTGGGCGAGCTCAAGCACCGTCACCCGGCCGGTTTCGGCCAGGTAATCAAGAATGGTTTGATGGCGTTCTTCAGTAAACATGCGGACATTCTAGTCCGGCCATGCCAGATTGTGCAAATTAATGCGGTTTATTGCGGTTTTGTATTTTTGAAACCGCAATCAGGCGTCTGCGGGCAGACACCAGAGCAAACCGGCAGCGCCGCCCAAGGTGCCTGATAGCACGGCGTTTTGCTCAAAACGCTGACCCCATGCCGCAGCGGCAGGCGCATCGACCGCCAGCACCAGCGCAGAGGGTTCGGCCGGCCACTGGCCGTCATCGCCCTCGCCAAAGCCTTCAAAGAAGACCAGTCCGGCCGTGTTCAGGGCATCAAGCAGATTCTGGTGGCGTGCAAGGTTCTCGTGCTGGCACAGCACGGCGCGGGAGTATGGGTTACACGCAGAGATGAACATCCAGCCGTGCGCATCGTGCTGACGCAGTACGGCATCCAGTTCCGGGGAGTGTTGGCCAACCCGCAATGTCAGGCCCAGTGCGGGCACAACATAGCGGGTGGCCATGTAGGCGGCGTTGAGCGCCGCCAGGCGGGAATCGGCATCTGGCGCAGTCATGGCCGGATCACCGTTCTGGTTTGACGCTTACTTCAGGTGCGGCTTGATCAGTTGCAGCATCTGGCCAAACACGCGCGGCGTACCGCAGATCACATCACCGGTCTGCAAGTAGTTTTCGCCACCTTCAACGTCGGTAATCAGACCACCGGCCTCTTGCACCAGCAAAGAGCCCGCGGCGATATCAACCGTCTTCAGGCCAAACTCAAAGAAACCGTCAAACTGACCGCAAGCCACATAGGCCAGATCCAGCGCGGCTGCGCCCGGGCGACGCACGCCCGCAGCTTTCTGCGCCATTTCGCGGAAAATGTTCAGGTAGGTATCCAGATGCTTGAAGTCGGTATACGGAAAGCCGGTACCCACCAGCGCATCAGACAGTTCACGCACCTTGGAAACGCGGATACGGCGATCATTCAGGAACGCGCCCACGCCACGGGTGGCGGTAAACAGATCGTTGCGGTTCGGGTCGTACACCACGGCCTGCGTCACGACACCTTTGTGTGCCAGGGCAATCGACACCGCATATTGCGGAAAGCCGTGCAGGAAGTTGGTGGTGCCATCAAGCGGGTCGATGATCCATTCGAATTCGGAATTACCGGTCGCACCGGACTCCTCTGCTAGAATGGCGTGCTTGGGATAGGCTTCCAGAATGGTTTCGATGATGGCACGTTCAGCAGCGCGGTCCACTTCAGACACAAAGTCGTTGTGGCCTTTCTTCTCTGGCGTGATCAGATCGAGATTATTGGATGCGCGCTGGATGACGGAAGCGGCACGGCGAGCGGCACGAACGGCCGTATTGAGCATCGGATGCATGAACTTACCCCTGGCAGATTGAAACAGGCTGATTGAAACGCGCAACCTGCAATGCCATTACACAATGGCAAAGCGGCCAGCGGCCCATGCATGACGATGCAGATTGTCACTGATCCCGGGCGGCGCGAAGTGCGTCACGGATCAGCCTGTAAAGATCGAAAACAACTATAGCCGCTATTGTACTGAATTTCCGGCCCTTTTGTCAGCGCCAACCAAAAAACGCCTTGATACGCCCCGAATGACTGAACTGACTGATCTTCCTGAAGCCGGCCTTGCCGCCAACCACACGCTCGCCGCGTTTCGCGTCGTGCTGTGCAATACCTCGCACCCCGGCAACATCGGGTCTACCGCCCGCGCCATGAAAACCATGGGTTTGTCGCACCTTTATCTGGTGAACCCGAAAGAATACCCGTCGGACGTGGCGCGCTCGCTCGCCAGCAGCGCCGATGATGTACTCGACAACGCCACCGTCGTGAACACGCTGGAAGAAGCGCTGGCGGGCACCACGCTGCAAGTGGCCATGACCGCACGCCGGCGCGAACTGGTCCAGCCCTTGCACACGCCGCGGCAACTGGTGCCGGAGCTTTTGCAAGAAGCCACCAGCGGCGGCACGATCGCCCTCGTCTTCGGCAACGAAACCAATGGCATGACCATTGATGAAGTGCGCCAGTGCAACCGGCTTGTCACCATTCCAACCAACCCCGTGTATTCCAGCCTGAACCTGGCGCAAGCCGTGCAGGTGCTGTGCTACGAATTGCGCGCGGCGCTGCTGGATGACGTGAGCCACCTGGAAGAAAAACGCACCCTGCCCAGCCATGAATACATGGAGCTTTTTTATGAGCACCTGGAACGCACGCTGATCACCATTGGTTTCTTGCGCACCAAAAACCCCAAGCGCCTGATGCCGCGCGTGCGCCGCATTGTGCAGCGCGCCCAGCTGGATCAGGAAGAAGTGGATATGCTGCGCGGCGTCTTGCGTGCCGCTGTTGAGTTCGAGCGTGTGGTGCCGCCACCCGGCCAGAAAGACCAGCCCGCATCTGAATAAATATTGCTTGCGGTTTACCCAATCAAAAAGGCCGCAATTGCGGCCTTTTTGATTGGCGGTGTTTAATGCGCCATTTCCGGATTAATCCGGTTTATTCCAGTGCGGCATTGATTGCGCGATCCACAGCGTGATGCGCTTCATGAATATGGTGTAATACGCGCGCCTGCAATTCGATCGCAGCCGGATCGCTTTCTTGATGCGATACGTCTTGCTCTGCGCGATTCAGCAATTCCAGCGCTTTGTGAAAACGGTCGGTATGCTTGAGATTGGCATCGACCGGCATATGGTCATGAATATCCTTGCCGTCGTCGATCGCAGCATGTTTCATTTCACCAATGGCCGCGTCAATTTCTTCCAGCGCTTTCACTTCGTCTTTTTGCACCTGACTGGAATCAATGCGATCCAGATAACCACGCGCGTCGCGCAGATCGCTCAATGCGTGCAGGTAATACGGGTGCGGGCCCGGGGTATCAGCGTGGGCCGACAGCGGCGCAAAAATGGCACCGGCAGAGATAACAGCAGCAACAACTCGCATCATTTTGTTCATGATCAGGACTCCTGATTGAATGTTTGTAGACCGCGCCAACGGGTAGCTATTGCGGTGACTTTGTTATGTGCGGTTGTCTTTTTTGGCGAAATCTACGCAGCGGCAATTACGGCGTCAATCACCCATAACCTTTCGATACAATTGGAGAAGCGCGCATAAAAAATGGCCGACAAGCGGCCGATTTCAACGCATCAAAGTGAACTACGTCACCTGTTTTGTATTCATATTTTATTTCAGGTAACGCTCGCCCCCGTAACCGGATACCGCCATCAAAAACCGGACAATTCCGTAACTGAGCCAGGGCTTGATACGCCAGCCCGATGGCCCGCGCAATCTGGCCGGCAATTGCACCGGTCGTGCCGAGTTTTCAATTGTATTGCGCACGTCTTGTGCCAGCGTGCCGGCAAAATCCTTATCGCGCACAAACACATTTCCTTCACGCGCCAGCAACAGGCTGAACGGATCAATATTGGACGACCCCACCGTCGCCCAGGCGCCGTCAATGACCGCCACTTTGGCATGCATATAGCCGCTGACGTACTCGTGAATCTCTATGCCTGCCTCGATAAACTGGCGAAAGAACGCCCGACTGGCATATTGCAGCAACGCGTGATCCAGCGTGCCCTGCAGCAGCAGCACCACTTTTACGCCACGGGCTGCAGCATCGATCAGCGCATGGCGAAAACGGTAGCCCGGCAAGAAATACGCGCAGGCAATCAGGATTTCATCCGTGGCGGCCTCGATGGTCTCCAGATATTCGCGCTCGATGGTATGACGGTTGCGTAGATTGTCGCGGATATCAAACCGCGCCAGCGCCCCGCCCGCCTCTTCATACGGCGGTTTGTCGCGGCTGGTCCTGGCCCAGTCGGGCTCCACCTGCACCCAGGCGGTATGGCGCCAGAGCCGGTCGGCGGCCTCATGCATGGTGGTCACCACCGGGCCACGCACTTCCACCATATAGTCGTAGCGCGGTTCCGGCCCGGGCTGGCCGGTGTAGTCAGACAGGATATTGATGCCGCCCGCAAACGCCAGCACGCCATCGACGACGACCAGTTTGCGATGCAGCCGCCGCAAGCGCTGGCGATTGAACGACAAGGCTTTGACTTCTGGCCGGAAAAACAGCAACCACACGCCGGCCTCGGCCAGCCGCATTTTCCAGGCATCCGGAAACTTGCGGGCACCAAAGCCGTCCAGCTGCATTTTGACTTCTACGCCGCGCTGCACGGCTTTCATTAGCGCTTCGCACACGGCTTCGCCAATGATGTCCAGCTCAAACAGATAGCTTTCCAGGAAGATTTCGCGCTCTGCGTGCGCGATGGCACCTAACAATTCCGGAAAATACTCTGCGCCATTTTTGAGAAGCTTGATGCGGTTACCAGACAGGTAGCCGTCCATACTCAACCCCGCCGCAGCACAGTGTACAGCGGGGCGTGATCCGATAAATGCGACCAGGGCTGGCCACCCAGCACATCAGCCACTTCAATGCCGAAGCCGCGCACGTAGATGCGATCAAGCGACAGCACCGGCAAGCGCACCGGAAAACTGCGGGCGGGCGAGCCATGCATGGTTTCAAACGCTTCAATCACATGCAGCTCGGAACCCAGAATCCGGGTCGCCTCGCGGCGCCAGTCATTGAAGTCGCCGGCAATCACCAGCGGCGCGTTCCTCGGCACTTCGTCCTGAATCTGTTCCACCATCGCCGCCAGTTGCTTGCGTCGATCCCGCGCCAGCAGGTTCAAATGCACGCAGAACGCATGCAAAGGCACATTCCAGCTGGGAATCTCCAGCACACAATGCAGCAAACCACGTTTTTCAAAGCGGTTGAGCGTGATGTCGTGATTGCCCCAGCGGCTGATCGGAAAACGTGACAGCACCGCGTTGCCATGGTGACCAAGGCGATGGATCGCGTTGCGGCCGTAGGCAAACGAAAGATCGTCGCCCGCCAGATATTCATGCTGTGGCGTGGTCGGCCAGTAGTTGAACTTGCGCGCGCGGGTACTGTGCTCGCCCTGCACTTCTTGCAGGAACACTACATCCGGCGCCAGGTTATGCAGCGCATGACGCACGTCATGCACCACCAGCCGGCGGTTCAGCGGCGAGAGGCCCTTGTGGATGTTGTAGGAGGCAACCTTGATTCTTCTTTCCATAACCAGATCAGCGCTTTATATCGTTATGACGATCAGGGCCGGCATGTTTTGCCTGAGGTGTACGAGATCATCGTAGCACTCAGCCCGGCCGGTTTTTAGCGGGTTATCACTGACAACGTCAGGTTTGACAGACGGGTCAGCGAAGGTTCTGCAGCGTGACTTATTACGAGAAAGATGGGGATGAAGCTGACGGGCAGCAAGCGCCTGGCGTTACCCCTGACGACGTTCGGCAAGCGTGCGGATCGCCTCGGCATTCGACGGCGAAAACACCATTTCTGCCGCCACCTGCCAGGTCACCCAGCGATAGCGGGTGTGTTCATCCGGCGCCAGCGTGATATCCAGTTCAAATGGCACTTCCAGACTGAACACGTGCTCCGTATTGGTGGTCACACCCGGCGCATAACGGTGGCGCCAGACCGGGTAGATTTCATAGTCGGAGCTGTAATGCCAGTCCGCCAGGTCATAGCGATTGGTATCCAGCCCCGTTTCTTCAAACACCTCGCGGTGGGCCGTATCCGGCAACAGTTCTTCGCCCTCGCGACTGCCCGTGACGGATTGCCAGCCATCCTGGTAACCCTTGCGCTCCAGCAGCAGGATTTTCAGATCAGGCGTGTGGATAACGACAAGGACGGAGATCGGTTGTTTGTAAGCCATCGGCGCATTATACAATGCGCATCTATTGCTTCACTTTCTGTACGCACCCATGGATCACTCGTCGCTGCCCGACCGGGCCTCTTTTCCGCTGCTGGCCGCCAACCCGGACCTGGTCTGGCTGGACAACGCGGCCACCACGCAAAAGCCAGGCGTGGTGCTGGATGCTGAGCGACGCTTCTATGAAGAAAGCAATGCCAACGTGCATCGTGGCGGGCACCGCCTGGGTTATGCGGCAACAGAAGCTTATGAAGCAGCACGCAACACCGTAGCGCGTTTTATCAATGCCAGTGCGCAGGAAATCGTATTTACCCGCGGCGCCACGGAGGCCATCAATCTGGTGGCTTACAGCTGGGGCGGTAGTCAGCTCAAGGCTGGCGACGAGATTATTCTTTCTACCCTGGAACACCACGCCAATATCGTGCCGTGGCAGTTGATTGCGCAGCGCACGGGCGCCGTCATCAGGCCGATTCCGCTGCAAGAAGACGGCCAGATCGACATGACCGCGTTTGCCAGCTTGCTCGGCCCGCGCACGCGCATGGTGGCCATCAGCCAGATGTCCAACGCGCTGGGCGTATGCCCGCCGCTGGAACAGATCATTGAGGCGGCCCGCAGCGTCGGCGCGCGGGTACTGGTGGATGGCGCGCAGGGCATCGCACATCAAGCGGTGGATGTCGCGGCGCTGGGTGCGGATTTCTACGTGTTTTCAGGTCACAAGGTTTTTGGCCCGACCGGCATTGGTGTGCTCTGGGGCCGTGCCGAGCTGCTGGCCGACATGCCGCCGTGGCAAGGCGGCGGCGAGATGATCGAGCGCGTGTCGTTTGCCGGCACCACGTTCGCCCCTGCCCCGCGCCGGTTTGAGGCCGGCACGCCCGCATTTGCGCAGACCGTGGCGCTGGCCGCTGCGCTGGAATGGTTGTCTGCGCAAGATCGCCCGGCCATTGCCCGGCATGAAGCGGCGCTTTATCAGCAACTGGCCGAAGGCATCAGATACCTGGACGGCGTGCGGATTGTCGGGAACGCCCCGGACAAAGGGCCGATTGCCTCGCTGGTTTTTGGGCGGGCGCACCCGTACGACGTCGCCCAGTTTCTGGATGAACGCGACATTGCCGTGCGCGTGGGCAATCATTGCGCCGGGCCGCTGATGCAATCGCTGGGTTTAAGCCAGGGCACCTTGCGGGTTTCGCTGGCGCTATACAACACCAGCGCCGATATCGAGCGCTTGCTGGCCGCACTGCAAGACACACTGGAGTTGCTGCAATGAGCGCCTGGCCCGCCTTGCCCGAATCGCTGGCCCTGCCCACCCTGAGCGCCAGACTGGAAGCCGCGCACGGCTGGGAGGCCAAGAACCGCTTGCTGGTCCAGCTGGCCCGCGAACTCCCCGCCATGGCAGACGACCTTAAAACCGACGCCCACCGTGTCGCCGGCTGCGAGGCGCAAGTCTGGCTGGTGACACAGTGGCAAGATGGCCACCTGCAACTGCAGGCCGACAGCGACTCCCGTATTGTCAAAGGTTTGCTCACGCTGGTCTGCGCTGCCTACGCGGGCCGCAGCCAGGATGAAGTCGCCGGTTTTGACTTTGCGGCACTTTTGCAAACCCTTGGCCTGCAGCGCTTTCTTTCCAGCTCCCGCGCCAGCGGCCTTGCGGCCATGGTCAAGGTGATACGCGCCGCCTGAGCGCCCTCACCCCGACCGGCGTGCCCGCAGCAGCAGAAACGGCGGCCGCCGGTTTTCATCTGCCAGCGCTGGCCGCAGTGTCAAAGCATGCGGCACCGGGCCTGGCTCCAGCATGCGTTCCAGCGCAAACCCCCGTTCCAGCAAGGTATTGATCCAGGTTTGCGTGGTGCGGTGATACTTGATGACGCCATCAACAAACCAGCGCGTATCGCGCCGCCCTTCGGCCTGATAGTGATCCAGCGGCCAGTGCGCCTTGCCCTCGTGTTCATCCTTGACCCAGCCGACCGGGTTAGCCGTGCACACCGGGTGCTCTACAGAGAACACAAACAACCCACCAGGCCGGAGCGCGCGCCATACCGCCTGCACCGCAGCCGCGTAATCGGCCACGTAGTGCAGGGCCAGCGAAGAGACGACCAGATCAAACGTCTCGCCTTGATCAGGCTGAAAGTCTTCAATGGCGCCATGGTGATAACGGATCGCCGCATCAACGGTCAGCCGGCGCGCTTCTTCAAGCATGTTCAGCGACACATCCACCCCGGTCACCGCCATCGCCCCCTGGCTGCGCACATACCGCGCAAAGTCACCGAAGCCGCACCCCAGATCAAGCACACGCAGGCCCGCCTGCGCAGGCAACAAACCCTGCAGGGCGGGGATTTCGACTGCACCGTTCAGGCCGGTATCGTTCTGCCGCAGCGCTTTGTAGCCCTCAAAGAAGACCGGGTTGTCGTAGATGTTTTGTGGCATGGCAGGTCAAGGCCTGGAAAAACTCAACGATGACATTCGGGAAGTCCGTTGGCACGAAGAAATCCGGTCAGCGCTGCGCGGATCTGCTGCTTGAGCGCCTCAGGCCCGGCATCTTGCATATCGTTATGATGCGCGCCCTGCAAAGTCACCAGCTGCAGACTCGTACCTTGTATTGCTTGCGCGCTCGGCAAAACGCCGGGGTCGGCCACGGTATCCGTAGCCCGAATCGACAACACCTTGAAGTGTTCTGTAACCGGCAGAGGCACGCGCCGGTTATCCAGCGTAATCAGGGCGCTGATTCGTTCTGGCAGCCAGCTTGCCAGCAACGCCGCCGCATCCCCGCCCAATGAGTGCCCGACCAACAACACCCGATGCCAGTCTCCTTGCGGATAAAGAGTCTGGCCTTGCTGCAAAACGTCACTCACTGCCCTTGCAGTCTGGTCTGCCAACCAGCGTAATTGCGGCGCGAGCGGACTACTTTGCAACAACAACGGTGTTGTTCTTCCGATCTGACCATCGTAGACGACAACACCGTACCCAAACTGCGTCAAAAACGCCTGGAGAAATGTGTAGTCATCCCCGCTTAACCCGTAGCCCGGCACAATCACCGCAACAGGCGCCTGAGGCGCACGGCACTTTGCGGCAGGCCAGGTCACCTGGAAATGCGGCGCTGCAAACGCCACCGCGCTCACACAGGCCAGCAGCATGCATAAGGTGAAACGAAGCATGTTTATTTAGCGCCCCCGCACCGGCGCCATGATCAGCAAATCCGCATTACGGTCTTCCGTAATCCAGATTGCGCCTGTTTTATCGACCTTGATGTCCGTGGGCGCGCCCATCGGGTGTTTGCCGGGGATGTCGCCCCAGTCGCTGATCAGCTCTTGCGGTTGGCCCTGCGGCATGCCGTTGCTGTCAAAACGGATGGCCACAAGGCGGTGGCCGTTGTTGCGATAGCCGTGCCAACCCATGATCAGGCTGCCGCGCCATGCGGCAAGGCCGGCGGGTTCGTTGTAGAACGCCATGCCCAGCGGGGCGGCGTGGCCGGGCAGCAACATCGCCGGTTTGGCAAAGAGGCCACAATCGGCTTGCGGGAATTCAGGGGCCGGCACGTTGTTGTCGTAGCAATAGGGCCAGCCGTAGTTGCTGCCTTCGTGAATCAGGTTGAGCTCTTCGTGCGGCAGGTTTTCGTCGTCTTTCATGCCGGGAATTTTGCGATTGATATAGTCGCGGCTGTTTTCGGCCTGCCATAACGCACCAGTCACCGGGTGAATGGCCAGCGCCATCGAGTTACGCAGGCCGGCGGCAAACTGTTTGCCTTCCCATTGGCCGTCTTGCTGGGTGTAGCGCCAGATTGATGCCCGCTGCGGGTCAGTCTGCATGTCCTTGCATTGCTGCAGCGGTGGCTGGCTGGTGTCGATCCGCCCTTCACAGTTATCGGTGGCCGAACCAAAGTTGATATACAAGGCACCGTCCAGGCCAAACAAAAAGGTCTTGATCGGATGGCGGCCGTCGGCGGGCAGTTTGTCGATCACCATCGTCAATTTCGGCTGCGCGTCAGTCGGGTTGAAGCGACTGATGCGGCCATCTTCGCCCAGATAAACCTGACCATCCGGGCCCAGTTGCAAACCGTGGGGGCGATTGAGGCCACTGAACAAGGTGACGCTATCAAACCCGCCCTGCCTGCGCACCAACCGCAATACACGGCCCTTGCCCTCGCCCCAACCGCCCATATCAGTCAGCAGCGCAGAACCATCTGCCAGCGGCAGCACCCCGCGCGGCATACCCAGACCGGTAGCGGCCAGACCAACGCAAAAACCCGGCGCGGTTTTCAGATTGACGCGCGGCAGCCCTTCACAAGTGCCTTTGATGGCGTAGGGTGTGCCTGCATCGGGCGCGGCAAAGGCCACGGGGGCGAGCAGCGTGGATACCAGCATCAGACAGCGCAGAGAGCGAATGGTCATAGGTCAGCATCAAGGTAAATGGGTCTTGCGCCTATCCTGACGCAATCGTGCCTGCTTTGGAACCCTGGAAATCAGCTGGCGGCCCAATACCCGGGCCAAACGCCGGGTATTGGGCGAAATGGTGCTCAGTGTTCACGGACCCATACACACATTTCGCCTTCACCCCGGTTGGCCCAGGCAAACCAGGGGATGAATATCAGCGACACCGGGGTGGTCTGCGGCGTAGTGTCATAGGCATAAAGCGCGGTGTGCGAAGGTCGGGCGTGCTTGAGCCCTTTTGCTTGCAAGAGCACCAGTCCCGCCAGGGCCCCTTCACCAGCAAGTTGCCCGAATACGCTATCCGGCGGCAAGCGCAGGTTGTGCAATGCCGGGCCGTTGTCCGCCTGCTCAAGGCAATACACCAACGGGCCACGCTGCACGGCCACCTTGCCCGCAACGTGCCGCAGTTGTGGGTGCCCGTACACGCGCCGGACGGCCATGGGTAAATGCAGGCTGATTTCATCGCCAGCCCGCCAGACCCGTCGCAGATGCACGTAACCCTTGATGTGTTCACCGGACAGCTCGTCGCCATTCACCGTCCAGGTGGCATTGCTGCACCAGTCCGGGATTCGCAGGGCAATGCCGCGCGGAGCATCTGGCGCGGCCTCGATCACGATGCGGATGTTTTCCTGCTGCGGATAATTGCCGTGCAGGTGCAGACGCAAATCACCCAGGGTAGTCACATTGCCAACGTACAGATTGACCAGGACCACATCGTCACGCCGGGTGTAGATGTAATGCCCCAACGAGGTTAGCAATCGTGCAATGTTAGGCGGGCAGCAGGCACACCCGAACCATCGCTGGCGCACTGGTTTGACGTGATCATGGATGTGGTTGCTGGCGAGGGTCGCCGGATGAACCTCCAGCGGATTGACGTAAAAGTAATGCTTGCCGTCCAGTGCCATGCCGCCCAGAACGGTGTTGTAGAGCGCTTTCTCCATCACGTCGGCGTAGTGGCTTTCGCCTTCCAGTTCGATCATTCGCCGGGCAAACATCATCAGACCCACCGAGGCACAGCTTTCTGCGTAGGCCGTATCGTTGGGCAGATCGTAATCCGTGCTGAACGATTCACCGTGGCTTTGCGCGCCGATCCCGCCGGTTATATAAAGTTGCCGCTCCACCATGTTCTGCCACAGGCGCACGCAAGTCTGGCGTTTTTCTTCGTCACCGCACAGGCGGGCCAGATGCGCGACACCCGCCAGCAAATAAACAAACCGCACAGCATGGCCAGTGGCGGTGTTTTGCTGCGCCAGCGGCAGATGCGCCTGGCTGTACGCCTTATCCTTGATCATCCAGGCCGGGCCATGCACCGGCCAGAAATAACTGCCGCCGCGCCGGTCGGACTCGATGTCATAGTAGTGTGGCTGCGCGCCCCGCTGCTCTACAAAGAACCGCGCCAGTTGCAGATAGCGCTGCTCCTGGGTGACTTCGTACAAGCGCACCAGGGCCAGTTCAATTTCCGGGTGGCCGGGGTAGCCTTGAAGCTGGTCCGGTTCCGGCCCGAACATCTGGTCAATATGGTCGGCCAGTTTGCAGACGATCTCCAGCAACTGGCGCTTGCCGGTTGCGCCAAACCAGGCGACGCCGGCTTCGATCAGGTGCCCGGCACAATACAGTTCATGGCACTCCGCCAGATTGCTCCAGCGTTGCTCCGGGGCTTTGACGGTAAACCAGGTGTTCAGGTAACCGTCTGCCTGCTGGGCTGCTGCGATCAGGGCAATGACTTCATCGGCTGTTTTTTCCAGCCCCGGGTCTGGCTGCTGCACCAGTGACCAGGCCACCGCCTCAAGCCATTTGGCGACGTCACTGTCCTGAAAAACCATACCGTAGAACGTGCCCTCTTTTTGCCCGGCAGCAATGCGGAAGTTATCAATGGCATGGCTGGGTTCCGCCTCCGGGATCTGGTCATTAAGGGCGGCCCATTGATAAGGGATGACCACATCGCGCACCAGTGCCTGGTATTGCCCCAGCAGTGGATCATCAATGACGCAGCCTTGCAGATTCACTTCATGTACTTGCATCGCGCGGTTCCTTTTCATATCAATGTTTGGCATGCCGGAGCGCCAGATCGCCACTCACGCGCGCCATGGTGGTGTTGTCCAGACGGCACCAGCGCGCGGCAAAGGCCACCAGCAAATGAAATGCCGCCGGCAACAGGCTTTCCAGCGCCGAGATGTCGTGCAAAGAGGTGGACGTCTGGTTTTCCAGACCGGGCTGGTAAGCCACCAGCACCAGAATCAGGCTGACAATACCGGCACTGGCGGCCCACGCCAGCTTGATGAAAAACAGATTGAAGGCAAAATTGAGCCCGGACGAACGCACGCCGTTTTTCCATTCGCCGTAATCATCCGCAAAGGCCATGATGGAAAAGTGCAATGGCAGGGTAAAACCCAGAATAACGCCATTACCAAAGATGGCGATCAGCCAGAGATTTTTGTATTGCGGCCCCGTTGGCAGAAACCACATGCCAATTGCCAGTGCTGCCAGCACGATATTGGTCCACGAATAAAGCTTCACCGTATCAATGCGCCTGGCTACAGGACCAACCACCAGCGAGCCGACAATGGAAGAGAACGTCAACATGGTAAAAAACAGGGATGCGAACCCTTCATCACCTTCCAGTGCATAGGTAATAAAGTACATATATCCGCCACCCCGCAGATTAAACACATTAATCAGCAGGAATGACAAAATCAGCATCAACAGCAACTGGTCATTTTTGCGTAATCCGCGCAAATGGGTTTTCAGATCGAATACACCCATCTGACTCACGGATATACGTTCTTTCACACCCAGAAAACAGGCCAGCACCATCAACATGGCGACCACAGCAAGAATGGCCACACCCGTCTGGTAACCCTTGGCCAGATTTCCCCCACCAGTCAATGAAACCAGCCAGGGCAGGCCCACAGAGACCATGAAACCCGCCAGGCCACACAAGATGAAACGCCAGGACTGGCAAGCAATGACATCCTCGCGCTGACGGGTCATGGTATTGATCAGCGCGCAATACGGCACATTGATGGCGGTATAGGCCAGCGACAGCAGAAAATACGTGCCAAACGCCCACATGATCTTCATGTTCATGCTGACGTCCGGCACGGTAAAGGTCAGGACCGCGCATAACGCAATCGGCACCGCTCCCCATAATTGCCAGGGTCTGAAGCGCCCCCAGCGACTCTGCGTGCGGTCTACCAGAATGCCCATCAATGGATCAGAAATGGCATCAAAAATCCGCAGTGCGACAAAAATGATCCCGACCAGTGCAGGGGTAATCCCGAAAATATCCGTATAGAAAAAGGTGAGAAAATTCATGATCAGGCAGGTAATAATGGTGCCGCCGGCATCCCCCAGGCCATATCCCACTTTTTCGGACAACGAAAGCTTGTCTTTGCCTTGCTGCGCGATGAATTTCGAATTTCCTGCCACCGGATTATTCATGCTTTATATCCTGCAAAATCCGTCTGTTCGAAAAATCCGGATTGCATTTTTATCTTTTCATGAAAAAAACGAGTCCGGCCACCTTATGCTAAGGCCCGGCACACCATGGATAAATTTAAATTCCAGCTTTTTCCATTCACAATATGGCTACGTATTGCCATGTATTTTTTATATGGAATATATCAATAAGGAAAACCCTAAATATAAAAACAAATGCGCTGAAATCACGGAAAAAGACAATCACATTTAAAAGAGACCGGCGCCAGATTCAGTGCACATTAAAAAACCCGGTCAACAGACCGGGTTTCAGACGGGATTGCGGCAAAGACTTCAGAACGGGCTACCGCGTTTTTCCAGTTTGCAGTCATACGCCAGGATCACCTGCCCGTCTTCATCCACGCTTTCGAGCTTGACGGAGAACCCCCATAGCCGCGCAATGTGTTTCAGGACTTCATGCACGCTGTTGGCCAGCGGGCGGCGCTGGTACTGGTAGTGGCGCAGGGTGAGCGAGCGATCGCCCCGGGTGTTGACGTCGTACACCTGGATATTGGGCTCGCGGTAGGCCAGATTGTATTGCGATGCCAGTTGCGTGCGGATTTCGGCGTAGCCGGCATCGTCATGAATGGCCGCGACTTTGAGCGTGGCGTTTTCGTCGTCATCCAGAATGCTGAAAAAGCGGAAATCGCGGATCAGCTTGGGCGAGAGGTACTGCGCCACAAAGCTCTCGTCCTTGAAGTTGCGCATGGCAAAGTCCAGCGTTTTGCGCCAGTCACTGCCCGCCATGTCCGGGAACCAGCGCTTGTCTTCTTCCGTCGGGTTCTGGCAGATGCGCTGGATATCGCGGTACATGGCAAAGCCCAGCGCGTAGGGGTTGATGCCGTTGAAGTACGGGCTGTCCACGCCCGGCTGCATCACCACATTGGTGTGGCTGTGCAGGAACTCGAACATGGCCGAATCGGTGATCAGCCCTTCTTCATACAGCTGGTTCATCAGTGTGTAGTGCCAGAACGTGGCCCAGCCTTCGTTCATGACCTGGGTCTGGCGTTGCGGGTAGAAATACTGCGCAATCTTGCGGATGATGCGCACAATTTCGCGCTGCCATGGCTCCAGCAACGGGGCGAATTTCTCGATGAAATACAAGAGGTTCTCTTGCGGTTCCTCTGGAAACCGTCGTGGCGCGACCGTTTGTTCTTCCTCAAACCGGCGCGGCAAGGTGCGCCAGATTTCGTTGACTTGCGATTGCTGGTATTGCTCGCGTTCGGCCTGCCGCGCCAGTTCTTTTTCCAGCGAGAGCTTTTGCGGGCGCTTGTAGCGGTCCACACCGTAGTTCATCAGCGCGTGGCAAGAATCCAGCAACTCCTCGACCTTCTCTTCGCCATGTCGCGCTTCGCACTCGGCAATGTAGCGCTTGGCAAACACCAGGTAGTCGATGATGGCGTCGGCTTCGGTCCAGGTACGGAACAGATAGTTGCCTTTGAAGAACGAGTTATGACCAAAACTGGCATGCGCGATCACCAGCGCCTGCATGGTCATGGTGTTCTCTTCCATCAAGTAGGCAATGCAGGGATTGGAGTTGATGACGATTTCATACGCCAGCCCCATCATGCCGCGCTGATAATGCTTGTGCGTGGAGAGAAACTGCTTGCCGAAGCTCCAGTGGTTGTACATTACCGGCATGCCGACCGACGCATACGCGTCCATCATCTGCTCGGCAGAAATGATTTCCAGCTGGTTGGGGTAGGTATCAAGACCAAAGTCTTTGGCAATGCGCGATATCTCGCGGTAATAGGTTTCGATCAGCTCGAATGTCCATTCCGAGCCAAGTGACAACGGCTTGCGGCGCGGCGGCTTGTGTTCTGGCTCATCGGCTTTGTTCTTGCGGGTGCGGGTGGTGGTCATGGCGCTCAATCCTGCGGCGCGGCGCCTTTTCAGGCGACCGCTTTTTCCGGATGCTTGCGAAAGAGATCTCTGAACACAGGCCAGATCTCCGACGCATCCCTGATGCGACGCATGGCAAATTCCTTGTGCGTCTGGGCTACCATTTCATATTCGTACCAGAGGTTTTGCGGTTCCCCTTCGGTGATTTCGACGTAGGCGTAGTACTGCAACAACGGCAACAGGTTGTTTTCCAGAATCTCGCGGCACTGCGGGGAGTCTGAATCCCAGTTGTCGCCGTCCGACGCCTGGGCGACGTAGATATTCCAGTCCGACGATGGATAGCGTGCCTCGATGATCTGGCGCGTCAGCTTGAGCGCGCTGGACACCACGGTGCCGCCGGTATCGCGGGCATGGAAGAACTCGTCCTCGTTCACTTCATACGCCTGCGTGTGATGGCGGATGAACACCACTTCGATCTTGTCGTAAATACGGGTCAGGAACAGATACAAGAGGATGAAAAACCGCTTGGCGATATCCTTTTTGTTCTCGTCCATCGAGCCCGAGACATCCATCACGCAAAACATCACCGCCTGGGTGGTCGGCAACGGAATTTTGGTGCGGTTGGAATACTTCAGATCAAACGGATCAATAAAAGGGATATTGGCCACACGTGTTTTCAGCGCGTGAATCTGCGCCATCACCGCTTTGACCAGCGGATCATGCTCGCTGCGGGTTTCCAGTAGTTTGTCCAGGTCTTCCTGGGCCTCGTTGAGTTCGCGCATGGGCTCGGCCGAGAGCGCAATGCGGCGGCCCAGCGCGCTGCGCAAACTGCGCACCACATGGATGTTGGTCGGCGTGCCGTCGCTGGTAAACCCGGCGCGGATGGATTTGAAAGTGATGGTTTGCTGCAGCTGCCGCTTGATGAGGTTGGGCAGTTCCAGATCGTCAAAAAAGAAGTTCAGGAATTCCTCGCGGGAGAGGTCAAAGACAAAGTCATCCTCACCGCCGCCGCCCTGACCCGAGCCGCCGCTACCACCGCCACCGCCACCTTGTTCCGGACGATCAATCTCGTCACCGCGCAGGTATTCCTTGTTGCCCGGAAACACGCGCTCCCACACGCCGCCGTGGGCATGACCCAGGGTCGGTTCGTTGATATCGCGCACCGGAATCGAAACCTTCTCTCCCCGTTCAATATCGGTAATCGAGCGATCCTTGACCGAGCGCGCCACCGCCTCGCGAATCTGGCTCTTGAAACGCTTGAGAAAACGCTCTCTGTTGACTGCGGATTTGTTCTTGCCGTTCAAACGCCGGTCTATCAGATGGTGCATATAAGTCCCCCGAGCGGGTTGTACGACCGGGCCGCCGTGGCGTCTGCACTACGCCACGGCGGCCCACCCACCACGTCTAAGATGACTTTCTGACGCGCAGGTACCACTCGCACAAGAGCCGAACCTGCTTGGGCGTATAGCCCTTGGTCACCATGCGGTTCACAAAGTCCTCGTGCTTTTTCTGATCCTCTGCGCTGGCCTTGGCATTGAAAGAGATCACCGGCAACAACTCTTCGGTGTTGGAGAACATCTTCTTCTCGATCACCGTGCGCAGCTTCTCGTAACTGGTCCAGGCCGGGTTCTTGCCGTTGTTGCTGGCGCGCGCCCGCAGCACAAAGTTGACGATCTCGTTGCGGAAGTCCTTCGGGTTGGATATCCCCGCCGGTTTCTCGATCTTCTCCAGTTCGTTGTTGAGCGAATTGCGGTCAAAGCTCTCGCCGGTATCCGGGTCGCGGTATTCCTGATCCTGAATCCAGTAGTCGGCAAAGGTCACGTAGCGATCAAAAATGTTCTGGCCGTATTCCGAATAGCTTTCCAGGTATGCGGTCTGGATTTCCTTGCCGATGAACTCGACATACTTGGGCGCCAGATATTCTTTGATGTACGCGATGTAATGTTGTTCCTGCTCCTGCGGGAACTGCTCGCGTTCAACCTGCTGCTCCAGCACATACAACAGGTGCACCGGATTGGCCGCCACTTCCTGGTGATCAAAGTTGAACACGCGCGAGAGAATCTTGAAGGCAAAGCGCGTCGAGAGCCCGTTCATGCCCTCGTCCACCCCGGCGAAGTCACGGTACTCCTGCATGGATTTGGCTTTGGGGTCGACGTCCTTGAGGTTCTCGCCGTCGTACACCAGCATCTTGGAGAACAAACTGGAGTTTTCCGGCTCTTTCAGACGCGAGAGCACGGCAAACTGCGCCATCATCTTGAGCGTGCCCGGTGCGCATGGCGCGGCCGAGAGCGAAGAGTTGCGCAACAGCTTGTCGTAGATGCGTGTTTCCTCAGACACGCGCAGGCAGTACGGCACCTTGACGATGTAAATCCGGTCAAGGAAGGCCTCGTTGTTCTTGTTGTTGCGGAACTGTTTCCATTCGCTCTCGTTGGAGTGCGCCAGGATAATCCCTTCAAACGGGATCGCGCCAAAACCTTCCGTCCCCTTGAAATTGCCTTCCTGGGTGGCCGTCAGCAACGGGTGCAGCACCTTGATCGGCGCCTTGAACATTTCCACAAACTCAAGCAGGCCCTGGTTCGCCAGGCACAAGCCGCCAGAGTAGCTATATGCGTCCGGGTCATCCTGCGCGTATTTTTCCAGCTTGCGGATATCCACCTTGCCCACCAGCGACGAGATATCCTGGTTGTTCTCGTCACCCGGCTCAGTCTTGGCGATACCGATCTGCCGCAGCACCGATGGATAGCGTTTGACCACGCGAAACTGGTTGATGTCGCCGTTGTACTCATGCAGCCGCTTGACCGCCCACGGGCTGGGAATCGTCTTCAGATAGCGTTCCGGAATCCCGTACTGCTCTCTGAGAATTTCGCCATCCTCTTCGGCGTTGAACAAGCCCAGCGGGGACTCGTTCACCGGCGAGCCCTTGATGCAATAGAACGGTACGCGCTCCATCAGTTCTTTGAGTTTTTCAGCAATGGACGACTTGCCGCCACCCACCGGCCCCAGCAGATAAAGAATCTGTTTCTTCTCTTCCAGCCCTTGCGCCGCATGCCGGAAATAAGCCACCACCTGTTCGATGACTTCTTCCATGCCGTAAAACTCGCGGAACGCCGGGTAAAGCCGCATGACCTTGTTCTGGAAAATGCGTGACATGCGCGAGTCCAGACGGGTATCCACCATCTCGGGCTCGCCAATCGCCATCAGCATGCGCTCAGGCGCGGTGGCGTATACCGACGGGTCTTGCCGGCACAGCTCCAGGTATTCCTTCAGGGTGAGTTCTTCTTCGCGGGTGCGCTCGTATCGCGAGGCATAGTGATTGAACACGTCCATGACGCATCTCCAGCTTTGTTGGATGGGATACGGCTGCCACGCGTCGCCAGGTGGGGTTTGAGTGAGGAAATTCAAAACAGCAAGGGGCGGCGCTGGACAACGGGAAGGCATCGCGCCCTCTCGCTTACTGTTATAGACGAGCCCGTTCCGGCGTGACGGCGGTTTCTTGATATGAACGTTATCTGAATTACCAAACTGATGATCCAGTTTGGTGACCAATGGCGGAACTGCTTGATCTGACAGGAAAATACCAACGCGTGCCCTGTTACATGCGCTTGCAAAAAATTTTTTGCGGTCCGCAGTGGGCCAAATGCAACAGTCGCACCGACGCCCGGGTGCAGCCCTGCTGCAGTGCCGCAGCCCAGGCTCACCCGCCGCAGATGAGGGACAAAACGATCAGATAGATCAGATAGATCAGATACAAAGGAGAGGAAAACCAGAAACCCGGCGCGCGCATTAGCCCGCGCCCAGTTCCTTGTCGACCATTTGCGCGCTGTAGAACGTCACCCGATTGCGGCCGGCGCGCTTGGAGGCATACAGCGCCAGATCGGCCTGCGTCTTCACCCGCTCGACCTTGGGTGCGCCCACTTCGTAAGTCGCCACGCCCAGGCTGCCGGTCACGTTGATCGGTACTTCGTTGTACAGAATCGGCGTGGCCGCAATGGCTTTGCGGATACGTTCGGCGGCGGCCACCGCACCTTCGCGACCGGTTTGCGGCAGCATCAGCAAAAACTCTTCGCCCCCATAGCGCCCGAACACGTCGGTATCACGCAGCACGTCGCGCACCCGCGCGACCACCTCGCACAACACCTCGTCACCACCCAGGTGACCATGGGTATCGTTGATCTGTTTGAAGTGGTCCAGATCAAGCAGGATGACGCTGAAGGTCTCGGCCTGGTAACGTTCGACCCTGCCGATTTCTTCGAGCAGGCGCGCTTCGGTAAAGCGGCGGTTGTACACGCCGGTGAGACCATCGCGGCTGGAGCTTTCTTCCAGCTTGGCCATGGCCTGTTTGAGCATGCTCTGGTAGACCGCCACATCGGTCACGTCATTGACGGTCACCGCAACTGCGCTGATTTCGCCATCGGCCTCACGCACGGGCATGAAGGTGCAGTTTTGCTGCATGAAATCAATGCCACCCGTGATTGGACGGTTGTGGCGGAACGGGAACAGCCAGGGGCGCTGCTCCCAGGAAGTAAACGCAAAATTGTGCAGCATGAACACGCTGTCGACTTTTTTGCTCAGCCACTTTTGCGGCAAATCGGGGAACAACTCGAACAGATTGCGGCCGATGGCCTGATCCGCGCTGATGCCGCTGTGGTCCGCCATAAAGCGGTTCCACAGCAACAGGTTGTATTCCCGATCGAGTGCAAAGATACCTACGCCGATCTCACTGACGATGAAATTGCGCAATGTCTCCAGCATCAGATGCTTTCCATGAACGCATCCAGCGCCTTTTTCAGTTGCGAGATCGATTCTTCCGGCATCAAGGTCAAAAGGTGGCAGGTGAAATCGCGGATTTCCAGCGTGAAGCGCACCTGGATCAGCAAGGCGTAATCCCAGGTCAGCTGATCAGGATTGATCAAGCGGTCCACCTCGGCGTTCTCTGCAATGATGGTCGGCGGCGAATACGACAGCGGCGACACCAGCAGATCAGCAATCCCGTTCAGACAGGCACCGACCAGCACGTTGCCGACATCCAGCAAGAGTTCGCGCTCGGTCGCCTGGCCAACTTCGTCCTCGTAACCCATCAGGTCGGCAAGGTTGCGGCAGCCACGTTCGTCATAGATCACCATGGCTTCGCCACGCAGCGTGCCAGAGAACGACTGGCGCACGGCGGTGACAGCCAGTTCGCGCCCGACCGTCTGCGCGATGGTGCCCGAGATATTGCCGGCATCGGCCAGCGAAATACCCGGCACCGACAAATGGACAAAGCTGCCCATCAACTGGGCCAGCAGCGCGCCGGCGCGGCCCATGGCAATGTTGGTGATTTCCTGCAGCGCGTCGCGCTGATCTTCCGTCAAGGCAATAACAGTCATAGCTTGATTCCGTACTCGCGCAACACCGCCTCAATACTGGCCGGATCAACCGGCTTTTTGACGAAGGCTGCAGCGCCCAGGGCGCGTACGCGCTCGCGCGCCAACGTTTGCACATCTGCGGTTACAACAACCACAAAGGAATTCAAACCTTCTTTTTGCAGGGTTTCCAGCACGGCATAGCCGTCCATGTCCGGCATGGTCAGATCCAGAAACATCACGTCGGCCTTGCCCGCGCGATAGGCCGCGACCGCCTCGTTGCCATTACTGGCCTGCGTGATTTCCACGTCCCACGTGGGGGGCAAAGCTTTGATCAGCATCTTGCGTGCTATGGATGAATCGTCGACGACAAGTATCGGCGTTGGCATGCGGCATTCCGGGCTATTCAACGAGGCAAAAGGCCTAAGCTGACAGATTTTAGTGAAGTTATCTCGCCCTGAATAGTCTCTCAAAGCACCATATGACTAAATAGCAGCACTGAAAGCAGCCGATATATGCCAAATGCAATAAAGAGCAACCCTGCCAACACCCTGACAAATCGCTTTCTTATCCACTGCAAAATCCGGCCTGCGGCCTGCCCCATCAACAACAGGTTTGGCAGCGTACCCAGCCCGAATGCCAGCATTATCAAGGCGCCCTGCCCGACCCCGCCAGAGGACAAAGCTGACAAGCTGGCCGTATAAACCAGACCACAGGGCAACCATCCCCAGAGCGCCCCCACGATCAGCGTGTCAGGCCAGCGCCTGACTGGTAAGCGACGACGCAAAACCGGTTGCAAAAATCGCCACACGGGCCGACCAACGGTTTCGATATGCACAATCCAGGAAAACCAGCCGGCCAGATACAGCCCGACGCCAATCAGCAACAGGTTGGCCAGCACATAGAGCACCAGCTTGATGGACTGCAGGGAAACAAGAAACGGCAGCGCGCCAAGCGCCCCGGCCAGCGCGCCGATGAGCGTATAGCCGGCAAGGCGGCCAAGATTGAAACCCAGGTGATAACGCAGGCGCGGGCCGGGTGGCAATTGCAAGCTGAACGCGGCAACGACGCCGCCGCACATGCCAAAGCAATGTCCGCCGCCCAGAAAGCCTGCCAGCAAGAACGCAAAAACGTCGAAGTCGTGCAAGGATGATCCCGCTAGGAAAAGCACGCCAGACCCAGCCACCAGAACGGCGACAGACAAGCGGCAAGCTTACCGCAAAACCTGGCAGATCAATGCATCAGACAAGGCGGGAGTAGCGCGCGGCGGTAGTTTTCTCACGCAAGTGGCGATCAAACACCATAGCAATGGAGCGGATCAGCATGCGTCCCTTGGGCGTAACCTCGATGCCTTCGGGCGAAATGATCAGCAAGTCATCGCGCATCATGGCGTCCAGCACCGCCAGTTCAGGCGCAAAGTAGGTTTTGAAATCCACCAGCCAGGCGGTTTCGACCTGCCCGAAGTCCAGATTGAAGCGACACATCAGCCCCTGAATGACCGATCGCCGCAACAGATCATCGCGGTTCAGCTCGTACCCCCGCACGATGGGCAGGATGTCTTCATCCAGCATGGCGTAGTACTGTTCGATCTCTTTGGCGTTCTGGAAATAACCGGCGCCCACTTTGCCAATACCGGAAACGCCAAATGCCAATAAATCAGATTCCGCCCAGGTTGAATAACCCTGGAAATTGCGCTGCAAAGTGCCACGCCTTTGCGCTACGGCCAGATCATCATCCGGCAATGCAAAATGATCCATACCGATATAGACATATCCGGCCTCGGTAAGCCGCTCAATTGCAGATTGCAGGATATCGAGTTTTTCTGATGCCCCCGGCAATGCACTGGCATCCATTTGCCGTTGTGTTTTGAATCTTTCAGGCAAATGCGCATAATTATAAAGCGCAAGTCGGTCTGGCCTGATTGCCAGAACCCGGTCGATTGTGCGCAACACACTTTGCACCGACTGGAACGGCAAGCCGTAGATCAGATCAATGCTGACCGAGCGGAAACCCATGCTGCGCGCGGCGTCGATCACCATACGGGTTTGCGCTTCGCTCTGCACGCGGTTCACGGCGCGCTGCACGCGCTCGTCAAAATCCTGCACGCCAACACTCATGCGGTTAAAACCGGCCTGGGCCAGGAGGCTGATTTTGGCGGGCTGCAATTTGCGCGGATCAATTTCGATCGAATATTCGCCATTTGGCAAAATATGGAAATTCTTATTGATTTCTGAAATCAAATCGGCAAGTTGTGCTTCCGGCAAAAAAGTAGGTGTACCACCGCCAAAATGAATCTGGCCAACCTTCATGGTATATGGCAATATATTTGCCAGCAGCCGAATTTCTTTTTTAAGATATTCGACATATTCAACTGCCCTGCTTTCATTTTTGGTGATGATCTTGTTACAGGCGCAGTAGTAGCAGACGGTATTGCAAAAAGGCAGATGAAAATACAGCGATGCCGGGCGGTCTGCCTCCCCCACGCGGGACTGCTGCAGCGACGCGGCATAGGCGTCGACACTCAGCGGACCAAAGCGGTCAGCAGTGGGATATGAGGTGTAGCGAGGCCCCTGGCCATCGTAGCGTTCGACAAGGGGGCGATCGAACTCGACTTGCTGGATGTAGGCGGCTGTATGCATTTGTCCTGCCCTGAAAATTCAGGGTAAACAGTTTGCCTCCACCCTGGAGATATTTACTTGATACAGATCAAAGCAAATCGCATGATGCTCGCATCTACTTCGCACATGTAATTAATAGATGCCCTCAGCGACCGACCGTTTCTGACAGACCAGCCCCAACCGTGACTTTGGCTCTGGCCTGCAGGCAATTATCTGAAGTCCAAGTGGAAAAACAACCATGCTCTCACCTATCCAGTTACGTGAAACCGGTCTCAAGCAATTGCGCCATGCCTGCTCCAGTTGCAGCCTGCGCGAACTGTGCCTGCCTGTCGGGCTCTCTCCCGATGAAATGCGTCAGGTCGACCAGCTTGTCAGCCAGGGCCGCCCGATCAAGCGGGGCGAAGCGCTCTATCGGGCCGGCGAACCGTTTCACTCGCTTTACGCTGTGCGCCTGGGTTTTTTCAAGACCAGTGTTGTCTCTGAAGATGGCCGGGAGCAGGTCACGGGCTTTCACATGAACGGTGAACTGATCGGCATGGATGCCATCAGCACCGAGCACCACACCTGCGATGCGGTGGCACTGGAAGACAGCGAAGTGTGCGAGTTGCCATTCAATGAAATGGAAAACATGTCGCGCCGCATTCCCTCGCTGCAGCGCCACCTGTACCGCCTGATGAGCCGCGAGATCGTCCGCGATCATGGCGTCATGCTGTTGCTGGGCAACATGAAGGCTGAGGAGCGCATTGCGGCATTCCTGCTGAACCTGTCACAACGTTTTGCCTTGCGCGGTTACTCGCAGCACAGTTTTCATTTGCGCATGACGCGTGAAGAAATCGGCAGCTATCTGGGCCTGAAACTGGAAACCGTCAGCCGCACCTTGTCACGCTTCCAGGACCAGGGTTTACTGCGGGTACAGAACCGTTTGATTGAACTCAAAGACATCGAAGGCCTGAAGCAGTTGATGAATAGCTGCCAGGGCAACTGACCCCGCGCCCCCATGATCGCCCAGCTCTGCCTGATTGCCCCTGCCGCACAAGCCTCTGCCGTACTTGAACGCCTGGGACAGGCCGGGCTGGGGCTGCCTGTATTCCCGGCGGAGGCGGCGGCAGCGCTTCCGCCCGCCCCCACGGCAGACAGCACGCTGGTGCTGATCAATCCGGGCAATATGGCTGCTTACCAGCAACACTTGGCCGTTGCCCGGCAAGGTGGCTGGCGCCTTCTGGACCTGGCGGTCAATCTGCACAATCCGTTTGGTAAAACCATGGGCTGGATGGTTGCCGCGGGTGGCAACCATGATGATTTCGCCCTGGCCACGCCGGTACTGGATGCGCTGGCGCCGCCGTTTCCCAAAGCCTGGCTTCACGCCGGCGGCCCTGGGGCCGGTGCTTTTCTGAACAGCATTGCCAGCGGCTGGCTGGCGCAGTCTGAATCTGTCTGGCAATGGTTGCTGCATGCCTTGCAGCAACCGGGTGCCAGTTCGTTTGATCTGCAATCCTGGCAAACGCTGATCGACCACAGCCTGACGCACCTGCAAGACGATGCCCGCAGCTATCTGGCCATTGATACCGGGCCGTTCCAGCCCTGGTTTGCCGATCAATGCGCCCTGCTACTCAACCCGCTGACCCGTGAATCCCCGGCCCGCCAACTGGCCAACTGGTTCCTGGCCGCGCAGGCGGTCAACCCCAAACCCTGACTCACACAGTGTCGGCCCAAATAAAAAACGGCCCCTTATGAAGGGGCCGTTAACGCAATCGGCAGATATGCGCTAGTAAACAGGTCAGGCAGCAGCGGCCTTGCGGCGATTGGCTGCAGCGGTAGAGCTGGCCTTGTTGATGTTCTGCACGGTCGCAGCCAGCCACTCTTCGCTTTGCTTGCGGGTTGCGGCGATCGCGGAATCGTACACATCAAACGTGGTGGCCACGCCTTGACGCAGGCTCTTCACACCTGCGGCACCGGCCGGATATTGTTCAGCCAGCTTGTCCAGACCAGCCAGTACTTCTTCGCTGGTTTGCTTCAGATGTTTTTCCACCAGTTCACCCAGTTCTTTCTGGGTGGCATGGGCAATGCCCACGGCTTCGCGCCAGGCGGCGGTGGTTTTTTCGGTCACGGGTTCGACCAGTTCGCGCTGAACGGCCAGCGCTTCATTCGCGTCCTTGGCACCAGCAAGGGACTTGGCAGCGTGCTCGTTGTCAGACAACAGTGCACGGGCAAAACCCAGTTGCACCGCCCAGAGGCGCTCTGTACCGGTCAGGACGGTACGGGCAAAACCCAGAGACTGTTCGATCCCGACTTGTTGAGCGCGGGAAAACTCTTCGGCGAAACGGTTGGTACCAAGCGTCATGATTTTTCCTAAGTGGTTGTGCAATGCAACATTTGAGGGCATTCTGGCAGAATGCATTCATATGTCAACCTTATTTTGTGCAATGCATCAGAAAAATCCAGCACGAAAAAAAACGACCTGACGGTCGTTTTTTTATAAACAGGATCAAACAGTTGTTTGATTTGCAGGCTTTACGCTTTGACGTCCACGCTGTTACCCAGGTTGGACGGATTGTTGTACTGCGGCACTGGCGGCAGCGCCTGCAACAGGCTAAGGGCCGCAGAAGCTTGCGCGTCATTGGCTTTTTTCATGACGGCCACGTTGATCGAATTGGCGTTGGCGGCGGGTTGCAGCACCGTGGCGTTGAGCTGGTTCATGCTCTGATTCACCGCGTTGCTTTGACTGCTGACTGCACTTGCATCCATAAGGCTGAAGACTCCTCTATAGGAATCAACACCTTAACCTGGAATTTATTACAAATGCAAGTTAGTCCGCCCACACTGTTCAACGCGCGCCTGCCTCTGTCTTGATTAGCAGTGATAGAATTTGCGGATGAATACCCCTGCCTTTATCCATCTCCGCCTTCACTCCGAATTCTCTGTGACCGACGGCATTGTCCGTATTGACGATGCGGTCAGCCAGGCCAAAAAGCTGGGCATGCCAGCCCTGGCTGTTTCGGATCTGATGAACCTGTTTGGCATGGTCAAGCTGTACAAAGCCTGCCGCAACACCGGCCTGAAGCCCATCGTCGCGCTGGATTGCTGGATAGAGAACCATGATGATCGCGACAAACCCACGCGCGTGTTGTTTGTTGCCCGCAACCGTGACGGTTACGGCCGTCTGTGCGAACTCCTCACCCGCGCCTACCTGGAAAACCAGTATCGTGGCCGCGCTGAACTGAAAAAAGAATGGCTGGACAGCGGCGACAACACGGGCTTGATGTGCCTGTCTGGCGCGCACCAGGGCGAAATCGGCCAGGCCATCCTGAATGGCAACATGGCCGGCGCCATTGAACTGGCCCGCTGGTGGCACGATCACTTTCCTGGTGCGTTCTATCTGGAACTGCAACGCAGCGGCCGCCCGGAGTGCGAAGCGTCGGTGCAGGGTCATCTGGATATCGCGTCCGAACTGGATTTGCCAGTTGTTGCGACACACCCCATCCAGTTCATGGACCCGGACGACTTCAAGGCGCACGAAGCCCGTACATGTATTTCTGAAGGCTACGTGATGGCCGACAAGCGCCGGCCGCGCAACTTCACCGAAGAACAGTATTTCAAGACGCCTGACGAAATGCAGGCGCTGTTTGCCGACCTCCCCGAGGCGCTGGCCAACACGGTCACGCTGGCGCAGCGCTGCAACGTGAATATCGTGCTGGGCAAGAACTTCCTGCCGCTGTTCCCGACGCCCGATGGCATGACGCTGGATGACTTCCTGGTGCATCAGGCCAAGGACGGCCTGGAAATGCGTCTGGCGCAGTTGTACCCGGACGAAGCCAGACGCGACGCCGAACGCCCGCGCTACCAGGAACGCCTCAAGTTCGAGACCGATACCATCATCCAGATGGGCTTCCCGGGCTACTTTCTGATCGTGGCGGACTTTATCGTCTGGGCCAAGCACAACGGCTGCCCGGTCGGGCCGGGCCGGGGGTCGGGCGCGGGTTCGCTGGTGGCCTATTCGCTGGGCATTACCGACATTGACCCCACCGAATACGCCCTGCTGTTCGAGCGCTTCCTGAACCCGGAACGGGTCTCGATGCCTGACTTCGATATCGACTTTTGTCAGGACAACCGCTGGCGCGTGATTGAGTATGTGCGCGGCAAATACGGCGCCGAGGCCGTCAGCCAGATCGCCACCTTCGGGACCATGGCCGCCAAGGCGGTGGTGCGCGACGTTGGCCGCGTGCTGGATCTGTCTTATATGTTTGTCGATGGCCTGTCCAAGCTCATCCCGGCCGCACCGGGCAAGCAATACAGCCTGGATGACGCTACCGAGATGGTTCCGGAACTGGCCGAACGCGTCAAAAACGAAGAAGAAGTGATCGAGTTGTGGGAGCTGGCCAAGAAGCTGGAAGGCCTGACCCGCAATATCGGCATGCACGCTGGCGGCGTGTTGATTGCGCCAGGCCAGATCACCGACTTCTGCCCGGTGTACCAGGCCAGCGGCGTGGATTCGTCGCCGGTTTCCATGCTCGACAAAGACGACGTGGAACAAGTCGGCCTGGTGAAGTTCGACTTTCTGGGTCTGCGCAACCTGACGATTATTGAACTCGCCCTGCAATACATCAAAGAGCAGACCGGCGAATACATTGACCTGATGAGTCTGGGCTTTGGCGATCAGGCGGCGTATCAGGTTTTCCGCGACGCCAACACCACCGCCGTGTTCCAGGTTGAATCGGACGGGATGAAGCGGCTGCTGGAAAAGCTGGCACCCGACCGTTTTGAAGACATTATCGCTGTGCTGGCGCTCTACCGGCCGGGCCCGCTGGGCTCTGGCATGGTGGATACGTTTATCAACCGGAAAAAGGGTCTGGAAACCCCGGATTACTTCCACCCTGATCTGGAAAAGTGTCTGGAGCCGACTTACGGCGTGATCGTGTATCAAGAGCAGGTGATGCAGATCTCGCAGATTATCGGCGGCTACACGCTGGGCGGCGCGGACATGCTGCGCCGGGCCATGGGTAAAAAGAAACCTGAAGAAATGGCCAAGCACCGGGTGACCATTGCCGAGGGCGCGGCCCAGAAAGGCTACGATCCGGCACTGGCCGAGCACTTGTTTGACTTGATGACCAAGTTTGCCGAGTACGGCTTTAACAAGTCGCACACGGCCGCCTACGCGGTGGTGTCGTACCACACCGCCTGGCTCAAGGCGCATCACACCGCGGCGTTCATGGCCGCCACCATGAGTTCTGAACTGGATAACACCGATCAGCTCAAGGTGTTCTACGACGATTGCGTCGAGAAGAACAGGCTGGAAATCCTGCCACCCGACGTCAACGCCAGCATGTACCGCTTCGTGCCGGTCGGCAAAAAACAGATCCGCTACGCCCTGGGCGCCATCAAGGGCGTGGGTGAAGGCGCGGTCAACATGATCGTGAATGAACGTACCGCCAACGGCCCGTACATCGATCTGTATGACTTCTGCATGCGGACCGACAAGAAGGAAGTCAACAAGCGCGTAATTGAAGCGCTGATCCGCGGCGGCGCGTTTGATGCGCTGGATAGCAACCGCGCCCAGTTGCTGGCCAACGTTGAACAGGCCATGAGCATTGCCGAGCATGCCGCTGCCAACGCCAACCAGGGCAGTCTGTTTGATGTGTTCGAGCCGGCCGCCGCCCCCACCGTGGAGCGGATCGTGGTGCCGGCATGGGATGACAAAACCCGCCTTGCCGAAGAAAAACCGGCGATCGGGTTTTATCTCTCCGGGCACCCGTTTGATGCGTATGCCAAAGACGTCAAAGCGTTTATCAAAACCCGGCTGGACCGCTTGCAACCGCGCAAGGATATTCAGTACGTCGCCGGGATTGTGATCGGTGTGCGGGTAAAGAATGGCGAGCGTGGCCGCATGGCGTTTGTGACGCTGGATGACGGCTGGGCCAAGCAGGACATCACCGTGTATTCCGAGGTGTTTGAGGCCAACCGCACCAAGCTGACGGAAGATGCGTTGCTGGTCATTCCGGGCAAGATCAGCGAAGACCGCTTCTCGGGCGGCCTGCGTGTGATTGCCGATGGCGTGATGGACATCGCAGAAGCCCGCAGCCAGTTTGCCCAGGCGCTGACGCTCAAGTTCAACGGCAATGCCGACGCGGCCAGACTGAAGCAGACCCTGGATAACTGGTCAGGTGGCGCATGCCAGGTGGAGATCGAATATCACAACGACAACGCCCGTTGCAAACTGGCGCTGGGCTACGCCTGGCGCGTGACTTTGCATGACGATCTGGTGGGCAATCTGAAAACATGGCTGGGCGACGATGCAGTGACGATCCGCTTTGCCGCGCAGCATTAAGTGTGTTTCAAACAAGGGGCCAGTGGCCCCTTGTTTGTTTCCGGCGCCCGTCAAAAAGGCGTGGAACAGGTTCCGTGATGCCGCACCAGCGCGCTTTCCCTATTCGGCAAAACCCTGACTTGTTTTCAGGAGAAGAGGCGCGGAGCATCACAATAACCCGGTAAATATATTGCGCTTGCACAAACCAACAAAACCCAATCACTACAAAATCAAAGGTATCGGAGTTCTACATGGATGATGAACTGAAGAATAAGGCGCTGGATTATCATCGTTTTCCCCGCCCCGGCAAGATTCAGGTGGTTCCGACCAAGGCACTGGCCAGCCAGCGTGATCTGGCGCTGGCCTATTCGCCCGGCGTGGCTTCTGCATGTATGGCGATCGTGGAAGACCCGGCTGAAGCCCGCAACATGACCGCGCGCGGTAACCTGGTGGCCGTGATTTCCAACGGCACAGCCGTGCTGGGCCTGGGCAATATCGGCCCGCTGGCCGGCAAGCCGGTGATGGAAGGCAAAGGCGTGCTGTTCAAGAAGTTCGCCGGCATTGATGTATTCGATATCGAAGTGGCAGAAAACGACCCGGACAAACTGGTCGACATTATTGCTTCGCTGGAACCCACTTTCGGTGGCATCAACCTGGAAGACATCAAGGCGCCGGAGTGTTTCATTGTTGAGCGCAAGCTGCGTGAACGCATGAATATCCCGGTGTTCCATGATGACCAGCACGGCACGGCCATCATCACCGGCGCCGCCGTCAAGAACGGCCTGCGTTATGTTGGCAAGAAAATTGAAGAGGTCAAGCTGGTGTGTTCCGGCGCGGGCGCTGCCGCCATTGCGTGTCTGGACTTGCTGGTCGGCATGGGCCTCAAGCGTGAAAACGTGGTGGTCTGTGACTCCAAAGGCGTGATCTACAGCGGCCGCGATGAGCGTCTGGACGAAACCAAAGCGCGTTACGTCCGCGATACCGACGCCCGCACGGTCAGCGACGCCATCACCGGCGCCGACATTTTCCTGGGCTTGTCCGGCCCTGGCGTAGTGACGCAAGAGATGGTCAAGCGCATGGCCGACAAGCCGCTGATCCTGGCGCTGGCCAACCCGGACCCGGAAATCTCTCCGCCGGCCGCCAAGGCCGTGCGCCCGGATGCCATTGTGTGCACTGGCCGCTCTGATTACCCCAACCAGGTCAACAACGTCCTGTGCTTCCCCTTCATCTTCCGTGGCGCACTGGATGTCGGCGCGACCACCATCAACGAAGAAATGAAGCGCGCGGCCGTGACCGCGATTGCCGATCTGGCCCACGCCGAGCAGTCTGACGTGGTGGCCGATGCATACAGCGGCCAGAGCCTGAAGTTCGGCCCGGAATATCTGATCCCGAAACCGTTTGATCCGCGCCTGATCATCAAGATCGCCCCGGCCGTGGCCCAGGCCGCCATGGATACCGGCGTGGCCGAGCGCCCGATCACCGACATGCATGCGTATGTCGAAGATCTGACCCAGTTTGTCTACAAGTCCAACCTGTTCATGCGCCCGGTGTTCTCTGCCGCGCGCAAGAAGCAAGAGCGCGTGGTGTATTGCGAGGGTGAAGACCAGCGCGTGCTGCACGCCGTGCAGGAAGCGGTAGACATGAAACTGTGCGTGCCGATCCTGATCGGCCGCCCCAAGATCATTCTCAAGCGCATCGAACAACTGGGGCTGCGTCTGCAGCAAGGCGTCGATTTTGAAGTCTGCAATCCGGAACACGATCCGCGCTATCGCGAATACTGGACGCTGTACCACAGCCTGATGATGCGCAAGGGCGTATCGGAAGAGCAAGCGCAGCTGGAAGTGCGCGGCAAGCCGACCCTGATCGGCGCGCTGATGGTCAAGCGGGGCGAGGCCGATGCAATGATCTGTGGCCTGACCGGCCGCTATCATCAGCATCACTACTATGTCACCAACGTGCTCTGCCCCCAGCAAGGCGGCGCAACGACGGGTGCCATGAACGCCCTGCTGCTGCCCACCGGCAATATTTTCATCGCCGATACCTACGTCAACCAGGATCCGACCGCAGAGCAGCTGGCCGACATCACGCTGATGGCCGCCGAAGCCGTGCGCAATTTCGGTATTGCACCAAAGGTCGCGCTGTTGTCGCATTCAAGCTTTGGCACGTCTGACAGCCCGTCTGCCCGCAAGATGCAGGAAACCCTGCGTCTGGTGCGTGAACGTGCGCCTGATCTGGAAATCGACGGTGAAATGCATGGCGATGCGGCGATCTCGGCGGAAATCCGCCAGCGCGTGTTCCCGCATTCCACACTTAAGGGCGATGCCAACCTGTTGATCATGCCTAACCTGGATGCCGCCAATATCTCTTTCAACCTGTTGAAGATGACGGCGGGTGATGGTCTGACCGTGGGCCCGATCCTGCTGGGTATTCCGGCCACCGCACACATCCTGACGCCGACAGCATCGGTACGCCGCGTGGTGAACATGACCGCGCTGGCCTCGGTGGAAGCGGCCACGCATGAAAACGAGCTGAACCTGCTGGCGCAGTAAACCGACCGCAACATGACGCCTGTGCTGGCGTCATGACGCCAGGCTTGCCACAATGAACCGGAATCCGTTGCAAGACGGGTTCCGGTTTTGTTTTGCACTATCCAATAAACGCGGCGAGCCCGCCGCCACACAGGAGGAAAGGCAAAATGAGTGAACACGGATTCAATCCGGGCGATCCATTCGGTTTTTTTGCGCAAATGTGGAAGAACACGGCAACCGGTGCCAGCAACCCGTTCATGCCACCGCTGACCGAAGAAGAGATCGACCGCAAGCTGGCGGAACTGAAAACCGTCGAACAATGGCTGACCATGCAGGTCAACCTGCTACAGATGACTGAAAAGACCCTGGAGTTGCAAAAAGCCGGCCTGGCCGCGCTGCGCCAGGGGCTGGACCCCCACATGCCCGAAGGAGGCCACGGCGGATGACGCAACCGTGTATCGCCGGCGCAACCCGCGCCACCCGTTCCCCCGCCCGCAATCTGCTCCTGCTGGCCACCGTGGCCCTTGGCACGCTGTTGGCCGCTTGTACCACGCCGCCCGTCCAGCCACCCCAGCCCGGCCCGACACCAACCGCCTCAGCGCCGGCGGTCAAATACCAGACCGCACAATGGGGCGATCTACCCATCACCAGCGATGCTGATATCCTGGGCGGCTTTACCGCCTGGCGCGCAGGTTGCGCCAGACTCAGCCGCAACACCATCTGGGCACCCGTGTGCGCAGAAGCGGCGCAAGTGCCGCAAGATGCCAGCGCCATCCGCAGCTTTCTGCAAAGCCGACTGCAACCCTGGGCGCTGCAAAACCCGGATGGCAGCCAGAACGGGCTGATCACCGGCTATTACGAGCCCATTTACAACGGCAGCCAGAACAAGACCGCCAAGGCCACCGTGCCGGTTTATGGCGTGCCGGACGATCTCATCATCGTCGCGCTGGATGACCTTTACCCCGAACTCAAAGGCAAGCGCGTGCGCGGCAAGCTGGTCGGGCGCAAGCTGGTGCCCTATCCCGATGCCGCAGCCATTGGCGACAAAGGCGTTACCGCCCCCGTTCTGGCGTGGCTGCAAGACCCGATGGATTTGCAGTTCATGCAGATTCAGGGCTCTGGCCGGGTGCGTCTGCCCGATGGCAGCCAGTTGCGCATTGCCTATGCCGACCAGAACGGCCGCCCATACAAACCCATTGGCCGCTGGCTGATTGAACAAGGGCAATTGAAGTCTGGCGAGGTGAGCATGCAGGCCATCCGCGCCTGGGCTACCGCCAACCCGCAGCGTATTCCCGAGTTGCTGGCCAGCAACCCGAGCTATGTGTTTTTCCGCACGCTACCCCCATCCAGCGAGGGCCCGCAAGGCGCGCTGGGCGTACCACTCACCGCCGAATACAGCGCCGCAATCGATCCGCGTGCCGTGCCGCTGGGCAGCATGGTCTGGTTGTCATCCACCCGGCCGGACAACCAGCAGCCGCTGAATCGTCCGCTGGCTGCGCAGGATACCGGCGGCGCCATTGCCGGCGCCGTCCGCGCTGACCTTTATTGGGGCACGGGCGATGCGGCGGGCGAGCTGGCCGGCCACACAAAACAACAAGGGCGCATCTGGCTACTCTGGCCCAAAGGCGCGCCGCTGCCTGGCAGCGCGCCCTGAACAAGCCTTTGTCCCCATTGAAAAATCCGGCCGCATCTGGCCGGATTTTTTTCTGGCGCTCGCACCGGAAAACAGCGACAGCACTGGCTGAACGGCCCCTGTCACAAAACTGCCGGTTGACCAATGCAGGCGAGTCCGGCAAGATGAAACCCGAATTTTCACCCCTTTGTTGACGCAGACCTCAATCTCAAATGGCATTCCACTCCAACGAAATCTGGCTTGAATGGCGATGGCGTAGCTGCTGATTACGGCCGCAAGCCCCTCGCATTGTCTCAACCCATCCTTCGTTCGGAGTAATCATGCTGACGCGTGAACAATTCGCAGCGCTCGCTGCGCAAGGCTACAACCGCATCCCCGTTGTCCTGGAACTGTTTGCTGACCTGGACACCCCGCTTTCCGTTTACCTCAAGCTGGCCAACCGCCCGTATTCTTATCTGCTGGAATCCGTTGTCGGTGGCGAGCGCTTTGGCCGCTACTCTTTCATTGGCCTGCCGGCCCGCACGCGCCTTGTGGTCAACGGCGAACACACCGAAGTCATTCACGATGATCGCGTGGTGGAAACCCATGACGGCAATCCGCTGGATTTCATCCACGATTACCAAAGCCGCTACAAGGCCGCCATCCCGCCCAATATGCCGCGCTTTATCGGTGGTCTGGTCGGGTATTTTGGCTACGAAACCATCCGTTTTATCGAGCGCAAACTGGCCGCGGTGAAAAAGCCGGACGTGATCGGCGCGCCGGACATCCAGTTGCTGCTGTCTGAAGAACTGGCCGTGGTCGACAACCTTTCCGGCAAGCTGTATCTGGTGGTTTACGCCGACCCGGCCCAGCCTGAAGCCTACGACAAAGCCGAAGCGCGTCTGTGGTCCTTGCGCATGAAGCTGCGCGAGCCAGCGCCAATGCCGCTGCAAGGCCCGTCCGAGCTGGTGACCACGCCGAACTCCGAGTTTGGTGAAAACGGCTTCAAGGATGCGATCGGCAAGGCCAAGGAATACATCCTCGATGGCGATATCATGCAGGTGGTGCTGTCCCAGCGCATGCAATTGCCGTTCTCCGAATCCCCGCTCAGCCTGTACCGCGCGCTGCGTTCGCTGAACCCGTCGCCGTACATGTTCTTCTACCACTTTGGCGACATGCACGTGGTCGGCGCCTCGCCAGAGATCCTGGTGCGGCTGGAAGGCGAAACCATTACGGTACGCCCGATTGCCGGCACCCGTCCGCGCGGCAAAACGCGTGAAGAAGATCAGGCACTGGCCGATGAACTGCTGGCCGATCCGAAAGAAATTGCCGAACACGTCATGCTGATGGACCTGGGCCGCAATGACACCGGCCGCGTGGCGCAAACCGGCAGCGTCAAGGTGATGGATCGCATGGTGGTCGAGAAGTACTCTCACGTCATGCACATCGTGTCCAGCGTGGAAGGCAAGCTCAAGCCGGGGCTGTCGAATATCGACGTGCTCAAGGCCACCTTCCCGGCCGGCACGGTATCGGGCGCCCCCAAGGTGCGCGCGATGGAAATCATTGATGAGCTGGAGCCTTCCAAGCGCGGCGTTTATGCCGGTGCGGTCGGCTACCTGGGTTTTAACGGCGATATGGACGTGGCCATTGCGCTGCGCACCGCAGTCGTCAAGAACGAAACGTTGTACATGCAGGCTGGTGCGGGCATCGTTGCCGATTCCGTCCCGCAGAGTGAGTGGCAAGAAACGCTGAACAAGGCTCGCGCGGTGTTGCGCGCTGCAGAGCTGGTTCAACGTGGTCTTGATGCTTGATCTGCCCTGAATAACGGAGGAATTCACCATGCTGCTGATGATCGACAACTACGATTCGTTTACCTACAACCTCGTCCAGTATTTTGGCGAACTCAAACAGGATGTCGTTGTTTACCGCAACGATGAAATCACCCTGGCAGAGATCGAGGCCCTCAAGCCCAAATACCTGGTGGTATCGCCAGGCCCGTGTTCGCCGCTGGAAGCCGGCATTTCGGTCGCGGCCATTGAGCACTTTGCCGGCAAGCTGCCGATCCTGGGCGTGTGCCTGGGCCACCAGTCCATCGGCCAGGCTTATGGCGGCAACATCATTCACGCCCAGACGCTGATGCACGGCAAGACCTCGCTGGTCACGCATACCGGCAAGGGCGTGTTCAAGGATCTGCCCTCGCCCTTCACCGCCACCCGTTATCACTCGCTGGTTATCGAACGCGCCACGCTGCCCGATTGCCTGGAAATCACGGCCTGGACCGACGACGGCGAGATCATGGGCGTGCGTCACAAGACGCTGCCGATTGAAGGGGTGCAGTTCCACCCGGAATCCATCCTGACCGAGCATGGTCATCAGATGCTGGATAACTTCCTCAAGGAATGGGCCTGATCTGTTTCGCCAGTCAGCCCGACTCCGCACATCTATATAACGCCGTAGTTGCTTGAGGAAAGCCAGCCATGACCATCTCTGTCCAGGAAGCGCTGAACCGCCTGATCGACCAGAACGAACTGTTTTACGACGAAATGCTGTACCTGATGCGGCAGATCATGACCGGCCAGATGCCGGCCGTGCAGATTGCGGCCCTGTTGATGGGTCTGCGCACCAAGGTTGAGTCTGTGTCTGAAATTGCCGCCGCCGCGACCGTGATGCGTGAGTTTGCCGTACCGGTACACGTGGCTGATCGCACGCACCTTGTCGATATCGTCGGCACCGGCGGCGACAAGGCGCACACCTTCAATATTTCCACGACAGCCATGTTTGTGGTCGCGGCCGCCGGTGGCCGCGTTGCCAAGCATGGCAACCGCGCGGTGTCCTCCAGCAGCGGCAGCGCCGACGTGCTCGAAGCGCTGGGCCTGCGGCTGGATCTGAACCCGGAACAAGTGGCGGCCTGTATTGACCATGTCGGCGCCGGTTTCATGTTCGCGCCCAGCCACCATAGCTCGATGAAGCATGTCGCCGCCGTACGCAAGGAAATGGGCGTACGCACCATTTTCAATATTCTGGGCCCGCTGACCAACCCGGCCAGCGCCGAGAACCAGTTGATGGGCGTGTTCCACCCTGACCTTGTGGGCATTCAGGTGCGCGTACTCAAGGAACTGGGCTCCAGACATGTGCTGGTGGTGCATGGCAAAGACGGTCTGGATGAAATCACCCTGTGCGACAAAACGCGCATTGCTGAACTCAAAGACGGCAACATCACCGAATACGACTTTGACCCGCGCGATTACGGTTTTGCCTTCTGTGAACTGAAAGACCTGCACGCCGGTGATGCGGCCGAATCCCGCGCCAAAGTAGAAGGCGTGCTGGATAACCAGCCAGGCCCGTGTCGCGATATCGTGGTATTGAATGCCGGTGCCGCCATTTACGCTGCCAATGTGGCCGATAGCCTTGAAGCCGGCTTTAAACTGGCCAGTGAAATCATTGCCAGCGGCAAGGCGCGTGCCAAACTTGATGAGCTGATCCGCTTTTCAAAGCAATTTCCAGGTTGATCTGATATGTCCGATATTCTGAAGAAAATCATTGCCACCAAAACCGAAGAAGTCGCGGCGGCAAAAAAAGCCATTCCCTTTGCGGCCATTCGTGAAGAAGCCGAATCACGCAAAGACGTGCGCGATTTTGTCGGCGCATTGCGGGCAAAGCATGCGGCCGGTCTGGCCGGCGTGATTGCCGAAGTCAAAAAAGCCAGCCCGTCCAAAGGCGTGATCCGGGCCGACTTTCAGCCTGCCGCCATTGCACAAAGCTACGCCGAACACGGCGCTGCCTGCCTGTCGGTACTGACGGACGTACAGTATTTTCAGGGCCACGCGGATTACCTCAAGGCTGCGCGCGCCGCATGCGCCCTGCCCGCGCTGCGCAAAGATTTCATGATCGATGAATACCAGGTCTTCGAAGCCCGGGCCTGGGGTGCCGACTGCATTTTGCTGATCGCCGCTGAGCTTGAACTGGCGCAGATGAAAAACCTGGAAGCCACCGCCCATGCGTTGGGCATGGCCGTGCTGGTGGAAGTGCACAACGGCGAAGAACTGGATCTGGCGCTGGAACTCTCCACCCCCTTGCTGGGCGTGAACAACCGCAATCTGCGCACGTTTGAAGTCAGCCTGCAAACCACGCTTGATCTGCTGCCACGCATCGGGGCTGATCGCATTGCCGTCACGGAAAGCGGGATTTTGCAGGCCGCGGACGTCAAACTCATGCGTGATCACCACGTCCACACCTTCCTTGTGGGCGAAGCGTTCATGCGCGCGGAACAACCCGGCGTGGCTTTGGCACAACTTTTTGCCTGAAATGCACCATTAAACGGCACAGTGTTTGTGCGGATTTTTCCGTAACAAGAATTGAGCCGGAAAGTTCAAACAGAAAAAACCTACCGCTGGCAAGCTTTTTTTCAACGTTCGTCTGCCAGGCGGCGCAATCCAGAAAATGACCCGGTTTAACCAAATCGGGTCTTTTTTTGCGTACAACGTTGTATTTATCTGGCTGAAAAGGATTTAGCTGCAGAGAAGGCCCGGTGGCAATAACCGGAAAAGTGGTTTTTTAGGCACAGTTGATCTGTGGCCTGATGTCATCATTACTTTTTGTAGTTGTTTTTCTACAACAACAAACACAAAAAAAAGGGCCTTTTCTTAGTGGTTATCCCCAATATTCGACCGTTTTCAGGGGCTAACCAGCAATTTTTGGAATATCACTGGCCTTTTAAAGCGTTTGCGGACCTATAAATGTCATATTTCTGTCATCATACGGTCCTAGACTGGCGCCGGTTTCAGAAGAAGACGATTCGATTTGAGTGATCGAACAACCCAGTCAAAACGAAACCACGGGTCTCACGAAGCATTCGTCGTAATCCGGCAAAGGCAAATCGGTTTATCTGAATTGATTGAGCCAGCCTCGGTTTCAAAGTTGTAGAAGTGCAAACTTCTGCATTGTTATCCGCAAACGGAGATAGTCCAAATGAAAAAAATCATGGTTGCAGCTCTGGCTGCTGCTTTCGTTACCCCGTTGGCTCTGGCTGACGTGACCATCTACGGTTCTATCCGTGCTGATCTGGAATACGATCACTTCGGCGACCACAACGGCGTTTCCCCGACCAACGCTGGCGCTACCCGCATCGTTGATTCCTCCTCCCGCATCGGCTTCAAGGGCGTGGACAAGTGGGACAACGCTGGCTGGGCGACTATTTGGCAAGTTGAAACCGGTATCGGCGCTGCACCGGCTTCTGCTGACCAGAACGGCACCAAGCCGAAGGCTTTCGGTGGCGGTTCCTGGGGCGGCCGTAACACCTTCATCGGTTTCACCGGCACTGACTTCGGTACCTTCCGCGCTGGTAACTACGACAGCACCTACAAGAACACCTTCACTTCTTCCAAGATGTCCCCGCTGTTCGATGACTTCCTCGACAGCACCGACTTCAAGGGCAACAAGGGTACTTGGGGTCAACTGCAAACCCGCCTGAACGACAACCTGGCCTACGAATCGCCGGTTTGGGGTGGTTTCCAGGTTCGCGCCAACATCGCTCTGGACGGTTCCCCGAGCGCTGCTGGTTCGGCTCCGATCTACGGCATCGGCGCTCTGTATAACTACGGTGGCTTCAACGCTGCTGCTGTTTACCAGTACGCCAAGAACCGTTCGTTCGCTCAACTGGGTGGCATCTCTACCGCTGACACCACTGGCACCACCAATACCGCTACTCCGCCTGTCACCACCTACAACGTGACCGACGGCGCGAAGACTGACGGTATCGAACTGGCCGCCGGCTACAACTTCGACTTCGGTCTGGGTCTGGGTCTGGGTTGGGAACACATCTCTACCGACAACAACGCTACCGTTGCCGGTCTGGGCAGTGGCACTCTGAGCTGGAACAACTACCTGGTTACCGGTAACTACTGGTTCAACCCGAAGTTCGAACTGCAAGCTCTGTACAGCCGCGCCAACAAGGTTTACTCGGTTGACGACCTGACTGGTCAACAGTACTCCCTGTCCAGCGTTTACTACCTGTCCAAGCAAACTCGTTGGTACACCTCCGCTGTTGGTCTGAAGAACAGCGGCAAGGCTACTGGCTACCAATTCGCCTTCCAGAACAACTCTGGTTCGCTGGTTGCCAAGAATGGCCAGACCAACTTCACCGTGTTGACCGGCTTCCGTTCGGATTTCTAATCCGAACTTAATGGTTGGTTGATTGCAAGGAAAACCGGGCTTCTGCCCGGTTTTCTTTTTGTTACTATGGCCTCATGTAGGCACCATGTAGGCATTTTGCAATCGTTACACCAATCTCTGCCTTAACAGGCCCAAAAGCATAAAGCCCGATCCAGTGATCGGGCTTTATGCTTTTTAAACACCGTCTGGCTGGTAAGTGCACCCACGTCCAGTGCATAGTCCGGACTACGACTTCAGATGGGTTCCGACGCTTGGGCTCGGGCCAGATAATGAGGCATCCACTTTGCGATGAAGCGCCCCTATCATCTACGGAGTCCCTCATGTCATCTGATCTGATTCCCAGCAATTCGTTGATCGTCCCCACACCCGAAGAAGGTCGTGCTCTGGCCATGAAGATGGCACGGTTAATCGTCAAGGCAACCCAGCCGGATGCGGCCATCCGCGAAGATCTGCGTGAAATCTACAGCCAGAACGCGGGGATGCTGTTGCAGACCTGTCAGATCGTGGCCACCGAGTTTGCGACGATCGCCGCGGCCAACAACTACTGGCGCAACTGACGCCATTCACCTAAAACAAGCAAGTCTAGGGCGAAGGCTGCAGACCCGGGTCAGCAGCATGATTGATCCCGCCTGATGCGGTCGATGGTTCCGGCCTGTTTCAGGGGCATCGGCCAGCACTCGGGATGGGCAGGTATGCCCGCCGCCAGATGAAACGGCCCTTTGAACGACGCAGATCGAGTACTTCCCCATCACAAGGACGCTCTTACATGGCCAGACTGGTTGCAGACGTACTCATCGACACGCTCGAAGCGCTGGGTGTCTCACAGATTTTTGGCGTCGCCGGGGATTCGCTCAACGGCATTACCGATGCGATGCGCCGTAAATCGGACATGCGCTGGGTGCACACCCGGCATGAAGAGGTTGCCGCGTTTGCAGCGGGTGCAGCGGCGGTGATCACAGAAGGTCTGGCGGTATGCGCCGGCAGTTGCGGGCCGGGCAATCTGCACCTGATCAATGGTTTGTTTGATTGCCAGCGCAACCACGTGCCGGTCTTGGCGATTGCGGCACATATCCCCAGCGGCGAAGTGGGTAGCGATTACTTCCAGGAAACCCACCCGCAGATTTTGTTCAAGGAATGCAGCGTGTATTGCGAGCTGGTCGCCACGCCAGAGCAATTGCCGCGCATGCTGGGCACGGCCATTCAGGCGGCGCTGACGCATAAAGGCGTCGCCGTACTGGTGCTATCGGGCGATGTGGCGCTGAGTGCAGCCACCGATGTGCCTGACCCGGTCTGGCCGCGCCAGGCCAAACCGCGCGTGTTACCCGCACAGGCCGAACTGGAACACATGGCGGCGTTACTCAATGCTGGCAAGAACATCACCCTCTTGTGTGGCGCGGGCTGCGCTGGTGCGCATGATGAAGTCGTGAAACTGGCTGAGGCACTGCAAGCGCCGGTGGTACATGCGTTGCGGGGCAAGGAATATATCGAATACGACAACCCCTACGATGTGGGCATGACGGGTTTGATTGGCTTTGCCAGTGGCTATTACGCCATGGAAAGCTGCGACACCTTGCTGGTACTGGGCAGCAGCTTTCCTTACCGGCAGTTCTATCCGCAAGACGCCAAAGTCATCCAGGTCGATCTGGCCGGCGAACGCCTCGGCTTGCGGCATCCACTGGCATTAGGTGTGGTGGGAGACGTGGGCCAGACCATTCGCGCGTTACTGCCCGCCTTGGCAGCGCGGAGCGATCGCACACATCTGGATCGTGCGCTGGCGCATTACAGCAAAACCCGCAAAGAGCTCGATGAACTGGCCGTGGGTCATGCCGGGCGCAAACCGATTCACCCCCAGTATCTGGCGCAGCGGGTTAGCGAACTGGCCGCGCCGGATGCCATCTTTACTGCCGATGTCGGCACGCCCACGCTCTGGGCGGCACGCTATCTCAAAATGAATGGCCAGCGCCGGCTGATTGGTTCGTTCAACCACGGCTCAATGGCCAACGCGCTGGCGCAAGCGCTGGGTGCCAAAGCGGCTGCGCCACAACGCCAGGTAGTGGCGCTATGCGGAGATGGCGGCCTGACGATGTTGATGGGAGATCTGATCACCGCCGTGCAGGAAAAGCTGCCAGTGAAGATTGTAGTGTTCAACAACGGCGCGCTGGGCTTTGTGGAGCTGGAAATGAAAGCCGCAGGCTTCCTTGAAACGGCCACCGAACTGGTTAACCCGGATTTTGGGGCCGTGGTCACCGCCATGGGCTTGTATGGGCAACGGGTCGAAGACCCAACTGATCTTGATGCCGCACTGGAGCGCGCTTTCACCCACGATGGCCCGGCACTGATCGACGTGGTCACCAATCGGCAAGAGCTGGCCATGCCGCCTAAAGTGACCTTCTCCCAAGCGCGCGGCTTCAGTCTGTATGTCGCCCGCGCCATTCTGGACGGCCGGGCTGGGCAAGTGCTGGAGCTGAGCCGTACCAACTTATGGCGCTAGGCAGACTGCTAGTGAGCGACTGAAGAGGTGCGCCGCGCCAAGCGGGGCTGGATATTGGCATGAACGCGCGATCCAGCCCCTCCTCGCCACTTGTGCACAGGGTTTAGTTGCGGCCGCCGTTCGCCTTGATCACCTGCCCATTGATCCATTCACTTTCCGGGCCAGCCAAAAAAGACACAATGTTCGCAATATCCTCAGGCTCCCCAAGCCTGCCCAGCGGAATGGCATTGATTGCGCTCTTCGCCGCTTCAGCCGTCCGGCTGTTAAAAAACATGTCGGTTGCGACCGGGCCGGGTGCAACGGCATTCACCGTTACCCGGCGGGAACCCAGTTCTTTTGCGAGGGTATGAGTCATCGCTTCGACCGCAGCCTTGGTCGCGGCATAAACACCACCGCCCGGCGCGTAATTCCCGATCAGGCTGGTTGAGAAATTGATAATCCGGCCGCCATCGCGCACACGTCGAGCCCCCTCGCGCATACCGTTGAAAGTGCCCGTCACATTGACTGCCATCAATTGCTGGAAGTCCTCATCGCTCACTTCAGCCAATGGCGCCATTTTGGCAACGCCAGCATTGTTCACCAGCACATCAACCGGCCCAAACTCGGCTTCTGCAAAATCAAAGAGGCTGATGACCGCGGCGGAGTTTGCCACGTTTGCTTGAATGGCTTTTGCAACACCGCCTGCAGCCTCGATGGCCGCGACCACCTTTTCGGCACCTTCGCGGCTATTCGCGTAGTTGACCACCACCTGAAAACCGTCAGTGGCAAGGCGGATGGCCAGCGCAGCGCCAATCCCTTGCGAGGCTCCGGTCACGATGGCGGTTCTGGTTTCTTTGGGCATTTGAAGCACTCCAATGGTTGGGATAAGACCCCTGATGTTATCGGTTTTCAATACCTTGAACCGAGGCTGGGTCATTGATAAATGAGGTCAGTATGGCCATGGTTTGTTGTGGCGCCTCTTCCATCAGCCAATGGCCCACACCGGGGATGACAATGCCTTGGGCGTTGGGGTCGATCAATTTGCCCTGTCCGATCAGAAACACCCCAGCGGATTTTTCACCGGCTACAGTCAGGAGTGGCATGGTCAGCGGCGTTTTTGAGAGCTCGCCAAAGTCTTTCGCATCCAGTTCAAATGCGTGAAACCACTCAAAACCCGCATGCATCCGGCCTGGTTTTGCGTAAACGGCCGTCCATTGCTCGCGCGTATGTTCTGGCACAGCGTGTTGTGGATCCGCAGCAAAATCATTCCAGAAATGATCAAGATAGATGCGCTCGCGGCCTGCAGTGAGTTTTTCTGCGGTATCACCGTAAAAGTGGAAATGCCATTTGTCCTGCCGCTGCCAGGTTTTGTACCAATCTCCTACTCCCGGCAAGAAAGACTCCATCAGCACTACGCTGTCGGTTTCATCCGGGTACTGGGCGGCATAGGCATAGGCCACCATCAGGCCGATGTCATGCCCAACGATTTTGACTTTTTTGTAGCCCAGTTGCTGAACCAGCGCGTGGATGGACTGGGCCATGGCCACCTTGGTGTAGGCCGGCAAAAATCCACTTTGCCCCGCTCCCGGTAAATCCGGGGCGATGACGACTCGTTGGGGCGCGAGTTGCTGCATCAGTGGAATCCACATATCACTTTCTTCGGCATAGCCGTGCAGCAGTACAACCGGCGTGCCGTTGCCCGAACCTGTTTGCAGATAATGGATGGGCACACCCTCGACGCTACGGGTATGTTGTTCGACCTGTTCGGCTGCCTGCGTGCCCGCCAGAACCAAAGCAAACGCAACGAGTGCCAGCAAGCGTTGAATAGATTGAGCCATGATTTATCTTCCGTGGAGTCTTGACGGTTTGATATTGCCCCCGTCAGATCGCCGTGCCGTTTCACGGGATGAGCCAGCATGTGCGAAAAAATTGCACATGCTGGTCTGGCACGGCGCAAGCACTCACTTCTTTGCGGCAGCCTTAGCCAATCGGCGACCTGCCATGGCACACATGGGACAAAAACCAACCAGGCCGGTGGCCACGATTCCCAGTGCAGAAATGGCGACAATCCAGCCAATCATTCCCGGCCAGTAGTAAACAGCCAGCGCTGCAACAACGAGGCCGGCAATCACGCGCAGAATGCGCTCCCAGTTCGGGAGATTTTTTGCGTAAAACATGGTGCTTAACATGGCGTTTCTCCTTGTGGTTTAGGCAGGAACTGTTTGCCAAAACAGGCTGGCATCAACGCTCCACCACAGGAAAACTACGCCGCCATGGGCAACCCCGGATCAACAGTCAGTCTGCGTTGCAGCTATCACCATCGAGATAGACCGGATGCCGGGGGGGCACCAATAAAAACCCGTCTCCGGCAGCCCCAGTTAGCATGGACTCCGGAGATTATTGCCGGGAACGGGGCCCGCGCATTTGGGCCGGAGTACGCCCGTTACAGCGCAAGCAGGCGCGCTCAAAATGCGCCATATCCACAAAACCCGCTTGCCGGCCGATCTCGGTTTCAGTCAGCCGCGCCCAAACAGGCGAAGTCAGTAACTGGGTGGCCAGGTCTATCCTCGCCGCCAGCAGGCTGGTTGCAAAGGTCTCAGAAAACGCGGATAAGGCCGCATGCAGATCGCTCTCGGAGACGCTCAGGAACGCCGCAATGTCGCTGGCGGTCAGCATGGGCTCGCCACACCGCTGCACAATACAGTCATGCACCGCGTCGCGCAGTGCCCGATCGGCCGCCTTGGGCGGATTTACATCACCTGAGTTCATGGCCAGCAATGCACCAATCTGATCGGCCAGCACCGCGTGCGGCACCGGGGCGGAGGCCACAAACTCCGGAGACAGGCAGCTCAACACACTCGACAAGGTCTGCCCCCAACCCTCGCCCCTGGAAATGGGCCGTCCCACCAGCAGGCTGGGATCTGGTAGCCAGGCATTGACCCAATCCACCGGCAATTTCAGATTGACGATGTCAAAGCGGGTATTAATCTCGATGTCGTGAGCAACTTGCGAGTCGGTCAATACCACGTCTCCGGGCATCAGCAGATGATGCCCGCGATGCACCAGTCCCCAATTGTTTTGCACGCTGACCAGCAAGTGATAGCTGTGTTCCTGGCTATAGCTCAACTCCCGGCGCGCCCGGTGACTATTGTGAGATGTGCCTTTGCAGCGGGTTACAGAAATCGACCCGAGTGACGTCGCAGTCAGCTGCGCAGAAAAGTCGCGCTCGTTGGTGCTATCGACACTCATGGGCGTCAGCGCAAGACTCAGGGCATTCGCCCAATAGTCAAAGCGCTGCGGGCGAGGAACTTCATTCGTAGACCAGACCTGGATGACGGGGTGTTTTTCGTGATTGTCCGTTGCCATGTGATGCACCATTGCCGTTTTTGTGAAGTTACCTGAGGTGGCCAGTCAGAGCAGGCCAGTCCCCCACGCTTATGCTATCTCCCGGCGCGGGCGCTAGATGGCCGTTGCCTGCCAACCTGTCAAAAGACATGGCTTGTATGTGCCATCAGGCATCGGATCGTGTGCCTTGCACCTGCCGGACCTGGGCCGGTGTCGTCCCCACGTGCTTGCGGAACACCCTGCCGAAATGGGAGGCGTCCGTGAAACCAGCGCGTCTGCCGATTTCTGCAGTGGTCAGTCGTTTGAACGAGGGGGATGTCAGCATGCGCAGGGCAACGTCCACCCGCGACGACATCAATAAATTGCCGAAAGTCTCTCCCCGGCCGGCTAGCGCCCGATGCAGCGTTCGGGGCGAAATATTCAAAGCCTGAGCTATTTCGGCGGCAACCAGCGCCGGATTGACGCAGTGCTGGGCGACACAATCGCGGATTTTGTCGCACAAGCTGATTTCAGGTCGGGATGGGGGTTCGGTCGTGGTGTCCAGCTCGCCCGCGGTCAACGCCAGCAACGCCCCCAACTGATCAGAAATGACGTCTCGCGGCACGGGGGAGCGCTGGATGGCCTGAGGCGTCAATTGCGCGGCAAACGCGCACAAGGCCTTGCCCCAGCCAAAGCGTGAATCGATACGACGCCCCAGCAGCACAGACGGTCGGGCCACCCATTGTTTGACGAATATTTCAGATAACTTGAGGTTCACGACATCCGACACCTCGGGCAATTCAAGCCGCATGTCAATCCTAGAGTCGTAGAAAAGAGCATCGCCTGGCGTCGCGGTCAGTTTGTTCAGGTGCGTGAAATGGATACGGGAGTTCAGGTTCACAAACAGATGGAACACCCGCTCTTCGCTTTGCGCGATTTCACGCTTTCCCCTGGCCGAGACATGTTCGCAAGCGGCCAGGCGAAATGCGGAGTTAGTTCCGAAATCGGTCCAGGTCACGGTGATGTCAAATTCATTCCGCATGCAGCTGTCCACTTTCAGCGGCGTGAATGATTTCGCCATGACCTCGGCAAAACAACCAAAGCGCTCTTGGGCGGGAATCTGGGAAGAGGCCCACTTCTGAATCTGGCGAATAGGGGTATCCATCATTTTCTTCCGTCAAAAACTGGACTGTTTTGGCTTATTTGCGCGAAGCAGCGCGCAATTCCGTAGGGCTCAGGCCAATGTGCTTTTTGAAGACGCGCGCAAAATGGGAGGCGTCGGCAAAGCCCGAACGTTTACCAATCTCGCCGGCGTTGAGCTTGTCGTAGAGTCTAGAAATCAGCATCCGTCTTGCGACCGCAATACGCGCCGCCATCAACACCGCCGCGAAGGTCTCGCCATGCGCCGCCAGCGCACGGTGCAGACTGCGCGGAGAAATATTGAGTGCTGTAGCCACATCGCTCGCGACCAGACGCACTTCTGAGCAACGCATCCTGATGCAGTCGTGAATTCGCGGGCGCAGCCCCGGCGCTGCTGCGTAATGGGCGGCCCCATCAAAATGAGATGCTGCCAGGGCCAGTAATGCGCCAAGCTGGTCAACGATCAACTCTTGCGAGAACGGCGGACGCACCACAAATTCTGGCGTGAGCTGACCGGCAAACGCACACAGGGCAGCACCCCAGCCTGCTTTTGAATCGATACGGCTGCCCAGCAACACGTCAGGATCGGATACCCATTTGCCGACGAAGTCTTCGGTCAGGCGCAGATTGACGATCTCGAAGGTCGCGGGTGTATCCAGCGTCATTCTGGTTCGGGAGTCGTAAAAGAGCGCGTCATCGGCACGGGTCACAAACCGGTTCACGTTGTCGAAATGCATTTCGCCAACGCGGTTCACCAAGAGATGAAAAACCCTCTCTTCACTGCGTTCTATGTCGAGGACTGACCGGACCGAGGCATGCGGGCAACCGTGCACATTAAAGACGGTATTTCCCGCCAGGTCGGCCCAGCGCATATCCAGTTCAAACGCTTCCGTAGGGCAATGCACCACCCGCAAAGGGGTCATTGCCTTGGCCATGGTCTCGGCATATTGATCAAAGCGATCAGCCAAAGGCAGGTCAACGGCGGACCATGAGCTCACTGATTGGCCGGTATTTTCCATGTGGACCCATCTCTCTCGAAATTTTCTGCCCAAGGCCGATGGCAATTTATGCCATTCGCATAAATTTGAACGACAACTGAAGTCATTAAAACCCTAGCCTTCCATGTTAGCCGCAGCCCTATCACCCAGTGGCATCAACCCGGACTTTAGATAGAGAAATCCGTGCACCAATCGCAGTATTTCGGTGCGTCATGCCATGGGTTGCGCGCCTCTGATCATGACTTTGACATAAAAAGGGCCGCTTGGAACGTCATTAAAGCGACATGGCACGATCAGCCCAACTTACCGCAGCCGAATGGCATTTACGATCCAGATGACAGGGATGCCGGTGCTTAGACTTTAATCACCTGCACTGCAGGCGGCTGGTCCTCAGCCCCTGGGTGGTTAGTCCGTTTCTTCAAATGCCGGAGGGTTAGTTCCATGGATACACGATCAAACATCAATATTGATATTGTTCACGCCGATCAATTGATCAGCCTTGGACTGGGTGAAGTCATGACCCGGTTTGCCGAATTCAAATACCGCATCCGTCCGCGTTTGCCGATTAACCAGTTCGAGCCTGGCGTCAGTGACGTCATCGTTGCGGACTACGACTTCGCACTGGAATTCGTCGAGCGGCAAAAGGGGGTTTCGCACTACCCAGCTTATGCACCGCGCGTCATGGTGTTGACCTCACGAGATCTGGAGTGGGATGTCCGTCGGGCCATGAACGTGGGCGTTCACGGTTACATGCTGTATGGCGCCACGGCGGACGAACTCCGGGTCGCGATCCACCGTTTGGTGGACCAGGGCATTTATGTCTGCAATGCCGTTTCACAAAATCTGGTGAACACCTTGGGGCATGAGGCGCTCACCCCCCGCGAAATGTCTGTCCTTGAGCAAATTTCACGTGGTGCCGGAAACCAGGACATTGCTGAAACGCTAGGCATTTCCGTGGGCACCGTCAAAACCCATGTTGGCGCCATCCTTGGCAAATTGCGAGCCAACTCTCGTACCGAGGCGGCGTCGATTGCGCTCGCACGTGGTCTCGTTTCGACCGCACGCAACTACTCAGACAAACACGCCCGTCTCCTGCCCCCCTTTGGCAGTGCAACTCTCGCCTCTGCAGGCGCTGCAGGCTGAACAACCCATCCTAAATCATTCGAAATTTTCGCACGACCTGATTTGATTCATGGCACGGCACCGAACAGGCCGGGTTGCACAATAGCTTCAAGGTCAAAACGAGACCTGGCTGTTTTTTCTACCTACATTTATATCTGGAGACGCATCATGCAACGTTTTGAAGGCAAAACTGTTCTGGTTACCGGTGGCAGCAGCGGCATCGGTCTCGCAACCGCTCAAGCCTACGCCAAGGAAGGCGCGCAAGTTGTCATTACCGGGCGCGACGACGCCACATTGGCTACAGCTGTGGCCGCAATCGGCAGCAAAGCCATTGCCATCCGTGCGGACTCGCAAAGTCTGGCTGATGCCAAAGCTCTGGGCCAAAGCCTTGCGAGCCGCAACCTCCGTCTTGATGCCGTATTCATCAACGCGGGCATCGCCAAATTTGCCGGTCTGGCAGATGTAACTGAAGACTTCTTTGATGCGGCTTTTGGCATCAACGTCAAAGGCCCCTTCTTCCAGATCCAGGCCGTTGCGCCGTTGCTTAACCGTGGCGCAGCCATCGTGTTGAATGGTTCGATCAACGCGCATATTGGCATGCCCAACACTGCCATCTATGCCGCAAGCAAAGCCGCGCTGGTGTCGCTGGCCAAAACCTTAAGTGCTGAATTGCTCCCACAAGGTGTGCGCGTCAACGTGGTAAGCCCGGGCCCGGTTGCCACCCCGCTGTACGGCAAACTGGGCATGGACTCCGATACGCTCACAGCCGTAGCCGAAAGCATCCGCGGGCAGATTCCGCTGGGGCGTTTTGGTACGCCGGAAGAACTGGCCTCCACCGTTCTGCACTTGAGTGCCCCGGAATCGGCATTCATTGTTGGCACTGAAATCATCGTTGATGGTGGGATGAGCCAACTGTAACAGTACGGGAATGCCCCGCCGGGCCAATCGTGCCCGGGCGGGGTATCTGAGCCGAAATTTGGGTCGAGGTGAGAAAACATCGGACTGCTGTCAGGTCATTCCCCAGCGGCTCTTTGCGGTGCTTTTATTTGCCGATCACCTGATCAAGCCCGCGGTCTTTAGCGCGGGCTGTATCTGCAACCACCTGCCAAAACCAGATGGCAACGATCATCGCCCCCACAAAAACGAGGCCATATCCCGCTATCTGTTGGTCATCAAGCCGATAGTAATTACACAGCCGCGCAGCGGGGTCCTGAAAGATCAGTCCAATGGTCACCGTCATCATGCTCCAGGTGATCAGAAAGTACGCCTGCAAAGCACGTCCGCTGACATGCCAAGACTGCTGTAGTGCAAGCCCGGCGGCCACCAGCACCAGCATTTTCAGGGCATCGACGTCTATTTGAGCTACGGCCTGATCCAGCGCCGCCGGGATCATCCAGAACGCTGTCACGAGCGATGCAAAAACGAGTCCGCTTAAGCCAAATCGGTTAACAAGAGCCGCCTTGCGCTGCCAGGGAAGTGGCAACCTGGCGCCCAGCCAAACTCCACCCAATACCAGCACTGGGAACTGCCCAAGCATATGTAGCCACATTCGGGATTCAACCGTGTGCCGGCTACCCCAAACCGCACCAATCAGTGCACCAATCAACAGTGCCACGCGATAACGCCGGATTGCACGCCGCAGATCATAGACCTTCATGTGTGCAGGTCCAGAGCATGGGCCAGCGCCATATCAAAATCATCGAGGTTGTAGATATGTTCAAGCCGGGCGTTGCGGTCCACTACATGAATGGCTGCATTGTGGATAAACCCACCGTAGCCATCGGGGATGACCACAATCCCAAACTGACGGAGCAGCAGATCCAGACTGGCGCGGTCCGTCACAGTCGCAAAGTGCCACACGGCGGGATCGGCATGCATGCGGCTGGCGTAGCTGGCCAACACGGCAGGAGTGTCGTGCTGCGCGTCAAAGCTGATGCTTAGCAGCCTGACTTTTTGCTGCAGTCCATGTTGCTCGATGTGGGTTTGTGCCTGCTGAAATTGCTCCCCAAGCACGGTACAAACGCTATTGCAGCGGGTGTAGATAAAGTCGATCAGTACCACACGTCCATCCAGACGCACATACTGATCAAGCCGCTGCCGCTTGCCTGTTTCATCCATGATCTGCAGTGAAGGTAGTGGCAAGGGATGATCCATGATGGCGTGCCGGCGCAACATCTCCGTCGTCCAGCCTTCAAAGCCGCGCGTCAGTAGAGCGGTTGTGACCAATGCAAATAACAGCAGGCAGCAGGTCAACGTGATCGTGGGCCCAAGGCTGCCATTGATCCCGTCAGCGATATTTTTCAAGATCTTGCCCACCATTCCACGGCGTGGTTTGAGCCTTGGTTAGATCACGGCCTTTCGCGACTGCAGCCGTGTCTATCGCCACGCCTTTATTGCCCCACTGGCTTCTCACGTGTGTGGCCACAGCGGCAATTTCAGCATCAGAAAACTTGGTGCCGAAGTTGGGCATCTCGCCGTTGAATGTGTTGCCCTTGACCGTAATGCTGCCCTTAATGCCATGCAGCAGAATTTGAACGGTGACATCCGGCTTGCCGTTGAGATATTCGGACCCTGCCAACGGCGGAAATGCACCGGGCACACCCAAACCCGTGGCCTGGTGACATGCAACGCAATTAGCCGCAAACAACGCAGCCCCGTCCGCTGTCGCGCTTTTTGCCGGCGCGGCCATATCCGCCAGCACCCGCTGATCTCCCCATGTACCTGGCAGATTCAGCGGTGTTTCGGCGATATAAACGACGCCAAAGGTAAACAGGGCCGCAATCACCAGCATGATGGCAAACGGCAATGGCTTGACCTGCTCGTTGGGATCGGGGTTTTCGCGCCGCTGCTGCACGGCATCGCTTTCTTGCTGGCTCATCGAAACACTCCCTGATTCATGACTGCCCTGCAGTTGCCGGCGCAGAGGCTACTGGCGGCAACACGGGCGCGTTATCGATGGGATAGGTGTGATCCAGCGACAACAAGTAGGCCACCAGATCAAGCGCTTTGGGTGTCGCCACCACCACCCCCGAAGCCGGCCGCCACGCTGGCGGCAGTTGCACGACCTTGTCGCCCGGTTCAGCTTTAGACTTGATCACAAACAGGAAGCGATAGCTGGGCATGATGCTGTCTTTGACATAAGCCCGAGGCTGATACAGGTGCCCAAGATGCCAGTCCACGCTGGGTTGCCGCGCAGCAATATTGAAGAGGTCCGGCCCGGTGCGCATCGTGCCCAGTAACACCGGGCGATCGTAGTAATAGTCCGCGGCAATCGGCGCCCTGCCCCAGCCACGCTTGAGGTCAGGCGCCTGACTAAGGCTGCGCGGCTGTTGAGAATGGCAAGCCATGCACTCGTTTTGCAGATAAATTTCACGCCCACGTTGGGCTTGTTCCGAGTACGGTTTGAGTTTGTCTGGCGGGCGCAGGTCACTAACTTCCGTATACGGAATCACGATCAGTACCGTGATGGTCAGCCCCATCATGAAAGAGGCCCCGACCAGCAAATCTTCACTGTTCATCAAGTTCATAATGCGGCCCCTTCTTGTTGGAGCGGCTGTACAGCCAGATTCGGTGCCAGACCCGGCGGCATCGCGTCGCGCCAGAATAGAGCTTGGGTATGCCGCTTGGGGCCTAGCTTGAACACCATGGCCAGCACATGCACCGCAAACACCACGTGCCCTAACGTCATCATGCCGCCGCCGATGGAGCGGCCGATCAGCCAGGGGCGGGTCACGATCACAGAATCAATAAATGGCTTGCTGGCATCCAGCATGGCTAAGCCCTGCAACACACCTCCGATGGTGAGCGCCGTGAAATACAGCCCAAAGCCAAGTACCACCAACCAGAAATGCAGCTGGATCGCCCACGGGTACGGCCATTCCCACCCGCGCACCCGGGGCAGGATGAAGTAAAACGCGCCAAACATGACCATGGTCACGAAGCCGTACAGCCCGAGGTGGGCGTGTGCCACGGTAAAATGCGTGAAATGTGTAACGGTATTGATGGATCGCAGCGCCTCAAATGAGCCCTGCAAGGAACTCAGTGTGTACATCATTCCGCCGATCAGAATGAAGCGCAGCGTAGGTGAATGCACCCACATGCGGAAATGACCGCGCATGGTCATGTGCTGGTTGATGGTGAACGCAGCGACCGGGATGATCATCATCATGCTCTGCACGATGGATAGCGTGATCAACCACGCTGGCGCAGGACTGCCCTCCAGGTGGTGCCCGCCTACCTGGCCATAGAAAAAAGCCAGCGTCCAGAAGCCCAGCAAAGACAGGTTGTAGTTCTCAATGGGACGACCAATGATCTTGGGGAGCAGGTAGTAAATGGTTGCCAGTGACAGCGGCGTATAGAACAGTCCCAGTACGTTGTGACCAAACCACCAGTTTGCGGTAGCTTGTTCGATCCCGACGTGCACCGGCATCTTGGCCACGATCAACAGCACCGGAAACCAGAACAAAGCTGCCGACATATACCAGACCGAAACATACAGATGCCGGGTACGCCGGTGCCCGAGAGTATCGAGCAGCGGGATGCCAACCATCGCACCGCCCACCACCATGCCTGCGGCAATAGGCAGTGGAATTTCCAGCCACTCCAGACCGCTGTTGTAACCCGTAGCAATGGCAACAAGGCCGGCAATCAGGGACAAGTTCCAGATCACCCCACCCAGAATGGCCCACTGTCCGCTGCGCAAAGGGGTCTTCAAAAGTCGCGGGAGTATCCAGATGCAACTGGAAAGACAGGCCATCGGAGCCCAGCCATAGGCAACTGCATTGAGGTGAATGGTCCGGGTGACGCCAAAGCCGAGCCACATGGCACCTGTCAGCCAGTCAGGCTGGTGCAGTTTGATGGAACTGATTAGTCCGAAAGTCGAAGCAACGAGCAGCCATAGCACTGCCGCCGTCATCATGATCAGCACAATCAACGAGGTGGATTTATCTGATTCGATGCGCGCCAGAATGTCCGCCTCATCGACATGCAAACCAATCTGGGCATGGCCTGTGCTGGTGGACTGCAGCCTTGCCCTGCTAGTCGCTGTGCCGGCCGGGTCTTCAACGAGGCCGACTTCGCCTTCGCTAAAAATCTCGCTGGCCGCTTCTTCTCCCCCGGTCAAGAGACTGCGGCCATTAGACCAGATGAAAAACATCAGCCCCAAAATGGCAATCACGAAGGCTGATAACAACATCCCCAAGGCATTCATGTTCATCGTCCCTCAACTTGGTGTGAGGGAACCTTAAGCGGGGCTCGGGCGGGCCACATCCACCCTTGGTAATACCCGGCACCCCACAGGCCGCTGAGGCTTATTTGCCGTGAAAAAATTTACTGGTAGTTATGGCTTTGGGCATAGATCAAAGGTCTTAGGTCGATCGCATAACACATGTGCGACACCATCGAACGATTCCGGCGCGTTTCCGGTGTGTCACGCTGAGCAACAAACCTCAGACTTTTACTGGTGACTCCCACCCATCTGGCATCAAGGAATCAAGGCCATGAATCGATACCCTCTTCTTTCCCACGGTCTGACCACTGTCATTGCAGTACTCATGCTGGTTTTTCCTGGCAACACAATCGCAGCGCCTTCCGGAAGTCCTATCCCTGCAGCTGTAGCCGCTGCCACCGCCCGCATTACTGATGGAAAAGTCGAAGTAAATGGCGTGCGCTACCACTACCTGGTCGCCCAAGGTCACGGTACGCCGGTGGTTTTGCTGCATGGCTGGGGTTCAACCTCATACATGTGGCGGTTTGTAATGCCGCAACTGGCGGCACGCGGCTATACCGTGATCGCGCCAGATTTGCGCGGGCTGGGTGACACCAGCAAACCGGCCACTGGCTATGAAAAGGCCAATATCGCGGACGATATTCACGAACTGGTCGCCAAATTGGGCTATGGCCCTGAAATCAATATTGCCGGGCATGATATGGGCGGGATGGTGGCTTATGCCTACGCGGCCCAGCACCCTGCCGAGGTGAAAACACTAACGATTCTGGATGTGCCGTTGCCAGGCATCCCGCCCTGGAATGAGATCGTCCAGACCCCGCGTGTATGGCATTTCGCCTTCTTCGGGCAACGTGATGTCGGTGAGATGCTGATGGCCGGACACGAGAAAGAATTCATGGCTTGGTTCCACAACAACGAAGCGGTGAACTCACGCGCATTTACCAATGAAGTGGAGGCCGTCTATGCCCGCCAGTACAGCATGCCCGGTGCCATGCGCGCCGGTTTCGAGTACTACCGCGCCTTCCCGCAAGACGTGATTGCCAACCAGAAATTTGCCGAACACAAATTGACCATGCCGGTATTGGGTATTGGCGGTGACGGCAGCTTCGGCCCGATTATTGGCGCGCACCTGCAGAACGTGGCCACCGATGTTCATGTGGCGCAGATCAAGGGATCAGGTCATTGGGTGGCCGAAGAGCAACCAGAGCAAGTGACGGCAGCACTAGTCGCATTCTTGCCGCCTGCTGGCAATTGAAACCTGGTTGTGCAAGGCGGCTGGCTAACGCGTCAATCCATCGACCAGACGCTGTGCCAGCCGCGGCTGCTGCAGTTTTTCGAGCCACCACTTCAAGGCTCGACCGGCCAGTTCTTCGCGCCAGGCAACGTACAGGATATTAGGCTCGCGTGGTTGGGCGGTGCGCTTTTCGACTAGCTTTCCCTCCTGTAACAGGTGTTCTACCCGATGACGCGGCAACCACCCCACACCTAGCGCTTCGCACTGGGCCAGCATCTTGGCCCGCATGCTGGGTACTGCTAGCGCGGGTTGCCCACCCAGTACGCCATACACGCGACCCTCCGTTTGCCTGGAGCTATCTGCCACCACCACGGCGCGGTGCGCAGAGATCGCCTCACGGCTCAACGGCTCTGGCATGGCCGCCAACGCATGTTTGGAAGAAACAGCGAAGACCCATTCCAGTCGACCCAACTCTCGCCAACTCACGCCGGGCATCTTTTGCGGTTCGTTGGTGGCACCAATGACCAGATTGGCGCGGCCGTCCCGCAGCGCCTCCCAGGTGCCACCCAATACTTCATTGGTAATACGTAAAGGAACGCCGGACTGGAGTTCATCAAAATCCCTGATGACCGGCAACAAGGTTTCGAACTCCATCAGCTCGTCAGTGACGATCCACAGGCGCTCTTCCCACCCATTGGCTACCTGGCGTACCCGCTGCATGGTTCGGGCCGACTCCTGCTGCAACCGCGCGGACTCATCCATCAGCAGGTTACCAGCCGGCGTGAGTTGCAATCGGTAATTGCGCCGATCAAACAGTAAGGCATCGACGCGAGATTCTAGCTGGCGGGCGGCATGCGACACCGTAGACGGCGCTTTGCCCAGCTTTGCCGCCGCCCGTGAAAGGCTGCCGGTATCTCGAATGGCCTGGAGCAATGCCAGCTCTTCTGCCTGCAACATGTTCGAAAGTCTCGCACGAAATCGGTCTTTCGATAGTACGGCAACGGGCACGTTCTGGTCGAGTATATGGGCAAGCACTCACTGGCCTTGCCAGAGCAACCGGAGACTTCCCATGACACTGAAATTCTATTTCCACCCATCCCCCAACCCGATGAAGGTGGCTTTATTGCTCGAAGAACTGCTGGTCTATTACGAACTGATCGCCGTTGATACCTTCAAGGGCGAGCAACACGAAGCCGGCTATTTGCAGATAAATCCTAACGGCAAAGTACCCGCGCTGGTGGATGGCGACACTACCGTGTTTGATTCACACGCCATCTTGCTATACCTCGCAGAAAAACATGGCCAGTTCATGCCGACTGATCCCAACGAACGTGCCATTACCCTGTCTTGGTTGATGTTCGTCGCTACCGGACTGTCTCCGTTTTCTGGCCAGGCGGTGCATTTCCTGCATCACTCCCCTGAAAAATTGGCTTATGCCCAGAACCGGTACCTCAAAGAGGTTCAGCGCCATTACACGGTGCTGGACCGTCGCTTGGCCGTCTCTCACTACCTGGGTGGTGATAGCTATACCGTTGCCGACATGGCATTCTGGGGCTGGGTGAATGTGGCCGGTTACATCCTTGGTGAAAACGGGCTGGATGCTTACCCCAACGTGAAACGACTTTACGAAGAGGTGTCTGAGCGCCCTGCAGCAAGGCGGGCTCGCACCCTCAAAGATCGCCTGACGCTGAAACAGGATTTCGACGAGGAAACCCGTCGCGCCCTGTTTCCGCAGAACGAGCCAGCTTGATTCGCCCGATAGACCAATCCCCAAGGAGAAGCAGCCATGCAAATCTCACCCCCATCACTTGATGGCCAATTGCGCTTGAGCAATCTCGCGCTCGCCGTCGCCGACTTGCCGAAAATGGTGAATTGGTACCAGTCCGTTCTAGGGTTCAAGGTCGACACGGAAGGCGAGTTTCCGATCGTCGGTGCCCGCTATGCCGTACTGGAAGGCGCAGGCCTGCGGATTGAACTGATTACACGTACGGGCGCAAACTTCCGGCCGGTTGACCGCAGTCCGCCACCGTTTCATCTCTCGCAACTGGGTTGGAAGGCTTTGGTACTGCATAGCGAAGACCTGAAAACTACCACTGCTGTTTTGCGCGCCCATGATGTCGAGATTTGCTGGGCTGAAGAGAAAACCACGGAGCATCTCAAATCCACGCTGATTCGGGATCCTGAGGGCAATTTCATCAATATTTTTGGCCCCTTGCAGGACGACTGACGCGGGATAAACGTGACATCTCCTCTTTTGGGTCTGGACCCGCACCCGGCGTTTGCGGAAAGATTCAGGGCATGGACATTCACATCACCCTGCAGGGTAAAACCGATCTGGCCGGGCAGATTTACCGTCAACTTCGCGCTAGCATTGTTGATGGTCGTCTGGCGGCGGGCGAGCGTTTGCCCTCTACTCGCGATCTGGCCAGTCAGCTCAGTGTGTCGCGCAAGACCACGCTGGATGTGTTTGAACGGCTGTTGTCAGAAGGCTTTTTGCAAAGCCGGCCAGGTGATGGCACTTTTGTGGCGGATGGTCTTCAACGCATTCCAGTCAGCTCACCGATCGTTCATCGTGCTCGCCCGACTGCCTTGTGGGAGTCTTTGCCCGCCGCTCTATCCATGCCTGAATTTGGCAGCACTCCGCCGCTCGATTTTCTGGGGGGTGTGACTGATAAATCGCGCTTTCCGTTTGAGCCTTGGCGGCGCTGCCTGAACCACGCCCAAAGACAACAGGCCCGTGGTCGGGCTGCATATCACGACCCTGCGGGCGAGCAAGAACTGAGGCTGGGGATTTCCCGCTATCTGGCTTTCAACCGCGCAGTCACCAGCAATTGGCAAGACGTGATCGTGACGCATGGCGCGCAGCAGGCACTGGACTTGTTGGCGCGCGTCACGCTGAATCCGGGTGATGTCGTTGCCATGGAAGAGCCTGGCTACCCACCCGCACGTGCCTGCTTTACTGCGGCCGGTGCAAAAGTCATCAGCGTGCCTGTCGATGCGGAGGGTCTGCGAGTCGATCTATTACCCAAGGAAGCCCGGCTGGTTTACGTGACTCCCTCACACCAGTTCCCCTTGGGGATGCCGTTAAGCCTGGATCGGCGCCTTGCCTTGCTGGAATGGGCGCAGAACACCGGGGCCGCCATTATTGAAGACGACTACGATGGCGAATTCCGCTTTGATGGACGCCCACTGGAATCGCTCAAGTGCCTGGATCGATTTGGTCTCGTGGCCTATGTCGGCACGTTCTCCAAGACCATGTTTCCGGAGTTGCGGGTGGGTTATATCGTTCCACCGCTGTCCCTTTCTGCTGCGCTATTGAAAGCCAAACAGATTGTCGACTGGCACAGCTCTACCTTTACGCAGGCGGCCATTGCCCGCTTCATACTGGACGGCGATTTTGCCAAGCATTTGCGGCGTATCTACAAGCAATACGAAGCGCGACGTGACTTATTGCTGAAACATCTGAATGGGCCGCTCGGCGCTTGGCTGGAACCAGTCATCCCTGCTGCCGGCATCCACCTTACCGCCTTGCTAAAACAAGGCCTGACTGAAAGCAGCGTCATCGCGGCCGCGAGCGAACAAGGTGTGGGCCTGTATGGCATTTCGAGCTTCTACGCTGACACAGAACCCCGCCAAGGCCTGTTGTTCGGCTACGGCGGCATCAGTGAAGAAGAGATCGAAATCGCATTGAACAAGTTGGCCGACGTCTTCCGTTCTCTTGAATGAACTGCAGATGCAGATCTGTTACTTAGAGAGAATCCAATTAAAGCTGCCAGCGGTTCCCGTGAAGATGCAAAACCCTCCATTGGCTGACGGCTAATCGGCCGAAGCGGACAAAAGTATTGCCATGCCCGAGTGTCCGCTTCAATCCAGTAGCCGCCACCAGGTGCCTTTGTGCCAAGTACAAAGGACTGGATGCTCAATCGTGCAGCTACTCAAACCCGGGGTGACATCGGCCTGTCGCTATCATGCTTCAAGGTGGCAGAAATCATGCTTGAGGAGGATCGTCGCAGCCCAAGATGGGGTTTTGCGGAGAACGCCAGGAAATAGTTTTGATGCTGCCGAAAACCAACCCTTCATCGCGAAGATGTTGGAAGACAGCGGTCGGGTGCCAACCTGCGAGTTCGTCAATGAAAGGAAAACCAAGCTTCTGCAGCTCAGTGAGTACTGCGGCCAAATCTTGCTTTGAGTGGTATGGCACGGCAAATGACCCGGCTTCGCAAGTGGCACCGAGAGTCGTTAGTTCTGATTGAAGCCTGGCGGATGAACACTGAACATGCACTGTGTCCCCAAAAACTGCTGAAACGTAATCCATAAATCCCCAAGTGCACATGTCGGCTTCAGTGCCTCCCAGCCGCACACCTTTGTTGCCGAGCGAATCTATTTTGCACAAACTAGCCATCATCAATATCTCAGAACCGGCATTCTGACGCGCACTTCTGTACAAAGTGTCCCTGAATCAATAGCACTGCATGCATACAGACGGGCGGAGTAGATGGTAACGACACCTCCATACTATTTTGAGGCATAAAGCGTGACCGATTTCAGCGCCGATAAAATGATCCCCAAAGCTCGGTTGGCCCTAATCCTCCAGGCAGCCTTTGTTGCTATTCATTTATAGATCACCGAACCACAAGCCATGAGCTACGACCTTTACCTGAAGCCACGTAACGGCACGATCGATCGCACGGCACTGACCCAATACTTCACCAATCGCCCAGGATATAAAACTGAGGGAGGAGAAGTCTGGTACCTCAATGAGGAAACCGGCGTCTATTTCTATTTCAACTTCGCCGAAAAAACAGCCGTCGACAGTAAGCAAGCTACAGCAGAGGAAGAGGCAGAGGAGGAGGATGAATTCCAGAGTTACCCCATTGCCTTCAACCTGAACTATTTCCGGCCTTCATTCTTTGTTCTGGAAGCCGAGCCGGAAGTGACTGCATTGGTCCGTCATTTCGATCTCGTGGCAATGGACCCGCAGATGGATGGAATGGGCGTTGGTGACTACAGTGCAGAAAAGCTGAAAACCGGCTGGCTTTACGGCAATGACACAGGCTATCGAGCCTATATCGGCTTGCAAAAGTCCACGGAGCCGGTATTTCACCTACCTGGCGAACAGCTTGAGCGAAGCTGGCACTGGAACCGTCATCGGGACAACTTCTATCAATCGCTCGGCGTGGATCAGTTTGTGCCAATGATCATGTTTATGGCTCGGGATAATCAGGCCGTAACGATGTCTGTCTGGCCCGACGGCATTCCAGTGGCAATGACACCTGTTGATTACGTCTGCATTGTGCGCAAGGAACACACGCCAACCCGTTTCTTTCGCAAGCAGCCGCAAGATATGGTGATCGTACCTTGGGCAGAGGTAGAACCAGTCTTGCTCGCCCACGGCAAATCCATTGCCAACGGTAAGGCCATCAGTGTGAATTACACGACACCACCAAAAGAAGTGATCAAGTTTGTGACATCACGGGTAAAGCAGGATTGGACACCCGTACGCTTGCGCGCCGATCAGGTGCTCAACAGTGAGATCTATTTACGCTTTGCAGAAGAAGGCAAGGAATAACCGGATTGGATGGGTCAATATGCAGCAGGCTTGCATGAAAAACCACGAATAACGAAAGCGATCATGACTAAATTCCGACGTTGGTGGCTGCCGATCGTTTGCTGTCTGGGCCTGTTTGGCGTGCCATATGTTCACGCAGATAGCAAAGAAGCTTGGGCTGTCGCAACAGCAACGCGGCCCTCAGATGGGCACAAGATCATTTACCGGTACCGGGCCACCTTCGGCCCCGGTTTCAGTAAATCGCAATATCCGGAACGGATCACTGTTTCATGGCTGTACCCGACCACCAGTGGTATGCCAAGCCATGACGATTCTATAGCTATGGGGCAGATGGAAGATTTGTTAGCCCCGGTAACAGACACGGGTTCACTTTCTTATCTGGCGCTAGTCACGACCGGCGAGGGCGTACGCGAGTGGGTGTTCTACGCCAAATCCCGGACACAGTTCATGCAGCAACTCAACGCAGCCCTGCAGGGACATCCCCGCTTTCCAGTAGAGATTGATCTTCAGTCCGATCCCAAGTGGACACGATACGAAGAAATAGTGGGGCGAATGGCGAAAGGATCTTAAAGATGAAAAGCGCATGCTGGTCCAGCCCCGCGTCGATAGACGCGAGTTAAGCACCATGGGTGGTTCTGGTCATTTTTGCCAACCAGAGTCTGCTTCTCTCCGTATACCAGCCGTCCGCGTGGGTGGGGCCGAATGACTGCTTCGGCCGACAAGCAGTCGAGTCCTCTCCGATCAATCTGCAACAAGCTCCTGTGATCTGGCGTCGACTATCCATCAATCCCAGGTCGCAGATCGACGCCCCACTTTTGAAGCAGACCCAACTGGCTACCTCAAAATACGCAAAAGTGGACATTTTTCCAGACCACTGCCAAGTCTAATCTTGCTCCTGTCAGCGCACCTTTACGCGCTCAATCCCACAGGAGCAAAACATGGAACAACGTCTCGATTTCTACAAAGCCAACAGCAATGCCATCAAGGCAATGGTTGGACTTGAAGAGCGCATCGGCAAATCCGCCCTGGAAAAATCCCTGATCGAACTGGTCCGCCTGCGCGCTTCGCAGATCAATGGCTGCGCATATTGCGTTGACCTGCACTCCAGTGACGCCCGTAAGAGTGGCGAAACCGAACGCCGTCTGGCGACGCTGGTGGTCTGGCGCGAAACCCCCTTCTTTACCGATCGCGAGCGCGCTGCGCTGGAGTGGACTGAAGCACTGACCCTGGTTTCCGCTTCCCACGTGCCAGATGCCGTCTGGGCCGCTGTCCAGCCGTATTTCAGCGAAGAAGAGATCGTCGATCTCTCCCTGCTGGTCATTGCCATCAACGGCTGGAATCGTTTGGCAATCGGCTTCCGTAAAACACCGGCCTGAGGACAAACATCATGCGTGCCTTTGAAAAAAACCTGAGCGTCCGGTTCATGTTTGCTGCAGCCATTTTGGCCGCTGCAGCCTGGGTCCCGGTCCGGGCTTATGCCCATGACGCTGGCGAAGAAACCGTGACGCCAGTCATGAAGCAGGATATTCCGCCGCAATCGGGCGACCACGTCTTGATCATCACGGTGAATTACGCGCCGGGCCAGATTTCAAAGGCGCACATGCATGCAGGGCCCATCTTCGCCTACGTGCTGGAAGGCCACATCACCTCCCAACTGGGTGATGAACCGGCAAAGACCTATGGACCAGGTGAAAGCTGGTACGAAGCGCCGGGCACGCATCACCTGGTGTCGCGTAACGCGAGTGACTCTGAGCCGGCCAAGCTGCTGGTGTTCTCGATCCTGGATGGCAATCACCCCGTGAAGCAGCCCATCCCTGCGCAATAAATCCACACTGCCGGGCGCACTGGCAATACGTCGGTTTGAGGTGTGCGGCAGGCTGAAAGGCTTGCTGCCTCCCCTCCACTCTTGCGCCCGCCGGATTGAGGAAACGAACATGTTGACCACTACCCGTCGTTATCACGAAGCGCTGGCGCAAACCGAAGCGCGCGACTCAGAAATCCTGGGACTACGCGCTCAACTTGCACACAAAGATGCGCAATTTGCCGCCCAACTGGAAAAGCTGACCGGTCTGGAACTGCAACTGGCACGGCTCCCGCGGCTGTTCAGCGGACTGGCCCGTTTTGGCGATTCGCTGACCACCACGGGTAGCTCGCAACGGCGTCTGGCCAATATCCTGACTGATGAGCGCCAGGCTGCGCAGCAACTCAGCACGCTCTCGCTGGATTATCGCGGGCACTTCCTGCAGATGACGCAGACCTTGCATGAAGTGAGTGCCAAGCGAGCCGAAACCGGCGCGGCCATCCAGCGACTGAATGACCATAGCGACCAGATCGGCCAGATGGTGGAGTTGATCGGTGCCATCGCCAAACAAACCAATCTGCTTGCCCTGAACGCCGCCATAGAAGCCGCCCGTGCAGGCGAAGCCGGCCGCGGTTTTGCCGTGGTCGCCGACGAAGTGCGCAAGCTAGCAGAACGCACCTCCACCGCTACAGCACAGATCAACGAAGTAATGGCGGAAGTACGTAAAGACACCAGCGACGCCTGGCAAAACGTGTCGACCAATGCCCAACTGATGGATCTGATGCTGGAGCAATCCGCTGAAGCCACCGGCGGCATGGACTCAGTGCTGGCATCGGTCCAGCAAATGAATGCAGGGCTGATCGAGTCCGCCGGACTGGGGCGCGTTGAGATGGCCAACATGGAAGAAATCACCTTGAAGCTTGAGGTTTACAAGGTGTTGATGGGCATTTCAAAACTAACGTCGGCCGAATTGCCCGATCATCATGCTTGCGCCTTAGGGCAGTGGTACGCCACTGACGAAATCCGCCAGCGCTTTGCCAGGGTGCCGGGCTACGCCGAACTGGATGTGCCCCACAGCCAGGTTCACCAAAATGCCGCACAGGCAGTAGATCTCTATCATCAGGGCCGGCTAGATGAGGCTTTTGCCGCAGCGGCTCGAATGGAAGAAGCGAACATGCAGGTCATGGCTGGCTTGCAACGATTACTCGCTTCTGCCAGTGCAGTTGCCATTGACGAACATGCGCATCCCGCCCACTCGGGCAACACATCGCGACCGTCAGACTCGGCTTTTGGTAAGGCTGGCACCCCAGACCTCCCTCTGATTTCCGCAGGCCAGCCGGCGCGTATTGTTGGTGGCATATTCAAGACAACGGGCGGTATTGCATCATGAAGTCCAGCCTGAACACTACCCTCACGGCGAGCCTGCTGACGCTGTGCCTGTCATTAAGCGCCTGCGTTAGCCCGAGCGGCATACATGGTTCCGGCTCAATGATGTCGCCAGCCAGTTTGCAATCAGCGCAAAGCCTGCCTATGGGAGGAGGCCGCTGGCCGGATACCAACTGGACTGATGCGTTCGGCGATGCGCAACTCAAGCAACTGATTGCCGAAGCGCTGGCGGCCAACCCCAGTCTTGCCGAAGCACGCGCCCGCCTTGCGGCGGCACAAGCTTTCAATGAGAGCACGCAGGCTGACCGCCTGCCAGATGTGCGAGCCGACTATGCCTGGACCAGAACTCGCTACACCGAAAATGGATTGATTCCACCGCCCTACTCGGGTAGCTGGCAATCGGACAACCGGGTGGTGATCGGCGCGAGCTATACGCTGGATTTCTGGGGCAAGCTCAAGCAGGCTGATCTGGCCGCGTTATCACAGGTGCAGGCCCAAACGGCAGAGACCGAGCAGGTGAAACTGACACTGGTGACGGCCCTTACCCGCACGTACAACCAGTTAGCCGGTTTGTATGCGCTGCGGGACCTCGCGCAGGAAGAAAGGCAGCGCCGTGAAGAGATCGAAAAGCTGACCCATCAGCGCTTCAGTTCCGGCCTGGATAACGCCATTGAGCGCGAAACCAGTACCAGTCTGAGTGCCGATAGCCGCGCAGACATCGTGGCACTGAATGCACGCATCACGGCCACCCAGTACAAACTGGCCGCACTGGCTGGTGCCGGGCCAGACCGGGGTTTGCAATTGGCGCGTCCGCAGCAAAGCGCGTTTTCCACGCCCGCCATCCCCGATAACCTGCCGGCAGACTTGGTCAGCCGCAGGCCAGATCTGGTCGCCGCTCGCTGGCGTATCGATAGCTTCGGCCATGAGGTGGAATCGGCACGGGCTGACTTTTATCCCGACATCAATCTCAACGCCGCGTTGGGTTTGAACGCCTTCGGCTTTAGCCGCTTTCTAGAGTCCTCAAGCCGGACCGTCGCGGCTGGCCCGGCCATTCACCTGCCCATTTTTGATGCGGGCCGTTTGCGCGCCCAACTCAAACTGCGCTATGCCGAGATGGATCAGGCGATTGCGTTTTACAACCAGACCCTGGTGTCTGCGCTCGACGAAGCGGCGACCGATCTCAACCGCATTCATACGGTTTCCGACCAGATCGCCGAAGCCCAAACCGCGGCAACCGCAGCGCGCAAAGCCTACGCCATTACCCAAGGCCAGTTTGACGCCGGGCTCACCACCCAGATCAGTGTTCTGCGTGCTGACTTGCTGGTCCTTTTTGCTGAACGGCAACTCATCAATCTGCAGACGGATCAGCGCGACGACGCCATCGCTCTGGCTGCCGTGCTGGGCGGCGGCTTCAAGTCGCAGGCAGATCCAAACGCTGACCTTGCCAGCGCGAACCGCGAATGAACCTCCCGCGCACTTACTCAAACAGGTATCACCATGACTTCCACACCGACCACTGAAATCGCTACACCGGCATCACGCAAACGCAAGACAGGGCTGCTGCTGGTGGCCTTGCTGGTGATCATTGCGGCCATTGCCTATCTTGCGTGGTATCTCCTCGTCGCCCGCTATAGCGTCAGCACGGACGACGCCTATGTAAACGGCAACCTGGTGCAACTGACGCCGCAAATCGCCGGGACCGTGGTACGCATCAACGCGGATGACACCCAACATGTGACGCGTGGTGAAACCATGGTGGAACTGGATACGGCAGATACCCAACTGGCGTTGAGCAATGCAGAAGCCCAGCTCGCCCGCACCACCCGCCAGGTCAGCGCTACGTATATCAACAACCATTTTCTGGACGCCAATATTGAATCCCGGCGAGCAGAACTGACCCGGGCGCAGCAGGATCTGGCGCGGCGGCTTCCCGCGATTGGTAGCGGTAGTGTTTCTGCCGAAGACCTCGATCACGCCCGCCGCACCGTCGACGAAGCCCAGTCTGCGCTGGAAGCCGCGCAACAGGCAGCCCATGCCAACCTAGCATTAAGTGGCGCCGGGCCGGTCGCGCAGCATCCGGACGTATTGGCGGCAGCCAGCAAGGTCCGCGACACTTGGTTGGCCTGGTCTCGTACCCGTATTGCTGCCCCAGTCAGTGGCTACGTCGCCCGCCGCAGCGTCCAGATTGGTCAGCGTGTGGCCCCGGGCAATCAGATGCTGGCCATCGTGCCGTTGGATGAAGTCTGGGTCGACGCCAATTTCAAGGAAGTCCAGCTACAGCACGTCCGCATTGGGCAACCTGTGGAGCTGGTGGCCGACGCCTGGGGTGGCAAAGTGGTTTATCACGGTCAGGTGACCGGGTTCTCTGCCGGTACGGGTGCCGCGTTCGCCGCCCTGCCCGCCCAGAACGCGACCGGCAACTGGATCAAGGTCGTTCAACGGCTGCCAGTCCGGATTACGCTGAACCCGCGTGAACTGGCGGAACACCCTCTGCAAATCGGGCTATCGATGACCGTGGATGTCGATGTGCACCAGCAAACGGGTGCCAACATGAGCACCACAGCACGCACCGCCTTTCATACCGACGTGTTTACCCAAGATCCGCATGAGGCGGACCGACTCATCGAGCAGATCATCACCGCCAATCTGGTGAGCAATCCGCGTAGCGGCCGCGGGGCATGAAATGGAACAGACTCTTCCTCCGCTCACCGGTGGCAAGCTGATTCTTGGTTCAGTTGCGGTCGCGCTGGCCACGTTCATGAATGTGCTGGACTCTTCCATTGCCAACGTTGCCATTCCTACGCTTTCGGGCAATCTGGGCGTATCGGTGGATGAAGGCACCTGGGTGATCACGCTGTTTGCAGCGGCCAATGCGGTGTCCATTCCGCTCACCGGCTGGCTAACCATGCGTCTGGGCCAGGTCAAACTGTTTGTCTGGGCCATTTTGCTGTTCACCCTCTCGTCATGGCTGTGCGGTGTGGCGCCCAACCTTGTGTTCTTGCTGGCGGCGCGTGTGATGCAAGGTGCGGTAGCCGGCCCGCTGATTCCGTTGTCGCAGGCGTTGTTGCTGAGCTCGTTTCCGAAAGACAAAGGGGCATCCGCTCTCTCCCTCTGGGCCATGACGGCCACAGTCGGCCCCATCGTCGGGCCGGCACTGGGTGGATGGATTACTGACGCCTACAGCTGGGCGTGGATCTTCTACATCAATATCCCGGTTGGTTTGTTTGCAGCGGGCGTGACCTGGGCGATCTATCGCGATCGGGAAAGCCCGACCCGGAAAATCCCGGTCGACAAAGTGGGTCTTGGTCTGCTGGTTGTATGGGTTGCCGCGCTGCAAATCATGCTCGACAAGGGCAAGGATCTGGACTGGTTCAGCTCCCCCGTCATCTGGACGCTGATGCTTATCGCCCTGATCGCCTTTATCTGCTTTGTGATCTGGGAGCTTACCGACGCACACCCGATCATTGATCTGAAACTCTTCGCGGGACGTAACTTTCTGGCGGGCACGATCGCCATTTCTGTGGCCTATGCGGTTTTCTTCGCCAACCTAGTACTGCTGCCGCAGTGGATGCAGACCTACCTTGGCTATCGTTCTGTTGATGCAGGCATGGCCACCGCACCGTTGGGGATTTTTGCTGTCATCCTGGCGCCGGTGATGGGCAAACTGGTCCCCAAGTCAGATGCGCGCATTCTGGCGACGCTGGCTTTTCTGGGTTTTGCCGGCGTGTTCTTCATGCGCTCGCATTACACGACTGTGGTCGATACCTGGGCGCTGGTCATGCCGACCCTGTTGCAAGGCATCCCTACTGCGCTGTTCTTTGTGCCGCTCACCGCCATTATTCTTTCTGATCTGCCTCCGGCCAGGATACCGGCGGCGGCGGGGCTATCCAACTTCACCCGCGTCTTTTGCGGTGCAGTAGGCACCTCCCTCGCAGCGACGGCCTGGAGCAACCGGACCATCTTGCACCACGCGCAACTGACCGAGGCCGCCAGCACCTCCAGCCCGATCTTTGCCGACGCCATGAACATGCTGGAGCCCGTATTTGGCAAAAGCGCCCTAGCTTTTTATGAAAGGCAGCTCAACACACAGGCGGCCCAACTCGGCATCAATGACATCTTCTGGATTTCCGGCGTGATCTTCATTGTGATCATTCCGCTGATCTGGTTTGCCCACGCGGCACGGGGTTCCAGCGGCCCGGCAGTAGGCCATTGATTCACGCAAATACCAAGGCAACTGGTTCCCTCGAAATCCCGAAAACTGGCGATGTAAACCGCCAAGGCAAGAACTTAGAGTGTCGTATCGCTAACGCAAATCCGGCCATAAGCCGGTTCTTTGGAGTGGATCATGAACCAGGTTTTCAACACCAATACAACGCCCGCCGCCGCTGCAACACGTCCAGCCAGTCTGTCGGTGCCACTCAATGCGCATGCGGTGGTTGTCCGGGAATTTGGCGGCATTGACCAGTTGGACTACACCACCGTTCCGGTGCCGACCCCGGGCATGGGTCAAGTGCTGGTTCGGGTACTCGCCGTAGGCGTAGGTCCTTGGGACGCATGGGTTCGCTCCGGTCATAGCGTTGTACCGCAGCCGCTGCCATTGACCCCTGGCTCGGATATCTGCGGCATCGTGGTTCACCTGGGCCCGGATGTAGATCACCTCAAGGTAGGTGATGAAGTTTACGGCGTGACCAACCCTCGATTTACCGACGGGTACGCCGACTATGCCATTGCGCATGTGGACATGATTGCGCTCAAACCGCAAAAATTGGGCTACGAAGAAGCCGCCTCCGCGCCGGTACTGGCAGTCACGGCCCATCAGATGTTATTCAATTACGCCGAACTGCAGCCGGGTCAACGGGTGCTGATCCACGGTGCTGCCGGGAATGTGGGTGCTTATGCAGTCCAGTTGGCCCACAACGCCGGCGCCTATGTGATTGGCACTGCCTCCAGTGCCAACGCGGACTACGTGCGCTCCCTGGGTGCGGACGAAGTCGTCATTGCGCGCACAGGTTCATTTGCTAGTTACGCCAACAATATTGATGTGGTCATTGACCTTGTCGGTGCAGTCACTCATGACGCGTCCTGGACGGTGCTGCGCGAAGGCGGCGTGCTGGTTTCTGCCGTCACCGAGCCGGACAAAGCACGTGCAGCCGAAAAGAATATCCGCAGCGATTTCCTGCTGGTTTCGGTCAAGACAGACGTCCTCAACGCCATTGGCGAGCAACTCAATGCAGATCGTCTGCATACACGCGTTGGGGAAGTGCTGCGCTTGTCAGAGGCCAAACTGGCTCATGGGATGCTGGAAGGCAAACCCCATCGCGCCGGCAAGATTGTTCTGATTCCCTGAACCCTCATGCCGTGAACCGGTAACGTCTGGAGCGTGCCATGTATCCCGACTCTTTATTCTTCGCCACTTTGCTGCTGATCGCCGTTCTCGCTTTGGTCATTGCGCCGGTTTCAGGTGCCGATGACGAGGCGAAGATCACCGCCGACATCCATGGTCATTCGACAAAATCGAACGACTTCAATCCATAGCCCGCACGTCTTTCGCTCTCATCCAGGCAGAATGAATGCCCCAGAAACCCGGCAAAGTGCCGGGTTGCGGCGCTGCAGAGGTTTGATATGGGAATGCTCGTAGAAGGACAATGGTCGGACGTCTGGTTTGACACCAAATCGACTGGGGGTCGCTTTGTTCGTCAAAACTCGTCTTTCCGGAACTGGATCACGCCTGATGGCCAACCGGGGCCCAGCGGCGAAGGCGGGTTTGCAGCACAAGCCGGTCGCTATCACCTTTATGTCAGCCTTGCCTGCCCTTGGGCTCACCGCACTTTGATCATGCGCAATCTGAAGGGGTTGGCGCCAATGATCAGCGTTTCATCTGTGCATTGGCTGATGTTGGAGCACGGCTGGACCTTTGCCAAAGGCCCGGGTGTCATCCCTGACGACATCAACGGCGTCGATTACCTTTACCAGCTTTATCAACTGGCTGACCCGCAATATACCGGCAGAGCCACCGTCCCCATTCTTTGGGACAAACAGCGGCGCACCGTGGTCAGTAACGAGTCATCCGAAATTATTCGTATGTTCAACAGTGCATTTGATCAAGTTGGCGCGCTTGAGGGGGACTATTACCCGGCGGCGCACCGCGACGTGATTGATGAACTGAATCAACTTGTCTACGAAGCCGTCAACAACGGCGTTTATCGTGCTGGCTTTGCCACAAGCAAGGCGGCTTATGAAGAAGCGGTGATCCCGCTCTTTAGCGCCCTCGACTGGCTGGAGCTTAGACTCTCCAGCCGGCGCTTTCTGCTGGGAGATCGCTTCTCTGAAGCAGACATACGGTTGTTCACTACCCTGGTCCGATTCGATGCGGTTTATGTTGATCACTTCAAGTGCAACCTGAAACGCCTCGCGGACTATCCGCATTTGTCCGGATATTTGCGCGATCTCTTCCATATGGAAGGGATCAAGCAAACCGTCGATTTCGAGCATATCCGGCGTCACTACTATGAAAGTCACCGAACCTTGAACCCCAGCGGTATTGTCCCCGACGGATTGCCTTTGGACTTTACCCGCGCGCCAGCAGATTCATCCCGCATTGAACTTTCCAGGGTCCCCGGCTAATTCTGCCTTGGCTGTCCGTCGGCATATTGTCCTGCGCCAGTTCACCCGGAGCAGGACAACACACATTTCCGCCTCACAGCTTATTCCACAACTGGCGCAGTGGTTGTAGCCCGACTAAACAGATCCACCGCCAGCGCAATGGCCAGTGATGCCGTGCCAATAACAAACAGCAGGCGGTGATCACCGTTGCTGTGGTTGAACAGACTGCCATAGGCATACCCGGCCAGCGCCTGGGCCGCCGCAAACACGGTGGTTGCCCGGCTCCAGATCACGTTTTGCTGATGCGCATTGTGGGGCACGATGTGATGAACACGTGCCAGTACCAGCGGCACAATCCCCGGCGGGAAACTACCAATCAATAGTGTCAGGACACCAATGATGACCAGATTGCTGGACCACGCCAGCAAGCCCACGACAAACGCCTGAACCAGCAATACCAGACGCAAAGCCAATCTGGAACCCAACGCGTCCGCCATCAAACCGTATGCCGGCGGACCGAAGATGGCACCCACCCCATAAAGAATCCAGAACAACGCGCCAGTATGTGCACCGGCTCCCAGACCGCGGGCGATAAAGTCGACCAGGAACACCATGGTGGGAACCAGACCCAGCGCCATCAAACCATACTCAGCGTAGACCGTCGTCACCTGCTGACGGACCTGTGCCCCAAGCCGGATGCCTGCTTCATGCGCCTTTGCGCCAGTCTGGAATTCAGGCGCGGGCCATCCCCACCAACTCGCTACAGTCAGCACCAGCGCAATCGCCCCCAGACCCAACCAGGTGGCATGCAAGCCAAAACCCAGCAGCAACGGTACCACCGTGCCGGAACCCGCAACACCCAAACCCAAACCAAGAAAAACGGCACCGCTGGCCAACCCTCTTCTTGAAGGAGGTACATGCGGCAACACCGTGCCAGCAACCAACACCATGATCGCCCCACCGGCAACGCCAGACATGAGACGCCAGAAGAAAAACCAGCCCACCGATACCGGCCAGGCACATGCGAAGAACGCAAGCGTGACCAGCGCCATCATTAGCCGCAATGTCCACGTGTTACTGAGACGTGCCGCGATGGGCCGCCCTACCAAGGCCCCAACCAGATAGCCCGCCAGATTGGCGGCCCCCAGATAAACGACATCGGCGGCAGCAAACCAGTGCGCCTGAATGAGTGGCGGCAGCAACGGCGTATAGGCAAACCGGGCCAGACCAATACTGACCAGGCTGGCGCACAGTCCGGCAAAGACATGCAGCCACATGGTCGACTTTGCCGTCGTCACGGGTGCGTGTGATGCAATTTGGGTTGTCATATCAGACCCTCCCTCAGGAAGAAAAAAACGGAACAGCTACCGCAATCACACCGATCCCGGCCCGCTCCAATCATGTTTGACATACATGTCAATAATGGCACCCTAAACAATCTTGACACACATGTCAAACATAAGTTTAATGATCTCTAACTAAAGGCCTAGAGGGGCTATCAATGGCAGGGGTAAGGCAATTTGATGAAGAACAAGCCCTGGAAAAAGCGCTGGAATACTTCTGGCAAAAGGGCTTTGCCGCGGCATCCATGCCGGAACTGGCTGCGGCAACGGGCGTGCAGCGCGGGTCGCTCTACAACGCGTATCAGGGAAAAGAGAATCTGTTCCTGAAGGTGTTCGAGATGTACTCAAACCGGTTCTTGCAACAGGTAGAACAAACCCTGACTGCACCTGATTTGCGCCAGGCACTGGAAGATTTTTTTGAGTTTGTTATCGGGTCCATGACCATGGGCTCCCCCACTCGCGGCTGCCTATCGACCAAAACAGCCTTCACGGGTGATCAACTGGAAGAGCCAGTGGCCGAGGTGCTCAGGGGAATGCTCAACCGACTTGAACGCATTCTTGCTTCCAGCCTGAAGTCCAAGGAAAGCCAGTCAACTTTGACTTGCTCGCCGGAGAGTGCGGCACGGCTACTGGTGACCTTTACCCGGGGGTTGGTAGTTATTGAGCGTGTATATCAGGACACAGACCGTTTAAAAGCAACGGCGTTTTCCCTACTGGATATTCTCATTGCGTCGCGCAGCGGCTGAAAATCGCATTGCAGCCGTGAGCCAAGGTGAATATAGGCCAAGACGTTGGAAACGCTGTTGATTTGCACTGAATCCTGACCCACCTTTTGCATCGAATTCTGACCCACCTGATGGACCCTTTTCAGGGGGTGGGTTCCAGTTGGGCCCGCCCCAAATCCAAGACGCGAGCGTCCCCAATGGTAATGCGCAATGTCTTACCAAAGAGCCGGGACTCAAACACGTACGCTCGAGAGCCCGACTGTGTCACGCGCAAACCCAATCCTGGTGTTTTCGCATCCCAGAAAATACTTTGCTGTTTTCCATCTTCGCAACGGTACGCACTGATTCTCGTAACGGTAAAGTTTTCCTTCTTCATCTCAATCATCGTGTAGGCATCGTGTAGGCATCGTGTAGGCATCGTGTAGGCAAACCCTATCAATTTCGGTACCAACAAGTCAACATCATAATCCTCCACAAATCTAACAAATACATTAAAATCATAGCCATACAAAAATAAATAAAGATCTATCCACATTGATCCATGAAAAAACACTCGGATTTCTAATCCGGACTTAATGGTTGGTTGATTGCAGGAAAAAACCGGGCTCTGCCCGGTTTTTTCTTTTTCAGGCGGATCTGGTACTGGGTGATGCGCAGGATGCGCTGGCAATCTGGGGCCGGACCCGGTTAGACTCATTCGTCATATTCATGTCTGATGCATGGCAAACCCGATCATGAGTCAACAAACCAGTCTCGCGCGCTTTCAGGCCTATCTGCTGGCGTACGAACAAAAGAACATCGACGACATTGCCGCCATGCTTGCGAGTGACGTCACACTGCGTGACTGGAAAATCTGCGTGCAGGGCAAGGAAGCCGCACTGGCAGAAACCCGTGCCAATTTCGCAGCGGCCCAAAGCATCCAGATCGACATCCTGCGTGTTTATGAGTCGGCCAGTGCGGTCGCGGGCGAACTGCGCATTATGGTTGATGGTCATATCGAGTTGTTTGTCGTCGACGCCGTCGATTTCAACGCTGCGGGCCAGATCAGCGCGATCCGGGCCTTTCTGGGCAGAGGCGACGCCTGATGCCGCCACCGCGCTGATCCCGGCGCACCATGCCAGAACGCCACCCCAGGCTGGATGACCATGAACCTTGCCACGGCCGCCCTTGAACATGCCGAACAGATTGCCAGACTGCATTCAGCAAGCTGGCAAGCCACTTATGCAGATGTCCTGACTCCGGACTATCTGGCCCTCACCGCGCCCGCCGAGCGCAAGGCTATCTGGCAGCAGCGCCTGTACAAACCCCGATCCAACCAGATTGTGCTGGTCGCGCACGCCAACGGGCAGTTGCAAGGCTTTGCCTGCGCCTATGCTGGCGAACACGCCGAATGGGGCTCTTATCTGGATAATCTGCATGTCGCCCACGGCCACCAGGGCTAGGGCATCGGGCAACGGTTGCTGCGCGCGATTGCCCTCCGCTGCGAAGCGCGCCAGCCGGGGCTAGGCATGTATTTGCTGGTCAACCAGACCAATCAGCGGGCGCAGGGCTTTTACACCAGTCTGGGCGCGCATAACGCACAAACTTCGGTCTGGAGCGCGCCGGATGGTTCTACCGTGCCGACCTTCATCTACCGCTGGGCCAGTATCGCCACGCTGATCGGCGCTTGAACAGCATGCACGAACGGACCACGCCCGTTCAGACCCGCAAGACCCCACACTCCCCGCCACTGTTGTAATCCGTATAACGGAATGACCTGACCCGTACCGCTTTTGCCGCTATGGACAAAACCGGTTTGGGCCCTCTCCCCATGCACCTTTCCGGCGTTTTCTTTGCACCAATCTGATGCGGAAGATAAGCATATTGCTGTATTTGAAATCGGTTTCATCGCTGTGCAGTATCGCCCATCCGCGGACAAGCCCCTGATTCATATGTTCATTTGTAATTATCGCCTGCTGGACACAGGTGATGGCTGGCCCGCGGTACGTTGAACCGGTATGGATCATCTGGAGCTGCCAATCCGGTCGTCGAACCGGAAATATCACTTGATAAACACGCCGCGCAACATGCCCGCATGGGTGTGGCGGCATCGCCTGACCGGGGGCCTTGAGCCTCAATAAAAGCGGCAGGTGATCAAAACAGTCTGGAGGAGTTTTTGCATGAAATGTCGTTCCCGGCAATACCTTGCGCTTGGTGCACTCAGTGCGCTGACGCTGGCCCTGGCGGCCTGCGGTGGGGGTAGCAGCAACCCGAGCACTGAAACCGCCGCCCCCAGCGCGGCGGCTGATCCGTCTGCGGCCAAACCCAAAGTAGACTTCGGCCCCAATGTGCTGATCTTCGATCCTGGCATGGACCCTGCAGCCATTCAGACCCAGGTCGATATCGTCTATTCGCAGCAACATGCCAACCAGTTCGGGCCCAATCGCTACGCCTTGATGTTCAAGCCCGGCACCTACCCGGTTGATGTGAACGTCGGGTTCTACACCCATGTGATCGGTCTGGGCAGCTCGCCCGATGATGTCCAGGTGAATGATCTGCATGTCGAAGCCGACTGGCTCAATGCCAGCCAGGATGCCACGCAGAATTTCTGGCGCTCGGCAGAGAACCTCTCGGTCCAGCATCCGGCCAATGTATCGCCTTACCCGGTGCGCTGGGCCGTGTCGCAAGCAGCGCCCATGCGGCGCGTTCATATCAAGGGCGATGCCTTTTTGAGTTCGCCGTGGTGCGGGTGGTCCAGCGGTGGCTTTATGGCCGATACGCTGATTGATGGCCAGATCAATTCTTGCTCACAACAGCAGTGGTTCAGCCGCAATGACGAATGGACCTCGTGGGTGGGTGGCGTCTGGAACATGGTGTTTGTCGGGGTGCAAAATGCCCCGGCAGCCGGCACCTGGCCGACCTCGCCGTATACCGTGGTCGCCCAGACCCCGGTCATGCGTGAAAAACCGTTCCTGACCATTGATGGCAACGGCAACTACAGCGTGTTTGTGCCAGCCCTCAATGCCAACACCACCGGCACCACATGGCATGGCCATGCCGCCGCAGGGACCTCTTTGCCGATCAGCCAGTTCTATATCGCCAAAGAGAACGTGGATACGGCCAAGACCATCAACGCGGCACTGGCCAAAGGTCTGAACCTGATTTTCACGCCGGGCGTGTATCACCTGACCGATACCATCCGCGTGACCCGGGCCGATACCGTGGTGCTGGGTCTGGGCGTGGCCACGCTGGAAGCCGATACCGGGCTGGATGCCATGGACGTAGCCGATGTCGATGGCGTGAAGATCTCCGGCCTGTTGTTTGAAGCCGGCACGACCTCCTCGCCCGCGCTGTTGAAGGTGGGTTCGTCGGTCACCGGCGTCAGTCACGCTGCTGATCCGATCTGCCTGTATGACATTTATGCCCGTATCGGCGGCCAGATCGCCGGCAAGGCGCATACAGCGGTAGAGATCAACGCCAACAACGTCATTGGCGATGATTTCTGGCTGTGGCGCGCAGACCATGGTGATATCGGCCTGACGACCACGGGCTGGACCGTCAACCCGGCGGCCAACGGGCTGGTGGTCAATGGCGACAATGTCACCATGTACGGTCTGGCGGTGGAACACTTCGAGCAATTCCAGACCTTGTGGAACGGGAACGGCGGTAGCGTGTACTTCTATCAAAGTGAAGAGCCGTATGACGTCCCCAACCAGGCGGCATGGATGAATGGCACCGAAAACGGTTACCCGTCGTACAAGGTGGCCGATACCGTGACCACGCACAAGGCGTTCGGGGTGGGTATCTACGGGTTTAACTTTGTCACCACCGACCGCACGGTATCGCTGGCCAATGCCATTGAAGCACCGCAACAGCCGGGGGTGAGCTTCACCAACCTGGTCACCGTGGCGCTGGATGGCAACAGCCTGATCAGCAACGTGATCAACAACACGGGCGGTAGCAATATCGGCCAGAACGGCGCGGTGGCAAGTTATCCGTAACCTGTCTGCATCGTGATGCACACTGCCCCGGGGCTTGCCTCGGGGCAGTTTTTTATGGCGGCCCACGACTGCCGTTTGCCCCGCACATTGTCACGGTTGCTGTCCCGTTTGCGACAGCGCCCGGCTTGCGTCGCGCTCAAACCCGCAGCCTGCGTGCGCCTGATACTGGCATGCCTTCTGCTCAGTGACGGTCTCGACATCAACCTGACCGACACTTGAGGGGAAAACAGCATGGATCTGCAACTTGAAGGAAAGCGCGCACTGGTCACCGGGGGCAGCAAGGGCATTGGCAAAGCCATCGCCCGGCAACTGGCGCTGGAAGGCGCCGATGTCGTCATTGCCGCGCGGGGCCAGGCCGAGCTGGAGCATGCGGCAAGGACTCTGGCGGCTGAAACCGGTCGCAAGATCATTGCGGTAGTAGCCGACACCGGCAGCACGGATTCGGTCAACGCTCTCGTCGCCCATGCTGTCGAGGCGCTGGGTGGCGTGGAAATTCTGGTCAACGCCGCCGCAGTGCCCGGCGGTATATCGCCAGCGCGCAAGCTGGCTGAAGTGATCGACGAAGAAGCGCTGCTGGATGTCGACCTGAAAGTGATCGGTTATCTGCGCACCGCCCGCGCAGTTGAACCCCACCTGCGCGCCAGTGGCTGGGGCCGGATCATCAATATCGGCGGGCTGGCGCTCTACCGTACCGGTCGCCCCATTGCCAGCCTGCGCAATGCCGGCGTCGCCGCCATCAGCAAGAATCTGGCCGATGAACTGGGCCCGCATGGCGTCAGCGTGGTCACCGTTCACCCGGGCCTGACCCGCACCGAGCGCACCGATGCCGAAACCGAACGCAGCGCGCCCCAGCACAACACCATTGGCCGCATTGTGGATGCCACTGAGATTGCCGACATCGTGGCGTTTCTGGCCTCGCCCCGCAGTACGGCACTCAATGGCGCAGTGCTGACTGCGGGCGGCGGTATTCCCGGCGTGATCCAGTACTAGCGCCTATCACCCAGACCTGCCGCGATGCGCTTTGCGGCCGCGGGAGGTCTGCGCACCTTTGAGCACACGTTTCAAGCAATGCCAACAAGCCTTGCCAGATCAAAAACTTGCCGGATCACGCCCGCCCCTACAAACACATTAGTTATAACAACAGCATTTTATATAATTTATATAAATTTAATGGATTGCTTAAGATGCGGTGCATGGCGCTTCACCAGCGCCCAGGCAGTAACCCGCACCGCACACTTTTATTCGTCGGAACAACACCATGAAAATCAAAACCCAGGTACTTGCTCTGCTGCTGCTCGGTCTGGCCTCTGGCGCGGCCATGGCCGATAAACTCGATGACATCAAGAAAGCCGGCGTGCTGCGCGTCGCCGCGTTCGACGGCAACCCGCCGTTTGGCTTTGTCGATGAAAAAACCCACAAAATCATTGGCCTGGATGTCGATTACGCCCAGGAAGTGGCCAAACGCCTTGGCGTCAAACTGGAGATCGTCCCGACCAACCCGGCCAACCGCATTCCGCTGTTGACTGCCAACAAGGTGGATCTGGTCTTCGCCAACTTCACCATCACCCCGGAACGCGCCAAAGTCATTGATTTCAGCGTGCCGTATTTTGCCTCCGGCCAGCAGTTCCTGGCACGCAAGGGCACACTCAAGTCGCCTGAGCAGATCGCCAGCTTGCGTGTCGGCGCCGACAAGGGCACCACCATGGAAGCCACCCTGCGCGAGAAATACCCCAATGCCACCGTGGTGCTGTACGACGACACGCCCTTTGCGCTGACCGCCCTGCGCAACGGCAACGTGCAGGCCATTACGCAAGATGGCTCCAAGCTGGTGGCCATTCTGGGCAACCTGCCTGACAAGGACAAATATGAAATCCCGGGGTTTTCCATTTCTGAAGAACTGGAAGGCGTGGGCGTACCCAAAGGGGAAACCCGGCTGGTTGCCTATTTGAACGACACCCTGAAGGACCTGGAAAAGAACGGCACCGCCAGCAAGATTTATGACCGCTGGTTTGGTCCGGACACCAAAGCGCCGCTGCCACGGCTGTTCAAGATCGGTGATGCGCACATCCGCACCCAGTAAAGCCGTTGCCGATCCGGTACTTTCTTCGAGCTCTCCATCCACTGTCTGATAAAGACGCCGCGCCATCTTGATGGCGCGTTTTTTTTGGAATGCGCGGTCTGCACATGTCTGCCGAACTACTCGCCCCCAAATACCTGGTCTGGATGGCCCATGGCCTGTTGATGACGGCCTGGATCGCCCTCATTGCCATTGCGTGCTCTACCCTGGCCGGCTTTGCCCTGGCACTGGCGCGGGACGCCCAGGCCGGCGTGTGGCGAGGCCTGGCGCGGATTTACACGCTGGTCTTTCGCAATACCCCGCTGCTTATCCAGCTGTTTTTCTGGTACTTCGCCGCCCCCAATCTGTTGCCGGAAACCGCCATGCTCTGGCTGAACACGCCGCACCAGCTACAGCTGGCCGGTTTCACGCTGTCCTGGCCGTCGTTCGAGTTTCTGGCCGGCGCAGCCGGCTTGTCGCTCTACGCCACGGCCTTTGTGGCAGAAGACATCCGTTCCGGTATACGCGGCGTGCCGCGTGGCCAGTATGAGGCTGCCGCCGCCAGCGGGCTGACGCGCTGGCAGGTGCAGCGCTACGTGATCTTGCCGCAGGCGCTACGCCACGTTGTGTCGCCCTTGTTCGGGCAATACATGAATATCGTCAAGAATTCATCGCTGACCATGGGGATCGGGCTGGCCGAGCTCTCTTACACTTCGCGCCAGGTTGAAGCAGCCAGCTTCCTGACTTTTCAGGCCTTTGGCGTCGCTACGCTGGGTTATATCGGCCTGATTGCCGTGCTGGATGTACTGGCACGCCAGTTGCAACAACGTGTGGCCTTGCCGGCAAGGAACTGACCATGGAGGCATTTGAAGTCATCCGCGCCAATCTGGATTACCTGCTGTGGGGCACGTGGCCGGATGGCCCGCTGGGTGGTGCGGCGCTCACCGTGATCCTCAGTCTGGTGTCGGGCCTGGGTTCAGCGGTAGCCGGCCTGCTGCTGGGCGTCTTGCTGGCCGTGTTGCAAGGCTGGCCGCGCCAGGCGCTGTTACTGGTGCTGGGCTTTTTACGGGCAATCCCGGTGCTGATGCTGATTTTCTGGGTGTATTTCCTGCTCCCCATTGTGTTTGGCCTGAATGTGCCAGGACTGGTGCCGGTGGTTTGCGCGTTGTCTTTGATCAGCGCGGCGTATCTGGCGCACGCCGTTGAGGCCGGCATCGCGGCGTTGCCGCAAGGACAATGGCACGCTGCGCTGGCGCTGGGGCTGACCCGCTGGCAGGCCTTGCGCCATGTGATCCTGCCGCAGGCGCTGCGCATGATGTTGCCCAGCTTTGTGAACCAGTGGATCACGCTGATCAAGGACACCTCGCTGGCGTATGTGGTGGGCATCAATGAACTTTCCACCGTTGCCAGTCAGGTCAGCAACCGGGTGATGATCCACCCGGTGCCGGTATTCCTGTTTGCCGGGCTGGTTTATTTCGTGCTCTGCGCTGGCTTGAGCGCGCTGGCCAGCCATGTCGGGCGGCCGCGTTTACCCGCCGGGTGATCCCGCGGCCGGCCCACGCGGGCCGCTACCCATGGTACGGCGCGGATGTCGCTCCTGGCATCCTCACCACAAGCGCTTGTCCTGGTTTGCACAGACCTGACACCTCTTCTATAGATAGAGGTGTCCGCTCACCGAACCTCAGCAAAACACAGTCACCAGGGTGCAACCTCTTCATGCCAGCGCAGCATCGACACGCCGTATGGCCATTGTCAGTCGCGTTCCTCTCCGTGACCGCCTTGTTGCTGAGTGCTCCTGCCATGGCCGACCCGCCATTCCGGGTAATCGGCACGGACGTCAAACGCAACGCCAACGGCGTGGTCGCGTTGATCGGGTACTCGGTAGTGCCGGACGTCACCACCAGCTCTCTGGCCATCAATAACGGCAGCACCGGCAACCCCGGTCTGGCATCGACCCAGCTGGGCGGCGGCGCCACCATCAGCGACAGCGTGCCGCTGTATCTGGAAGGCCTGGCGGCCTATACCCGGTACGACCCGACCTTTGTGGCGTCCGACGGCGCTGAAGACCGCTTTTTGCCGCTACGCTGGAATACCGTGAACGTCAGCGGCGGCATCGGCTGGGATTTCCCCATATCGCAGTACATCAAGATTCGCCCCATCTTCAATATCGCGCTGGGCAAAGTGGTCAGTGACCTGTACGCCGGCCAGTGGATCGTCAATCACCGGACAGACCGGGATATCCAGTTTCTGGATGGCGGCACGCTTAACGCCTACGGCCTCGGTGGTTCGTTGATGATGGTGTACGAGGACTTCAAGCCCGAGCGCGAACAGGAAGTCGAAGTGCGTTATTCCAATATCGTGCTGGAAAGTTTTGACTCCGATACCGCCGTTCAGGGCCGCGCGGTGGCGCAAAGCCTGGGGGTATGGGCCCGTTACCGCGCACCGACCGGGTTTACCGCGCTGGATCGGCCCATCCGCTACGTGCTGGAGTTTGCCCACACCGAATACCTGGGCCAGTTGCGCGGCGCACTGGGTTTTGACTATCTGACCTCGCTGGGCGCCGGGTTTGAGCTTGATTCCAGCAAGTACGACATCATCGTCACCCGCACCCGCCTTGTTGCGCGCTATGTATTTGGCAACAACGTATCCGGGGTTTCGGTTGGCCTGGCGGTGAGCTTCTGAGCACCGGAAAACAACAGACAGCGCCCCGGTCATCCGCCCCGCCATGCAAAAACCAGGACAGCACACGCCGAACGTGACGGGCTACCCGTCTATCGGTGCAATGTGCCCGCATCACTCCCCGTAAACTGCAAAAGCACCATCCCGCATTTGCCCCCGCCATAACGACGCGATAAATTCGCAGGCAAACGTATTTGCCAAGCGCTACGCCCACGCCCTCACCCAGAACTCCAGCCGGATTCCATCCCATGAATGCAGTGCGCAACTTGCTGAAGAACGACACCCCGCCGACCAACAAGCTGGCCCAGATTCTGGGCTCTGCCACCGTGCTGGGGCTGTTGTACTTTGGCCGCGATGTGCTGATCCCGATCACCCTGGCCATCATCCTCAGTTTGTTGATTGCACCGCTGATCCGCTGGCTGCGCCGTTTTGGCCTGGGTCAGGTGGGCTCGATCGTCGTGGCGGTATCGGGCTTGTCTGTTGCGCTGTCTTTTGTCGGTCTGGTGATCGGGCTGCAGGTCATTCATATGGCGGCCAGCCTGCCGCAGTACGAGGACACCATCCGCAGCAAGGTGGTTACGCTGGATGAAATGACGCTGGGCAAACTCAACCTGGTCACGGGCCAGGCCAACCGCGTGATTTCGCAGATGTTTGCCAAGGGCGATGAATCCACGCCGGATGCCGATGCCGACGCGCTGGTCGCACCGGAGAACCGCAACAGACCGCTGCCGGTCACCATTCAGGAAAGCGCGCCCAGCCCGTTTACCTTGCTGACGCGGATTGCCGGCTCGGTCTGGGGGCCGCTGGAAACCGCCGGCATTGTGTTTGTGGTGCTGATCTTTGTGCTGCTGGAACACGAGGCGCTGCGCGACCGGCTGATCCGGCTGATCGGCTCTGACGATCTGCGCGCCACGACCATCGCCGTGAACGACGCCGGCACGCGGCTGTCGCGGTTTTTTGTATCCCAATTTGCCGTCAACCTGGCCGTGGGGACACTGATCTGGCTGGGGCTGAGCCTGATCGGGCTGTCGCAGGCGCTGTTGTGGGGGGTGATGGCGGCCGTGTTGCGCTTTGTGCCCTACGTGGGCGTGTGGATTGCCGCCTTCTGCGCCACCTTGCTGGCCGCCGCCATCACGCCGGGCTGGGAAATGGCGGTGCTGACGCTGGGGCTGTTCTTGATGATCGAGGTACTGGTAGCGCAACTGGTAGAACCCCAGTTGTATGGCCACACCACGGGCTTGTCGCCGCTGTCGGTGGTCATCGCCGCGATTTTCTGGAGCTGGATCTGGGGCCCGGTGGGCCTGGTGCTCTCGACCCCGATGACGCTGGTGCTGGTGGTCGCCGGCCGCTATATCAAGGCGCTCAATTTCCTGGAAATTTTGCTGGGGGAAGTCCCGGCGCTGACCATGCCGGAGAACTTCTACCAGCGCGCGCTTTCCGGTGATGCCGAAGAGATCATCGCCAGCGCCCGCGCCTTTCTCAAGCGCAAGCCGCTGGCGGTGTATTGCGACACCGTGCTGCGCCCGGCCCTGCATATGCTGGCCATTGATTACAACGGCAAGAGCATCTCTCACGCGGAGCAAAAGCGGGTGGGTGCGGTGATCGGCACGGTGATCGAGACCCTGAGTGGTTCTGGCAAAACGGCCAAAGCGCCCCGCCGACAGCGTCAATCCGTGCTGGAAGAAACCAGCCTGGGCCGCCAGTTGCGGGCGCGGCGTGAACAGCAAACCGGCCGCTGGCAAGGGCCGGTGAATGCACCGCTGGGTTCCGTGGTGCTGGCCATCGGCCTGGGTTCAGCCGGCGATGAACTGGCGGCAGAAATCCTGGTGCGCATTTTGCGCACGCAGCAGATTGATGGCCGGCATTTGTCGCTGGAAGACCTGAAAGGCCCGATTCCGAGCGAAGTGAATCCGGATATCGTCGCCATGGTGTTCCTGATCAGCGTGATCCCGGAACAGGAACGGGAAATGTTCGACGACCTGATCGCGACATTCCGCGAGCGCCTGCCGCATGCCCGGATCATGGCGGCGGTGTTATCCAGCCCGTTTGATTTGCGCGATAGCCCGCCAGTGTTGGTCGAAAGCGCAGACCAGACCTTCTACGCCTACGAAGAAATGGCGCAAGCGTGCATTGATGTCCCCAAGGCGCCGGCGCTGTCATCGCAGACCCGCCAGGGGAAATGACGGGTTCAGGCGGCCAGCCAGTGCCGCCATAAAACGGCGTCCGGTAGCGTCCGGATCATTTCAAACCCGGCCGGTGCGGGCTGGTTGGCGGGCAAGAGCAAGCGTACCTCCCGCCAGCCCCGCGCCAGCGCCGCGCGTTCGGCCTCTGGCCACAAGGCAAACCACGCGGTGGGCTCGCCCGCGCCGTGTTGCCAGATCTGCAAACCAGAGCCCGCCTGCAAACGCAGCAGTGCCTGCAATTGCCCGTCACCACGCCACAGCGCCCAGGCCGGGTGATCATCAGACGCCACTGGCGAGGCCGGCAAGCCGTCCTGCGCGGCCACCAGTTGCGCTTGCAGCGCCGCCAGCGAGTTCACCGGAACCGCCGCAACATAATAACGCTGACGCGCAGCGGGCGCTTCCAGCAACAACACGTCAATCCCCGGCCGGATGCGCGCAAACAGGTCGATCACGTCTTCATTGCGCATGCGGATACACCCGTGCGAGCCCGGCACGCCCATCGGCTGATCGTCCGGCGTGCCGTGGATATAGATATACCGGCGCATCGTATCGACCGGGCCCAGCCGGTTAAAACCCGGCTGACACCCCGACAACCAGATAATGCGGCTGAGGATCCAGTCGCGCTCCCGGTGTTGCGCCCCCAGTTCCGGCGTGTGGATTTCGCCCGTCGGGCGGCGCCCGCGCAGCACACTGCCCTGCGGCAGGTCGCGGCCAATCAGCGCCCTCACCGTGTGCCGACCACGCGGCGTTTTCATGCTGCCTTGCTGTTCCCCGATTCCGGCCGCGGCGGTCGATACCGTGTACTGCCGGATCAGCCGGCCCTCTTCAAACAGATGCAGGGTCTGGGCAGCAAGGTCAATTTCGATATGCATGGACGTCATCAGAAAATCAGGGGCAGAAATGAAAAACGGAGGCCGCAGCCTCCGTTCCAGGTAACTCGCTGACGCGCGCTTTACTTGATCAGACCGTTGTAGATGGTGCTGGCCAGTTCGCCATCCGGCGTGTCCTGAGAGGCTTCCCAGGCCATCATACCGCCCAGCTTCATCTTTTTCACGTAGTCGATCTTGTCCTTGATGACTTGCGGATCGTCATACACCCAGACCTCATCACCCACCACTTTGACAATGGCGCGGGTCTTGTCGTCACGGAACACATCGCCCTTCTTCGCCTTGACCTCGGCATAGCTGGCAATGCCCTGCTCCGACGAGCCCGGGGCTTTGGCCTTCACGCCCTGATGAATGCCATGGGCGTCCATGCTGACTGGCAACCAGCCGTAGCCGTAGAACGGAATGCCCAACACCAGTTTGCCCGGCAGCACGCCCTTGTCGATATAGTCTTTGACGGCCATATCAATCGAGAGCCGGTCTTTCGGGCCGGCAAACAGGTTGGACTGGTAGCCCGTCTGGCTATCCCACGGGCCGGCAAAATCGTAGGTCATCAGGTTGATCCAGTTAACCGAACTCTGGATCTTCTCGCTTTCGATATTGCCGTAGACATTCGCCGCTGCGCTCGCCGCGACGGTCAGCAGATAACCCGGCTTGGCCGCATCCAGCTGCTTGCGGAACTCGGCCAGCAGCGCGGTGTAGTTCTTCGGGTCTTCATCGCGCACGATATTGCCTTCGTTACCGGCCGTGCCCGGGTATTCCCAGTCAATGTCGATCCCGTCGAACACGCCAGCCGCCAGGCCCGCCTTGCCGTCGATATTGCCCTTGATAAAGGTATCAACGCACGACTTCACAAACGCCTCGCGGTTTTTGGGCAGCGCGGCATCAGAGAAGTACTTGGACCACGTCCAGCCGCCCAGTGAAATCACCACTTTCAGGTTCGGGTGCTTTTGCTTGAGCTGCTTAATCTGGTTCCAGTTGCCAAACAGGCCATTGCTGCCGGCATCGGGTTTGCCATCCAGCGTGTTGGCGGCATCAAGCGGCTGTTTGTAATCCTGGTCCGGATAACCGACCACGCACTTGTTATCCACCACATTGGCAAACGCGTAGTTGATCACGGTGATCTGGTTGGCAAGGCCGGTCGATTCCATGTTCTTGATGAAATACGGCGGCGTGCGGCCATTGGCCCAGGCCGGGTAATACGCCACAAACTGCGGTTTGGCCGGTGCTGGTACGCCACCGACTACGGCGGCGGCAGCTGCGGCCGGTTTGGCATCGCCACCGCCGGCATCGTCTTTTTCAATCAGCTTGAAGTTGGCAAACAGCGATTCACCCGGATTGCCGGCACCGTTCACCCATTGCTCCAGCGCCAGATGAAACGCAAATTTGCTCTTGAAATCAATGCTGTAGCTATTCCATTGATTGTTGTCTTTGAGCACTTCGGCGCCGCCACCCAGCTTGGCCGCACCCGCCAGCCAGTTGTCACGCCCAGGAAAATCCGCCGTATAGCCAACCACGCCGCCGCAACTTGAGCTGCACGTGCCCAGATAGTCGAACGTCAGCGTGTATTTCTTGCCTTCAGCAAACTGGGTTTTGGAGAAGAGGTCGCCACCGAACACCTTTTTGGTGAACTTCAGCGCCTTGGCGCCAGGGCGCAGCGGGTCATCCACGATGACGCCATGCATGGGGACGCTACCGTCGCCGTTCTGACCCACCCATTGCGAGAGGTCACCCTTGAAATCGTCCTGGAACACCACTTTATCGGCGTGCGCAAGCGCTGCGGCTGCCATCAATGGCAGCAACAATAGCTGTCTCATTCTTCATCCTCGTTCGGGTATTTTTTTACCTGATTGCATGGCAACCGGCGCCCCGTCTTTTGCTGCAAAACTGCCGCGGCCCTTGACGGCACATCGTGTTCGCAATCTTTTATTCACGGCCGCGTTATTGTCGCGACCATGCGTGGGACTCTAACACGCAAGCGCCCGCCCATACCCGGACGTCATGTACGACGGGCAATTTGAGCAACAGTGGGTCAGATTGAAGATAAAGCTGGATCAGCCGCCGGCGGCGCGCGCATCCCGCGCGGCTTTTTGCTGGCGGCGGCGTTCGGCAAAAAACGCTTTCAGTTGCGCTGCTGCTTCTTGCGCCAGCAAACCGCCCAGCACCTCGGTATGGTGGTTCAGGCGCGGGTCCATGAAGGGGTTGATCACGCTACCGGCGCAACCGGTTTTGGGATCATTGGTGGCAAACACGACGCGCGCCAGACGGGCGTGCATCATGACGCCGGAACACATCAGGCACGGCTCCAGCGTGACATACAACTCGCAGCCCGGCAGGCGGTAGTTCTCCAGTGTTGCTGCTGCCGCGCGCAGCGCCAGCATTTCGGCGTGGGCGGACGGATCATGCCGGGTAATCGGCTGGTTGTGGCCAGCACCAATAATCCGGCCCTGATGCACGACCACCGCGCCCACCGGCACCTCGCCCAGGGCCTGTGCCTTGGCCGCCTCGGCCAGCGCAGCGTGCATGAACCCGGTCTGCGCCTCGGTCCATTCATGCAACATGGCCGGCGGCACCACTGCTGCCGGATCAGACATGGCCCAGCAACTCGGCCGCGTGGCGGCGTGTGGTTTCGGTGATCTCTACGCCACCCAGCATGCGGGCAATTTCCTCGACCCGGCCGGCGTCATCCAGCGCAGCAACGTGACTGACGATGCCGCCGTTGCTCTTGTCCTTGCTGACCTGAAAATGCTGCTGACCGCAGGCCGCGACTTGCGGCAAATGGGTAATGCACAGCACCTGATGCGCCTTGCCAAGGTCGGCCAGCATGCGCCCGACAATCTCTGCCACGCGCCCGCCAATGCCCACATCCACTTCATCGAACACCAGCGTGGGCACGCCGGACAAACCGCTGGTGATGACCTGAATGGCCAGGCTGATCCGCGAGAGCTCGCCCCCCGACACGATTTTGCCCATGGGCCGCGCGTCGGCTTCACCGTGCGCGATCTGGAAGTCGACATCTTCCAGACCATGTCCGCCCGCCGCGACCGTGGTCAACGCCACGGTGAAGGCGCTGTCGGCCAGCGCCAGCGGCTTCATCTGCGCAGTCACTGCTTTGGCAAACGGGGCCGCGTGTTTCTGGCGCAGCGCGGACAGTTGCGCGGCGGTTTTCTCATACGCAGCCCGGGCAATGGCAACGGCTTTTTCAAGGCGGACCATGCCCTCGCCGCCGCCCAGGCTTTCCAGCTGGGTTGTCCAGTCCTGCAGTGCCTGCGGCAGGCGGTCTGGCGGTTCAATGCGGTATTTGCGGGCGGTGCGCCAGATGGCATCCAGACGCGCTTCAACCTCTTCCAGGCGTTGCGGGTCCAGTTCAAGGTGATCGGCGTAGCGCCGCAGTTCGCTCACCGCTTCCGACAATTGCGCCTCGACACCGGCCAGCAAATCCAGCGAGGGATTCAGTTGCTCGTCATAGCCCGCCAGTTCTTGCAGACGGCGCGTGGCGCTGCCCAGCCAGCCCTGGCAGTTCTCGTCATCGTCGCTCAACGTGCCCAGGGCAGATTGCACGCCATCAATCAGGCTGGCCGCGTGTTGCAGACGGCGATGTTCACCCTGCAATTCTTCCCATTCGGAATCGCCCAGCGCCAGTTCGGAGACCTCGTTGATCTGCCATTGCAGGCGCTCGCGTTCGGCTTCAAATGCTGCGGCATTGCGGCTGGCGGCAGCGAATTCTTCTTCGGCCCGTTGCCAGCCACGCCAATGGCCGGCGACCGTCGCGGCGACATCGCTGGCGCCGGCAAAGGCATCAAACACCGCGCGCTGGGTTTCCGGACGCAGCAGCAACTGGTGGGCGTGCTGGCCATGGATGTCCACCAGCATTTCGCCCAGGTTTTTCAGTTGTGCCAGGGTGGCGGCGGTGCCGTTGATAAAGGCTTTGCTTTTGCCCTGGATATCCAGCGTGCGCCGCAGGTTGACGACTTCGGCGTCGTCCCCGGTCAGCTCTGCCTCGGCCAGCCACGCTTGTGCGGCAGGCAGGCGGCTGATATCAAACTCGACCGCCAGCTCGGCCTTGTCTGTGCCATGGCGCACCATGCCGGCATCGGCCCGGTCGCCCAGCAACAGGCCCAGCGCGTCGATCACAATCGACTTGCCCGCGCCGGTTTCGCCGGTGAACACGGACAGCCCGGACGCGAACTCCAGCGCCAGCTTGTCGACAATCACAAAATTCCTGAGATTCAGAGAGAGCAGCATGGGTAGCCGTGATCAGAGGAGCTTTTCGCCCCAGTGCAGTTTGTCGCGCAGCATGTCGTAATAGTTGTATCCCACCGGATGCAGGATACGCAGGGTATTGCGGTGACGGCGGATGATCACCCGGTCTTTCTCGCGTAGTTCGCAATCAGACTGGTTATCAAAATACACCCGCGCGTCAGAATTGCGGGTCAGCAAGAATTCGACTTCGCTCGTATCGTTGATCACGATCGGGCGGTTGGATAGCGATTGCGGGCAGATCGGCACCAGCGTAATGGCCGGCAGGCTGGGGTGCAAAATCGGCCCGCCCGAGGCCAGCGCATACGCGGTGGAACCCGTCGGGGTGGAGACGATCAAGCCGTCGGACCGCTGGCTGTACACAAACTGGCGGTCGATGAAAATCTCGAACTCGATCATGGCGCCGGTAGAGCCACGGCTGAATACCACGTCGTTGAACGCCAGCGCGTTGACGGTATCCTTGCTGCCATCACGCTTGACTGTGGTCTCCAGCAAAATGCGCTCTTCGGGCACAAACGCGCCGGCCAGCATGCCGCTGATGGTGCGTTCCATATCCTTGAGCGGGATGTCAGTCATGAAGCCCAGACGCCCCTGGTTCACGCCGATCACCGGAATCCGGTACGGCGCTACCAGCCGCGCGACACCAAGCATGGTGCCATCGCCGCCCAGCACAATCACCAGATCAGCCAGTTTGCCAATGGCCAGACGATCCACCACCGGGATGTCTTCAATGCCATGCTCAGCCGCCACGTCGGCTTCAATCAGCACGCGTGCGCCCAGTTCCTGCAGGGTACCGGCAAGCTGGCGCAGCGGCCCGCCCAGCGTGGGGGTATTGAAGCGGCCGACCAGCACAATGGTTTTAAATAGGCTCTGCATGGCTTGATCCAGACAAATACGGCTGCATTTAACCACAAGGCATGGCGCTTTGGCACTTCAAGCGTATCCCGCCACCAACAACGCATTGCAAGACTTTAACGCGAAACGCAAACCACATTAGAATCGGATCATGCTCAGTGATCGTGCCCAAATCCTTCTGAAGACGCTGGTCGAACGCTACATTGCCGACGGACAACCCGTGGGCTCGCGGGCGCTATCGCAGTATTCCGGGCTGGATATCAGCTCGGCCACCATCCGTAACGTGATGGTAGACCTGGAGCAACTGGGCTTTGTGGCCAGCCCGCACACCTCGGCCGGCCGTATCCCGACCGCGCTGGGCTACCGTTTCTTTGTCGACAGCCTGATGTCGGTGCAGTCGCTGGAAAACATCGGGCTCTCGCCCGGCTCGCTGCCGCTGGACAGCCCGCAACGGACCATTACCGCCGCATCCAACCTGTTATCGCAACTGACGCACTTTGCCGGCGTGGTGGTGTCGCCCCGCCGCCAGGACACCGTGCTCAGGCAGATCGAATTCCTGCCGCTGTCAGACAAACGGGTGCTGCTGATTCTGGTGACCGATGATGGCGATGTGCAGAACCGCATCATCCAGACCCAGACCGCGTTCCCGGCGGCCGATCTGATCGAGGCGGCCCATTTCCTGAACGCCAATTGCGCCGGCAAGACCTGGCGCGAATTAAGACTCTTTGTTGAAACCGAAGTGCGTTCGGTCAAAGGCCAGTTGGCAGAACTCCTGAACAGCGCCGTGCTGTACGGCCAGAGCGCGCTGGATCACACGGCAGAAGACCTGGTGATTTCCGGTGAACGCAACCTGCTGGAAAGCGACGATCTGGCCAACAACATGGGCCGCTTGCGCCAGCTGTTCGAGCTGTTTGAACGCAAGACCGCTCTGCTGCAACTGATGGAACTGGGCAACCGCGCCGATGGCGTACAGATTTTTATCGGCGGCGAGTCTGGTCTTGCGCCGCTGGATGAATGCTCGATCATTACCGCGCCGTATCGCGCCAATGGCCAGATCATCGGCACGCTGGGGGTCATCGGCCCGACGCGCATGGCCTACGAGCGCATCATTCCCATTGTTGATGTCACCGCCAAACTGCTCTCCAGTGCGCTATCCCAATGACGCTTGCAGCTACCCTCACTGACACCATCAGCATCCGCCCTGCCACCGCGACAGACGCACAGACCCTGGCCGCGCTGGCCATCACCGTGTGGCTCAACACCTATGCCACCGGGGGCATCCGCCCGGCGCTGGCCAACTATGTGTTCAGTACCTATACGCAAGATCATTTTGCACGGCTGATGGCAGACACGCGCTACGCCGTGCTGGTGGCCTGTCAGGGTGAACATCTGGTGGGCTACGCAGCGCTGGATTTTGACGCCAGTCAACCCGGGGTGCCACACACCGATATCGAACTGCAAACGCTCTATGTCATGCCGCGCTTTACCCGCCAGGGCGTGGGCAGGGCCTTGCTGGGCGCCTGTGAGGCCATGGCCACCGAGCGCGCGGGCCATGGGGCGTTGTGGTTGTCGGTCAACAGTCAGAATCACGCTGCGCTGGCTTTTTACAACGGCCGCCAGTTCGAGCAATATGGCACCTTGTATTTTGAACTCGATTCGGTAAGGTACGAGAACCGGATTCTGGCTTCAGCCTGATTCCGGCACCTGCCTTGCCCCGTGCCGCTGCACGTTCCAGACCTGTCTTGATCCGGATTCCCCATGCTTTCAACGCTTCGCGCAGCGCTGTGCTGCGCCGCCCTCGCCGCGCTTCCCGCCCTTGGTCATGCTGATGACACCTTGCTCAAGCGGCCAGAAGTGCAGTCGTACATTGATACCCTCGTCAACACCCAGAATTTTGACCGCGACAGCCTGACCGCGCTGTTTGGCCAGGTGGTGACCAAATCGAGCATTATCAGCGTGCTGGATCGCCCGTCCACCAGCCGCCCCTGGTATCAGTTTCGCGGCAACTTTGTGAACAACCAGCGGATTGTCGGTGGTGCCCGCTTCATGCGCCGCAACGCCGACACACTCAATGCCGTGAGCGACAAATACGGCGTACCGCCAGAAGTCATCACCTCGATCCTGGGTGTGGAAACCCTTTATGGCCGCAACACAGGCTCTTTCCGGGTGATTGATGCGCTGACGACCATTGCGTTTGACTACCCGCGCCGCGCCGACTACTTCAAGGATCAACTCACGCAGTTCTTGCTGCTGGCCCGCGAAGAAAACGAAAACCCGCTGACTTTCATGGGCTCCTACGCGGGCGCCATGGGCATGCCGCAGTTCATGCCCTCGAGCTTTCGTGAGTACGCCGTGGACTGGAATGGCGATCATCACCGCGACATCTGGGGCACGCCGGATGACGCCATCGCCAGCGTGGCCAACTTCCTTGCCGCGCATGGCTGGCAACGCAACGGAGATACTTATGTTCCGGTGAATGTGTCGGGCGCAGAGGATGATTTGCTGGCAGACAAGTTCAACCTGCACTACACCGTGGCCGAGCTGATGCAAAAAGGCGTGCAGCCGCTGGATGAAACCGACCCCAACCAGCAAGCCGTGCTGTTCAGCCTGGAGACCGAAGCCGGTGTAACCAGCTACTACATGGGCTTCAACAATTTCTATGTGGTGACGCGCTACAACCGCAGCACGCTGTATGCCACGGCTGTGCTGCAACTGGCGCAGGCGATCAAGGGCGCCTATGACAGCGGGCTGGATCTGAACGACACATCGGACACCCCAACCCCAACACCCAAACCCACGAAGCAAAAACCGGCCAAAGCCAAAAGCGATGGCCGCTGGAAATAAGCTGGTATCCATGTTTGTTTGAGTGAACAAATCAATCAAAAACCGGATGCATGAAAATGCATCCGGTTTTTTTATCGACAAAAAATCAACGCAATTAAAGTCACCCCATTCACCAATCAGACATATCTGATTGCATAAAAACGAAAACCCACACCCAATTTCAATCGTTTTTTAAAAACACCGCCAATCCGATATTCCCCATCCAATTAGAAACCCCGGAAAAATCTGAAAATGCGGCCAACGTGACCGGGTGTACTGGTCAATTCGGTAACAACACTCCAGGATTTCAGGTTCAGAAGTGCCGGCATCCGGCGGTGCGTTCATGCGCCTTCGCCTGTATGGGCTTTCAGAAAAACCTGACTCAAAAAATCAATGCCAATTGATCGGAGACAATATGAAATCGAAACAAATAAAATTGCTGGCCATTGCGTCCTTGCTCGCCAGCGTTTATGCAATCGGGGCGGATAATTTTTCCGGCTTTTATATCGGCGGCAAAGCCGGTGCCAACCAGATGGACTTCACTGGCAAGATTCGTCCTGATACCACTGAATCCCTGACCGTCGGCGTAGAAGCGGGTTACAACTACGTATTCAGCAATAACTTCGTTCTGGGCGCCAATATTTTCGGTGACTACGTCGACCGCAAAGCGGCTACCACCATGGCCAATTACGGCAACTTTGGCGCCGATATCTGGGGTGCAGACCTGCGCCTGGGTTATCAGATCGACAACTTGATGCCTTACGCCAAAATCGGCTACGCCCACTACAAGGGCACCGATGTCATCAGCGATTTCTCTGACAACACCTGGCACGCAGGTCTGGGCGCTGAATACAAGATTGCCCCCAACTGGGGCATCACCGGTGAATGGACTGTCATGCATCCGGAGCATGATGGCACCAAAATCAAGAGCAACAGCTTTATGCTGGGGCTGAACTATCACTTTGGTGCCAAAGCCGCACCCGCACCCGTTGTCGCCACCCCGACGCCGCGCGTAGAGCCCGTTGTTGCCAGCCCGGAACCCATCAAGGCGACGGTTGTACCGCCCAAGCCACCGATGGAAACCCGTCACTTCTCGCTCAAGTCTGACGTGCTGTTTGATTTCGGCAAAGCCACGCTCAAGCCTCAAGGGCGTGATGAACTGAACAAGCTGTATGAGCAGGTGGGCAATATCAACGTGCAAGACGGCCAGGCTATCGTGGTGGGTTACACAGATCGAATGGGTTCCGACAAGTACAACACCCAACTGGGCTACGACCGCGCCAGGGCTGTTGGCAACTATCTGATCAGTCGCGGCGCACCGGCTGACCGCATCCAGATCCACAGCATGGGCAAAGCACGTCCGGTCACCGGCAATACGTGTGATGGCATCAAGAATCGTGACCGTCTGGTGGCTTGCCTGGCACCTGATCGCCGCGTGGAAATTGATGTACAAGGCACGCAAACCGCTGCCGGGCAATAAACCGGCAAAACCGGGCCCGTACTGTCTGGTGCAGCCCATAAAAAAACCGGCCACGAAGGCCGGTTTTTTCTTTTGCTGTGTTGCTGTCTGACGCTGGTTCATGCTGGCCGCGCCATCACGCGCTGGCGGCGGGTCTCTGCCAGCACAATGCCGCTGGCAACCGACACATTCAGGCTCTCCACCGAGCCGAACATCGGGATCGACACCAGCACGTCGCAGTGTTCACGGGTCAGGCGGCGCATGCCGTCCCCTTCGTTCCCCATGACCCAGGCCAGCGGGCCGGTATGGTTGAAGTGATGCAGATCGGTATCGGCCTCGCCTGCAGTGCCGGCGATCCAGATTTCACGTTCCTGCAACTCGCGCAGCGTCCGCGCCAGGTTGGTCACCATCACGTAGGGAATGACTTCCGCCGCGCCGCAGGCCACTTTAGAGACCGTCGCGGTCAGGCCGACCGACTTGTCTTTGGGCGCAATCACCGCGTGTACGCCCATGGCGTCGGCCACCCGCAGGCAGGCGCCCAGGTTGTGCGGATCAGTAATGCCGTCCAGCACCAGCAAGAAAGGTGGCTCGTCCAGGTCGTCCAGCACGTCATCCACAGTGATGTACGATTTGCCCGCATCAATCAGCGCGGCCACGCCCTGGTGGCGGCCACCGTTGGTCAAGCCATCCAGCCGTTTGGCATCGACCAGATGCACCTTGCAGCCCTGCCCCTCGGCCAGACGCGCCAAGTCTTTGGAGCGCTGATCCATGCGGCCTGCGTTCAGATAGAGTTCCAGCACGCTATCCGGAAAGCGCTTCAGGCGCGAGGTAACGGCGTGAAAACCGTGTATGACTTTGTGATCCATGATGACCCGGCGAAAACTTTGCGAACCCGTGAGTTTACAGCATTGACCGGCTGGCGTGCGGCAAGGCGCCTTCCGCACATGCCTCGCCCCGCGTAGCGCTCATACGTATAATGGCGTTTTTGCCGCCCGCCAAGTACCCGCCCCGTGTCCGCTCCCGCTCTTCCCCGCGCAGGCGACCGCCTGCAACTTGCCCTTCCGCCCGGTTCCGCCGACAGCCTTTTGCTGGCGCGCTACACCGACCGTGCCCGCCCGCTGGTGGTGCTGACCGACGCCGCGCATGAAGCCACGCGCCTGAAAGAAGAGCTGGCCTGGCTGTTGCCGGAAAAAAACGTGGTCATGCTGCCGGACTGGGAAACGCTGCCCTACGATCATTTCTCGCCGCACCAGGATCTGATCTCGGAACGGCTGGCAACACTGTGGATGATCCGCGAAGGCAAGGCCGATGTGGTCATTGTGCCGGTGCAGACCGCCATGGGGCGTCTGGCACCGGTGGAATACCTGGCGGGGCACACGTTCTTCATCAAGAAGGGCCAGAAGTTTGACGCGGAAAAAATGCGCGCCGATCTGGCCTTTGCCGGGTACAGCCACGTCACCCAGGTTTACAGCCCGGGGGAGTTCTCGATTCGCGGCGGCCTGATCGATCTGTACCCGATGGGCTCTACGCTGCCCTACCGCATCGACTTGTTTGACGACGAGATCGAGACCATCCGCACCTTTGACGTCGACACGCAGCGCAGTCTATACCCGGTCCCCGAGGTACGCCTGCTGCCCGCGCGGGAGTTCCCGATCGACGATGGCGGCCGCACGCGCTTTCGCCAGCGGTTCCGGGAAGTGTTCGAGGGCGATCCGTCCAAATCGCGTCTTTACAAAGATATCTCCAGCGGCGCTACCCCGGCGGGGATCGAATACTATTTGCCGCTGTTCTTTGAACACACCGCCACGCTGTTTGACTACCTGCCCGCCAGCGCGTTGCTGGCGCTGCGCGGCAACTTGCAAGAGGCAGCCCAGCGCTTCTGGGCCGACACCCAGGACCGCTACCGCAATCTTTCTGGCGAGAAAGACCGCCCCATCCTGAAGCCGGCCGATCTGTACCTGATGCCGGACACTTTCTTTGGCAGTTGCAAGAACTGGCCGCGGCTTGAATTTGGCGCCGCGGCAGAACAGGACATGGCCGAGGCCCTGCCCGCGCTGGATGTGGATCGCCGCGCCGATAACCCGCTGGCCAAGCTGACCTCGTTCCTGGACAGTTTCAAAGGCCGCGTGCTGATTTGCGCCGAAAGTCTGGGCCGCCGCGAAACCATGGCCCAGTACTTTGCCGAATACGGTCTGAAACCAGCCCTGGCGGAGAGCTGGCAAGGTTTTATCGACGGCAAGGAACGCGTCACGCTCGCCCCGGCAGCGCTATACCGTGGCTTTGTTTTGCCGCAGGAAAAGCTGGCCATCATTACCGAAGGCAATCTGTACGCCTCGGTCGCGCAGGCGCGCGGCAAGAAACAGCAAAAGCGCAGCAATACCGACACCATGCTGCGCGACCTGTCCGAATTGAAGATTGGCGACCCTGTGGTGCATGAAGCGCACGGCATCGGCCTGTACCAGGGGCTGATTTCCATGGATCTGGGCGAAGGCGAAACCGAGCTACTGCTGATTGAATACGCCGGCAGCGACAAACTGTACGTGCCCGTATCGCAACTGCACGTGATCAGCCGTTACTCTGGCGGCTCGCCAGATGCTGCCCCCCTGCACAAGCTGGGTTCCGGCGCCTGGGACAAGGCCAAGCGCAAAGCGGCAGAACAGGTGCGCGATACCGCGGCCGAACTGCTTAACCTGTATGCCCGCCGCGCCGCGCGCGAAGGCCACGCCTTTGACTGGTCATTCAAGGATTACGAAGCCTTTGCCGAAGGCTTTGGCTTTGAAGAAACCGCCGACCAGGAAGCCGCAATCGAGGCCGTGCTGATCGACATGCGTCTGGGCCGGCCCATGGATCGTCTGGTGTGTGGCGATGTGGGCTTTGGCAAGACCGAAGTCGCCCTGCGCGCTGCGTTTGCGGCAGTTGCCGGTGGCAAACAGGTGGCAGTGTTGGTGCCGACCACACTCTTGGCCGAACAACATTTCCAGACCTTCTCTGACCGTTTTGCCGACTGGCCAGTGAAGATTGTCGAGCTGTCACGTTTTCGCTCGACCAAGGAAGTCGCCGCCGCCATGAAGGGCCTGGCGGATGGCCAGGTTGATATCGTGATCGGCACGCACAAACTGGTGCAGCCGGATGTCCAGTTTGCCCGCCTGGGGCTGGTGATTATCGACGAAGAACACCGCTTTGGCGTGCGGCAGAAAGAGCAACTCAAAGCCTTGCGGGCCAATGTGGACGTGCTGACGCTTACCGCGACGCCGATCCCGCGCACGCTGGCCATGAGCCTTGAGGGCTTGCGTGATTTCTCGGTCATTGCTACCGCACCGTCGCGCCGGCTGGCCGTGAAAACCTTTGTCGCCAAATTCAACGATGGCGTGATCCGTGAAGCCGTACTGCGTGAACTCAAGCGCGGCGGCCAGGTGTTCTTCTTGCACAACGAAGTCGAAACCATCGAGAACATGCAGCAAAAGCTGGCTGCATTGCTGCCCGAAGCGCGTATCGGGGTGGCGCATGGCCAGATGCGTGAACGCGAGCTTGAACACGTCATGCGTGATTTCTATGCCCAGCGTTTCAACGTCTTGCTGTGCACGACCATCATCGAAACCGGGATCGACATCCCCAACGCCAACACCATCATCATGAACCGGGCCGACAAGTTCGGTCTGGCGCAATTGCACCAGATGCGCGGCCGTGTGGGCCGTAGTCACCACCAGGCCTATGCCTATCTGCTGGTGCCGGATATGGAAGGCATGACGCAGTCGGCCAAAAAACGGCTGGAAGCCATCCAGATGATGGAAGAGCTGGGCTCGGGCTTCTTCCTGGCCATGCATGATCTGGAAATTCGCGGTGCCGGCGAGGTGCTGGGGGATTCCCAGTCGGGCGAGATGCAGGAAATCGGTTTCTCGTTGTACTCGCAAATGCTCAATGAAGCGGTCAAGGCGCTGAAAAAAGGCGTGGAGCGGGATCTGTCCCAGCCGCTGGGCGTGACCACTGAAATCAATCTGCATGCACCGGCGCTGTTGCCCAACGAATACTGCCCGGACGTGCATGAACGTCTGAGCCTGTACAAACGCCTGGCCAATTGCGAAACCGCAGAAGACCTAGACGAACTGCTGCAGGAGTTGATCGACCGCTTCGGGCTCTTGCCTGATCCGGCCAAGGTGCTGCTGGATTGCCACAAGCTGCGCATGCTGGCCAAGCCGATCGGGATTACCAAGATCGACGCCGCCGACAGCGCCATTGTGATCAGCTTTGCCAAGAACACGCAGGTTGATCCAATGAAGATCATCACGCTGATCCAGAGCAAGAAAAACTATCGTCTGGCTGGCCAGGATCGCTTGCGGCTGGAGGGCAACTGGCCAGAAGCGCCGCTGCGTACTGCCCGGGTGAAGGAATTGCTGGCAGAACTGATCAAGCCGTGAGGTGTGAGGTGTGAGGGCGCCTCACCTCGCCGGCCGCATCCCCACTCTGCATTACAAGCCGGCCAGTTCCTTCACGTGTACGGCCACGCTGCGCGCCAGCGACGACAAGTCATATCCACCTTCCAGCATGGACACCACCCGTCCCTGTGCATGCTCGTCCGCCACTTTGACAATCTCCTGGGTGACCCAGGCGTAGTCAGACTCCACCAGCCCCATCGATGACATGTCGTCTTCGCGGTGGGCGTCAAAGCCGGCGGAAACCACAATCAGTTGCGGCTTGAAATCATGCAGCGCGGGCAGCCAGTGTTCGCTGACCATGGCCCGGAAATCCGGCCCGGTGGTGGCGCGCGGTTTGGGCACATTCTTCATGTTTTCGCCGCGCGGCACGTCGCCACAGTACGGAAAGAACGGGTGCTGGAACCAGCCCGTCATCAGCACGCGTTCGTCCTTGCAGAAAATGTCTTCCGTGCCATTGCCGTGGTGCACGTCAAAATCGACCACGGCAACGCGGGTAAGCCCGTACTCTGCCATGGCATGCGCGGCGGCCACGGCGACGTTATTGAACAGACAAAAGCCCATGGCGCGGGCGTGTTCGGCATGGTGGCCGGGCGGGCGTACGGCACAAAAAGCATTGTGGATCTGTCCGCGCATCATCATGTCGACCGCGCTGATACCCGCGCCGGCCGCGTGATATGCGGCGCGCAAGCTGAACGAGTTGATGGCGGTATCCGGATCAAGATGCACGTAACCATGCAGCGGCGACATCAGCGCCAGCTTGTCCAGGTATTCGCGGTCATGCACGCGCGCCAGTTGCTCGTAGGTGGCGGGTTCAGACTCAACGTGCATGAGTGTATCCCACAGGCCAGCAGCCATCAGCCGGTCCTGGATGGCAGCAAGGCGCTCCGGGCATTCCGGGTGGCCTTTGCCCATTTCATGCATCGCGCAGGCGCTGGCGCTGATATAGGCGGTCACATCGTTTCTGGTAGCTGCTAAAGACAAACGCCAGACTCCTGTCCGTTACCGGACGCTGGAACTGCATGCAGAATCGCAAAAAGGCGCGCTGGTCTGTTGGTTCTGTGGCGCCGCTGGTCCCCGGAGTTTACGCGTTCGCAACGCGCTCAGGCAAAGCGCTGTGCATTGCCATAAACTGGATGCGCCGGCGTGCGCTGGCCAAATCCAGAACAATACTTATGGCATATAGTCATAACGTCCCCATCTTCCCTGACAGCGCGATACTGATCCAGCTTCAACGCCGACCCATGCAACCCGCCATCCGCAGAGAGACCTGATGCTGCAGCCTTTTATTGCAACGCTGAAACAACTCAACACCCTGATCCTGGGCAAAGAAACCCAGGTAAGACTGGCGCTGGCGTGCTTGCTGGCCCGAGGTCACCTGCTGTTCGAAGATGTCCCTGGCGTGGGCAAAACCACGCTGGCCCACGCCCTGGCGGCCACGCTGGGCCTGCAGTTCCAGCGCGTCCAGTTCACCAGCGATCTGCTGCCGGCTGATCTGCTGGGCGTGTCGGTATATGCACGCGAAAGCGAAAGCTTCCGTTTTCATCGCGGCCCGGTGTTCAGCCAGTTGCTGCTGGCCGACGAAATCAACCGCGCACCGCCCAAGACCCAGTCGGCCTTGCTGGAAGCCATGGAAGAAGGCCAGGTCAGCGCCGATGGCAAAACCTGGAAGCTGCCTGAACCGTTTTTTGTGATCGCCACGCAAAACCCGCAAAACCAGATTGGCACTTTTGCGCTGCCAGAGTCGCAACTCGACCGCTTCCTGATGCGTCTGGAACTGGGCTACCCCAGCGTGGCCGCCGAGCGCGCGTTGCTGGCAGGCGAAGATCGCCGCATTTTGCTGGCACAGGTACGGCCCACCATCCAGCCCGATCAGCTATTGGCCGCGCAGGCGGCAGTGGCCAGCGTGCGCATTGCGGCACCGTTGCTCGATTATGTCCAGGCTCTGGCCGCCGCCACCCGGACCAGCGAGCGGCTAAGCTACGGACTGTCGCCGCGCGCCTTGCTGGATCTGGTCTCTGCCACGCGCGCCTGGGCCTGGCTGGACGGCCGTGACTTTGCCATCCCGGAAGACGTGCAAGCGGTGTTCCCCGCCGTGGCCGGCCACCGCCTGCAAGCGCGTCTGCATGGTCAGGCCGATGCCCATACCGCGCGTGATCTGCTGGCCTCGGTCGCCATTCCCTGAGCCGGCCACGCGTGCAAATTCCGTTTATCCAGCCCCTGCAAGATCGTATCCAGCACTGGATGGCGCAGCGCCATCCAGCCGTGACCGGCACCATCAGGGTCAAACAGAACCGCATTTATGTGCTGCCCAGCGGTTTTGGCATGGCCTATGCGCTGACCTGCGTGCTGGTGCTGATCGGCGCGATCAACTACCAGCTCAGTCTGGCGTACATGTTCGCCTTTCTGATGCTGGGGCTGGGCCACGCCGGCTTGATCGAGGCCTTTCGCAATCTGCTGGGTTTGACCATTACCGCCAACATCGCGCCCGCGGTTTTTGCCGGCGAGACGGCGCATTTTCCGGTGCAACTGGGCGACGGCCGCAATAGCGCCCGGCATAACCTGCGCCTGCACGCCGGCCGCAGCAAAGAGACGCTGCAGGCCCGCCTCCAGGCCGGCGGCGAGGCGCAGGTCTGGCTGCCGGTGCCGGCGCCCGCCCGCGGCTGGCTGGCCCTGCCGCGCATTACCATCGAAACCCGTTACCCCACGGGCTGGTGCCGGGCATGGACGCTGGCACATCTGCACGCACAATGCCTGGTTTACCCCGCGCCGGAAAAGAACCCGCCGGGCTGGCCGGATGGCGGCGGCAACGAAAAAACCGGGCTGCGCGCACGGTCCGGTGATGAAGACTTTGCCGGGCTGCGCCAGTATCAGCCTGGGGACACCTTCCGGCAGATTGCCTGGAAACAGTCGGCGCGGCTGGAATGGCTGGCCGTACGCATGCATGAAGCACCGCACTCCGCCATGCTTTATCTGCGCTGGGGAGACACCGCCGGGCTGGGGCTGGAGGCTCGGTTGTCGCGCCTGACCGCCTGGGTATTGCAGGCCGATGCCTCGGGCCGGCCCTACACACTGGAGTTGCCTGGCCGGCGCATTGAGCCCGCCAATGGCGCCCGCCACCGGGAAATCTGCTTACGCGCGCTGGCGCTGTTCGGCTTGCCCGGAGATGCGCCATGACCCGTCGCAAGACCACAGCCGCGCCGTTGCTGATGCCCCCGTTTTATATTCTGGCCGCCGCCGTGGCCTGCGCGCTGGGGCCGGTGCTGCTGCAAGTACCCGTCTGGCATAGCCTGCTGGTTTTATTGCCGCTGGGCTGGCGCCTGTGGCTGGCTCACGCCGGGCGGCCAGTGCCGCATCCGGTGATCCGCATTGGCGTTGCGCTGGCGTTGTTTGTGCCGATTTTGCTGCAATATCACACCCTGATCGGGCGCGGCGGCGGCGTTGCGGCGCTGGGTAGTCTGATTGCCGTGAAGTTTCTGGAAACCACGAACCAGCGCGATGTACGCGTGCTGACACTGCTGGCGTTTTTTGCCTGCAGCACCGGCTTTTTGTTGTCGCAATCGCCTTTCATGATGCTGTATGCAGTGGCAACGCTGCTGTTGATCTGCCTGCAGCTGATGACCTGGATGCGGGAAGACGGCCACTTCGGCTGGCCCGACCTCTGGCGCGTGCTGCGCATGCTGGCAGAAGCGCTGCCGATCGCGTTGATCCTGTTTGTGCTTTTTCCGCGCCTGGCCACCCCGCTGTGGCGTATGCCCAACGACACCCAGCAAGCCCGCACCGGCATGTCCGATACCATGGAGCCCGGCAGTATCAGCGATCTGGTCCAGGATGACAGCGTGGCCTTCCGCGTCGATTTTGACAATCTGTCGCCGCAACGCGCGCAACTGTACTGGCGCGGCCCGGTGATGGAGCAATTCGACGGCACCACCTGGCGCACCGGTATACCCGGCAGCAAGCAGCCGCAAGTCATCACCCACGGCCTGCAATACCGCTACACCATGACGCTGGAACCCACCCAGCGCAACTGGGTCATGGCCATGGACATGCCGGTGCAAATCCCTTCGGACACCCGGTTTTCCAACAGCCTGCAGGCTTTGTCACGCAATACCCTGATCCAGCGGCAGCGCTTTGCCTTTACCAGCGCCGCCCACTGGCAGATCAAGGAAGAAGATCCGTTGCGCCTGAAGCGTGATCTGGCGCTGCCCAAAGACATCAACCCGCAAGCGCGCGCCCTGGCCGCGCAGTGGGCCGGCTTGCCGCCAGCCCAACGGATAGACGCAGCGCTGGATTTTCTGCGCAAGGGACACTTTCAATACACGCTGGGCCCGCCGCTACTGACCGGGCGGGACCGGGTGGATGAACTCTTGTTCCAGACCCGCGCCGGCTTTTGTGAACACTATGCCGGTGCCTTTGCTTTCCTGATGCGCGCGGCCGGTGTGCCGACGCGCGTCGTGGGCGGCTATCTGGGGGGCGAATACAACCGCACCGGCAACTACTGGATCGTGCGCCAGTCCTCTGCCCACGCCTGGACCGAAGTCTGGCTGGATGGCCAGGGCTGGCAACGCGTTGACCCCACTGCGGCCATCGCGCCAGAACGCATTTTCCGTGGCCTGCAAGGCGCCGTACCGGCCACTGATCCGCTGCCTTATCTGTTGCGCAACGAAGACGGCTGGCTGGGCGATCTGCGCCTGCGCTGGGACGCCGTCATGCACGGCTGGGATAAATGGGTGGTGGGTTATGACGCCGAACGCCAGATGCGTGTACTGAGCCGACTGGGCATCGACAACGTCGTCTCGACGCAGTTTATCGGGTGGCTGGGCGGTGCCTTCGGCATCGTGCTGCTCATCTATCTGCTCCTCAGCCAGGACTGGCAGCGCAAACGCTACGCTGACGCGGCGCAACGGCACTGGCTGCAATTCGAGCGCAAGCTGGGGCGTGCTGGCGTCATCCCTGCCGCAGGCGAAGGCCCGCTTAACTATGCTCGCCGCGCCGCCGCCCGCCTGCCACGGCAACAAGCCGAGATCCTGGCCATTGCCAGCCAGTATCTGACCATCCGCTACGGCCAGGCCTCCGATGCCCTGCCCGGTCTGGCGCGCGCCATCCGCCGCTTTCAGGTGCGCGGTGGCAAGCGCTAGCGGATGATGGCGTAGATACAGCCATCCCCCACCACGCCCGCCGGGGTGACGCGCTGGTTGCGCAAAATGCCCTCCAGGGTCATTCCCAGGCGTTCGCACACACGGCGGCTGGCCAGGTTGTCCGCATCACAATGCACCTCTACCCGGCGCGCGGCCAGCGTGTCGAAGGCCATCCACAAGAGCGCCCGGGCGGCCTCTGTCACATAGCCCTGACCATGGCGTGATGCCCGGCACCAGTAACCCAGTTCCAGCCTGGGAATACGCCAGTCCGGCCGATGCAAGCCCAGCGCGGCAACGAGATCGCCGGTTTTGTTGTCAAAAGCCAGGTAGGGCAAGTCTTTGCGCAACAAAAAGGCTGCCGCACTTTCAATGCACCAGGTTTCAGAAGCCGCTACCGACGGTTCAAACATGGCCCAGGGCAAAGACGCCGGAAACGCACGCAACGAGGGCAGCGTTTCAAGCACGGCAGCGTGGACATCGGCGCCGTCACCTGCCCGGGGCACGCGCAACAACAGGCGTTCGGTTTCAATAAAAGCGGGGATGTGCTGCAGCAAGGGGGACGCCATATGACTCACTTTGACCGGATCTGGTGGTCTACTTTAACCCGGCCGTGCGCGTTAAAGCGCAACAGACAAAAGAATGCGCGGCGCGGTTAACCGGGCCTTCGTCCTGACCCGGTGCGGCTGTTATGATATGCCGCCTGTCCGCCACGCCCCGCAGAGGGCCGCAGGCCCCACCCGCCAACGCCAACCAGGGACACCGTGCATGCCTCGTTTTGCCAAAGAGCCCGAATACCGTCATGGCAGCATTGCCAGAACCGGCATCCTCTTGATTAACCTGGGTACACCCGACGCAGCCACGCCCGCTGCGGTGCGCCGCTATCTGCGCCAGTTTTTGTCTGACCCGCGCGTGGTGGAAATTCCGCGCCTGATCTGGCTGATCATCCTTAACCTGTTTGTGTTGACCACCCGCCCCGCCAGATCTGCCGCCAAATACGCTCTGATCTGGACAAGAGAGGGCTCGCCGCTGCTGGTATGGAGCATCAAACAGGCCAAATTGCTCAAGGGCCTCCTGGGCGAACGCGCCGCGCGCTACGGCGCGCCAGCCCCGGCCGTTGCGCTGGGCATGCGTTATGGCAATCCGTCCGTAGCCAGCGCCATGGATGAACTCAAGGCCGCCGGCTGCGATCGGATCCTGGTGATGCCCATGTACCCGCAATACGCCGCCAGCACTACCGCCAGCGCCTATGACGCGGTGTTCGCGCAGATGGCCCGCTATCGCAACACGCCCGAGTTGCGGCTGGTGAAATCCTGGCATGACTTTCCCGGGTATATCACCGCGCTGGCCGCACGTGTACGCAAAAGCTGGGATGAAAACGGCCGTGGCGAACATCTGGTGCTGAGTTTTCACGGCCTGCCACGTTACACGCTGGACCAGGGCGATCCGTATTACTGCCACTGCCAGAAAACTGCCCGCTTGCTGGCCGCTGCACTGCAACTGGAAGAAAGCGAATACACGGTGGCGTTTCAGTCACGCTTTGGCCGCACCCGCTGGCTGGAACCGTATACCAGCGTGGCGCTGACCCAACTGGCGCGCGGCGGCGTCAAGACCGTTGATGTGTTCTGCCCGGGTTTTGTGGCCGATTGCCTGGAAACGCTGGAAGAAATCGCCATGGAAGGCAAACAGACCTTCCTTGCTGCCGGTGGCAAGGCCCTCAACCACATTCCTTGCCTCAACGATAATTCCGGGTGGATTGCCGCTTTAGCTGACTTTGTAGCCATTCAACTTACAAACTGGCCGACGACAGGTCAAACCACCGAACCACCGCTGGAAGCCGCGAAAATAGCCAATCTACGTGCGCAAAAACTTGGCGCGAAACAATAATGCAAAATAATTCTTGGGCAATTAGCCAATTCCAGTTACACTCAACGGTAAGCTTAATCTTACAACCGGAAGGAATCCCCTCATGAGCACTCGGCTCTTTCTCGCCGAAGACGATCTCATCCTTGCGGATGCCCTGAAAACCAGTTTGTCGCAGGCTGACTTCCAGGTCGACTGTGTCAATGACGGCTCTCTGGCGCTGCAGATTCTTCTTCACAACGATTACGATGTTGTCGTGCTGGATATCGGCCTGCCGAACATGGACGGCCTGACAGTGCTGCGCAACATTCGTCAGCACAAGCCTTCCCTGCCGATTCTGATCCTGACGGCACTGGACGGCCTGGAAGACCGTGTCGCGGGCCTGGATGCCGGTGCCGACGATTACCTGGCCAAGCCGTTCGAATTTGCCGAACTGGAAGCCCGTCTGCGCGCCCTCTTGCGTCGCAGCCAGATCCTACCGCAATCGGTACAGCAACTGGGTAATCTGCGTCTGGACCGTGCAGGTCAGCGCGCCTGGTGCAACGACACCCCGCTGGATCTCTCCGCACGTGAACTGACCGTGCTGGAAATCCTGATGTCCAACATCGACCGCGTCGTGACCAAGGAACAGATCGTTTCTGAACTGGGTTCTGACAACGCCGAAGTGGGCCTGAACGCGATTGAAGTGTACGTACACCGTCTGCGCAAGAAGCTTGAGCCATGTGGTGTTGTGATCCGGACCATCCGCGGTCTGGGTTATTTGCTGGAAAAACAGCAACCCCACTCGGCGTTCGATGCAGGCTAAGTATTCGCTCAAACGCCAGCTGTTACTCTGGCTTTTGATACCCCAGCTGGTCCTGTGGCTGGCTGGGGCGTTACTTAGTTTCCAGGTTGCCAGCCACTTCGCCAATGAAGTGACCGATAACAGCCTTCTACAGCTGGCCAATGCCCTGGCCCGGCAGATGCATGTAGAGGGTGGCAAAGCTGTTCCCCGCTTTCCTGAAGCCACTCACCTGATGCTGGATTCGTCGCCAGACGATCCGCTTCTTTATGCCGTTTCCGGCCCTGATGGCCAGAAAATCCTTGGCAATTTCAGTTTCCCGTCCGCACCAGAACTCAAGCAAAACCCTGGCAGTGAGCCTGTATTCAGTAATCTGATGCAGCTGGCCTCGCCGGTTCGCATGGTGTCGGTCTATTACCCGCTCGACAAAAACGGCTGGATTCACATCGAGGCCGCCAAAAGCCTGGCCAGCCGCAATCATTTGTCGCGCCAGATCATGTTGACGATCGCCCTGCCACTGGGCGGTTTGCTGGTGGTAATGAGCTTTCTGGTCTGGCTGGGCATCAACCGTGGCCTGCGCCCGCTCAATGGTTTGCAGCGCCTGGTAGAAAAACGCTCACCGCAAGATCAGGCGCCGTTTGAACTGAGCCATGCGCCGCAGGAATTGCACGCGCTGGCCAAGGCCCTGACACAACTGCTTTCCACCACGCATGAAAGCGTGGCCCGTCAGCGCCGCTTTATTGCCGATGCAGCCCACCAGTTGCGTACGCCGCTGGCCGGTCTGAAGTCGCAGACCGAACTGGCCATGCGCGAAACCGAACCCGAACAACTGCGCGCCCGCTTGCACATGGTGCACACCAGCGCCACGCGCAGCATTCACCTCGTCAACCAGTTGCTGACCCTGGCCCGTTCTGAGCCAGGTACGCAAAGTGGCATGCCGCGCGTGAAAGTCGATCTGGCGCGTCTGATCCGTGATCTGACCGCAGAATCCGTCCCCCGCGCGCTGGCGGCCGGCATGGATCTGGGTTGCGATACCGCGCTGAACGAAGCGGTGATTGAAGGCAACTCTGCCCTGTTGCGCGAGTTGTTTGTGAATCTGGTCGAGAACGCCATCAAATACATACCGCGCGGCGGCAATATCACGGTCCGCCTGACCGAAGATGACATGCGCTATGTGGTGGAAGTAGAAGACAACGGCACTGGTATTCCGGATGACGACAAACCACGGGTATTTGAGCGGTTTTACCGGCGCGAGCAGACCGGCAACGGTTGTGGCCTGGGTATGGCCATCGTCAAGGAAATTGCCGAGCGCCATGGTGGTTCGGTCAGCCTGCTGGATGCCAAACCGCACGGCCTGATCGTGCACGTGGAATTGCCCAAGGAACAACGGCGCCCTGCCGTCTGATTCGTCCGCCTACCCTGCCCGCACCTTGCCTGGCGCGTGGTTTATTACTCCCGGCGCAGCCAGACAATCCGCGGAATATCAGTGGATTTACGCTCCAGCAAGGCGGCGTAACGCAAACTTACCCGTCCGAAATGGACATCGACCTCATTGACGAAATACGTGCTTTGCACCGCGATATCGGCCGCCACCACCGTGGTTTTGGCGCTGTCGGGCAAGGCATTGATGAAGTCTGTGGTATTGGCGTAATAAGAGCCGGCCCGTTTGGCCACGACGGCTTGCGCCTGGGTCACGCTCAAACCTGGCACGATGGCCGCCAGCACTTCTGCGCTGGCAAAGTTGACGTTCACCGCGGTCTGCGCCGGCAATACCGTGACAAATGGCCGCAGCAGGTTGATCACGTCCGGCGTAAAGCCGCGCACCCGGTTCAACGAGCCAAAGTCAGCCAGCCGCTGGTTTGCCGCGCGATAAGGCGGCGTTGCCTGCAGGTATTCGTTGTCTTCTGCACCGCCCGGGTTGCGGGTATCCGAATCGGCGTCTTCCCAGTCCACCAGTGCGTTGACCAGATCTGGCGAGATGGATAACGACGTAAACAGTTTCTTGCAGGCGGTGATTTCGACATCATTCGCCTGGCCGGTATCACTCACCAGATTGTTCAGGTTGAACAGCCCGTTCTGCTCGGTCACGCGGCCGCCCGCGCGGCCGTTTTCGACCGGAATGGATGGAATCGGGATATTCCAGGGCTCCAGCATGTGGTCGATCTGATTCAGGCGGTAATCGTCTTTCAGGGTCAGCCGCGCCAGGTTGATCGACGCGCGCACCACACCCATGGCTTCGGCCTGATCCATCTGGTTTTCCAGTTGGCGAAACCACAAGCCCTGCCGCCAGGCGATCCACGCCGCCAGTGCGGCGACCAGTGCCGCCAGGCCCACGGCGGTAAGAATGGCAATGCCACGCTGGCGCACGGCGGAAGTCACACGGGGCTGTCTCATGGCAGGGCAAAAATCCGGGTCACCGGGCCCTGCCCGGTTTGTTGCACGATGATGCGTACCGCGCGCGGCAAGACATCCGCACTGCCGGGCACCGGCCACTTGTTTTGCCAGTTGCTGGCGCTATCCATGAACGTCACTTCAAAGCGCTCTACCTGATCGAACATGACGTGCACTTGCGGCGTGGCTCTGGGCGCCTGGTCCAGCGTGTCCCATTGCATCATTTCCAGCCGCCCGCCCTTGAGCCGGTAGCCGACGTGGATCGGTTCCTGGTCACGGTTGGCGCGCACCAGTTGCAACAAGGGCCAGTCCGGATTATCCGGCTGGGCGTTGCCTTCAATCGGCGGTTGCGTCACGCCGCTGCTGTCGCGCCAGCTGCGGTTCAGTACCTGGGTCAGGTCATCGTCAAAGCGCCCCAGCACCAGCGTCATATCGCGCCAGTGCGTGGTTTCGCCATCCAGCCTGATCTTGGTATCGACCATGGTGGACAGGCCGCGAAAGGCGATCAGCGACATCACGGCAAAAATCGCCAGTGCAATCAGGATTTCAATCAGCGTGAAACCGGCGCGGCTGGTGCGGGATGCGGGGCTATTGAACGCGGGCAAGATAGCTCACCAGAGTGGCAGCGGCATGCTGCGGGTCTTTCTGTTCGTAAACCGTGATTTCCAGCCGGCGGAAAGACCGGTTGGGCGAAGGGCCCACATTGATGCGCCAGGTAAAGGTCTCACCGGCCTGGTCTTCGGTCCCGCTGGACTGGCCGGTCTCGGGGAAATCCCGCCGCGCCGTCAGCTCGGCCAGACGGTTTTCCGCCACCCAGCCCGCCAGCATGCGGGTACGAAAGTCCATGGCAGAATCAGTGGCAAAACTGGTGGCCTTGAGCGCGGCCACAAGGGCGATGGCGACAACCGCCAGTGCGACCATCACTTCAATCAGGGTAAAACCGCGCTGGCGCTCAGGCATTGGGCTCCACCTTATGCGCATTCACCCGCCCCATGACGTCGCCTTCCAGCAGCCACTGGTTGCTGCCGATGTCCATCTCGACCGTAAACGGCTGGTTCACGCCGGAAGCCTCAAACACAATGCGCTCACCCAGGCGCAATTCGCGCAGGTTGGCCGTCTGCCGGGTAATGCGCAGATCGCCCGGCAGTTCATAGGGCTTGAGCACTTCATGATTGGGAATGGCCTGCCAGTTGTTCTGGTCGTCCTGCACCCAGAACTGGTAGCCATGGCCGTCGGTTGACCAGCCTACCGTGCGCCCGCCGGCAATGGCCTCATCGCGCGCGTCTTCCAGCACGGCGGCAAGCCGGCTGGCTTCGCGCTCGGCCATCTGACCATCAGACTGGCCCAGCTTGACCACCGCCAGGCCCAGAATGATGCCGATCAGCGCCAGCGCGACCAGAATCTCGATCAGCGTGAAGCCGCGCGTGGCGCGCCTGGAAGCAGACATGCAACGGACCGCAGGCGCTTACTGTTGCCAGGAACCAATGTCGGCGTCGTAACCTTCGCCGCCCGACTGGCCATCCGCACCGTAGCTCATCACGTCGATTTCGCCGTGCAGACCCGGATTGAGGTACACGTAGTCATTGCCCCATGGGTCTTTGGGCAGCTTTTCCAGGTAACCACCGGTTTTCCAGTTGGTCGGTGCCGGGGTAGCCGTGGGCTTTTCAACCAGGGCTTTCAGGCCTTGTTCGGTGGTCGGGTAACGGCCGTTATCGAGCTTGTACAGTTTGAGCGCCTGGACGACCGAACGGATGTCCTGCTTGGCCGCGACCACACGCGCATCGTTGGGGCGATCCATGATCTTGGGAACAATCAGCGCGCCCAGAATGGCCAGAATGGTGATCACCACCAGAATTTCAATCAGGGTAAAACCGCGCTGGGCGGCGCCGGCGGCACGCCGGGATGCTGCTGCAAACATGGAAATCCTCATTTGACCAATTGGTTCATTTCAAAAACAGGAAGCAAAATCGCCAGCACAATCAACAACACCACAATCCCCATCGCCAGGACCATGATCGGCCCCAGCAAGCTGGTAAAGGTCGCAACCCTGTTTTCCAGCTCCAGACTTTGCTGCGCGGCGGCTTTGTCCAGCATGTATTCCAGCCGCCCCGTGGCTTCGCCGCTGCCGATCAGGTGAATCAGCACCGGCGGAAACAGATTGCTTTGCGCCAGGGCGCGTGACAACGGCACCCCTTCCCGCACCTGGCGGGCCGCCTCTTGCACCGCTTCTCTGAGCGGCAAGTTGTCAATCACGCCGACCGCAGCCTGCAACGCCTTGAGTAGCGGCACGCCGCTGCCGACCAGAATCGCCAGGGTGGAAGCCAGCCGCGCGGTATTGCCGGCGCGCTCAAAGCGGCCAAACAAGGGCACACGCAGGCGCCAGGCATCAAACCGCCGGCGCACCGACTCTTGCTTGAGCGCCTGCCAGCCGCCCACACCCAGGCCAATGAGCACCAGCAAAATCAGCCAGCCCCAGCCACGCACGGCGGCAGAAGCCCACAGCATGGCGCGCGTCAGAAACGGCAGTTCTGTCTTGGCGCTCTGGAACACCGTCACCATCTGCGGCACCACCCAGGTCAGCAAACCGACCACAACGATGATCGATACCGCCATGACCACGGCCGGGTAGACAAAGGCCAGCGCCACCTTGGAGGCCAGCGCGGCGCGTGCTTCCAGATAGTCGGCCAGGCGCTGCATCACCGTGGCAGCGCGGCCGGATTCCTCGCCTGCCGCCACAATGGTCCGGTACAACTCCGGGAACGCCTTGCCTTGCCGCGACAGGGCCTGAGAGAGCGATGCCCCGCCCAGAATCTCGCTGCGCAGCGCGCCAGCCAGTTGCTTCTCGCGTTCGTCTTCGCTTTGTTCGATCAATACCGCCAGCGCTTGTTCCACCGTCAGACTGGCATCCAGCAATGTGGCCAATTGGCGTGTCCACACCGCCAGACGCTGACCGCCCAGCCCTTTATGCCGGCCAGACTTGCCGTGACCGGCGTTGATCTCGCCCAGTTCACTGACCCACAAACCCTGCTCCCGCAATATGCTGCGGGCATGGCGCTGGGTATCGGCTTCAATCATGCCGCGTTTGCTGGTGCCATCCTGGCTGGTCGCTACATAGCGAAAAGCGGTCACAACCCGATCTCCTCGGCGGTGGGGGCGCTGGTTGGGGGTTCGTCGTGAATCCAGCCCATCTGGGCGGCGACACTGGTTGCGCCTGACACCAGCAACAGTGCTACGGGCAAAAAGGACAAGACGGCGATCATGGCACCGGCAAGTTTCTGCCGTGTGGCAATCATCAGCGCGCGTACAGAAACCGTCATGCCGTAGACCATCAATGCAAATTTCAGCAGGTTGCCAATATCCCCCGGCACCTGCGCCAGTGCCGGCGCGATCAAATCCGGCGTGGCACACAGCACCATCAGCGGAAACAGACTGCCTTCAAGCGCCTTGCGCTCGGTAATGCGGTACCAGAGCATCAACCACACGGCCAGCAAGACCGTTTCCAGCCAGTTGAGCGACACGAAAAACAACAGGCGCGCGCCCAGACTGGCATCCAGATCCGTGCTTGACGCTGCATCGGCAATGCCGATCAGGCACAGCCACGCGGCCGGCATCCAGGCAGCGTAGCTGTATTCTTCCAGCGATTTGACGCGCATCAGGCAGATATCGAGCGCGTCCCGCAGAAAACGTGCAAGCACTTGGCGTCAGGCTCAGGCGAAGATCACGGTCTTGTTGGCAAACACCAGCACACGGTTTTCCAGATGCCACTTCACCGCGCGCGAGAGCACGATCTTTTCCAGATCGCGGCCTTTGCGCACCAGTTCTTCGATATCGTCGCGGTGCGAAATACGGATCACGTCCTGCTCAATGATCGGGCCGTCGTCCAGGATTTCGGTCACGTAATGGCTGGTAGCACCAATCAGCTTCACGCCGCGGGCAAAGGCGCGGTGATACGGCTTGGCGCCATCAAACGCCGGCAGGAAACTGTGGTGAATATTGATCACGCGTTGCGGGTAGCGTGCGGTGAAGTCATGCGACAGCACCTGCATGTAACGCGCCAGCACAATCAGGTCTACGCCGTTGTCTTCCAGCAGCTTGCGCTGGGCTTCTTCGGCCTCGACCTTGTTTTCTTTGGTTACCGGGATCACGTGGTACGGCACGCCGTAAAACTCGGTGATCGCGCGGCAATCTTCGTGATTGGAGATCACCAGCGGGATATCGCATTCCAGCTCGCCGCTTTGATGGCGATGCAGCAAATCCACCAGGCAGTGATCGTATTTTGAGACAAAAATCGCCATACGCGGACGGCGCGAAGTCAGCGCGACTTTCCATTGCATGTTGAAGCGATCCGCAATGGGCTGAAATGCCGGCGCAAAAGCGGCCATATCCAGCGTAAAATCGGCCAGATCCCATTCCACCCGCATCAGGAACAAATCGTCCGTTACGTCCTGGTGCTGATCGGAGTGAACGATGTTGGCGTTGTAGGTGTACAGAAAATTGGCGATGGCAGCAGACAGACCCTTGCGGTCCGGGCAACTGATCAACAGCGTGGCGGTATTCATGCAGCAATCCGGTTAAAACTTTGTCAGCCGGTGATTCTAGCAGCAACCTTATCGCCATGGCATCGCGCAATCATGACAGCCTGCAATCTGACAGGATTTTCGCCTCACACATTGCGTTTTTTCCTATTTCAAAAAGCAAAACATGTTTCATATCGTCCTGTTCCAGCCTGAGATCCCCCCCAACACCGGCAATGTAATCCGGCTTGCTGCCAACACGGGCTGCACTTTGCACCTGGTCAAACCCATGGGTTTTGAACTGGATGACGCCCGCATGCGCCGCGCCGGTCTGGATTACCACGAATTTGCCGAAATGCAGGTGCATGAAAACTGGGAAGCCCTGATCAGCGCCCTGCCCGCCGACGCCCGTATTTTTGCCATGACCACCAAAGGTAGCGCGCTGTTCCAGACCCTCAGCTACCAACCAGGCGACGTCTTTGTATTCGGCCCGGAAACCCGCGGACTACCCGCAGATATCCTGGACAAATTCACCCCGGAACACCGCATACGGCTACCGATGTTTCCGCAGAACCGCAGCTTGAATCTGTCTAACGCCGTGGCTGTGACCGTGTTTGAAGCATGGCGGCAGTCAGGGTACGCCGGCGGGAGTTAAGGCCGGCTTCGTGGTGTTGGCGGACATCGCAGTGAGAGTCGCACCGCCAAGACCGGGAAGCGCGAAATGGTGGGTGAACCCACCAGTCGTATAGACAGTGGCGCTGGATGAATTTGCGAAGCAATCCACCAATACCATGGTGGATTGTCGCTCTGCTCCGAATCCACCCTACAACACTTGCCGTTGCTGTTGGCAGTTGTCGTTGCAGTTGCCTTTCTTCCCCCATTAAAGCCAAGCGCCGAAGGAGCGGAGGGAGACCTTAGGCTCCCGACCGACTGAGGGAAGCCCGGAGGGCCGCCAGGCTGGGGTCGCCTTTCTTTGGTTACTTTCTTTGGCGAAGCAAAGAAAGTAACGTGCTCCGGCCACCGCCGGTATGTAAATCACCGCGCCATCAGGCGCTAACAGTGGTTAAAAGTTTTGTAGCGGTGCCAGGCATGAATCCCAGTCGGACTCCGCCCCAAGGCCGGAATGACGAGACACAGGAACGCAAACAATCCACCTGTGTCCGCAAAAGCCCCCACCAAAGCAAACCCAACACCAGCCGCGCGCACCACACCCCCAAAACAAAAAACCCCGCTCAACGCGGGGCTTTTTTTGCTGATTCACACCAGAACCACACCACAATCAACGGTTCCGCATGAAATCCGCAGTGCGGAAAAACGCATCTTCCAGATGATCCCGCAACGTCTGCTCCATCGGGATTTCATCCATGGCCGTGTACATGCACAGCAGCCACTGATCACGCGCGTCCTCATCCACCGCAAACGGCATGTGCCGCGCACGCAACATCGGGTGGCCGTATTTCTCGATAAAGAGCGACGGGCCACCCAGCCAGCCCGACAGAAACTCGAACAGTTTCTGGCGGATCGGGGTCAGGTCCGGCCCGTGCATTTGCCGCAAGGGCACCACGCGCGGGTCGGTATCCATGATGTCGTAGAAACGGTCCACGAGTTGCCGCAGCGGCGCAGCGCCGCCCAGCATCTCGTACGGCGTCAGTTGGGTGACTTCTTCCACACTCAACCCTTGACCGGTTTGACGAGGCTGGCCGCCAGCTTGGCGCGCTCACGGGCTTGATCGGTGTTGTCACCAGCGGCGACAGCAACGCCCATGCGGCGGCGTTCAAACGCTTCCGGTTTACCAAACAGGCGCACGTCCGCGCGCGGTACGGCCAGGGCTTTTTCGACGCCTTCAAAGGCAATGCCCTTTTCTTCCATGCCGCCGTAAACCACGGCGCTGGCACCCGGTTCACGCAGGGCCACGTCCACCGGCAGCTTCAGGATGGCGCGGGCGTGCAGTTCAAACTCAGAGAAACGCTGGCTGGTCAACGTGACAAGGCCAGTATCGTGCGGGCGCGGGCTGACTTCAGAGAACCAGACTTCGTCGCCCTTCACAAACAGCTCAACGCCGAACAAGCCACGGCCGCCGAGGTTGGCGGTGATCTTTTGCGCAATCTCGCGCGAGCGTTCCAGCGCCAGCGGGTTCATGCGCTGCGGCTGCCAGCTTTCCACATAATCGCCCTTCACTTGCACGTGGCCGATGGGGTCGCAGAAGAAGGTTTCCACGTCGCCCGATTCGCCCACGGCGCGGACGGTCAGCTGGGTGATTTCGTATTCAAAATCAATGAACCCTTCGACGATCACCTTGCCCTGGTTCACGCGGCTACCGCTGGCGGCGTATTCCCAGGCCGGAACGACATCCGCTTCAGAACGCAGGGTGGATTGACCCTTGCCGGACGAAGACATGACCGGCTTCACCAGACACGGAAAGCCGATTTCCTTGATGGCGGCCTGCATTTCTTCCAGCGACGATGCAAAGCGGTACGGCGAGGTCGGCAGGCCCAGTTCTTCTGCGGCCAGACGACGGATGCCTTCGCGGTTCATGGTCAGGTTGGTCGCGCGGGCGGTCGGGATCACTTCAGCCACGCCATCGGCTTCGATCCGCAGCAATTCTTCAGTGGCAATGGCCTCGATTTCCGGCACGATCAGGTGCGGACGCTCTTGTTCTACCAGGGCGCGCAGGGCCTTGGGATCAGCCATGTTGATCACGTGGCTGCGATGCGCCACTTGCATGCCAGGCGCATCCGGATAACGGTCGACACCAATCACTTCAACGCCAAGACGTTGCAGGGCAATGATGACTTCTTTGCCCAGTTCGCCGCAGCCAAGCAGCATGACACGGGTGGCAGAGGTAGAAAGCGGTGTTCCGATACGCATGACAAACTCCTGGATCAATCAGACTGGGCATGAATTTGGAAGGGGCGAATCTTACCACGCATGCCGCCCGTGCGGCGGCACACTTGCCCGGCGGTTCTGGCCATATTGCAGGCAAGAAAAAAGGCCGGGGAAACCGGCCTTTTTTCATTCACGTACTTGTTAGGCGACGATCAGTCAGCCTGGTACGGATACGACTTTTGCGCCACGCGCGAGGCATCGTTGCGGGCTTTTTCGTCCAGATTGATCGGGGCCTTGTCCCACAGCAGGGAACGGCCTTCGACCTGGCCCTTGGCAACGTCATTGTGCTCGGCCAGGTAGCCGCGCATGAACTGGGTGAATTCAGAAACGTAGTTGATATCTTGAGCCATGGATGCAAAACACCGTGTTTGTTTTTCTGCGATCTGCCGATTATACCGGCAAGCTGCGCAAAGCGGGGAGCACTTGTGCATGCAGTGCGGCATTGCCAGCGGCCAGCACCCGGCCGGCACTGCCCAGACGCAGCGACTCGCCCTGCCAGTCGGTCATGACGCCACCGGCGCCAATGATCACAGGCGCCAGCGCGGCGTAGTCGTGCAGCTTGAGGCCCTCTTCCACCACCAGATCCAGCCAGCCGGCGGCCACCTGGCCATACAGATAGCCATCGCCCCCGTAAACCGGGTAACGGCTGGCCTTGACCAGATCCTTGAAGGCATCGGCGCAGGCTTCTAGATGTTCCGGGCCGGTGGTGCCGATCTTTGCCTCGGCCAGGTTTTCGACGCGGCTGGCCGCAATGGATTTGCCATTCAGGGTGGACGGCACGCCGACGCCGCCAATCCAGCGGTCATTCACAATGGGCTGGTTGATCACGCCCAGCACCGGCTTGCCAAAGTGCAGCAGGCCAATCAGGGTGACAAACAAGGGACGGCCCACGGTGAACGATTTGGTGCCATCAATCGGGTCGAGCACCCACACCCATTCGGCCTCGGTGTTTTCCTCGCCGTGTTCTTCGCCAATGATGCCGTCATTGGGGCGCGCGGCACGAATGCGCTCACGCATGACACGTTCGGCTTCGCGGTCAGCCACGGTGACGGGGCTGTCATCGGCCTTGGAAACAATAGAGACATCCTGGCGGTAATAGCTGCGGATGGTCTGGCCAGAAAGGTCAGCCAGTTCGTGGGCCAGGGCAATCAGGTCTTGCGAAATCGTGGGTTGACTCATGGTGATCTATACCTTTTTGGCGTCGGCGCGCAGCCTAACACGTTCTACCGGCCACGCGAAACGGATGAATTATCGCAATGATCCGCGATTTGCGCCTGCCTGTAGCCGCCAGACGCGCGCATTGCAGTCGGCAGAGTCTGGCTGGCTGCTCTAAAATAGACGGTCAGCCCGACAACAAGAGGAAAGCATCATGCAGGGTAATCCTGATGTGGTGAAAGCGCTGAACAGTGTGCTCACCAACGAACTGACCGCCATTAACCAGTTTTTCCTGCATGCGCGCATGTACAAGAACTGGGGTTACAAGCGGCTCAACGACCATGTGTATCACGAGTCGATCCACGCCATGAAGCGTGCCGATGAACTGATTGAACGCATTCTGTTTCTGGAAGGCCTGCCCAATCTGCAACAACTGGGCAAATTGCTGATCGGCGAGAATCCACAGGAAATGCTTTCCTGTGATCTCAAGCTGGTGACTGGCTACCTGACCACCCTGCGCGGCGCGATTGAAAACGCAGAACAGGCTCAGGACTACGTCAGCCGCGACATGCTGACCGAATTGCTGGAAGAAGAAGAAGAGTACGTCGACTGGGTGGAAACCCAGCTGGGTCTGATCCCGGAAGTGGGTCTGGCCAACTATCTGCAATCGCAAATTGGCGATTGAGTGGAGGCACCATGCAAGGCAAGACAAACGTTATTGATGCACTGAACCACCTGCTGGCTGCGGAACTGACTTCGATTGACCAGTATTTCCTGCACAGCCAGATGTACAAGAACTGGGGTTATCACCGCCTGTTTGAACGCATTGACCACGAGCGCCAGGACGAGATCGGCCATGCCACGCGCCTGATGGAACGCATTCTGTTCCTGGAAGGCATGCCCAATGTGGCTACGCGCACCCGTTTGCGTATCGGCACCGATGTGCCTTCCATGCTCAAGAACGACCTTGATACCGAGTACGAAGTCGCCAAGGCATTGAAAGACACCATCGCCATGGCCGAACGCGAGCAGGATTATGTGACCCGTGAAATGCTGGTCAGCCTGCTTGATGATACGGAAGTGGATCACGCGCACTGGCTGGAACAGCAACTGTTCTTACTGGGCACCGTGGGCACGCACAACTACCTGCAATCGCAGATGGGTAGCGGCAGCCCCACCTGAGCCGTTTCGGGTTCAGTGTTGTGTTGACGAGGCACAAAAAGAAACGGCCGGGATAACCTCGGCCGTTTCTTTTGTAATCTCTCGGTGCGCGCTCAGGCCGCCATGGCGTCCATTTCTTCCCAGCCGCGAATGGCTTCTGCCTCTATGGCATCAAGCATGGTGTCTTTGGCGCAACCCGTGCACTGACCGCAGCACGTACCGGCGCCGGTTGCCATTTGCACTTGCGTAAACGTGCGCATGCCCTGCTCGACGGCCTGGTGGATATCTTTTTCGGTGACTGCGTTGCAGATACAGACGTACATCGATGCCCAATCCTGTTACTGATAACTGTTCTCATTATCTAACAAGAACAATTCTCAATCCAGTAACAAAAGTGAAGCACCGACAAACGGCAAATAACCATGGCATAACAAGGGGTTTGCGACCTGGACGCGCGTCAGTTGCCGGAAATAGACCGCGCCACGCCAGTCGGCTCGATAAAGCTCCAGTCGCTGGCCGGTTTGGGTTTGTCGTACAGATAGCCCTGCATGATGTGGCAGCCCATGCTGGCCAGAATCTCGGCTTGTTCGCGTTGTTCTACGCCTTCGGCCACCAGTTCCATGCCCAGCGTCTGACCCAGCGCGATAATGGTCTGGATGATCGCCATATCGCTCTTGTCGTTGAGCATGTCACGCACGAATGACTGATCGATCTTGAGCGTATCAAGCGGAAACCGCTTCAGATACGCAAGGCTGGAATAACCCGTGCCAAAGTCATCCAGCGACACATGCACGCCCAGCGCCTTGAGTTCGATCAGCGTCTCCCGCGCGGCGTCGGCTTCGCTCATCAGCGTGCCTTCGGTGATTTCCAGTTCCAGCATGTCCGGGTTCAGGCCGGTGTGATCCAGTACCTCTGCCACTACTTCCGGGAAATTACCCGCGGCAAACTGCGCGGCGGCAATGTTCACCGACATCTTCAGCGCGTGTCCTTGTTCATGCCAGCTGGCGGCCTGCCGACAGGCGATCTCCAGCACCATTTTGCCCAGCGGCACAATCAGCCCGGTTTCTTCAGCCAGCGGGATAAACCGCCCCGGCGAGAGCAGTTCGCCTTCCGTGCTGTACATGCGCACCAGCGCTTCTGCCCCGATCACCCGCCCTTCCCGGGCGTTGACCTTGCTCTGGTAAAACACTTCAAAGCGGTTCTCTTGCAGCGCCTCACGCAGGTGGCGTTCCAGCAAATGCCGGCTGAGGACCAGGTCTTCCAGTTCGGTGGAAAAAAACCGGTAGCGATTGCGCCCATCCTGCTTGGCGCGGTGCATGGCCACGTCCGCATGGCGCATCAGCGTTTCTTCGTCCGAGCTATCGTCGGGGAACAGGCTGATCCCGACACTGATCGACAGATCAAAGCGGTTTCCGTCCAGTTCAAACGGCTCGGCCATGGCAGCCAGTAAGCTGGTGGCCACTTCATCGGCCTCGGTAATCGAACGCAATTCGGGCAGCAGCACCACAAACTCATCGCCCCCCAGCCGGCCGATGGTACCGGTGGCAGAGAGTTCGTTTTCCAGCCGGTGCGCCACTTGCCGCAGCAGATCATCCCCGGCGGTATAGCCGATCGAATCATTCACGAACTTGAAGTAGTCCAGATCCAGCAACAGCATGGCAACGTGGGTCTGGCTCCAGCGCGCCACCTGCAAACCATGTGAAATCCGGTCTTGCAGCAGCAAGCGGTTGGGCAGGCCCGTAAGCGGATCATGACTGGCCAGATAGCTCATCTTGATCGCCATGGCCCGCGCCTCGCTGGCATCGCGGAACACAATGATGGCGCCAGAGATTTCGCCAGACTGGTTGCGAATCGGTGCGGCAGAGTCTTCCACTGCCGATTGCTGGCCGCTGAGCGCCACCAGATTGCAGTTCAGCGCCATGCCGACAATGCGTTCTTCCTTGAGTGCCAGGTAAATCGGGTTGCGCAGCACATGGCCGTTGTTGGCGTCGCGCAGCTCCATCACGTTGTCGATCGGTTTGCCGATGGCGTCAGACGAATACCAGCCGGTCATTTCCTCGGCAATCGGGTTCATGAACGTCACCAGACCTTGCTGGTCGGTGGCAATCACCGCATCGCCAATGGAATTGAGCGTAATGCGCATGCGCTCTTTTTCTTCCCACAAGGCGCGCTCGGCGGTGATGCGGTCGGTGATGTCGGTCAGCACCATCAGCACCCCGGCCACCACGCCCATCTGCCAGTTGGGCACCAGCGTGGTCTGCGCGATACGGCGCCGCGCCGAGGACGGGAACAGCGTCACTTCCACCGAAATCGTGCGCCCTTCCATTGCGCCAACCCAGTGGGGCCGCAATTGCGCCATGGTTTCTTCGTTGAGCACGCTATCGAGCGACATGCCCAGCATGCGCGCGGCAGAGATGCCAAACCAGTGGCCCAGCTGATCGTTGCAATAGCGGTTAACGGTATCGGCGCCCCAGAACGCAACAAACGAGGGCAAGTGGTGAACCAGGTCGGCCAGATCGCGCCGGGTTTGCGCCAGTTCGTCTTTCTGGCGTTTAAGGGTGAGCTGGTTCTGGACGCGCAACCGGCAAATAGGGACATTGATCGGCTTGGTCAGAAAATCAATCCCGCCGGCAGCAAGCGATTGCGTTTCGTACGACGTCCCCTCATGCGCCGTGATAAAGATCACCGCGCACTCGCTGGTATAGGGGTTGGCCTTCAACGCATTACAAACTTCGTACCCATCCATTCCCGGCATTTCGATATCAAGAATGACCAGATCAGGTCGGCTGGAATCAGCAATACGCAATGCGTCCGGCCCGTTGGTGGCGAACAGCAGATCAGCCATACCGTACAGTGCATGACTTATCAGCTTGATATTCTCGATTGCGTCGTCAACGATCAGGATGGTTGGTCGGGGCCACTGCTCTTCGACAGCAAACACGTAAGTTTTCTCTCCAGTGCGGCAGTCCGGTTCTTGTTTTGCTATACAGGCACTTACTAATGCAATTTTTTTGGTAGCGATTTCTTATTAATTACTGGATAGCACCGATTACAAGGAAGTACAGCATTTTCACCGAGCCGCTTTTATGGTGGTCTACAGGACATAACACCGCTCCTGTCAGCTTCACCAGGATGCGCTCAACCGGGAGTGAAAGCGTTTGCAAATCAATAGCCCAAGGTGGATGCCCGCGATCATCATTGCGCTGGGTCTCGTGTTGTCTGCCCTGCTCGCCCATCATCAACAAGCAGAAAATGACGCTGCCGCACATCAGCGGTTTTTATCGCGTTCAAAACGCGCGGTAGAACAAATCAATACGCAACTGCGTATTTATGAATACGGCCTGCGCGGTGCGCGTGGCGCGGTATTTGGCAGTCTGGGCGAAGACCAGGCCCAGCAGCGTTTCAGGCAATACGGCAATTCACTTGATCTGGATACCGAGTTTCCCGGCTCGCGCGGATATGGTTTTGTCCGGCGGGTCAAAGCAGATCAGGAAGCCATATTTGTGATCAATCAGCGCGCCAATGGCCAGCCTGATTTCCGGATTGAGCAATTGCTGCCGCATAAGGGCGACAAATATGTGGTGGAGTTTTTTGTGCCAGAAGTGGTGGCCCGCCGGGTTGTCGGGCTGGATCTGGCCTCTGAACCCAGTCGGTTGCGTGCCTTGCAGGAATCCGTCACTACCGGCCAGGCCACGCTGACCCGTCCCATCGGGCTGACGCTGCCCAAAGGCCAGCCCAACCTGGGTTTTTTGCTGGTGATGCCGGTCTACCGCGAAGGCGCCATGCCAGCCGACCCGGCAGACCGTGAAGACGCCACGTTGGGCTGGGTGTACACGCCGCTGGTCGCCAGCGAGGTGATGAAGCATTTTGACTACCGCGATGGCGAGATCACCGTCCGGTTGTCGGCCCTGGATAATGACGACAAGAATGCGACTTTCTTCGCCTCGCCGCTGAGCGATCGCAAGCCGGAAGAAGGCTATGTCTACGAGGCCGACATTCATCGCTACGGGCAGGTGTGGCACGCGCAGATCGCGGCCTTGCCCAAGTTTGTGGATGACCTCAACCTGCTGTCGCCGCTGGAGCCGGCACTGATTGTGCTGGCATGCGCGCTGCTGCTGGCCGGCGTGATCTACCTGTATTCGCTGAACGTGGACCGGCGCCTGCACGCCATGGCCGATCAGGCACGGCTGGCGGCCATCGTCGAGGGCTCCAATGACGCCATTGTCGGCAAGACGCTGGAAGGCGTTGTCATGACGTGGAACCCGGCCGCCGAGCGCATGTTTGGCTACAGCGCGGCCGAGGCCGTGGGCCACACCATCCGTGAACTGGTGATTCCGGAAGACCGCGTCGCCGAAGAAACCGAGATCCTGCGACGCGTGGGCCATGGCGAGATCGTCCCCCATTTCGAGACCGTGCGCCGGCGCAAGGACGGCACCAATGTGGCGGTCTCCGTCACTGTGTCGCCCATTCGCGGGCCCAACGGGCAAATTGATGGCGCGGCCAAGACCGTACGCGACATCAGCCAGCAAAAAGAGGCCGAGGCCGAGATCCTCAAACTCAATGCCACGCTGGAGCAGCAAGTGCAGGAGCGGACCGGGCAAATCCAGGCGTTCTCTGCCCTGCAGGCGGCCATTCTGGAAAGCGCCGGGTATTCCATCATCGCCACCGATTCAGAAGGCATGATCAAACTGTTCAACCCGGCGGCGGAGCGTTTGCTGGGTTACCGGGCCGATGAAATGATCGACCTACAAACACCAGGCATCTTGCATGACCCGCTTGAGGTAGAGCGCCACGCACGCGAACTGAGCGCGGAACTGGGCTATCTGGTCGAACCTGGCTTTGAGACCTTTGTTGCCAAATCGCGGCTGGGCAAACCGGATTCCAACGAGTGGCGGTATGTGCGCAAGGACAAAAGCCAGGTGCCGGTGCTGCTGACCGTCAGCAGCCTGCGCGATTCCGAAGGCCGCATCTTTGGTTTCCTTGGCATTGCCATGGACCTGACCCTGCACAAGCACGACGAGGCGGTGTTACGCCAGGCCAAGGAAAGCGCGGAATCGGCCACCCGCGCCAAATCGGATTTCCTCGCCAACATGAGCCATGAAATCCGCACCCCGATGAACGCCATCCTGGGCATGCTGCAACTGTTACAGCAGACCGACCTGACCAATCGCCAGCATGACTACACCGAGAAAGCCGAGTCGTCCGCCAAGGCCTTGCTGGGCTTGCTGAACGATATTCTGGATTTCTCCAAGGTCGAAGCCGGCAAGCTGGAACTGGACCCGCACCCGTTCATGCTGGACAAGCTGTTGAAGGATATCGGCGTCATTTTGTCCGCCAGTGTGGGCCGCAAGAACATTGAAATCCTGTTTGATATCGACCCGGCGATTCCGGAACTGGTGATTGGCGATGCGCTGCGCCTGCAACAGGTGCTGATCAATTTGTCCGGCAATGCCATCAAGTTCACTGAACACGGCGAGGTGGTGCTGTCTGTGCGCCTCAAACGCCGCCGCGAAGACACGCTGAACCTGGAGTTCTCTGTCCGCGATACCGGCATTGGCATGACGCCAGAGCAACTGATTCATATTTTCGAGGGGTTCTCCCAGGCCGAAGTCTCGACCACGCGGCGCTTTGGTGGCACGGGTCTGGGTCTTGCCATCAGTCAGCGTCTGGTGCGCTTGATGGGCGGCCAACTGGCGGTGGAAAGCGTCTCGGGCAAAGGCAGCGATTTTCATTTCGAGATCGTGCTGGAAGCCACCGGCGAGGAAACCTCGCTGGAGGAAAGCTTGCCGGCGCTGGCCAATCTGCGCGGCGTACGCGCGCTGATCATTGATGACAACGCCAGCGCGCGGGAGGTGATCTCGCGCATGGTCGATTCTCTGGGCTGGCGCGCTGACCTGGCGGCCTCCGGCGTCGAAGCGCTTGATCTGCTCAAGCAAAGCATTGAACGCGGCCGCACCTACGACGTGATCTTTGTCGACTGGGCCATGCCGGAAATGGATGGCTGGCAAACCGCAGAGCGCATCCGCGCCATTGCACCGCCGGGCACCAGCCCGCTGATTGTCATGGTGACCGCCCATGGCCGGGAAATGCTGGCGCAGCGGCTGGCCAGCGAACAGGCGCTGCTTGATGGTTTCCTCGTCAAACCCATCACCATCTCTACCCTGTTTGATGCCGTGGCCGATGCGCGCGCCAACCAGAACCCGGCCAGCATTCCGGCGCGCAAGTCCGGCGCCGGCCCGCGTCTGACCGGTTTGCGCCTGCTACTGGTGGAAGACAACCCGACCAACCAGCAAGTGGCGCGCGAGTTGCTGAAGAACGAAGGCGCACAAGTGGATGTCGCTGGTGGCGGGATTGAAGGCGTGACCGCTGTGCAGAACGCGCAGCCGCAATACGACGCCGTGCTGATGGATATCCAGATGCCGGATATGGATGGCTACGCCGCCACCCGCGAGATCCGTCACAAACTGGGCCTGCGCGAGCTGCCCATCATTGCCATGACCGCCAACGCCATGGCCAGCGATCGCCAGGCCTGCCTGGATGCGGGCATGAACGATCACGTCGGCAAACCGTTTGATCTGAACCAGCTGGTGGCGGTGATTCGCCAGTTCACCCGGCACGCAGTCGCAGAGCCCGCCCTGCAGCCGCCGCCCGCCCAGGTTCGCACGGGCGGTGTCATCCCGCCGGCAGCGCTCAAACTGGCCGGTGAACGCGGGCTGGATATCGCCGCCGCGCTGGCCCGGCTGGGTGGCGATCTACCGCTGTTTGAATGGGCGCTGGGCAGCTTTGTGAGCACCAGCGCGCAAATGAGCGAACAACTGGCGCAATGGTGGCCCGGCAGCCCGCAAGACGCGCTGGCGCGGCTGCTGCACACGCTCAAGGGTACCGCCGGCACGGTCGGTGCGACTGATCTGGCCCTGCAAGTGCGTCAGGTAGAGGGCGATGTGCGAGACGGGCTGGATGACAAGGTGCTGGGTGAAAAGCTGGCCCAGATCAACGCCGCGCTGGAAGAAACCTGCAGCAACGTCAAAGCCCTGCAGGCCATCTTGCAGGAGGCCAGCGGTACCGGCACCCACGCCGAAGCCGCGCCGGACTCTGCCCTGGCCAGCGATCTGGAAACCCTGTCGCAACTGCTGGCGTCCGCCAATATGGAAGCCATGCGCGTGTTCGACCAGATCAAGGCCGGGCTGACTGCGGCCTATCCTGATCATGGTGCAAAAATCAGCGACGCCATCAACCAGCTGGATTTCCAGCGCGCGCGGGCGCAGTGCGAGGAGCTGCTGGCGCAATTGCGCAACTGATCACGTCATCCACCCGACCATGAAAAAAGCCCCGCATTGCGGGGCTTTTTCGCGAACCGTCTGGCGATCAGGCGCCGAACGGATGACGCATCACGATGGTTTCTTCACGATCCGGACCAGTCGAAATGATATCGACCGGTGCTTCGCAGACTTCTTCCACACGCTTGAGGTAAGCGCGGGCGTTGGCCGGCAGGTCTTCGAAACGCTTGATACCGAAGGTGGATTCGCTCCAGCCCGGCATCTCTTCGTACACCGGCTCGCAACGGGCGATTTCTTCGGCGCCGATCGGCAGAATATCGACGATCTTGCCGTCAATCTTGTAACCGGTACACAGATTGATGGTCTCGATGCCGTCCATCACGTCCAGCTTGGTCACGCACAGACCGGAAACACCGTTGATCTGGATGGAGCGCTTGAGCGCAGCCGCATCAAACCAGCCGCAGCGACGAGGACGACCAGTCACAGAGCCGAACTCGTTGCCGCGTTTGGCCAGGCCAGCGCCCACTTCGTCAAACAGTTCGGTCGGGAACGGGCCGGAACCCACGCGGGTGGTGTACGCCTTCACGATACCCAGCACGTAGTGCAGCATTTGCGGTGCCACGCCGGCGCCCGGTGCCGCAGCACCCGCCACACAGTTGGAGGACGTCACGAACGGATAAGTACCGTGGTCCACATCCAGCAGCGTACCTTGTGCGCCTTCAAACAGCAGCGACTTGCCTTCCTTGTTCAGGTCGTACAAGGTGCGCGACACATCGGCCACCATCGGGCGAATGCGCTCGACAAAAGCCAGGGTCTGGTCGTAAACGGTCTGGAAATCCAGCGCCGGGGCCTTGAAGTACTGGGTCAACAGGAAGTTGTAGTACTCCAGGTTTTCCTTGAGCTTGGCGGCGAAACGTTCCGGGTGGAACAGGTCTTGCACGCGAATGGCGCGACGGGCTACCTTGTCTTCGTAGGCCGGGCCGATACCGCGGCCGGTCGTACCGATCTTGGCTTCGCCCTTGGCCGCTTCACGCGCTTGATCCAGTGCCACGTGGTACGGCAGGATCAGCGGGCAGGCTTCGGAAATGCGCAGACGGCTGGCAACATCAATGCCGGCGGCGTCCAGTTCGTCGATTTCCTTGAGCAAGGCTTCCGGCGAGATCACCACGCCATTGCCAATGAAGCAATCCTTGCCCGGATGCAGAATGCCGGACGGGATCAGACGCAACACCGTCTTTTTGCCGCCCACCACCAGCGTATGGCCCGCATTGTGGCCGCCCTGGAAGCGGACAACGCCCTGGGCGTGATCGGTCAGCCAGTCGACGATCTTGCCCTTGCCCTCGTCACCCCATTGGGTACCGACCACGACTACGTTTCTGCTCATTCAGAACCTCGATTTAACCAGATAGAACAACCGTTTACATTCAGGCAGCCCGCTTTTTAGCAGACTGCCGTGCGAAAAGCCCGCGTATCAGACAAGCGGAACAACCTGCCATTGCCCATCCTTGAGGACGAGGCGGCGGTTGACGGCAACTTCTTCGGGCTTGACGCCCAGATCAACAATCACGGTTTCACCGGCGTCACGCAGGCGGCGGACGGCGGCAATCAGCTCGGCATCGTCACCTGCGGGGGCCAGAATGGCGGCGCCCTGCTCCGGGAACGGCAGACGGCTCAGTTCACGCATGTCCAGACTGAAGCCGGTTGCCGGGCGCGAGCGGCCAAAACGCTCGCCCACGCTGTCATAACGGCCACCACGCGCCACCGCGTTGGCAAAGCCATCGGCATAGGCGGCGAACACCAGACCGGTGTGGTAGTCGCTGCTGCGCACTTCAGCCAGATCAAAGCGCACGGCGATACCCCGCGCCTTGAGCGCGGCGAACAGGGTTTCCAGCGCGGCCAGCGCAGCGGTCACGCCCGGCAGCGCCGGCAATGCGGCGCGGGCACGCGCCAGCACATCGTAGCCGCCATACAGCGTCGGCAGGGCTTGCAGGCCCGCGGCAAGTTCAACATCCAGCGTGGCCGACAATTCGCGCAGGGTCGGCAGGTCTTTTTGCTGCAGCGCGAGGAAAGTCTGATCGCGCAGATCACCCTTCAAACCCGCTGCATCTGCCAGCGCGTGGAACAAACCAATGTGCCCCACATCAAGGCGTGCTGTTTTCAGGCCGGCAAACGCCAGGCTTTCAAACATCAGTTCAATGACTTCCACGTCTGCGGCGACATCCGCGCAACCGTAGATTTCAGCGCCAATCTGGCGCGGCTCACGCGTGGACAGAATGCCATCCGGGCGCGTGCTGACGACGGAGCCGGAATAACACAGACGCGCGACGCCCTGACGGTTGAGGATATGAGCATCGATCCGGGCCACCTGCGGCGTGATGTCAGCCCGCAGGCCCATCTGCCGGCCGGTCATCTCGTCGACCAGCTTGAAGGTTTTCAGGTCCAGTGCCGGATCATCTTGCAAGAACAGGGATTCAACATATTCGACCAGCGGCGGCATGACCAGCTCGTAGCCGTAGCGGGAAAAAAGATCGAGCAAGCCACGGCGCATCGCCTCAATCTGGCGAGCCTCGCGGGGCAGCACATCGGAAATATATTCCGGCAGAATCCAGTTACGCATTTTCAAACCAGGATAGTTACGGACTCTCAAAAATCCGCTTAACAGAAAATCCAGACAAATCAAGGCCCTGGCGCGCAGAACGCACCGGGGCCGTGATTTTCGTATCGCATTATCTCATGAATGCCGCTGTTAGCGGGCAAGAACCGCCACAAGGGCGGCGCCCAACAGCAGTGCAAGGCCAAACAAACGGATTTGCAAGTCATGCATTTGCGCGATCCGGGCCATGGTTTTTCGCCATGCACCCGGAAACGCGAAAGGCATCAGACCCTCCAGAACCAGCACCATGACCAGTGCCTGCCAGAGGGTCGAACCCACTTATTTGCCGGCCTTGCCGGCGGCACCTGCACCCGGATTCTTCATGTACTTGAAGAAGTCAGAGCTGGGGTCAACCACCATCATGTCAGACTTTTTGCTGAAGCTTTGCTTGTAGGCTTCAAGGCTGCGGTAGAACGAGTAGAACTCAGGGTTCTTGCCGTAGGCATCAGAGTAAATGGCTGCCGCCCTGGCGTCGCCCTCACCCTTCAACGTTTGCGCCTTGCTGTAGGCATCGGCCAGCACCACTTCGCGCTGACGATCCGCATCGGCCTTGATCTGTTCAGCTTGTGCCGCACCTTCAGCACGCAACTGGTTGGCCACGGCCTTGCGCTCGGACTGCATGCGCTCGTAAACCGAATTGAGCGTGCTGTCTTCCAGCTCGACCCGCTTGATCCGGACATCGACCACGCGCACGCCGATACGGGCGGCATCAGCATCTGCAACCTGCTGTACACGCGCCATCACGGCATCGCGCTGGCCAGAGATCACATCCTGCACCGTGCGCTTGCCGAACTCGTCGCGCAGCATGTTGTTCACGGTATTGCGCAGACGATCACGCGCCTTGCTTTCATCAAGACCCACCGCGCGGTAGTAGCGCTCGACATCCACGATCTGCCACTTGATATAGCTGTCGACCTTGACGTTCATCTTCTCGATGGTCTGGATCCGGGCCGGTTCAGCTTCATCAATGCTCTGGATGCGGCGATCAAAGTAGCGCACGTCCTGCAGCAGCGGCACCTTGAAGAAAATGCCCGGTTCCTTGAGCACACGCTTGAACTCAGAGAACTGGAACACCACCGCATACTGGCGCTGGTCTACCGTGAAGAGCGCCAGGCTCAGCACGAACAGCACCACAAGAATGACCGCGAGGGTCGGAATAATTCGATTCATGACCTCTCCCCTTTATCGTCCGTCACGCCCGCTACGGTCTGATGCCGTAGTGGCCGGCGCTGCGGCCGGAGTAGCGTCTGCCGTGGTGTCAGGCGTTGCTGCCGGCCTGGTCACATCCGCAGACGGAGCGGGATTGGTCGACTGGATCAGTTTATCCAGCGGCAGGTACAACAGGCTGCCGTTGCTCTTCTGATCCACCAGAATCTTGGTGGTGTTCTGGAACATCTGCTGCATGGTGTCCAGATACATCCGCTCACGCGTCACTTGCGGCGCCTTGGCGTACTCGGTGGCCACCTGCTTGAAGCGCGAGGCATCACCTTCTGCTTGCGAAACCACACGCTGACGATAACCCTGCGCTTCTTCCAGCAAGCGCGCGGCCGTACCGCTGGCCTTGGGCACCACGTCGTTGGCGTACGCCGTACCTTCGTTGATCAGGCGCGCCCGATCCTGCCGGGCCTTCACGGCATCGGCAAAGGCGGTCTGCACTTGTTCAGGCGGCTGCACGTCAGAGATGTTCACCCGGGCCACGGCAATACCGGTGCCATAGCGGTCCAGCAGGTTCTGGATCAGGTCACGCGTATCTTCAGCAATCTTGCCGCGGCCTTCGTTCAGGACGTAATCCACCTTGTTCTGGCCGACCACTTCGCGGATGGCCGTTTCAGCGGCCTGCTTGACCATGTCCTTGCCGTCGCGATCAACAAAGCGGTTGTCGAAAGCGAAATCCTGGGCCGACTTGAGCGTGTATTGCACTTCAAGTTGCACCTGCAGGATGTTCTGGTCACCGGTCAGCATGATGGATTCATCATTGCCATTGTCACCGCGGCCGCCGACTTCCAGGCTGCGGATTTCAGTGACATTGATCAGTTCGCGGGTCTCGATCGGCCACGGATAGTGCCACTTCAGACCGGACTTGTTGACCGTTTCGACATAGCGGCCAAAACGCAGGATCAGCGCGTTCTCGCGCTCATCAACCACGTAAAAGCCGGAGGCCAGCCATAGCACGATGACAATGCCGATGATGGCAACCACCCCGGTGCTACCACCCGGAATGCCGCTGCGCCCGCCCGGCTGGGAAGGTGGCCGGTTGCCGCCCCCGAAAAAGCGGGCCAGCTTGTTGGTGAAGTTGCGGATGATTTCGTCCAGATCGGGCGGGCCGTCCTTGCGGCCACCACCCCACTGCGGATCGTTTTGACTCATGGGATCTTGTTATTCCTCGACGGGTTGACTCATTGCATCGACCAGCGCGCCCCGCAGCAAATCGAGCCCTTCCCCCTGCGCGGCGCTTACACGAACCGCACGGATTTTATCATACTCGTCATGCTCGACCGCTGGCGCAAGCCCTTTCAGATCGATCTTGTTCCAGACCATCAACTGCTCAATGTGTTCCGCACCGACTTCATTTAAAACTTTGTTGACTTCTTCGACCTGCATATCGCGCAGCGGGTGATTCACGTCAACCACGTGCAACAAGAGGTCCGCGTGCAGTGTTTCTTCCAGCGTGGCGCGAAACGCGGCAACCAGCGTATGCGGCAACTGGCGGATAAACCCGACGGTGTCAGAGATGACCACCGAGTGCTCCTGATCCAGAAACAACTTGCGCGACGTGGTGTCCAGCGTGGCGAACAACTGGTTGGCCGCATAAATATTGGCCTTGGTCAGCGCATTGAACAGCGTCGACTTGCCCGCATTGGTATAGCCCACAATCGACACCGAGAACTCATTGCGTCGCTCACGCGCCCGGCGCTGGGTCTTGCGCTGCTTTTGCACCGTTTCCAGCTGCGACTTGAGCCGCTTGACGCGAATCCCCAGCAAACGCCGGTCGGTTTCCAGCTGCGTTTCACCCGGACCACGCAAACCCACCCCGCCCTTTTGCCGCTCAAGGTGAGTCCAGCCGCGCACAAGGCGCGTGGACATATGCGACAACTGGGCCAGTTCAACCTGCAACTTGCCTTCTGCCGTACGGGCGCGCTGGGCAAAGATATCCAGAATCAGCGTGGTGCGATCGACCACCCGACACTGCATGGCTTTTTCCAGGTTGCGCTCCTGCGCGGGCGAGAGCTGATGATTGAAAATCACCACCTCAGCCTGATTGGCGCGCACCGCCTCGGCAATTTCTTCAACCTTGCCGGTACCGGCAAAGAAAGCGGGATCAGGCTTGCGGCGGCTGCCTTCCACCATGGCAACCGGCGTTACACCAGCCGATTCAACCAGCTGGACGAATTCTTCCTGACCATCACGATAGTCCGGTTCATTGAAATCAAGACAGACCAGAACCGCACGGTCCCCGCCCTTGTGGCGTTCAAACATAAATTTTCTGGATAACTGGAACGAAGATGAGAAACAGACGCTGAAGACACTGCAACAGCGCGGCCGTACTTTGCAATATGGCAGCACCTGGCCAGAAAAAAACCCCGGGGCCCAAACCACCGGGGTTTTTTCTGCCGGTCTGGCGCTTTACGCTTCCGGCGTCGCAGCGGCTACGGTAGCCGATTGCGGGTGCTCATGCGGGATGTTGACCGGGCGCGACGGGACAACGGTGGAAATGGCGTGCTTGTACACCATTTGCGTCACGTTGTTGCGCAGCAGCACAACATACTGATCGAACGATTCGATCTGGCCTTGCAGCTTGATGCCATTCACCAGATAGATGTAAACCGGCACATGTTCTTTACGCAGGATGTTCAGAAACGGGTCTTGTAGCATTTGCCCCTTGGTACTCATGTTTTAATTCTCCGATGCGTTATTGTTGGTGGTGAATCGCAAATCTTCTAATTTGCTTTGCTTTTTACAACCTGTCTTACGCTTATAGTACAAAAGCCGTTAGCTGCCAATAGGCAAGTTACCATTGCGTAACTACAAAATGAGCTACGGCCGGACCGGTCGTTTGGCCTTGTGAGCCGCCAGCTTCTTGCGACTCTCTTCCTTCTTGGCTGCCACCACCTTGCGGCGGCGCTCCATCAAACTTTGTTTTTTGGGCTCTTCCAGTTTTTCCTGGAACGGGTTGTCACCCTTCTTGAACTGCACGCGCAAGGGTGTACCTTGCAGCTTGAACATGGTCATGAAGCTGCGTTCAAGGTAACGCCAGTACACCGCGGGGATTTGCTCCAGCGCGTTGCCGTGCACAATCACCACCGGCGGATTGGTGCCGCCCTGGTGGGCGTAACGCAGTTTCGGACGAATCTTGCCGGACAGCGGCGGTTGCTGACGCTCCACCATCAGTTGCAGCGCACGGGTCAGTTTCGGAGTGGCGATCTTGATCATCGCGGCGTGATACGCCTGGTCGATGGATTTGAACAGATCGCCCACGCCCTGCCCGCGCAAGGCAGAGATGTAGTGGAACTTGGCGAAATCAAGGAACGTGAGCTTGCGGTCAATCTCGCGCTTGATGCGATCACGCTGCTCTTCGTCAGCGGCTTCCCATTTATTGATGGCCACGACCAGCGCACGGCCGCTTTCCAGCACAAAGCTGGCCAGACGGGCATCCTGGTCAGAGACTTCCTGCGTGGCATCAAGCACCAGCACCGCAACGTTGGCGTCGGTGACGGCCTGCATGGTCTTGATGACAGAGAACTTCTCGATCACATCATCAATCTTGCCGCGGCGGCGCATGCCGGCGGTATCGATAATGGTGTAGTGACGATCGTTGCGTTCAAAATCGATATAAACCGAATCACGCGTGGTACCCGGCTGATCGAACGCAATGACGCGCTCTTCACCCAGCACGGCGTTCACCAGCGTGGATTTACCCACGTTGGGGCGGCCAATCACGGCAAATTTGGGGTGATCGGCTTCGGCGGATTCTTCATCAACCGGGAAGCGCTCCAGCACTTCGTTGATGAGGTCACGCACGCCTTCGCCATGCGAGGCGGAAATAGCGGCGGGCTCATCCAGACCCAGTTCGAAAAAGTCGGCCGTCACCACGCCGCGGCTCATGCCTTCGGCCTTGTTGACGGCAACCCACACCGGGCGCTGGCTTTCACGCAGACGCTGGGCAATGATCTTGTCTTGCGGGGTAATGCCGGTACGGCCATCCACAATGAAAATCACCGCATCGGCCTCATCCACGGCCTGCAAGGTCTGGCGGGCCATTTCATGCAGGATGCCTTCATCGACGACTGGCTCGAAACCGCCGGTATCGACGACAAAGTAAGGACGATCGCCCACCTTGCCGTGACCGTAGTGGCGATCACGGGTCAAGCCGGGCATATCGGCGACCAGCGCATCACGCGTTTTGGTCAACCGGTTAAACAGAGTGGATTTGCCCACATTGGGGCGCCCTACCAGGGCAATCGTTGGCTTCATGCGTTTTACTTTATACCAACCGAATACACATCGCCCTTTTGGGACTGCAAAATCAGATGGTCAGAGAAGGTTTGCGGTGCCGCAGCGATGCGGCTACCGTCGGTTGCGAGTTGTGCGACGAAACTGCCGTCGTCTTCATTCAGCAGATGGACGTAGCCTTCAAAATCAGCAACAGCCACATAACCACCCACCACGGCCGGCGCACTGACGATGCGCGCAGCCAGTTTGTCCTGGTCCCATACGCTACGACCGGTTTCCCGCTCGTAAGCACGCACGTGACCCTGATCGTCGGTCAGGAATACCTTGTTGCCGTCAAACGCCACACCCGAATAGCTGGATGCTTCACGCGACCAGACGGTCGAACCGTTGCGCGGATCAAAGCAGGCTACGCGGCCTTGATAGCTGGCAGTGCAGACGGAGCCGCCGGTCAGTACCGGCGCGGAGACAATATCAGCCACACGCTCGACTTCGGTTGCGCCCTTGGGTTGCGATACCACGGTATCCCACAGCACGCGGCCATCTTCTGCCGACAGTGCGGCCAGATGACCGGCCGGCAGACCGGCGTAGACCACGCCGTTCGCCACGGTGAACGGTGCGTAGTTACGCAGCGTCAGCGACGGCAGCTGGCGCGAGTATTGCCACTTCACCGAACCATCGCTGATTGCCAGCGCAGAAATCTTGCCGTCACCGGTACGGACCAGCACTACATCATCGGCCACGGCCGGCGGTGCGACGATCTCACTGGTGGTCTGGCTGTTCCACAGCGGTTTGCCATTGGCATCAAAAGCGTAAACCACACCCTTGAGCGTACCGACGGCCACGATGCCATTACCGGCACCAACACCACCGGCCACGGGTTTTTCAAGGCGCACGCGCCATTGCACGCCGCCGCCTGCCAGTTTGTATGCAGTCAGGTTGTCCGGTGCGCCGGCAACAACAACAAGATCACCCAGGCTGGCCGGCAGGAAACGCAGGAATTCGGCCTTGCTGCCCGCCGAAGCACGCCACTCCACCGCCGCATTGACGGTGTTCTTGACTTTGGGCAGCGGCGACGGTGTCGGCGCATTGCTGGGTGCGGCACAAGCTGCCAGCACCGCAGCCACAGCGGAGAGGCACAAACCACGAACAAACTGACGTTGCAAAGACATATCAGGAATTTCCGAGAGCAGCGAGTTTTACTTCAACCAGAACCGCATTGGGTGTGTTCTTTTCTTGCTTGAGTTTGGCCAGCACATCCTTGTAGGCATCCCGGGCGCCGGCGGCATCACCCTTGGCGGCCAGCACATCGCCGCGCATTTCTGCAAACAGCGTGGTGTAAGAGGCGCTCTCGCGGGCACCCAGTGCTTTCAGTGCGGCGTCGTATTGTTTCTGGTCGAGTTCCACCGCTGCCAGGCTCAGACGGGCTGCGTCGCGCATGGCGGCTTCAGACGAATGGGCAACCACCCATTCAAGCTGGGTTTGCGCGCCTTTGCTATCGTTGGCAGTTGCAGCGCCCTTGGCAGACAACAAGGCTGCACGGGTGGTGTACGGGCTGTCCGGGTAGTCTTTCTTGAGCTGGTCAGCCTGGGTCACGGCCTTGGCGGGATCAGCCGCGTAGGCAGACTGGAATACGGCGTACTGGTCAGCAGCGGCTTGCGCCTGCTTGCCGGCCCATGCGTTCCAGCCAGTCCAGCCCAGATAGCCAACAAGACCAATCACAACCAGGCCGGCGATGTATTTACCCCAGCTCTCCCAGGCAGCCTTCAGTTCGGCAATCTGTTCCTGTTCTTGCAAATCAAAAGCCATGCTGATTTCCCGTTGCAGCCCCTTGCTGCTTGTTATGTGGATAAATGCAGCCCCGCCTGGCGAGGCTGCATATGAGATCAGGTTTCGGATTATGCCCGAATTTGCGCGGCAAGGTCTGCCAAAGGCAATGTGACTTGTTCGCCAGCACCGTCGCCTTTGAGCGTTTTGAGGTTGGCGGTACCGTTGGCGACTTCCTCATCACCCAGCACCACTGCAAAACGGGCGCCAGAGGCATCTGCCTTCTTGAATTGCGATTTGAAACTGCCACCGCCGCAATGCAGGACTACCGCCAGACCTTCACCGCGCAAGGTGTTGGCAAGCTTGAACGCGGTCGTGCCGGTGGTTTCACCCGTATGCACCAGATAGACATCCGGGTCTTGCGCCGGCGGCACGATCCCTTGTGCTTCCAGCAACAACAGCAGACGCTCAATGCCCAGACCAAAGCCCACGCCCGGGCAGGGTTTGCCGCCCAGTTGCTCAACCAGACCGTCATAGCGACCACCACCGCCAACGGTCGCTTGCGTACCCAGTTCAGTGGTCGTCCACTCAAACACGGTCAGATTGTAATAATCCAGGCCACGCACCAGACGCGGGTTGATCACGTAGGCCACGCCGGTGGCATCCAGCAACGACTTCAAGGTCTCGAAGTGGGCACGGGATTTTTCGCCAAGGAAATCAAGCAAACGCGGCGCGTTGTTGGCCATCTCCTGCAGCGCCGGGTTCTTGGTGTCCAGCACGCGCAGCGGGTTGGTATACAAGCGGCGCTGACCATCTTCATCCAGCTGCGCCTTGAAGCCTTCCAGATACTTGATCAGCTCGGCGCGGTGCGCAGCACGCTCGCTGGCTTCACCCAGGGTATTGAGTTCCAGCGTCAGGCCAGTCAGACCAAGGCGCTTGAACAGGTCGGCCAGCATCACAATCTGCTCGGCATCGACATCCGGCCCTTCAAAACCGAAGGCTTCCGCCCCGATCTGATGGAACTGGCGATAGCGCCCCTTTTGCGGGCGCTCGTGACGATACATCTGGCCGATGTACCACAAACGCTGGGTCTGGTTATACAGCAGACCATGCTCGATACACGCGCGCACGGTGCCCGCGGTCCCTTCCGGGCGCAGGGTCAGGCGCTCGCCATTGAGCTTGTCCTCAAACGAGTACATTTCTTTTTCAACGATATCCGTGTGCTCACCGACGCCACGCACAAACAGGTCGGTCGATTCCACGATCGGGGTACGAATCTGCTTGTAGCCATAGGCGTTCAGCCATTCGCGTGCGACGGCCTCCAGGTACAGCCAGGCAGGTGTGGCAATCGGCGCGCCCTTGGTCACGGTGGGCAGCGCATCGTTCATGCCGCGAACGCCCTCGATGTTTTTACTCATTTGATCAATCCGGTACGGGTAAAGACACGCGCCGCCCATTCGGGGCGGCGCGCAGCGGTCAGATTTGTTTAAGCGGAATCGTGCGCGGCGCGGCGGTTTCCCGTCGTTTGGCACCGCCTTCCTGGTAACGGGTGACGACGTAATCCTGCACGATGGCGAGGAATTCCTCGGTAACACGCTCGCCCTTGAGCGTCACGGTCTTTTCGCCGTCAACGTAAACCGGGCAGACCGGGACTTCACCCGTGCCTGGCAGGCTGATACCGATGTCGGCCAGCTTGGATTCACCCGGGCCGTTCACCACACAGCCCATCACCGCAACCTTGAGGTCTTCCACACCCGGATACTGCAAGCGCCAGACCGGCATCTGGTCACGCAGGAATTGCTGAATGCCTTGCGCCAGCTCCTGGAACACAGTCGAAGTCGTACGGCCGCAACCCGGGCAAGCGGTAACCAGCGGGGTGAACGAGCGCAAACCCATGGTTTGCAGCAGTTCTTGCGCCACCACCACTTCTTTGGTGCGATCGCCGCCCGGCTCTGGTGTGAGCGAAATACGAACCGTATCGCCCACCCCTTCTTGCAACAGCACAGCCAGCGCCGCGCTGGAAGCCACGATACCCTTGGAGCCCATGCCGGCTTCGGTCAGGCCCAGATGCAGCGGGTAATCACAACGGCCGGACAAATCACGGTAAACCGCGATCAGATCCTGTACGTGCGAAACCTTGCACGACAGAATGATCTTGTCTTTGGACAGCCCCCAGGACACAGCCTGGTCGGCGGAATCCAGCGCAGAGCGGATCAACGCTTCACGCATGACGGCTTCAGCGGGCAGCGGTTTTGAGAGCTTTGCGTTCTCGTCCATCAGCCGCACTGCCAGCGCCTGGTCCAGCGAGCCCCAGTTCACGCCAATCCGGACCGGCTTGTCGTACTCGACCGCCTTCTCGATCATGAACGCAAACTTCTCGTCCTTTTTCGAGCCCTTGCCGACGTTGCCCGGGTTGATGCGGTACTTGGCCAGCGCTTCGGCGCAGTCCGGGTAATCACGCAGCAGACGATCACCGTTGAAGTGAAAGTCACCCACGATCGGCACGTGGCAATCACGCGCGGCCAGCATGTCGCGGATGCGGGCCACTTGCGAGGCAGCCTCCGGACTATTGACGGTGATACGCACCATTTCTGAACCAGCACGCCACAGATCATAGATCTGGTCCGCGGTGGCTTTGGCATCGGCGGTATCGGTGTTGGTCATGGACTGGACAACAATCGGGTGGTCACTGCCAACCCAGACGTTGCCGATACGCACCTGCCGGGTGGCCCGGCGCGGAATGTTGTCGGTGATCATGTGTTTGCTTCTGTATCTCTTTGCCGCACTGAAACTGGATATGACTGCTGACGACTATTATTTCAGTTCAAAGTTTGCGACTTGTGTTTTCGTGTACTGCGTCAGATCCACGGTCTGGCCACGCAGCCAGACACGCGTATTTGGCGCATTGCCAATCTTGATACGGTACGGTGGCACGCCACCGAGACTGCGATCGGTACCAGCGACCAGAATATTACTGACAAGGCGCGTGCCATTGGCATCAATCACCTGGACCCAGGTATCTTCGTTCGCCACGATGCGCAATTCGCCATTGCCGATCACCGCCTGAGCGGCCGATGCGGGCACCGGCGTCGGCGTAGCGGCCTGGGCTGTTACGGCCGGCGCACTGGCCGGCACCACGGCCGCAGGTGCAGCCTGCACGGCCGAAGCCACAACAACCGGCGCAGAAGCAGCAGCATCTGCCACGACCGAGGCCGCGGGCGCACTGGCGATCGCCAGTTCAGGCTCGGAAGCCTGCGGTTCCGACGCGACCTGGGTCGCGTTCAGTTCCGGCGACGGTGGCTGTTGCAGATACCAGAAAATGGCCCCTACCGCGCCGCAAAACGCCAGCACGAAACCGGCCAGACCCAGCACGCGACCACCGCCGCCACCGCCATTGCCAACCGAGAACGAATTGTTCTCTTCTACCAGATGCGGCAAAGCGACTTGCACGCGCTCACGCGGCAGCAGGCTTTCGAGTTGGGCCAGCAAAGGCGCCGGGTCCAGTTGCAGCAGTTTGGCGTAATTGCGCACAAAACCGCGGGCAAACGTGTTGCCCGGCAACTGGTCAAAGTGATCCGATTCAATGGATTCGATCTGCCGCGACGACAACTTCAGTTGGGCGGCGACGTGATCAAGGCTAAGCCCCAGCGCTTCACGCTGGGCTTTCAGGCGGGCCCCAGGCCCGTATGCTGGCGCGTTGGTTTGTTCTTGTTCGCTCATCACGGATATTTCCACCGGTCAGATTGGGACCGGATAACCAGTTATATACAGGTCCAGTCCGGCTTCAGTTGAGCTGACCGCTCAACAAACGGGTGGTTTCAACAGAGTCAGGGTATTGCGACTTGAGCTGGTTGGCCAGACGGGCTTCGGCGTCCGTATTGCCCAGCGCGTGCTCCAGTCGCAGGCCCATCCATGTCAGCGCGGCGCTCGGCTGGACCATGTGTTGCAACTCGTTGTAATACTGGCGCGACTGCACGTAATCCTTGGTGCGCAGACCCTGCTCAACCAGTTCCTGGCGGGCAACGACGTTGTCCGGGCGCAGGCGCAGTGCTTGCAGGAAATAGGTATTGGCGGCTTTCTCGTCTTTCATGCTCACCGCGCACTGACCCGCATTCACATAGGTCTTGTCAGCGCTGGCGTACAGCGGGTTCTTCACCGCCGTCATGTAGTGCTGGATGCCGTCGGCCTGGCGCGAATGATTGCACAGGTACCAGCCAAAGTTGTTGTTGATATCGGAGTCATCCGGGGCAATGTTCAGCGCTTGCTGAAAATTGGCAACGGCTTTGGTGTCGTCGTGCAGTTCCGCGTAGATCAGGCCAAGCACGCCATACGCCGGGGCGTAGCGGCTATTGGACGACAGCGCCTCTTTGATCTCTTGCACGGCCACGGTGTACTGCGCGCGCTTGAGGTATTCCGCCGCCAGCTGCGTGTGCAGCAGTGCGCGGCGGTCGGCTTGCGACATATCGTCGCCGGAAGATGCAGCCAGCGCCCAGGGCGCTGCAAGGCTTGTCATGGCAAAGCAAATCAAAGAAACCATGTACCGCCGGATCATTCCACTTCCCCTGTATCGATATTTTTATCTGAACTGGATCGGGCGCGTCTCTTGTGCCTTGCGGTTGGCTGTACGACGCGTCTTGTCCTGTACCTGACCGGCCAGCTGGCCACACGCTGCATCAATATCGTCGCCACGCGTTTTGCGGACGGTGACGATATAGCCTGCGTTCATCAGGATATCCCGGAACGCGAGGATAGCATCACGGCCGGAACGGTTGTAGCCCGAATTCGGGAAGGGATTGAATGGAATGAGATTCAGCTTACAGGGCGTATCACGCAACAGCGCAATCAGCTCACGGGCATGCTCGGGCTGGTCGTTCACACCCGCAAGCATCACATATTCAAAGGTAATGAAGTCCCGCGGCGCTTTTTCCAGATAGCGATTACAGGCGGCCAGCAACTGGGCCAGCGGGTATTTCTTGTTGATCGGCACGATTTCATCGCGCAGACGATCGTTGGAGGCATGCAGACTGACGGCGAGCGCCACCGGCACCGCATCACGCAAACGATCCATGGCCGGCACGATCCCTGAGGTCGACAGCGTGACGCGCCGACGCGACAAGCCATAGGCATTGTCGTCCAGCATCAATCTGAGTGCTTTGACGACATTGTCAAAGTTGGCAAGGGGTTCGCCCATGCCCATCATCACCACGTTGGTGACGATGCGGGTATCTTCATTGACAGGCACACCGACCCGGGCCTGTTCGGCGCTCAGACGGCGGTTGGCCCACCACAACTGACCAATGATCTCGCCCACAGAGAGGTTACGGTTAAAGCCCTGGGCGCCGGTTGAACAGAACGAGCACTCCAGCGCGCAACCCACTTGCGACGAAATACACAGGGTGCCGCGGTCATCTTCAGGGATGAACACGGTCTCGATGCCGTTGCCGACATTCACGTCCAGCAACCACTTGGTGGTGCCGTCGCTGGCCACATGCTCGGCCAGCATGGCGGGCGAGCGCACCAGTGCGCCCGCCGCCAGTTTTTCCCGAAAGCCTTTGGCAATATCGGTCATGTTGTTGAAGTCAGCCTCACCGTGCTGGTGAATCCACTTCATCAACTGTTTGGCGCGGAACGGCTTCTCCCCGTAGCTGATCATCAGCTCGGCAAGACCTTCCGCATCGTAATCCAGCAAATTAACCGACATGCCAATAGCTCCTGCGGGTTTACGCCTTAGCGGCTGTAAACTTCGCTGGCCGGGAAGAAGTAAGCGATTTCGATGGCAGCGTTTTCAGCGCTATCGGAACCGTGAACGGCGTTTGCATCGATCGATTCAGCGAAGTCAGCGCGGATGGTGCCCTTGTCTGCCTTCTTCGGATCGGTTGCGCCCATCAGGTCGCGGTTCTTCAGGATTGCGCCTTCGCCTTCCAGCACCTGGACGAACACCGGGCCGGAAACCATGAAGTCAACCAGATCCTTGAAGAAAGGACGTGCTGCGTGCACAGCGTAGAAGCCTTCAGCTTCAGCGCGGGACAGTTGCTTCATCTTGGCAGCAACGACTTTCAGGCCGGCGGACTCGAAGCGATCGACAATCTTGCCAACAACGTTCTTGGCAACAGCATCGGGTTTGACGATCGAGAGGGTACGTTCAATAGCCATTTGTTTTCCTACTCCAGGTTGATTTGACTTAACTTGTTTCTACGTGTTTACTTCATGCGGCAATGCCATTTGCAACAAGGCATCACTGCTGAAACGGGGGCTGAAAACGGCACTCTTCAGCCAAATAGCCAAACATTATAACAAATTCAACAACATTGCGGCAGATGAGCGACCAACTCGACCCCATCTTGCATCAAGCCGAGCAATCCCGGCTTAAACAACAGCTGGCGTGGCGCCTTGGCATCGCTGCCGGCCTCATCATCGTCGTCCTTGCTGCCATCTGGCTGCTGGACCATAGCCAGAACGGCGAACCCGAACCCACAATCAGCGTTCCGCGCATCGCCTCAGCGGCCAGCGCCATTGCCACGCAGCCCGCGAGCGCCGTGGCTTCAGCCATTGCGTCAGCGCCTGTCGCCGCCAGCGCCGTCGCCTCGGAACCCGTTGCCGCATCAACTCCGGAACCGGCCACGCCGACACCTGCGCCGGTCACCGAAACGCCGGAACCCACGCCCCAGCAAGCCGTGACCACACAGGCGCCGATCAAGGCACCCGGCCGCGCCGCCCCGGCCCCTGCCATTGCGCCAGCCCGCAGCACGCCGGCACCGACGCCTGTAGCAACACCCGCACCCACCCCGAAAGCCGCCGAGCCCGCGCTGAACCTGCCGCCGCCCGAAAAAACGGCCGAGACACCCGCCGCGCCGGGCAAGTTTGAAGTCCACGCCGGCAGCAACGGTTACACCATTCAGGCCGGCGTGTTCCTGCATGCATCCAACGCCGACAAACTGCTGACCCAGCTGCAATCTGCCGGTGTACCTGCCTGGCTGGAAACCCGGGTGCAGATCGGCCCTTTCAAAAACAAGGCCGATGCTGAAGCGGCTATTCGCAAATTGCGCAAATTGGGTATAGAACCGGTTGTCCGGGAAAACCAGTAAAGCCTGGCGATAATCCTGAACCTGATCCTGCACCAGCCACTTTTCAAAAGCTTTTCAGACACTTGAAATGGGGTCCTGGTGCACTGGATGCAACACACTGGACATAAAAAAACGGGCAAATGCCCGTTTTTTTATGTGGCACCCGCCGATCAGGCCAGGACTGGCGGCAACTGCGGCAGTAGCGCCTGGCGCTCTTTGGTGGCCGCGCCACACAGCGCAAAGCCCAGCAACTGCCCCTGCGCATTCACAAAGCGGGCATCGACGCCCTCTTCGCTCACATTCACTTGCCACTCGCCCTGCGCACCTGCGGCCGGCGATGACACCACCGTGGGGCAAGCCGGTGTTTTGACCAGCACCGGCATGGCCGGGTAAGTCAGGCTGGCCGTGTTGCCAGCCAGCACCTGCGCCAAGGTGCGCGCTGCATGCATGATCGGCATTACAAAAGGCAAAAACAGACCTTCAACCTCAGCGCAATCGCCCAGCGCGTAAATATGCGCATCACTGGTTTGCAATTGACGATTGATGACCGTACCCCGCTCTACCCGCAGGCCCGCGGCCTCGGCCAGCGTGTTGTTGGGGTGCAAACCCACGGCCGACAGCACCAGGTCCGCCTGCAGGCGCTCGCCCGAACTCAGTTCAACTTCAAAACCGCTGCCGGCATGATGGACCGCGCCGGCCAGCGCGCCAAACACAAAGCGCACGCCGGCGGCTTGTAATCTGGCGGCAAACCACTCGCCCGACTGGGGCGGCAACAGGCGCGGCAACGGCGTCGCGGCAGATTCGACCACCACCGGTTCAATGCCGCGCGCCAGCAAGTCGTTGGCAAATTCGCAGCCAATCAAACCGCCACCCAGAATCACCACCCGTTTCACGCCTTCCAGCTTGCTGGAGAAATGCGCGAAATCATCAATATGATTGACGGACAGGACTTCATCAGCAGCCTCGCCACCCAGACGCAGGCGAACCGGCTCGGCGCCGACAGCCAGCACCAGATCGCGATACGCCTGCACCTGGCCATCCGACAGCATCAGCATCTGTTTTTCACGATCAATGCCGACCACTTCCGTGCGGGCAAAGATAGTGGCATTCAGTTCTGCTTCCATCTTTTCGGCCGGTTTCATGACCAGCGTCGCGACGGTCTTGTTGCCAGCCAGCGCGTTGGAGAGCATCGGCTTGGAATAAAAATCAGCGCCATCACCGGCAATGATGACCAGTTCGGCTTCGGCATCAAGTTTGCGAAATTCGCGCGCGAGGTTGTAACCGGCCAGTCCGGCCCCGACGATGACTACGGGCAATGCCATGAAAAATCACTCCGGCGTGATCAGACCATTCTGGACCTCATCACGCTGCAAACAGGTTTACAGAAAACAGGCGCGCCCCGGTCAGGGCGCGCCAGATATCAATCAGTTATCAAGCAGTTATTTGATGCATTCAAGCCGCAGACGCTCAGGCCGCCACGGCTACAGCGTCTTGCGCGCCAATGAAGGTCACTTCCGGCAAATCACTGGCCAGCATGGCGTTGCGGACCGCTTCGACAGCAGCCAGCCGCGGGAAATTGCGGCGCCAGGCCAGCACCACCCGGCGCGTCGGCACTGGCTCGGAAAACGGGCGGATGCTCAGCAAAGATTCATCGGCAGCAGTCACCGATGTCGCTGGCAAAACCGTTACCCCGATCCCGCCCGCCACCATGTGACGGATCGTGGTCAGCGACGAGCCCTGCAAGGTGCGCTGCAAGCTGCCGGTCGGCAGGCTTTCGCGGTTCAGGTCCGGGCAGGTCTGCAAGACGTGATCACGGAAACAGTTGCCCGGCGAGAGCAACAAGACGTTCTCTTCTGCCAGCATGGAGGCATCAATGGCTTTCTGCTTTTCCCAGTGATGCCCTTTGGGCGTGGCAACCACAAACGGCTCGTCATAAACCGGCTGGGTGGCAATGCCCGGCTCATGAAACGGCTCGGCCAGAATGGCCACATCGATCTCGCCCTGCTTGAGCATTTCGGCAAGACGGCCGGTGTAGTTTTCTTCCAGCAGAATCTGCATTTGCGGCGCCGCCTCACGCAGGTGCGGGATCAAATGCGGCAGCAAATACGGACTGATCGTATAAATAATGCCCAGCCGCAAAGCGCCCGCCAGCGGGTCTTTACCTTGCTCGGCCAGTTGCTTGACCACCTGCACTTCTTCCAGCACGCGCTGGGCTTGTTCGACCACGCGCTCACCAATCGGCGTCAGCGTGACTTCACCGGCCGCGCGCTCAAACAGCGTCACGCCCAGTTCGTCTTCCAGCTTTTTCACCGCCACCGACAAGGTCGGCTGCGAGACAAAACAGCTATTGGCAGCACGGCCAAAATGGCGTTCACGCGCCACGGCCACGATATAACGTAATTCTGTCAGGGTCACTTGCGCCCTCCTTGCCATGCACGAATAAGCCACGCCACTGCGACCAGAGCCAGGTCGGCCCTGTTGATACGGCGGCAAGCAGCCGGGAATGTCCAGTCAATCGGCACAAATTTACCCTGCCCGTCGCGCCAGTCTGGCGTTGCGGTAAGCGGTATCTGGTTGATCTAACCGATTGATTTTATCAATCAACATTCTATCAGCAAAGATTATGTTGATGACAAGCAGTCCGGACGTGCAGACTCAGTCAGCCAGAAAACACTCCAGTTCCTTGCGGCGTTTCATGGCATCGCGGTAACCCAGCTTCACCAGCTGGCGCACGTAATCACCATGAAATAGCAGATAACTGGACAGCACCGACCCCTGGCGACGGAACGCGCCCAGGCCGCCCAGCAAGAAACGCAAACCAGGCGGAAAGCGTTTACGGTGCGGCATCACCAGCCGCTCCAGCGGGCGTGACGGCGCAATGGTCAGCACCTGTAGCGGGCGCAAGGCGGTACGGTGCGCGGCGCGGACTTCTTCACTGAGCAAAGAGATGGTGTTGTTGACGCGCTGAACACGCTCCAGATCTGCCTCCAGCGAATCAAGAAACACACTATTAAGCAGATGTCCGGCCACCTGGGCCAGCGAGGGGTATTCGTTGACTTTCTCCCGCCCGGGCGGCTCGGCGTGCGGTGCCACACCGATCACCAGCAATTTGCTGGCGCCCAGATGGATCGCCGGGCTTAACGGGGCGATCTGGCGCACGGAACCATCGCCAAAATACTCGCGATTGATGCGCGCGGCGGGAAACACCAGCGGAATCGCACTGGACGCCATCAAGTGATCCACCGAGATCTCTGCCCGCAAGCCAATGCGTGAGGCACGCTGCCAGGTATCCGGCAGTGTCGGGGCACCCTGATAGAAACTGACTGACTGGCCCGAGGTATAACCGGAGGCGGTAATCGATAAGGCCAGCAGCGAGCCATCATCCACCGCGCGGCCAATGCCTTCGAAATCGACCAGTTCACTGAGCAGATCGCGCAGGGGTGCGTTATCCAGCAAGGATTTGGGATTACGCTCGCCCAGACCACCGGCCAGCACAGAGATCACCCAATGCCCGGCACTTTTGAGCAGTGCCGGCACGCTGGCCCGGTACACCCGCTCTGGCGAGAGCAATAGCCATGATCTGGCCAGATGCCGCACCGAAGACTGAAAATCACTGGCGCGGGACGCCAGCCCGGCGGCATTGATGGCGCCCGCTGAGGCACCACAGATAATCGGAAACGGGTTGGCTTCACCGTGCCGCCAGATGCGCGCCACCGCCAGCAGCACACCCACCTGATACGCCGCACGCGCCCCGCCGCCAGACAAAATCAGCGCGCACGGGCCCTTGTCATCCTGATGCAGTGTCGCTTCGGCATGTGCCATGCCGCCCTCCCTTCTTGTGGATTTGCGGTCTGTAGCCGCATGCGCCGGTTGCGTTCGTCACCGTCTTGCCGGGCGACGCCACGCACCGCTTTATCTCTTTGTCTATTACTTTACATATTGCCGCGCCACTCGCCCCGCCGCGACTTTGCCGGCGTAAAACCGGCCTGGTTTGTACAAATTGCAACACGCTCCCCGGCAAAACGTGATTACGTCGGCATAGTCTTACCGTGCCAAACCCGGTATAATCGACTTTTGGCGTGAAAGGATTCGCAAATGCGCATCGTGCAACAAGCACTGACCTTCGACGACGTTCTGCTCGTCCCGGCCCACTCTGACGTCCTGCCCCGCGATGTCAGCCTTGGTACCCAATTCACTCGTGACATCCGGCTTAACCTGCCGCTGATCTCCGCAGCGATGGATACCGTGACCGAAGCCCCACTGGCGATTGCCATCGCCCAGGAAGGCGGCATTGGTATCGTTCACAAGAACATGTCTGGCAAGCTGCAGGCCGCTGAAGTCTCCAAAGTCAAACGTCATGAATCCGGCGTGGTGAAAGACCCGCTGGTCGTCTCGCCCGAGATGCTGGTTCGCGATGTCTTGAACCTCTCCCGTCAGCACCGTATTTCCGGTTTCCCGGTTATTGATGCCAAAGGCCAGCTGGTCGGCATCATCACCAACCGTGACCTGCGTTTTGAAACCCGCCTTGATGTGCCCGTCTCCAGCGTGATGACGCAAAAAGACAAGCTGATTGTTGTGCGTGAAGGCACCTCGATCGACGAAGCCCGTCACCTGATGCACGACCACAAGCTGGAACGTGTGCTGGTGGTGAACGAAGGCTTCCAGCTGCGCGGCCTGATTACCGTCAAGGACATCATCAAGACCAGCGAACACCCGCTGGCCTCCAAGGATGAACTGGGCCGTCTGCGCGTTGGCGCTGCGGTCGGTACCGGTGACGGCACCGAAGAACGCGTTGCCCTGCTGGCTGAAGCCGGCGTGGACGTCATCGTGGTGGATACCGCACACGGCCACAGCGCTGGCGTGCTGAACCGCGTGAACTGGGTCAAGCGCAATTTCCCGAACGTACAAGTGATTGGCGGCAACATCGCCACCGCTGCTGCCGCCCGCGCCCTTGTGGATGCTGGCGCTGATGCGGTCAAGGTCGGTATCGGCCCGGGCTCCATCTGCACCACGCGTATCGTGGCGGGTGTTGGCGTGCCGCAAATCTCCGCCGTGGCCAATGTGGCCGATGCACTGGCAGGCACCGGCGTGCCGCTGATTGCTGACGGTGGCATCCGCTTCTCTGGCGATATCGCCAAGGCCATTGCTGCCGGTGCCCACACCGTCATGCTGGGTGGCTTGCTGGCCGGTACCGAAGAAGCGCCGGGTGAAGTCGAACTGTACCAGGGCCGTTCTTACAAGAGCTACCGTGGCATGGGTTCTCTGGGCGCCATGCAGCAAGGCTCCAGCGATCGTTACTTCCAGGAAGAAAACACAGCCAACGCCGACAAGCTGGTACCGGAAGGCATTGAAGGCCGCGTCCCGTACAAGGGCCCGGTGACTGCGATTGTTCACCAGCTGGTGGGCGGTCTGCGTTCTTCCATGGGCTACCTGGGCTGCGCCACCATCGCGCAAATGCATGAGAAAGCCGAATTCGTGCAGATCACTTCTGCAGGTATCCGCGAATCTCACGTGCATGACGTGCAGATCACCAAGGAAGCCCCGAACTACCGCGTGGAGTAATCCGCACTGGTGGTTCCATGAAAAAGCCCTGCATATGCAGGGCTTTTTTATTGGGGCCGGTAATTGCGGTGAATGGCAAGGCAATTGCATTCACCGCACTACCTGGCTGATCAAACGCGCCGGGCGGCCTCGGCCATCATGCGCGCGGCTTCGGCCGCACTCATGTTGCCATTGCGCCAGAACTTCATGGTGGCTTCGAAAATACCCGAGCGCACTTCTTCCGGCAGACACTGGCTATGCGCCCACGACGGGACCAGCACGTTGGCGTTGGCCGCTTGCGCGAACGAACGCGCCGTCTCTTGCGAATAACCATCGTAACGGCTCATCGGCGTATCCGAGCGTGCCGGGACGTTACCCTTGAAGAAGTTGAACGCTTCCTGACCTTCCTGGCTCATCAGCATTTCCACCAGATCGCGCTGGGCATCGTGCATGGCGCCCTCTTTTTGCTTGAACATGATCAGTGAGTCACACGCAAAAGAGAACTCGCCCGCGGCGGCCGGCGCAGCCCAGCCCATATAGTCTTTGCCCTGGGCTTGCCCGGCCTGCATGAATTCAGGCTTGGCCCAGTCGCCCATGATCTGCATGGCGGCACGCCCGTTGATGACGTCCACCGTCGCCAGGTTCCAGTCACGACCTGCGGCGTCTTCAGTGCAATACGGCTTGAGACGACGGAAACGCTCCAGCGCCCGCGCCATGGTGGCGCCGCCCAGCGCGGTGGCGTCCAGCTTCACAAAGCAGCTGCGATGGAACTCGGCGCCTTCGGCCAGAATCACCGTTTCAAGCATGGTGGCAATCTGCCAGTCTTGCTCGCCCACGGCCAGCGGCGTAATGCCGGCGGCCTTCAGCGTCTCGCACAGGGCAAAGAATTCATCCCAGTTGCGCGGTTGCTGACCACCTACTTTGCGCATCAGCGGCAAGTTCACCCACAAGGTGTTGACCCGCGCGGCACCCAGCGGCACCGCTACGTATTTGCCATCCACCTGAATCATTTTGTCCAGCACGGCCGGCAGCACACTGGACCAGCGCTGACGCTGGGCGATCTCGTTCAGATCGGCCAGCACGCCCATTCTCGACCATTTACCGATATTGATAATGCGGTTTGCCGCCGCAGTCGGCGCGTTACCCGATTGCACGCGCGAGTTGAGCGTGGCCATCGGATCGCCGCCACTGGTACGGGTATCCATCCAGTGGTGACCCTGGGCGTTCAGACGGGTTTTCAGCTCGAACACGGCACGGGCTTCACTGCGCGACAGCCACCAGTGCAGCACTTCCACGTCAGCCAGATGGAACTTGCCAACGGCACCGAGCAGCGTCTTGGCGCGCTCATCCACACTTTGCAGAGTCTGGCGCGCCTGATGCAGCGCAGAATCGGTAGCGCGTGTCATGCCGCTGACGCGTTCGGTCGAACGGGCCATGGATTCGGTCGCAGACGATTGCTCTGCGGTGGCGTCGGCAATCTGCCGTACCACCTGGGCGACTTCATCCATGCGGCCAGAAATGGTCAGCATGTGTTTGCGCGCGTGTTCGGCCTTGTCGACACTTTGTGCCACACCACTGGAGGTCCGGTTCATATCGGCCAGCACGGCATTGGTCTCGGCGTTGACGAGTTCAATCCGGCGCGCGATATCAACCGTGGCCGAAGAACTGCGCTCGGCCAGTTTGCGCACTTCATCTGCCACCACTGCAAAGCCGCGGCCTTGCTCGCCGGCGCGTGCCGCTTCAATGGCCGCATTCAGAGCCAGCAGATTGGTCTGGTCCGCAATTTCCTTGATCACCACCACAATGCCGCTGATCTCGCGCGCACGCTGGCTCAGGTTGTCCATGGCCGTACCCAAGGACTGAATGGCGGTCGCCACCTCGCCCACCTCGGAGGACACGCCCATGACCGCTTGCGCGCTCTCGCTGGAAATCGACTGGGTATCAAGCACCGCGACATCCACATCACGCGCGCGTGACGCAATGCTGGAAATGCTCTGCGTGATCTGGCCCACGGTCGCGGCAGAGGCCGAGGCGTGGTCCGATTGCATGCGGGTATCGTTGGAAATCTGCGTGGTGACGGCCGTCAGTTCGTGCAGGCTCAGTGCCAACGCTTCCATCTCGCGCTGGATTTCGCGCAGCACGGATTGCTGCGTGCCGACAAACTGGTTAAGCGGGCGCCCGAGCGAGCCCAACTCGCCTTCTTCGGCAAAGCGCACCGACAAACCGGCGCTGCCGCCCATGTCGTGCAAGCCGCGCTGCAACGCATCCAGCGGCCGCAGTGCGAATCCAGCCGCCAGCCAGGCGGCCACGGCCAGTGCAATCAGGCTGGCCAGTGCCAGCGTATAAGCCACGGCGTCCAGCGCCAGATTCTGCCCGAACAGGACATAACCCAGCGTAACCCCAAACCCAAGCAAAGCCACTACCAGTACCGGCAGCAGCAAGCGCATGCGCATTGTCATATGTACCTCCCCAAACCGCTTATAGCTTTATTGTTTCTGTGTATCTGTGTATCTGTTTATTTCTTGAACCGGGTACTGCTGCTCATGCCGACGGCAACGCGCCCCCGCGCCACCCTCTACATAAAACAAACCCGCCCGGCACACTGTGCGGCGGACGGGTTTTTTCACCAATCGGGAAGATTACTTACGTTCCCTCAGGCGCTATATCTGGCGGGCTCCAGCACCATATTCGGTGATGGAATGCCGATGTGGTATCCCTGCAAATAATCGACGCCAATCTCGCGCAGCTTGTCCGCGATCTCGGCCGATTCAACGTACTCGGCAATGGTCTGGCGACCCATGGCGTGGGCAATGTGGTTCACCGCAATCACCATTTGCAGACTGACGTGATCGTCCACAATGTCGCGCACCAGGCTGCCGTCGATCTTGAGGTAATGCACCGGCAGCGTTTTCAGATAGGTAAACGACGAGAACCCGCTACCAAAGTCATCCAGCGCAAAGCGGCAGCCGCGCGTGCGCAGGGCCTCAATGAACAGCGTGGATTCCTTGATATTGGCGATTGCGCTGGTTTCGGTAATCTCGAAACACAGGTTTTCCGGCGGTACGCCGGATTCATCCAGCCGCTCCAGCACAAAGGCCAGTGTCTGGCGGTTCAGTGATTTGCCCGACAGGTTGACCGACAGCATCGGCACCGGACGCCCCTGGCGTTCTTGTGCGGCCAGATAGCTGATCGCGTGCGAGACTACCCAGCGGTCGATGGTAGCCATCAGGTCATAACGCTCAGCCGCAGGGATAAACGCCCCCGGCGAGATCACCTTGCCGTTTTCACCCACAAGGCGCAGCAGCACTTCGTAATGCAGTTCATCCGCATCCACCGATGACACGATGGGCTGGAAGTACAACTGGAACCAGTTCAGTTCAGCGGCCTGACGCAAGGTGGCCAGCAGTTGCAATTCGTTGTGGCGCTGCTCCAGGTTAACTTCGCCGCCGCGATACCAGGACAAGCGGTTACGGCCGGCTTCCTTGGCGGCAAAACAGGCCACGTCGGCGCGGCTGATCACTTCCTGCAGGTTGCGCGCCTCGGTATCCATCAGCACCAGACCCATACTGCCGGTAACGGTAAACGGACGGTCTTGCCAGACAAAGCGGTATTGCTCCAGCGCCTGCAGGATACGGTCGGCCAGTTGCTGGGCCTGTTCAGTCGAGGCGTCATGCATCAAAAAGCCGAACTCATCCCCACCCAGGCGCCCTACCTGCACGCCGACTGGCACAATTTCGAGCAACTGGCGCGCCAGTTGCCGCAGCAATTCGTCACCCGCCAGGTGACCGCAGGTATCGTTCACCAGCTTGAACTGATCCAGATCCAGTTGCATCAACACGCACGGCTTGGCGGTTTCGCGCACGATTTCGCTGGCTTGCACCAGTGCGCCCATAAAGCCGCGGCGGTTGGTCAGGCCGGTCAGTTCATCATGCGTGGCCTGATAAGCCAGGCGCTCGGTCAGCGCTTCAGCCTCGCTGATATCGTGCAGCGCCACGACAAGACCAATGCCGTGTTCATCCGGCACCGCGGCAATCGCCATCTCGACACGATAGCGCTGCCCCAAGCGGTTCACGAGCGTAGCCACTTCGCGGGTGGCGGTGTGGCCGCCCTCCAGCGCTTCTGCCAGCAAACGCGACAACCGCGTGCCGCTGGCTTCATCGACCGTCATGACGATATCGGTAATCGGGCGGCCAGAGGCCTCGGCAAACGGCCAGCCAGTGAGGGTTTCCGCTGCCGGGTTCAGCAATTTGACCTTGCCATCCGCCGTCGTTGTCACAATGGCGTCCGCTACCGAACTGAGCGTGGCCTCGGCCAGTTCTTTTTCGCGCAGCAATTCATGCTGGGCGGAATCACGTTCGTTCAGGCCCTGCAGCAGGTTGCGACGCATGGCATTAAAGGCGTCGGTCAGCGTTTGCAGTTCATCTGCCGTGCCGGGCGGACGTGCCAGCACCAGCGGCGCGGACAAACGCTCGTAATTGAAATGTCTTGTGTAATCAGCGATATAGCGCAGATGACGGGCAATCAGCCGGTGATACAACCAGATAAACGCCAGCGCCGCCGCACCCATGCCGGTGACCAGCAACAGCAAGATACGTTTGAGTTGATCGGTGATTTCAGATTCAAGCCCGTCGAGCGTGTTCACAAGGGTCAACTGACCCAGCCGCACAGACTTGTTGGTGAGCGGATGCAGGTACTCCACCGGGAAAGTCATGCTAACCACAGAGCGCTGGTCAGAGGGCAACTCGCCGGCCTGGTAACGCGAACCATCGGTTTCGACCAGCTCGGCGTAACCCACCACCTTGGTTTGCAGCAAGGAGTTAAGTTGCGTGCGCACGGCCTCGGTGTTCACCAGCCACAGGTTGACGGCCAGCTGCGGACGCACACTGCGCGACAGTGTTTCCAGGTCGGTGCGAATCTGGGTCAGGCTGCGTTGATATTCCTGACGGGCCAGGAAAAAGGCCAGCGACGCGGCCACCAGAACGCTGGTGACCATGACGGCCAGAACCAGACGCAAGGCAAGCCGGTTTTCCCGGGAAAAAACGCGCAGCCGCGCGAGCAGTTGTTGCATCTCTATTGGGGCTTCGTTCTGAGAGTCCAATGACTGTTGCGGAGCATTAACGACGCCCTTCGCCGGTACAAATCATCGTAATACATTTGCACCCGCAACCATCCAATTCTTACTTTCAATGAAAGTATTTGATTTCTTATAAACCCATTAAACCATAGATTGTTCGCAACCGATCAGCAAAACACCGTATTCGCAGCCAAAAACAAACACTTTTTGTAGAGGCAGTCTTACAACTACATTCCCTGATAGCCCGGACCGCCGCCGCCTTCCGGCACCAGCCACACGATGTTACGCGCCGGGTCCTTGATATCACAGGTTTTGCAGTGCAGGCAGTTCTGCGCGTTGATCTGCAGCGCCCGCTTGCCCTGCCGCTGCACAATCTCGTACACACCGGCCGGACAATAATGCGCCTCAGGCGCGTTATAGACATCCAGATTCTCGGTGATATAGACCTCCGGCTGCCTGATCAGCAGATGCGAGGGCTGATCCGCCTCATGCCAGGTGTTGGAAAGCTGCAACGACGAGGCCTTGTCAAAGGTCAGCACGCCATCCGGCAACGCATAGTCCAGTTTCGGCATTTCCCGCGCGTTCTTGAGGGTGGAATAGTCCGCCTCGCCATGTTTCAGTGTCCATGGCAGCTTCACGCCGAATTGATCCAGCCACAAATCCGCGCCGGCATACAAGGTACCCAGCAAGCTGCCAAAGCGGGACAACGCCGGCTTGATGTTGCGCACCTGGCGCAGTTCACGGCCAATCGAGCTTTGAGCCACGCGCTGGCCATAATCTGCCAGCGTGTCGTGCGCCCTGCCGGCCGAGATCGCGTCAAATACCGCTTCTGCCGCCAGCATGCCGCTCTTCATGGCGTTGTGGTTACCCTTGATCCGCGGCACGTTGACCATACCGGCCGCACAGCCCAGCAATACCCCGCCGGGGAATGCCAGCTCAGGCAGGGATTGCCAGCCGCCTTCAGTAATTGCGCGCGCGCCATAGCCAATACGTTCCCCGCCCCGCAGCATGGCGGCAATAGCCGGGTGTCGTTTCAAACGCTGGAACTCTTCATACGGCGCCAGCGTGGGGTTGGCGTAATCCAGATGCGTCACAAGGCCGATGGCAACCAGATCCTCGCCCATATGATAGATAAACGCGCCCCCGCCAGCGCGGCCGCCCAAAGGCCAGCCCAGCGTATGCAGCACAAGACCGGCGTCGTGCTGGCCGGCCGGCACCCGCCACAGTTCCTTGATGCCAAGGCCGTATTTCTGGGTCTGAGCAGCGTCGCGCAGTCCAAATTGTTGTTCCAGCTTGCCAGTCAGAGAGCCGCGCGCGCCCTCTGCCACCAGCGTGTAGCGGGCATGAATTTCAATGCCAGGCGTGTAGTCAGCTTTAGGCTGACCGTCTTTGCCGATGCCCATATCGCCACAGACCACGCCAATCACCGCGCCATCATCGCCATAAACTGCATCGGCCACGGCAAAGCCCGGGTAGATTTCCACGCCCAGCGCTTCGGCTTCTGTTGCCAGCCAGGCACCAAACTCGCCCAGGCTGATAATGTAGTTGCCGTCGTTGCGCATGATGCGCGGGATCATCAGGTGCGGAATGGTCCACGCCAGGTCTTCATCCAGCACCATAAAGCGGTCGTGTGTCACGGGGGTATGCAATGGCGCGCCGCGTTCTTGCCAGTCCGGGATCAGTTCATTGAGTGCGACCGGGTCCAGCACGGCGCCAGACAATAGATGCGCGCCAACCTGCGCGCCCTTTTCAAGTACGCACACGCCCAGATCCTGCCCGGCGGCCAGGGCCAGTTGCTTGAGACGGATCGCTGCGGACAAACCGGCCGGGCCGGCACCGACGATTACTACGTCATATTCCATTACATCGCGCTGCATGAAACACCTGAATAAAAAGAAGGTATGTATTAACGGGGCCGTGCTTTAGCGGTATTCCACGGGCTGGCCATCCGGACGGCGCAGCACGATTTCATCGCTGCGCTCTACATCACGGGCCGCGTCACGGCACAGGTCGATAAACGCCTCGATGCCGGCGGTGCGAAATTTCTGCTTGTGCAGCACAAAGTGGAACATGCGGCGAAAATCCAGCCCGGGCACTTCCAGCGGAACCAGGCTGCCGCGCCGGAACGCTTCCTTGAGCGTGAGCCGGGAAATGCACCCGATCCCCAGCCCGGATTCCACCGCCCGCTTGATGGCTTCGGTGTGTTCCAGCTCCAGCCGCACATCCAGCCGGCCCAGCACATGGCGCATGGCAAATTCAAAGGTCTGGCGCGTGCCCGAGCCTGGTTCGCGCAAGATCCAGGGCACAGCAAGGATGTCTTCCAGCGTGACCGACTCTTTCCTGGCCAGCGGGTGCTCTGGCGCCGCAAAAATGACCATCTCGTCGGCCACCCAGGGGAACATATCCAGGTCCGGGTGCTGGATTTCTCCCTCAATCAACCCCAGATCAAGTTCAAAGTGAGCGACATCGCGTACAACCGTGGCCGTGTTGTGCACAGAGATATTCACGCGGCTGCCCGGGTGCTGGCGCATGAACTCGCCCACCAGCAAGGTCGCCAGATAATTGCCGATGGTCAGCGTGGCGCCAATGCGCAAAGGGCCGATGCCCGCCTCGCCCGCAAGGGTGGATTCAATCTCGTTGGCCCGGTCCAGCAGCTCGATGGCGCGCGGCAGTAGTTGCCGGCTCAGTTCATTCAGCTGCAGGCGTTTGCCGTAGCGATCAAACAGGCGGGTATCGAACTGTTTTTCCAGCTCGGCCAGTGCCGTGCTGGTTGCAGACTGCGACAGCGACAACGCTTCTGCCGCGCGTGAAACGCTTTCTGAACGCGCCACGGCAACGAAGACCTCCAGCTGTCTGAGCGTGTATCTCATATCTAATCCTTGGATATATTTTATTTAATAATTCAAATTTACAGATATTCTACCCGTGTTTAAGATTCGAAGCTAGATAACCAGCAGGAATATGAAATCATGACGGCTAGCGAAAAATATACGGCAGAGACGATCACGCATCTGCACACGTGGACGCCCAGCCTGTTTACTTTGCGCACCACGCGCAGCGACGCATTCAAGTTTGTGCCCGGCCAGTTTGCCCGCCTGGGTGTAGAGAAAAACGGCAAGATCGTCTGGCGGGCGTATTCCATTCTGTCCGCCGATTACGACGAGCACCTGGAGTTTCTCTCCATTGTCGTGCCCGGCGGCGAGTTCACCAGCGAGCTGTCGCGGCTGCAGGTGGGCGATACGCTCTATGTCGACAAAACGGCCTACGGCTTTTTGACGCGCGATCGCTTTGAACAGGGCAAGGACTTGTGGATGCTGGCAACCGGCACCGGTCTGGCGCCGTTCCTGTCGATCCTGTACGACTTTTCGGCCTGGGAAGAATACGACCGGCTGATCCTGGTGCAGAGCGTGCGGGAAAAGGCTGAACTGGCCTATGAAGAAACCATCCGCAGCTTCGCCACGCACGAGTACTACAGTGAATTCGCCCACAAGCTGCACTACGTGCCGATCGTGACCCGCGAAGAAGTCCCCGGCGCCTTGAAAGAACGCATTACCACGCTGCTGGCCAATGGCGGGCTGGAAGAACACACCGGCATTGCGCTGGACCATGAGCGCTCACGCATCATGATCTGCGGCAACCCGGATATGGTGGATGAAACCCGCAAGCTGCTGGGCGACAAGGGCTTTACCCTGGCCCGCCGCAGCGCACCGGGCCATCTGGCCGTGGAACAACTCTGGTAAGCCGCAGCACACAACAAGGACAACCCCATGAAGATACTGGTTGCTGTCAAACGCACCGTTGATCCGAACATCAAGGTGCGGATCAAGGCGGACAATTCTGATGTCGAGATCGCCGCCGCCAAAATGAGCATGAATCCCTTCGATGAAATCGCGGTGGAAGAAGCCGTGCGCCTGAAAGAAAAAGGCATCGCAACCGAGATTGTTGCCGTGTCGATTGGCGGCGCGCCGACGCAAGACACATTGCGCCACGCCCTGGCCATGGGCGCTGATCGCGCCATTCTGGTCGAGCATGCCGCCGCAATCGATTCACTCGCCGTCGCCAAACTGCTGGCCGCCGTGGCCCGCAAGGAAAACCCGGATCTCTTGCTGCTGGGCAAACAGGCCATTGATGACGACTCAGCCCAGGCCGGCCCGATGCTGGCCGCCCTGCTGGGTATCGGCCAGGGCATTGCGGCCTCGCGCATTGAGCCGGTTGACGGCTTTGTTTCTGTCACCCGCGAAGTGGATGGCGGCCAGGAAACGCTGCGCCTGCCGCTGCCCGCACTGGTCACCAGCAATTTGCGCCTGAACGAACCGCGCTATGTGAAGCTGCCCAACCTGATGCAGGCCCGCAAAAAGCCGATCGAAACCGTCACCCCCGACAGCCTTGGCGTTGCGGCCACTTCACGCACCAGCTTGCTCAAAGTGGCCGAGCCCCCTGCCCGCAAAGCCGGCATCCGTGTCGGTAGTGTTGATGAACTGATTGAACGCCTGCGTACCGAGGCAAAGGTTTTGCCATGAGCACACTTATCATTGCTGAACACCAGCACGGCCAGTTACGCGCCATTACCCGCCATGCCGCCACCGCCGCCGCGCAGCTGGGCGGGGATATCCATGTGCTGGTTGCCGGTCACGCGGTAGCCGGGGTCGCAGCACAAGCGGCACAGATTGCCGGGGTCAGCCGCGTGCTGGTGGCCGATCAGGCCGACCTGGCGCACCAGTTGGCCGAACGCCTTGCACCGCTGGTCACGAGCATCACCGCGAATTACGACAACGTCATCGCCGCCTCGGGCACCTTTGCCCGTAACGTGCTGCCACGTGTCGCCGCGCTGCTGGATGCCAATATGATCTCTGACGTCTTGCAGATCGTCAGCAGCGATACCTTTGTCCGCGGCATTTATGCGGGCAATGTGCACGCCACAATCCAGACTACCGATGCCAAACGCGTCTTGAGCGTGCGCCCGACCGCGTTTGCCGACGCCGGCACCCAGGCCAACACCGCACCGCTGGAAACATTGAACTGGCAAGTCGCCGCAACCGACGCCCGGCTCGCCGAGTGGGTGAGCGCCGAGCAAACCGTCAGCGACGGCCCGGAACTGGCGACGGCACGCACCGTCGTATCCGGCGGCCGGGCGCTGGGTAGCGCGGAGCAATTCCAGAAGCTGCTGGCACCGCTGGCTGGCAAACTGGGCGCAGCCATCGGTGCGTCGCGGGCGGCAGTCGATGAAGGCTTTGCCCCGAATGACTGGCAAGTGGGCCAGACCGGTGTGGTTGTTGCGCCCGAGCTTTACCTGGCGGTCGGCATCTCCGGCGCGGTTCAGCACCTGGCCGGCATGAAAGACAGCGGCACCGTGGTCGCCATCAACCAGGACCCGGACGCACCGATCTTCCAGCACGCCGATTACGGGCTGGTGGGCGATCTCTTTACCCTGCTGCCGGAACTGACCAGCAAGCTTTGATCAACAGCAGCGCCGCGCCAAAAACAAAAACGCCATGCATTGCATGGCGTTTTTGTTTTTCTGCGCCGGCCTGAAACCCAGGCCTGACAGCAACCGGCAATTACTGCACGGTTGCCTTGGCGCGCAGATCGCTGATCATCTTCTCAACCTTGGCACGTTCCAGTTGTTGAGAGATTTCACCCTTCACTTGATCCAGCGGCGGAGCCTTGGCATCGCGCACGTCGTCCAGCTTGATGATGTGGTAGCCGAACTGGGTCTTCACCGGAGCAGCCGAAATCTGACCCTTGGTCAGCTTGGTCATGGCAGCGGAGAATTCCGGCACGAAGTTGTTCGGGCTGGACCAGCCCAGATCGCCACCTTGAGCGCCGCTCTGGGTATCGATGGACTTGGCCTTGGCCAGATCTTCAAACTTCTTGCCCTTCTTCAGTTGGGCCAGGATGTCGTTGGCTTCAGCTTCGGTCTTCACCAGGATGTGACGAGCGTGGTATTCCTTGCCAGCAAAGTTGGCCTTGATCACGCGATCGTATTCTTTCTGGACATCTGCGTCGCTGACCGGGTTGGCCTTGACGAAGTTGTTCACGTAGGTGGAAACAACGATCTGTTGCTTGGCGGCATCCAGCTGGGCTTGCACGTCAGCAGACTTGTCCACGCCCTTCTTCACGGCATCTTGATACAGCACTTCGTTGGTGACCAGTTGTTGCTTGATACGGTCACGCAGTTCCGGCGAATCTTTCTGGCCACGGTCAGCCAGTTGCTTGACGATCAGGTCCACCTTGCTTTGCGGAATGGCCACGCCGTTCACGGTGGCAACGCTGGCATCGGCCATGACCGAAGCGGAAATCACGGCACCAACAAGGGCGCCAACAAGAAGCTTGGTAGAACGCATTACGATTCCTTTGAATGTTGTCGGTTCAATGCTGCATACATATCAAATTTATGTCTGGAACACCGACGGCGTTCTCAGAGCTCATCTGGCGTCAGCGCCTTGATGCTGAGCGCATGCACGCGCGCAGGCATCAAATCTGCCACCAATGCATACACTTTGCGGTGTCGGGCCACTTTGCCCAGACCTGCAAAGGCCTGCGCCACGATCGTGACTTCGAAATGACCACCACCGCCGCTACCGGCGTGTCCGGCATGCGCGGCGCTGTCATCGTGCACGATCAGGGTTTCAGGTTCAAGAGCCGCCAGTCTTTGCTGCAGCTCGTCTTGAAGCGTATTCATCATACCAGAGTTCAGGGAAGCACCTGTTTGAAGGGTTTCACGCTGGTTTGCCCGTATACACCCTGGTGATACGGGTCTTCGCTATCCCACTTTTGTGCTTCGGCCAGCGATTCAAATTCAGCCACGATCAGGCTGCCGGTAAAACCGGCCGGACCCGGGTCCGGTGCATCCACGGCCGGAAACGGGCCGGCCAGCACCAGACGCCCTTGCGCCTTGAGTGTTTCCAGACGCGCCAGATGTGCCGGGCGCACTGCATTGCGCTGCACCAGTGTATCGGGCAAGTGTGTACCGATAATTGCGTAAAGAGGCATGTTTTTCAGTCCTTGTCCGACGGATTGTCGCCATGGACGGGTTCATCGGCAATGTGTTTACTTAGAAAGAGCCCCTGGACGACCAGAAACACCACCGTCAATCCCAACGTTCCAAACAGCTTGAAGTTGACCCAGGCACTGTAACTGAACAATCGGGCAATGCAGATATTCAGCGCACCCATCACCGTAAAAAAGCCGGCCCAGGCGTAATTGACACTATTCCAGACGGGTTCGGGCAAAGACATCTGCTTGCCCATCATCAGTTTCATCAGGTTCTGGCCGCGTACCCACTGCGAAAACAGCAGCACTGCCGCGAAAATCCAGTAAAGACCGGTGGGCTTGTATTTGATGATATCCGGATCATCCAGATACAGCGTGGCGCCGCCCATGACCATGATGAGCACAAAGCTGACGATCAGCATGGCGTCCACCTTGCGCCATTTGACCAAGGCATAAACCAGCTGGATCACGCTGGCGACCATGGTCACCGCAGTGGCGATCAACATGGCAATCTGCTCAGGCGTTTTGGGCGGAGTGGAATTTTGTGCCGCCAGAATCACTTGCGACAAAACAGGTACATGGCTGGCCAGCGCTGCAGCGTGAGCAGGATCGTGAGAGCTGAGGAAAAACGCCAGAAAAAAGAAGATGACCGGAAACAGGTCGAAGAATGCCTTCATTGAGCCAAACCATGCATTAGATGGCGCATTATGCATTTGGCTCCTGGCACTGACAAGGCGGCAGATAACAGGCAAAAAAAACGCCGCGACTAGCGCGGCGGAAATTCCACTGGAGATACACGAAGCATCAGCTTGCGAAGTGGATATTGCGCTCACGCCGGGTATGACGTGTTGATACGAGTCAAGGATTTCCAGGTACAAATCACAACCAGGAAGGAAAACAAGGGAAAAACCGGGATTGAACCAGAGATGGCCACAGTATTGGCCGACGACGCAATGCATTGCAGATCAGCAGGCGCGGGCAATCAGTAGTAGAACGGGGAACAACGAAGAAAAGGGAGGGGTGGCGAGCCCGACCCCCGGCACTGGCATCAAAAGCTGTGGCTGCTTCCTTCCGGACCTGACCAGGTTCACCTTTTAGCCATGCGGGGAGACCCGCCATCGAGAACAGACGGCGACTATAGCACAGGGCGCCACGTCGTCGCTACTCATTCTGAAAATCAAACCGGCGCGGTGAACTCCCCTGCCCGGTTCTTGCTGAACAACTGGCGGCGAGCGGCAAGGTTGGCATGTTGCGCGCAAACCCAGTGCAGCTTGGCGATGGCGGCCTCTGGCGTCATGTCGTGCGCGTTGAGCACGCCAGCATCCAGCAGGCTTTTGCTGGATGCATACAAGCCCATCTGCACCGCGCCAGCAACGCACTGCGTGCAATTGACCACCAGCGCGCGCTGCGCCAACCGGGCAATGGCCTGGGTCAGATCAGCCTGTCCCGGTACATTGCCGCTGCCATAGGTTTCCAGCACCACGCCATCAAGCGTGGCCGTATCAAGCACTTGCGCCAGCCATGCCGCACTGAAACCCGGCGCCAGCGTGAGCCGGACAATGCGCGCATGGGCATCAACCTGATGCGCGCCGGTGTGCGCCACCTCTGGCAAGGGCAGATTATTGAACGCCCAGCCGTGACCGAAACGTTTTGCCAGCGGCGGACAATTAGGGCTATCAAACGCCGCATCGCGTTCGCAATCGAGCTTGCGGACGCGGTTGCCGCGATAAGCCAGCCCGGCGAACACGACCGCGACTTCGGTCAGGGCCGCGCTGGCAGCCAGGCTGATGGCATCGGCCACATTGCCAGGCGCATCGCTGTCCGGGGCCTCCCACGGATGCTGGGCGCCAGTCACCACAACCGGCTTGTTCAGGCCAGCCAGCGCAAAAGAAAGCGCAGAGGCAGTCCAGGCCAGCGTATCTGTCCCATGCAACACCACAAAGCCGTCGTAGTGCGCGGCACGGCTGGCGATGTCCCCGGCAATACGGTTCCAGTCCACTGGCGTCATGTCGCTGGAATCAAGTAATGGCGCATATTCAACGACTTCGACCATCGGGTATTGCGCTTGCAGCGTGCTGGTCAGAAAGCCGGATACCGGCGCCAGACCATCCGGACCGGGCCGCATGCCCAGCGTGCCGCCAGTGTAAAGAATACAAATTCGCACAGTGATACCTCGAAAAGGCGCCAGCCGGTACAATCTTTATTCAGACGATGAGCCCGATGGCAAAAGAAATGACGATTGTTGATAACCGCAAAGCGTTTCACGACTATTTTATCGAAGACCGGCTTGAAGCCGGACTGCAACTGGAAGGCTGGGAAGTCAAATCCATCCGCGCCGGCCGCGTGGCGCTGAAAGAATCCTATGTGATCTTTTCCAAGGGTGACTTCTGGCTGATGGGTTCGCATATTACGCCGCTCAGCTCGGCCTCAACGCATGTTTATGCAGACCCTGTTCGTCTGCGCAAACTGCTGCTCAAGCGCCACGAGATCATCAAGTGGGCCGAGAAAGTAGAGCGTTCCGGCTATACCGTGGCCGCGCTGAACATGCATTTCAAGAACGGCTATATCAAACTGGATATCGGTCTGGCCAAGGGTAAAAAGCAGCACGACAAGCGCGAAAGCCAGAAAGAGCGCGAATGGGTGCGCGAAAAGGCCCGCATTGTGCGGCAACACACCAAGCAAGGCTGACCCGTTTCATCGTCACCATGCAACAAAAAAGCCCGGTCTGTTCCGGGCTTTTTTGTTGGCAGCGAAGTTGGCAGAGCACGACTCAGGAACCGGATTCGTCCTTGCCCGTGATCCGGCTCTCGCTGCCTTGCAGCAGTTTGCGGATGTTTTCGTGGTGGCGCACGATCAGCAACACTGAAATCACCAGCACAGCGTAAAGATATTCGCGCTGCGGGATGAAATACCAGGTCAGGATCGGGGCGAGCACTGCGGCGATCAGCGCCGCCAGCGACGAAATCTTGAAGCCCTTGGCCAGAATCAGCCACACGCCCAGCGTGACCAGGCCAACGCGCCAGTCCAGCGCCAGCAAGATGCCCCCCGCTGTCGCCACACCTTTGCCGCCCTTGAAGCGAAAGAACACCGGCCACATATGGCCCACTGCGACGGCCAGCGCTGCCGCGGCAATGACCGCATCGGCCTCGGGCAAACGCCACAGGCCGACCAGCAAGCCGGCGAACAGCACCGCAATCAGGCCCTTGGCGGCATCGCCCACCAGCGTCAGCAACGCGGCTTTTTTGTTGCCGGAGCGCAAGACGTTGGTCGCACCGGGATTGCCCGAACCATAAGTACGCGGGTCGGCCATACCCATTGCGCGAGAGACGATCACGGCAAACGAGAGAGAACCGATCAGATAAGCGGCCAGCACGACGATTAACGACTGCATTTGGAAATCCACTACAATAGCGAGTTTTCGATTGTAAGCGATCCGCAGCCGGGAACGTCAAACTGAACCCGCGCCAGGAGTGGTATGGATATCATTTTTTTGCACGGCGTGCGCGCCAAAACCCTGATCGGCTGGTATGACTGGGAGCGCGTTGCCCCCCAGGTCGTCGAGCTTGACCTTGAAATCGGGCTGCCTTCTACCCAGGCCTGTGTCTCTGACAACCTCACCGACACCATCGACTACGACAAGGTCGTGCAGCAGCTGCGCCAGTCCATGGCAGAACAGCATTTCTTGCTGCTTGAAGCCCTGGCCGAACATATTGCACATCTGATCATGCAGGATTTCTCTGCCCCCTGGACCCGCGTCTCGGTCACCAAACTGGGCATACTGCACGAAGTGGGCCGTGTCGGCGTCACCATCGAGCGTGGCCAGCGCAGTTGATCTTCTCCTGATCGCCTTTCGGCTTTTTCTGCTTGCGGCATCACACCGGATGCCCGACCCTGATAGCACATCCAGACTGTTCGCGCGCCCCACAATGGCGCGCGACACGCCGCAAGCTGTAAGAAAACTAATTGCGTGACGGAAAGTATTCTTTCCGGATCAACAATCGCCAGCCCAACCTGGATACACCCGGGTTCTTGCCGGCCTCGCATCTTGCCCGGCCGGTAAAAAGCCAATCCGGCAGCCTGTTAGCTCAATAATACCGCCCGTACGGCGCCAGGGTGCGTAGACGGGCTGTATCGTATACACAAAAATCGTCGTTTTATCGCACTTGAAATTAGCAGTTTAAGCCCTTACTAATGTACGATTCATGGTTCACCCATACACAACCTGACAATCGATTGACCAGGGACTGTCGTTAATGCGTAGTCGTACCACCGGACCACGTTTCTTGTTCGTAATTCTGGCACTGGCCATTGCAATGACCGGGCCGGCCCAGGCCGCCCGGCTGGGTAGCGGCCGTTCTGCCGGCATGCAACGCAATCAGATTACGCGCCCCGCGCCTGCCCAGCCCGCTCCGGCGCCGGCACAGCCCCAACAGCAGCCGCAACCCCAGCGCTCTATCGTAGTGCCGGCACTGGCGGGTGCTGCAGTGGGTGCCGCCGCAGGCTATGCGCTGGCACGCAATGGCGAGCATGCTTCTGGCGCCAGCGCCGCAGATCAGGGCAGCAGCCTGCCCTGGGGCTGGTTGATCTTGCTGGGCGGTTTGACCCTGGCCGGCTTCATGTTTTTGCGCCGGCGTGAACGCCCGGTCGTTGACCCGTATCCTGAGACCCGTCCGGTACCGGGCTGGAATGATTCGCGCCTGAATACCCAGGGCAACCAGAAGGTATACCGCATTGGCGAAGGGCTGATGCAAAACGGCCTGAATGCGCCGGCCAGCTTGCCGGATGGCACGGATACGCAGGCATTTCTGCGCCATGCCAAAGCAAGTTTCCAGCATCTGCAGGCCATGAATTCGCCAGAACAACTGGATGAATTGCGCAAATACCTGACGCCGGAGCTGTTTACCGAACTGCAGACCCAGATTCAGGCCAATCGCGAGATCGCCGATTTCCCGTCGCTCAATATTGATCTGCTGGATATCACTGATGAACCGGGCCATGTCGTGGCCAGCGTGCGCTTCAAAGGCCATGTCAGTGAATACGTGAATGCGCCGGTTGAGCCATTTGAAGAGATCTGGCATTTCACCAAGCAAAAAGCCCCCTCTTCCCGCTGGCTGCTGGCCGGGATTGAACAACCGCGCTGATTTTGCCTGGCGGTAAACCCCGACGCCCCATTGCCGTTTGATCTACAAGGGCCTGCAAACCGCTTTGCAGGCCCTTGCCGTTTATCCATTCCCTGGCCACTCCGGCTTTTTATCTGATTTTTCCTCATTCTTTTTTCGGACGTGCTCTTGCATATTGTCTGCGAGCGGGCAAATTGCTTTACAACAACTAAAGTAAAGTATGGTTTAACCCGATATAGCCGTTAACCGATCAACTACGGGTTACAAACCTCATGTCCAGACTCCGCTCACTTGCAGGTCTTTTTTTTGTCGTTACGGCACTCAGCGGCTGTGATCAGGTCAATACCATGCTGAACAAGCAACAAGCCAACGGCAAGGCGATTGGAGCGGCCTGCCGCCATAGCGGCAGAGCACTGGAAGATTGCTTCAGCCGGAATCCGAAAGTAGCCAAATCGGATATCTTTGCCGGCTGGAAAGAAATGAACGAATATATGCTTGCCAAAAAAATGGACGTGGTACCCAGCAGTTCTGAAGACTGCGGCCCCGATCCGGACGACAAGAAAAAGGCAGCACCTGAACAACACAACACATCAGCAGCCTCTGAGCCGGCCAAGGACGGCGAATGAGCACAGGAGATGTTTCATAGATGGATACTACTTTGAAAAACTTTCTCAGCCAGATTCCCGCATTTGAAGGATTTTCAGACGAAGACCTGGAAGTGGTCCTTCAGGCCGCGGTACGCCGTCACCTGCCCAAAGGCACCTTTCTGTTCCGTGAAGGCGACCCGGGCGAAGCCATGTACCTGCTGGTTGAAGGCCGCACCCGCTCTTTCACCAGCGACAATCAGGGCAAGGAATTCGTGTTCCTGATCGGTGAAGCCGGCGATGTATTTGGCGAAACCTCAATGATCGATGACGAGCCGCGCAGCTGGTCCACCCAGTGCGAGGAAGACTCGACCTTCCTGATGTTCACCAAGCAGGATTTCCGCACCGCGCTGGATGCCTATCCGCAAATCAAGGACAAACTGATCCTGTCGCTGGCCCGCATGGTGCGCCGTCTTTCTGCCACCATGAAAAATCTGGCCCTGCTGGATGTCTACGGCCGCGTCCGCGCCTTGTTTGAAGGCATGGTGCATGAACAGGCCGACGGCACCATGATCATCAACGAGCCGCTGACCCAGCAAGCCATTGCCGATCGCGTGGGTTCTTCGCGTGAAATGATCGCCAGAATCCTCAAGGAACTGGTCTTTGGTGGTTATGTGCGCCTGGAAAACAAGCGCATCATCTTGCTGCAGCGCATGCCGGAACGCTTCTGATCTGCGCTGACCCCAAATAAAAAGCCGACCTTGTGGTCGGCTTTTTTTGCGCCAGAACCGCTCACATGCCCTTGAGCGCGGCCAGATCAGGCACCGTGGCCTTGAATTCGATCTCATCAATGGTGTAGTTCACCACGTCTGCAATCACATAGCTGTCTTCGGCCAGGATTTGCCGCAAAGCCTCACGCGAGGGCACTTGCGCCAGGATCACCCCGCCCAGCCCGCTGCGCTTGGGGCCAGCAGCCAGGAACACACCGGCTTCAAGGTGACGCTTGACCCAGGCAGCATGGCTGGCGATATGCGGTTCAACTGCGGCGGGGCTTTGGGAATAGCTGGCGGTAAGCACAAACATGATCCGTTCTCCTTGTTGTGGCAAAACGCTGATCGTTTTGCAGGCACGAGCTCATTGTCATTGCCAAACAAAAAACGATAAATATGCTATTTTTTTAAACACCTGCAACTCAAAGTTTGAAATAGCGCTATGGATCGTTTGCAAAGCATGCAGATTTTTGTGCGTGTGGTTGATCTGGGCGGGTTTACCGCTGCGGCCAAGGAGTTTGATATTTCCGCCACTATGGTGGGCAAACATGTTCAGGCACTGGAACAGCGCCTGGGTGTGCGTTTGCTGAACCGCACCACCCGCCGGCAAGGGCTGACCGAAGCCGGGCGCATGTATTACCAGCGGTGCCGGCAGGCCCTGGCAGAAGTAGAAGCGGCCGACGCCAGTGTCGACATCCTGCGCAATGCGCCGCGTGGCGAATTGCGCGTCAGTGCGCCGGTCTCTTTTGGCGCCAACCAGCTGTCACCCGCCCTCACCGGCTTTTTGCAGACTTTTCCTGAAATCAGCGTGGCCCTGCATCTGAATGACCGGGTGGTTGATCTGGTCGAAGACGGTTACGACGCGGTCATCCGCATTGGCAAGCTCAATGATTCGGGCCTGATCGCCCGGCCCCTGCGCCCTTACCGCATGTTGCTGTGTGCCAGCCCGGATTATCTCTCCCGCCGTGGCACGCCTGAGCGCCCGGAAGACCTTGCGCAGCATGAATGCATGGATTTTTTGCGCTGGGAAACCGAACACACCTGGCGCATGTTTGGAGATTCAGGGGAAATCCAGGTGCAAGTCCCGGCCCGGCTGACTATCAATAACGGACAGGCCCTGCGCAATGCGGCGCTGGCCGGTTTTGGCATCGTCATGCAGTCTGAGGCCGTACTGGCCGATGATCTGGCTGCAGGCCGACTGGTACAGCTCTTGCCGGAGTTCACCCCGCCGGCCCGCCCCATGCATCTGATCTACCAGGCGGATCGCCAGCCCACGCCCAAGCTTAGTGAGTTCATCACCTTCATGCTGACGCGATTTGGTCCTTGAATACGGTCTGCGGTTCCGCCCGCAATGCCGGGCAAGCGCGTCAATACGACAGCGAATTCAGGCGCAAAACAGCCTATGATCCAGGAAGAACAGATCGCCACCCGGTTTTGGGCAAAACACGGAGGACAGGCAACTTGCATCAAACCCGCTCCCACGCGCCGACCCGCAAGGCCACCTGCAAGGCAGGTGCGACATGATTGTTCCGCCGATCCCGCCAGACGAGGAAGCGCGCCTGCAAGCGCTGAACCAGCTTAACCTGCTGAACAGCGACCCCGACCCCGCACTGGACCGGCTCACGCGGCTGGCAGCAAAGGTGTTTGGCGTCGAGAATTCGCTGATTTCACTGGTCGCTGCGGATTTCCAGTTTTTCAAATCCTGCTACGGTTTTACCGGCAAGCGCACCGCGCGCGATGTTTCGTTCTGCGGCCACACCATCATTGAAGATGACTTGCTGGTACTGGAAGATGCCAGCGAAGACCCGCGGTTTCACGATAATCCGTCGGTCGTCGGCCCGCCTTATATCCGCTTTTATGCCGGCAAGGCGCTCAAAACCCTCAGCGGCTACCGCATCGGCTCACTGTGTGTATTTGATTCCAGACCACGCAAGCTGGATGAAGCGGGCGTGCATCTGTTGCTTGATGTCGCAACGCTGGTGCAAAAGGAATTGCACGCGCGCGAGTTTGCCATTCGCGCCTCGCTGTCGCAGGCGCGCGTCAGCGAAGAAATCATCCACCAGGAAAGCCTGTTCCGCAGCACGTTTGACCAAGCCGCTGTCGGGCTGGCGCACCGCAGTCTGGATGGCGACTGGCTGCGCGTGAACGAGCGCTTTGCCAGTTTGCTGGGCCACACCGTTGATTCGCTGCTGGCGGTACCGCTCAACGATCTGTTGAGCAGCGAAGCCGCTGCCAGAATGGCCACCCGGCGCGAGCGACTGATCAATGGTGGCGATGTTGAGCGCAGTGAAGAAGAGGTTTTGCACCGCGACGGCCACCCTGTTTGGGTGGAATTCACCTATTCACTGTTCCGTGGCGAGACCGGGCAACCCTGGTTCCTTGTGCTGGTTGCCCAGGATATTTCCGCCCGCAAGGCTGCCGAGGCGGGTTTGCAGGCGCTGCAGTCCAGCCTGCAGGCTGAAGTCACGGCGCGCACGCAGCAACTGTCGTCCGCCAACGTGCAACTGGCACGGGCGCTGGGCGAATTGCGGATCATTCAGGACCAAACGCTGATCAAAAAACGCCGGTTAAGCGATACCCTGGATACCGCGCTGGAAGCCTTTGTCGGCGCCACGCAAGAAGGCACGATTCTGGAATGGAACCAGCAGGCATCGGAGATTTTTGGCTGGACGCGTGATGAAGCGCTCGGCAGCAATTTTGCCGATCTGATCATCATGCCGGAGCACCGCGACGAAGTACGCGCCGCCGTCCGTGCTTATATCGAGTTTGCCGATCTGCCGCAGTTGTTCGAGCGCGGCGAAATGCACGCCCGGCACAAGGACGGCCACCCGGTTGAGGTAGAGAAAACCGTTTCGCCCATCTGGGACAATGGCCGCTATCTGTTCAATATTTTCCTGCACGACATCACCGCCCGCAAACACGCCGAGGCCCAATTGCGGGAAAGCCAGGAACAGCTGCAGACCATCATGGATAACGTGCCGGTGCTGATTGGCTATATCGAATCCACCCTGCGCTGCCGCTACATGAACGCTACGTATGAAGACTGGTTTGGCCGCGACCCGCAGCTCATTCTTGATCAGCCGATACCAGACGTGGCCTCGGCGCAAGAATGGCAACTGGTGGAAGGCCCGATCCGCAGTGCGCTGGCCGGCAAGAAATGCTCGGCAGACATTCACCTGGATATGGGCAACCAGCCGCGGGACGTGCGGCTGAGCATGGTGCCTGACCGGGCGGCTGACGGGCACGTGCGCGGCTGCTACGCGCTGGGCGTTGATCTGACTGACCGCAAACGGCTGGAAGAAACGCTGCGGCGTGAGGCCATGGAAGACCCGCTGACCGGTTTGCCCAATCGCCGCGCCATTTTGCAGCTGATTGAACAAGCGTGTGAACGCCAGGCACGGCACCCGCAGGCGCTGGCGGTGTTTTTCCTGGATCTGGATGGCTTCAAAGCCGTGAATGACCGCTTTGGCCACGATGCCGGTGACGACGTACTGACCACGTTTGGCCGCCGGCTGCAGGCCTGCGTGCGCAAGACCGATGCGGTGGCCCGGCTGGCGGGCGATGAATTCACCATTTTGCTGGAAGACCTGCAAAACCCGCAGCTTGACGCCACGCGCGTGGCCCAGAAGATCGTGCAGGCCATGCAGCAGCCGTTTGATCTGGGCGAGCACCAGATCACGCTCTCTACCAGTATCGGGATTGCCCTGCATTTGCCGGGCGAACCCGTCAATGCCGAAGCGTTGCTCACTGCCGCCGACGCCGCCATGTATGCAGTTAAACAGAGCACGAAGAACGGCTACCGCTTCGCCCCTGCCGCCGGTACGGCGGATGGCAAAACCGCCTGAATCTGGCAGAACGGGCGGCTTATGCGGCCGCTCGGCTGATACTCAGTGTTTTTTGCGGGCCGGACAGTCGTCGCACTGTTTGGGCGAACACACTTTGTCCAGGCTTTGCGACAGCGCACACACCGAGCGGCGGCAGGCCACGAAACGGATGTTTTCTTCGTGCGCCATTTCGCGATAGTGGCGCATGACGTTGTGGCCCAGGAAATCCGTGAACAGGATGATCAGATCAACACCCTTGAGCGTAGCCGGTTTGCGCTGGTGGGCAGCGTTGCGGCCTGACACGTGTTTGTGAATCGCAATCCCGTACTGGTTCAGCACGTCCGGAATATTGCCAAGGGTATCTGCGCCAACAATAAAAGCATTCATGAAGCACTCCATCGCCAGGTGGCTGGTGGTGAAACGCCGGGACACGCTGCCCCGGCGAGGCTGTGGAATGCACTCTAATCTAAATGAGAATTGTTATCAACAAATATATATTACAATCTTGTCAGCGATCAAAGGGAACTTCTGCAAGCGCTTGACCACCACAAACAGCGCCTCAGTCCGCACTGCCCAGCCGCAGCATGACTTTGCCAAGGTTCTTGCCGGCCGCCACATAGTGATGCGCTGCAGCGACCTGCTCCCAGTCAAAGACCTTGTCCACCGTCACCTGCAGTGCCCCGGTCGCCAGCCGCGGCATCACAAAATCACGCACTTGCTGCGCCAGCCGCCGTTTCACCGGCAATGCCTGCGGGCGCAGGGTTGAACCGCGTACGGTCTGCCGTTTCACCAGCAGCAGGCCCATATTGGCTTCTGCCTGGGGGCCACGCAGCATGCCAATCACGATGATCTGGCCGTCCGGGTTCAGGCACGCTTGATTGTGGGGCAGATAGTCGCCACCCACGCCATCCAGAATCAGGTCAACGCCGCCCGCCTGTTTGACCTCTGCCGCAAAATCCCGGGTTTTGTAATCGATGACCATATCGGCGCCCAGACGCTTGCAGTATTCGCCCTTCTCCGGCCCGCCAGCCGTCACGGCAACCCATGCGCCATAGGCTTTGCACAACTGGATCGCCGCACTGCCCACGCCTGATGCGCCGGCATGCACCAGCACGCGCAGGTCTTCACGCAGGCCGCCCAGTTCCACCAGGTTGAACCAGGCCGTCATCCAGGCCTCCGGCAAGCTGGCGGCGGCAACGTCATCCAGCGCTTCCGGAATGGTGATTGCGGTGCCGGCATCGAGCACACAGTACTGCGCATAACCGCCGCCGCCGACAAGCCCGGCCACCCGGTCGCCAATGACAAAGCCAGACACGTCCTCGCCCAGCGCGGCGACTTCACCGGCAATCTCCAGCCCCAGAATGGCAGAGTCTCCGGGCGGCGGCGGATACTTGCCTTCACGCTGCATCAGATCGGCACGATTGATCCCAGCGGCTTTGACCTTGACCAGCAACTGGCCCGGGCCGGGACGCGGTGTGTCGACCTCGCCCAGGTGCAGGGTTTCAGGGCCGCCCGGCGCGGTTTGCACAATGGCCAGCATGAGGGGTTCTCCAGGGTATTGTTGTCAGGGCATCAGCATATGGGATGGCGCGCCTGCATGAAAGTTCGCACTCGCCCACCCCGCCAGAGCGGATCAACGGGCAAGAAAAAACCACGGCAAGCCGTGGTTTTTCATGGTGCGGGTGCAGGCGGACGGTGCCGCCTGCTGCCTGCGTGAGGCTTAGGCCTCCGGGGCGACCTGAGCGGTGCCGGCTTCGTCGTTCAGTACAGCCTTGATCGACAGACGCACACGGCCCTTCTCGTCTTGTTCCAGCGCCTTCACGCGCACGACCTGACCTTCCTTGAGGTAGTCAGAGACGTTCTTGATGCGCTCGTTGGCGATCTGGCTGATGTGCACCAGGCCATCACGACCCGGCATGATCGAGACGATGGCGCCGACGTTGTTGTCCAGAATCTTGACAACCGGGCCTTCGTAGATCTTGCCGATTTCCACTTCAGCGGTGATTTCGCTGATGCGGCGCTTGGCTTCATCGGCGCCTTCAGCGCTGATCGAAGCGATGGTGATGGTGCCATCTTCCTGGATGTCGATCTGCGTGCCGGTTTCTTCGGTCAGCGCGCGGATCACGGAACCGCCCTTGCCGATCACGTCACGGATCTTTTCCGGGTTGATCTTCATGGTGTACAGACGCGGAGCGTGTTGCGACACTTCAGCCGAAGCGCCGGCAACGGCTTCCTTCATGATGCCCAGGATATGCAGACGGCCAGACTTCGCCTGATCCAGCGCCACCTTCATGATTTCCTTGGTGATGCCGTCAATCTTGATGTCCATCTGCAGCGCGGTCACGCCAGAGTCGGTACCCGCTACCTTGAAGTCCATGTCGCCCAGGTGATCTTCATCACCCAGGATGTCGGTCAGCACGGCAAAGCGGTTGCCTTCCTTGATCAGGCCCATGGCGATACCGGCCACGTGCTTTTTCAGCGGCACGCCGGCATCCATCAGCGCCAGGCAACCACCGCACACGGACGCCATGGAAGACGAGCCGTTGGATTCGGTGATTTCAGACACGACGCGCATGGAGTAGGCAAACTCTTCCGGGGTCGGCAGCACGGCGATCAGCGCGCGCTTGGCCAGACGGCCGTGGCCGATTTCGCGGCGCTTGGGCGTACCCACGCGGCCGGTTTCACCGGTGGAGTACGGCGGGAAGTTGTAATGCAGCATGAAGCGGTCGGAGTACTCGCCGGCCAGTGCATCAATCTTCTGCTCGTCCAGCTTGGTACCCAGCGTGGCCACAACCAGACCTTGCGTTTCGCCACGGGTAAACAGTGCGGAACCGTGGGTGCGCGGCAGTACGCCGGTGCGCACGGTAATCGGGCGCACGGTGCGGGTGTCGCGACCGTCAATACGCGGGAAACCGTCCAGAATCTGGTTACGAACGATCTTGGCTTCCATGTTATGGAAAATGCCGCGGATCTTGTTCGCTTGCAGGGTATCGGTTTCTTCGTTGATCAGCGCAGTCTTCACCTTGTCCCAGGCTTCGCCCAGCTTGCCGGTACGGGCTTGCTTCTGGGCAATGCGGAACGCAGCACCGATATCGGCACCAGCGATGTCATTGATCTGGGCTTCCAGTGCGCTGTCAGCGGTGGGTTCGTCCCACTCCAGCAGCTCCGGATTGACTTCGTCAGCCAGTTCGTTGATGGCGTTGATGGCCTTTTGCATTTCGTCGTGGCCAAACACCACAGCGCCCAGCATGATTTCTTCGGACAGTTCTTGCGCTTCCGATTCCACCATCAGCACGGCTTTTTCAGTGCCGGCAACCACGAGGTCCAGCTGGCTGGTGACCAGCTCTTCCTTGCTCGGGTTCAGGATGTACTGGCCGTTGGCGTAACCCACGCGGGCTGCGCCGATCGGGCCCTGGAACGGCACGCCGGAGATGGCCAGCGCAGCGGAGGCGCCGATCATGGCCGGAATGTCAGAGTCGATTTGCGGATCAAGCGACACCACGGTGGCGATGATCTGGATTTCGTTGAAGAAACCTTCCGGGAACAGCGGACGGATCGGACGATCGATCAGGCGGCTGGTGAGGATTTCTTTTTCGGAAGGACGGCCTTCACGCTTGAAGAAACCGCCAGGAATCTTGCCTGCAGCGTAGGTCCGTTCCTGATAATCAACGGTCAGCGGGAAGAAATCCTGACCGGGTTTGACGCCGCTTGCAGCCACAACAGTGACCAGAACAACGGTGTCATCCATGGAGACCAGAACCGCACCGGATGCCTGGCGAGCGATTTCGCCCGTTTCCAGGGTCACGGTATGACGGCCATACTGGAAAGACTTCGAAATTTTATTGAACACGGATTGCTATCCTTTTCAGTGATGCGCTTTTCGGCCACAAGCGCGTGCGATTGCCGCTGCGGTCAGGCCGGGAGACGATGCTGGTCGCGTTGTGTTCGGCGCAAGCCAGTACCATCCGGGACAAAAGAGCGAAGCCTCAAGGCATGCTGCCGTGCACAGATTGCACAGCCGGCGTACCGCTTCGCATTCACAAGACCTTGTCCGTAACCGCCAGTTCCAGCACAGTCCAACATCCGTTTGTTTGCCGCCGGAACTGCGATTTGACAAACATGCGGTACAACCAGGCTGCCTTTTCAATCCGGTATCCCGGAAAACGAAAAGGCACCTGCCTATTCGTTCTGGCTGACTATTGAACCAGAACGAATGGGCAAGTGCCCTCTGCCCGCCTTGCCATCATGGCAAAGCGGCGTGCCACAAACAAAAAAGTCGCAGTTTTCACTGCGACTTTTTCGCGGACCATTACTTGCGCAGACCCAGCTTCGCGATCACATCGCGATAGGTGTCAGCATCAGTGCGCTTGAGGTAGTCCAGCAGACGGCGACGACGGGAAACCATCTTCAGCAGACCACGACGGGAGTGGTGATCCTTGGCGTTAGCCTTGAAGTGAGGGGTCAGGTCGTTGATACGTGCGGTCAGCAGCGCAATTTGCACTTCCGGGCTACCGGTATCACCGGCGGCGCGCTGGAATTGACCTACGATTTCAGCCTTCTGGGCAACGGAAACAGTCATGTTGTTACTCCGATAAATGATCTCAAACCACCAACAGCGGTGGATTATCAGATCAGACAAGCAAATCCGAGCGACTAACCCGGGTTTGCTCCATTAACCGGCCCCCGCTTACGCAGTTGCCAGCAGACGTTTGGGCCGCAGCACATCATCGGATGCCACTTCGCCCAAACCAAGGAACGCGCGATTATGCCCGTTTTGGGGCGTGCCGTAAAGCTGGAAGAGTCCCGCTCCGTCGGGCCAGCCCGATCTGCGGCGCACAGTCATGCCGTGCAGGATACGGTCCGTATCCTCGGTATCGAGCTCAATCTGCGGCAGATCGGTCACCAGTGTTTCTGGCGCCATCAACAGTGCTTCGCGCTGCGGCATCTCCAGCTGGCCAAAATCATCAAGACCAATGGCCTCGTCCAGCGAGAAACCGGCAGTGCGTGTGCGCCGCAAACCTGACAAATACGCGCCACAACCCAGCGCACGACCAATGTCGTCAGCGAGGGTGCGCACATAAGTGCCTTTGGAACAGGACACATCCAGCACCAGCACGTCGCCTTCAAAACTGACGATATCGAGTGCGTAGATCGTCACCGCGCGGGCGGCCCGTTCAATCTCGACACCCTGACGGGCATATTCGTACAGCGATTTGCCCTGGTATTTGAGCGCCGAATGCATCGGCGGCACCTGTTCGATATCGCCGGTAAAGGCCTTGAGCACGGTTTCGAGCTGGGCGCGATCACAGGTGACTTCACCACTGCGCGAAATACCGCCCTCGCCGTCCAGCGTGGTCGATACCTGCCCCAGTTGCAGCGTGGCGCGATAACCCTTGTCGGCATCAAGCATGCGCTGGGCAAACTTGGTGGCCTCGCCAAAACACAGCGGCAACAAGCCGGTGGCAAACGGATCAAGCACGCCGGTGTGACCGGCTTTTTCTGCCTGCAGCAACCAGCGCGCTTTTTGCAGCGCGTTATTGCTGGATACGCCAAATGGCTTGTCCAGCAACAGAACACCGTCAATCTTTCGTTTCGCCATCCGTGCGAATCAACCTTCTTGCTCGTCGTCCGGCGCCTTCGAGAGGCTGGCGGCTTTCTGGATCAGGCTATCGAGCGCCATGCCACGTTCCACCGAGTGGTCGTATTCAAAATGCAGTTCCGGCATTTTGAAAAGGGACAAACCCTTGGCCAGCTGGCTGCGGATGAAGCCCTTGGCCGCTTCCAGCTTTTCCGCGATATCTGCCGCGTCTTCCGGCGTACCGAGGAAGGTGTAGAAAATTTTGGCGTGCGAGTAATCACGCGTGACTTCAACGTCAGTGATGGTGATCAACGACGCCTTGGGGTGATCCAGTTCAGCACGGATCAGCTCGGCGGTATCGCGTTGCAGCTGTTGCGACAAGCGATCAGCGCGCGAGTAATTCTTTGTTTGTCTAGGCATTTGAGTGTGAGGAGTGAGGCGTGAGGAGTGAGGTGTAACCCCAAACGTCGGTACAAAAGGAAAAGGCGCAGGCTATGCCTGCGCCGCCAGCGAAAGGGGCAAGGTTTTTACACCTCACGCCTTGCCCCTTACGCCTCACACATTACAGTGTACGAGCGATTTCGACGATTTCGAAGACTTCCAGCTGATCGCCTTCCTGGATGTCGTTGTAGTTCTTGAGCTGCAGACCACATTCGTAGCCGGCTCTGACTTCCTTGACATCGTCCTTGAAGCGCTTGAGCGTTTCGAGTTCGCCTTGATGGATCACCACGTTGTTGCGCAGTACGCGGACACCCGCGCCACGCTTGACCATGCCGTCCAGCACGTAACAACCCGCAATGGAGCCCACCTTGGAGATCACGAACACCTGGCGGATTTCCACCAGACCGATCACCTGTTCCTTCTTCTCTGGCGCCAGCATGCCCGAGAGCGCTGCTCTCACGTCGTCTACCGCATCGTAAATGATGTTGTAGTAACGGATATCCACGCCTTCGTGTTCGGCCAGCTTGCGGGCGGCCGCATCGGCACGCACGTTAAAGCCCACCACCACGGCCTTGGAAGCCAGTGCCAGGTTGATGTCAGACTCGCTGATACCACCCACGGCGGAGTGCAAGATCTGCACGCGGACTTCGTCGGTCGACAGCTTTTGCAGCGAGCCGGCCAGCGCTTCCAGCGAACCTTGCACGTCGCTCTTGATGATGATCGGCAGGCGTTGAACTTCGCCACCTTCGGCCATCTGGGCAAACATGTTTTCCAGCTTGGAAGCCTGTTGCTTGGCAAACTTGACGTCGCGGAACTTGCCTTGACGGAACAGTGCGATTTCGCGCGCTTTCTTTTCGTCAGCCAGCACCATGGCATCTTCACCGGCGCTCGGCACTTCCGACAGACCCAGAATTTCTACCGGGATCGACGGACCTGCAGAGGTAATCGGCTTGCCGTTTTCGTCCAGCATGGCGCGGATACGACCGAACACGCCGCCAGCCAGCAGCACGTCACCCTTCTTCAGGGTACCGGACTGAACCAGCATGGTCGCCACAGCACCGCGACCCTTGTCCAGACGGGCTTCAATGATGATGCCCTTGGCCGGTGCGTCAACCGGTGCTTGCAGTTCCAGCACTTCGGCTTGCAGCAAGATGGCGTCCAGCAGGTTGTCGATGCCCGTGCCTTGCTTGGCCGAAACTTCGATAAATTGCGTATCGCCGCCCCAGTCTTCCGGCACGACTTCCTGGGCTACCAGTTCCTGACGGATGCGTTCCGGGTTGGCGCCTTGCTTGTCGATCTTGTTGACCGCAACCACCATCGGTACACCGGCCGCCTTGGCGTGGTGAATCGCTTCAATGGTTTGCGGCATCACGCCGTCATCAGCAGCCACCACCAGCACCACGATATCCGTGGCGGATGCACCGCGAGCACGCATGGCGGTAAACGCCTCGTGACCCGGGGTATCCAGGAAGGTGATCACGCCCTTGTCGGTTTCAACGTGGTACGCACCAATGTGCTGCGTAATGCCACCGGCTTCGCCCGCAGCCACTTTGGCGCGACGGATGTAGTCCAGCAGCGAGGTCTTGCCATGGTCAACGTGGCCCATGACGGTCACAACCGGTGCGCGCGGCAGCAGTTCGTGTTCGCCCTTGTCCTCGTCACCCAGATAGGTTTCCGGATCGTCCAGCTTGGCGGCAACCGGGGTATGGCCCATTTCTTCCACGACGATCATCGCGGTTTCCTGGTCCAGCACCTGGTTGATGGTCACCATCATGCCCATCTTCATGAGCGCCTTGACGACCTCGACACCCTTCACCGCCATCTTGTGGGCCAGATCGGCCACGCTGATGGTTTCCGGCACTTCAACGTTGTGCACGATCGGTTCAGTCGGCGCCTGGAAGGCGTGTGCGTTGGCGTCGTGCTGTTGCTGGTTCTTGTTACGACCGCCCTTGCGGGATTTCCAGTCGTTATTACCGGCATCGCCGCCCTTGGTACGCAAACCGCCGCCCTTCTTGCCGCCACCGCCGCCACCACCAGGACCACTACGGGCCTGACGATCTTCTTCCCAGCTACCCTTCTCACCCTTTTTCTTGTCAGCAGGACGGGCCGGTGCCGGGGCCGGAGCGGCCTTGGCCGGTTCCGGAGCACGCAACGGTTCGTTACGCGGCTTGCGCAGTTCTACACGCATGCCGATACGCGGACGCGAATCATCAGAGCGGGTCGATGCATGGGCCGGGGCACGGGCCGGTGCGGGTGCAGGCGCTTGTGCAGCCGGCGCAGGCGCCGGTTGCGGCGCAGGCACGGGTGCCGGGGCCGGTGCAGCCACAGCCTCAACCACCGGCTCGGCAACAACAGGAGCCGGTGCCGGCGCCGGAGCGGCCTCGGCCACCACGGTTTCTACCGGTGCAGCTTCAGCCGCTGCAGCAACTTCAGCCGCAGGCTCGTGACGCTGGTCGCGATTGTGCTTGGCACGCATTTCGGCTGCCTGACGGGCAAACAGTTCGTTCTGGCGCTGGGCTTCTGCTTCACGTGCGGCCAGTTGGCCGGCATCGACCACATGGGCTGCCGCTGCGGACGAAGCCGCCACCGGCGCTTCGACCTGAGCCGCTTGCTGACCACCCGTTTCCGGAGTGATCACCACGCGCTTTTTGCGCACTTCAACCTGAATGGTCTTGGCCTTGCCGGTCGCATCGGTCTTGCGGATTTCACTGGTTTGCTTGCGTTGCAGGGTAATGCGCGGTTTGTCGCCGCCTGCACCATGCTTCTTTTGCAAATGGTCCAGCAGGCGCGACTTGTCCTCGGCCGTAACAGAGTCCGATTCACTTTGCTTGGCGACACCAGCCGCCCGCAGTTGCTCCAGCAATTCTTGCGACGGCATTTTCAGCTCTGCCGCGAATTGACTGACTTTCAGTTCACTCATGCAATTCCTCCCGCCTTATGCGAACCAATGCTCGCGGGCCTTCATAATCAGCTGTTTGGCATCGTCGTCGGCGATACCGGTCATTTCCACCAGTTCGTCGACAGCCAGTTCGGCCAGGTCGTCTCGCGTATGGATATCGTGTTCTGCCAGCTTGCCGGCCAGTTCTGCCGTCATGCCTTCCAGACTCTTCAGATCTTCAGTCTGGTGCTCCAGTTGCTCTTCATGCACGATGGCCTGGGTCAGCAAGGCATCACGGGCACGGGCGCGCAGCTCGTTCACGGTATCCTCATCAAACGCCTCGATCTCGAGCATTTCGTTCAGCGGCACGTAGGCCACTTCTTCCAGCGTGTTAAAGCCTTCTTGCACCAGCACGTCGGCCACATCTTCGTCCACATCCAGCGCTTTGACGAACAGCTCGCGGACTTTGGTGAATTCGGCTTCGTTTTTCTCTTCGGCCTGGTTCACGGTCATGATGTTCAGTTTCCAGCCCGTGAGTTCAGAAGCAAGCTTCACGTTCTGGCCGCCGCGGCCAATGGCCATGGCGAGGTTTTCTTCGTCAACGATCACATCCATGGCGTGGCTTTCTTCATCCACCACAATGGAGCTCACGTCGGCCGGGCTCAGGGCGCCGATGACAAATTGCGCCGGGTCAGCAGACCACAGCACGATGTCGACACGTTCACCAGCCAGTTCGTTGGTCACGGCATTCACGCGGGTACCGCGCACGCCGATACATGTACCTTGCGGATCTACACGCTGATCGTTGGACTTGACCGCGATCTTGGCGCGCATGCCAGGGTCACGGGCGATGCCCTTCAGTTCGATCAGGCCGTTTTCGATTTCCGGCACTTCCATTTCAAACAGCTTGCCCATGAAATCCGGCGCAATGCGGCTCAACACCAGTTGCGGACCGCGACCGAGGCGGTCGATACGCAACAGGAAAGCACGCACACGGTCGCCCACGCGCAGGTTTTCCTTGGGGATCATCTGGTCACGCGGCAGCACGGCTTCGAGCTTGCCCAGTTCAATGATCGCGTTGCCGCGTTCAATGCGCTTGATGGTGCCGTTGACAACGTGCTCACGACGTTCCAGGAAGTCGTTCAGGTTCTGCTCGCGCTCAGCGTCGCGGATTTTCTGCAGAATGACCTGCTTGGCGGTTTGTGCGCCAATACGGCCGAACTCGATCGGTTCGAGTTCTTCTTCCCAGGTGTCGCCCAGCTTCAGATTCTTGTCGTAATCCGGCGCATCGGTAATGGCGATCTGGCGCGACGGCTCTTCGTGGTCGTTGTCTTCCACCACGGTCCAGACGCGGAAGCTGCGATAGTCGCCCGACTCACGGTCGATAGAGACACGCACATCCACTTCGTCGTCATACCGCTTTTTCGTGGCCGAAGCCAACGCCAGTTCCAGCGCGGTAAACACGACGTCTTTTTCTACATTCTTTTCACGCGCCAGTGCGTCGACCAGCAACAGAATTTCACGGCTCATTGTCTATTTCCCCCGGCAAAGCCCGGCCAGCTGTATTGTCGGTATTCACTCACCGTCTGGAATCAGAACTGCGGTTCCAGACGCACTTTATCGATCTGTGCCATTTCAAGGCTGATGCGTTCGCCATCGGCTTCAATCACAACGCGGCCGTCTTCATAGCCAATCAGTTTGCCCAGAAGACGCTTGCGTTTGTCCGGCAGCGGCAGGCGCAGTTTTGCCCGCACCATCTGGCCGGCAAAGCGCTCGAAATCAGCAGGCGTTTTCAACGCGCGATCAAGCCCGGGCGACGAGACTTCCAGTCGCTCGTAGCCAATGTTTTCCACCTCGAACAAACGCTGGAGGTGGTTGCTGACCGTGGCGCAATCTTCCACGGTAATGCCGCCCGGTTTGTCGATGAAAATGCGGACCAGCCCGTTCTGGGCCAGTTCCACATCCACCAGCTCGTATCCGAGCCCCGGGACGGTCAGTTCAAGCACGCTTTGCAGACTCACTGCCATAAAAACGCAAAATCCTTTTCGCAAACAAAAAATGGGCTGCTACAACAGCGCCCATTCTCAAGCACTCCCTGCTGCGTGCGGGTCCCGATCACTTGATCGTAAAACGCCTCACCAGGGGATAAACCCGATTCTATCAGAAACAAGACTTTGGCGAAACTCTGCCGTAAACCCGGACGCCTGACTGGATAACCTGCTTGTTGGTTATACGTTCCGGCACTAGAGTATCGCCAAAACAAGAACCCATCTGCAGGTTCAACATGGAGAAGACAAACATGGACCGCCCCTGGTTTTCCAGTTATCCCGCCGGTATCCCGCGCGAGATCAACATGAACGAGTTCTCGTCGATCCCAGACGTGATCACGCAAACGCTGGTGAAATACGCTGACCGGACTGCGTTCATCAATATGGGCAAGTCCATCAGCTATCACGAGCTCGATGAGCTGACCACGGCATTTGCAGCTTACCTGCAACAGGATCTGAAGCTGGCGCGCGGTGCGCGCGTGGCCATCATGATGCCTAACCTGTTGCAATATCCGGTGGCGCTGTTCGGCATTCTGAAGGCCGGCATGGTAGTGGTGAACGTCAACCCGCTCTACACCCCGCGCGAACTGGAACACCAGTTGAAAGACTCGGGTGCCGAAGCCATTGTCATCGTCGCCAACTTTGCCCACACGCTGGAAAAAGCCATTGGCAACACGAACGTCAAGCACGTGATCGTGACCGAAATTGCCGACATGCTTGATTTCCCCAAGCGCATGCTGGTCAACAGCGTCGTCAAATATGTAAAGAAGATGGTTCCGGCATATTCGCTGCCCGGCGCCGTGCCGTTCAACACCACGCTCAAGATCGGCAAGGGCCTGCATTTCAGCCCGGTACGCCTGACGCATGATGATCTGGCCTTTTTGCAATACACCGGTGGCACCACCGGCGTGGCCAAAGGCGCCATGCTGACGCACGGCAATATTGTGGCCAACATGCAGCAGGCCCACGCGTGGATTTCCGGCGCGGTGCGTGATGGCAAGGAACTGATCGTCACCGCCCTGCCGCTCTATCACATCTTCTCGCTCACCGCGAACGGCATGATTTTCACCAAGCTGGGCGCCACCAACTTGCTGATTACCAACCCGCGTGATATTCCGGGCTTTGTCAAAGAACTGGGCAAATATCCGGTGACCGCCATTACCGGCGTGAACACGCTGTTTGGTGCGCTGGTGAACAACGAAGATTTCAACAAGCTGGATTTTTCCACCTGGCGCCTGACGCTGGGCGGCGGTATGGCGGTACAGCAGTCCGTCGCTGACAAATGGAAAAAAGTCACTGGCGTCACGCTGGTAGAGGCTTATGGCCTGACTGAAACCTCCCCTGCGGCCATGATCAACCCGATGACGCTGCGCGAATACAATGGCATGATTGGCCTGCCGATTTCGTCGACCGATGCCCAGATCCGCAATGATCAAGGTCAGGTATTGCCGCCGGGTGAAGCTGGCGAGCTCTTTATCAAGGGCCCGCAGGTGATGAAAGGCTACTGGCAGCGCAAGGATGAAACCGACAAGGTGCTGGGTGCCGATGGCTTCCTGGGCACGGGCGATGTGGCCATCATGTCCCCCACCGGTTTTTTCCGCATTGCCGACCGCAAGAAAGACATGGTGCTGGTGTCGGGCTTTAACGTGTATCCCAATGAAGTGGAAGACGTGGTGGCCAAACATCCGGGCGTGCTGGAAGTAGCCTGCATCGGTGTGCCGGATGACAAGTCCGGCGAAGCCGTGAAGATTTTCGTGGTAAAGAAAGATCCAACCCTCACGGAAGCGCAAATCATTGCGTATTGCCGTGAGCAACTGACTAATTACAAAGTCCCGCGCCAGGTTGAATTCCGCGATCAACTGCCCAAATCCAATGTGGGCAAGATTCTGCGAAGAGAACTGCGTCAGGGATAAATCAAAAGCAAAGATCGGGAGGGAATTGCCGTGAACCTGATGCCGTTTTTCAAACTGATGTCGGAACGCCAGGCCTCTGACCTGTTTTTGTCGGCCAATGCGCCGATCACAATCAAGATCCAGGGCGTGTGCTATCCGGTCAACAATCAGGTTCTGGGTGCCGACCACGTCAAGCAACTGGTCTACCAGATCATGAACCCGCAGCAGATTGCGAAGTTCGAAAAAGATCTGGAACTGAACATGGGCATGGCGCTGGAAGGCATCGGCAGTTTCCGGATCAACGTTTTCAAAAGCCGCGGCAGCGTGGCCATGGTGGTGCGCTTTATCAAGCCCAACGCCGCCACGCTGGAAGAATTGCGCATGCCGGGCCTGTTGAAAGACCTGGTGATGGAAAAGCGTGGGATCATTCTGGTGGTGGGCGCGACCGGCAGCGGCAAGTCGTCCACCGTGTCGGCCATGCTGGAACACCGCAACCAGAATCACCCCGGGCACATCCTGACCATGGAAGACCCGATCGAGTATCTGTACACCCACAAAAAGAGCCTTGTGAACCAGCGCGAGGTGGGTGTCGATACGCACAGCTTTAATGACGCACTGAAAAACGCCATGCGCGAAGCGCCGGATGTGCTGATGATTGGCGAGATGCGCGACCGCGAAACCGTGACCTACGCCATGCAGTACGCGCAGGCCGGCCACTTGTGTATCAGCACGCTGCACGCCAACAACAGTTATCACTCGCTGGCGCGGATGGTGAACTTCTTTCCGCAAGAAGCGCGTGAAAGCTTGCTGTATGACCTGTCGACCTCGCTCAAGGCCATCATTTCGCAGCGCTTGATCCGCAACAAGCAAGGCAAGCTGATCCCGGCCGTAGAAATCCTGCTCAATACCGCGCGGATTTCCGAACTGATCCGCGATGGCCAGTTGTCTGACATCAAGGAAGCGATGGAGCAAAGTCTGGCCGAAGGCTCGCAAACCTTCGAGCAATCGCTGTACCGCCTCTACCGTGCCGGCGAAGTCGAACTGGACGAAGCGTTGCGCAATGCGGATTCCGCCACCAACCTGTCCTGGATGGTGAACAACGCGCAGACCGTAGAAGAACAAGATGCCTCGTCCGGCAAAAAAACCGGCGAAGCCGAAGCCCCGGATCTGAACTTCAACATTTCTCTGCATTGATCCGCGTTAAGCCGCATAATCAGGGCCGCTCAAAAAGCGGCCCTTTTCAATTGGCCGGCAGCGCGCCGGTTCATTTTTGAATGAGTATTCCCATGAAGCTTTACGGCATTCCCAATTGCGACACCGTCAAAAAAGCCCGCACCTGGCTCAGCGAACAAGGCCACGACTATGCGTGGCACGATTTCAAAAAAAATGGCGTCAGCCATGAATTGCTGGCGGGCTGGATTGCGCAAACCGGCTGGGAGCCGCTGGTGAACCGTCAGGGTACCACCTGGCGCAAGCTCGATGACGCCACCAAAGCGGGCGTGGTCGATGCCGAATCGGCCATCGCCGTCATGCTGGCCCAGCCGTCTGTCATCAAGCGCCCGGTACTGGAGCGCAATGGCCAGATCACGGTGGGCTATAAACCCGAGTTGTATGAAAACCTTTTTCGCCAGGCCTGAAACCCGTCTGGCGCGTTAAACCAGTTTATTGAACGAACCACGAGAAAAACCGAAGACAATGAGCGATCCCACCCTGGAACTGACCGAAGCGCTGATGCGCCGTGCCTCTGTCACCCCCGATGACGCCGACTGCCAGACCATCATGGCGCGGCGGCTGTCTGATCTGGGCTTTCGTATCGAGCACCTGCGTTTTGGCGAGGTAGACAACCTGTGGGCACGCAAGGGCGATAGCGGCCCGGTGCTGGTGTTCGCCGGTCATACCGACGTGGTGCCCACCGGCCCGGTGGATCGCTGGCACTCTGACCCGTTTGCGCCGGACATCCGCGACGGCATGCTGTACGGCCGTGGCGCTGCCGATATGAAGGCATCGCTGGCGGCGTTCATTACCGCAACCGAAGCCTTTTTGCAGGATCACCCCAACCACAAAGGCTCGATCGCTTATCTGATTACGTCCGATGAAGAAGGCCCGGCGCACGATGGCACCGTCAAAGTGATCGAGACCCTGGCCGCGCGGAATGAGCAGATCGACTTTTGCATTGTCGGTGAACCGACCAGCTCGCAACAATTTGGCGACATGATCAAGAACGGCCGCCGCGGCTCGCTGTCTGGTCATCTGATCGTGCATGGCGTGCAGGGCCACATCGCCTACCCGCACCTGGCCAGGAACCCGATTCACAGCTTTGCGCCGGCGCTGGCGGAGCTGACGATCACCGAGTGGGACAAGGGCAACGAGTATTTCCCGCCGACCACCTGGCAGATTTCCAATATGCACAGCGGCACCGGCGCGACCAACGTCATTCCGGGTACGGTCGAAGTGCTGTTCAACTTCCGCTTCTCGACCGAAAACACCGCCGATACGCTCAAAGCCCGACTGGAAAGCATCCTGGACAAGCACGGCGTGGAGCACGAGATCAGCTGGACGCTCTCTGGCGAGCCGTATCTGACAGGCCAGGGCGAACTGGTGAGTAGCATGCAGTCTGCCATTCAGGAAGAAACCGGCATCACGCCGGAATTGTCGACCACGGGCGGTACATCGGACGGGCGTTTTATTGCCAAATTCTGCCCGCAAGTGGTCGAATTCGGCCCTCTGAATGCCACTATCCACAAGCTGAATGAGTGCGTGGCCGTGGCCGACCTACCCAGGCTCTCTGGCGTATACCGCCGCGTGCTGGAAAAACTGATTGCCTGATCAGGACGCCATGTGACAAAAAAGCCGCGAATATCGCGGCTTTTTTGTCCATCATCGTCATGCTCCTTGAGGCCGCATCAGTGCCGTTGCTTGCGGTAGATGGTGTTACGCGACACCCCCAGCGCGCGGGCGGCGGCAGACACATTGCCGTCGTGCTCGGCCAGCGCAGCCTGAATCGCCGCCTGGGTAACACTCGCCAGCCGCCCGCTGTTGACCGCGCCGTCCAGCACATCGCCCGCTTCGGCCAGCATTACAAAATCATCGGGCAGATGCGCCAGCGTGATCTCCGTCTCGTCGCCTGCCAGCACGCAGGCGGTGTGCAGCACGTTGTACAACTGGCGGAAATTGCCCGGCCAGGCATACGCCAGGAACAAATCCATCACCTGCGCAGACAGCGTATAGCGCACGGCTGGCGTGCTTTCGGCATTGAGCATCTTGCGGATCACGGCGGCCAGATCGGTCCGTTCCCGCGCGGGCGGCAAACGCACCGTCAGCCCCTGAATGCGGTAGTACAGATCAGCCCTGAACCCGCCCGCCTGCACCATGGTCGGCAAGTCGCAATGCGTGGCGCAGATCAGCGCGATATCGACCGGAATCGCCTGGGCACTGCCCAGTGGCATGACTTCCCGCTGCTGCAACACGCGCAGTAGTCGCGCCTGCAAGGCCAGTGGCATATCGCCGATTTCATCCAGAAACAAGGTGCCACCATGGGCCTGCACAATCTTGCCACGATGCCCTTTTTGCCGGGCGCCAGTGAAGGCACCATCGGCGTAGCCGAATAACTCCGATTCAATCAGCGTTTCAGGGATCGACGCGCAATTGACCGCCACAAAGGGTTTGTCCGAGCGGGGCGAGTCTGCGTGCATGGCCTGCGCCAGCATTTCCTTGCCGGTGCCGGTTTCACCGGTGACCAGCACGGGTACGTCGCGCCCCAGCACTTTGCCGACCCGCTCCAGCACGCGCGCCAGTTGCGCATCCCCGGTATTCAGATACCCCAGCCGCGACAAGCGTGGCGCCGGACGACTGGGCACCGGTAAAGTCCGCATGCGCAACTGCGCCCGCGCCTGCACCAGCACGCCGTTGTGCAGACACAGTTGCACCCAGCCCTCGCCCGCCGCCTGACACCGCGCCAGCACTTGTTCCATACCGGGGTCGAACAACTGGTCAAACCGCATGCCGGTGATTTCGTCATCCAGCCCCAACTGAAAGCGCGCGCTGGCGTTCATGGCCAGCAGGCGACCATCCAGCGAGAACGCGGCGATACCTTCCATCAAGGTGCCGACGAACTCGCGCCGGCCGTGAAATCCCAGATACAGCACGTCGGTAAACGCATCACGCAGCAGCTGATTTTCCAGCGTCTGCGCCGACATGCGCACCAGCGCCATGGTGTGCCGGTGATAGCCGCGGTAGTCCCCTGTCACGTCAATCACGCCAGACAGCCCGCCTTGCGGGTCAAGAATGGGCACGCTGGCGCAGGTCAGAAACTGGTTCGCCTTCAGGAAATGCTGATCACCATGCACCGTGGCCGGCCGCAATTCTGCCAGCGCTGTACCAATGGCATTGGTGCCCTGGTTTTGCTCGGTCCAGACCGCCCCGGGCTGCAAGGCCACCTTTTGCGCTTTGGCGAGGAAATCATCATCACCCAGCGAGTGCAGCACAAGACCGGAGGCATCCGTCAGCACAATCATGCTGTGGGTGTTGGCGATCTGCTGATATAGCGTCTCTACCAGCGGCAGCGCGTGCTGGTAAAACAGGCGGTGGCGATCGACCTCTTGCGCCAGCGCATTGGGGGTGAGCAAGGCGTAATCAGGGCGGATGTTCTCGGTCAGGCCAAACCCGCGCGAGCGGGCGTGGGCGCTTTGCAGCGTGGTGACATCCAGCGGCAAGGCATAGGCCAGCGGATCGCCCACGCCGGGAAACGGGGAAGCAGAGTGAGGCACCAGCGCGTTCCTCAAGTTGATGAATCCATGTTGCAGTGCAACCAGATTTTTCTTTCGAATCAAAGCCTTGAGTGTTCACGGATCAATGTAACACCTGTTGCACAATGGCGCAAAAGCCGCGTTGTACAGCGCGGCCACTCACAAAAAACCCCATAAATATCAGCGTCTTGCCTGTTTTCTGAGCACGAATCGGCCCATGGCATGCACCTTGCAATAAACCGGTTAGCCCGCCCGGGCTGGCACAGGTATCGCACCTGACCCACTCAAAGAGGAGAACCGGTCAAATGAACCACGCTGAGATGAAGTTTCTGAACTTGCCGTTTCCGTACCGCAAACAGTACGACAACTACATTGGCGGGAAGTGGGTTGCCCCGGTCGATGGCGCGTATTTCGACAATGTCTCCCCGATCACCGGCGAACCGTTCTGCCAGGTGCCGCGCTCGCAAGCGGCCGACATTGAACTGGCGCTGGATGCCGCCCACGCCGCCAAAGGCAGCTGGGGCAAGACCTCGCCGGCCGAACGCGCCAATATCCTGAACAAGATCGCGGACCGCATGGAAGCCAATCTGGAACTGCTGGCCGTGGCAGAGACCATCGACAACGGCAAGCCCATCCGCGAAACCCGCGCAGCAGATATCCCGCTGGCGATTGATCATTTCCGCTACTTTGCCGGCGCCGTGCGGGCGCAGGAAGGCGGCATCTCCGAGATCGACCACACCACCATTGCTTACCATTTTCATGAGCCCCTGGGCGTGGTCGGGCAGATCATTCCGTGGAATTTCCCGATCCTGATGGCGACATGGAAACTGGCGCCGGCGCTGGCGGCAGGCAACTGCGTGGTGCTCAAGCCGGCGGAACAGACACCGGCCTCGATCATGGTCTTGCTGGACCTGATTGGTGATCTGCTGCCGCCGGGCGTGCTCAATGTCGTAAGCGGGTTCGGGCTGGAAGCTGGCAAGCCGCTGGCCAGCAACAAGCGCATTGCCAAGATTGCCTTTACCGGGGAAACCACCACCGGCCGCCTGATCATGCAATACGCCAGCCAGAACCTGATTCCGGTCACGCTGGAACTGGGCGGCAAGAGCCCGAACATCTTTTTTGACGATGTGATGCGGGCGGACGACGCCTTCTTTGACAAAGCACTGGAAGGCTTTGCCATGTTTGCGCTCAATCAGGGTGAAGTGTGTACCTGCCCCTCACGCGCGCTGGTGCAGGAATCGATCTACGAGCGCTTTATGGAACGGGCCGTCAAACGCGTTGAGGCCATCCGTCAGGGGCATCCGCTGGATGGCAATACCATGATCGGCGCCCAGGCCTCGCAAGAGCAGTTCGAGAAGATCGTGTCGTATCTGGATCTGGGCAAACAAGAAGGCGCGCGCTGCCTGACTGGTGGCGAGCCCGCCCGTTTTGACGGCGAACTGACCAAGGGTTACTACATCAAGCCCACGGTGTTTGAAGGCAATAACAAGATGCGCATCTTCCAGGAAGAAATCTTTGGCCCGGTGGTCTCGGTGACCACCTTCAAAGATGAAGCCGAAGCGCTGGAGATTGCCAATGACACACTCTACGGCCTGGGTGCCGGCGTATGGACGCGTGATGTGAACCGGGCGTATCACTTTGGCCGGGAAATCCAGGCCGGCCGCGTCTGGACCAATTGCTACCACGCCTACCCGGCACACGCCGCGTTTGGCGGCTACAAGCAATCGGGCATTGGTCGCGAGAACCACAAGATGATGCTCGATCACTATCAGCAGACCAAAAACCTGCTGGTGAGCTACTCCGACAAGGCGCTGGGTTTCTTCTGATCGACATAAACCGGTATGCGGGCGGCCAGCGGCTGCCCGCAATCAGGGAGGCGGCATGACCGACACTGTTGAACGGGTAACAGCCACACCCGATGCACTCAAGCTGATTGAACAACTCAAGGCACAACACGGCGATTTGCTGTTTCACCAGTCCGGTGGCTGCTGTGATGGCAGCGCGCCGATGTGTTTTCCCAAAGGCGAATTCATGGTGGGCTCGTCAGATGTCTATCTGGGCGACATTGGCGGCGTGCCGTTTTACATGAGCGAATCCCAGTTTTCTTACTGGGAACACACGCAGCTCAACATCGACGCCATCCCCGGCAACGGCGGCATGTTTTCTCTGGAACGCCCGACCGGGCTGCGCTTTCTCACCCGCTCACGGCTGTACTCAGACGAAGAGTGGGCATGGCTGGCGCAACACCCAGCGCCATTGGCGGCCTGAATGATAGCGCCAGGCCGGATTAATCCGGTTGCCAGACCGGCCACCAGCCGGTTTCACCCTCGGCGGCCTGAAACGCTGCGGCGACGCCCACACCGGGCCAGGCCAGCAGTTGATCGCCCGCCAGCAGCAAGGGCGTCATGCTGCGCACCCACGGCGCGATGCCGCGGCTCTGGGCCAGTGTTTTGAGTTGTTGTGCCGGGCCATCAGCACGCAGGCGCAGGGTACGAGCGCCCTGCCAGGGCGCCAGCGTCAGCGGAACCGCCAAGTGGCGGGCCGCAATGCCGCCCTTTTCCACTGTTTGCCAGGTCAATTGGCCATGCCATGCGGCAACTGCCGTCGGCGCGGCGTCACTCCAGGCCACAGTGGTGACCGGCCCCGGTTGCACATTGGCCGGCGTGACAGAGAGACGATCGCGATAACGTCGCACCGCGTGCTTGCGCCAGATCAGCGCGGGCTGGCTATCGCTGGCGGCCTCAGTGGCCGTGCGCCAAAGCTCGTCAAACGCGCGCGTATCCAGCACCAACCCCTTGCCGGCCAGCCAGTGGCGCAAGGCGTGACGCAGTCGGAGCGGGCTGAGCGGCGCGGCCAGCACAAAGGCATCATCTGCCACGCATTGCGGCAAATCACTTTGCGCCAGTTCATCCAGCAAGGCTTGCGCCTCAGCAATATGCCGGGCACTGCGCGTGATGCTGGTTGCCAGAGCAGGAAACGCTTCTTGCGCGACCGGAATCACCTTGAGCCGCAGGAAATTGCGATCAAAATCCGTCTGCTGATTGCTTTCGTCTTCAACCCAACTCAGCGCGTGCGCCTGGGCGTAGTCCAGCAATGCGCTGCGCGGCACATCCAGCAAAGGGCGCAGCAAGGTTGCGTGATCATCAAGCGCGCGCGCCAGCGGCATGGCCGCAAGGCCTGGCAAACCGCTGCCACGCAGCAGATTGAGCAGCACGGTCTCTACCTGGTCGCCCTGGTGATGCGCCGTGACCACCACATCGGCTCCGGTGGCGGCAAATGCGGCGTACCGCGCACTGCGGGCTGCGGCCTCAATGCCGTGACTGCGCCGCTGCGTGAGGGTGACCCGTTCTACCTGGCAGTCCACGCCGAGGCTGGCGGCATAGCCGTGCGCAAACGCGGCCCAGTCATCTGCATGTGCAGACAGGCCGTGATGCACGTGAATGGCGGCAAGCTGGAACGGGAATGCGCTGCGGGCGGCAGCCAGAAGATGCAATAGCACGACAGAATCAAGCCCGCCGGAAAGTCCCACGCAAACGCGGGCGGGCGGGCTTGTTTCTGCGCAAAAAGGCGCCAGGCGGGCGACGATAAGCTCGCCCGACAAACGATCAGCCAGGATCAACTTCCTTGAACTTGCCATAAGCCATCAGGCGTTCAAAGCGGGTTTCCAGCAGATCGTCGATCGACTTGTCCTGCACCGACTTGAGCGCGTCGGTCAGTGCCTTTTTCATGGCAACCATCATTTGCTGGTGATTGCGATGCGCACCGCCCACCGGCTCATTGATGATCTTGTCGATCAGACCCAGGGTTTTCAGACGGCCAGAGGTAATGCCCATGGCTTCAGCGGCATCGGCCGCTTTTTCGGCCGTTTTCCACAGAATGGAAGCACAACCTTCCGGCGAAATGACAGAGTACGTGGAGTACTGCAGCATCATGACCTGGTCAGCCACGGCGATCGCCAGCGCGCCACCAGAACCGCCCTCACCGATCACGGTGCAGACCACCGGCACACGCAGCGTGGTCATTTCAAACAGGTTGCGGCCAATGGCCTCAGACTGACCGCGCTCTTCTGCGCCGATACCCGGATAGGCACCCGGGGTGTCGACAAAGGTCAGGATGGGCAGGTTGAATTTCTCTGCCAGCTTCATCAAGCGCAGCGCCTTGCGATACCCCTCAGGACGCGGCATGCCGAAATTGCGGTACTGGCGATCCTTGGTATCACGGCCCTTCTGATGGCCCATCACCACGACGCTCTGACCATTAAAGCGGGCGACACCACCCACAATGGCCGCATCATCAGCGTAGTGACGGTCGCCGTGCAGTTCTTCGAAATCAGTAAACAGCGCCTTGATGTAATCAAGCGTATAGGGGCGCTGCGGATGGCGGGCCACCTGGCCGATCTGGGCCGCGGTGATCTTGCCGTAAATGGTTTTGGTCAGTTCCTGGCTTTTCTTTTCCAGGTGACCGATTTCCACAGAGATGTCGACTGCCGAATCGTCCTGCACATAGCGCAGTTCCTCGATCTTGTTCTCGAGTTCAGCGATCGGTTGTTCAAAATCCAGAAAAGTGGTCTTCATGCTGTTTTATGTTTCCCTGAGAAGCCGCCAGGGCTTTGGGTATTGCGTAAGATTGCGTCGAGTTCCACTGTTGTACCGCGCCTGTTCTAGCGGCTTTGGCGGCTCTTTTGGTCTGGGGTGGAACCCAAAAATCACGCAACTATACAGCAACGTTCTGCCCTCCCCAAGCACGGCACGTCGGAGAAACGGCCCGGCGCCGGCCCTGACAGCCATGACAACTGGCGCAACCCTTGTGCGCCAAGGCTTTGCGGCAGGTGGCGGACTGTCTGTACTGTCCCCTTTGCCGCAGCATCTGCCATTTGTCTGCCCGACCCGGCATCCACCGGGGTACTCAGGCATGCTCTGGTTCAGGCTGAACGCGGCTCAAAGCGGTTTGCGGCTTTTTGGCCCGCTGATGCTACCAAACACGCAAATCAGCCCTAAAGTTCCCACGTGCGCTGCCGATAATTGGCATAATAAACGTTAATGCGCAGCCTGCCGTACCGGCGGGCGGGAAAGGTAACCATGAAAATAGACCAATCTGGCAAAGTATCCCTGCCGACGCCTTCGCGTTCCGACGCCAGTCGTTCGTCTTCGACTGCCAGTCAGTCCGCATCGACACAAACCACTGCTGGCGCCGCCCAGGAAAACGTCACGCTCAATCCGGCCGCAGCACAACTGGGCCAGACTGACCAGACAGGCAGCGACAACAGCGTGTTCGACAGCGATCGCGTTGCTTCCTTGCGTCAGGCCATCAGCGAAGGCAAATTCACCGTGCGCGCTGACAACATTGCCGACAAGCTGCTTTCCAGCGTGCAAGACCTGCTGAGCCAGTAATACTTGTGATGTCCGCGGCGGCGGTGTAAAACCAGCTTGCGGACTCACTCCAACGCCCGCGTTTTTGAATTCTCTTCTTCGTAGCGACTACGCCTGTGGTTCAAGCCCAATCCGTCACCGATCTGATCCAGAACGCCTCCACTGCCCTGGACGCGCTGCTCAAACTGTTGCATCAGGAACAGGATTGTCTCGTCAACAATCGCATTGATGAGCTGGGCGGGCTGCTGCAAGCCAAACAGCAAGCGGCCAACGCCACCGAACAGGCCACCGGCCTGGTTGAAGCCTGGTTTACCGCCAACGGCATCGCCACGCAACAAGCCGATGTGCAACGCTGGTTCGAGGCCAACCAGCCCGCTGGCGTCGCCGCCTGGAACAATCTGCGGGAACAAGCCCGTCAGGCCGCAGCCATCAACCGCAGCAATGGCCAGTTGATCGACACCCGCCGCCAGCTGGTAGACGGTTTTGTTGCCGATCTGGTGCAAGAGCGTGACGATGGCTCGCAAGTGTATTCCGGTACGGGCCAGATCAGCGGCCGGCCCGGGTCCATTACCCGCGACAAAGCCTGATCGCCAGAAATCTGCAGCCAAACAAAAAAGCACGTCATTGACGTGCTTTTTTGTTTGGGGCGCGGCAACGGCTAATTGGTCGCCATCAGCGTGCGCCCGCCCTCAAACCGTGCGGCAAACCACGGCGAGTTCAGCGACTCCACCTTGATATGGCCTTTGCTGGAGGGCGCGTGGACAAACTTGTTATCGCCAATATAAACGCCCACATGCGAATACGGCCGGCCCAGGGTATTGAAGAACACCAGATCACCGGCCTGCAGGCTCTGGCGATCAACCGGTCGTGACAAGCGCGCAATTTCTGCGGCGTTATGCGGCAGCTTCACGCCCAGCGCGTTTTTGTAGATGAAATACACAAGACCGGAGCAATCCAGCCCGGCTTCCGGGTTGGCGCCACCAAACTGATAGTTCACATCCAGCAGGCTGAGTGCATAAAGCACAACCTCTTGCCGATCTTCAGACGGCACCTGAATGGTACTGACGCTGCGGTCAACCGGACGACTGACACTGCTCTGGGCCGGCCGGCTGACAGGGGGCGTGGAAGAACACCCGGCCAACAGCAGCAGCGCCATCAACAGCACATGTTCTGGTCGGCAAACTGACTTCATGGCAAACCCGCACAATACAGATGTTTGCGATTGTAACTGGCTGCCAGCCAAAAGCCAGGCCCTGACAGGCAAAAAGCGCGCCTGGCAACAGTTCATTGCAACAGAAACTGTTTCTTGTCTAATCAGTTTCTGGTCATTTGGGCTTGATGTTCTACTTTTAATTCAAGGCTGGCGTTAGAAAGCCCGTGATGATGATTTGCAACCTTGAACTGAGGTCAACATGCCCTGGAATAATCTTTTTGAGGATTTTTTGGGTCGTATGCGCAGTCATGGCATCCCCCTGCGTTTGCAGCTCTGGAACGGCAAGCACTTTGACTTGCACCCGGAACCCCGCGTGACCCTGATTGCCAATACCGCCGGTAGTCTGCGTCATGTCATCAACCCGACGCTGGATACGCTGGGCAAAGCCTATGTGGAAGGCGAAATCGATCTGGAAGGTCATGTGCTGGACGTGGTGGACATCGCCACCCGGCTGGCTGCGGCCGAAGGTGACGACGGCCGCCCGGCCGCGCGGACCGGCCGTCACTCGCGGGAGACTGACAAGAACGCGATCGCCTACCACTACGATGTCTCCAACGAGTTCTACAGCGCCTGGCTGGACAAGGAAATGGTGTATTCCTGCGGGTATTTCCGCACGGAAAACGACACGCTGGATCAGGCACAGCTCCAGAAACTGGATCACATCCTGAACAAGATCAATATCCAGCCGGGCCAGACCTTGCTGGACATTGGTTGCGGCTGGGGTGCGCTGATGATCCGTGCGGTCAAGCAATACGGCGCGCGTGCGGTCGGCGTCACGTTGTCAGAAAACCAGTATGAATACGCCAAAGAACGCATTGCCCGCGAAGGCATTGCCGACCGCTGCGAAGTGCGTCTGCAAGACTACCGCGACGTGACCGGCCAGTTTGACCGCATCACCAGCGTGGGCATGTTTGAACACGTGGGTCTGAAGAATCTGGAATCGTATTTCCGGCGCATTCATACGCTGCTGGCCGACGGCGGCGTGGTCATGAATCACGGTATTACCAGCACTGACGTCAATTCCGGCGACACGCCGTTTGGTGGCGGCGATTTTATTGACCGCTATGTTTTCCCCGATGGCGAACTGCCGCACATTGCCCTCACGCTCAAGGAAATGTGTGCCGCCGGACTGGAACCCATGGATGTGGAAAACCTGCGCCGCCATTACGCGCTGACGCTCAAGCACTGGGCCGAGCGGTTCGAGGAGCATAGCGAACACATGCGCAAACTGGCGGGTGAACAAAGATACCGGATCTGGCGGGTGTATCTGGCCGGCTGCGCTTACGGGTTCACGCACGACTGGATCTCGCTGAACCAGATTGTCGCCGTCAAGGCGGGCGGCCCGGGCATGAACCGGCTGCCACTGACCCGTGAGTACATGTACGCGGGCCGCTAGTTTCCTGGCCTTGTCATACCGGCAAAAAAGAAGGGGGCGGACCTTGCGGTACGCCCCCGAGCTTATCAGGGAGAGTCAATAACACTTCAGGTACATCAAACTTCGTACTTCAGTACAACTACCGCTTGCAGGGTCTGCCGAACCTGCAATCAACCAGACCGCCTGCCGGATGCCGCCGGCAATCAGCCCAGATTGATCGGTACAAAAATCCTGGCATCCCCACGCTGCACCAGCAACGCAACATGGTCACCTGCTTTGGATACCAGAGACTTCAATTGATCTGCACTGTTAATGTTGGTGCCATTAATGGCTAAAACAACATCGCCCGGTTCAATTCCTGCCTGAGCGGCCGGGCCTGCAACCTGCTCGACCACCAGACCACCGGCAATGCCCGATTCCTGTTTTTCATCCGGCGACAAGGGGCGTACCGACAAGCCCAGCCGGCCATGATCTTGCGTCGGGTTGGCCGCAGCAACCCTGGTATCCTGCGCCTCGCCTACTTTGGCGGTGATATCCAGCGTCTTGCCATTGCGCCATACCTGCATGGCCGCATCAGCCCCAGGCGCCATGGCCGCAATGGCGGGCGGCAACTCACTCGAGTTATCGACCGTTTTGCCATTGAGCTTGAGCACAATATCGCCCGCTTTCAGACCCGCCCTGGCGCCCGGGCTATCGGGTTCGACCCCGCTGACCAGCGCACCGGACGGCGTCTTCAACCCGAATGACTGTGCCAGCGCCTGGTTGACGTCCTGAATGGTGATGCCCAGGCGGCCACGCGTGACCTTGCCGTGCGCCACAATCTGCTGTTCCACATTCCGGGCAATGTCGATCGGAATAGAGAACGACAAGCCCTGGAAGCCGCCGCTGCGCGAGTAAATCTGCGAGTTGATGCCAATGACTTCGCCATTCAGATTGAACAGCGGGCCGCCCGAATTACCCGGATTGATCGGGGCATCGGTCTGGATAAACGGGGTGTAGCCTTCATCGGGCAAAGAGCGCGACTTGGCGGAGATAATCCCGGCGGTAACCGAGTTTTCAAAGCCGAACGGTGAGCCGATCGCCAGCACCCAGTCGCCCACGTGCGAGCTGGCCGGTTCGCCCAGCTTCACGGTTGGCAGGTTATCCGCCTTGATCCGCAGCACGGCAATGTCGGTGGCTTTGTCTGCCCCCAGCACTTTGGCGGTGAATTCACGCTTGTCGGTGAGCTTGACCGTTACTTCGCTGGCGTCTGCCACCACGTGGGCATTGGTCAGGATCAACCCGTCCGGGCTGATGATGAAGCCCGAACCCAGCGCATGCAGCGGTTGGGCCTGCTCGCCGCCCCCGCCTTGCGGGCCGGGAATACCAAAGCGACGGAAGAAATCATAGAAAGGATCGTCCGGATCAACACCGGGCGATTGTTGCGCGCGGTTGGCCGTTTTGACTTGACCGGTCACGCTGATGTTCACAACCGCCGGGCCGTAACGGCTGACGATTTCGCTGAAATTGGGCAAAGCCATCTGCGGCGAGGCCACGCCGGTCACTGCTTGCGCAGCGACCGGTTGCGCACTGGCGGCCGCTTCGGGCAGCAGGTGCGGGTTCATCTTTGCCACGGAGAAGCCCAGTACCCCAGCCAGTGCCAGTGCAATGGCAGAGGTTTTCCAGGATCGAGGTGTCTTCATGGTATTGCTCCTTTGCAGTCATCTTGGTGGACCGTTGCATTGGAGATTAAAACCGCCTGGCTTAAACAAGCCTTAAAGTCGCAGAACGAATGTTCAGGCAGGCTGGTTTTTGGGGGTAAATATTACCTCTACCGCCAGTCCACCCAGCGGTGAACTTCCCAGCACCACGCGCGCAGATTCTTTGTGGGCCAGTGTTTTCACAATGGCCAGCCCCAGGCCGCTGCCGGCAGCGGTCTCGCCTGGCCGGCGGTAGAACCGGTCGAACACCCGTTCTTGTTCTTCGGCAGGAATGCCCGGCCCGCTGTCGCACACCCTGAACACCGGCTGACCCTCCGCATTCAGCCCGGTCGAGACATCCACCTGCCCGCCTTGCGGGGTGTAGCGGATGGCGTTGCCGATCAGATTGGCAAACATGGTGCGCACGGCTTCCCGGTCGGCCACCACGTGGGCGGCACCGGCGGCGGGTTCAAGGCCGATATCCAGCGCATTGGCCTCGGCCAGCGGCAGGTGGTCGGCCAGCACTTCTCCGGCCAGTTCGGCCAGATCAATATCGCTCAGGTTCTGGTTGTGGTTGTCTGGCTCGGCGCGGGCCAGCGTCAGCAGTTGTTGCAGCACGTGGGTCGCCCGGTTCAGGCCCGATTGCAGCGAGTTCAGCGCCGCGTGGCGTTCCTCATCGCTCCCTGCCCGCTCCAGCAATTGCAGTTGCAGTTGCAGCGCGGTCAGCGGCGTGCGCAGTTCATGCGCGGCGTCGGCAGTAAAGGTGCGCTGCGCGTCCAGCGTGCGGCCCAGCCGCGCCATCAACGAGTTGATGGCGTTGACCAGCACGCCCGCCTCTACCGGCACGCGCTTGTCCTCAATGGGTTCCAGCGTGGCCGGCGTGCGCGCGGCGACCATGCCGGCCAGGTCTTCCAGTGGCTTGAGTCCGCGCCCCACCGCCAGCCAGCCGATCACGGCCAGCAAGGGCAGCATGGCCAGGAACGGCATGGATGTTCGGATCGCGGCCATCAGCGCCAGCTGGTTGCGGATTCGCATGGGTTGCGCCACCTGGATTACTTCCTCGCCCAACGGGATCGAAAACGCCCGCCAGGTGCCGTCACGCGTTTCTACCGTAGAAAAACCCAGTTGCGCCTGATCCGGCAAGACACGGTTGGGGTGCGACATGTAAATGCGCATGCCGCGTTCGTTCCAGACCTGGATCACAAAGTCGAAATCACTGCGATCATTGGTGGGCGCCGGCAAAGCGCGGGCGAAACTCTGATCCCGCAGCGCCAGCGCCATTTGGCGCAGTTGATAATCAAACAGCGTATTGGCTTCTTGCCGGGAACGATAAAACGTAATGCCCGCACCCAGCGCGATGGCGCCACACAGCACCGCCAGCAAGGAGGCGACCAGTTGTCTGCGGATTGAAATCATGCGGCGGCCTTGGGCACAAAATAACCCACGCCGCGCAGGTTCTTGATCCAGTCCGGCCCCAGTTTGCGCCGCAAGGCGTGGATATAGACTTCCACCGTGTTGGAGCCGATCTCTTCGCCCCAGCCATACAAACGCTCTTCCAGTTGCGAGCGCGACAGCGGCACACCCGGGCGTTCCGCCAGCGCCGCCAGCAAGGCGTATTCGCGCGCTGACAAGGTCACCGGCTCGCCTTTGAGCGACACTTCCCGCGTGGCAGGGTTAATGCGCAACTCACCCAGATCAATCACCGGATCAACCCGGCCGGCATGCCGGCGCAACACCGCGCGGATCCGGGCCGCCAGTTCATGCAGGTCAAACGGTTTGACCACGTAGTCATCCGCGCCGGCATCCAGGCCTTCAATGCGGTTTTCCACGGTATCACGCGCGGTCAGGATCAACACCGGACGGCCATCCTGGCGCCGCCGCATGCCTTGCAAGAGTTGCAGGCCGGACTTGCGCGGCAATGAGAGATCCAGCAGCACCAGTTCATGCTCGCCACAATTGAGCGCAGTCTCGCCCTCGCCGCCATCACGCGCCCAGTCCACCGTCATGCCCAGCGGCTTGAGGCCCTGCTGTACTGCCTCGCCGATCATTGCGTCGTCTTCTACCAGCAAAACCCGCACTGCTATTCTCCCGTTGCACCATGACGCCTGTGACGCGCGTCTGAATGACCTGTATTGTAGCGAGCACCTTTACGATTGGCGCAAGCCTCACCCGATCATAACCCGAATGCCGACTTCTTCCCGCCATGTTGCCATGCTGCTGCTCTGGTCCGCGCTTGCGGGCGTGGGCGGTGCGCTGGCGACGTGGCTGTTTCGCGAGATCATCTCGCTCTGTCTGTTCTGGATCAACGGCGCCCAAGGCTTTGGCCTGGTCGAGACCGCACGCGCCCTGCCTGGCTGGTTGCGGGTAGCCTTGCCCATGGCGGGCGGCCTCTGTGCCGGGCTGGTCTTGCAATATCTGCTGACTGACGCGCAACGACGCGCCCGCGTTGACTATATGGAAGCCGTCACCGTCGGCGATGGCAGCGTCAGTATTCGTGGCAGTCTGGTGCGCAGCCTCTCCTCGCTGCTCAGCATTGTGTCGGGCGGTTCGCTGGGCCGTGAAGGCTCGATGGTGCAACTGGCGGCGCTGGGCGGCTCCTTGCTGGGCCAGTTGACGCGCATGCCCACTGGCGAACGCCGGCTGCTGGTGGCCTGCGGTGCAGCCTCCGGCATGGCATGTGCCTATAACGCACCGCTGGCCGGCACCTTGTTTGTGGCAGAGATCGTACTGGGGTCGATCGCCATGCCCAGCCTGGGGCCGTTGCTGATCGCCGCGGTGATCGGCAACCAGTTGTTTCATCATCTGTGGAATGCCGCGCCGATTTTCGAGATACCGCCGCTGGGTTTTGTCTCGCCGTGGGAAATGCCGGGCTACATCACGCTGGGTTTGTTGTGTGGCGCGCTGGCGCCATGCTTTCTGGGTTTGCTCAATGGTGCGCGCAAAGGCTTTGCCCTACTGCCGCTACCCTTGCCCGTTACCCTGGCGCTGGGCGGCCTGATTGTCGGCGTGATTTCGCTGTGGCGGCCGGAAGTCTGGGGAAATGGCTACAGCGTGGTCAGCGATCTGTTACGCGGCGCGTGGCCCTGGCAGATGGTTCTGGTGCTGTTGCTGTGCAAAGCGCTCTCGACCAGCGCCAGCATCGGTTCCGGCGCCGTGGGTGGGGTGTTCACGCCGACGCTTTTTATGGGTGCAGCCATTGGCGTGTTGTTTGGCATGGCCTCACAAACACTGTTTCCGCATCACGTGGCCAGCCCTACCGTCTACGCAGTGCTGGGCATGGGCGCCTTCCTGGCTTCCGCAACCCAGGCGCCGCTCATGGCCATTGTCATGATTTTTGAAATGACCCGGGATTACGAGGTGGTGGCGCCGCTGATGGTGGCCTGCGCTCTGGCCTGGTTTGTATCGCGCTGGATGGGCGCGCCGACCATGTACCACTCTGGCCGGGAAAACCCGCCACCCTCGGCGTAGCGGTGACCACGCAGACATGAAAAAAGGCAGCGCAATGCGCTGCCTTTTTGATGGTGATCGTGCCGGACTTATTTCTTCAGGCAGGTGCTCATAAAGGCCTTGCGGGCGTCGCCCTTCAGGCTCTGGGCAGAAGCATCGGCATTGCAGGACTTCATCTTGTCTTGCTGGGTGGCCGGCATCGATGCGGCCGGGGCGCTCGCCGTTGCCTTCAGACATGTGCTCATGAAGGTATTGCGGGCATCGCCCTTGAGCGATTTGGCAGTGGCATCGGCATTACACGACTTCATCTTGTCTTGTTGCGAATTGGCAGCCATCACTTGCGTGGACAGCAACAGCGCAACAGCCAGCAGCGAAACACGAACGATCGTCATGGAGATTCTCCTTGTTGGACTGCAGCGGGGCAGTGATTGCCAGTGTAGTCAAATCAGCCCGGATTATCGCAAGCGGCTCTGTAACATTGTTTTCAGCATCACAATGCCTGGCCGCCTGCGACTGGATATGCGCTATTAGCCGTCCTGTCAGATCAAAACAGATCAGAACGGATTTCCCAGCGTGAGGTAATAGCGCCACTGGCGGTTATCGCCATACGCCGCGCCCAGATAAAGCGGCCCAAGGAATGAATCGACCGCAATAAACCCGACGCCGGAGTAATGCCATTTTTCATCACCGGTATCCAGTGCGGACGAATACACTTTGCCGCTTTCCGCTGCCATGCCGATCATGGTGCGTTTGCTTTCCGTATTCAAAAAGGGCAATGGCCGGTACAGCGCTACACGACCGTAAATGAACTTGTCACCAATCAGCCCTTGATAAGGATAACTGGACAAATTCAGGAAACCACCCAGCCAGCTGGTATCAATAAACGCGTCATCACCATTGCGCGTGGCCTGCGCTTTCACCAGCAAATACCCGCTGGTTTCACCCAGCGAGAAACCCTGCCGCGCATTCAAGGACGCGCGGCCATAGCTGGCAGTATCAGACGACCCACTCACCGCCTGATACGCGCTGAAATGCACCTGGGTGCCACTGGTGGGGAAATCGGCGTTATCCAGTTGATCAAAGGTAAGGCTGACCCGCAGACCATAATCGGACTGATACAGATCAGGCAGCGCCACCACGCCGTCACCGGTCCAGATGCCGCCTACTACGCCGCTGGCATGTGCGTGTTCAGCCATGATCCCGACGCGGGCCTCGCCATAGCGCGAGAAACCGGAGCCAAGATCAATGCCGCCTTGTTGCTTGTACAAGCGGAACTGGCCAATTTCGTTATCGCCCTCATAGACCGCCAGCGGGCTGGACTGGATCGAGAAATTGGGCGCAATGAACGCGTAACCGTCAATCTGCAAGGGCTGATAGAACTCGCCCGCCAGCGCCATGGTATCGCCCGCCCGCAACGACAGCGAGGCCTCGGCACCCAGCGAATTGAGCCAGGTACGGCGATACCGCGCCAGCAAGGCATACGGCGACGCGTTTTCAAAGTCGGTACCCAATGCGATACCGAAATTGAGGTAATTCGGGCCCCAGTCTTTTTCGACCGGAATCAGCCGCAGTTTCTGGCCGGCGCCATCATCAAGCAGTTCGTAATCCAGTTGCGAGAAATCACCGCGCGCATACAGGCGCGACAATTGATCATGAAACTCGGTGCTATCCAGATTCTTGCCCAGCTCAACGTCGACATTGCGGCTGAGGACATCCGGATTCACCCGGTTCATGCGCTCAACCTGAATGCTGTCGATGGGCTTGGGTTGCAAACGCCGGTCTTCACGCGCTTGTTCCCATTGCTCGTACGCGGCGGTGGGCAAGGCGTAACGCTGCAGGTTCACCAATTGCTGGCGCGTGGCTTTTTCGCCGGCAAGGATAAAGTCTTTGGCTTTGGCAAAGTCGGTGCTTTCCAGATTGCCCAGCGATGGCGTAATCAGCACATCGTCCTGCTTCAGGCTGGCAATTTGCGGGCGCTGGTTCTGCACGATCATCAGCCGCGTGTACTGTGCGGCGACATCAAAAATGGTGTTGATCCCGTCGCGTTTGAGCGGCGGCGAGGCCACATCGACGGCGATCACCACATCAGCGCACATCTTGCGGGCGACATCCACCGCCAGATTGCGTGACAAACCGCCATCCACCAGCAAGTGTTCACTGCGCGCCACCGGCGGAAACACGCCTGGCACTGCCATACTGGCACGCATGGCGGTCACCAGATCGCCATCGCCCATGACCACCATCTCGCCGGTTTCCAGATCGGTAGCAATCGCCCGGAACGGTACGGAGAGTTCGTCAAAATTCCTGGCCGTGCCGCTATAGGTCAGGTCACGCAGCAGGGTTTCGATTTTCTGGGTATCAATGGCCGACTTGGGCAGCGCCAGCGAGCCATCATCCCTCACCCCCACATCGATCGGGGCCAGATGCATGTTGTCATCCTGCTTCTGGCGGTATGACATCTGCTGACGCGGCAGGCCGGACTGAAACAGCGTGTCCCAGTCGGTTTTGCCGGAACGATCAATCATGGTGTCGGCCGTCTGGCCAGCGGCATAACTGCCCCCCACGAGGGCGCCAATGCTGGTCCCGACCACGCAATCGACGGGGATGTGGTTTTCGGCCAGCACCTTGAGCACGCCGATATGCGCCAGGCCGCGCGCGCCACCGCCGCCCAGCACAAGGCCGATCCGCGGACGGTGCGCCGGCATGGAGGCGTCGCTGGCTGCAGGCGCGTCTTGCGCCACGGCAGGCAGGGCCGCAACCAGGCCCACCGCCAGCCAGAACCACTTTGTCATTTGCCCGATCTGCATATTTACCATCTGTTTTTATCCGGCATTGCCCGATGTATTTACGTTATTCGATATTCGGGCGCGATTCTAACTGAGTGCGTTTAAAAACACGCATAAGGAAATACACGTTCACAATCAGTATTGTCCGGATTCGCCACTGTTTTTTCAGACATGAACGACTGCGCCCGCATGGGGAACACTGAGAAAATCGGCAGTTTCCCGTTCATTGCCAATAATGAACAAACCCTGCGTATTAACGGATAACCAATAATGATTGCCTTGCAACTGGCCGTGGTACTGGCCGCCATCCTGATCGGAGCCCGCCTGGGCGGTGTAGGTCTGGGGGTCATGGGCGGCCTTGGCCTTGCCTTGCTCACCTTTGTGTTTCATCTGCGCCCGACAACGGCCCCCATCGACGTGCTGTTGATGATTCTGTCCGTGATTACCGCCGCCGGCTGCCTGCAAGCCGCTGGCGGCATGGACTGGCTGGTGCGCGTGGCAGAACGCCTGCTGCGGCGCAACCCCAGGCGCATTACGTTTTTTGCTCCGCTGGTCACCTACACCTTCACCCTGTTTGCCGGCACCGGCCATGTTGCATATTCAGTATTGCCGGTGATTGCCGAAGTAGCCCGGGACTCTGGCGTGCGCCCGGAACGCCCGCTCTCGATTGCCGTCATCGCCTCGCAAGTGGGCATTACCGCCAGCCCGATCTCTGCGGCCACCGTCACGCTGCTGGCCATGCTGGCGCCCTCCGGCGTGAGCCTGAGCCAGATTTTGCTGGTGGCCATTCCGGCGACCTTGCTGGGAGTTTTTGCCGGCGTGCTGGTTGCCGGCCGCCTGGGCGTGGAACTCAAGGATGATCCGGTCTACCAGGCACGGCTGGCGTCGGGCGAGATCACCCCGGCACAACCGCATGAAGACAAACCGGCGCTGCCGCGCTCGGCGTTCATTTCGGTCATCGTATTCCTGCTGGCGGCGCTGTCTGTGGTGGTGCTGGGTTCGGTCGACAGCCTGCGGCCGCAATGGGATGTCGGCGCCCAGGCCATCAAGCTGGATATGCCGACCGCCATTGAAGTCATCATGCTGTCTGCCGCCGCGCTGATCCTGCTGCTGGGCCGGGTTGATGCCAACAAAGTGGTGCGCGGCAGCGTATTCCAGGCCGGTGCCGCGGCGGTGATCGGCATTTTCGGCATTGCCTGGATGGGTGACACCTTCATTCAGGCCAATATGTCGTTCTTCTCGGCCGAGATCAAAACCATCATTACCGAAGTGCCATGGCTGTTTGCGCTGGCCCTGTTCGTGATGTCGATCCTGTTGTACTCGCAAGCGGCCACCATCCGCGCGCTGATGCCCCTGGGCATGGCGCTGGGCTTGTCGGCACCGACGCTGATTGCCATGTTCCCCAGCGTAAACGGCTATTTCTTCATCCCCAACTACCCCACCGTGATTGCGGCGATCAACTTTGACCAGACCGGCACCACGCGGATCGGCCGCTGGTTGTTGAACCACAGCTTCATGCTGCCGGGGCTGGCTTGTTCCGTGGTCAGCGTGGCGGCCGGGTTTGGTCTGGTACGACTGGTGTTCTAATGGGCAGCGGGGCGCTTTCAGACACGCCTGATTCAGCTTCAATCATGATGGCGGCATTGTGGGCGGATGACCGCCTTCGCCCACACCCTGAATGCCCACTTGCTGCCCGTCGCGCCGGTCCCGCCACGCCAGGACAGCAAGCAAGCGCCGTCTCAGGACGTGTTGCTGACCGCTTTTGGCCAGGGCTGGCGCACCCCGCTCTGGCAGCTCACTCGCCCTGCCGCGCAGCCTGTCAGCAACAAGGTCGATTACGCGACCAGCAGCGCGCCACCCTTGCAACGCATTGATGAACGCGCCTGAAACAACAACGCCGGCAGTATGCCGGCGTTGTTGTTGATAGGTCCATCCCGCCCTTACTTGCGCAGTTTCAGACCGGCCAATGCCGCCGCCATGGCGCCTTGTGCCTCTGGCTGACGCTGCATCACCTTGCGCTCGCCCTTGCTCATGTTCTGTGCAGATACGCCGCTATCCGGCTTCTGGCGCACGTCATCGTCAAGTCGCATGGTCAGCGCGATACGTTTGCGCTTCACATCCACCTCTTGCACCTTCACCTTGACCACATCGCCGGCCTTCACCACTTCACGCGGGTCCTTGATGAACTTGTGGCTCATGGCAGAGATATGGACAAGGCCGTCCTGGTGTACGCCGATATCCACAAACGCGCCAAAAGCGGTGACGTTGGTGACTACGCCTTCCAGCACCATGTCCACTTTCAGATCGGCAATTTCTTCCACGCCTTCGGCAAAGCTGGCGGTCTTGAACTCCGGGCGCGGATCGCGGCCGGGTTTTTCCAGTTCGGCCAGAATGTCTTTTACCGTTGGCAGACCAAAGCGCTCATCGGTGAACTCGGCGGCATTCAGTTTTTTCAGGAATGCGCCATCGCCAATCAGGCTGGTCACGTCCTTCTGCACCTTCGCAATGATTTTTTCCACCACCGGGTAGGCTTCCGGGTGAACCGCGGAGCGATCAAGCGCGTTGTCGCCGTCCATCACCCGCAAGAAGCCGGCAGCTTGCTCAAAGGTCTTGTCGCCCAGCCGCGGCACTTTCAGCAACTGCTTGCGGTTCTGGAACGCGCCGTTGGCATCACGGTAATTGACGATCTGCGTTGCCAGCGTGCTGTTCAGGCCGGAAATACGCGTCAGCAGCGCGGCGGACGCCGTATTCACATCCACACCCACCGCGTTCACGCAGTCTTCTACCACGGCGTCCAGCGAGCGCATCAGATCAAGCTGGTTCACGTCATGCTGGTACTGGCCCACGCCGATGGATTTCGGGTCAATCTTGACCAGTTCGGCCAGCGGGTCTTGCAGACGGCGCGCAATCGACACCGCACCGCGCAGCGAGACATCCAGTTCCGGAAACTCTTTGGCCGCCAGTTCAGAGGCCGAGTACACCGATGCGCCGGCTTCAGACACCACCAGCTTGGTCATCTGCAGTTCCGGATACTTCTTGATCAATTCGATCGCCAGTTTGTCGGTTTCACGGCTTGCCGTGCCATTTCCAATGGCGATGAGCTGAACCTTGTGCTTGGCCGCCAGCGCCGCGCAAATCGCGATCGACTGATCCCACTGATTGCGCGGCTCATGCGGGTAAATGGTCGCGGTATCCAGCAATTTGCCGGTGGCATCGACCACCGCCACTTTACAACCGGTACGCAAACCCGGGTCCAGGCCCATGGTAGCGCGCGGGCCGGCCGGGGCTGCCAGCAGCAAGTCCTTGAGGTTGGTGGCGAACACCTTGATCGCCTCTGCCTCGGCTTTCTCGCGCAACTGGTTGATCAGTTCTGATTCCAGATTCAGCGCAATCCGGGCGCGCCAGGTCAGGCGCACGGTGTCTTGCAGCCATTTGTCTGCCGGGCGCCCCAGGTTCTCGATGCCATAACGGCGGGCAATTTTCAGCTCGCACACGCCGGGGCCTGCCGGTTTGGCGGTTTCATCCAGTTCTTCGGGCAGCGGCAACGCCAGCGTCAGAATGCCTTCGTTACGGCCGCGCAGCACCGCCAGCGCCCGGTGCGACGGCACATCACGCCACGGTTCATCGTATTCAAAGTAATCAGAGAACTTGGCGCCCTCTTCTTCCTTGCCTTCGACAATGCGGGTTTTGATATGCGCCTTGCCTGCAACGTGTTCACGCAATTGACCCACCAGCTCCGGGTCTTCGGCAAATTGCTCCATCAGGATCGCGCGTGCGCCATCGAGTGCCGCTTTGGTATCCGCCACGCCCTTGTCTGCATCGACAAACCCGGCGGCGACGCTTTCCGGATCTTGCGCCGGATCACCCAGCAAGCCCTGCGCGAGCGGCTCCAGCCCTGCCTCTTTGGCAATCTGCGCCCGTGTGCGGCGCTTGGGCTTGTACGGCAGGTACAAGTCTTCCAGCCGCTGTTTGTTATCGGCATCCAGCAATTGCGCTTTCAGTTCCGGCGTCAGTTTGCCTTGTTCATCCACACTGGCAATCACCGCACCGCGGCGCTCTTCCAGTTCACGCAGATAGCGCAGGCGTACTTCCAGATTACGCAACTGGGTGTCATCCAGACCCCCTGTCACTTCTTTACGATAACGGGCAATAAACGGCACGGTCGCGCCTTCATCCAGCAACTGGACGGCAGACGCCACTTGCGCCTCGCGGCAGACAAGTTCAGTTGCAAGGCGGGAATGAATACTGGGCAGCATGCAGCGGGGAATCCTGAATACGTTGAGTGGAAAACTGGTTCATAGGGCTGGTTGTAACAGACCTGTTCATCGCAGCAGGCCATTCTTGCCGGCCAAGGCCGCCTGTGGCGGCCGCACTGGATTCCCGCCTTCGCGGGAATGACGCAGCAGTGAAGCGATAACAATTCATTTTTGCCCACCGACGCAGCGTCGTTGGGGTTGCCGTTGTCTTTGACTTGCTTCCCCATCGGCAGCGCCGGGCATCGCAGCAGAGTCCGGAGTTTCGGCGCAGGGGTGTTTGAGGCCCAAAGCCGAGTTCCCCGGAGCCAGCCGGACTTCATGAGAAGCGCAGGGAACCCACGCAGTGGGCGCTATCGCAGGGCGCTAACATCAGCAATGATGCCAGCACACCAAACGACACCGGCCAAACAGACGATTTTACGCCGACAACAACTCTGCGACGACTGCCAGTGCGCCCAGACGAGCGTTATCCACCACCGCCCACAGCGTCACCGTCTTGCCGTCTTCGCTCACATCAATATTGCTGACCCACACCAGATCGGCACCGATCACGTCCTGCGGCGTCGCCACGCCGCTCGGGCCTTCCACGTCCAGCACAAACAGGCCGGCGCTGGCGCGCAATGCGGCAATCACGGCTTCACGGGTGGTATCCTGGATCAGACGGATCGACAACGTGGCGCCATGGCCAAAGAACAACGGCGCCTGCACGCGTTGCACGCTATCGAGCAACGGCGCGCCCAGTTGCTGGTTCACCACGTTGCGGATGCTTTCAGACTGCGCGTGCGGCAGCGGGAACAGGTTGAATGCCAGACGCTTGGGGAAAGCGCCGTTTTCAATCTCTTCATTGGCGTACAGCGCGCGGGTCTGTTTCGAGAGCGTTTCCACGCCGGTCTGGCCCTGTGCAGAGGCCGATTCCAGCAGCGTGGCGTGGGCACGGGCAATCGACAGGCCGGTCAGCGCCGAGAGCGGGCGCGACAGCACGGCAAATGCCGCCAGCGGTGCCGTGGCATCCAGCAGGCGGCAACCGGCTGCTTTGGCAGCCGGGGCATATTTCTTCAGTTCTTCGCGGCTGCCGGCGAACACGGCCACTTGCGCAACGGACCAGTCAAACTCTTCGACTTCCAGCACCGGATAATCTTCGCCGCGAAACGACACCAGCGAGCCTTCGTCGGCCACGGCCAGGGCATACAGTTCTTTCACCGGCACAGTGCTTTCTGCCAGCACTTCCAGCAAGGTGGTACCAAAAGGGCCATGAGCGCCAAGAATGGCAATCGACAACGGTGCGGACATGATGATTTCTCCAGGGCGGCAGGCAGACACACGAGCGGTGCATAAAGACACTTCGACCAGACTACACGCCCTTTCCGTGTGGCCCGGGCAGTACTGTGTCTGCCAATAGATGAATATGTAGAACGCGCCAGCACAAAACAAAACAGGACGCCAAGGCGCCCTGTTTGTGCGAGCAATCGCGTATTTTACAACGCGCCAACCACGGCGTCGCCCATTTCAGAGCAAGACACTTTGCGCGTGCCTTCTTCGTAGATATCCGCCGTGCGCAGACCATCGGCCAGCACCTTCTTCACGGCGTTTTCCACGCGCACTGCCGCGGCTTCGTTCGCCAGGCTGTAACGCAGCAACATGGCCAGCGAGAGAATCGTTGCCAGCGGGTTGGCCAGGTTCTTGCCGGCGATATCCGGTGCCGAACCATGGCTGGGCTCGTACAGGCCCTTGTTGTTCTGGTCCAGCGAGGCCGACGGCAGCATGCCGATGGAACCCGTCAGCATCGAGGCTTCGTCAGACAGGATGTCACCGAAGATATTGCCGGTCACCATCACGTCAAACTGCTTGGGGTTGCGCACCAGTTGCATGGCCGCGTTATCCACGTACATGTGGCTCAACTGCACATCCGGATATTCCTTCGCCACATCGGTGACGATTTCTTTCCAGAACTCGGTGGTTTCCAGCACGTTGGCCTTGTCGACCGAGCACAGCTTCTTGTTGCGCTTTTGCGCAGCCTGGAAAGCCACGTGGGCGATCCGGCGGATTTCGCTCTCGGCATAACGCATGGTGTTGAAGCCTTCGCGCTCGCCGGCTTCGTTCACGTGCACGCCGCGCGGCTGACCAAAATAGATGTCGCCGGTCAGTTCACGCACGATCAGGATATCCAGACCGGAAACCACTTCAGGCTTGAGCGTGGAGGCATTGGCCAGTTCCGGGTACAGAATGGCCGGACGCAGGTTGGCAAACAGATTCAGATCCTTGCGGATGGCCAGCAGACCGCGCTCCGGGCGCAGCGGGCGATCCAGCGTGTCGTATTGCGGGCCGCCCACGGCGCCCAGCAGCACGGCATCCGCTTCGCGCGCCAGCTTCTGGGTGAATTCCGGATACGGCGAGCCGTACTGGTCATACGCGGCACCACCCAGCGGGGCTTCGGCGGTTTCGACTGCCAGGCCATCGTTGCGCAGTACGTCGAGCACACGTTTCGCCTGGGCGACGATTTCAGGACCAATGCCATCACCGGGCAGAATCAGGATCTTCTTCATGCTTTGTTTTCACCAGAAATAAAAAAGCCCGGCTGCCCGACCGGTCATGTCCTGACCTGTCGCGCTCACGCCGGGCTCGATTTTGAAAAATCTCAGCTGTGCGAGAGCTTGTAGTTCACATCGCAATCCGTCAGCACAATCACGCGCGGATGGGTTTGCAGCAACGTTGCCGGCACTTGCGTCGTGATCGGACCATTGACGGTGCGATCGAGGATCTCGGCCTTTTCCTGCCCCTTGACCACCAGCAAGATGGACTTGGCATGCAGGATGGAACCCATACCCATGGTCACGGCGTGTGTCGGTACTTCGTCAATCGAGTTAAAGAAGCGCTTGTTGGCTTCGCGGGTGTCTTCCTTGAGCGTTACCTTGTGGGTAAAGCGCGAAAGCGTGGTATCCGGCTCGTTAAAACCAATGTGGCCGTTGTGGCCAATACCCAGCAGTTGCATATCCACCGGGCCTTGCTGATACAGCGCTTCGTCGTAACGACGGCATTCGGCTTCGATATCGGCCGCATTGCCGTTGGGCACATGCGTGTTTTTCGGGTCGATATCAATATGGTCGAACAGGTTGCGCTGCATGAAACTGCGGTAAGACTCCGGATGCGTCACCGGCAGGCCGACGTATTCATCCAGGTTAAACGTGCGCACTTCCTTGAAACTGATCAGGCCTTGCTTGTAGCTCTTGACCATCTCCTGATACAGGCCCACCGGCGAACCACCGGTAGCCATGCCCAGCACCGCATTCGGGCGGCCACGGACAACGGACATCATCAAATCAGCTGCAACGCGATCGAGCTCAGCCTGGTTCTTGAACTTGTGAAGAATCATGATTTCGTTTCCCCGTACTTATTTTTTAATCAGAATGTAAGACCTGAAGCACGAACTATAGCAACTACCAGCGCGTGGTGCTGCGGTCGGCCCAATAATACCGCCATTCTGCGTTATACGGCGGCCACAACAAGCCGCCATATAGCGTTTGGGACAACCCGGGTAAATTTCCTTGCCCGGATTGTCCTGGGGAAACGCAATTTTTACCGCTACTGCGCCAGTCAGTCGGCAAACAGCCAGGGCTGGGTCCGGCGATGGCGCGCTTCAAACGCCTTGATATCGTCGGCGTGCTGCAGCGTCAGGCCGATTTCATCCAGCCCTTCAAGCAGGCAATGCTTGCGGTGGCCGGTGATATCAAAGCTGTACGACTTGCCCGACGGCGTGGTCACGGTTTGCGCGGCCAGATCAACGTTCAGGCGGTAGCCTTCTGTCGCCTCGGTTTCCTTGAACAACTCTTCGACTACTTCGGCCGGCAACACGATCGGCAATACGCCGTTCTTGTAGCAGTTGTTAAAGAAAATATCGGCAAAGCTGGGGGCGATCACGGCTCGGAAACCGTAGTCGTCCAGCGCCCACGGCGCATGCTCGCGGGAGGAGCCGCAACCGAAGTTATCGCGTGCCAGCAGCACTTGCGCGCCGGCATAGCGCGGGAAATTCAGCACGAACTCCGGGTTCACCGGACGGGTGCTGTTATCCATGCCCGGTTCGCCGTGATCCAGATAGCGCCACTCGTCAAACAGGTTCGGGCCAAAGCCGGAACGCTTGATCGACTTGAGGAATTGCTTCGGAATAATGGCGTCGGTATCCACGTTGGCCCGATCAAGCGGGCAAACGAGGCCATTCAATTGCGTAAAAGCTTTCATGGCGTGTCCTTTAAAAGACCAGAACCGCCAGCAAGTCCGGCTGCACGGCAGCAGGGCTTGTCCGGCAATTCATTACTTGCCCTGAATCTTTTCACCCACTTTTTGCACATCCTGACCAAAGCCGTGCACGGTATTGCAACCGGCCAGCATCAATACGGACAGCATCATCAACAAGGCAAACAGTGATTTCATGGGTTCAAAGACTCCGCAAGTTTCATAAATTCAACAAGCCAGGCGCAGGGCTCAGGCAAAGTTGCGGATGTCGACAAAATGTCCGGCAATGGCGGCCGCAGCTGCCATTTCGGGGCTCACGAGGTGAGTACGGCCACCCTGCCCCTGCCGCCCTTCAAAGTTGCGGTTAGAGGTAGAGGCACAACGCTCACCCGGTTCCAGACGATCCGCGTTCATTGCCAGGCACATGGAGCAACCTGGTTCACGCCATTCAAAGCCTGCCTCGATGAAAATCTTGTCGAGGCCTTCGGCTTCCGCCTGTTGTTTTACCAGACCAGAGCCTGGCACGACCATAGCGAGCTTCACATTCGCGGCCTTTTTGTGGCCTCGGGCCACAGCGGCAGCGGCGCGCAAATCTTCGATGCGCGAATTGGTACAGGAGCCAATAAACACCTTGTCGATCTGGATTTGCTCGATCGGGGTATCGGCTTGCAGGCCCATGTAATGCAGCGCCCGTTCCAGGCTGCCGCGCTTGACCGGATCAGCTTCGTTGGCCGGGTTGGGCACGGCGCCGCGCACGTTGGTAACTTGCTCGGGCGAAGTACCCCAGGTCACTTGCGGTTCGATCTCGGCGGCGTTCAGTTCAACCACCTTGTCAAACTGCGCGCCTTCATCGGACACCAGCGTCTTCCAGTAATCAACGGCCTGCTGCCATTGCTCACCCTTGGGCGCATAGGTGCGGCCCTTGAGGTAATCAACGGTTTTCTGGTCGACCGCAACCATACCGGCGCGGGCGCCTGCTTCGATCGCCATATTGCACAGCGTCATGCGGCCTTCCATCGACAGGCTACGGATGGCCGAGCCGCCAAATTCCACGGCATAACCAGTACCGCCGGCAGTACCGATCTTGCCGATGATGGCCAGCGCGACGTCCTTGCCGGTCACGCCACGGCCCAGTTCGCCTTCCACCTTGACCAGCATGGCTCTGGATTTCTTGGCGGTGAGCGTCTGGGTGGCAAGTACGTGTTCAACTTCAGACGTGCCGATACCATGCGCCAGCGCGCCAAACGCGCCGTGGGTAGAGGTATGGCTATCGCCGCATACCACGGTCATGCCGGGCAGCGTGGCACCGTTTTCCGGGCCCACCACGTGCACGATGCCTTGACGCAGATCCTTGAACGGGAAATACGCCAGCGCGCCAAAATGCTTGATGTTGGCATCCAGCGTCTCTACCTGCAGGCGCGAGATCGGGTCCTTGATGCCCTCATCCCAATGATCTGTCGGCGTATTGTGGTCGGCCGTGGCCACCACCGAATCCACGCGCCAGGGCTTGCGACCGGCCAGATTCAGGCCTTCAAAGGCCTGCGGGCTGGTGACTTCATGCACCAGATGGCGGTCGATATAGATCAGACAGGTGCCGTCTTCTGACTCATGCACCACGTGGGACTGCCAGAGTTTGTCGTAAAGCGTCTGTGCCATGTGTTTCATCCCGGTTGGATCACACCGTTTTTGCCGGTGTGGCTGGTTGTGGCAAGGGGCCGCAGAGTCAGGCCCGTTGCCGCTTTAACTGGTTTACGGGGTACAGCTTATGCGCAAGATTTTGTACTAACAAGGCAGGCGTTTATACTGGTATAAATACTAACTGGTAACAGGATCAGCCATGTCTATCCGCCGCAAGGAACTGGGCGAGTTTCTCTCCGCGCTGCGCCAGAAATGCGAACCCGCCGCATTCGGTTTTCCGGTTGGACAACGCCGCCGCACGCAAGGCCTGCGCCGCGAAGAAGTCGCCCAGCTGGCCGACATCAGCCCCACCTGGTACACCTGGATTGAACAAGGCCGCGAAATCAGCGTGTCTGGCAAGGCGCTGCACCGCCTGGCCGTGGCGCTGCGGCTGGACAAAACCCAGCGCGCCTATCTGTTTGAACTGGCAGGCCAGCGGGACCTGCAACCCGTCGCGCCAGAGCAGGAAATCGCCCCGCCCTTTTTACAGCAGATTGTCGATGATTTCGCCATGCCCGCCTATGTCATGGGCCGTTACTGGGACGTGCTGGCCTGGAATACCGCTGCGGCAGACCTGTTTGGCGACTGGTTAGCCACGGACACAACGCCCAACATGCTGCGTTTTGTGTTTGCTGATCCGTATGCGCGCACCCTGGTAGAAGACTGGGAAACCCGGGCCCAGCGCATTGTGGCCGAGTTCCGCGCCGATAGCCGGGACCAGGTGGATGACCCGGCGCTGATACAACTGGTGGACAGCCTGCATCAATCCAGCCCGGAATTTGCTGCGTTCTGGAAACGCTATGACGTGCTGGAACGACACGGTGGCTTGCGCGGCTTTAACCACCCCAGACACGGACATATGAATCTGAGTCAGGTGACTTTCCAGCTGGTCGACCAGGCCGATCTCAAACTGGTGCTGCTTACCCGCACCACCGCCTCCGCTTGATTTTGACCGGCGCGCGTTGCATGCACATAATCAGCACGTCTCCCCTGTGGATATGCCCATGCGCTGCCTTGTCATGCTTTGTCTTGGTATTGTCGCCCTGCCCGCACTGGCCGCCCCGGCCTGCAAGCAAGTCGCGCAGGAACTGAACCAGCGCATCAAACCCCAGGTCGATGCCACCCAACTGGCGCAGACCTTGACCAGCCTTAACCAGACCGGGCGGCTACCGGATAGTTACCTGACCAAGCGCAGCGCCCAGAACGCAGGCTGGGAGCCCGGCCAGGATCTTTGGCGCACGCTCCCGGGTAAATCCATTGGCGGCGATCGTTTTGGCAATTATGAGAATCGTTTGCCCAAAGGCCAGTACAAGGAAGCCGATCTGGATTACCGTGGCGGCAAGCGCGGTGCCAAGCGGCTGATTTTTGGCACGGATGGCCACCGCTATGTCACCGTCGATCACTATCAAACCTTTACCGAGGTGCCGCCATGCCAGTGAAAAAAGCCCGGCAAGTCACGCTGAGCCACGTCCAGAGCCTGGATGACGTGTACGACCAGTTTGCCGCCCAGCTCGCCCTGCCTGATTACTTTGGCCGCAATCTGGATGCACTGTATGACGTACTGAGCGCAGAGGTTCAGGGCCCCTTGAAGATAGTCTGGCAAGACGCCGGCGCCGCCGCCAGCGCCATGGGTAAAAAGCACTACGCCGCGGTGCTTGAGGTATTCAATGATGTCGGCGAGGAACGCGACGATCTGGAAGTCGTGATTGCCTGAGCCCGCCGCTCAGGTGTTCAGCGTCGCCAGCAAGTCCAGTTCTTCCTGCGTGAACCCGGCGGCCAGGCGTGCGTCGTGGTTCATCGGGCCACCAAACGGCGTCACGTACTCGCGGTACAGGGTAATGAAATGGGGCACGGGGTCGATCCCGCGTTGCTCACAGCACCAGCGATACCAGCGATTGCCGATCTGCACATGACCGATTTCATCGCGCAGGATAATGGCGAGGATCTCCATGGCGCGCGTATCGCCCACCTCTTTCAGGCGTGCCTGAATCCCCGGCGTGACATCCAGCCCGCGCGCTTCCAGTACGCGCGGCACCAGCGCCATGCGGATCAGCACATCATGATCGGTCCGCAAGGCCATTTCCCATAAGCCGTTGTGGGCCGGGAAATCACCGTACTCAAAGCCCAGTTGCTGCAGGTATTCACGCAACAGCGTGAAGTGATACGCCTCCTCCTGCGCCACCTTCAACCAGTCTGCGTAATACGCCTGCGGCATGCCGCGGAAACGGTAGATCGCGTCCAGCGCCAGATTCACGGCGTTGAACTCGATATGCGCCAGCGCATGCAATAACGCGGCCCGGCCTTCCAGCGTTCCCAACCCGCGTCGGGGCACGTCACGCGGCATGACAAGCTGCGGCTTTTGCGGGCGGCCAGGCGCGGGCAAGCGCTCAGGCGGCGGCACTGACGGCGGCACTTCAGCCTGCGTCAGAAATCGCGTGAGCGAGACCTTTTCTGCGGGATCACAGCTCTTGAGGGCGCATTCAACGGCAAAAAGAAAATCAGACATTTCTCATTATTTTCAACAAGTTCCAATCGCCCTACCGTGATTAATCACAAAGTAAAATCAGGAATAGTCACGTATTCCTCTTGGCATATGGCGATAAGATGACGTCATAGTTTTTTAGCCATCCAGCATGGCATGACAAAGGAGGCCTACCATGGCGAATAATGCAGTCAATCCACGGGAAGTCCGCCGCCAGCTCGGAATGAACCAGCAAGAATTCTGGAGCAAGATCGGCGTAACCCAAAGTGGCGGTTCCCGCTACGAAAGCGGCCGCAACATGCCGCGCCCGGTTCGCGAGCTTTTGCGCGTCGTCCACATTGAACAGATCAACCTGGAAGAACTGACCCGGGAAGACTTTCAAGTGATGCGCTATCTGCGCGAACACAAGCCTGAGCTGCTGGATACCCTGCGCTCTGCTGCGCGCGAACGCGAAAAGCATCAAAGCCGTTTTACCATGGCCGGCGCACTGGCCCGCTAAACGGTGCGGGCCATTCCGGCCCTTGAGCGGTTAACAAAATCCCGCATGGCGGTGCCAATGGCAACTGGCAGGATTTTGTTAACCGCTCATTAGATGCTTAGTTTTACCTCAAGGCCCTGTGCTGAAATCCGTTCAGCCAGGGCCTTCATCCATTCTACCGGCGCAGCATGCAAGCGCGGTGCTTCGGGTTGCATGGACGGCCGGGCCAGCCCGTACAGCAAGACCCCTTTCAGACCGGGCGCCTGCGCCTTCAGTTCTGCCACAAATGTCACATAGGCCGCGATATCTGCATCTGACGGCAAAGCACCATCCAGCCCGAACATACAGGTTTGCAGCCAGGTTGCGCAGCGCTCGCTGGCCGCAATCAGGTGGCGGATTACCGCCGCGCGATTCAGCTGCACCTGGTTGACCACCGCAAAGCCGTCCTGCGGGGCGCGATCCACCTTGAACCACAACTCGCCATTGATCTGGCCCATGCGCCCGACCACGTCCTGCACTTCGGGCTTGTACAGCTGACTGCCATTGGTAATCAGCACGATCTTGATCTGGCCCAGCAAGCCAAACGCTTGCAACTGGCGCTCGACAATCTCCAGCGCGTGGCCAAACTCGGGGCTCATGGTGGGTTCGCCGTTGCCGGAAAACGCCACATCATTAAGGCGCCGCAGTTCTTCCGGGACGCGCTCTTGCATGAAATCGCCATCGACGATCTGATGCAGCATGGTGGCGAGTTCGTCTTCCAGTTGCGCCAGATCAACCGGCGGCGGACCGCCGCGCTTCAGATCCGGTACCTGGCAGTAAAGGCAACGCCAGTTACAGGCGTTGTTCGGGTTCAGATTGATCCCGATCGACACCCCGCCGGCGCGACGGGAAACAACGGGGTAAACGTAGGTAAAGCCTGCGCTGTCGCGGGAGTGGTCAGACACCCGCAACACGCGCACCGGAAAACCATCAGCCATGTGCCTGGGCTCTCACCAGCAAGGTAGGAATACGGGTATGCCGCATGACGCCTTCGGCCACGCTGCCCAGCAACAAATGCGTGAGCCCGCTATAGCCATGGGTGCCCATTACGATTACATCGGCATTCCACTCAGTGGCATCGTCCACAATGGCGCGGGCCAGATTGCCGCCCCATGCTTCCAGCAAGCCTGACTCGCAATTGACGCTCTGTTGTTTCAGGGCATCTACATATTTGACGAGAAGCTGTTCGCCACTCTTGCGCAAGGAATCTTGAAGTTGAGGCACATCAAGAAACTCATTCGCACTCCACGCAAACTGCGCCAGATCAATAACATGCACGAGGCGAACAACGGCCTTCTGATCTATCGCAAGACGAATGGACTCACGCAGTGCTGCGGCGCTGGTATCACTGTCATCAACCGGAACAAGAATGCGCTGATACATACAACCTCCCCTTGCTGAAAATACCGCTCTATATGGAAGTCTAGCAGATCACGACTAGCCGGTTGCGGGGGGCGAGCCATCCGAATACACTCGATTGGGACGTAAATTTTGCAGCTTTCGGCTTTAACCAATGACCAGAATCAAACTTGACCCGCCCGAACATATTGATCTGACAGTGGAACTGGACATTCGTGTCACTGATCTGAACTACGGTGCCCATCTGGGCAATATGGAATTACTGGGCATGTTGCATGAAGCGCGGGTGAAATATCTGGCGCATTACGGAAATACCGAATTGGGGGATGCGCAGACCCCCGGCATCATCCTTAATGACGTTGCCATAACGTTTCATAGTGAAGGCTTTCTGGGCGAGCGGCTTTCTATCGCCATGACCGCCGCCGAACCCTGGCGCGCGGGATATGTTCTTTATTACGTGGTGCGTGCCGTCAAGGATGGCGCGGCGCCACGGCTGGTTGCAACAGCACGAACCGGCATTGCGTTCTTTGATTATGCATCACGCAAACTACAGAACATGCCCAAGGCATGGTCAGACCGGCTCAATATCGACAGGACTGAAACAACATGAAAAAGTACCCCAACAACAGCGCGGAGGCGATGGCACGCATTCTGGTCATGCAGATGATGTGCGATGGCAATTTTGACCCCGCCGAAATCGACGAGCTGGAGCACAAGCGCGTTTACGAAGCCCTGGGCATCAGCCGCAAGGCCTTCATCCAGGTGTTTCAGGACTACTGCAATGACGTGTCCGACGACGCCTCTGAAGACGGCAACATCCGTCTGGTGGACCGTGAGCGAATTGACCAGATGCTTGATGCCGTCGACGAACCGCGCAAGCGTTTGATGCTGGCGGCCATTGCGCTGGGCATTGCCAAGGCCGACAACGATTTCTCTAACGTGGAACTGGCCGTTTTCCGCCACATGCTCAAGCGCTGGCACCTGAATCTGGAAGACCTGCAAACCGCATTTGCTGTTTGATGGACCGCCCCGGCCACCGGCCGGGGCAAGCTGCACACGACCTGCATCCGGCACCAGATCAAGTTTCTGTCAGCCCAGCCGATAGATTCAACAGTCAAGCCGGATTGAAACATCCAATAAAATAAAGAATCTGCACAAAAGCAGATTTGTCACCGGGGAGTCCGCTATGCAGTGGTGGAGCCATTTTCACGCCGCGCTTGAGCGATCTTTGCTCCAGACGCTTACCCGCAAGTTCGCTTTTCTGTATCTCCTGCTGGCCGCACCGGTCATCCTTCTGATTGTCACCAGCCTTGCCAGTAGCGAGCTTGCCCAGACCGCGCACAGCCTTGGTCTGGCAGAACCTGCCATTACCCGCCTGACCGCCAGTTTTGACAGCCTGTATGTCTGGGCCTGGGCGCTGACCATCCTGTCGGCCCTGTTTATTACCGTGCAGGTGGTGTATTTCCGTTTCTGGATCGCCCGGCCGGTGCTGGCCATTACCAAAGTGCTCAACGATGTGGCCGGTGGCGAGGGCGATTTGTCGCGCGATGTTCCGGTGATTACCAGCGATGAAATTGCCGCCCTGGCCGGCGCCTGTAACCGCTTTCTGGCCAAGCAGCGCGAGATCATCGCCAGCGTGCAGACCATGACGGTGGGCATTGCGCTGGAAGCGGCACGCTCCATGAAGAGCATCAGTGACTCGGCCCAGTCTGCGCATCAGCAAGACGCGCTAGCCCAGAAAGTGGTGGCTGCCAGCGACAGCACCACTGTCGGCATCAACGATGTCTCGCACCGCACGCAAGAGATCTCTGGCTCTACCACGCACAACCTGGAAATGGCGCGCGCTTCTTATGCCGAGCTACAGGATGTGACGGACCGCATTCACGCCATCAGCCTCAGAATGTCCAGCTTCAATGAAACTGTGGATGGGCTGAACCAGCGCTCGGCCAGCATCAAATCCATTGTGGATCTGATCAAGGAAATCTCTGGCCAGACCAATCTGCTGGCCCTGAACGCCGCCATTGAAGCGGCCCGCGCTGGTGAAACCGGCCGTGGTTTTGCCGTGGTGGCCGATGAAGTGCGCAAACTGGCAGAGAAAGTCGGAGAAGCGACCGATGATATCTCGCGCGATATCGACAACATGCTGAACGAAGTGGCGCACACCCGCGAAGAAACGCATGTGATCACGCACGACGCGCAGCTGACGCGTTCGGTCGTGGAAAAAGCCTCGGGTCAGTTCCAGCGCATGATGGCGGATTTTGAATCCACCTCTTCTGCCCTTGTCGGCATTGCCTCAACGCTGGAAGAGTTCACCGAAGCCAATAATGTCGTGAACGCCAATGTGTCTGAAATCCACCAGCTCTCGCTCAAGGTGAATGAGCGCATGGCCGGTTCGGCCGAATCCTCGCAAGGGCTGGCCCGCGCGGCAGAACAGGTCCAGGCGCTGATCGGCCGCTTTACCGTGGGCCAGGGCAATCTGGATGCCAATATCCAGAAGGCCAGCAAGGCGCGTGATGAAGTGCAATCACGGATTGAAGCCATGAGCCGTCAGGGCGTCAATGTGTTTGACCAGCAATACCAGGCCATCACCGGCACATCGCCCGCCAAGTACAAGACGTCTTACGACCACCGTTTTGAAAGCGAAATCCAGCCGATTTACGATCAACTGGCCAAAAGCGCCATTGGTGGCAAGTTTGTGCTGGCCGTCGATACCAATGGCTACGGCCCGACGCATAATAGCTGGTATTCCAAAGCGCCTACGGGCGACAAGGCCACAGACCTCGTTAGCAGTCGCGACAAGCGCATTTTCAACGATCCGGCCGGCCTGCGTGCGGCGCGTAATACGCAGCGTTTCCTGCTGCAAACCTATGTGCGCGATACCGGCGAAATCATGACCGAGCTGGATGTGCCGATTTACGTGAATGGTCGCCACTGGGGTGGTTTGCGGCTGGGCTTTGACGCCAGCCAGATGCTGGACCAGAAAACCTGATCGCCAGATCAGCAAGCCGGAAAACACAAACGCCACCATGAATCACTCATGGTGGCGTTCTGCATTTGGCGGCCGTCGCCGCCACCCCCTGTTACCTGCTTAACGGCTGACTTTGCGAACCACATATTGATAACGATGTTGCAGCATCAGTTCGCCAGTTTGTTGCAGCCATTGAATAAGTGTACGCATGATGAGTTCTCCGTGGTTACGTAGTTTTGCTACGTACATAATGCGCCATAGGCGTCCACAAAACTACGTAAAACTCACATCTTGCTGCGGCAATTATTCACATGGCATTTGCGTTCTTCATGCCAGACCGGCCTCTTTAACCAGGTTACGGGGTATGGTGATACCCAGGGCGGCGCGGCATCACAACACGGCAGCCAAAGCCGACCAGACGTTCAGTTTCTGTGCAAACGCCAGCGTGTATGCCGGGCTGGACGAAGGCAGGTCGATCAGTTGCAAGCCTTGGGCGACCTGCAATTGCTTGCGGCCAATCCGCGCCGATGTCCCGCCGTTGAACGCCACCGCACGCAGCGCCGGCAAGGTGGCAATCAGATCAGTCAAGGCATTGTGGGCATGGTTGCGGATGGCGGCATCCAGACTGCCCTTGCGCTCTGCCTGGGCAATCACATCCCACAGGCCCACGCCGTGCGCCAGCAGCGTATCAAGGCGCTGGGCATAGGGCTGGGCGCGTAGATCCACACCGATGACGCTGCCCAGGAGTTCCCAGAAACGGTTTTGTGGATGCGCGTAATACTGCTGCTGCGCCAGAGAGGCCTCGCCGGGCAAGCTCCCCAGGATCAGTAGCCGGGTTTGCGGGTTAACCACAGGTGGAAAACAGCGTTTGAGGTCCATATCCGGCAAATGAGGCGTCATGATCAAAAGGACAAGGCAGCCTTGCCCTGGCTTGCGACCTCGGCCAGCAGCCAGTCTTTGAACGACTGGACCTTATCCAGATTGTCGCTTTCCGGCCGGTGCACGATGTAATACGCGCTGGGCACCGGGCTGATGTGCTCGCCAAACGGGCGGACCAGCCGGCCGGAGGCCAGATCGTCTGCAACCATGACGCTACGGCCTAGTGCCAGACCCTTGCCTTCCAGCGCCGCCTGCACCACGGCGGCGGCGTTGTTGATGCGCAGGCCGTGCTCAGCCGCAATCTCAGGATAACCGGCGTCATCCAGCCAGCGCCGCCAGGTGGGGTAGTCCGGGTTGGCAGCCATGGAGACATCATGCAACAAGGTACTTTGCGCCAGCGCGGCCACGCTAAGCCGGCCGTTTTCCAGCAAGGCGTAATCGGGCGAGCACACCGGAAAGATCGATTCTTCCATCAGCAAGGTGGCGCTCAGGCCAGGCCATTTGCCGGCGCCATAGCGCACGCCGATATCCACGCGCTCTGCCAGAAAATCTACCGTGCCCTGGCTGGTATCCAGCAATACATCCAGTTGCGGGTAGGCCTGCTGGAAACGATCAATGCGTGGCAGCAGCCATTTGGCGGCAAAAGCCGGGCTCACCGTGACCGTCAGGCATGCATGGGCGTGGGCGTCCTTGAGCCGCGCCAGCCCGACCGACAAACGGGCGAAGCCATCCTGGATATCCGGCAAGGCGGCACGGGCAGCATCGGTCAGTGTCAGACGCTTGCTACCGCTGCTGGCGCGGTTGAACAAGGTGATGCCCAACCAGGCCTCCAGGCTGCGCACCTGTTGCCCGACGGCGGCGGCGGTGACGTTCAGCTCTGCCGCCGCGCCGGCAAAACCCTGGTGGCGGGCCGTGGCTTCAAAGGCGCGCAAGGCGTTGAGATACGCAAGTGACGGCATGGTTAACCTTGTGTGGATGCGGGTGGCGCGGGCAGATGCCCCAGATGGCCGGTTTTCGCCCAGAGCCAGACGCCCGCCTCGCCTGCGGTGGCGTCAAGCGCAGCGCCGCACGGCAAGCGATACCACGATAATGCCGCGAGTGTGGCACCCGCCGTCATCAGCGTGCCACGCAGCACCAGCCATTCGCCACCACCCGGTACGGTACTGGACCAGCGCTGACTAGCAGGGAGCCAGATCAGGCTCACGGTTTCTGTGCTGCTGCGATACACCGGCCAGGTTTGCTGCGCGTCCGGAGCAGCCTGACCGGCCGTTGGCCAGCCGGGCACCGGCACCGCTTGCTGCGTTTCGTCCCCGGGCACGAACTGCCACAACCGGACCAGCAATAAACAGCCTTCCTGCGTATGCGGGCTGTGGCGCGTGCCGGGTGGATTGCGAAAATATGTCCCTGCCGGAAAATCGCCGTGTTCATCGCTGAACATGCCGTCGATCACCAGGATTTCTTCGCCGCCATGATGCGTATGCGCATGAAAACGGCTGCCCGGCGCATACCGCACCAGCGACGTCGCCTGCGCGACTTCGCCACCAATACGAAACAGCGGGCGCCGGGTCACATCGGTATCCGGTGTGGGCCGCCACGCGCCGGGGGTCTCGTGTTCCAGCGCGGGCAGCGTCAGATCGGCATTGATCTGCATTTCAGTATTCCTTCATGACATCCTGCACCTGTGCGACGGCGGCATGGGCCGAGGCCAGCGCGCCTTCCAGATAGCCGCCGAACTCTGGCGCAAATTCAGTGCCGGCCAGCACCAGGCGCCCGGCCCACGGCTGCGGCAGTGGCATCGGGGTGTAAAGCGGGTGCTGGTATAGCGGTTGTTGATCCTGCTGCTGCGCAGTATACGGGTCTTGCGCCCAATCCTTGAGGGTAGTCCAGCGCGGCGCCAGCGCTTGCGGCCCGAACAGGCGCGCCAGTTGCTTGAGCGCCAGCCGGTGCAGTTCGGCCTCGCCCATCTGCTGCCGCATGGGTGCCGGCACGCCGATAAACCCGAACAACAGCGCCACCTGCCCGGCAGCGTCTGAGGCATCATGGATTTCCACCAGCGGCCCGCGCTGGCTGCCCGCATCACCTGACAAGCCGGCGTCCCGCCAGAAAGGTTGATCATACGCGGCGACAAACTTGGCATTGCCCGCCATCCAGGTAGGTGTGGCCAGCCAGCGTTGCTGCTCATGGGCAGGCCAAGGCGGATTGGCCTGCAGCCCGGCCAGCAAACGCGGCGGCAAGGTGCTGATGACCAGATCGGCCGTCAGCTGCTGTGGCTGGCCAGCGCGAATCACCTGCAATGTCACCGCATCCGGCGTCAAGGCTACCGACTGCACCACGGTCTCCAGATGCAGTTCCACCGCATCAAGCCGCGCCAGCAGCGCCTGCACCAGCGCCCCCATGCCGCCCACCAGCCGCATGGATTCGGGCTGCTGAATCCAGCTTTGCCTGATGGTGTGGCGCGTGCCATCCGCACCTTCGCGCAGGCTGGCACCTTGTGCCCATTGCGGGTAATCGGCCAGATCAAACTGCCGGACCAGTTCTGCCAGGCGCGGGTTCAGTTCCGGCCAGTACCAGCCCGGGCCCAGATCGGCGCGATGCTGCTGGCCCGCAACGGGCTCGCTCAAAATGCGGCCGCCCGCACGCGCGCGGGCTTCCAGTAGCGTGACGCGCAAACCGGTCCTGGCCAGTTGCTGCGCAGCCACAAGGCCGGCCAGCCCGGCGCCGACGATGACAATGTGTTGATGCTTCATGTTGTATCTCAAAAGCTTCCGCCCATGGGGCGGATATCCAGTTCCTGGGTCCAGACACTGGCCGGTTGCCGGAACAACTCCAGATACTGTGCGGCCAGATCATCCGGGTTGATCATGCGTTGCGGATCGCTGCCCGGAAAGCGCGCCGCGGTTTTGTCGCTGGCGATCAGGCCATCAATGATGACACTGACGGCATGAATGCCGCGCGCGCCGTGTTCACGCGCCACCGCCTGGGCAAACCCGCGCAAGGCAAACTTGGCGGAGCTGAACGCGGCAAAACCCGGCCCGGCACGGCGACTGCCCGATGCGCCCGAGTAAATCAGCGTACCGCCGCCCTGGCTTTCCAGCCGCGGAACGGCCTCCCGCGTGAGCAGAAAGGCACTCATGACACTGGCCCGCCAGACGGACTCCAGTTGCGCCGCCGTGGTACTCAACAGCGGTTCACGCAAAAACGCCATGACGTTGTGAATGACACCGGCTAGCGGCGGGTAATCACGATCCAGACAACTGAACCACTGGTGAACCGCGGTTTCGTCGGTCAGATCAAGCTGTTCTCCGTCGCCAGAGCGCGAGGCTTTGATTACCGTGTAGCCCGCGGCTTCAAAATGCCGGGCAAGCGCTGCGCCAAAGCCCGCGCTGTAACCGGCAATCAGCACGGAACGCGGTGAAGTGAGACTGGACATGGGTTGATCCTTAACCTTAAGGGCGCGGCAGCGCCGCGCCCGTCTGTGTTACGCCAGATTGCGACCGGCCATGACGCCACCGTCGACATCCCAGATTGCCCCGGTCACCCAGCCGGCCTTGTCAGACAGCAAGAACGCGACCACTTCAGCCACATCCAGCGGTGTACCTACGCGGCCGATCGGGTGGAAGCTGTTAAAGCCCTGCAGCGCGCCGTGGACTTCTTCTTTGGGGATGAACCCTTCGTAGATCGGCGTTTGCACCACGGCCGGCGACACGGCGTTTACGCGGATGCCCTTGCCGGCCAGTTCCATGGCCAGATGCTGGGTCAGCGCATGCAAACCGGCCTTGGCCATGGAATACGCCGACGACGGCGTGGCTTCAATGGCTTGTTGCGCCCACATCGAACCAATATTGACGATCGCGCCCGGCTTGCCCGCGGCGACCAGATTTTTTGCCACGGCCTGCGTCACAAAAAAGAACGCGCGATTGATCGCCTGATACTGGTCGTAGTCAGACGTGCCATGGTCCAGAAACGGCTTGGGAAAAAACACGCCCGCTGCGTTCACCAGCAAGTCGATATCGGCATGGCGCTGGTTCAGCGTGCTGATCAGCGCGTCCACACCGGCGGCAGAGGTCAGATCGGCCTCGATCACATCCACCTGCCCGCCCGACTGCTGCAGGCTCTGGCGCGCAGTTTCAAGTTTGCCGGTGTTGTGGCCGATGACCACAACCGCGCCGCCCTGGGCTGCGATCAGTTTTGCGGTTTCAAGGCCCATGCCGCTGGTGCCGCCAACGACAAGCAGTTTGCGACCGGTAAATGTCTGGGTAGTCATGATGTTTTCCTTTATTCAGAGAATCACAGAATCAGAGAAAGATGTGTTCGGGGTAGATCAGGCCGGGGTGAGCTGGTCGTGTACTTCCAGCACGCGCGCGGTGTAAGTGAGTGCGGCACCGGCATTGAGCGCAATGGCCACGCCGAGCGCTTCGGCAATTTCTTCGCGGCTCGCGCCCTGCGCCACCGCCGCTTTGGTGTGAACTGCAATGCAGCCATCGCATCGGGTAGTGACCGCCACGGCAAGCGCAATCAGTTCATGGGTTTTGGCGTCCAGGTGGCCGGTTCGGGCGGCGCTGTTTTCCACCGTCTGCAGACCACGCAATACGTCCGGGCTCAGCTTGGCGAAGTCGTTCACGCGGGCCAGCAATGCGTCGCGATAGTGATTCCAGTCTTGCATCATGTTGTCGTTCCTTTTTCGGGATGTGGCATGGTTTTTCTATGCGGTCATATTGATCTGGCATCGCACTTTGCTTTGACAGAGCCGCTTGGCATGACTGGATTTTTCTCCGATCCCGGCCAGGTCACAAATCAGGATATCTGCGCGTCATAAGAAGAAAATCTTTCTCTACCGGCGCATGCAGGCAATAAAAACCCCTGCCCGGCAAAACCGTACAGGGGTCATCATTGGGGCAGTGGAGTTCAGAATACGGGCAATGTCACCGGCACCGGGCGGGTCAGCAGGTCGATGTATTCGGCCAGAAAGCGGGCGTTATCAAACTGGCTCACGTAACGGATCTTGCGCACAGAGCCACCGGCAATTGGCGTCGTGGTGCTGGCGGTGACCTGCCCTTGCTGATCGGACAGCGTGGTGTTGATGCTCAGATAAGCATCTGTGGTTTGCGTCGCCATGGTCGGATCAAGCAGCCAGGCAATGGTCAAAGTATCGAAAATATGCGCGTCCGGCCCCAGGAACTGCGCGTTTTCGGTGTCGTAAATCTGCGTGACGATGGTCTGCCTGGCCGGGTTGTGCGCAATGGCATCAAAGGTGGCCTGATCGAGCGGGACGGTGTCTGTGACATCCAGTGGAATGACCGATTGCGGAATATCCTGGCGCAAGACTTCCTGGATGGCGACCGGGTCAAACCACCAGTTCATCTCCGCCACCGCATTGGAATTTCCGGGCACGTTGATATTGCCGCCCATATACACAATGGCCTTGATCAGCGGCGCAATTTCCGGCGCCTTGCGCAAGGCAATGGCAAGGTTGGTGGCCGGGCCGACTTCCAGAATGGTGACTTCGTGCGGGTGCGCCTTGATGGTCTGGATCATGAAATCAGACGCGTTCTGGCCCTGCAGGCTGGTATGCGTGGCAAAGCCATCCGGGGGTGCGGTCAAGTCTGCCGCAGTTTGCGGTTTGGGGAACATCCACGCGCCAAACCAGCCGTTGGGGTTAGCGGCAATCTGGGCGTTGATGCTGTTCACATCGTACGTCAGCGGGTAATCCGCGCCGCCGTATACGCCAATCTGCTGCGAGACGCCCATGCGTTCCACCGCCTTGAGTGCATCGCTTTGTTCCTGCATCAGCCAGCCGTTGCCGCTTTCTATGGTCAGGCCAAGCACGTTGACCTTGCCTTGCGCCATCAGTTGCGTGGCCATGACAAACAACTGGCCATCATCGCCCATGGTGTTGAAGTCAGAATCGATAATGATTTTGGGTGCTGGCGTGCTGGCGCTGTTGTCGCCACCACATGCGGTCAGTAAAGCGGAACCGAGCAACAGCACGGATAAAACTGTTTTCTTCATGTTGTCTCCTTGGTTTTTCTCAAAATGCGGCGTGCACGAATCCCCGCCCGAAGTCTGGAAAGAATCCGGCGTAAGCAAGGTCGTGCAGATTTCAGAAATACAACTACGGAACGACTACAGCGCCCGACACAACCGCAGGCCACGCGGTCATGTCAGGAGAGGGAAAACAGCAAATTCAACTGGCCGGCAGATGGCCAGAATCAGAAGGTAACGCCGGCCACCAGCATCACATTGGCATACGGCGTGCATTCACCCGTGCGGATAAATGCGCGCGCGTTGTGGCTCAGGGCCTTGAGCGCTTCGTGGCTGACCACCTGGCGCTCGCCCGTCAGGGTGGCAGACTGGTCCAGCGCGGCCAGCGGCGGCAGGCGGCCATCCAGCATTTCCTGGGCGACCACATGCGATTGCACCTGCATTTCGCTCAATACCACGGCCAGCACCTCGGCAAACGCCGGGGTGCCGGCGGTCAGCGCCAGATCAATGATTTCCACATCCGGCGCGTGCAGCGGCGTGGGCATGCCAGCATCGGCAATCAGGATCATGTCGCCATGCCCCAGCGCGGCGATCACGCGGGAGAGCGCGCTGTTCAGCACCTTGGTTTTCTTCATGCGGTTTGCTCCACTTCATGCAGATACGGAATGGATGGCTGCGCGCCAGCACGCGTGACCGAGATCGCGGCCGCCCGCTGACCAAGCAAAATGGCGTCATGCACGCTGGCACCCCGCGCCAGCGCTGCAGCAAAACCGCCGGTAAAGGTGTCGCCAGCGGCGGTGGTATCGATGGCTTTGACCGGCGTACCGGGGTAATGCGCCATATCCTCCCCAGTCAATGCCACAAGACCACGGGCGCCCAGGGTGATGAGCACATTGCGGGCACCCAGGGCACGCAGGCGTTGGGCGGCAATGCACGCGTCCTGCGGCGAATCCACGGCGATACCGGACAACGTCGCGGCTTCGATCTCGTTGGGGATGAGGTAATCGACTTCCGGCAACCAGGACGCCAGCAAGGGCTCGCTGACCGGTGCCGGGTTCAGGATGGTGACTTTGCCCAGGCGGCGCGCGGTTTGCAGCGCGGCCAGCACGGTGTCATGCGGTACTTCCAGCTGGCAGACCACCACATCGGCGGTGGCGACCAGCGCCTCGTGTTGCTTGATGGCAGCCGGCGTCACTTCGCCATTGGCGCCCGGTACGATCAGGATCGCGTTCTGGCTGGCATCATCCACAATGATCATGGCGACGCCGGTGGGCGTATTGGCCCGCGTGGTAATGCCACTGCAGTTGATGCCCTCGTCCGCCAGACCAGCGCGCAGCGCAGCGCCGTAACTGTCTGCGCCGGTGGCGCCAATCATGGCCACGTGCGCGCCCAGGCGTGCCGCAGCAACCGCCTGATTGCCGCCCTTGCCGCCGGCGATGGTGGCAAAAGACGTGCCGGACAAGGTTTCGCCCGGCTTGGGCAGGCGCGGCGCGCGGCCCACCAGGTCCATATTCAGACTGCCGACGATCAGCACATGGCCGGCCTTGTGTTCATCTTTGTTGCTGTTGACTGCGTTCACTGCCTTGTTTCCTGTGTTCTGCCGCGCATTGCGGTCTTGCCGTTTTTCTTGTGTGCGTTGCAAGGTTATTCAAATCGGGCGGCGCCAGCCTCACACGCAGGGCGCGGTGGATTCGCGCAGCGTCAGTTGTGGCGCCACAATCTGGCGTCGCGGCGTGCCGGAGGCCGTGCCGTTGATGCGATCAAGCAGCAGTTGCGCGGCTTGTTCGCCCAGTTGGGGAATCGACTGCCCGACCGTGGAGAGCGCCGGGTATACATAACGACTCAGTTCAATGTCATCGAAACCGATGACGGAGCAATCTTGCGGTACGCGGATCCCCCGCTCTGCCGCGGCCCGCAACACGCCAATGCCCATCATGTCGTTGCCGGCAAAAATGGCGGTGGGCATCAGCCCGGCAAACAGGCGCGACGCCGCGTAGTAGCCGCCCGGGCTGGAGAAATCGCTCTCTACCACGGCATCGGGCAATACCGGCACGCCCGCCTCTGCCATGGCGCGGCGAAAACCCGCCACCCGCAACGTGCCCACAGCCATGGTCGATGGCCCGCTGATACAGCCAATGCGCCGATGCCCCTGTTCCAGCAGGTGTCTGGTCGCAACGTAGGCACCCAGTTCGTGGTCGATTTCGACCAGATCTGCTGCCACGCCCTCGACTTCACGGTCGACGATGACCACTGGCACGTGGTTATCGACCAGACCCTGCATCAGCGAGTAGTTGTCCCCGGCCGAGGCAATCACGAGGCCGTCGATGCGTTTCTCACGCAGCGCCCGCAGGTAATTGCGCTGCTTTTCTGGATCATCGTCCGAGTTGCACAGAAACACGCAGTAGCCATTGCGCTCGCAGCGTGTCTCTATCCCGCGCGCCAGCTCGGCAAAGTACGGGTTGGTGCTGTTGGGCACCAGCAAACCGATGGTCGATGTGGCCCGCACCTTGAGCGAACGGGCCACGCCAGAAGGCACGTAATTGAGCTGGCGAATGGCCTGTTCCACTTTTTCGCGTGCTGAACGGCTGACCGGGCGCGTGCGGTTCACCACGTGCGATACCGTGGTAAACGACACGCCTGCCAGCGTAGCGACGTCTTTGATGGTGGCCATGGTCTGTTATTCCGGTTCTTTTGTTGGCAGAGGATCAGGCGCGCTTTTTGGCGCGATGACTGCGATAGGTATCCAGCACCACCGCAACCACAATCACTGCACCGGTAATGATGCGTTTGGTCGGTTCATTGGCCCCGATCTGCGCCAGACCAGCCGCCAGTACCGAGATAATCAGCACACCAAAGAAAGTGGCGATCACCGAACCACGCCCGCCCATCAAGCTGGTGCCGCCAATCACCACCGCCGCGATCACTTGCAGTTCCATGCCTTGACCCGCATTGGGGTCAGCGGCTTCCAGACGCGAGATCTGGAACAACGCGGCCAGACCCGACAACAGACCCATCAGCGCAAACACGGCCAGCTTGTACGGCTTGGGGTTGATCCCTGCCAGGCGCACGGCTTCTTCGTTGGTCCCGATGCCGACCAGATAGCGGCCGAACACGGTGCGGGTCAGCACCAGCTGGGCAATGATCATGACCGCCACGGCAATCAGGAAAGCCGGCGAAATCCCCACCGCGATCGGGTTGGAGAGCCAGTCAAACTGCGCGCCAATATAGGCCGTGCGCGAGTTGGTCAGCTGATAAGCCAGACCACGGGCGATTTCCAGCACGCCCAGCGACACAATGAACGACGGAATACGCCACGCCACCGTGACTGTACCGGTCAGCGCGCCGGCCAGTGCGGCCACGCCCATGCCCAGCAAGGCCGACGACCACGGGCCCATCTGGTACTTGAGCGCAGCCACGCTGACGACCGATGCGGCCAGCGCCAGGACCGAACCCACCGACAAATCGATACCGGCAATGATCAGGATGAACGTCATGCCCACCGCCATGACCACCAGATCAGGAATCTGGTTGGCGATCAGGCTGAAGGTGTCGTAGGTGAAAAAGTGCGAACTGAGCACCGAGAACAGCGCAATCATCGCGATCAGCGCGCCGGCAAGGCCCAGATAAGTACTCAGACCGCGCATGATGCCGCCATTGTTGTTGGGCAGCGCGGTCGACGGCGCAGCAGCGGGTGCCTGGGCATCCGGTGCGACGGCGTTGGTTTGTTGGTCAGTCATTTGATCCACTCCTGTCACCACGCTGTGTCAGCGTGGTCTGCATCCTGGTTTTGCAATGTGTTTGTTGTGTCGGGACTTCAAGCGCTGGCGGGCTCGGCATGGCCTTCGGCCAGCATGCGGTCACGCGTCTGGTAGCCGGCAAAGGCCGCGGCCAGAATGGCATCCTGGGTCCAGGTGTCGCGCTCGAACGTGCCCGTCACCTTGCCGGCAGACAGCACCGCAATGCGGTCGCAAATCAGCATCAGTTCACGCAGATCGCTGGACACCACCACCAGCGCCTTGCCTTTGCGCGCCAGTTCGCCAAACAGCGCGTAGATATCAAACTTGGCGCCGATATCGATCCCGCGGGTGGGTTCGTCGAACAGCAGCACGTCGCAGTCGCGCTCCAGCCAGCGGCCAATCACGACTTTTTGCTGATTGCCGCCAGAGAGTTCCTGCACCGTCTGGGCCGCACCGGAAGTACGAATGCGCATGGCGGCAATCTGGCGCTGGGCCAGCGCGGTTTCTTTCTGCTGATCAATGATGCCGTGGCTGGAAACGGCATCCATATTGCCCAGCGAGACATTCGCGGCAATCGACTGCGACAGCAGCAGCCCTTCCCCTTTGCGGTCTTCGGTAATCAGCGCAATGCCTTCACGCACGGCGTCCACCGGCGAGTTGATCGAGACCGTGCGCAGCGGGTGGCCGATCTGGATCGTGCCTGCGTCGGCCTTGTCGGCGCCGTAGATCAACCGCATCAGTTCTGTGCGCCCGGCGCCGATCAAACCGCTGATGCCGAAGATTTCGCCACTGCGCACTTCCAGCGACACATCGCGCACCACGTTGCCACGGCGCATGCCTTGTACCGACAACATGGGCTCGCCGATATGACGCACGCCAAAATCGATTTTCTCGCCCAGTTCACGGCCCACCATCAGCGTCACCAGCTGGTCGCTGGTATAGCGGTTGATGTCATCCGCACAGACCAGACGGCCATCGCGCAGCACCGCAATGCGGTCGGCAATACGAGCCAGTTCTTCCAGCCGGTGCGAGATATACACCAGCGCTACACCACGTGCCTTGAGGATGGCGATCTGGTCAAACAACAGATCCACTTCCCGCGCGGTCAGCATGGCCGTGGGTTCATCCAGGATCAGCACGCGGCATTCACCGATCAGGTTGCGGGCGATTTCCACCATTTGCTGGTGACCAATGCCCAGATCACCGACCAGCGTGTCCGGATCAATACTGTCCAGCCCCACCTGCGCCATGGCGCGGCGGGCGTCTTCACGCAATTGCCGGCGGGAAATCCAGCCAGCCTTGCGCGGCAATTTGTTCAGAAAGAGGTTTTCTGCCACCGACAAGGTGGGCAGCAGGTTCAGTTCCTGCATCACCATGCGCACACCGGCGTCTTCGGCAGCGGTGCGGCTTTGCGGGGCGTAGGGCTGGCCCAGATAGTTCATCTGGCCATGCGTGGGGGCCACCAGACCGCCAATGATCTTGGATAGCGTGCTCTTGCCAGCGCCGTTCTCACCCGTCAGCGCCAGCACTTCACCCGCAAACAACTGCAGGCTGACATCGGCCAGTACCGTTGTGGCGTAATCCTTGCCCACGCCGGTGACGGCCATGATTTCACGATCAGACGACATGATCTTGTCCTGTTATGCGCCAGAACCCTGCTGGCTTGCCAGCACCGTGGCACCGGATCGGGCTCGGGCCCGGGTGCAGCGCATGGGGACGCTGCACCCGAATACCTGTTACTCAACTACGCTGAAAGCGGCTGACAAAAATCAGCAAAACAAGTCTGGCAACGCACCTGCACAGGCCCCTGGCACCCCGGTTTCAGGGCCGGCAATCCGTGTGGATAAGGCACGTGCGTGCAACGCCGCCAGACCATGTTTGTCAGGCGCGCTTACTTGGTGATCAGTTGTACCGGTGTTTCTACGGCGCCAGCCAGATCAGCCTGCTTCTTGTGATCCTTGATGGCCTTCAGGGCAACGTCGATTCCGAACACGGCTTGCTTGGCAGCAAACTGGTCGGCAGTCGCCAGCACACGGCCGTCCGCCAGCATCGGCTTGATGGCGTTGATGTTGTCGTAACCGACAATCATCACCTTGCCTTGCTTGCCCGCAGCGCGCACGGCAGACACGGCGCCAATGGCCATGTTGTCGTTACCGGCCAGCAGTGCCTTGATGTTCGGGTATTCGTTCAGCATGGCGGCAGCAACGCTGTTGCCCTTGTCGATTTCCCACTCGGCCGATTGCACCGAATCAATCTTGGCGCCCACGGCAGTCATCGCATCCTTGAAGCCGGCAGTACGTTGCTGGGCGTTGGTGGTGGTCGATACACCTTCCAGGATCCCTACTTCGTCACCGGCCTTCAGTTTCTTGGCCAGGTAGTCGCCCACTTGCTTGGCGCCTGCGCGGTTGTTCGGGCCAACGAACGGCACGTTCAGGTTCTTGGACTTGAGCACGTCGTTGTCGAGCTTGTTATCAATGTTCACAACGATGATGCCGGCATCAACGGCCTTCTTCACCACCGGCACCAGTGCCTTGGAATCTGCCGGGGCGATCACGATGGCGTCCACCTTGGAAACGATCATCTGTTCGACGATGCGGATCTGGTTGGCGGTGTCGGTTTCGTCCTTGATCCCGTTGGTGATCAGGTCAAACTGGGCGGCGTTGGCCTTCTGGTAATCCTTGGCACCGTTCTCCATGGTCAGGAAGAACTCGTTGGCCAGGGACTTCATCACCAGCGCAACCTTGGGCTTGTGTGCATCAGCGGCAAAGGCGCTGGAAATCGGCAACACGGCAGCGACGGTGACTGCAACTGTCATCGCGGCCAGGCGACGGAAATTATGTTTCATGCTGGGACTCCTCATCATCGATTTGTACTGCACTGATTTGGTGATTTTGATAAAGCAAACGTTTGCGCATCAAGCTAAAAAAGATGCGCAATCTGGATTGCTGGCCCTGCCTTGGCAGAGCCGGATGTAGCAAACGTTTGCGCACTACAATTTACGTTCATTTCGCCTGCCGTCGTCAACTGCATTTCGTATTGCGCTGCACTAGCCAGGGGCGATCTGGCCAGCGTTTTTTACTATAAATTCACCACAATGGTGCATATTTCTGGCGTTTTCTGACAAGCCCGGTTATGCCATTTGAGAATCAATAAAATGACAATTGCTTGTTTTTAATCGGTTTTCAAATATTCCATTTGCGTAAAACTGTAAGCATGATCCGCAGACGGGCCATCAGCGCCCAAAACAGGCCCCCGCATGCGCAAACAACGCGCAAAGACGAACGGTAGGCGCCTTACTGTAGCGCGCTGGCGGCCAGTACATTTTTGCAACACCGTTGTCATCACGCCAACGCAGCGGCAAACCGCGCTGGGCGGCGCAACCGGCGGTGCGCTCCCGCCAGAAACACCCGCCCCGCTTGCGGAACGCCATTGAGCGCCTGACAAAATGTCATGAAAAATCCGGCATTTACCCTCTGATTGCGGAAAGTCCGATAGGAAAATTGCCTGCTACAGGCAACAATCAAGGCTCACCGGCTGACACCAGACCGGCAATACAAAGGAAACCGCACATGAAACGCCGTCTTTACACCCCTGCCCTTGTGGCCGCCCTGCTGCTGGCGGGCTGCGCCAATATGGATACCAATGCGCTGATGCAATCGGGCGCGACAGCGGCCCAGGCCGCCATGCTGACTGATAGCGACGTTCAGCAACTGTCTGTGGCGTCCTGCCAGGATCAGGACAGCAAGAACCAGATCGCCGCCGCCAGCAGCACCTACGTGAAACGCCTGGCCAACGTCAGCAAGGGCCTGCCCACCAGCGTTAACGGCGCCCCGCTGAACTTCAAGGTGTACCAGACCAAGGATGTGAACGCCTGGGCCATGGCCAACGGCTGCGTGCGCGTATACAGCGGTCTGATGGACCTGATGACCGACGATGAAGTCCGCGCCGTGCTGGGTCATGAAATCGGCCACGTCGCACTGGGTCACACCAAGAAAGCCGCCCAGGTGGCTTATAGCGTTAGCGCAGCGCGCGGCGCAGCCGGCTCGGTCGGCGGCACGGTGGGCGCGCTGAGCAAATCGCAACTGGCTGATCTGGGTGAGCAACTGGTCAACGCCCAGTTCTCGCAAAAGCAGGAAAGCCAGGCTGATGATTACTCGTTTGATCTGTTGAAGAGCAAGGGCTACAACCCGCAAGCGCTGGTGACCAGTTTCCAGAAACTGGCGAAGCTCGATGGCGGCCAGAGCAGCATCATGAGCTCGCACCCGGCCTCTGCTGACCGCGCCAAACACATTCAGGACCGCATCGCCTCGGGCAAATAAGCCCTGGCAACGCCAACAAAAAAGCCCGCGGTTGCGGGCTTTTTTAGTTGGCTATCATTCACATTCGGGTTGCCAGTCTTGCTTGAGCAAGAGCGCCAGATCCGCCCGGGCCGCATCGGCGGCGGCGACGTGTGCCTTTTGTTTTTCATCGGCACTGGCATCTGCCGGTGCATCGGCTATTTGCCGCGCCAGCTGCCAGCTCACAAGGCCACCGCAGCTTTGCACATAACGCGTCAGCCAGGCATTGGTCTCGTACACCGGATGCGTGGGGCTGGGCGGGTAAATGATCAACGCCGTGGCGTCTTGATCGTTGTTGCGCTCACCCAGCTGGAAATCCTGCACTTTGGCCTTTTGCAGCTGGATAGAGACGCTTTTGTTCCATTCCAGCGCCGTGATCTTGCCGGTATTGAGCCGATTCAGCGTGATCAGGCGAGTCCATTTCCAGTCTTCCGATTGCTCGCCGTTGGTGGTGTATTCATACACTTCTTGCTTGCCTGCTTTTTTATGCCAGACCTGGCTCCAGGTTTGATCATCAAAGCGCAGCGTTTGCGGCGCACGTAATCCGTCGGCATGCGCCTGGGCGGCCACGGCCAGCAGACATCCTGCCCATAAGGCGTTGAATCGCATGAATCCACTCCGGGTTGACTGTTTTTATCGGGACTTCATGATACTGGCATGCCCTGCCCGCGCCCAGCCAGCGCCAATCAAACAAAAAGCCCGCAAACGCGGGCTTTTTGTCAGGCCAGAAACACGATCAATGACTTAGATCATGCCCTTGGACTTCAGCAGTTCATGCATGGTCTTGCCGATTTCAGCCGGGCTGCGGGTGTACGCAATGCCAGCTTTCTCGAAAGCCTTGAACTTCTCTTCAGCCGTACCCTTGCCGCCAGAAATGATGGCGCCAGCGTGGCCCATGCGCTTGCCCTTGGGGGCAGTCACACCGGCGATGTAACCCACCACCGGCTTGGTCACGTACTGACGGGCGAACTCGGCGGCTTCTTCTTCAGCAGAGCCACCAATTTCACCGATCATGATGATGGCGTCGGTATCCGGATCGTCCTGGAACAGCTTGAGGGCGTCGATGTGGCTGGTGCCCGGGATCGGGTCGCCGCCGATACCGATACATGTGGACTGGCCCAGACCCAGCGCAGTGGTTTGCGCCACGGCTTCATAGGTCAGCGTGCCGGAGCGGCTGACGATGCCGATGCGGCCCGGGTTGTGGATGTGCCACGGCATGATGCCGATCTTGCACTCGCCCGGGGTGATAACGCCAGGGCAGTTCGGGCCGATCAGGCGCACGCCGGCTTCGTCCACGGCCTTTTTCACGTACAACATGTCGATGGTCGGCACGCCTTCAGTGATACACACGATCAGCTTCACGCCGCTGTCCAGCGCTTCCAGGATGGAATCCTTGGCAAAAGCTGCCGGCACGTAGATGACAGAGGCATCAGCACCGGTCTGGCGCACAGCGTCTTTCATGGTGTTGAACACCGGCAGGCCCAGATGCTCGGAACCGCCCTTGCCCGGGGTCACGCCGCCGACGACCTTGGTGCCGACCTTCAGCGCTTGTTCAGCGTGGAAGGTGCCATTCTTGCCGGTGAAACCCTGCACCAGCACTTTCGTATCTTTGTTTACAAGAACGCTCATTGCTTTTCCTTGTGAGGTGTGAGGGATCAGGTGTGAGGTGTAACCCTCAAAACCTGCACCACTGCACCCTGCATAACTGTCTCAAGATAAAGGATGTACGTGAACAGCAGGGTTTACCCCTCACTCCTCACGCCTCACCCCTCACAGCGCGGCAACAGCCGCGACGATCTTCTGTGCTGCGTCGTTCAGGCCTTGGGCAGAAGTCAGCTTCAGACCGGAATCATCCAGAATCTTGGCGCCCAGTTCGGCGTTGTTGCCTTCCAGACGCACCACAACCGGCACGGTCACGTTCACTTCCTTCACGGCGGCGATAATGGCTTCAGCGATCATGTCGCAACGGACAATACCGCCGAAGATGTTGATCAGCACGCCCTGCACCGAGGTATCGGCCAGGATCAGCTTGAACGCTTCGATCACGCGCTCTTTGGTCGCACCACCGCCCACGTCCAGGAAGTTGGCCGGCTGGCCACCCTTGAGCTTGATGATGTCCATGGTGGCCATCGCCAGACCGGCGCCGTTCACCATACAACCGATATTGCCTTCCAGCGCCACGTAGTTCAGTTCGAACTCGGAGGCCTTCACTTCACGCTCGTTCTCTTGCGACTTGTCGCGCTGGGCCAGCAGGTCCGGGTGACGGAACAGTGCGTTGGAGTCCAGGTTGATCTTGCCGTCCACGCAGGCCAGTTCGCCGTTTTCACGCAGGGCCAGCGGGTTCACTTCAAACAGGGCGAAGTCGTTTTCGACGAAGGCCTGGTATGCGCCCAGCATCAGTTTTTCGAACGACTTCACCTGTGCGCCAGCCAGACCCAGTGCAAACGCAGCATCACGTGCCTGGAACGGTTGCATGCCGGTCAGCGGGTTCACTTCAATCTTGATGATCTTTTCCGGGGTCTCTTCAGCCACCTTCTCGATTTCCACGCCACCTTCAGTGGAAACCATGAATACGATGCGCTGCGAACCGCGATCCACCACGGCGCCCAGGTACAGTTCGCGCTGCACCGGGTACATGTCTTCACACACCAGCACGCTGTGCACCGGCTGGCCGGCGGCGTCAGTCTGGTAGGTCACGAGGTTGGTGCCGATCAGGGTCTTCGCAACTTCAGCGGCTTCTTCGCGGCTCTTCACCACTTTCACGCCACCGGCCTTGCCACGGCCACCGGCGTGAACCTGGGCCTTGACCACGGCAAACTTGCCACCCAGCTGGTCGTACGCAGCAGCGGCAGCTTCTGCGCTGTCCGCCAGAATGCCACGTTGTACCGGCAGACCGTATTTGGCCAGCAGTTCCTTGGCCTGGTATTCATGCAGATTCATTTGTAAATCCTTGTGAGGAGTAAGGAGTGAGGAGCGAGGCGTAAAAGCGTGGTTTGCGGGTTAACCCCTCACGCTTCACACCTCTGTTCTCACACATCAAGAATGCAAACCGCGCTTGTCGACGCCCAGAGCCGCTTCATGCACGGCTTCAGACAGCGACGGATGCGCATGAACAATGCGGGCCAGGTCTTCAGACGAAGCATTGAATTCCATGGCTACCACGGCTTCGGTAATCAGTTCCGAGGCAAACGGGCCGATGATGTGCACGCCCAGGATGCGATCGGTTTTGGCATCAGCCAGCATTTTGACAAAGCCGGCAGTCTCCCCGAGGCCCAGTGCGCGGCCGTTGGGGCCAAACGGGAACTGGCCCTTGCGGTATTCAACGCCTTCGGCCTTGAGTTGTTGTTCGGTCTTGCCCACCCAGGCCATTTCCGGGCTGGTGTAGATCACCCACGGCACGGTGTTGAAGTCGATGTGCGGGTGCTGGCCGGCAATGCGTTCAGCCACGGCCACGCCCTCTTCCGACGCCTTGTGCGCCAGCATCGGGCCACGCACCACGTCACCCACGGCCCACAGGTTGGGCAGGCTGGTGCGGCAATCGGCGTCTACCTCGATGAAACCACGGGCGTCCAGCGGCAGGCCAACGGCTTGTTCGGCCAGGTTCCAGGTATTGGGCACGCGGCCGATCGACACGATCAGCTTGTCGAAAGTCTCGGTGTGATCCTTGCCTTCGTTGTCGGTGTATTCCACCTTGACCGACTTGGCCGCGGCCTTGGTGCTGTTGATCTTCACACCGGTGCTGATCTTCAGGCCCAGTTCCTTGATGAAAATCTTCTGCGCTTCCTTGGCAATGGCTTCATCCGCAGCCAGCAAGAAACCCGGGGCCGCTTCAAGGATGGTGACATCGGCACCCAGACGCTTCCAGACCGAGCCCATTTCCAGGCCGATCACGCCTGCCCCGATCACGCCCAGCTTCTTGGGCACATCCGGAATCGACAGCGCGCCGATGTTATCGAGCACAACCTTGTTGTCCACCGGCAGGCCCGGCAGCTGACGCGGCACGGAACCGGTGGCGATGATGACGTGGGTCGCTTCAACGACTTCGGTCTTGCCCGACTCCGTCACTTCGACTTGCCACTTGTCGCCATTGCGGCTCAAGAGCTTGCCGTGGCCAAACAGGCTGGTGACCTTGTTCTTCTTGAACAGGAAACCGATGCCGCCGGTGAGCTTGGCAACGATGCCGTCCTTGCGTTCCAGCATTTTGGAAACATCAAACTTCGCACCGGATACCGTGATGCCATGGGCGGCGAACTTGTGGTTCACGCGTTCCCAGTTCTCGGACGATTCCAGCAATGCCTTGGACGGGATACAACCCACGTTCAGGCAAGTGCCGCCCAGGCTTTGCTTGCCTTCGGCGTTCTTGAATTCGTCTACGCAGGCCGTCTTGAAACCGAGTTGCGCAGCGCGGATAGCAGCCACGTAACCACCGGGGCCACCGCCAATGACCAGTACGTCAAATTGTTGTGCCATGTGTTGTTAACCGTGAGGAGTAAGGCGTGAGGGGTGAGGTGTAACCCCGGCACACCATTGCAATTTGCCAGCGCGAGTGGCGAGGGTTTGCACCTCTCACCTCACCGCTCACGCCTCACATTCAGATCAGATGTCCAGAATCAGACGGCTCGGGTCTTCAATCGCTTCCTTGATCGCCACCAGGCTCAACACGGCTTCGCGGCCGTCGATGATGCGGTGATCGTAAGACTGGGCCAGGTACATCATCGGGCGCACAACCACTTCACCGTTCTCGACCACAGCGCGTTCCTTGGTGGCATGCATGCCCAGGATCGCCGATTGCGGCGGGTTGATGATCGGGGTCGACATCATGGAGCCGAACGTGCCGCCGTTAGAGATGGTGTACGTGCCGCCAGTGAGTTCTTCCACGGTCAGCTTGCCTTCCTGGGCGCGCTTGCCAAAGTCAGCGATGGTCTTTTCGATGTCCGCCAGGCTCAGCTGGTCAGCATTGCGGATGATCGGCACCACAAGGCCACGCGGGCTGCCGACGGCCACGCCGATATCGTAGTAGCCGTGGTAGACAATCTCGTTACCGTCTACCGAGGCATTCACAATCGGGTACTTCTTCAGGGCATGCACGGCAGCCTTGACGAAGAAACCCATGAAGCCCAGCTTCACGCCGTGTTCTTTCTCGAAACGGTCTTTGTACTTGTTACGCAGATCCATCACCGGCTTCATGTTCACTTCATTGAAGGTGGTGAGGATGGCGTTGGTCTGTTGCGATTCCAGCAGGCGCTCTGCCACGCGCTGGCGCAGGCGGCTCATGGCCACGCGCTGCTCCTGGCGATCACCCTGCGGCAGCACAAAGGCCGGCACGGCCGGGGTCGGTGCAGCGGCAGGCTTGCTGCCAGAGGCAATGGCGGCTTGCACGTCTTCTTTCAGTACACGACCACCGCGGCCAGAACCGGCAACCTGACCGGCATCGATCCCTGCATCTGCGGCCAGCTTTTTGGCGGCCGGCATGACGGCGGTGCCAAAGCCAACGGCAGAGGCTTCCACGCCGTGGGCTTGTGCGGCTTCAGCCACACGCTTTTTGTCTTCAGTCACTTGTGCAGCCGGTGCTGCGGCCGGTGCCGGGGCAGCGCCTGCGGCCTTGGCTTCGGTATCAATCGTTGCGATCACTTCATTGCTGCCGACGTTATCGCCTTCGTGCTTGACGATGGACACCAGCACGCCCGCCTGCGGTGCCGGGATTTCCAGCACAACCTTGTCGGTTTCCAGGTCGATCAGCGTTTCGTCACGGGCAACCGCCTCGCCTTCTTTTTTCTTCCATTGCAACAGGGTGGCTTCAGCAACGGATTCCGGCAGTTGCGGGACTTTGATTTCAATGATCATGAGTTACTCCAATTTGGTTCTTGTTGGTAACAAGACGCGGCAAGCTGTGCGATGCGCTTGCCGCGTTGGAAGGCGAGTTGTTAAAGGGTCAGTGCGTCGTCGAGGAAAGCCTTGAGCTGCGCGGTGTGCTTGCTCATGTAACCCACGGCCGGCGATGCGGACGACGGGCGACCGGCATAGCGCAGGGTCTGCTTTTGCGTGGTCACGCTTTCCAGACGATGGCGGATCTGGTGCCAGGCGCCCTGGTTGCGCGGCTCTTCCTGCACCCAGACCATTTCGCGGGCATTGGGGTATTTCTCCATTTCTGCCTGCAATTCTTCGGTCGGGAACGGGTACAGCTGCTCAACGCGGACAATGGCAATGTCCTTGATCTCGCGTTCGCGGCGGGCATTGTCGAGGTCGTAATACACCTGACCGGCACACACCACCACGCGCTTGACCTTCTTGGCATCCAGGCCGGCGGTATCGCCAATCACGTTGCGGAACTCGCCGCTGGTGAAATGTTCGATCGGGCTGGCGGCGTTCTTGGCCTTCAGCAAACGCTTGCTCATGATCACGATCAAGGGCTTGCGGACCGGGCGCACCATCTGGCGACGCAGCATGTGGAAGACCTGGCTGGCTTCAGTCGGCTGCACCACCTGGATATTGTGCTCGGCGCACAACTGCAGGAAACGCTCGACGCGTGCCGACGAATGCTCAGGACCGGCACCGTCGTAACCGTGCGGCAGCATCATGGTCAGGCCACACAGACGGCCCCACTTGGTTTCGCCGGAAGCGATGAACTGGTCAATCACCACCTGCGCGCCGTTGGCGAAGTCACCGAACTGCGCTTCCCAGATTACAAGTTCATCCGGTGCAGAAGACGCATAGCCGTATTCAAAGGCCAGCACCGCTTCTTCGTTCAGGATGGAGTCGATGACCGCAAAGTGCGCCTGGTTATCCGACAGGTTTTGCAGCGGCACGTACACGCCCTGGTCCCAGCGCTCACGATTCTGGTCGTGGAACACGGCATGGCGGTGGTTGAAGGTGCCGCGACCGGAGTCTTCACCGGAGATACGCACGGCGTAGCCTTCGGTCAAGAGCGTGGCGTAGGCCAGATGTTCGGCCATGCCGTAGTCGACATTCAGGTTGCCAGCAGCCATCTCGCGACGATCTGCCACCACCTTCTCTACCGTACGGTGCAGCTTGAAGCCTTCCGGCACGGTGGTGAATTTCTCGGTCAGGCGGGCCAGGTCGGCCTGCGGTACCGAAGTCACCACCGGATGACGCCAGTGCGTCCCCATGTAGCGGCTGAAATCGATGGCGTAAGAGCGCTTGTAGTCCGTCAGCGAGGTCTGCTCAACGTGCTCGCCTTTATCCAGCGCAGCGCGGTAAGCGGTGATCAGCGCGGCGGTCTGTTCGGCTTGTACCACGCCTTCGGCGATCAGCTTGTCGGCATACTTCTGGCGCACGCCCGGGTGGGCGGCGATGCGCTTGTACATCATCGGCTGGGTGAGGTACGGATCATCCGCCTCGTTGTGACCGTGCTTGCGGAAGCAAACGATATCGACCACGACATCTTTCTTGAAGACGCGGCGGTATTCCATGGCAGCGTGCACCACAAAACACACGGCCTCCGGATCATCCCCGTTCACGTGGAAGATCGGCGCCTCGACCATCTTGGCGATGTCGGTACAGTACAGCGTGGAACGGGTGTCGCGCGTGTCGGACGTGGTAAAGCCGATCTGGTTGTTGACCACCAGATGCACCGTACCGCCCGTGCCGTAGCCACGGGTGTGCGACAAGTTGAACGTACCCTGGTTGGTGCCCAGACCAATAAAGGCCGAGTCACCGTGGATCAGCACCGGCAACACCTGGTCGCCCGTGCGGTCCTGGCGGCGTTGTTGACGCGCGCGCACCGAGCCCTCAACCACCGGGTTGACGATTTCCAGGTGCGACGGGTTGAACGCCAGCGACAGATGGATCGGGCCGCCCGGGGTCGGGATATCAGCCGAGAAACCATTGTGGTACTTCACGTCGCCAGACGGCAGTTCGGTGGTCGGACGACCTTCGAACTCGCTGAACAGATCGCGCGGCTGCTTGCCCAGAATATTGACCAGCATGTTCAGGCGGCCACGGTGGGCCATGCCGATCACCATTTCCTGGATGCCCTGCTCGCCTGCCATCTGCACCAGATAATCCATGGCCGGGATCATCGAATCGCCGCCTTCCAGCGAGAAACGCTTCTGGCCGACGTATTTCTTGTGCAGGTACTGCTCCAGCGTTTCCGCAGCAGTCACTTGCTTGAGGATGCGCAGCTTCTGGTCTTTGTTGAACGACGGCGTGGAGCGGCGTTCTTCAAAGTATTCCAGCACCCATTTGCGGGCCTCGGAATTGGTCATGTGCATGAACTCAAGGCCCACATTGCCGCAGTAGGTCTGCTTGGCAAAGGCGATGACTTCAGACAACGACGCGCGTTCCATCGATTTGATATTGGTGCCGAACGTCAGCGCCATATCGGCTTCGGTGAAACCGTAGAATTTGGGGTCGAGTTCTTCGACGTAGTCTGTGTCCATGCGGCACAGCGGGTCCAGCGTGGCATTGCGGCTGCCCAGCAGACGGTAGGCCTGCATCATGCGCAGCACTTCTACCTGTTTGCGCGAGACCGAATCCTCGGCCACCGAAGCGTGCACAGCCATGGCGCGCGGCTGGCGGGCCAACTGGCGGAACGACTCTTCGATCGGCGCGCGCGGAATATCGCGGGCGGTGGCACCAGGCAATTGCTGGAGTTTGTCGAAGTAAGTACGCCAGCCCGGATCAACCAGGTTGGGATCTTCCAGATATTGCTCGTACAAGTCCTCCACAAAGGGGGCATTGCCGCCGAACAAATGAGAATTCAATGCTAACTGTTCCAGCTCTCGTTTCATGGCCAGTGTCCTGTCTACTGAACCCCCGGTCTGCCTGGCCGGGGTGCTTGCGCACGGTCCGCGCCCGCGGACCGTGGTACTACGTGTTGCTTTACATCACAACCTGATTACTTGCGCTTCTCGACCGGCACGTAATCACGACGCGGCGAGCCGGTGTACAACTGGCGCGGACGGCCGATCTTCATGCCCGGATCGGAAATCATTTCGTTCCAGTGGCTGATCCAGCCCACGGTACGGGCCAGCGCGAAGATCACGGTGAACATGGAAACCGGAATGTTCAGCGCGGTCAGCACGATGCCGGAGTAGAAATCGACGTTCGGGTAGAGCTTGCGTTCGATGAAGTACGGGTCTTCCAGGGCGATCTTTTCCAGCGCCATGGCCAGCTTGAACTTCGGATCGTTTTCCAGACCCAGTTCTTTCAGTACGTCGTCGCAGGTCTTTTTCATGATGGCGGCGCGCGGGTCCATGTTCTTGTAAACACGGTGACCAAAACCCATCAGCTTGTGGGTCTTGTTCTTCACGCCTTCCATGAACGCCGGCACGTTGTCGACCGAACCGATTTCGTCGAGCATTTTCAGCACGGCTTCGTTGGCGCCACCATGCGACGGGCCCCACAGACATGCGATACCGGCGGCGATACATGCAAACGGGTTGGCGCCCGACGAACCGGCCAGACGCACGGTCGAAGTCGAAGCGTTCTGTTCGTGATCAGCATGCAGCGTGAAGATGCGATCCAGCGCGCGGACCAGCACCGGGTTGGGCTTGTAGTCTTCGCACGGGGTGGCAAACATCATTTGCAGGAAGTTGGCCGCGTAAGAGAGGTCGTTCTTCGGATAGTTGAACGGCAGACCCTTGCTGTAGCGATAACACATGGCCGCGATCGTCGGGATCTTGGAGATCAGGCGGTACATGGTCACTTCGCGGTGACGCGGATTGTTGATGTCCAGGCTGTCCTGATAGAACGCAGACAAGGCACCGGTCACGCCAACCATCATCGCCATCGGGTGCGCGTCACGACGGAAACCCTGGAAGAAACGGGTCATCTGGTCGTGCACCATGGTGTGGCGGGTCACGGTCTTGACGAAGTCGGCCTTTTGTTCGGCCGTCGGCAGTTCACCGAAAATCAGCAGATAGCAGGTTTCCAGGTAGTCGGAATGCTCTGCCAGTTGCTCAATCGGGTAACCACGGTAGTAAAGCTGGCCCTGATCACCATCAATAAAGGTGATCGCGGATTCGCACGAGGCGGTCGCCAGGAAACCCGGGTCATAAGTAAACATCCCGGTTTTGGAGAACGTGCGGATATCCACCACATCGGGACCCAGCGTGCCCGACTGGACCGGCAGGTCAATGGTGCCGCCGGTGTAAGTCAGAGTAACTTTGTTTTCTGCCATGTTTACAAGCTCCTGGTTTGCAATGCCGCACCTCCCCGCGGGGAGGTCAGACCGTGTATCTAAACTATCTCTGCGCGCGAACCCGTTCGATCATCGGCACAAGGCCCTGATCCGGGCACTGCGCCTTGCCGTTCAGGTAATCCAGCAAATCGTTATCAGAGAGCAACAACATCTGCGAATAGGCTAACCATTCAGCATCACTGAACCCGGGCACCACGTCGCGCACAAAGCGCTCCAACTGGATGTCCAGCTCCAGCAAACCCCGGCGTGACCGCCAGACGATGCGTTTCTTTTCAACTTCGTCCACTGCTCTCAGTCCTGCAAAAACATTTTCAGACAACGCCCGAACCGCGCCCCTGGCATACCACCAAACCATCAGCCGACGCCTCGGGCGTAGCGAGCGCTTGCGGATTGGGTTCCGCCTGCGCGCAGCGACCGGAACGTACGGTATGTACGTGAGGAACACGAGCACAGCCGGGACTCACTCTGCATGCGCGCAGTAGCCCCTCACACCACGCGCTTGACCATCAGGTCTTTGATCTTGCCAATCGCCTTCGTCGGGTTCAGATGCTTCGGACACACATCAACGCAGTTCATGATGGTGTGGCAACGGAACAGACGGTACGGGTCTTCCAGGTTGTCCAGACGCTCGTTGATGGCGGTGTCGCGGGTATCGGCAATAAAGCGGTACGCCGCCAGCAGGCCGGCCGGGCCAACGAACTTGTCCGGGTTCCACCAGAACGACGGGCACGACGTGGAACAGCAGGCGCACAGAATACACTCGTACAGGCCGTCGAGTTCTTCGCGGTCTTCCGGCGATTGCAGACGCTCACGCTCCGGGGCCGGATCGTTGTTGATCACATACGGCTTGATCGAGTGGTATTGCTTGAAGAACTGGGTCATGTCCACGATCAGATCGCGGATCACCGGCAGGCCCGGCAGCGGGCGGATCTGCACCGGCTGCTTCAGTTCGGTCAGGTCGGTAATACAGGCCAGACCATTCTTGCCGTTGATGTTCATGGCATCAGAACCGCACACGCCTTCACGGCAGGAACGCCGAAAGCTCAGTGTGTCATCCACGGCCTTGAGGCGAACCAGCGCGTCCAGCAGCTTCTTGTCAGACGGTTCCAGTTCGACGTGGTAGTCCTGCATGTAGGGCTTGGCGTCGACATCCGGGTTGTAACGGTACAGCTGGAAATGCATTTTCATGATCTGTGTACTCTCGCCGATTAGTAAACGCGCTTTTGCGGAGCAATGTATTCAACCGACAACGGCTGGGTATGCACCGGCTTGTACGACAGCGAGCGCTTCTGGCCGTCGTACAGCGTGTGCTTCATCCATTCGTCATCGTGGCGATCCGGATGGTCATCCTGGGCATGGGCACCGCGCGATTCTTTACGGGCTTCGGCCGAAATCAGTGTGGCCAGCGCCACTTCGATCAGGTTTTCCAGCTCCAGCGCTTCGGTACGGGCGGTGTTCCAGACCTTGGACTTGTCCTTGATCTGGGTGCGCCGGGCGCGTTCGGCTATCTCTTTGATCTCCACCACGCCCTTGGCCAGGTTCTCATCGTTACGGAACACGCCAGCGCGCAGTTGCACGCACTTTTGCATGGCGGCGCGAACGTCGGCCACTTCTTCACCACCGGTCTGGTTTTCCAGACGCTCAAGGCGGGCCAGCGAGAAGGCTTCGGCGTTTTCCGGCAGCGGCTTCCAGTCCGGACGCTCGTTGCGGATGAAGTCGATCATGCTGTTGCCGGCAGACTTGCCGAACACCACCAGATCCAGCAGCGAGTTGGTACCCAGACGGTTGGCGCCGTGCACCGAGGCACAAGCGCACTCGCCGGCAGCGTAGAAACCATTCACGCGCACTTCCGGGTTGTCACCCTGCGGGGCCACCACTTCGCCCTTATAGTTGGTCGGAATGCCGCCCATCATGTAGTGCGTGGTGGGTACCACCGGGATCGGGTCTTTGATCGGATCTACGCCAGCAAACTTGATGGCGATTTCGCGGATACCCGGCAGGCGATGGTTGATGATTTCCGGGCCCAGGTGATCGAGCTTGAGCAGAACGTGGTCTTTTTCCTTGCCACAGCCACGGCCTTCCAGAATTTCCAGCGCCATGGCGCGGGACACCACATCGCGGGAGGCCAGATCCTTGGCGTTCGGGGCGTAACGTTCCATGAAACGTTCGCCATTGGCGTTCAGCAAAATGCCGCCTTCGCCACGCACGCCCTCGGTAATCAGCACGCCGGCACCGGCCACACCGGTCGGGTGGAATTGCCAGAACTCCATGTCTTCCAGCGGAATACCGGCCCGCACGGTCATGCCCAGACCGTCACCCGTATTGATAAAGGCGTTGGTGGAAGCAGAATAGATACGACCGGCACCGCCAGTAGCAAACAACACCGCCTTGGCGTGCAGCACGTAGGTTTCGCCGGTTTCCATTTCCAGCGCGGTCACGCCGACCACATCACCATCGGCGTCACGGATCAGGTCCAGCGCCATCCATTCCACAAAGAACTGGGTGTTGGCGCGCACATTGCGCTGATACAGCGTGTGCAGCATGGCGTGGCCGGTACGGTCAGCGGCGGCACAGGCGCGTTGCACCGGTGTCTTGCCGAAGTTGGCCATGTGGCCACCGAACGGACGCTGATAAATCTTGCCGTTTTCCAGGCGGTCAAACGGCATGCCGAAGTGTTCCAGCTCAACGACCACTTCTGGCGCCTGACGGCACATGAATTCAATCGCGTCCTGATCGCCCAGCCAGTCCGACCCCTTCACGGTGTCGTACATATGCCATTCCCACTTGTCTTCCTGCACGTTGCCCAGCGAGGCGGAGATGCCGCCTTGTGCTGCAACGGTGTGGGAACGGGTCGGGAACACCTTGGACAGCACGGCGGTTTTCAGGCCGGCTTCAGACAATTGCAGGGCTGCGCGCAGACCGGCGCCACCGGCACCGACGATGACTGCATCAAATTTGCGAACGGGAACAGACATCAGGCACCCCACACCACTTTAACGGAATAAATGAGGCTGCCCAGCAGCCATACCAGCGTGAGCACGTGCATGGTCAAACGCACGCCGACGGGCTGGATGTAATCCATCCAGATATCGCGCACGCCAATCCAGGCATGCCACAACAGCGCAAGGACGGTGATCTGGGTCAGCACTTTCACCCAGGTACAGGCGAACAAGGCTTTCCAGCCATCAAAACCCTGATTGTGGGCGGCCAGCAAAAACACGACGACAGCCAGCGTATAAACCAGCATGACCACGGCGGTGACGCGCTGGGCCAGCCAGTCACGCAGACCATAATGCGCGCCGATGACGTGACGATTTACCATGTCAGACCCCCGATGATGACAGTCAGCGCCAGGCTCACGACCAGCACCAGTTTTGCAGTCAGGCGGGCAGTGGCCAGATCAAGACCCTTGTGCACATCCAGCAGCAAGAAGCGGACACCGGCACAGGCGTGATGCAAAAAGCCCCACAGCACGACCAGCAACAGGATTTTTACGAGCGGGTTGGCAATACAGGCGCGAAACGCATCAAAGTGCTCCGCGGAAGAGAGGGAACCTGCGAGGGCATACAACATGAAGGGAATCGCTACAAACATCAGCGCCCCACTGGCGCGATGCAGAATCGAGACTATCCCCGGTATCGGCAATCTGATTTGCCACAGCGCGAGGTGCTTGGGTCTTGTTTGACTCATACGCACAAATCCTTCTTTTTGACTCACAAGTTTGAGAACCGTTACTGCCATCCACTGCATCGTTCAGATTGTTCACATCACTTTTCAGGCAAATGAACAACCCGGATACAACCTGTGCGTCAGCCGATCATCTCGACCGACTGCAACGCATATTTCTCACTACAGAACCATGCCGCGCTCCACACCTGCGGCACGTCCTCAAAATCTTTCGACAGGCGAATCACCTGTAGTACCGGCTCGTTGACTTCAATCTGCAACAGCCTGGCTTCCGTCTGCGCCGCCGGCACCGCGCGGTAGCGGATGTCGCTACCCTTGAGCCGGACACGATAATCACGCCAGCACATGGCGCGGATATTGCCGCCCAGCTCACGCAGCCGCCGCATATCCAGCGCCGGGAATGTCACCTCGGACAGCAAGGATTCATCCACGCCAATCACTTCACCCTCAACCCGCACCAGCCGGCGGATCTGCCACAACGGCGCACTACGGCGCAGATTCAGCACTTCTGCAAGGTATTCGCCGGCATGAATTTTCACGCAACTCAGCACTTCAACCTTGGGGGCTCTTGCCGCATGCTCATTGAGCGCCGCAAACCGCATGTTCCCCAGATCGTCCCCTGCGTCGGTGACAAACGTGCCCACACCCTGGCGCCGATACAACACATTGCTGGCCACGAGGACATCCAGCGCTTTGCGGACGGTTCCCTGACTGACACCGAAACGCTGAGCCAGTTCTTGCTCGCTGGGCAGGGCTTCATCGCCTTGCCACATGCCGGTTTCAATATCAGTGAGAACCTCACGCATCACCTGTTGATAGAGCGATTGGGCAATGAGCTTTTTCATGATTTGCAGCTTTTTAACATGTTGTCGCCATGGAGTCTACTACAGTCTTATATAAGACATAAGACAAACCACCGAATAGCGGTACAAAGCCGCCAAAACGTACCACCTGCACGGGAGTGCGTGATAGACTTTCGCCACTTTGTAATAACAGTCTGGTTCGGTACTGCCCTGCTCAACCTCAGCCAAAGCCCCAAAAAAGATGTAGCAACGGCTTTGCCACAACATACGGGCTGACGAGAACCGGACACGCTGCTTCATGGCGCGCAAGGCCACGCCCTGCGCTGTCGTCGATGGCGGGATGCCCGCCCACTTTTACGCGGAGTAGTAATCAATGAAAAAACCCGTACGCGTTGCCGTAACCGGCGCAGCCGGCCAGATCGGCTACAGCCTCCTGTTCCGTATTGCTTCCGGCGCGATGCTGGGCCCGGATCAACCGGTTATTCTGCAATTGCTGGATATCACCCCGTCGCTGCCCGCCCTGAACGGCGTAGTCATGGAACTGGACGACTGCGCATTCCCGCTGCTGGCTGGCATCGTGCAAACCGACGACCCGAAAGTGGCCTTCAAGGATGCTGACATCGCCCTGCTGGTAGGTGCCCGTCCGCGTGGCCCGGGCATGGAACGCAAGGACCTGCTGGAAGCCAACGGCGCCATCTTCACCGCTCAGGGCCGCGCCCTGAACGAAGTCGCCAGCCGCGACGTGAAAGTGCTGGTGGTCGGCAACCCGGCCAACACCAACGCCTACATCGCCATGAAGAACGCACCGGACCTGAACCCGGCCAACTTCACCGCCATGATGCGTCTGGACCACAACCGCGCGTTGACGCAAATTGCCCAGAAGACCGGCAATGCCGTGACCGCCGTGAAGAAGATGACCATCTGGGGCAATCACTCCTCCACCCAGTACCCGGACATCTTCCATGCTGAAGTCAACGGCAAGAACGCCGCTGAACTGATCAACGATCAAAAGTGGCTGGAAGCCGAGTTCATCCCGACCGTGCAACAACGTGGCGCCGCCATTATCAAGGCACGCGGTCTGTCCTCTGCTGCTTCGGCCGCCAACGCCGCCATCGACCACATCCGCAACTGGGTGCTGGGCACACCGGAAGGCGACTGGGTCACCATGGGTGTTCCGGCTAATGGCGAATACGGCTACAGCGACATCATTTTCGGCTACCCGGTTACCTGCAAGGACGGCAAGTACGAAATCATCCAGGGTCTGGCGGTCAGCGAATTCAGCCGCTCGCGGATGGATGCCACGTACAAGGAACTGTCTGAAGAACGTGACGCCGTGAAGCACCTGCTGGCGTAAGCGGTTTCAGCTTCCAGCAAAAAGGCGAGCCATTGCGGCTCGCCTTTTTTATTGGCCAGTATCTGTGTGCGGCAATCGTAAAACGTCGCGCAATGCCATCGCCCGACGCCAGGCCATTGCGGGCGTACTCGGCAACACAAACAGCAGGCAAACAAAAAGCGGAGGGTCGTTCGACCCTCCGCTTTTTGTTTTACCCCGCACCTTGCGGCGCGGGGCTCCGTTGAACAATTACTTGTTCACAACGGTGTACAGCGCAGACTTGCCAGCTTCAACCGAACCGGAAGCCAGATCAGCCAGACCAGCGAACTGGTCAGAGTTGCTGATCACCACCGGGCTGATCAACGACTGGGCGTTGGCAGCCAGGTATTCCAGATCCAGTTCCAGCACCGGTTCACCAGCGTTCACGTGAGCGCCTTGCTCAGCCAGGCGGGTAAAGCCCTGACCGCCCAGCTTCACGGTTTCGATACCGATGTGAACGATGATTTCCGCACCGCTATCTGCCACCAGGGCAAAAGCGTGGTTGCTGTTGAAGATCTTGACCAGCGTACCGCTTGCCGGGGCAACAACAAACTTGCCTGTCGGCTGGATGGCAATACCCTCGCCTACAGCCTTGCTGGCGAATGCAGCATCCGGCACTTGATCCAGCGGCACGATGTTACCGGTCAGCGGTGCAACCAGAACCAGACCCTTGGACGATGTCGGCACAGCGACCGGAGCAACCGGTGCCGGGGCGGCAGCAGCAGGCTTCGGCGCCGGCGCCGGGGCAGCAGCGGCCGGGGCCGGAGCAGCAGCCGGAGCACCGACTTGACGACGCATACCGTCAGCAATCATTTCAGCCTTCGGCCCGACAATGATCTGAACGTTTTGCTTGTTCAGACGGATCAGACCGGAAGCACCCAGACGCTTGGCTTCAGCTTCGTTCACGATGCTGGAGTCATTCACTTGCAGACGCAGACGGGTAATGCAAGCGTCGATACCGGTCAGGTTGCCAACACCACCTACAGCAGCAATGTAGGAAGAAGCCAGCGAACCCATGTCACCGGAAACCGGAGCCGGGGCAGCACCTTCGCCAGCAGGCGCTTCATCTTCACGACCCGGGGTCTTCAGATTGAATGCCTTGATGAAGAAGGAGAACAGTGCGAAGTACAGTACAAACCAGACCGCGCCCATGATCAGCAGGATGCTGACGTTCTTGGCAGCCGGCAGCTTGGACATCAGCACAAAGTCGATCGCACCGGCAGAGAACGAGAAGCCTGCGTGTACATCCAGCATGGTGGCAATGTAGGCCGACACACCCGTCAACAGGGCGTGAACGAAATACAGGCCCGGGGCCAGGAACATGAACAGGAATTCAAGCGGCTCGGTCACACCGGTCAGGAACGCAGTGAAAGCCACGGAGAACATCAGGCCACCGACAGCGGCGCGACGGTTCTTCGGTGCAGCCAGGTACATGGCCAGCGCGGCGCCCGGCAGACCAAACATCATGACCGGGTAGAAACCTGCCATGAACTGGCCAGCGGTCACGTCACCAGCGAAGAAGCGGTTCAAGTCGCCGTGGGCAACGGTGGACACGCCATCCTTCATATAGGTGAAGTCGCCAATCTGGAACCAGGCCAGGGCGTTGATCACTTGATGCAGACCGGTCGGGATCAGCAGACGGTTCACGGTGGCGAACACGGCAGCGCCCAGGGCGTGCGCGCTGACCATCCAGTCACCGGCGTCCTTGATCACAGCCTGGATCGGTGGCCAGACATAGCCAAGAATCCCCGCCAGAATCAGCATGGTCAAACCGGTAATGATCGGCACGAAACGTTTGCCGCCAAAGAAGGCCAGCCAGTCCGGCAACTTGATTGCGTGGAAACGGTTATACATGGCCCCCGCGACCAGACCGGACAGAATACCGGCCAGCACGCCCATGTTGACGTCCTTGTTGATCACGACCATGGCTTTGGTGAGAATCAGATAGCCCACAGCACCAGCAAGCGCTGCCGCACCTGCATCATCCTTGGACCAGCCCACCGCTACACCAATTGCAAACACCAGTGCCAATTGCCCGAAGATCGCCCCACCCGCTTCAGCAATGAACGGCAGGTTGAACACGTCCGGTTGTCCCAACCGCAAAAGCAATGCAGCCACCGGCAATGTTGCAACTGGTAGCTGCAGGGAGCGGCCCAACCTCTGTAATCCGCCCAGCAAGTTCATGTTGCCTCCTGTTTATACGTAAGAAAAAAATTTTAATAAGAGTTCAGGCTGCACAAGACAGCACCTTAAGGTGTTGTAATCGCTTCCAGGGTACATGTAAACCCACGCGAATTATTCCACCGTGCTATGTCATGTGCAATGTCAGGCGCAAAAAGCATTTGCTCCAATTGCCCAGGCAACTGAAAGACAATGCCTTTTATTACATGAAGGGCATGCTATTGCAGCGATATGCCGCCAACAACCGGCCTTTCATTTCCATCATCTGCTTGTACCGATTTGTCGCTTTTATTTCCTTGGTCCATGTTTTGTCCAACTGCGACGCAACGTATTTGCCAAGGTGATTCTCGATTTTAAAACCCGGTAACTTACGCGCAAAATCGCTTCTGGATTTTGTTTTTACTCAAATTTTTACGGGCCAATTCGAATCGCGGTCTTGTTACACACCACAAGTGCACCGCCAGGCTGGCCAGGCGTTAAAGCGTGGCTGATGGCCGCGCCGGGCGCGGCGCGCAACATGTAATTTCGTAGTGACAAAATCTGCCATTCACTCTTGATGCCAAGCGGGCCTGGCTTCGGTTAGAATGGCGGCTTGCACATTCGCCGGCAACGGGTATCCTGCGTCGACGAACTCCAGTGGACAATACAGGTATTTGCACATGCTGACAGGTAGTCTGGTTGCGCTCGTGACCCCGATGAAGGACGACGGCGCTCTTGATTTTGATCGTTTGAGGCAGTTCGTTGACTGGCACATCGCGCAGGGTACTGACGGCCTTGTCGCTGTTGGCACCACCGGTGAGTCTCCGACCGTGGATGTAGAAGAACACGTAGAGATCATCCGTGTCGTGGTCGAACAGGCCGCCGGCCGCGTTCCGGTGATTGCCGGCACCGGCGCCAACTCCACCCGCGAAGCAATCCACCTGTCGAAAAAGGCCCGCGACGTCGGCGCGCAGTACGGCCTGTCGGTGGTGCCCTACTACAACAAGCCCACCCAGGAAGGCCTGTTCCAGCATTTCAAGGCCATTGCTGAAGAGTCCGGCCTGCCTACCCTGCTTTACAATGTGCCCGGCCGTACCGTGGCCGACATGAATAATGACACCGTGCTGCGTCTGGCCCAGTTGCCGGGCATCGTCGGCCTCAAGGATGCCACCGGCAATCTTGAGCGTGCAGCCGACCTGTTCAAGCGCGCGCCCAAAGACTTTGGCCTGTACAGCGGCGATGACGCCTCTTCACTGGCCTTCTTGCTGCTGGGTGGCCATGGCGTGATTTCGGTGACTGCCAACGTGGCGCCGCGCCAGATGCATGATCTGTGTGTTGCTGCAGCCGCTGGCCGCATTGCCGATGCCCGTGCCATCAACGATGCCCTGCAGGACCTGCATAAACATCTGTTCGTAGAAGCCAACCCGATCCCGGTTAAATGGGCACTGGAAGAAATGGGTCTGATCGGCAGCGGTATCCGCTTGCCGCTGACGCGCCTTTCTGAAAGTGCGCAGCCCGTGGTGCGCAAGGCACTGCACGCCGCCGGCCTGCAATAAACCATATCCGATCATTACCTGACGCAGAATCCGCTCATGAAAAACGTGTTTCGCCTGATGCCCCTTGTTGCCGTGCTGGCAGCAGCGGGTTGTACTTCTGTTGACCAGATGCCGTTCCAGAGCAAGGTTGATTACCGTTCCGGCAGTGACAACCTTTCGACCAACACACTGGAAGTGCCGCCCGATCTGAGCGCGCCGAACAACACCAACGCTTTCGTGGTACCGGGCAAGACCATTGCCGGCACCACAACAGCCAAGACCGCCGCCCCGGCCCCGGCCGCAGCAGCAGCGACCACCACGGCTGCTGTCGCCGCCAGCGCACCGGCCGTCGCCCCGGTGGCGAACACCGAAGAAGCCAACATCGCCAAGGCCTCCACCGTCTCTGCCAATCAGCCGGCCCGTCTGGTCCAGGCTGGCTCGCAGCGCTGGCTGGTTGTCCAGGGCGATCCGGCCAAACTGTGGCCGGAAGTGCGCCAGTTCTGGCTGGATAACGGCTTCTTGCTGACTACCGACAATCCGTCGATCGGCATCATGGAAACAGACTGGCAGGAAAACCGCGCCAATCTGCCGCAAGACATCGTGACCCGCATGCTGCGCAAGATTGCCGACGGCGTGATCTCTACCGGCCTGCTGGACCGCTTCCGCACCCGTGTAGAGCAAGGCACCGAGCCGGGCACCGTGGAAATCTTCCTGACCCATCAGGGCATGAAGGAAGTCTACAAAGACAACGGCAGCGACAGCCCGCGTAACGGTGGCAGTGCTGGCGGCGATCCGAGCGTCCAGACCGTCTGGACTCCGCGTCCGGAAGATCCGGAACTGGAAGCCCAGATGCTGGCACTGATGCTGCAGAAGTTCGGCATGCCGGCACAGCAAGCGCAACAGGTTGTGGCCGCACCGGTCAAAGTACCGGATGGTGCATCGCTGATTGAGAACAACACGGCACTGAGCGTGAACGACACGTATGACCGTGCATGGCGCCGCGTGGGCCTGGCGCTGGACCGCACCGGTTACGTGGTGTTCGATCGCAACCGGACCGAAGGCACTTACTACGTGAAGCAGGCCGAAGCCGATATCGGCAAGGAAGAGAAAGGCGACAGCTTCATGAACAAGCTGGCTTTCTGGAAGAAGACCGACCCGAATGCCGGCGTCGCCAAGCAATCCGAATTCCAGGTGCTGCTCAAGCAGGAAGTCAACACGATCCGTGTGAGCGTGACGGGCAAGGACGGCAAGCCGGCCGATGCCAAAGTTGTGTACGACATCCTCTCCAAGCTGCAAACCCAGCTCAAGTAAGCACTGCGGTTTGCTTGCTACAAAAAAACGGGCCATCTGGCCCGTTTTTTTATCTGGCTCATCGCCCGCCTGCCCGCTTCAACCGCGCAACAACAGCATCTGCGCCAGCAGCAATACCACCACGGCATAAAACGCCGCCACGATATCGTCCACCATCACGCCAAGACCGCCCGGCACTTTTGCATCAAACCAGCGAATCGGCCATGGTTTCCAGATATCAAACAGACGAAAAGCGGCAAACGCGGCGATCCACCACCAGAAATTGACCGGCACCACCAGCAACACCAGCCACATGGCGACGATTTCATCGATCACGATTGCGCCGTGATCATGTACCCCAAGGTCGTGCCCGGTTTTGCTGGCAGCCCACCAGCCGATCACGAAGACCAGCGCAGTCACCGACAAAATGAAAATGGGCGGCCACAGATACAACATGGCGGCGTACAAAGGGATGGCAGCCAGCGAGCCGAACGTGCCCGGCGCTTTTGGCGCTACGCCGCTACCAAAACCCAGCGCAATGAAATGCGCCGGATGGCTGAAACAGAAACGCCAGTCCGCCGGGACGGCTCCGCTCTTTCCCATGAATAACCTTCAGCGTGAAAATCAGGAGTCAGGCGCTATGCGCCAAAATGATCGAATGCGCCGTGGCTGAAAGCGAGCGCAGCGCCCTGGCCATCGACCAGTTGCACTGCTTGCGCACCCGCCAGCGGGGCGAGCATACGGCCAACCCTGGTCAAGGGCAAGTCGTGCTCCAGCGCCAGATGGAGAATCTGTTCGCGCCGCGTCGCAGGCGCACAGAAACACAGTTCGTACTCATCGCCCCCGGCCAGTGCCAGCTTTTGCTGCGTGGCCAGCGGCAATGCGCCAAGGACCGGATCAACCGGCAGCGACTCGGCAAACAACTCCGCCCGCAACCCGGAACGCTCGCAGATATGGCCCAGATCGCCCACGATGCCGTCAGAGACATCAAGGCACGCGCTGGCCAGGCCACGCAAGGCACGGCCCAGGGCCACACGGGGCGTGGGCATTTCCAGCCGGTCAAGACAGCGCGCCAGCATTTCGGGCGCCAGCTGCAGTGCATCAGTACGCTGCGCCACGGCCGCGGCTGCGGCCCCCAGCACGCCAGACACCCAGACATCGTCGCCATCACTGGCACCGCACCGTGTTAATGCGGTGCCGGTTTCGACCTCGCCGGCAATCTGGATACTGATGGTGAGCGGCCCGCGCGTGGTATCCCCACCGACCAGTTCCACCCCGTGCAATTGCGCCAGATGAAACAAGCCGCGGCTGAAGGCGTCCAGCCAGGCGGTGTCGGCCGCAGGCAGGGCCAGCGCCAGGGTAAACCAGCGTGGCACCGCCCCCATGGCCGCCAGATCAGACAGATTGACCGCCAGCGATTTGTAACCCAGCCGCCAAGGGTCAACGTCGGCAAAGAAATGCCGGCCGCTGACCAGCATGTCGACCGAAATGGCTTGCTGGCAACCAGCGCGGGGCGTGAGCAAGGCGGCGTCATCCCCGATCCCCAGATCCGCCACAGCGGGCTGGGTGGCCGGGTTGAAATAACGCTTGATGAGGTCGAACTCGTTCACAACGAAACAGACACCGTGGCGATCAACGTGCGCGTTTGGCGCGGATGGCTTCCACTTCGACCGGGCGCACTTCGGCGGCCAGCTTGTCCAGCACGCCGTTCACAAAACGGTGGCCATCGGTACCGCCAAAGGTTTTGGCCAGCTCGATCGCTTCGTTGATGATGACCGGGTACGGGGTTTCCGGCATGTTGATGATTTCCTGCGCGCCCACGTACAGAATGGCGCGCTCGACCGGGCTGACTTCTTCAAAGTCACGGTCCACGTGCGGCTTCAGGGCTTCAGTCAGCGCTGCATTGCTCTGGATGCCACCCACCAGGATGGACTTGAACAAGCCTTCGTCGGCCTTGACGAAGTACGGGCTGCTTTCTTTCAGGAAGCGCTCGATAGCGGGGATGGATTCACCCGTCAGTTGCCACTGGTACAAGCCTTGCATGGCAAATTCGCGGGAGCGGCGACGGGCCGACTTCGGCGGCTTCTTCGGCGCGTCCGCGCCCGGCTGGTTCACTTCGCTCATGCTCGCAACGCCTTTTGCAGATTGGCCATTTCCACGGCAACACGGGCAGCATCGGTGCCCTTTTCCTGCACGCGCACTTCAGCTTGCTCGTCGGTTTCGGTCGTCAGGATCGCGTTGGCAATCGGGATACCGGCATCAAGACCAATACGGGTCACGCCCGCGCCAGACTCGTTGGAAACCAGTTCAAAATGGTAGGTTTCACCGCGGATCACCGCGCCCAGCGCGATCAATGCATCGTATTGGTCCGATTCAGCCAGAGACTGCAATACCAGCGGGATTTCCAGCGCGCCAGGTACAGTGGTCAGCAGCAGGTCTTCGTCTTTGACGCCCAGTTTTTTCAGTTCAGCCAGACATGCATCACGCAGGCCTTCGCACACCGGTGTATTGAAACGCGCCATGACGATGGCAATGCGCAGCCCTTCTCCATTGAAGTCGGGTGCAATAAACGGAATCGATGGATTGATCGACATGGTTAATCCTTGATGAGGTTATTTATAGCGGCTGTCACTGCTTGTTTTGCAGGCAACCTGTTTATTTCTCTGCACAACGCGGCAATTCAAAGCCGGTAATTTCCAGCCCGAAACCGGTCATGCTTGGAATCTTGCGCTCCGGGCTCAAGAGCCGCATTTTGCCGACGCCCAAAGACTTGAGCATCTGCGCGCCAATACCGTAGGTGCGCATATCCCATTTGCGTACCTGCTCCAGCTTGAGCTCAGGCAGCGCGCGCGCCAGCAGATCATTGCCGTCTTCGGTACGGTGCAACAGGATCATCACGCCGCTCTCGGCTTTGGCGATGGCATCCAGTGATTCGCGCACATTCCAGGAATGCCCGGAATGCGAGAGATCCAGCCAGTCCATCAGCGATGCGGGTTCGTGTACCCGCACCAGCGTTTCCTTGTCGGGCTGCGGTTCGCCCTTGACCAGCGCCAGGTGCGTGGTTTCGGTCAGTTTGTCGCGGAACACGGCCAGTTCAAAATCGCCGGCAAAGGTTTCTACCGTGCGGCGGCCTTTGCATTCGATCAGCGTTTCAGTCTGGCTGCGGTAATGGATCAGGTCGGCAATGGTGCCGATCTTGATGTCATGCTCGGCAGCGAACTCCAGCAACTCGGGCAGACGCGCCATGGTGCCGTCGTCGTTCATGATTTCGCAAATGACCGATGCCGGCGACAAACCGCCCAGCATGGCCAGATCAGAGCCGGCCTCGGTATGGCCGGCGCGCACCAGCACGCCACCCGGTTGCGCCAGCAGCGGGAACACATGGCCTGGCGAGACCAGATCGCCCGGCTTGGCGTCAAATGCCACCGCCTTGCGGATGGTCAGCGCGCGATCATGCGCCGAGATACCGGTACTGACGCCTTCAGCCGCTTCGATCGAGACGGTAAAGTTGGTGCCGTGGCTGGAGCCGTTGTTGTTCACCATCAGCGGCAGCGCCAGTTGCTGGCAGCGCTCGGCAGACAGTGTCAGGCAGATCAGGCCGCGGCCGTATTTGGCCATGAAGTTGATGGCCTCCGGCGTGACGTAATCTGCCGCCAGCACCAGATCGCCTTCGTTTTCACGGTCTTCTTCATCGACCAGAATGACCATCTTGCCCAGACGGATATCGGCAATGATGTCCTTGATGGGGGAAATGCTGGCCGCCATTTACGCTTGCTCCAGCGACATCATGCGCTCTACATAACGGGCGATCAGGTCGATCTCCAGGTTGACCTTGTCACCAGCCTGAATAGTGCCCAGCGTGGTCACGGCCAGCGTATGCGGGATCAGGTTGATGGAGAAACGGCAGCCGCCCTCGACATCTGTGACCTTGTTGGTGGTCAGCGAAACACCATTCACCACCACCGAGCCTTTGGCGGCCAGGTATTTTGCCAGCGCCTTTGGCGCTTCAACCACCAGTTCGCGGTTATCGCCCACCGGATCGAAACTCACCACGCGACCCACGCCATCCACATGGCCGGACACAAGGTGACCACCGACGCGGTCAGACAGGCGCATGGCCTTTTCCAGATTGACCTTGCCGCCCTCGGCAGCCAGACCCACCGTGACGCTCAGCGATTCATTGGAGACATCAATCCGGTAGCGATGCCCTTCAGACAGTTCAATCACCGTCATGCACGCACCGTTGTGCGAGATGCTGTCGCCCAGCGCCACGTCAGACATATCCAGTTCTGGCGCGGCCACGGTCAGCGTCAGACCGCCTTCAAACGGGGTGATTTTTTCAATCGTGCCAACGGCTTGAACAATACCGGTAAACATTCAGTGGTTTTCCTTGCTTTGGGCAGCCAGCAACGCGGCATTGGTTTCACGCACGCGCGTTTTGGACTTGAGTTCGTTGCAGCTATTGCAGAAATAGTCGCGAGCGCCGCAAGCCACCAGTTCTTCCAGTGGTTTGCCACAATCCGGGCACAGCATCGCGGGGGTTTGGGTGTCAGACATCTCGCTACTCCTGCGTGACAAATAGAGCCGAATCAGTGAATCGCAAGTCCCAGCGCAGGTCATCACCCACCATGCGCCGTTCCTTCACCACGGGTGCGTGCTTGTTGGCCAGGTCATCCAGCTCAAGCCAGGCGGTACCGCGGGCGGAATCCCCAATCAGAATCGGCGCCTGATACAGCACCAGTTCGTCAACCAGCCCTGCCCGCAAGAGCGCGCCATTGAGGCTGGCGCCAGCTTCTACGGTGACCTCGTTGCAGCCACGCTGACCCAGTTCATGCACAAGGCGGGTTACATCCACCTGCCCTGCGGCATCCGGGCACACCAGCACCTCGGCGCCCGCATCAACCAGCTTTTGCGCCCGGCCTTCCTCAGCATATGCCGTGGCGATCAATACGCCCGGCGTTTGCAACATTCTGGCGGTAGGCGGCATGCGCAGGCGGCTATCAACCACCACCCGCAGCAAGGGCCGGCCGATGTCGATATCGCGCGCGGTCAGCTGGGCATCGTCGGCCAGCACGGTGCCAATGCCGGTCAGCATGGCACTGGAACGCGCCCGCAGACGCTGCACATCCGCCCGCGCCTGCGGGCCGGTAATCCATTGCGACTGGCCGTTTTGCAAGGCGGTGCGGCCATCCAGCGAGGTGGCCACCTTGAGCCGCAACCAGGGGCGTTGCCGGAGCATGCGGCTGAGAAAGCCGCGGTGATGATCCGCCGCTTCTGCCGCCAGCAAACCGTGCGCAACCGCCACACCGGCTGCCCGCAAGCGCGCCAGGCCCTGCCCGGCTACCAGCGGGTTCGGGTCACGCAGGGCTGCGACAACGCGTGCCACACCGGCCTTGACCAGCGCATCGGCGCACGGCGGGGTGCGGCCGTGATGGCTGCATGGCTCCAGCGTCACATACGCCGTCGCCCCCAGCGCGCGTTCACCGGCCATGCGCAACGCCATGATCTCGGCATGGGCATGCCCGGCAGGCTGGCTATGACCTTCACCGACCACTTCGCCATCGCGCACCAGAACACAGCCCACGCTGGGGTTGGGCGGCGCGTAATACTGCCCGCGCGCGGCCTGGACCAGCGCGCGTTGCATGTAGCGAAGATCGTCGGCAGACCAGATCACGGCTGCGCCTTGCTGTCGGTACTGACTTCACGGATCACGTCGCGGAAGTCGTCAATATCAGAGAAGGAACGGTACACAGAGGCAAAACGGATGTACGCCACCTTGTCCAGCCGCGCCAGCTCGTTCATCACCATCTCGCCAATCTGGCGCGACATGATTTCCCGCTCACCCACCGTCAGCACTTTCTGGATGATGCGGCTGATGGCTTCGTCGACAAGATGCGTCGGCACCGGCCGCTTGTGCAGCGCCCGATGAAAACTGGTGCGGATTTTTTCGCGATCGAATTCGGCGCGCTGGCCGTTCTGCTTGACCACCTGCGGCATGCGCACTTCGGCGGTTTCAAAGGTCGTGAAGCGTTTGTCACACACGGCGCAACGGCGGCGGCGGCGTACGACATCACCTTCATCGGACACCCGGCTATCGACAACCTGGGTATCGGGGGAACCACAAAATGGACACTTCACGCGAAGCCTCCGGCAAAGATCAGGCCCGGAACGGGCGAAAAACAACCAGTCAGATGGTGATACATGCAGCCGGTTGAGCGGATGTGCAATGCATCATTGTGACTGATTTATCAAAGATCATGAAACAGCAAAGGGTGGAGCCACGCCCCACCCTGTCTGCCTTGTCAGCCAGCGCGCCATGACAGCGCGATCTGGCTGACCGGTAACGCCTTGATTACGCGCCGTAAACCGGGAACTTTGCGGTCAGGGCTTTCACCTTTTCCGCGACGGTGGCCAGGTTGGCTTCGTCTTCCGGGTTATCCAGCACGTCAGCGATCAGGTGCGCCACTTGCACGGCTTCGGCTTCCTTGAAACCACGCGTGGTGATCGCCGGGCTGCCGATACGGATACCGGAAGTCACAAACGGGCTTTCCGGATCGTTCGGGATGGCGTTCTTGTTCACGGTGATGTGCGCCTTGCCCAGCACGGCGTCAGCCGCCTTGCCAGTCAGGCCCTTGGGACGCAGGTCAACCAGGAACACGTGCGACTCGGTACGGCCAGAGATAATACGCAGGCCGCGTTCGGCCAGCGTCTTGGCCATGGCCTGGGCATTCTTGATCACCTGGGCCTGGTATTCCTTGAACTCAGGCGTCAGCGCTTCCTTGAACGCCACAGCCTTGCCAGCGATAACGTGCATCAGCGGGCCGCCTTGCAGCGTCGGGAACACGTTGGAGTTCAGCATCTTTTCGTGTTCAGCCTTGGCCAGGATGATGCCGCCACGCGGACCACGCAGGGTCTTGTGGGTGGTGGACGTCACGAAGTCAGCGTGCGGCACCGGGTTCGGGTACACACCCGCGGCCACCAGACCGGCGTAGTGCGCCATGTCGACCATGAAGTAAGCGCCAACCTTCTTGGCGATCTCGGCCATGCGGGCCCAGTCAAAACGCAGGGCATAAGCCGAAGCGCCACCGATGATCAGCTTCGGTTTCGCTTCAACGGCGATGCGCTCCATTTCGTCGTAATCGATCTCTTCTTTCTCATTCAGACCGTACGGCACGATCTTGAACAACTTGCCCGACAGGTTGGCCGGCGAGCCGTGAGTCAGGTGACCACCATGACCCAGGTTCATCCCCATCACCGTATCGCCCGGCTTGAGGATAGAGAAATACACCGCCTGGTTGGCTTGCGAGCCCGAGTGCGGCTGCACGTTGGCGTATTCCGCGCCAAACAGCTCTTTCACGCGATCAATAGCCAGTTGCTCGACTTTGTCTACAAACTCGCAACCACCGTAGAAACGCTTGCCGGGATAACCTTCGGCGTACTTGTTGGTCAACTGGGAGCCTTGGGCTTCCATGACAGCGGGGCTGGTGTAGTTTTCGGAAGCAATCAGCTCGATATGTTCGTGCTGACGAACCACTTCGCCGGCCATGGCTTCGGCGAGTGCGGGGTCGTACTGGGCAATGGTCAGGGATCGGGAGAACATCGTGACAAGTCCAGGTGGGTCAGAAGAATTCCCGATTTTATCATGGTTTACGTGTTTATTACCGCACCATGAACCCGAATTCCGCCCGCGATGCCTGATGAATCTACATGGAAAGATGAGCGGAATTCATAAGGACTGCCAACCCAATAGCCACCGCCACGGGAGTTGCGGTTGCGGTTGCGGTTGCGGTTGCGGTTGCGGTTGCGGTTGCAGTTGCAGTTGCAGTTGGGGTTGTTTTTGACTTTCCTCCCCCATTAAAGCCAAGCGCCGATGGAGTGGAGGGAGACCCAGGCTCCCGACCGACTGAGGGCAGCCCGGAGGGCCGCAGGGCTGGGGTCGCCTTTCTTTGCCTACTTTCTTTGGCGAAGCAAAGAAAGTAGGGTGCTCCGGCCACCGCCGGTATCAAAATGCCTTTAAACCCGCGCCGCAAGGCGCTAACAGGGGTTAAAGGTTTTGCAGCAATGCCCAACCCAGCATTGCAACTGGATTCCTGCCTTCGCAGGAATGACGATTCAGGGGCAATAGGAAGCGCCGCAGTACCTGCCCACACCACGACTGGACACCTGCCTCCGCAGGAATGACGAGTCAGGGCAAATGGAAGCGCCGCAGCATCCACCCGCACCACGACTGGACACCTGCCTTCGCAGGAATGACGAGTCAGCAGCAAAAGGAAGCCCGCAGGAACGACGAGTCAGCAGCAAAAGAAAGCGCCGCAGCATCTGCCCACACCACCTCCCTCACCCCACCCCCCAAAAAAAACAAAACCCGGTTAAAAAACCGGGTTCCGCCCAAATGCCCCAAGGCATTCCACAAAAAGCACCAAGGCCGCTTACAGCCCCTTCACCGCATAAATGCACAAGGTATTGCGCCAATACCCCTGGTAATCCATCCCGCAACCAAACAGGAAACGGTCTTCCACCTCCAGACCCACAAAGTCCGCCTTCACACCCGGCGCCTTGCGGTCGTGCAGTTTGTCGACCAGCACCGCCACCTTCACCTCCTTGGCACCACGCTTCAGACAATCTTCAATCACGGCAGCCAGCGTGTGGCCTTCGTCCAGAATGTCGTCGATGATCAGGATGGTACGGCCCTTCATGTCGTCACGCGGCGGCACCAGCCAGTTGATCTGGCCGCCGCTGGTTTCGTGGCGATAACGGCTGGCATGCAGGTAAGAGCACTCCAGCGGGAAACGCAGCCTGGGCAGCAGATGGCCAGAGACAATCAGGCCACCATTCATGATCGTGTACACGATCGGGTTGCTGCTGGACATGGCGTCCGTAATGCGCGCAGCCATATGGTCGATCGCAGCAAGGACCTCCTGTTCTGTATGCAGGCAGTCTGCGTTGTCGATAATGGTGTTGGCTGCAGGTAGTTCAAGCGTCACGGTCGATACCCCGATCAATGTCCGGCAAAATCACAAATGGTAAACAGCGGCAAACCCTGATCACGGATCAGTCTGGAGCCGCCCAGTTCTGGCAGATCAACAATCGCTGCACCTTCTACCACCGTCGCACCAAGGCGATGCAGCAGATTGTACGCTGCGAGCATGGTGCCGCCGGTGGCCACCAGGTCGTCAATCAGCAGAACCCGATCGCCCGCCTTGCAGGCGTCGGTGTGGATTTCGACCGTGGCCGAACCGTATTCCAGTTCGTATTCCTCTGCCACGGTCAGATAGGGAAGCTTGCCTTTCTTGCGGATCGGCACGAAACCCAGGTTCAGTTCATAGGCCACCACGGCGCCCAGGATGAAACCACGCGCATCTACGCCAGCGACGACATCCAGTTTGGCGTCCATATAGCGGTGGACAAACGTATCAACCAGCACCCGGAAGAGTTTCGGGTCTTGCAGCAGCGGCGTGATGTCGCGAAACATCACACCCGGTTGCGGCCAGTCTGGCACGGTACGGATATGCGACTGGATATAGTCGGCGTAGAGCGGTTCTTTCATCCTGGAAAACCTTGAAGTGGATCAGCCAAAGAAGGCAAATTTCACCAGCCACAAGAGCGCAATCACCACCACGGCGGGCGAAAGGTCACGCATGCGGCCAGCCAGCAATTTGATGGCCACGTAGCTGATGAAGCCGATCGCGATACCGTCTGCGATCGAGTAAGTAAACGGAATCGCCAGTGCGGTCATCACGGCCGGGGCGGATTCGGTCAGATCGTTCCATTCGATCTCGGCCAGACCACGCGCCATCAGCACAGCCACATAGCACAGGGCCGGGGCAGTTGCGAAAGCCGGGACCGAGTTGGCCAGCGGTGCGAACACCAGCGAGATCAGGAACAGGATCGCGACCACAACTGCGGTCAGACCGGTACGGCCGCCCACAGCAGTGCCAGCCGCAGATTCAATATAAGCGGTGGTGGACGAGGTACCCAGTACGGAACCGACAACAATGGCAGAACTGTCGGCCATCAGCGCGCGCTTCAGGCGCGGCAGCTTGCCGTCTTTGTCCAGCAGGCCAGCGCGGTGCGACACGCCGATCAGCGTACCAGTGGTATCGAACAGATCAACAAAGAAGAACACGAAGATCACGCCCAGCAGACCGGCGTTCAGCGCGCCGTGCAGATCCATTTGCATGAATGTCGGGGCGATCGACGGCGGTGCGGACATGACACCAAGGAACTTGGACAGACCCATCAGGACCGAGATCACGGTCACGGCCAGAATGGAAATGATGATGGAGCCCGGAATACGACGGTATTCCAGCGCCACGATCAGGAAAAAGCCCAGCACGGCCAGCAGCGTGGTCGGTGCGTGGATGTTACCCAGCGTCACCAGGGTTGCGGGCGAGCCCACAACAACGCCTGCGCTCTTGAGCGCGATCAGCGCCAGGAAAATACCGACACCGGCAGAAATGGCCAGCTTGAGCGAGTGCGGGATCGCGTTCACGATCGCTTCACGCACCTTGAACAGGCTCACCACCAGGAAAATGATGCCGGAGATGAACACCGCACCCAGCGCCACTTGCCAGGGCACACCCATGCCCTTGCACACGGTGAAGGTGAAGTAGGCGTTCAGGCCCATGCCCGGCGCCAGCGCGATCGGGTAATTGGCCACAAGGCCCATCACCAGCGAACCGGTTGCCGCAGCAATACACGTCGCCACGAACACGGCGTTGAAGTCCATGCCCGTGATGGACAGGATGGAAGGATTGACGAAGATGATGTACGCCATCGTCAAAAAGGTGGTGAAACCTGCCAGAACTTCGGTACGGACGTCGGTACCATGTTCCTTGAGCTTGAAGAACGCTTCGAGCATCTCTTTTTCCCCGGTTTGAAATTATCCTGACTACATGTTTGTTGCGTTAAAAACGCTGATTGAATAATGGTTTATAGCGCTTGCCCGATGGTGTTTGCCAGTTGGGCACAACATCTGGTGCGCCATCCCATTTTTTTGCTTTCGGTTTCTCCGATGCGTACGTCAGTGCAAGATCAACAACATGTCCAGCGCATGCGTTGTGCGCCAGATCAAAAACCGGTGTGATTAACCACCCACCCCGGACAGAGCCAGTGCGCCCATCAGGGCAAAAATCGCCGCAGCGACAAAACGGACATATCGCAATACGTGCATGCGCTCGCTGATCCAGTTGCCCACAAACACCGCAGGCACATCGGCCAGCAACATGCCCAGCGTGGTGCCGGCAATCACTTGCCACAAGGGCTGGTATTTAACCGCGAGCGCAATCGTTGCAATTTGCGTTTTGTCGCCCATTTCGGCAAGAAAAAACGTCAACGCTGTAGCAATAAACGCGCCATGCGCCTTGACCGGGCTCTCACCCTCTTCGTACTGGTCAGGAATCAGTGCCCAGGCGGCAATGGCCAGAAAGCCAAAACCGACCACCCAGCGCAGGACTTCGTGCGAGATAAAACCGGCCAGCAGCACGCCGATCCAGCCTGCTGCGAAGTGGTTGAAAATGGTGGCCGCAAAAATGCCCGCGACGATAGGCAGCGGTTTGCGAAAGCGCGCGGCAAGAACCAGCGCCAGGAGTTGGGTTTTGTCGCCCATCTCAGCGATGGCAACCACGCCGGTGGAGACGAGAAATGCGTCGATCATCTGCTTGTGTGTTCAGAAAAATGCACCAGGGAAGGGCATTTCTGATTTACCGGCCGCAACAGCAACAAAGCCGCTGGCAAAACAGGCTGACGGCCATCTCGGCACAATCAATCCATTTTGCGAGCGACTTCCGGGTGCTGCCACGATCAACGGAAAATGCTTTCCTGAAGACCAAAAGGTGCGCAGTTTACTCCGGCCAAGCTTTCAGTTCAACCTTACAACCGGACGCCGGGACTTAGGGATTGCCGCAGTCGTCCGCCCGGGCAACCCGTGCATGCGGCACCAAAAACAAAGCGGCACATGGCGCGCCGCTTTGTTTTCAAGCCCATCAGCCCTGCCCGCCCGGACTTTGCCGGGGCCGGTGCGGCGTTACCGTCAATCCTGCGGTGCCGCCAGGACATCTTCAATATGTTTGACGAGACCGGTACAACCGGCCTCGACCAGATCAAGCACATGCTCAAAGCCATCCGGGCCGCCGTAATACGGATCAGGCACATCCTGGCCCGCCTGGCCGGTGGCAAAATCCAGAAACATCTTCAGCCGGTCGCGGTACTCCGCCGGGCACTGGCGCTCCAGCCGGGCCAGGTGGCCTTTATCCATGGCCAGGATCAGATCGAACTGGGAGAAATCCGGCTTGTGTACCTGGCGGGCGCGCAGAAACGACAAGTCATACCCACGTTTGCGCGCATGCTGTTGCGCGCGGCGGTCCGGCGCTTCGCTGACGTGGTAATCATCCGTCCCTGCTGAATCGATATCCACGCGTTCTTGCAGGCCGGCCTTGCGCACCAGCTGACGCATGACGCCATCGGCGGTGGGGCTACGGCAGATGTTGCCGGTGCAAACGAAAAGAACGCGGAATTTTTTCTTGGTGTTCATGCAATCAGGCGTTGTACAAGAATTGGACCAACGCGCCAGCCCGGGCCAGCGCACAGCGGAACCGTTATCTTAACACCTGAAATGCAACATTCGTTTCAAACAGGGCCATACGGCAGCACCCTGATGCGGTTATCCCACACATGACTCAAGTCAAAGGGGGCGCTTTGGCCACCGGGGACTCGGGCTCTTGCCAGCTGACGAGGAAAATCGCCGCCAGCACACACACCAGCGCCACGGCATGCGCCAGCATGGGTTGTTCATGCAGGAACACGATGGCATACGTCACCGCGGCCACCGGCAGCGCGGCAGTAAACACCCCGGCTTTTTGCGCCGGAACGTGGCGGATGCCCTTCATCCACAACCAGAACGACAACACGCTGGCGGCCAGCCCGTACCAGAACACCAGCAACCATGTGCCGGTATCCACGCTGGCCAGATCAAAGTGCAGCAACGCGGGCAGGCCCAGCGGCAACATCAGCATCAGGCCGATCAAGTGCGTGTAGGCGCAGATATCAATGGCCGGCAAAGACTGGGTCAGCCGGCGCGAGAGAATCACGTAGATCGACTCACACACCACCGCCCCCGCCACCATCAGGTTGCCGGTCAGCGAGCCACTGCCGCCCGTGCGCGACCGGGTGACGTTGATGATGACCATGCCCAGCACCGCCAGCCCCACGGCAATGATGGCGCGGCGCCCCAGATGTTCGCGCAAGAACAACCAGGACAAGATCAGGACCACCGCCGGAATGGTACTGGTGATCACGCCCGCGGCCAGCGCCGTGGTGCGCTGCACGCCATTGAGCATCAGCAGGGTAAACAGGAAAGTGCCAAACAGCGCCTGCAAAAACAGCCCGACCCATTGTTTGCCGGTGACCTGGCGCATGCGGCTGAGGCGATAACGCGGCAGCAAAATGCCCACGCCGACCACAAAGCGCAGCAAGGCAAACAGCGTGACCGGCACGATCATGACAATGGATTTGCCAATCCCGACATTGCTGCCGACCAGCGCCATGGAGACGATCAGGAACAAGGTATAACGGTTGAACTTCATGAAGGCAGCGTCGGCTTTATGCGGGAGTTGGTTGTAAGCCGGTGACGCGGCGTTACGGCCACGTCACCGGCTGGCTGGCCGCTTATTCGGCGTGGGCGCCGCTTTCCAGATAGGCTGCGCGCACCTGCGGGTTTTCCAGCAGTTCCTTGCCGCTGCCCGCCAGCACAATCGCGCCATGCTGCAGCACGTAGCCCCGATGCGCAACCCGCAAGGCGTGGTGGGCGTTTTGCTCGACCAGCAAAATGGTCATGCCCCAGGCCTCGTTCAGTTCCTTGATGATGCGGAACACCTGACGGATATAGATCGGCGCCAGGCCCAGCGAAGGTTCATCCAGCAGCAACAATTGCGGGCGACTCATCAAGGCACGGGCAATGGCCAGCATTTGCTGTTCACCGCCTGATAACGTACCAGCGCGCTGGTTCAGCCGTTGTTCCAGAATCGGGAACATCTGATACATGCGCTTGAGGTCTTCCTCATAATGCGCGCCATCCGCAAACGTGCTGCCCATCTGCAGGTTTTCCAGCACGGTCATGCGCTGGAAAATGCGCCGCCCTTCCGGCACCAGCGCAATGCCTTTGCGGGCAATCTGGTGCGTGGCGGTTTTCAGCAAGTCCAGATCCTGGAACTGGATACTGCCCTCAGATGCACGCGGCTGGCCAAAGAGCGTCATCATCAGCGTGGATTTACCCGCGCCGTTGGCACCGATCAGCGTGACGATCTCGCCCTTCTCTACCGTCAGATCAACCCCGCGCAAGGCGTGAATGGCGCCGTAATGCGCATGCACGCCGCTCATTTTCAACATGCTCATGCGCTGGCCTCTTCGGTTTCTTCTTCGCCCAGATAGGCCTTGATCACGTTCGGGTCATGCTGGATTTGCATCGGCGTGCCTTCGGCAATCTTGTGACCAAAGTTGAGTACGCAGATCTGGTCTGACACGCGCATCACCACGCTCATGTCGTGCTCGATCAGCAAAATGCCCTTGTCGTGCTCCCGCGAGAGATACAACAGCAGCTCGTTGAGTTCTGCCGATTCACGCGGGTTCAGGCCGGCGGCCGGTTCATCCAGACACAGCAGCAGCGGGTCAACGCACAAGGCACGGGCGATTTCGATACGGCGTTGCGTGCCATAAGACAGATTGCCGGCCGCCACATTGGCACGATCCAGCAAACCCAGCCGCTCCAGCCAGGTCGTGGCCTTGGCCAGGGCTTCTGCTTTGGCGTCGCGATAGCCCGCCAGCCCGAACAACCCGGCCAGCGAGAAACGCGACGCGTGTTGCAGCGTGTTGTACTGCGCCACCATCAGGTTTTCCAGCACCGTCATGCTGGGAAACAGCCGGATATTCTGGAACGTGCGCACCACCCCGGCATGCCGCGCAACGCGATGCGTGGCCAGCTGGTTAAGGATCAGTTTGCCGTGCTGCGGATGATGCATGACCACATCGCCCACGGTGGGTTTGTAGAACCCGGTCAGGCAATTGAAGAAAGTGGTCTTGCCGGCGCCATTGGGGCCAATGATGGAGGTCACCTTGCCCGCCGGCACCGCCAGCGAAAGGTCATCCAGCGCGGTCAGCCCGCCAAAGCGCATGGTCAGGTGATTGACTTCCAGCAAGGTATTTTGCGGCGTGTCGGTCATGGCGTCGCTCCTTGCGCTGCGGGGGTGTCGATCTGGATGGTGGGTTCACGCCGCGCCACAAGGCCACCCGGGCGCCACACCATGATCAGCACCATGGCCGCGCCGAACAGCAGCATGCGGTAGTCAGAGAAATCGCGCCCCAGTTCCGGCAGCACCACCAGCAAGAGCGCGGCAAACACCACGCCCAGCTGACTGCCCCGCCCGCCCAGCACCACAATCGCCAGGATGGTGGCAGACTCTGAAAACACAAAGCTTTCCGGCGAGATAAACCCCTGGCGCGCGGCAAAGAACACGCCGGCAAAACCGCCCAGCATGGCGCCAATGGCATAGGCAGACAATTTGACGCCGGTGACATTGATGCCCAGCGCCTTGCAGGCCAGTTCATCTTCACGCACGGCTTCCCACGCCATGCCCACTGGCAGCCGGCGCAGGCGCGAGACAAACACGTTGGTCAGCAGCGCCAATACCAGAATCAGGTAGTACAGAAACGTGACGCGGTGATCGGCCGAGTATTCCAGATGGAAAAACGCGGCAAAGGTCGGTGTATCGCCCGGCGGTTTGAATTCCAGCCCGAAAAAGCTCGGGCGCGGGATCGAGTTGATGCCGTTGGGGCCGCCCGAGAAATCGGTCCAGTTCACAAGGATAATGCGAATGATCTCGCCAAAGCCCAGCGTGACAATGGCCAGGTAATCACCACGCAAACGCAGCGTCGGCCAGCCCAGCAAGACGCCGAACAAGGCCGCCATGCCGCCGGCCACCGGCAGGGTTTCCCAGAAACCCCAGCCAAACAGCGTGGACAGCAAGCCATAGCTGTAGGCGCCCACGGCGTAGAACGCCACGTAGCCCAGATCCAGCAAACCGGCCAGCCCCACCACCACGTTCAGGCCCCAGCCCAGCATCACGTAAATGAGTACGGTGGTGGCGGTATCGATCACGTAGCGGTTACCGGAAAACGCCATCGGCAGGACAATGGCAAACGCCAGCGCCACCCGTCCCAGCCATTTAAGCCAGGGCCGTTGCTGCACTACAGCCGTTTTGGCGGCCACGCGTTGCCGTTGCAGTTTGCGCAACTGGAAATGCGAGACCAGCCATTGCAAGATCAAGCGGCCAAAAAACACCACGCCCACAAACTGGGCCAGCAAGGGCCAGCGTGTCAGCACCTGCAAGCCGCCACCCTGATCCGCCGTGGTCAGGCCCAGCATGGGAATCCCCAGCAGCAAGGCGACAATGCCGATGCGCACTGCATCTTTGAGACGATCTGCCAGCGGCAGAGAATGTGCCGCGCTCATCAGACTTTCTCCACTTCAGGACGCCCCAGCAAACCACTCGGGCGGAACATGAGAACCAGGATCAGGATGGCAAACGTGGCGACATCCTTGTATTCCGGCGAGAGATACGCGCTCCAGTAAGACTCGATCAGCCCGATCAGCACACCGCCCAGCATGGCACCCGGCAACGAGCCGACGCCCCCGAGCACGGCAGCAGTAAACGCCTTGATGCCGGCCACAAAACCAATCGAGAAATCCACCACGCCGTAGTACACCGTAACCATGACGCCGGCGACCGCGGCCAGCGCCGCCCCCAGCATGAAGGTGTAAGAGATGGTCTTGTCGACATCAATACCCAGCAAGGACGCCATGGTGCGGTCTTGCTCGCACGCGCGCTGCTGGCGGCCAAATGAGGTGCGGGTAATCAGCCCGGTAAACGCCACCATCAGCACCACCGTCACCACGCAGATCATGATTTGCGTGTACGCCAGGTGTACCGAAAAGCCGTTGTGGGTGAAGAGTTCCAGCCCGCCTGGAATCAGCGTCGGCACCGGCTTGACGCGGGCGCCCTGGCTGACTTGCACCATGTTCTGCAAAAAGATGGACATCCCGATGGCGGAAATCAGCGGCGCCAGGCGCGAGGCGTTGCGCAGCGGCCGGTACGCGGTACGCTCCACCGCCCAGCCGTAAACCGAGGTAAAGCCAATGGCAATGATAAGCACCAGTGCCAGCACCAGCGGCACGGAACTGATCCCGAATGCGCTCATCAGCGTCAGCGCAGTGACGGAAATGATGGCGCTGACCATATAGATATCGCCGTGGGCGAAATTGATCATGCCGATGATGCCGTACACCATCGTATAACCCAGTGCGATCAACCCGTAGACCGCACCTAGCGTGAGGCCGTTGATCAACTGTTGAATGAATTGCCCCATGGGAGCATTACTCCATAATGTGCGAGGAGCGAGGATGGGCGTGAGAAGGACAACCGGCATGCCAGCGCCCGCTCACGCACCACCCTTCACTTCAGCCTGACTCTCTGGTGAGGCAGCGGCCACGTCTTGCCCCTGGCAAGCCGCCCACCGCACCTCACCCCTTACGCCTCACTCACTTGAAGTACTCATACTTGCCGCCCTTCCACTGATACACGCGGAAGGCCGGGACTTTCAGGTCGCCCTTGGCATCAAACGAGAGCGTACCGACCACGGTGTTGAACGAGCCATTGGCAATGGCCTTGTCCAGATCGGCGTACTTCACGCTCTTGGCTTTTTCTGCGGCTTGCTGGAACAGTTGCATGGCGGCGTAGGCGTACAGCACGTAGCCATCCGGCTCCACCTTCTTGTCGCGGAAGCGCTTGACCACGTCGGCAGCGGCCGGTTCCAGGCGGGAATCCGGGGCGAAGGTGAACAGCACGTTGTTGGCGTTGTCGCCACCGGCCGCCGTCACGATTTCATTGTTGCTCATGGTATCGCCGCCCATGATGGTCAGCTTCAGGCCGGCTTGCTGGGCCTGGCGCAAGATCAGCGCGACTTCGGTGTGGTAACCGCCGTAGGCCACCACTTCAACGCCGGCGGCCTTGAGCTTGGTGATCAGGCCGGAGTAATCCTTCTCGCCCGCGGTAATGGATTCACGCAGCACCGGCTTCACGCCCTTGGCCTGCATGCCCTTGGCCATTTCATCAGCCAGACCCTTGCCGTAGGCGCTCTTGTCATCCACCACGGCAATTTTCTTGCTGCCGAAGTGTTCAGCCAGGAAACCGCCACCCACGCCGCCTTGCTGGTCGTCACGACCCATGATGCGGAAAATGTTCTTCAGGCCGCGCTCGGTCACCTTGGGATTGGTCGAGACCGTGGCCATGGGGATTTGCGCATCGTTGTAGATATCCGATGCCGGAATGGTAGAACTGGAACACCAGTGACCATGCATGAACACAATATGTTTGTTCACCATGGCATTGGCAACGGAAACGGCTTGTTTTGGATCACAAGCATCATCACCGATTTCCAGTTTGATTTTCTGGCCCAATACGCCGCCTTTGGCATTGATATCGGCCACAGCCATTTCTGCACCAGCGCGGATTTGCGCACCGGCCGAGGCATATTCGCCCGTCATTGGGCCGGCAATACCGACCGAATAATCAGCCCATGCCGGAACAGCCAGCACACTCAGCAGGCCAATGCCGGCTGCCACAATGCTTTTCTTCATTGCCACTTTCATGATTCCTCGTCTCCAATTAGAAAACCACACAGAAAGAGTCAGCGAAAAGACATGCGCAGAGCCGGCCGCAACCCTGACGAGTACGGACACGAGCATGGCTTTGTCGCCGGAAAACAGCAGGCGTGCGGATCTTTGTCCGCTGGCACGCGCCTGCTTGTGACCTTGCCGCTAAATACACAAGGCAAAGCATTACACTTTTGATTTCCGGTCCACTTTACTGATTTGTATCCAGTCCGGTACAAACCAGTATTTCAATGATTATTTTTGATTGTTCCGACTGTTTTTATTGAATCAGTTACATCCGATATCAATTATCAAATAATGATTATCTGAAATTGCATATTGCCTGGCCAATTCAATCGCCATTGCGATGCGCCAGATGCCCCAAAGAAACCGAGGTGGTTTCTTTGACTTCTTCCATCACCGTATAACTGTGAGTTACGCGAATACCAGGCACGCTGCTTAATACCTTGCCCAGAAACGAACGATAAGAACCCATATCCGGCACGCGGATTTTCAACAGGTAGTCAAACCCGCCGGCAATCATGAAGCATTCCAGAATTTCCGGAATATCCAGCACGGCCTTGCGGAACTCGTCAAACGCAGCTTCCGAGGTTTTCTCCATAGACACCTCGACAAACACCATCAAGCCCAGCCCCAGCTTCTCTGTCGACAACTGGGCGGCGTAGCCCTTGATCACGCCGGATTCTTCCAGCGAACGTACCCGCTCCAGACAGGGCGTGGTCGAGAGGCCGACCTGCCGGGCCAGCGCCACGTTGGTCATCCGCCCTTCCCGCTGCAGGTTTTCCAGAATCTCCAGGTCTATCTGATCCAGCTTGGCCATGCGATCCCCGTCGTACTTGTGCCTTAGACCGCGTGAAAAAAACCCACTATTCACGCCTCAATGAGCAGGACGATAAACCAATCTTTTGACAAGGAACAATTTGTTATTTCTAAGTTGCAAAAATACAGCAGTAGATTGTGCTGTGTAGTTGGGGATTTCCAGCACAAGCGTCGCTAGATGACCGGTCGCTTGCCAGGCGGCGCTTAACCCGGGTGCTCCGGCGCATGACGCACCGCATGCGCCCACGACGATCCGACCACCCCGCCCAGCAACAGGAAAATGGCCGCCAGCTCCAGCGGACGCGGCCAGCGGGCGTCATAACAAAAGCCGTAAAGCAACGCAAAGACCGTCTCGAAGATGATCATCTGCCCGCCCAGCGTGAGGGGCAGGCGCCGCGTGGCGGCATTCCACAAACCGGTGCCGATCATGGAAGCGCCAATGGCAATGGCGAACATGGCCAGGGTAAACCAGCCCCAAGGCCGCACCACATCATGCGGGGTGGCCGACGGGCCCAGCACCGCCAACCCGGTCAAGAGCGCCAATCCACCCGTGGTTACGCCCATCAGCAAAGACCAGTCATGGCTGGACAGATCGCTGCGGCGTATCAGAAAACGTGCATTGCCAATGGCATAGGCACTCCAGCTCAGCAAGGCGGCCACCGCCGCACCCAGCCCGATCAACCTGGCACCCGTGCTCTGGGCGTAGTCGGCCGGCAACCGCGCCGTGAGCACGTCGGCCCCGTTACACAACACGCCCAGCACAATGGCGGTCAGCGGCAGAATCAACCGGCGCAGCGGCACCGCGTTGTGATCAGTACTGCCCGCCAGGGTGACCAGCACCGGCAGCATGCCAATCACCAGCGAGGTCGCCGCCACGCCCACGCGCTGCACGGCAATGGCCAGCATGAAGTAATAAACAAGATTCCCGGCGACACTCAGCCACAACAGGGTGAACCAGTCACGCCGCCCCAGCCGGGGCAATACGCTGCGCGCCACGGGCAGCAAGAACAGCAGAGAGACAATACCGTAGGCCACGTAGCGGCCCACCATCAGTTCAGTGGCACTGAACATGGACAACACGCGCGGCACCAGAAAAATCACGCCCCACAACGCGCCAGCCATCACGCCATACAAAATGCCCGCAAACACCGGCCTCTCCAGTTTGCCAATGGCATCAGCATAACGTACAAGGCCCGCCCTTTACGCTGCGGGTTTACCGCAATGGCGCGATACCTTAAGCCGGAACTGTACGCAGCATCATTCTGAGAATTCCGGACTTATCCGATGGAATCAGGGGCTTGTGACCAGGAAAATACGATTCGTCTTGATTGAATCTGCGGCCCTGCCGCGTGGCCTTACCATGAACATGCCTGTCCTGCCCGCCCTGCTTGGGGCACAAGCCTTTGTCCCGCCCGTTGCGGCAGACAAGGTCAACCTGTTGTTGCTGCACGCTTTTCACGCGGTAGCCACTGAACGTAATTTCGCGCGGGCGGCCGTGCAGTTGCGCATGTCGCAACCGCCGTTGATGCGCCAGGTGCGCGAACTGGAAGAGCTGATCGGCACCACATTGATCATCCGCCGCCATAACGCCGTACTGCTGACCCCGGCCGGCGAAAAGCTGGCCCGTGAGCTAGCGCAGTTGTTTGCGCAGGCGCGGCAATCCATCGCGCAGGTGTGCGAGGTTGATCAACTGGACCAGGGCGAGATCACGCTGGGTTTAAGCGCCTCCACGCTCGTCAGCAACCTGACCGGCCGTCTGGCCAGTGCGCGTGCCAGCAAGCCTGGTCTTGAGTTCCAGTACCGGGAACTCACCCCAGAGCAGCAAATTGAAGCCTTGAACAACCGCAAGCTGGATGCGGGTTTCTGGTATCTGAGTGGCGATGAGGCGCCGGGCAAATTGTCACACCGGCTGATCCAGCGCGAGGCCATGATGCTGTTCCTGCCGCAGAACCATGCCCTGGCCGCCCTGCCCGGCGTGTCGCTACGGCAACTGGCGCAGCAAGACCTGATCCGCTGCCAGACGGGCGAGGCCTGGCACAGCGGGTTTCTGAATACGCTCTGCCTGGCCCATGGTTTCACGTCACGCATTGCCAATACAGTCGGCAGCCCGTTGAGCGCGCTGGCGCTGATCGGTCAGGGAATGGGCGTGGCGCTGCTGCCCCAAGGGTATAGCCGGATGACGTTCCCCGGCGTGGTTGTCCGCCCCTTGCAAGAGACCGTGAACCTGCAACTGCATATGGTCTGGGACCCTCACCCCGCCGGCACCGCTGCGGCACGCTGGCTGAGTGAGGCACTGGGCTAGGGTTTACTGCGCGGGCTGCAGCATGTCGGGCGGCGCCCAGGCACCCTTGGCAAAATAGCTGTCCCTGCCGCGGACCTGGACATAATCCCGATCCTGCGCGATGACCAGGAGGTTCTGGTCACGCGGTAGCTCCCGGCATTCCCGGCTTTCAAACAACGCCTGGAACTTGTCCCGCTGCCCGGTTTGCACATATCTCACGCTGTTGCGTGCGGTATCGATAAAGGCGCAGGCATAGGCGCCAGGCCGCGTGGGGCCGACTTCCATACCCGTTTGCAGCCTGAATGCCGGCGCACTCGCGTTGTCGCTACCCACGCCGGCTACATCGATCAACATGCTGGCCGCGCCAACCAGAAACACGCCCAGCAGCAACCACATCTGCCACTTCTGTGATTTGCTGGTTCCCACTGCATTCATGCTGTCGACTCCGCGTGATTGGCCACCGCGGCATTGTAAATCAGCGCAGCAGGCTGGCAAGCCGGGCCATGCCCTCGTCAATGTCTTGCGGCGTGGAATGACTGAAATTCAGACGCAAACAACTAAAGCCAGGTGGCGCGGTGTAGAACGCATCGCCCGGCATGATGGCCACACCGGCCTCCAGCGCGCGCTGCATCAGGGCATGGGTGTCCAGCGGTTGCTTGAAACGCACCCAGAAGAACAAGCCGCCCACCGGTTTTTGCCAGGTCACCAGATCGCCCAGATGGCGTTCCAGTGCGGCGGCCATGGCGTCACGGCGCTCGCGGTAGATCGGCAGGATCTGCGCCACATGTTCATGCAAGCCGCCTTGCAGGGCCTGCAGGATCAAATGCTGGCTAAGGCGGTTGCTATGCAGGTCAGCCGCTTGTTTCAGGCGGGTCAGATGCGGCACCAGGTCAGGGTGTGCAATCAGAAAGCCCAAGCGCAAGCCCGGCGCCAGGGTTTTGGAGAAAGACCCCTGGTAGACCCACGGTGCGCGCTGCAAACGGCCCACGATAGGCTGCGGCGCGGCGCCATCAAAAGCCAGTTCGCGGTAGGGATCATCTTCAAACAGCGGCACGCCCGCCGCATCCAGCGCTGCAGCGATGCGATCGCGCTGGGCATCGGGGTAGCAATAGCCAGACGGATTCTGGAAAGTGGGCGTGAGATACGCCAGTTGTGCTTGCTCCAGCGCGGTGTTGAAGTCACCGGCATCCGGGCCGGCCACCGGGTCTACCGTCACCGGCAGGAAATCCGCACCAAACAGCCGGAACGATTGCACGGCCGCCAGGTAGGCCGGGGCCTCGACCAGCACGCGCGTGCCTTCTTCGATAAACAGCTTGGAGACCAGATCAATGCCCTGTTGCGAGCCAGACAGCACCAGCACCTGACTCGCGTCACAGGCGATCCCCAGGGCGCGCGCTTCTGCGGCAATGGCCTCGCGCAGTTGGGGCTCACCCTCGGTCTGGCCGTATTGCCAGCAGTTCAGATCCTGAATGCGTGCCGGGTCTGGCCGGTACAGCGCTTCTTCTGCCGGCAGGCCGCCAGCAAAAGAGATCACGCCAGGGCGACTGGCCGCGGCAAGAATGTCGCGCACCAGCGACGAGGTGAGGCGTTCGATACGCTTGGCGAACATGGCAGAGTCTCCAGCATCTATTTATGGCTTGCAGTCGGCAAAGTGGCGAAGAAAACAACAGAAACAGATAGTTAGGTCAATATATTTGACCATATATTGTTTCCCTGCGGGCAGATTGTCAATATCATTGACCCACCATATCAACCATAACAGTTGCCAACTCCTTCATGACCACCAAACGTGCTCTGAGCGAAGCCCAGGAACTGCTGTTTTACGCCTACCGTGCTTTCACCGCCGCGCCTGATGCGCTGCTGGATCAACGCGGCTGGAATCGGGTCCATCACCGGCTGCTGCATTTTATCGGGCGCGATCCTGGTATTGCCGTGAATGAACTGCTGGAAAAGCTGGGCGTGAGCAAACAGGCGGTGCATGGCCCGCTCAAGGCGCTGGTTGAAGCCGGGCTGGTCGAGACCGCGCCCGATGCAGAAGATCGGCGCGTGAAATGCCTGAGCCTGACCGAAGCTGGCGCGCAACTGGAATCGGCGCTCTCCTCGCCCCAGTTTGCAATGCTGGGCGAAGTCTTTGCCCAATGCGGCCCTCAGGCAGTTCAAGGCTGGGAAGCTGTCATGAAAGCCATGGCGAAGCGGATCAGCTAAACCGGCGGGCGGGCCCTGCCCGCCTGGGCCGGACTAGTACTCGATCGGCGTGGCTTCCAGGCTACGCCACAGATACCACGTCGCCACGCTGCGCCATGGCTGCCAGCGCTCCGCCAGCTCGCGCATGGCTTTGGGCGGCATGCGTTCGCCCTGGTTGTACAAGCGGGCGATGGCGTTGACCACGCCGATATCATCCAGCGGCAGGATATTGGGCCGCAGCATGGAGAACATCAGGAACATCTCTGCCGTCCAGCGCCCGATGCCACGGATGGCGATCAGCTCCTTGATCACGGCCTCGTCGTCCCAGTCCTGCCACACCGTCATATCCAGCCGCCCTGCGATGTGATGCCGGGACAGATCCTGCAGGTATTCCACCTTGCGGCCGGAAAGACCGCATTCGCGCAACTGGGTGGTTTGCAGGGCCAGCACGGCAGCGCTGGATAACTCGCCGCCCAGCGCCCCCAGAAACCGGTTCCAGACGGACTCTGCCGCTTTCACCGAAATCTGTTGCCCGACAATGGAGCGCGCCAGCGTCTGCCAGGCATCACCACGCCCGCGCAGGCTGATATTGGGGAACTGCGCAATCAGCGCCGCCAGCACCGGGTCCGCCGCCGCCAGCGCGGCGGTGGCTTCATCCCAGTATGGCGGGCGCGGCGTGCCGGTCATTCGCCCGCCACGGTCATGCCACTGATCAACAAGGAGCCGATACGGCGGCTGGACGACAACTGAATGTCACTGCCCACGCCAACCACATTCAGGAACATGTTCTTGAGGTTGCCCGCGACCGTGATTTCTTCCACCGGATACTGGATCTGGCCGTTTTCCACCCAGAAACCTGCGGCGCCACGCGAGTAATCGCCAGTAACCATATTGGTGCCGTGCCCCAGCAACTCGGTCACCAGCAGGCCGGTGCCCAGTTCTGCCAGCAACTCGTCAAACGAGGCGGTCGGCGTCACGATCAGGTTATGCGCGCCACCGGCGTTACCGGTGCTTTGCATGCCCAGCTTGCGTGCGCTGTAGCTGGACAGGAAATAGCCTTGTTGCACGCCGGCATCAATCACCGTGCGGCGCTGCGTAGCTACGCCCTCGGCATCGAATGCGCCGCTGCCCAGGCCTTTTTTCAGGAACGGGTCGTCCACAATGGTCACGCACGGGGAAAACACCGGCTTGCCCAGGCTGTCGAGCAAGAACGACGACTTGCGATACAGGCTGCTGCCACTGACCGCGTTGACCCAGTTGCCCAGCAAGGACGAGGCCAGTGAAGCTTCGAACAGCACCGGGTATTCGCCCGTTTTGACGCGGCGCGCGCCCAGGCGACGCAATGCGCGTTCGCCCGCCTTGCGCCCGACGATCACGGCGGGTTCCAGGTCTTTGGGATCGCGCATGCTGGTGTACCAGTAGTCGCGCTGCATACCGCTTTCGTCTTCTGCAATCACGGCTGCCGAAACGCCATAGCGCGAGCCGGTACCCGCGCCGACAAAGCCCAGCGAATTGCCGTAGGCCCAGCGCGAGGCATGGGTCGAGGCTGAGCCGCCTTCCGAATTGGTGATGCGCGGGTCCACCCCGCGCGCGGCGTCTTCACACTCGGTGGCGATGCGGATGGCGTCTTCCACCGGCAAATCCCACGGGTGGTAAAGATCCAGATCCGGAAAATGCGTCGCCAGCAGGTTTTTGTCCGGCAGGCCGGCGTATTCATCTGCGGCGGTATAGCGGGCAATGGCCAGCGCCGCTTTCACGGTATCGGCCAGCGCCTGCGCAGAGAAGTCAGACGTGCTGGCGTGGCCCTTTTGCTTGCCCAGGAACACGGTCACACCCATGCCCTTGTCACGGTTGTATTCAATGGTTTCCACATCACCCAGGCGCACGTTGACGTTCTGGCCAAACGATTCGGAAATATCCACTTCGCAATCGCTGGCGCCTTGTTTCCTGGCTTCATCCAGAACCTGACCGACCAGCGAGGTCAGTTGCTGTTCGCTAAAACTGAATCCGGACACGATTTTCCTTTTAGATGATTGGCGAGCACGCCCGCGGCGTGGTCCATGTCGTAGTTTGTTATGATAGCGGTTTTGCAGTAATGGCCCCAAACATGGCACATAACGACTCTTACGACCAGCACGACGATGACGTCGAACTGGTAAGCAAATCCCAGATGAAGCGCGAAATGACCGCGCTGCAGGATCTGGGGGCGGAACTCATCCCGCTGGATATCAAACTGATTGAAAATCTGGGCCTGCCTGAACGCCTCGTCATGGCGATCCGCGAATGCAAGCGACTCAGGGCACATGGTGCCATTGCCCGCCAGAAACAATACATCGGCAAGCTGATGCGTGATGTAGACCCGGAGCCGATCCGCGCCATGCTGGCCCGTATTGCCGGCCAGTCTGACGAGCACAACGCATGGCTGCACAAACTGGAACGCCTGCGCGAGAAAATGCTGGTTGAGCCCAAAGCGGTGGAAGCGTTTGTGGCCGAGCATCCGGACGTGGACGTGCAACACCTGCGCCAGTTGATCCGCAATGCCATCAAGGAACGTGAACAGCAAAAACCGCCCAAGGCGTTTCGCGAGTTGTTCCAGCTCTTGAAAGAACAGTTTGCCCAGCCGGTTCAGCCCAATCCGGATGGCACGCTGCCCGAAACCGACGAGGAATAAGCCCTGATGAGCTGGCAAATGCAGTGCGAAGGTTTTCTGTTTGATATGGATGGCACGCTGGTGGATTCCACCGTGCTGATCGAACGCATCTGGCACGGCTGGGCGCTCAAGAACGGCATCGATTTTGATTTCCTGATGCAGCACGTGCACGGCCGCCGCGGTGTGGAAACCATCGAGATCGTCGCCCCGCACATGGATGCCAAAGCCGAAGTTGTCGCTTTGCTGGCGCAAGAGATGGAGATGATGGAAGACATCCCCGCCATCCCGGGGGCAGCGGCCTTTCTGGCCAGCCTGCCTGCCGGCCGCTGGGCGGTGGTGACCTCGGCCTCCCGCGCGATCGCCCAGGCCAAACTGCGCGCCGCCGGCCTGCCGGTGCCAGACCTGCTTGTCAGCTCGGACGACGTCGAGAACGGCAAGCCGCATCCGGAGCCCTATCTGAAAGGCGCGGCCTTGCTCGGCTTGCCGCCGTCGCGTTGTGTGGTGTTTGAAGACGCCGAAGCCGGCATCCGCTCCGGCCATGCTGCCGGCATGAACGTGGTCGCCATCCTGCATGCCAGCGGCCACGAACCCACCGGTCTGGCTGGCGCCAAAGTGGCGCACTACGACGAACTGACCCTGCGCCCCGGTGAGGGTGCTGCGCTGATTCTGGAACAACGCTCATGACATTCAGGATTGGTCTTGTCTCCGTCTCTGACCGGGCCTCGCAAGGCGTGTATGAAGACAAGGGGATTCCCGCGCTGGAAGCCTGGTTGCGCAATGCCCTGATCACGCCATTTGAAACCGTCACCCGGCTGATTGCTGACGAACAGCCGGTGATCGAGGCCACGCTGATCGAACTCGTCGACGAACTGGCGTGTGACCTGATCCTGACCACAGGCGGCACCGGCCCGGCCCTGCGTGATGTCACCCCGGATGCCACGCTGGCCGTCGCTGACCGCGAAATGCCCGGTTTTGGCGAGCAAATGCGGCAGATCAGCCTGAAATTTGTGCCCACGGCGATCCTGTCGCGCCAGGTGGGCGTCATCCGCAAGCGCTGCCTGATCCTGAATTTGCCCGGTCAACCCAAGTCCATCCGTGAAACCCTGGAAGGACTCAAGGATGGGCTGGATCATGTGATCGTGCCGGGTATTTTTGCCGCCGTGCCGTATTGCATCCAGTTGCTGGAAGGCCCGTATATCGAAACGCGCACCGACGTGGTCGCCGCTTTCCGCCCCAAATCCGCCATCAAACCGCAGGAATGAACCGTGAGCACCACCCCGTCTTTGCTGGACACCATTGAAGTCGAAACTGGCGACAACCCGACTGCCGCCGTGATCTGGATGCATGGTCTGGGCGCCGACGGCAACGACTTTGCCGGTATCGTGCCGGAGCTGGGGCTGCCTGATGACATGGCCGTCCGCTTTGTTTTCCCGCATGCGCGTTTCATGCCGATCACCTGCAACAATGGCTACACCATGCGGGCGTGGTACGACATTCTCTATTTTGAGGATATTGACCGGCATGCGGATGAAAACGGTATCCGCCAGTCATTGGCCGATGTCGAGGCCCTGATCAAGGACCAGAACGCCCGCGGCATTCCGACGCAGCGCATTGTGCTGGCCGGTTTCTCGCAAGGCGGCGCCATTGCCTACACAGCCGGGCTGACCTACCCGGAACAACTGGCCGGCATCGTCGCGCTCTCCACCTATTGGCCCTCGCCTGCCTTGATTGAACAAAACCGGAGTGCTGCCAACGCAGCAACGCCGGTTCTGGCCGCTCATGGCACTGCAGACCCGGTCGTGCCCGTTGCACTGGGGCGCCGCGCCCGCGCTGCTACAGAAGCACTGGGCAACCCGGTGGAGTGGCATGACTGGCCGATGCAGCACTCGGTCTGCCTGCCGGAAATCCACGCGATCGGCCGGTTTCTGACCAAAGCGCTGGGTTGATTGCACGCTGCACCAGATGAAAAAAGGCTTTGTCGTTCACCGACAAAGCCTTTTTGTTTTTTGGCGCCGCTGCAGGTCAGTGCTTCTGGCCCATCACCTGCACAGTGACCCAGGTCCAGTCCACGCCCTTGTCCAGCGACCGGGTCAGACTCACCGTAAAGTGACGGTCCCGCGCCTGAACTTCATAGGTGCGATCCGCATCATAATTGGCCGAATGCATCAGCAAGGTATTGCTGGTCACGCCATCAACTTCGTAGGGCAAGTACAACGCTGAGTTTGCGGTGTGCAAGGCAGAGCTATCAAACTCGGCAAAATCAGTCACTTCCAGCGCGCGCGGCGGTGCTGCGGCTGCAGCGGTAGTCTGGATATTCACCGCGACCGGCGTCGCGCTCAGCAATTGCAGGCCGGCGTAAATCTGGAACTCGTTCATGCGCGAGATACGGCGCACCACACAGACCTTCCAGCTATCTTCTGCGCCAAAGCGCATGCCGATCATTACGCCCGGACGCACCCAATCGGCACCAGCGGCTTCCAGCGTCGCGCCGTAACCGCCTTCAGATTCATTTTCCACACGCCAGGACTGCCAGTCAGGCTGCTCGGCGCGCTGCACGATCTGCGGGGCCTGCGCCTGACGTGAACGGGTGCGCGCAGAGACAAACCCGTACAGACGCATGTCCATGACTTCATCGTAATCGACGCCGGTTTTGGCTTCGTCCGGCTGACGGGAGAACTTCTCGTTGTCAGCGCGAATCTTGCGGTGCAAGCGATCAAGGCCGAACACCACATCGGCCTCTTTGTGCACGTCACGGCGATCACTGCGGGCAAACTGGGCATTGCGCACTGCCATGCCCCAGAACACGTCCAGATGCTTGAGGAGTTCCAGGCAGGCCGGGCCGCGCACATCATTGCCCAACCCCAGACTGGCCGGCGAGGCACCAGCTTCCAGCCGCGCAATCAGGCTTTGCACTTCGTTCAAGAGTTCGTAAATGCCCCAGTAACGATACGGGTCACCCTGACTGTCATCGCCAATTTTCTCCGGCCCTTGCTTGCCGCTCAGATTGACACAGTAATGGTGATGATCGGGCTGGTAACGGCGGGCAATCAGGACATTGCGCGACCATTTATCCAGCCACTGATCCACCCAGTCAAGCTGACGCACAGCCAGGTTGTTGGACGACACCGTGTTCAGCATCAACAACTGGATGTATTCATCCGCGCAGGAACTGACTTCCGCGCCGTGATGCGGATACAGCGGAAACGGATTGCAGTCGAAGCCGTCAATCTCGGAGAGCCGGTACAGGCTGTGCGCCTGCGACCAGAGCTGCCCCGGCACGCGATCAAAGCGGAAATAGTGCCATTTGGCCAGCACGCCCACGTAATGCAGGCAACGTGCCAGCACCAGCGGCATCATGCCATCGTAAGCCTGCTTTTCTTCGCCATCGACTTCCACCTTGGCAAAGCGCAGATACGCCTTGACCATAGAGTCGGCCAGCCCCGTGATGTCCAGCCACAGGCTTTGCTCGATCTCCTTGGGCATGCGCGGGTTAGAGACGTACTGATAGCGGATGCGCTCGTAGCCCATCTGCACGCTTTCATCGATCTTGATCAACGCCTGCAACACCTCAGGCGACAGCTTGTCATCCGCAGACAAAAACGCGTTGACGACCGAGGCCACTTTCGCCCGCTGGGCTTGCGGGTCTGCCAGCTCAAGCTTCTTGCACCATGCATTGACCTGACGCGGGTTCTCAAGCGGGGATGCATCTCTTGAGAACAGATTATTGAGAAACGATCTCATGGTTTTCCTGTGCTTTGCCGTCTTACGCGGCTGCGCCTTGTGTCCCGTCCTGGCGTACCCAGTTAACGGCTTCTTCCAGGTTATCAAAGATTTCGATCCGGGCCTCGGAGAACAGCGTGTTGACCCACGCGGACCAGGCAACCCACTGGTCTGTTGTCACCACGGCGACCCGACCAAAATCATTGCGGTGTGTCTTGGCAAACTTGTACTCCTCCACCGCCATGTCCAGCGTGTAGCGGACCATGCCGGTCATGTCGAACAAGAGGTTGGGTTTGCCTTCAAAATTGATCTTGTAGCGCACGTCATCTTCAAACTGACGAAAATCATGCACCGTGAATTCGTTGAAAACAGCGACCGACACATAACCTGGCTCATGGGTAACGCTGATCATGGCACCCCCGACACTGGCTGGCTTGTTCAGTAATCAAAGCCTGATAACAGGCACTCTGTTTACATCATTTACATTGTTCAATCCGCTGCGACCCTGACCGGGCCACTGAAGTTCATTACTTCAGTTTTCGTCGTCTTCCGCCAGGTCACGCCGGTTGGTCAACCGGGCGCGAATCATCAGCATTTTCATTTCACGCACCGCCGTTGGCAACCCGACAATCAATGCTTGCGCAATGATAGCGTGACCAATGTTCAGCTCGGAAACCTGGGCAATGGCGGCAATGGGTTCTGCATTGTGATAGTTCAAACCGTGCCCGGCGGAAACCACCAGCCCCAGATTGGCCGCATATTCTGCCGCCACTTTGACCCGCGCATATTCCGTCTCTCTGGCCCGCCGATCAAGTGCGCCTGCGTACCTGCCTGTATCAAGCTCGATGGCTTGCGCACCCAGCGCCTGCGCCAGGCGGATCTGTTCGAAATCCGGCGCCAGCAAGACGCTGGTTCTGACGCCTGCGGCATTGAGCTTTTTGATGTATTCGCCAACCTCGGCCTTGTTACCGCGCACATCCAGCCCGTGCGAGGTGCTTTGCTGATCGCCGTCGGCCGGCACCAGGCAGACATCTTGTGGCGCAATCCCCAGCACGAAGTCCAGCAAGGACGGGTTCAGTGCCATTTGCAGGTTCATGCGGGTCTGCAACAGGGCCTTGATCAGCCTGACATCCTCATCGCCTACATGGCGGCGGTCTTCGCGCAGGTGCACGGTAATGTGATCCGCGCCGGCTTGCTCTGCCACCTGGGCAGCAAAGACCGGACTGGGATAACGGGCATCACGCGCGTTGCGCAGGGTCGCAACGTGATCGATATTTACGCCAAGCGAAAGGTCACCAACCATATAGCAGTCTCTCCGCAGCTATGCTGTTCAGCCGGAAGAAGCGGCGCAACCCGGGTTGCACCCACCCTCGCCCGGACAAACTGACACTTCAATCATAAGCCACCCGCGCCCGGCACCCAAGCCAGAATCAGATATCCGCCTGATTTACCACCCTCGGCGGATCAGATGCGCTGCAGGTCCAGCAAAAGCTGGCGGGTATGCAAGGGCGCGTCGCCCAGCGCTACGGTCAGCGCTTGTCGCATCAAGAGTTTGCCTTGCGCCAGAACGCGCTCGTCAGCAAGCCGGCCTGCTGCCAGTTCCTGCAATACAGCGCCATCAAAGCGCCCGCGGCCGCTGTCAGCAAGCAGCAAACCTTGACCGGCAACAAAGTCATATTGCTGATCAGCTTCGATATTGCGCCCCGCAATATCGTGCGCAAGATCCACGCCATACCCAAGTTCGGTCAGCAATTTAAGCTCAAACCCGCGCAAGATGGGTTCGACTGCACTGCCCGCCTCTACTGGCAAGCTTGTCAGGTCACGGATCGCTTCGAAATAGGCCGCAAACAGGGCCGGCTGCGGTTCTTCCCGCGGCATCAAGCGCACCAGCAACTCGTTCAGGTAAAAGCCGCACAGCAAGGACAGACCGGCCGGCTGCGTCATGCCGCCCTGCCACTCTGCCGCGTGCAGGGTTTTGACGTCAGCGCCGCCAAACCAGGACATCAGCAAGGGCTGGAAAGCCAGCAAGGTCCCCCGCAGCTGGGAGCCCGGCCGTTGTACGCCGCGCGCGGCAATGGAAACGCGACCGTAATCGCGGGAGAACACTTCAATCAGCCGGCTGGTTTCGCGCCAGGCGTATTGATGCAGGATAAAAACCGGTTGCGTGTCCACGCGCGGCTGGCCTTTGCCGCCGCGGGTACGGGACACTTTAGGAGGAGAACCTGCCGGGCGTCGCGCCAAATCAAGGCTCCACGCGCGGCCGGTTTATTCGAAACCTTGCTGGCGCAGTACGCGGGTATCGTCTGCCCAGCCGCTTTTGACCTTGACCCAGACTTCCAGATACACCTTGGCGTCAAAGAGCTTTTCCATATCCTGGCGCGATTCTGTAGCGATGCGCTTGAGCTTTTCGCCATTCTTGCCGATCAGGATTGCCTTCTGGCCATCCCGATCCACCAGCACCGCCGCGTAAATACGGTACAGCGGCCGGCCATCACGCATGGTTTCTTCATCGAATTTCTCGATTTCCACCGTCATGGCATAAGGCAGCTCGTCGCCCAGCGTGCGAAAGAGCTTCTCGCGCACAATCTCCGCCGCGAGGAAGCGCGAATTGCGGTCGGTGATGTGGTCTTCCGGGTACATCGGTACGGATTCAGGCAGCAGCGGTTGAACCGTCTGCAGCAGAACATCAAGCTGCTGGGCGCGCAGCGCCGACACCGGGACAATCGCGTGGAACTCGAAGCGCTCGGCAATTTTTTCAATGAACGGCAGCAAGGCTTCTTTCTGCGCCAGCTGGTCGATCTTGGTGATAACCAGCAGCACCGGGCGGTGTTTGGGCAGCAACTTGAGCACCGCTTCATCGGCCGCGCCAAACTGGCCAGCTTCAACCAGGAACAGCACGGCATCCACGTCGGCCAGCGTCGTGGTCACATTGCGGTTCATGGCATCGTTCAATGCGTTTTTGTATTTGGTCTGGAAACCAGGCGTATCAACAAAAACGAACTGCGCTTCATCAGTGGTATACACGCCGGTGATGCGATGGCGCGTCGTCTGCGCCTTGCGTGAAGTAATACTGATCTTCTGCCCGATGAGATGGTTCATCAGCGTGGACTTGCCCACATTGGGACGCCCCACGATGGCGACAAAACCACAACGGAACCCTGCGGCGCTCTCCGGGCCGGCAATAATTTCGGAATCAGCCATGACAGGCTCCAGACTTGAATTGAATTGGGGAATGGGTCAGGGCCGGCCGTGTGGCCGGGCTAACCCTCAAGCGCGCTTGGGCGCTTTGCCTGGGTATTTCTCTTTCAGCATACCCAGTGCTTCACCCGCGGCAAGTTGTTCTGCTGAACGCCGGCTTGGGCCTTGCGCCAGTGTAGTGACTTTCAGCGCGGGAATGCTGCACGACATCTCAAAGACGAGGTTAGGCGATTCGCCTTCCTGGCGCACCACCTCGTAGACCGGCAAGGCATGGTGACGTGCCTGCAACCATTCTTGCAGCGCAGTTTTCGGGTCTTTGAGCGCGCGGGCCGGATCAATGGATTCGATACGGCTCACAAACAGCCGTTCGATGATGGCTTGCGCCGCTTCAAACCCGCCATCCAGCCAGGCCGCGCCAAAAATGGCTTCCAGCGCGTCGGCCAGAATCGATGGCCGGCGATGACCGCCACTTTTAAGCTCGCCCTCGCCCAGCCACAGATAATCACCCAGGTTAAGTTCACTGGCGACGCTGGCCAGCGACTCTTGCCGCACCAGGCTGGCGCGCAAACGCGACAACTCGCCTTCGTTCAGCTTGGGAAAATGAATAAACAATGACCGACCGACGACGGCGTTCAACACCGCATCGCCGACAAACTCAAGGCGTTCGTTGTGGGTGGAAGCAAAGCTGCGGTGTGTCAACGCCTGCTTGATCAGGCGTTGATCAGAAAAGGAATAACCGAGCACCTTTTGCAGGTGCTCGGGTGGGAGAACAATGGACACTGTTTACTGACCCGCCGAAGCGCCGCTTGTTTTGTACACATCAAAGGCAAACAGCAAGCTGCAGTTACCTATCAGCGGGACCACGCGCTCGTAGCTCACGCTGATCGTGGTAATGCCACCAGCCTGGCTGATCTTGAGATCTTCCGGCTTGACCGAATCCATATCATTGATCTGCGCATGCTTGCTGAACGAAGACCGGATATCTGCCGGGCTTGCACCCGCCTCTTCCTTGGCCAATGTGGTAATCGTCTTCTCAATGTTGAAATACTCGACCCACGCCGGCACCACCTTGAAAAAGGTGACCGCAGCGGCAGCCACAACAATGGCTACCAGAATAAAACCGAAAAACGACAAACCCGCTTGCTTGCGCATTTTTTATATCCCCTTCTATGCCCCCGGATCATCCTGCCCGGTTGGCAAACAGCCCTGTGCGGCTATGCAGTTTAGTGAATGACGGTGCCGATGCGACTCAGTTGCTTGGGATTGAACCACACCAGGAACGCCTTGCCGACCACGTATTTGTCCGGCACAAAACCCCAGTAGCGGCTATCCGCAGAGTGATCGCGGTTATCGCCCATCATGAAGTAATACCCGTCCGGAACCTTGCAGCTAAAACCCTCGTCATCATAGCGGCAGTTTTCGCGGTACGGAAAGTCACGCACCTCCGAAAGCATCACGTACGGCGGATTCTCGATGGCTTCGAGCGTGTTGTAGACATGCTCGCCCTGCTTTTCCAGGAACTGCTTGTTGCGCACCAGCTGCACACCGTCTTCAACATAATCAAGCGTACCGGCATCTTGCGTGGGTACCGGCTGGCCGTTGATGGTCAGTTTCTTGTTGCGGTATTCCACCGTATCGCCCGGCACACCGATGGTGCGCTTGATGTAGTTCACCGACGGATTTTCCGGATAGTTGAACACCATCACGTCGCCATGTTGCGGCTTGCCCACCGGAACGAACACGTTGTTGAGCACCGGTACACGCAGACCGTAGGCAAACTTGTTGACCACAATGAAGTCACCCACAACAAGGCCCGGGCGCATGGAGGACGAAGGAATCTGGTAAGGCTCGATCAGGAACGAGCGCAGCAGGAACACCACCAGGATGACCGGAAAAAAGCCGCGGCCGTATTCAACCCAGTCCGGCACCCGTGTCGTACCGCGCTTTTTGCCCAGTACGAACTTGTCCAGCGTCCACACAATACCGGTCAGAATGACAAACACCAGCATGGCTGCGGCGATCGACATGAACTGCACCAGCAGGATGAACACACCCACAATGGCGAAAAGGTAACCGTACTGCACCAGTTGCGGCGCTTCCGGGCCGTTACGTTCCTGCTTGTTGCCCAGCGCGATCATGACCGGGCCGAGCAAAGTCACCACGATGCCGATAAAAAGCCAGTTCATCAGAAACCTTGTTATGGATTGGATTGAAACAGGCGGGGCCAGATGACCCCGCCGGCACGTGTAGTTGACGGTGTATGCAGCAGTTTATTTGTCGCTGACTTGCAGGATGGCCAGGAACGCCTCTTGCGGGATTTCCACGTTGCCCACCTGTTTCATGCGCTTTTTACCTGCTTTCTGTTTCTCAAGCAGCTTTTTCTTGCGGGTAATATCCCCGCCGTAACATTTTGCCAGCACGTCCTTGCGCATGGCCTTGACGGTTTCACGGGCGATGATGTGGGCGCCAATGGCCGCCTGGATGGCAATATCGAACATCTGGCGCGGAATGAGTTCCCGCATTTTGGAAACAAGTTCGCGACCACGATAGACCGAGCTGGCACGGTGCACGATCAGGCTCAGCGCATCAACGCGCTCGCCATTGACCAGCACATCCAGCTTGACGAGGTCATCCGCGCGAAATTCCTTGAAGTCATAGTCAAGCGAGGCATATCCGCGGGAGACCGACTTGAGCTTGTCAAAGAAATCCATCACCACTTCGGCCATGGGCAGATCGTAAGTCAGCATGACCTGACGACCCATGTACTGCATGTTGCGCTGGGCGCCCCGTTTCTGGTTACACAGCGTCATGACGGCGCCGACATAATCCTGCGGCACCAGAATGGTAGAGGTAATGATCGGCTCGCGGATTTCCTCGACCTTGCCCGGGTCCGGCAGCTTGGATGGGTTTTCCACTTCCACCACGGTGCCGTCTTTCATGAGCACTTCGTACACCACGGTCGGCGCCGTGGTGATGAGGTCCATATCGAACTCGCGCTCAAGGCGTTCCTGCACGATTTCCAGGTGCAACAGGCCAAGGAAACCGCAACGGAAACCAAAACCCAGCGCTTGCGAGACTTCAGGCTCGAAATGCAGCGACGCGTCGTTCAGCTGCAGCTTTTCCAGCGATTCACGCAGGGCTTCGAAGTCATGGCTTTCAACCGGGTACAAACCGGCAAACACCTGCGATTTGACTTCCTTGAAACCAGGCAGCGGTTCTTCCGCGGCCGGTTTCACCAGGGTCACGGTGTCACCCACCTTGGCGCTGGCCAGCTCTTTGATGCCGGCGATCACAAAGCCCACCTCGCCGGCGCGCAACACATCGCGCTGGATCGATTTGGGGGTAAACACGCCGACCTGTTCGCACAGATGCTGTGCTTTGGTCGACATGAACAGAATCTTGTCCTTGGGGCGCAGCTCACCATCCACCACGCGCACCAGCATGATCACGCCGACGTAGTTGTCGAACCAGGAATCGATGATCAGCGCCTTGAGCGGGCCATCCGGATTACCGACCGGGGCCGGCACGCGACGCACGACTTCTTCCAGGATGTCTTCGATACCGATGCCGTTCTTGGCAGAGGCACGCACGGCATCCGTGGCTTCAATGCCTACGATATCTTCGATTTCCTGAATCACGCGCTCAGGCTCGGCTGCGGGCAGGTCAATCTTGTTGAGCACGGCTACCACTTCCACGCCTTGTTCAATGGCGGTGTAGCAGTTGGCAACGGTCTGGGCTTCCACACCTTGCGAAGCGTCGACCACCAGCAGCGCGCCTTCACACGCGGCCAGCGAGCGGCTGACTTCATAGCTGAAGTCCACATGCCCCGGGGTGTCGATCAGGTTCAGGTTGTAGACCTGACCATCACGTGCCTTGTAGGTCAGTGCGGCAGTCTGCGCCTTGATGGTAATGCCGCGCTCTTTTTCGATGTCCATCGAGTCGAGCACTTGCTCGGACATCTCGCGCGCTTCAAGGCCGCCACAAAACTGGATAAAACGGTCTGCCAGCGTCGACTTGCCATGGTCAATGTGGGCAATGATGGAGAAATTGCGAATGTGCTTCATCGAGTAAGTTCAATAACCTAAGGGCAGTGGGCCGATACGCCGCGCAACTGCAAAAAGGGGCACGCCCTGCGTGCCCCTCGGTTGATAGCCGGATAACTGGAACGGATTTTACCGGAAATCGGGCCTGTGAACAAAAACATCAGCCCGGCGCCCTGCCCGCCTGCTCAATGCGCCTTGACCAGCCAGGCGTCCAGCGCTTCCAGATCCAGGTGGTAATGGCAGATCTCGGCATCAAGGCTGTCGGCCAGCACCGGCACGAGTTCCCCGTAACGCTCTTCCAGATCGTCATTGTCATCAATGTCGATCCAGGTCACATGGAACCCGCGCTGCCGGGATAACGCATCCAGCTGCTCGCGCATGTTCACGCACAGACTGCAATACTCCCGGCCGTAAAGACGCAGTTGCATGGTCATGAGGCTTATTTGTCCTTGTCGGTTTTTTCCGGTGCCTTGATGGTCAGGAACAGCGAGCCATCCTGGCGCATGACGCGCAATGCCAGGGTTTCGCCCGGCTTGAGCGCATCCAGCGCTTGCTTGAGCTGGGCGAAGCTGGTCAGTTCAGCACCAGCAATGCCGATCAGCACATCACCTTGCTGCAGCCCGGCGCGCATGGCAGGGCCGCTGGCGCCCTGCACGCCCACGCCGTACTTGATGCCCAGTTGCTTGAGCTGACGCGGGCTGAGTTCAACCAGCGACAAACCGAAACGGCGTGACGAGGCCGCATCGTCATTTTTCTTGCTGCCAGGCTTGCCGGGTTTACCCGGCGCGGCTTCATCCTGTTCATCCAGCGTCGCCACAGTCAGCGTGATATCCCGCGTGGCTTTGTCGCGCCAGATTTGCATGGTCGCGGTGGAACCCGGCTTGCTGCTGGTGACAAGGCGCGGCAGATCGCCGCTGTCTTCCACTGGCTGGCCATTGAACTTGAGCACGATATCGCCCGGCTTCACGCCCGCCTTGCCCGCCGGGCCGTCTTTGTCGACCGCAGACACCAGCGCGCCTTGCGCCTTGGTCAAGCCAAAGCTCCTGGCAAGGTCGTCGTTCACCGATTGCACGGCCACGCCGATACGGCCACGCGTCACCTTGCCGTGCGCTTTGAGTTCTGCCACGACCTTCATGGCTTCATTGATCGGAATGGAAAACGACAGGCCCATGAAGCCGCCGGAACGGCTATAGATCTGGGAATTGATCCCGACAACCTGACCATCCATGTTAAACAGCGGACCACCCGAATTGCCCGGATTGATGGCCACATCAGTCTGGATGAACGGGGTCTGGTTTTCGTCGAGCAACCTGCGGCCCGTGGCCGAAACAATGCCGGCGGTGACCGTGTTCTCAAACCCGAACGGTGAGCCGATGGCGACAACCCACTGTCCTGGCTTGAGCACATCCGAATTGCCCAAGTCTACCTTGGGCAAGTTGGTCGCTTCAATCTTCAACAGTGCGATATCGGTCCGCGTATCAGACCCCACAACGGTCGCCTTGTACTCCTTCTTGTCGGTCAACGTGACCTTGATGGAGTCCGCCTGCGCCACGACGTGGGCATTGGTCAGCACATAACCGTTGGCATCAATGACAAAACCGGAGCCCAGCGATTGCGCGGTACGTTCACGCGGTTGTTGCTGGCCGGCAGAGGGAGGAACGGGGAAACCAAAACGACGCAGCAGGTTGAGCGTGTCTTCATCCAGACCGGATTCATCGCCCGAATCACGCAGCGTGGCGGTGGTAGAGACGTTGACGACGGCTTTGCCTTCTTTTTCAACCAGTTGGGTGAAATCCGGCAAACCGGTTACCGCAGCCGACGCGGCGACACTGCTCAGCGCAAACAAGCCGCTGACAAACAAGGTTTTTATTTGCATGGTCTGGTCACTGTTCTGGAACGGGACAAAAACAGACAAATACGCCCTGCGCAAGTTCAAAGCCGCGTGTAGCCCGATTGTATCTGTGCGGTCAGTGCGCCCCACCCGGGCTGGGCGTATTGCGATCACAAAACTTGATGGGTTGCGCGCCAGGCACCAGACGCTCCAGCGTAGCAGGTTCAGCCTGGCTTGCCAGATTGCGCCGGCTGCGCAAAATCAGAAAGCCCGCAACAAAGCCCGTCGCCGCACCCAGCACGGCGCCCAGATCAGGCAGACCGAACGGCGCAATGGTGCGACCGAGCACAGCGCCAGCCATCAGGGCAATCAGCGGCACACCATATGCGGCAAACGCGGTGCGCAGCAACATGCCATCGGCCACGCCAATGCGCACAAAGTCGCCCGGCTGCGCGTCAACGGTGTTGCGCACCCGGAATGCTTCTTTGGCATTGCCGAACATGCGGGTAATGGCTACCGACTTGCAGCCGGTTTCCGGATCACAGTTGCCACACGGTGCGTGCGGACGAATCCGGACCCAGACATGTTCGCCTTCGCGGCGCACCACTTGTGCTTCGCTTTCGATCATTTTGCAGTTTGTTCCTTGAGCCAATCCGCAATTATGCGGCGTTCGCTCATTGCGCGCCGGACTTTTCGCCCTTCGGCGTATAGGCGTAGCTGAATGCCTGAACCGTTTCTGCCGGCACTTCACCCAATACCGTCAACAGATACGGGCCAGCCTGGCGGGCAAACACGGTAATACCGGCTTGCTGCGCAATACCCAGCGGCGCGGCCGGATCAAACGGTTCGATAAAGACCGAGATGGTGACGAGACCATCACCATACAAGTGATGCACCACCGGTCTGGGCTTGCCCACCATGGCGCGCTGGCTCACTTTCAGCAGACGGAACCCGCCCGGCAGATTGTGAATGTCCCAGGCCGGGTCTTTGGGCAGGGTCATGGAGCCAGGAGAGTCATCCACCGGCGCCGGCTTGACCGGGTAAACCGGCTTGAGCTGACGCTTGTCGATGGCGCCGCCAATCTGCACCTGCGAAAAGGCGAAGACTTCCACCGGTTCGTGCCGCACACCCAGCATCACCGACTTGAGCATCAGGCCGGTATCGGCGTGTACCCAGTAACGATGCGGGTAACGCAGTTTGTCCTTGGGCTCGAAATCGTAAATATTGGCGTCCTGCCCGGCCACGCGCTCCTGGCCGACATAGCGCACCTGGTAATTGACGAGGACGTGCTCCGGGTCATCCGGAAACTGCCGTGGAAACAGTTTGGAGGACTGGCGCCGGTCAATCGGGAACACCTGCCCGCCTGGCAGATACAGGCTGATCTGGTTGCCTTGACGGTAAAATTCACGCGGGGGGCCATCCAGCGACTCGCGGCGTTCGATATCGTTTCCGGACGTGGCTTCATGAATCACGCGGAACGCTTCCATATTGTCGCCGTGCTGGTGCACGTAGACCCCCTGGAACGTCACCGTGCGGGCGGCATTGGCCACACGCGCAACCAGCTGGGTTGCGTCCTGAGTGCTCAGAAGCTCATTGGGAACGGGAGTGGCAGCCAGCAAACGGTGGCCAGCCAGAAACAAACTGCCGGCAAGGATCCAGCCCTTGGTTTTCATCATTATTTGGTCGGTTGGGTCTCAAACGAGGCGTAAACAATATCGCGGCCATCAATCGGGTTGCCCGAATCTTCGTGGTGCGCAGCCAGGTAAGCACGGAAACGGTTGTCAGTGCCGGTAGACGCCACGCGCACGGCCTGTTGCTTGACGGCCGCCATTTGCGGCGCAGCCAGCGGCGAACCGGTATAAGCGCCATGGAATGCTTGCCAGCCCACCACGCTCAGGAACGCGACCGACGCGGCGGCAGACAGCGGCGCCAGGGCGCGGCGCATGAAACGGCGACGACGGGAAGCAGCGGCCGGCACCAGCACGACGGGCTCGGTAGCCAGACGATCAGAGAAGTTTTTCATGAAACCGGGCGACAGGATCGGATGCTGCTGCATCACGTCACCGACCAGATGCCAGTCTTGCCAATCGTCGCGCAGCGCCGGATCGGCATTGAGTTGCGCCAGAACGTGGTCGAATTCGGCTGGTTCCAGCTCTCCATCGATCAGTGCGGACAAATGTTCTTTCATGATTCGTTACCCTCTTGTTGCCCGCCGCCAGCGGGCTTTGTGTGCTGCGTACTTCCTGTTACCAGCGCCTGTCTTTACCTACTGTCTCAAGCAAGGGCCGCAATTTGCCGGCGATGGCTTCGCGAGCCCGAAAGATACGCGATCGGACGGTACCTATGGGACAGTTCATCACGGCGGCGATATCTTCGTACGACAAACCGTCCATTTCACGCAACGTAATTGCGGTTTTCAGCTCATCGGGAAGGGTATCGACCACCTCATTGACAGTTCTGACAATTTCCCTGTTGGAGAGTTCAGCATCGGGCGTATGGTAATCCGGAATCTGCGCGGCAGCATCCAGGGTTTCGCCTTCATCGTCTTCATAATCGGCGGCCAGCTGGGGGCGACGGCCCATGGCCGCAAGGTAATTCTTGGCGGTATTGATGGCAATACGGTAAAGCCATGTATAAAACGCGCTCTCCCCCCGAAAGGAAGGCAAGGCGCGATAGGCCTTGATGAACGCTTCTTGCGTTACATCTTCGATTTCGTGCGGGTCACGGATGAGCCTTGAAAGCAAGCGCGCGATTCTGCGCTGGTATTTGGCGACCAGGAGCTCGAAGGCTTTCTTGTCGCCGCCTTGCGCGCGCACGACAAGAGCCTGATCGACATCCCGTTCGGTGAGGTTTTCCAATGCGGGCTCCGTAAGGACCGGCCTGCTGAATATTCAAATGACAACAATACGCCCCGGCGAGTACCAGCATGACGCCGGGCCAATGCCACGCGAGGGTGGTTCCCCCGGAAAAACCCGCGCGGGCGGACTGGCAGCATGCCATGCCATTGCATGACATCCAGATTGCTGTCAGGTGCAGACCTTCTTGATTGATTCTTTGTTATGTGGGGCTGACAAGCCCGTTTTACAAGACGGGTGACATGCACCCATCCTCGCATTCCCGCCTTAAAACCGGCTTAAAACCGGTCTGGCTGCCCTGGAGCAGGCCGCCAGCGCATCCGGACTGTTATAGTTACACATTTGCGACAACGTCTGACGGAGTAACGATTAGCCATGCGCCAGTTCGATGTGTTGATCATGGGAAGCGGCCTTGCCGGCATGACCATTGCCCTCAAGCTTGCCGACAAGCTCAAGGTTGGTCTTGTTACCAAACGCGCCTTGCGTGATGGCGGCAGCGGTTGGGCCCAGGGCGGCATTGCGGCCGTACTGGACGATGCCGACAGCATAGAACTGCATATCCGTGACACGTTTGTAGCGGGAGCCGGATTATGCGACGCGAAAGCCACTCGTTTCATTATTGAAAATTCACGTGATGCCATCGACTGGTTGATCGAAATGGGTGTGCCCTTTACCCGCGACGATTCCGGCGATACCAATTACCACGGCTACCATCTGACACGTGAAGGCGGTCACAGTCATCGTCGCATCATTCATGCAGCCGACGCCACGGGCGCGGCGGTGATTGATACCCTGGCCAAAAAGGTGGCGGCGCATCCCGGCATTACGGTGCTGGAAGATCACATCGCACTTGATCTCATCACCGGCAGGAAACTGGGGCTGGACGATGATCGTTGCTGGGGCGCGTATGTCTATGACAAAACCAATGATCGCGTCGAGACGTTTGTTGCAGGTCATACCGTGCTGGCCACGGGCGGCGCCGGCAAGGTCTATCTATATACAACCAATCCGGATGTCGCCACTGGCGATGGCATTGCCATGGGCTGGCGGGCCGGTTGCAGTGTGTCGAACATGGAGTTCATCCAGTTCCACCCGACGTGCCTTTACCACCCGCATGCCAAGTCTTTCCTGATTACCGAAGCCGTGCGCGGTGAAGGCGGCATTCTGAAATTGCCGGATGGCACGCGCTTCATGCCGCAGCACGATGAACGGGCCGAACTGGCCCCGCGTGATGTGGTGGCGCGCGCGATCGACTTTGAAATGAAAAAAGGCGGCTACGACTGCGTGTACCTGGATATCTCGTACAAGCCGGCCAGCTTTATCAAGGAACACTTCCCCAATATTTACCAGCGCTGCCTGGAACTGGGCATCGACATCACCCGTGAGCCCATCCCGGTGGTGCCGGCCGCGCATTACACCTGCGGCGGGCTGGTGGTTGATCTGTCTGGCCGTACCGATGTCGCCGGCCTTTACGCCGTGGGTGAAGCGGCCTGCACCGGCCTGCACGGCGCCAACCGGCTGGCCTCCAACTCTTTGCTGGAATGCATGGTGATCGGCAAGGCCACCGCAGAAGACATTCTGGCCACCCCGCCCGATACCATCCCGAACGTGCCGGAGTGGGACGAAAGCCAGGTGACGGACCCGGACGAAGAAGTGGTCATTGCCCACAACTGGGATGAACTGCGCCGCTTCATGTGGGATTACGTTGGCATTGTACGCACCAACAAGCGGCTGGAACGCGCGCTGCACCGCATTGAACTGTTGCAGCACGAGATCAACGATTACTACACCAATTTTCGCGTAGGTAACGATCTGATCGAGTTGCGCAACCTGGTCACCACCGCGCAGCTGATTGTGCAATCGGCCATGGCGCGCAAGGAAAGCCGCGGCCTGCATTACAGCCGTGATTATCCGGGCATGCTGCCCGAAGCCACGCCGACCGTACTCAAGCCCTGACCGCCCCTGCCCCGCGCGCATCTGTATTCAGGCATCTATATATAGTTGAGACAGACACGGGCAGGCCGGGTGGCCTGCCCGCTTTATGGGCGCTGGATACGCGATACCGCGGGGGTGGGTCATGGTCTTTCTCAATACTTGTCGTGCCGGTTTGCTCACACTGGCCGCGCTGGTGTTCTGCCAGCACGCCCTGGCCGAAGAATCGGCCGACGATCAGCGCGCCGCCGTGCGCAGCGCCTCCCAGTCCGCGCTGGAGCGGCTTTACCAGACCCAACCCGAACTCAAACCCATCATTGCCAAATCAGCCGGTTATGCCACGTTCAGCAACTTTGGCATGAAGATTCTGGTGGCCGGCGGGGGCAGCGGCAACGGTCTGGCGCACGAGAACAAAACCCACAAAGATACCTTCATGAAAATGGTCGAGGTCCAGGCTGGCCTTGGCTTTGGTATCAAGAAAACCACGCGCATTTTTGTGTTCCAGAATACGGCGGCCCTGACGCACTTTATCAATCAGGGCTGGGAGTTCAGCGGCCAGGCTACCGCTTCGGCCTCTGTCAACAACACCGGGATCAGCAACTATGGCGGGGTGCAGGTCATGCCCGGCGTGTATATGTTTGAGCTGACCGATACCGGCCTGTCGGCCGAGCTGACCGGCAAGGGCACCCGGTTTTACAAAGACGATAAACTCAATCTGATCAAGTAATCCGGTTGAGGCGGCCGGATTTTGTACTTGTGGGACAACAGCTACAAAATCCGGTTGATTGCGGGTAGCGAGCCAGTTTAAGGTGTCCATGCACCTTTCATGGGCACCCCGCACCGGGCCAGCGTATGCCGGTATGACTACCGGTAGCCGGTCAGACCCTGTGCGACAACCATATCCAGGCTATAAAAAAAACAGCCAGACCCCTACCCGCAACCCGGAGTCGAAATTTGATGAGTGAAGAAACCCTCAAACCCCTGGTGATCGGGAACTGGAAGACGTACGTCTCACGCGAGGCCAGCGCCGGTGTCCTGACCGAGCTGGCCGAAGTACCACACCCCAAGGATGTGGAAACGGTCGTTTGCCCCTCGCACACATTGCTGGCAGAAACCGCCGCGCCCCTGCTGGCCAATGGCTATGTGCTGGGCGGCCAGAGCTGCAGCGTTGACCCGGACCTGCCCGATGCCGTTGATGTCCCGGCCAGCGCGCTGGTGGACGCCGGCTGTAAATACGTGGTGGTCGGCCATGCCGAGCGCCGCCGCATGTTTGCCGAAGCCGATCATCAGATTGCCCACAAGGTTCAGCAAGCCATCCAGGCCGGTCTGACGCCTGTGCTGTGTCTGGGCGAAGACGCGGACCAGCGCCGCAGCAACCAGACCACCAAAGCCTTGCAGCAACAATTGCAGCAGGCCATTGCGCTGTTCGGCGCCAACTGGTCGCGCATGATTGTGGTGTACCAGCCGCAATGGGCGCTGGATGACACCACGGTGATCTCGGTGATTCAACTGGCCGGTACCATCCGCACGCTGCGCCAGTTGTTGCTGGAACTGCATGAAGACAACGGCGTCGGGTTCCCGCAGCGCATTCTTTACGGCGGTAGCGTGGATGAACACAACGCCGCCGGTTTGATGATCGGGGCCGAGATCGACGGCGTCCTGGTGGGGCGCGCGTCTTATCCGGCCGAGCGCTTTTTGCAGATTTGCCTGGAAGTCTCTCTGGCTGCCCGTATTGGTGCTTATGCCGGCCCGCGCTCCCCGCTGACCAACGGCGCTGCTGCCTGAGCTACACCTCAGACGCGTTTTCCATAAAAAAAGCCGCATCACACGATGCGGCTTTTTGTTTGCCTGCTTATTCGCCCGCCCCTTGCAAGACCGCGGCTTCCTTGCGCGCCTGTTTTTTGGCGGCGCGGCGGGTCTGGACCCAATGGCTGAAGCGGTCCAGATACAAATACACCACCGGCGTGGTAAACAGCGTCAACGCTTGCGACAACACGAGGCCCCCCACCATGGCGTAACCCAGCGGTCGGCGCAATTCAGAACCGGCGCCATGGCCCAGCATCAGCGGCAGACCGGCCAGCAAGGCGCACATGGTGGTCATCATGATCGGGCGGAACCGCAAGATACACGCTTGATAGATTGATTCCTGCGGGCTCATGCCGTGATCGCGCTCTGCGGTCAGCGCAAAGTCGATCATCATGATGCCGTTCTTCTTGACGATACCGATCAGCAAGATAATCCCGATCAAGGCGATGACCGACAGATCGAACCCCGCCGCCATCAGGATCAGCAGCGCCCCCACCCCGGCCGACGGCAGCGTCGACAGGATAGTCAGCGGGTGGATATAGCTCTCGTACAGCAGACCCAGCACGATATACACGGCAATCAGCGCTGCGGCGATCAGGTACGGTTGCGAAGCCAGCGAGTCACCAAACGCCTTGGCCGTGCCCTGGAAGGCGCCGGTCAGCGTTTGCGGCACGCCCATTTCCGTCTGCGCCTTGTTGATGGCGTCCACCGCCTCGCCCAGCGATACACCACGCGCCAGGTTGAACGAGATCGTCACCGCCGGGAACTGGCTCTGGTGGCTGATCGACAAATACGCCGTCTTGTTGGTGTCGATATGCACAAAGGTCGACAGCGGCACTTGCTGGTTGGTCAGCGGCGAGGTGAGGTAGAGCTTGTCGAACAGCGCCGGATCAAGCTGCAGCTGCGGGTTGACCTCCATCACCACGTGATAGGTATTCACCTGCGTGTAGTACTGCGCAACCTGGCGCTGGCCAATGGCGTCGTACAAGGTGGCGTCGATCAGCGAGGGCGAAATGCCGAAACTGGAGGCCCGGGCGCGGTCGATCGTCAGCACGGCCGTTGCGGCGGCGTTCTGCTGGTCAGACGCCAGATCGGTCAGCTCTGGCAGTTTGCGAAAGCGCTCCAGCAACTTCGGCGCCCAGTTGTTCAGTTCATCCAGGTTCGAGTCGGTCAGCGTGTATTGATACTGCGTCCGCGACAGGCGCCCGCCGACGTTGATGTCCTGACCGGCCTGCAGGAACAGGTTCACCCCTTCCACCTTGGCCAGTTTGGGGCGCAGGCGGGCAATGACTTCATCCGCACTCAAGGTCCGGCCTTCATCCTTGGGCTTGAGGTTGATGTAGAAATTGCCGGTATTGAAGGTGCTCTGCCCGCCCACCATGGCAAAGCTGGCTACGTCCGGATCTTGCCGGATGACATCGGCCAGCGCGCGCATGCGCTCGTTCATGGCTTTGAACGAAGAGTCTTGCGCGGTTTCCGCAAAGCCGAAGACAAAGCCGGTGTCTTGCTGCGGGAAGAACCCTTTGGGAATGAAAATGAACAGCACGACCGACAGCGCCACGGTGCACAGGAATACGCAAAGCGTGATGAACTGGTGCTTCATCACCAGATCCAGCCCGCGGCGATAGCCCGACAACATGGCATCAAAACCACGCTCGAACATCTGGTAAAGCTTGCCGTGCTTGTCGCCGTGATGGTCTTTCAGAAAGCGCGAGCACAACATGGGTGTGAGCGTCAGCGAAATCACTACCGACACCGCAATGGTCAGCGTAACGGTAATAGAGAACTCGCGGAACAGGCGCCCGACGATGCCGCCCATCAACAACAGCGGAATAAACACCGCCACCAGCGAAACCGAGATCGAAATGATGGTGAAGCCGATCTCGCCCGCGCCTTTGTAGGCCGCATCCATCGGCGACATGCCGTCTTCCACATGCCGGTAGATGTTCTCCAGCATCACGATGGCATCATCCACCACAAAGCCGACCGCGATGGTCAGCGCCATCAGCGACAGGTTGTCCAGGCTGAAGCCGACAAGGTACATCACCGCTGCCGTGCCCATCAGCGCTAGCGGCACGGTCACGCTGGGGATCAGCGTGGCGGCGACGTTGCGCAGGAACACAAAGATGATGCCCACCACCAGCAAGATGGTCAGGACCAGCGTGAACTCCACATCCCGCACCGAGGCACGGATGGTCTGAGTGCGGTCAGTCAGAATGTTGACATGCACCGTGGGCGGAATCGCCGCTTGCAGGCGTGGCAGCGCCGCCTTGACGCGCTCGACGGTCTCGATCACGTTGGCGCCTGGCTGCTTGGTAATCGCCAGCACAATGGCCCGCTGGCCATTGAGAATGGTGGCGCTGGGCTCTACGGCCTGGCCGGCATAAGCCCAGCCGGCCAGCTTGGTGTTTTCCGGGCCGTCAATCGCGGTGCCGATGTCCTTGATCCGGACCGGCGCCCCGTTCTTGTAGGCAATGACCATGTCGTTCCACGGGCCGGCCTTCAGAATCTGGTCATTGGTATACACCGTGAAGCTTTGCCGATCACCGTCCACCGTGCCCTTGGGCGCATTGACCGTGGTGGTGGCGATGACCGCGCGCACGTCTTCCAGGCTCATGCCCATGGCCGACAGTTTGGCCGGGTCAAGCTGGATACGCACCGCCGGCTTTTGCTGGCCGCCAATGTTCACCAGACCCACACCCTGAATCTGCGAGATCTGCTGCGCCAGGATGTTATCGGCGTAGTCGTTGACCTCGGTCAGCGGCAAGGTGTCAGACTGCACCGCCATCACGATGATGGGCGAGTCGGCCGGGTTGATCTTGCGCCAGGTCGGCGGGTTGGGCAGGTTGTTGGGCAACTGGCCGGTCGCAGCATTGATGGCAGCCTGGACATCCACTGCCGCGGCGTCAATATTGCGGTTCAGATCAAACTGCAGCGTAATCTGGGTGGTGCCCAGCGCGCTGGATGACGTCATTTGCGACAGCCCCGCAATCAGCGAGAACTGCCGTTCCAGCGGCTGCGCCACGTTGGACGCCATGGTTTCCGGGCTGGCGCCAGGCAAACTGGCAGAGACCTGGATGGTCGGGAAATCCACCTGCGGCAGCGGTGCCACCGGCAACAGGCTCCACACCGCGATACCGACCAGCAAAATGGCCGCGGCCAGCAACGACGTCCCGATGGGACGTTTGATAAAAGCAGCAGAAATACTCACGGTGATGTCTCTACTTAGTGGCTAGCCGCAGCCTGTTTCTCGGTTTCGGCCACAACCGCACCGGGCTTGAGCTTGTACTGGCCATCGATCACCACGCGATCCCCGGCATGCACACCGTCATCAATGATGGCTTTGCCGTCCTGGATCAGCGCCACTTTCACCGGCTGTGTCTGGGCCGCATTGCTGCCGTTCACGGTATAGACATAAGTACCATTCACGCCGCGCTGCACAGCGGCGGCCGGCAGCGTCACCGCGTGATCCCGGTTACCCAGCACCAGATTCACGTTGATGTACTGCCCCGGCCACAAGGCATGTTGCGGGTTGGGGAACGTCCCCTTGAGCGAGACCGTGCCAGTGGTGGTATCGATCTGGTTATTCACCAGCGACAGCGTGCCCTGGGCCAGCGCCTCGCCGCCGGTGCGGGCATAAGCCACGACCTTGAGCGATTTGCCGCCTTGCAACGCCTTGTTCACTTGTTGCAAGGCGTCTTCCGGCAAGGTGAACGTGGCGGCAATCGGATCAATCTGGTTGATCACGACCAGACCGGTCGTATCCGTGGCGTGCACAATGTTGCCCGGATCAACCAGACGCGCCCCGGTCCGGCCAGACAACGGCGAAACAATGGTGGTGTAGCCCAGTTGAACCTGGGCGTACTGGATTTGCGCGTCGTCATTCTTGACTGCGGCTTCCAGCTGCGCGACCAGGGCCTTCTGGGTGTCCAGCGTTTGCTGGGTGGTGGCGTCCTGCTTGATCAGGTCGCTGTAACGGGCCAGATCGCGACGGGCGTTATCCAGCTGGGCCTGATCTTTGGCTTTGGCGGCCTGCACCTGGCCTAACTGCGCCTGAAACGGGCTGGGGTCGATCTGCGCCAGCATCTGGCCGGCCTTCACGTCCTGCCCTTCCTGGAAGCCGACTTTCTGCAACTGGCCATCGACACGCACTTTCACCGTGACCGAGGCGTTGGCTTGAACCGTGCCCACGCCGGTGAGGTACACCGGCACGGATTCGTCGCCGGCCTTGACCGTGGTCACCCGGATGGCAGGAGCGGCCGCGGGTGGCTGGGTAGATGCATCGGCCTTGCGCGTGCTGGTCCATACAACCACGCCGCCCACCACCACAAGGGCAGAGGCAATGGCGATGGCGGACTGGGTTTTTCTTTGCCGGGTCATGACTTTCTTCACACCTTGTGCTGGGCCAGGCTAACACTGGCGCCTGTTTTATATCCGGACAGCGCAGGACGGTCAGACCGCTCGCGCCATCGATGCGATTGAAACCGTTGTTATTGCGCGAGCCGCCTGTCCGGCTGACCCGCTTCTCCCTGCCGCAGCCCCTTCAAATTACGCCTGTCCGGCGCTGCGGGAATAACCATTGGGCGGCCTGCCGGTGGCAAAACCGGCGCGCCCGGCGTCTTTTGCAGTGCGTCAAAACACCTTCCAGTCTGCAAAACGCAATCAGTTACATAGCGTTGACTGTCTTTACAAAGGCTTTACATGCCACCGATACAAGGCAAAAACACCGGCAGAACCTGGCCAGAAACCAGGCAAAACCGGCCCTGGGCGCGGCCTGGTTCATGGCTGGCCGCAAAACATGAGTACATCGTCATTTAGCGATGAAAGATAATCGGGAATCCTTGAAAGTTGCAATCTCTGCAAGTGCAAAGAAAACGTAAAAACCCTCCGGCACACACGGTGCGGGAGGGTTCGGGATACGCCAAGCCGCGTATGGCATGGCGTAACGGTCTGATCAAGCCGGCGGCTTACTTGCCGTACTGAGCCTTGGCCTGGGCTACGCAGCTGTCCTTGCGATCACCACTGTAGGCGTCACATTTTTGCGCGGCCACTTTGTAGTCGGCATCGCGACGGGCCTGATCGGCTTCGTTGTCGGCCTTGTAGCGCGCCTTGTTGGCATCAATGTCGGCCAGCATCTTGTCGCGGTCCGCCTTGGCCGTCTGCTTGCAGACATCCTTGTCGTTACCGGCCAGACGGCCACACTTCTCTACCGAGACGTCATAGCCCGATTTGGCGCGCTCTTTGGCGGCGTCAATGCGGGCGGCGTCGGTATCTTTGTCCTGGGCCGTCAGATCAGCCATGGCGATGCTTTTATCGGCATCAGCCTGTGCTTCACAGACGTCCTTGCCGTTACCGGCCAGGGATTTACATTCTGATTTGGCGGCATCGTAACGCTGGCTGATCGCATCTTTGCGAGCGTTGTACTGATCGGTTGCCAGCTTGGCAAAACTCAAGGCCGGGGTCGCTACCAGCGCGGCAGCAATCAGGGAACGAAGAGCAAGTTGACGCATGTCGGCACCTTTTTATCTGTATGAGAAAAAGGGCAAACGCAGCGACTACGCCGGCACGAACCGTGGCAGGGAAGATGACCGGCAGCACTGCGCTTGCCACAGCTCTACCCTACCCGGCGTCGCGCTGGCGGCCAGTCATCCACTCTTTCAGCTTTATGCAAGACAAAAGGCACAGGTCTGTAGGCGCTACCTGACCTGTGCCCAGGTGCTTACTGTTTTGGCAAACGGTTCAGTCCGGTTCCGGCACCTCAATCAGGCAGGCAAACAAGGGATAGCCATCAATCACCATGGGCGGTGCGGCGCGGCGGGCGGTATAACCCAGTTTTCTCAGCAAGCGCTCTACGCCCAGTGGCGACACCGTAATCACCATTCTGGCGCCCAGTTGCCCGGCACACCGAATTGATTCATGCAGCAATTGGGCCGTGACGGGCGAACTGAACTGGCCTGCAGCTACCGGCGTCTGGCCGCTAAAGTCGACAGCGGCAAAACGCGATAACTCCCAGATATCAGGCGATGCAGGCGGGGCAAGCCCATTGAGTAATTGCGGAAATACGTCCCCGAGCAAATAGGGGCGCGTGGTAGGCAAGAGGCGCGCACAGCCGTTGATCTGGCCTCTTTCATCATGAGATACGATATAAACCGTATCCGTGCGGTCGAATTGGTCTTGTTCGATTCCCGGCGGGGTATCCAATTGCCACCCCAGCATTTCCACGAAAACTTTGTGGCGGTAAACCGACAATGCATTGGCGACACCGTCAGGAAGGTGTGCCGACTGTCCGGACAATATATGCATATCACCCCGCAATAGAATATGTTGCTAAAGCAGGGGAAATAATTTGCCAGGCCCGGGGAAAGGAAAAGCTGTCAACGGCGACAGTTTCTAAGCGTATCGGGAAGTGATAGCGGCATTGGTGGCGTCTTGCCAGATTAATCGTTCGAGTCGGGCAATCAGCAAATCCGCCGTCGCCTCGAATCCAAGATCACGGCATTGATCATCCACCAGCATGATGTTGCTTCGGGGTTTTCCACTCATCACGTAATGCGCCCGGCCATCACGCGAACCAATTACCCAGTCCCAGCCTACAGACAATATGGGGCGTGCAGTACTGATCCACTCGGTAAAGCCACTGATGGCCGCCACGCCGGTGCCGCATTTCAAACCGCCGGTGGGCGCGTCGTCAAGCCCGGACACGAGATGTATCAGCTCTGTATCCAGAAGTGCCTTGCAATCAAGCCGGATATAACCGTCTTCGCACAGGCCCAAAGAGCCGGTTAAAACCGGGCCGGTTTTCAAAACAATGGGGGAAGACATTTCCGGCAGCCTTTACTGCATTCAGGGTTGACCAGTTTATAAAAGAAGCCAAAAGCGTTGCCAGTGTCAGAGTTGTCAGATTGTCAGGCCTCTGGCGCCACACCATGACGGGGCGAGACGGGCAAAACGGGGGAATACAATGTCACCTTTTATTGAAGAAAATCTTCACTCTTTGCTGACTATTCACGACCAGAACCTGTATTTCAGCAAAGTTACACAACTGGCGCAGGCCATTGGTTTCGAGTTCTGCGCCTACGGCGCGCGCATGCCTTTTCCGCTGAGCGCACCCCGCACCGAGATGGTCAACAACTACCCGGCCGCATGGCAGAACTGCTACGCCGAACATCACTACATCATGCAGGACCCCACCGTGGCCCACGGTGCGCGTTCCATGGTCCCGCTGGTATGGAGCGACGAGTTGTTCGCGGACTCAAGGGATCTGTGGGAGGACGCCCGCTCCTACGGCCTGCGCAATGGCTGGGCGCAAGGTTGCCGCGATGGCAATGGTGTCGTGGGCATGTTGACCGTGGCCCGCTCTGGCGAGTCCATCACCGCAACGGAGCTTGGCGAAAAAGAGCCGCTGCTGGCCTACCTGACCCAGGTCACACATGTCGGATTGTCACGGTTTTTCCTTGAACATTCCTCCTACGGGCATGAAGTCAAACTGACCCCGCGTGAAACAGAGATCCTGCGCTGGACAGCCGAAGGCAAAACATCGGCCGAAATTGGCGATATCCTGAATATTGCTGAACGCACGGTTAATTTTCATGTGAACAGCACGCTGGCCAAACTGAATGCGGCCAACAAAACTTCCGCTGTTGTCCAGGCTGCTTTGCGCGGCCTGCTCTGATCCGGTTTGATCTGAAAACCGGATATCCGGGCTGACCATCAACGCCGGCATTAGCCGGCGTTTCCCCTTGATGAGCTGCCCCTGCACTACCCTCTCATTGATATTGCTGATGCCATATGGCATTCATCACCGGGCAGATTGTGCAGCAAATGACGGCAGAAATCTGCCTGTCACTTATGGCAGTCACGGCCCGCAATGAAATCTCAAACCAGATTCATCATTTTTGCCAATGCAATTGATTAAAAACCGTGTTTTATGGCAACCGGTTTATCCACCTTTTTTAATCAAAGATCAAGCAACAACTAATCTATCAGAAATATCTGCACATGAATCCTTCAAATACATCAATCCAGAAAATCAATCACGGCCCACTGATCACACCAGCGATTGGGTCCATATCCGCGCTTCCCCTGTTTGCTGATAATCCGGGCATTAAACGCCCGTATCAATGATTAACGGTCGCTAATATGGCCTGGGAACGCTGTGTCGCCAGCGCCGCGCACCGGATGAACTGTGGTAAATCTGCTGCAGATTGGGCCCCCAAAACAGGCAAGTCCATGCCACCGTTAGTCGGGAATTCTTTCTAGCCTGGAAATAATGTGCGTGGCCAACCGGTTAAAGGGTTGCAGCGCTTGAATTGAGAACCGTTCTCGACAACCCGCTGTTACAACGGCACAATCGCCCCATGTACTGGTCCCTGCGTCATTTCCGCCTTGCCCTGATTGCCGCCTTGCTGGCAATGCTGGCGGCCGCGCTGGTGCCACCGGTCATGCAGATGCTCAACCCGGTGCCGCTGGCGCCGCTGGCCGCGCCCGCCCCGATGAGTGATTGCGGCATGCCGGGCATGACGTCGTCCCCGTCGCCAGACAACCACGCAGACGGCAACCCTTCAGGCTCGGCGCAAAGCTGCCCGTTGTGCTCGCTGTTTTGTCATATTCCTGCGCTGCCAGGCCCGCCCCAACTGGCTTTGCTGGCGCCTTTCAATGTCTGGCTGGTGCTGTTGCCACAGCGCTTGCCGGACTGGCCTTTACCGCTTTTTGTTACCCCACCTGCCCGCGCCCCGCCTGCAAACCGGTTCTGGATCACGCATTCGTAATGAACCGGCGTCACGACCGCATGGTGCGGCGTGATGCATCACGCGTTGCGCAGCGCAACGCGCTCACCCCTTTGCAGGAAACCATCATGAAATCCATTCGCGCCACCCTGGCCCTTGCTGCGGCCACCTTGATGCTGGCCGCTGGCCTGGCCCAGGCTCACGCTCACCCGCACGAACAAAACCCGGCGCCAGATAGCACCGTCAGCGCGCCGCAGGAAGTGCGCATCGCGTATACCGAGGCGCTGGAGGCGTCGCTGTCCAGCATCAAAGTGAGCGATAGCTCGGGCAAGACGCTGGCGGATAAATCGGTGATCGACGCGCAGGACCACAAGGTGCTGCATCTGCCGCTGCCGCAACTGGCAGCAGGTCAGTACACGGTGCAGTGGGTGGCCGTGGCCGAAGATGGTCACCGCACCACAGGCAAATACAGCTTTACCGTCAAATAAAGTGATGAACATGGAATGGGCCGGCCCTGGCCCGTTTGCGCTGGCGGCGGCGCTTGATGCGCTGACCGCCTTGCTGATAGGCCAGTGGCTGCTGGATCGCGGCCGGCTGGGTTGGCGTCTGGCGGCCCTGGCCGGTTTGCTGTTTTTGCTGCTGCTGCCCGTGAATGGCGCCGGCATGGCAGGGATCGAGATCACCGCAGTCATACCCGCCCTGCCCGCCATTTTAAGTACGCACTTCGGGTTTACCTGGCTGGCTGGCATCGTGGTGATGGCGTGCCTGATCAGCGTGGCGCTGCGCCAGCAGCCTGATGCACGGCTAAGCGGCATGGCGTTGCTGGCCCTGGCCTATCTGCGCGCCTGTACCGGGCATGTGGCTGATGCCGGCATGCTGAGCCTGGCAGCGCTGGTGCACACCTTGCACCTGCTGGCGGCAGGCGCCTGGGCGGGCAGCGTACTGGTCTTTGTGGCGCGTTACGGCTTTGGCCAGCGCACGTTTGATGCCCATGCGGCCCGGCGTTTGTCACAAATCGCGGCGTGGGCCTTGCTGTTGATTGCGCTTAGCGGCGCGGCCAATGTCTGGCGCATGCTGAACATGGCCGGCCCGATGGTGAGCGGGTTCTGGCAGCAACCCTGGGGCCTGATACTGAAGGTGAAATTGCTGTTTGTCGGCATTGCGGTGTTTCTGGGCGCAAGCAACCGCTGGAGTGTGCTGCCCGCGCTGGATTTGCAGCAAAGCGGTGCCCGGCAGCGTTTTCTGGCTTTGCTGTGGCTGGAAGCACTGGCGTTTGTCGGGGTATTTGTCTGCGCCGCCTTGCTGGGCGCAACCAGCCCGCCCATGGCGATGTAGCGCCCTGGCGGGCTGCGTTCAGGCCTTGCGGCGGAAGGTCAGGACCAGGATATCGCGATACGCGCTCTGCCCTGCGCGATCAGGCGTGATCGCCGTCACGCCGTGGCGCACGCGCTCGTCATTGACGACGGCCATATCCAGCGCTTCGGTCAGGGTGAAGGTTTGCAACACCTTGCCGGCCGGGTCTTGCACCGTGCTCATGCCTTGTTGCACGTTGTGGCGGTTGATCAGCACCATCAGCACAAAATCCACGCCGTCGCGGTGCATGCCTTCGGGCGTGGGCTGGCCTGCGCTGCTGCCGTCGGTGGTGATGCGGAACTGGTGCATTTCTACCTGCCAGGCCACACCCGGGCGGATCGCGCCAAAGACCTGGCTGCCAGCGGCCATCAAATGCGCCAGCACCGGATTGTGGATCACGGCGTCTTCAACCGGCTGGTAATGGCGCACCACGCCCCCGTTGAGCGGGTTGTATTCCAGGCTTTGATAATGCGGCTGGTGCGGTTCCAGACAGAAAGATGATTGACCTGCCGCCAGGCTCAGCGTGGCATGGCGACGCTGGCGGTACTTGCCGCCATCGGCCATGTATTCATCCAGCACCAGGTTGTTCCAGCTGGCAGCAAACGCCGGCCAGGCCGACGCAAAGGCGTCGTCGGCGCCCAAGAGTGCCCGGGTCAGCGCGGCGGGCACAAAACAATAGCCCTGCTGCGTCAGCGCATGCTGCAACAGCGCCAGGGCGGCGCCATCAGAAACAGAACGGGGCAAGGTCATGCAGACAGGATCCAGCTTATCCATACGTACAGATTGTCAGCCCGATGCACGGGTGCGGGTAGATACAGTTCTCATCATATCGATCTGACACAGGAAAGAGTCCGTAGATTCCCGTATACACCCGCGATTGTGCTTTTAACCCTGCGCGGCGGCCGGAACCAGTTTGCGGTCCAGCAGGCCGGAGAACACCACCACACCCATGGCCAGCAATGCCACAGCAGCGCCCATCCACGGCAAATCAGACAGCGGGAAACCCGCGCCAATCATGGCACCGCCCAGCCAGGCGCCAGAGGCATTGCCCAGATTGAACGCGCCCTGGTTCAAGGTTGGCGCCAGGTTGGGTGCGCCATGGGCTTTGTCGATCACGCGCACTTGCGCGGCCGGCACCACGGCAAACGAGAACATGCCCCACAGGAACACCACCACCAGCGTCGGAATCTTGTAATGGCACGCCCAGGAGAACACCGCCAGGATCAGCGCCAGCATGAAGAACGTGATCGCCATGCCGCGCATGAGTTTCCAGTCTGCCAGGCGCCCGCCCAACAGGCCGCCCACGGTGATCCCTGCGCCAAACAGCAGCAACACCCAGCTCTCTTGCGTGGAGGTAAAGCCGGTGACATCCAGCAAGATGTAGGCGATATAAGTCACCACGCTGAACATGCTGACCGAGGCCAGCGTGCTGGTCAGCAGCGCCAGCTGGGTTTGCGTATCCACAATCTTGCGGAACTCACCCAGAATGCCGTCACCTTTGGGCGTGGGTACTTGCGGCAACCAGACGGACAACGCACTTGCCGCCAGCACGCCAATGCCGACCACCGCCCAGAACGGCGCACGCCAGCCCAGCACATGCCCCAGCGCTGTACCGAACGGCACGCCGACGATATTGGCGACGGTCAGGCCGGTAAACATCAGCGCCACCGCCTGTGCGCGCTTGTTCTGCGGCACCAGATCTGCCGCCACCACCGAGCCAATCCCGAAAAATGCAGCATGGCAGAACGCAGTAATGACGCGCGCGGCCATCAGGGCGTAGTAGCCCGGCGCCAACGCACACAGCGCATTGCCCAGAATAAACAGCCCCATCAAGCCCACCAGCGCCTGCTTGCGCGGCCATTTGGCGGTGACAATGGCCAGGATCGGCGCACCAATGGTCACACCAATGGCGTAGCCGGAAATCAGCATGCCGGCAGCCGGGGTGGATACACCAAAATCTTTGGCGACTTCGGGCAGAAGGCCCATGATGACGAACTCGGTGGTGCCGATTCCGAATGCAGCGGCGGCAAGTGCCAGTAGAGCAAGGTACATCGTGTATTCCTGTTACCGGTGCGTCTGCCACACCGCCATTGCGAATTGACCAGTCGATTAGTTTTGTTGCGGCTTGAGTATGCCGTTCTTATGCGAACCGCATTATGACAGTTCCCTCACTTTTGTTGGGCATCTTGTGCGCCATGCCCGCTGACTGCTGCACCCGCATCGGGCGCCAGTCTGACGCTATCGATCACCGCCAGCAACGCCACCACGGCAATCAGCGCAAAAGAGAGCCGGAATGCCAGCACGGACGGTTGTGCTCCGGCATGTCCCAGCCCGGCGTCAGCCAGCCGCAACGCCACTGCTGCCAAAGCAATCCCCATGCCCGCGTTCATTTGCTGCAACACGCTGAACAGCGTCGTCGCGCCGGTCATGCGGGCCTGGGGGACATCCGCAAAACCGATGGTATTGAGCGCCGTAAACTGCATGGAGCGGCACAGGCCGCAGAAGAACAGCACCAGGCAGATGAACCACAGCGGGGTCTCTGGCTGGAACATGGCGCACAGCGCAAAGCCGATGGCTACCAGCAACCCATTGCCAACCATGACCGTGCGAAAACCCAGCCGGCGCATGATCCACGTGGTGCCCGGCTTCATGGCCAGATTGCCGGCAAACAGCGCCAGCACCAGAAAACCGGACGTGACTGCACTCCAGCCAAAGGCCAGCTGGAACATCAGTGGCAGCAAGAACGGCGCGCTGCCAATGGCGATCCGGAACAGCGACCCGCCCACTACCGTTACCCTGAACGTGGGAATGCGCAAGGCGGCAAGATCAACCAGCGGCTGGCTGACCCGGCCCATATGCCAGGCGGCTACCGCCAGCGCCACCACACCCAGCACCAGCAAACCGGCCGTGAGGACCAGATCAACCGGCTGATGGCTGGCTGCATCCAGCCCCATCATCAGCGCACTGCAACCAAGGCCACTGCTGACAAAACCCCAGAGATCGAACGCGCGTTTGCCGGCACCGCCCGGTGGCACCAGCTTGAGGGCGAACCCCAGCGCGACCAGCCCCAGCGGCACATTCAGCAGAAAAATCCAGTGCCAGGATAACCAGGTGCTGATCAAACCGCCCACCGGCGGGCCGATCACCGGGGCGACCAGACCAGGCCAGGTAATGGTGGCAATGGCGCGCACCAGTTCATGCGGCCGGGTGTTGCGCAAGACCACCAGTCGCCCTACCGGCACCATCATCGCCCCGCCCAGGCCCTGCAGCACCCGTGCAGCGATAAATTGCGCCAGGCTGGTGCACAGTCCGCACAGCAAGGATGCAAAGGTGAACAGCAAAATGGCCGCACCAAATACCCGGCGCGGCCCGAAGCGGTCTGCCAGCCAGCCGCTGAGCGGAATGAACACCGCCAGCGCCAGCATATAGGCGCTCATCCCGGCCGATAACCGCGCCGGTGCCACGCCAAAGCTGACGGCCATTTGCGGCAAGGCCGTGGTGATGACCGTGGCGTCCAGGTTTTCCATAAAAAACGCCGCCGCCACCAGGAAGGGAACCCAGCGCGCGGCCGCGTTATGGGCGGTTTGCGGACTCACGCAATCGCCCCGCCACCATCCACCAGCACGGTCGAGCCCGTCGCAAACGGTGTGCCTGCCAGATAGAGCACCGCATTGGCGATATCCTGCGGCTGCCCGACCCGTTTTGCCGGCAGGTGGTCTGCCGTTTTGGCAAACACTTGCTCACGGTCTGCCTCTGGCAGCTTGTCCCACAGCGGCGTGACGATCACGCCAGGGGATACCGTGTTGACGCGCACCGGCGAAAGTTCCAGCGCCAGGCCACGCGCCAGCGATTCAATCGCCGCGTTGATGGCGCCTTGCAGAACCGAGTTTTTGCTAGGGCGCACCGACAAAAAGCCCGACACAAAAGTCAGCGAAGCACCCGGAGCAAACCGCGCAGCGCGGGCAATGCGGTAGGCGCCCCAGAATTTGCTGTCCATGGCGCGGTAAGCGTCTTCCAGCGCCAGCTTGCCTACCGGCCCGGTCGGGGTTTGCGCGGCGGAAATCACAATGTGATCCCAGGGCTCGGCATGGGCAAAAAAAGCCTCGATGGCAGCGTTGTCGGTGGCATCCAGCGCAACGGAGGTCACCTCGCCCTCAATCTGGCCAGCGGCCTGGGCCAGCTTGTCGGCAGAGCGCGAAGCGATGGTGACGCGGGCACCTGCTGCGGCAAAAGACTGCGCCACCGCCAGACCGATACCAGAACTGCCACCCACCACCAGAACCCGTTGCTGCGCAAAATGTTGCAAGGTTGTCATGATCATCTCCTGTGAACTGCGTTGGTATGCTGCGCAGTGTAGGCCTTATGGCTGGCGACGATAATCTGGCCAGAAACGGAAAGACTTTTCTGTCCTGTTTGATAATGATCCAGTTTCCCGACGTGTTCCGGCACCTGCGCAGCTTGCCGCTGCCACCGGTTGGGCGGACAATCTCTCCCTCGACTCGGGGTGCTTTTGCACAAGCAAAGGCTGAGAGATACCCGTTACCTGATCCGGATAATGCTGGCGTAGGGAAGTCTTATGGCTCCCTGTCTGCGCGTCATCCGCTGCCTACAAGGAGCCTTCCAGGATGCCCTCTTCCGCCCCTACCCCTTTGCCACTGGCCACACTGGCCCAGGAACTGACGCGTTTTCGCGCCACCCGGCCGCTGGTCCACGTGCTGACCAATGAAGTGGTGCAGGAAATTACCGCCAATGTCTTGCTGGCGGCGGGCGCAGCGCCGGCCATGATCGTGGCGCAAGAAGAAGTCCCCGCCTTCGCCGCGATCGCCGGCGCTGTGCTGATCAATGTTGGCACATTGCACAGCGTACGCCTTGCCGCCATGGAACAAGCCGTCAATGCCGCCAACGCAGCCGGCGTGCCATGGACGCTCGACCCCGTTGCCGTGGGCGCACTCAAATACCGCACCGACTTTTGCCGTGAGCTGATCCGCCAGAAACCCGCCGCCATTCGCGGCAATGCCTCCGAGATCATGGCCCTGGCCGGTGCCGGCATGGGCGGCCGCGGTGTCGATAGCACATCTGGCTCTGATGCCGCACTGGATGCCGCCCGCTTTCTGGCGCATGAAACCGGCGCCATTGTCGCCGTGACAGGCGAGACCGATTACATCACCGATGGCAAAACCACGCTGGCCACGCCCTGGGGACACCCGATCATGACGCAGGTGGTCGGCACCGGTTGTGCGCTTTCGGCGCTGGTTGCGGCCTTTACCGCCGGCGCCCGCAACCGCCTGGACGCGGTGGCCAGTGCGTGCGCCATGGCTGGCATGGCGGGCCAGCATGCGCAAAAACACAGTCAGGGCCCGGGTTCGTTCAAGGCCGCGTTTCTGGATGCGCTGTATCACATCCAGCCGGATAACCTGGCGGAGATCAGTGCGTGAACCCGGTTGATCTGACGCTTTACCTGGTGCTGGACCCCGACCTGTGCGGCGGTCTTGAGAACATGGTCCAGACCGCCCGCAGCGCCGCGCAAAACGGTGCGACCGTGGTGCAATTGCGCGCGCCCGACCAGAAAAAACGCTGGTGGCTGGACGCCGCACAACAACTCAAGGCCGCACTGGACCCATTGGGCGTGCCGCTGATCATCAACGACCATATTGATATTGCGCTGGCGGTAGATGCCGCTGGCGTGCACGTGGGGCAATCAGACCTGCCGCCGGCAGCCGTGCGCCAACTGATCGGGCCGCACAAGATTCTGGGGCTTTCTACCAGCAATGCCGCGCAACTGGCAGCCGTGCCGCTGGATCTGGTCGACTACATCGGCGTCGGCCCGGTTTACCCCACCGGCACCAAGCTCGATGCCTCACCCGTGATCGGGCTGGATGAATTTGCGCAACTGATGCGCGCCAAAACATTGCCAGCCGTGGCCATTGGCGGCATCAAGCACGGCACCGCCGCCCCGCTGATCGCCGCGGGCGTGGAAGGCGTGGCGGTGGTTTCAGCCATTTGCGGCCAGGCCGATCCGGCCCTCGCCACCCGCCAGTTACTCAATGAAATTACCGGAGCACGTTCATGATTGCCCACGCTTTAACCATTGCCGGTTCTGACTCTGGCGGCGGCGCCGGTATCCAGGCTGACCTGAAAACCTTTTCTGCGCTGGGCGCGTACGGCATGAGCGTACTGACCGCACTGACCGCACAAAACACCACCGGCGTCAGCGCCGTGCACCCGGTGCCACCGGCATTTGTCACCGCGCAGATGGATGCCGTGTTCAGCGACATCCGGGTTGATGCAGTAAAGCTGGGCATGCTGGCCACCGCGCCCATCATTGAAGCCGTCGCCGCTGGTCTGGCCCGCTACCAGCCCACCCACGTTGTGCTTGATACCGTGATGATCGCCAAGGGCGGCCACCCGCTACTGGCCGCCGACGCCGTCAGCGCCATCCGCGAACGCCTGTTACCGCTCTCCTCCCTGATTACACCCAATTTGCCGGAAGCCGCCGCATTGCTGGATTGTGAAGTCGCCACCACCGAAGAGGAAATGCGCCGTCAGGGCCATGCGCTGATCGCGGGCGGTGCCAAAGCAGTGTTGATGAAAGGCGGCCACCTGGGCGGCAGCGAGAGCCCGGACTGGCTGATCACCGTGCAGTCGGAAACCCGCTTTGCCAACCCGCGCATTGCCACCCGCAACACGCACGGCACCGGTTGCACTTTGTCTGCCGCGCTGGCAGCCTTGCGCCCGCAGCATGACAACTGGGTAGATACCGTCGCCGCCGCCCGCGCCTGGCTGCAAGAGGCGCTCAAGGCGGCAGACCGGCTGGATGTGGGCCACGGCATCGGCCCGGTGCATCACTTTCACGCCTGGTGGTAAGCAGCACGTTGATCTGACTGCGTTCGTTTGCGGTCTACACTGGCACGGCGGGCGGCGCAGCGCGAGATTCGCCGCACGTCTGGCCGGTTTTTTGCTTGAATCACTTCTGCAACCAACCCCGATTCAGCGGATTCAATGCTTCGTATCCTGCTTGTTACCGACACCGCCAAACCGATTGGCGAGCTGCGCGAAACCTTGCTGCAACAGGGTTACGACGTGCTCACCGACGTGGCCAGTTCGACTGCCTTGCTCGGCAGCGTCGAGCGCCAGCGGCCGGATGTCGTCATCATTGATACCGAAAGCCCCTCGCGCGATACGCTGGAGCAATTGTCGGTCATGAACGCCCTGGCACCGCGCCCGGTGGTGATGTTCACGCACGACTCAGACCAGCAACTGATCCGCGCCGCCGTGGGCGCCGGCGTCACCACCTATGTGGTCGACGGGCTCGATGCCGACAAGTTGTCACCGATTATTGAAGTGGCCATGGTGCGCTTTGCCGCAGACGACAAACTGCGCCAGCGCCTTGCCAAGGTGGAACAGCAACTGGCCGATCGCAAACTGATCGATCGGGCCAAGGGCTTGTTGATGGACAAACGCGGCATGACAGAAGCGGCCGCGTTTGAAATGCTGCGCACCCAAGCCATGAAACAGGGCGTGACGCTGGCGGAAATGGCCCGCCAGATCATCGCCATGGCCGATCTGCTCGGCTGACGGAGAAACCGGATGTCCTCGCTTTTCAGTACCGCCCCCGCCTTTGCCGCCCCGGAGAAAACCCGTTTGCGCCTGGGTTTTGTGCCGCTGACCGATTGCGCCCCGCTGGTGGTGGCGCATACCCGGCAACTGGGCCAGCGCTACGGGCTGGAACTGGAACTGGTCCGGCAATCGTCCTGGGCGGCGGTGCGTGACAAGCTGATCAGTGGCGAACTGGATGCCGCGCATACGCTGTACGGCCTGGTGTATGGCGTGGAACTGGGCATTGGCGGCCCGCAAGCCGATATGGCCGTGCTGATGACGCTGAACCAGAACGGCCAGGCCATTACGGTTTCCAGCCAGCTGGCCGGTTTGCTTAAAAGTGGCCGCACCCTGCGCCAGATTGTCGATACCGCCAGCAAGCCCTTGATGTTTGCCCAGACCTTCCCCACCGGCACCCATGCCATGTGGCTGTATAACTGGCTGGCACGCGAAGGCATCGACCCCATGCGGGAGATCCGCAGTGTGGTCATCGCCCCGCCGGAAATGACCGACGCCATGGCCAGCGGCCTGCTGGATGGCTTTTGTGCGGGCGAGCCCTGGAATGCCAAAGCCGAAGCCGAAGGCGTTGGCCGCACCTTGCTGGCGACGAGCGAAATCTGGCCCGATCACCCGGAAAAAGTCCTGGCCTGCCGACGCGACTTTGCCGCGCTCTACCCCAATACGGCCAAAGCGCTGATCGCCACGCTGCTGGATGCCTGCCAGTGGCTGGATAACCCCGCACACCGGCGTGAATGCGCGCAAACGCTGGCGCAGCCTGAGTACGTCGGCTGCCCGGCAGAATGGATCACGCCGCGTTTTCTGGGCGACTACGGCGCGCTGGCCCAGCCGCCCGGCTTGCGTTTTTTTGGCGATGGCACGGTCAACTATCCCAAAGTGGCCGACGGCGCCTGGTTTGTGCAGCAGTACCAGCGCTGGGGTTTGCTGACCCGCAGCGAGGTCGATCCGGAAGCCGTCGCCTTGCAAGTCAACCAGAGCGCACTGTATGCCGAGGTCGCCGCGCGCAAGGGTATCAGCGCGCCCTTGTAATGCACTTGGCCAGTGCACCGCCCACGTTTGCTTACGCTTGATGCACCGCAACGCAGCACGCCCATGGCTGCGTTGCAGCACGCCTCCACCGGCCGCCAGGCCGCGTCGCCACACACTTTCCGCACTTTTTTCATGACCGCAGCATGATCTGGCACGCCGCTTGCTACATCACCCTTGCCCCCGTGCAATGGCGTGCGGCGGGTCTGTAGTGCACCGGATTACTTCATCGGGTTAGCGGCCAACGACGGCAAGCAACCTGCGGACAACGGCGTCCCTTCCCTCTTTCAAAGAGCGGAACGGACGCCGTTTTTGTTTTTCAGCCACACACCTGCCCACACGCCTGGATACACAGACGGCAAGGCATCTGGAGATACGCACATGGATCGTAGTTTCTGGCGTTCTGGTCATACCCCCACGCTGCTTGCAGCTTTTCTGTATTTCGATCTGAGTTTCATGGTCTGGTACCTTTTGGGCCCCTTGCAGATCCAGATTGCCCAAACGCTGCATCTGACCACCCAGCAACGCGGCCTGATGGTGGCCACGCCGATTCTGGCCGGCGCGGTATTGCGGGTGGTGATGGGCGTGTTGAGCGACCGTATCGGTGCCAAACGCGCCGGTCTGATTGGCCAGCTGATTGTGATCGCCGCCCTCCTGACCGCGTGGCAACTGGGCTTTTCCAGCATGGGTGGCGCCTTGCTGCTCGGCCTGTTCCTCGGTGTTGCTGGCGCCTCTTTTGCCGTGGCACTGCCGCTGGCTTCGCGCTGGTATCCATCGCAACACCAGGGCACGGCCATGGGGATTGCCGGTGCCGGTAACTCGGGCACAGTGCTGGCGGCGCTGTTTGCCCCCACCCTGGCCGCCGCGTTTGGCTGGCAGAACGTGTTCGGCATTGCGTGCATTCCGCTGGTGCTGGTGCTGGGCTACTACTGGACATGCGCCAAAGACGCGCCCACCACCGTCAAGCCCAAGACCTTTGGCGACTACATCAAGATGCTGGGCCACAAAGATGCGTGGTGGTTCATGTTCTTCTACTCGCTGACCTTTGGCGGTTTCTCCGGCTTTGCCAGCGCACTGCCCGGGTTCTTTCATGACCAGTTTGCCTTTGATGCCAAAACCGCCGGCTGGTGTACCGCCGCCTGTGTGTTTGCCGGCTCGGCCATGCGCCCGCTGGGTGGCGTGATTGCCGATCGCATTGGCGGCACCCGTTCGCTGCTGTCGGTCTATGCCGCCGTCACGGTGCTGATTGCCGCAGCCGGTTTCAATATCGGCGGGGCCGCAGGCGTCATCACGTTGTTTATCGGCGCAATGCTGTGTCTGGGTGCCGGTAACGGCGCGGTGTTCCAGCTGGTGCCGCAGCGTTTCAGTGCAGAGATCGGCGTCATGACCGGTTTGATCGGTATGGCCGGTGGCGTCGGGGGCTTTTTGCTGACTGCCAGCCTTGGCGCCATCAAACAAGGCACCGGCAGCTACGCCGCCGGCCTGTGGCTGTTTGCCTGCCTGACCGCACTGGGCTGGATCAGCCTGTCGCAAGTAAAAGCCAAATGGCGCAGCGGCTGGGCCGTCGCCACCGCGCGGGTCTGAGTTGCTCGCCCGCTTTGCAAGATTGCCGTAACTGAACAGGAAAGCGCTCCATGAACAAACCCAGACTCGTCGTCGTCGGCAACGGTATGGCCGGCATCCGTACGGTGGAAGAACTGCTTGCGCTCGCGCCAGGCCACTATGACATCACGGTATTCGGCAGCGAGCCCCACCCCAACTACAACCGCATCTTGCTCTCGCCGGTACTGGCGGGCGAACAGGAGTTCAAGGACATCATCCTGAACCCGCTGTCCTGGTATGCAGAAAACGGCATCACACTCCATACCGGCAAGACCATCACCCAGATCAACCGCGCCCGCCGCGAAGTGATTGCCGATGATGGCACGGTGGTGCCGTATGACCGCCTGTTGCTGGCCACTGGCTCCATGCCGTTCATTTTGCCGGTGCCAGGCAAACAGCTGCGCGGCGTGATCAGCTATCGGGATATTTTTGATACCGAGATGATGATCGATACCGCCAGAGTAAAGCGCAACGCGATCGTCATTGGCGGTGGCTTGCTGGGTCTGGAAGCCGCCAACGGCCTGAAAATCCGCGGTATGGATGTCAAGGTGGTGCATCTGGGCGAATGGCTGCTGGACAAGCAACTGGACGTCACCGCCGGCAAGCTGTTGCAGCAATCGCTGGAAGAACGCGGCCTGAGTTTTCTGCTGCAAAAACAGACCGCAGAAATCCTCGGCAACGAAGCCGGTGAGGTCACCGGCGTGCGCTTCAAGGACGGCACAGAGGTTGCAGCTGATCTGGTGGTGATGGCCGTCGGCATCCGCCCCAACACCGCGCTGGCCGAAGCGGCCGGCTTGCATTGCAACCGCGGCATTGTGGTCAGCGACGCGCTGCAAACTTACGACCCGCGCATCTATGCCGTGGGCGAATGCGTGAACCATCGTGGCGTGGCGTACGGCCTGGTCGCCCCGCTGTTTGAAATGGCCAAGGTCTGCGCCAATCACCTGGCTCATCTGGGCATCGGCCAGTACAAGGGCTCCGTCTTGTCGACCAAGCTGAAAGTCACCGGGATCGACCTTTTCAGCGCGGGCGACTTCATGGGCGGCGAAGGCACTGAAGACATCGTGCTGTCTGATCCGGCGGGCGGCGTATACAAAAAACTGGTGATCAAGGACGAAAAACTGGTCGGCGCCTGCCTGTACGGCGACACCGCCGACGGCGGCTGGTACTTCAAGCTCTTGCGTGAAGGCCGCACCATTCACGACCTGCGCGACCACCTGATGTTTGGCGAATCCGCCATTGGCGACTCTGGCGTGCAAGGCCAAAGCCGCGCCGCCGCCATGCAGGACAGCGACGAGGTCTGCGGCTGCAATGGCGTATGCAAAGGCACCATCGTCAAGGCGATCAAGGACAAGGGTCTGTTCACGGTGGATGACGTGAAGAAGCACACCAAGGCCGCCAGCTCTTGCGGGTCCTGTACCGGCCTTGTGGAACAGATCCTGATGAACACGCTGGGCTCCAGCTTTCAGGAAACGCCCAAGACCAAGGCCGTGTGCGGCTGTACTGATCGCACCCATGCCGAGGTACGCAAGGCTATCCGCGAGCACAAACTGCTGACGCACAAAGCCGTGTACGAATTCCTGGAATGGCGCACGCCCAACGGCTGCGCCACCTGCCGCCCGGCTGTGAACTACTACATGCTCTCCACCTGGCCCAAAGAAGCCGTGGACGACCCGCAAAGCCGCTTCATCAACGAACGCGCCCACGCCAACATCCAGAAAGACGGCACTTTCAGCGTGATCCCGCAAATGAAAGGCGGCGTAACCAACCCGTCTGAACTGCGCCGCATTGCCGACGTGGCCGACAAGTATCACATCCCCATGGTGAAGGTCACCGGCGGCCAACGCATTGATTTGCTGGGCGTAAAGAAAGAAGACCTCGTCAACGTGTGGGCCGATCTGGGCATGCAATCGGGCCACGCCTACGGCAAATCCATCCGTACCGTAAAAACCTGCGTCGGCAGCGAATTCTGCCGGTTTGGCACGCAAAACAGCACCCAGATGGGTATTGATCTGGAAACCATGCTGGCCAATATGTGGAGCCCGCACAAAGTAAAACTGGCCGTCTCTGGCTGCCCGCGCAACTGTGCGGAAGCCGGGATCAAGGACGTCGGCGTAATCGCCGTCGACAGTGGCTGGGAGCTGTATGTCGGCGGCAACGGCGGCATCAAGACCGAAGTAGCGCAGTTCTTGTGCAAGGTAAAAACAGCCGAGGAAGTGAAGGAATACAGCGGCGCGTTTTTGCAGCTGTACCGGGAAGAAGCGTATTACCTGGACCGCACGGTGCATTACATCGACCGCGTGGGGCTCGATTACATCAAGCAAAAAGTGGTCGAGGACGAGGCAGGCCGCAAGGCGTTGTTTGAACGGCTGTTGTACTCGCTGGAAGGGTTACGGGACCCGTGGGCGGAACGGATTGCCGGCAAGCAAAAGCACGAGTTTATTCCGTTGAAGGTGGTGGCATGAGCTGTTTGTCAGGGTTGACGGTGTTAGTGCCTTCGGCACGGGTTTGAAAGACATTTGATACCGGGGGTGCCCGGAGCACGGTACTTTTCTTTGCACCGCCAAAGAAAAGTACCCAAAAGAAAGGCGACCCCGGACTTTTGCCCTCCGGGCTTCCCTCAATCAGTCGGGAGCCTAAGGTCTCCCTCCCTCAATCGGAAAAGTCCTCGACAGGGGGAGAAAGTCAAAAGCGACGGCAACGGCAACACCGCAAAGCGACGGTCTTTGCACACAGACGGTTTGCGGGGTTGAGGTTGCATTTGACTTGCCTCCCCTTGACTGCGCTGAGCATCGCAGCGGGGCCGGGGGTTTCGGCGTAAGGGTGTTTGAGCGAAGCGAGTTCCCTGGAGCCAGCCCGGCCCTGCGAGAAGCGCAAGGGACCCGAAGGGCGCTGTCGCAGGGGTCGCCTTTTCTTTGGTTACTTTCTTTTGGCGAAGCAAAAGAAAGTAACGTGCTCCGGCCACCGCCGGGTTGTAAAACAACGCGCCGAAGGGCGCTAACAATCAGATTCAGCTGCACTTGGCGCGTACCAGGAATAGCAAACCAGGAACAACAAAGGATGACCACCACCATGAACATGAACACCCCCACCCCCTGGGTGCAAATCTGCGCACTGGCAGACATCCCCCAGCTCGGCAGCCGCGTGCTGGAACGCCCCACCGGCAACGTCGCCATCTTCCGTACCGCCACCGACAGCGTCTTCGCCCTGCTGGACCACTGCCCGCACAAGGGCGGCCCGCTGTCGCAAGGCATTGTCCACGGCGAGAGCGTGACCTGTCCGCTGCATGCCTGGAATATCGATCTGGCCAGCGGCCAGGCCCGCGCGCCGGATGAAGGCTGTGCGCGGCGCTTTGCCGCCAAGGTCGAAGACGGCCAGGTGTTTGTCAGCCTGTCCTGATTGTTGATTGCGCATTGCCCGTAACACGGATTCACAGCCGGAGGCCAACAGATGAAAACCACCACCCGATCCACCTGCTGCTACTGCGGCGTCGGCTGCGGCGTGCTGATTGAATCAGATGGCGAGACCATCACCGGTATTCAGGGCGACCCGGCGCATCCGGCCAATTTCGGGCGCTTGTGTACCAAGGGCATGACCCTGCCGCTGACGGCGGCCAGCCAGACCAACCGCGCGCTGTATCCGGAAATCCGCATCAATCGCGACAGCGCACGGCAGCGCGTGGATTGGGATACGGCGCTGGACACCGTGGCGCTGAAATTTGCCGACATCATCCGCCAGCACGGGCCCGATTCGGTGGCGTTTTATATCTCTGGCCAGTTGCTGACCGAGGACTACTACGTCTTCAACAAGCTGGCCAAGGGTTTGATCGGCACCAACAATATCGATACCAACTCCCGCCTGTGCATGTCCAGCGCGGTGTCGGGCTACAAGCTAAGCCTGGGTGCGGACGGCCCGCCCACTTGCTACGAAGACCTGGAACTGGCCGACTGCGTGCTGTTTGCCGGTTCAAACATGGCGTGGGCCCACCCGGTGCTGTTCCGCCGTCTTGAGGCCGCCAAAGCCACCCGCGCCGACGTGAAATGGATTGTCATCGACCCGCGCCGCACCGATACCGCCGCCATGGCTGATCTGCATCTGCAAATCCAGCCGGGGACCGATGTCGCCCTCTTTAACGGCATGCTGCATCACCTGATCTGGGAAGACCTGATCGACCCGGCATTTGTGGCCGAACACACCGAAGGCTTTGCCGAGCTGAAAAAGCTGGTGCGCGATTACACGCCGCGCATGGCGGCAGAAATGTGCGGCATCACTGAAGCCGACCTGATGACCGCCGCCGAATGGTTCGGCCGCAGCCAGGGCGCGCTCTCGCTGTACTGCATGGGACTGAACCAGTCGGCCCACGGCACGGACAAGAACCTGGCGCTGATCAATCTGCATCTGGCCACGCGCCAGATTGGCAAACCGGGCGCCGGGCCGTTCTCGCTTACCGGCCAGCCCAATGCCATGGGCGGGCGTGAGGTGGGCGGCATGGCCACCATGCTGGCCGCGCACCGCGATATCACCAATGCCGATCACCGTGCGGAAGTTGCCAGATTGTGGGGGATCGATACCGGGCGGCTCTCCCCTACGCCGGGCCTGCCGGCGGTAGAGATGTTCAACGCGATCCGCGCCGGCAAAATCAAGGCCGTGTGGATTGCCTGTACCAACCCGGTGCACTCGATGCCGGATATCAACCTGGTGCGCGAAGCCCTGGAAACGGCCGAGTTTGTGGTCGTCCAGGAAGCGTTTCTGAACACCGACACCGTGCAGTATGCAGACGTTGTCCTGCCGGCCGCCACATGGGGCGAGAAATCCGGCACGGTGACCAACTCTGAACGGCGTATCTCTCGCGTGCGGCCGGCCATTCCGGCCCCGGGCGAGGTGCGCGGCGACTGGTGGATTGCCAATGAAGTCGCGCGCCGGCTGGAAGCGCAAATCCACCCTGCCCGTTTCAGCCTGTTTGGCTTTGCCAATGAAGAACAAGTCTTTAACGAACACCGCCGGCTGACTGAAGGCAAGGACCTGGATATCACGGGTCTCTCTTACGGCATTCTGGACAGCCACGGCCCGCAGCAATGGCCCATGCCGATTGTCGAAGCGTATGGCGAAACGCGCGGTCAGGCCCGCCGGTATGAAGATGGCGTGTTCGCCACCGCCGATGGCAAAGCCCGCTTCAATGTCACGCCGTATCTGCCGGTGGCCGAGCCGACCAACTCGCGCTATCCGTTCCATTTGCTCACGGGCCGCCTGCGTGACCAATGGCACGGCATGAGCCGCACCGGCCGCGTGCCGCGCCTGTTTGCGCACACACCGGAAGCCGCGCTGACCATGAACCCGATGGACGCCGAACGCCGTGGTCTCAAGGCTGGCGAACTGGTGAAGGTATCCAGCAAACGCGGCGGGCTGATTCTGCCGCTGAGTTTGTCAGACGAAGTCACCACCGGCAGCGTATTTGCCGCCATGCACTGGAACGGCCAGTTCCTCAATAGCGGTGGCATCAACGAATCAACCATCGGCGCGGTGGATCGCAAATCGTTCCAGCCGGAACTCAAACACGCCGCCGTACGGGTTGAACGCGCCGACCTGCCATGGCGCCTGACCGCCGCTTGCCGGGGCGATACGCAAGCGCTGCAAGCCGCATTGCAACCGTTGCTCAAAGACTGCGCCTACGCCGCCCTCACCATGGCCGGTGAAGACGTGGTGATCCTGAAAGCCGCCGCCGACAGCGCCCCGGCTGGCTGGCTGGAACAACTCTTCGCCGCGCTGAACCTGTTCCCCGGCGCCGACGTGCTGGAATACCGCGACGTGCGCCGCGGCATGGTCAAGCGTGTGGGCTGGCAAGATGGCGCGCTGCATGGCTTTGTCTGGGCCGGCGACGTGACCGGATCAGACCAGTTGCTGGAACAACTGATTGCCGGCGAACCGTGGCAAGGCGCGCGCATTACCGTATTCAGCCCCAAAACCGGCACCGCCACGCGCGACCGCGTGGTCTGCAACTGCAAGCAGGTCAAGGAATCGCAAATCCGCGAACTGGTCGGCCAGGGCGCAGATGTGGATCGCCTGAAAAACAAACTGGGCTGCGGCACCGTCTGCGGCTCTTGTGTCCCCGAACTCAAGCGCATGTGCAGCACCACTGCCGTTGCCCCGTAACGCATAAAGACAAGACTGGAGAACACCATGGATCACGGCAAAGTCACGCTGCTGGGCGCAGGCCCTGGCGACCTGGAACTGTTGACCCTGAAAGCGGTACGCGCACTGGCCGCGGCGGACATCCTGTTACTGGATGACCTGGCCAACGCCGACATCACCACCCTCGCCCCGCAGGCGCGCGTGATCCGCGTGGGCAAACGCGGCGGCTGCAAATCCACCCCGCAGGATTTCATCCAGCGCCTGATGCGCCGTTACGCCGTGCAAGGCAAACACGTAGTACGCGTGAAAGGTGGCGAAGTGCTGCTATTTGGCCGCGCAGGTGAAGAAATCAGCTGGCTGCGCGCACATGGCATCGCCGTCGAGATCATCAACGGCATCAGCTCTGGCCTGGCGGCTGCGGCAGCCATGCATATCTCGCTCACGCACCGGGAACACTGCCAGGGCGTCACCTTTGTCACCGCCCACATGCAAGACCACAGCGAACCAGACTGGCACACCCTGGCCGCCACCGGGACCACACTGGTGATTTATATGGGCATGAGCCGGATCGAGAGCCTGGCCGCTGGCCTGATGGCCACCTTGCCAGGCTCAACCCCCGCCGCAGTAGTGCAGAACGCCAGCACTGCGACGGAACGACGGTTGTTGACGACGCTGGATCAACTCGCCGCCTGTAGCACGCAGCAAGGGTTTGCGAGTCCGGCGATTATTCTGGTCGGCCAGGCGGTTGGGGAAAGTGATGTGGTACGCAGTGACGTTCTGGCTGCCGCATGATTGAAGGGTGTTAGCGCTTGCGGTGGGGTGGTCTGGATACGCGGGGTGCCGGGCCCACCTGCTTTCTTTACTTCGCCCCTTGGCCGTTCTGGATTCCGGCCAAGGGGCCGCCGAGGTCCGGAATGACGAAAAGTGGTGAGGCCAGCCAATCATTCTTGCGAATAGTGGTTTGCGGGGGTTGGGGTTGCCGTTGCTTTTGACGTACCTCCCCCTTGACTGCGCCGAGCATCGCAGCAAGGCGCGGCGATCAAGGCGAAGCGGTAGGCCAAAGGCCGAACTCGCGAGCCAGCCGCGCCTTGCGAGAAGCACAGGGAACTCGCGCAGCGAGCGCCGTCGCAGGGGTCGCCTTTTCTTTGGTTACTTTCTTTTGGCGAAGCAAAAGAAAGTAACGTGCTCCGGCCACCGCCGGTATCAAAACACCGCGCCGTCAGGCGCTAACAACAGCAAAAACTTTAAAGACAGCAGAGACAGCAGCACAAAACCACCATCCCCCCTCACCGCAACCTCTCCCGCACAGTCTCCGCCACCACCACCGCCTGCTGCGGCCGCAGCAAATCACTCAACGCAATCACCCCCACCAACCGCATCGACACCTCATCTGCCACCACCGGCAAACTGGACACCCGCAGTTCCGTCATCCGCCCCGCCACCGCCCGCGCGGTTTCTTCGGGCCGGGCGGTCGCCGGTATATCGCAGAACAACGCGGCACACGGCTGCAGGCTATGCTCCTGATCACGCAACACTTCGCGCTCCAGCATGCCGATCAGGCGCCCTTTGTGAACCACCGGATAACGGCGGTGCCCCTGCGGCCCGCTGAAATAGCGCGCAAACACGGCGGCGGCCGGCTCTGCTCCATCCACCGTAACCAGCTTGCGCGTCATCAGATCAGCCACGTGCTGGCTTTCCAGCGGATCAATACCGTACTCGCGGTAAATGTGCAGACCACGACGGGCAATTTTCTCGGTCATGATGGAGCGGCGCAGCACCAGTGCGGTAAAGCCGTAGGCCACAACGGTGGTCAGCAAGAGCGGCAGCAAGGCTTCGGTGTCGTGCGTCAGGCCAAACGCGAACACGATGGCTGTCAGTGGCGCGCCCAGCACACTGGCCAGCACGCCGGCCATGCACACCAGCGCCCACAACTGGGGCGATCCACCGGGGAGCACGTGCGCCAGTGCCACACCCAGGCCAGCGCCGATCATCAACAGCGGTGCCAGCACCCCGCCAGAGGTGCCAGAGCCCAGCGCAGCCACCCAGATCACGGCTTTGACCGTCAGCAACGCCACCACCACGCCCAGCGCCAGCCGGTTGTTCAGCAAATCGCCAATCACGTCATAACCCACGCCCAGGGCGCGCGGTTCGATCAATCCGCCCAGGCCGACCACCAGCCCGCCGATGGCCGGCCACCACATCCAGTGCAGTTTCAGATGGCCGAACAGGTCTTCGGTTTTGTACAGCGCCAGCGTCACCACCGCTGCAAGCGCACCGCTGAGCAAGCCCGCAATGACGCACGACACCAGCGCCATATCGGTCGCCGGCGGCGTTTGCAGGGCAAACAAAGGACCGGCGCCCAACAGCAGCGGCCGGGCAAAACCGGCCACGGCACAGGCCACGGCGACCGGCAGCAAACTGCGTGGGCGCAATTCGAACAGCAGCAACTCCACGGCCAGCAATACGGCGGCGACCGGCGTACCGAAGATGGCGGTCATGCCCGCGCAAGCGCCAGCCACCAGCAGGGTTTTGCGTTCGGCCGCGGTCAGGTGCAGGAACTGCGCCAGCAATGATCCCAGTGCGCCGCCGGTCATGATGATCGGACCCTCTGCGCCAAACGGGCCGCCGCTGCCAATCACAATGCCGGAAGACAGCGGTTTCAGAACGGCCACGCGGCCAGACATGCGGCTTTTGCCAAACAGGATGACTTCCAGCGCTTCCGGAATACCGTGGCCACGAATCTTGTCGCTGCCAAAACGCGCCATCAGCCCGACCATCAAACCACCCAGCACCGGCACAAGCACCACCCACAGACCCAGATGATGCTGCGCGGGCGAGTGTTCCGCCAAAGACAGCGTCTGAAAAAAGAACAGGTTGGTGAAGAAAAAGATCAGCTTGAGCAACACAAACGCCGCCAGCGTGCCCAGGCCGCCAACCAGCACGGCCAGAGCGGCCAGCAGCAAGAGCCGGTGATCTACGGTGTAGTCGCGGCGGTGATCCCTGTGCGCATGCTGCGGGGTCTGCTTGATGCTTGCTTCAGCCATGGGCTAGCCCTCTTTCTTGTGGCCGATATCGGCATCGTTGAACGCAGTGATCTGGGCGACCCGGAATACCCCTTGCAGGGACTGCAACTCTGCCTCATGCAAGGCGGCAAGGCGTTCCAGGCAGGCTTGCCCAGTCGGCAAGAGATGGACTTCCACCTGACGGCGGTCGGTCTCGCTTTTCTTGCGCGTGACCAGATGGTTTTCTTCGCAGCGGGTGACCAGCGCCACCACGCCGTGATGCTGCAGCTGCAGCCGTTCAGCCAGTTCGCCCACTGTGGCCCAGTCGCGCCCCGGGAAACCGCGCACGTGCAGCATCAACAGGTATTGCTGCGGGGTCAGCCCTTCCTGGCGGGCGGCGGTTTCGCTGAAGTGCATGAAACGGCGCAACTGGTATCGGAACTCGGACAACGCTTCGTAGTGTTTTTTGGTAAGCATGGGGCGACAGGCACATTCGGGAGCGTCATTTATATCACAATATGATATATTTGCCGACTTACCATAAAATCTGAGCGCATACATTGCGCCAACGTACGTTCTGCCTCTGGAATCGTTTGAAATGACGCACTTTTTACAATGGCTGCGCGGCTTTGTGCCGGCGCCATCAACCGCCAGCTTGCGCGAGCGCTTGCTGGGTTGCGTGGGTGCCGGCCTGGGTTTGCTGGTGACCGAGACCATCAGCCGCCATGCGCTGGGTGGCTTGAACCCCTGGTTCATCGCACCCATGGGGGCCTCGGCCGTGTTGTTGTTTGCGGTGCCCTCCAGTCCGCTGGCGCAGCCATGGTCCATCATCGGCGGCAATCTGGTGGCGGCCACCATTGGCGTGGCCTGCGGCATGCTGATCGGCCACAACGGCCTGGGCGCAGGTCTGGCCGGCGCGCTGGCCATTGGCGCTATGTTCAAACTGCGTTGTCTGCATCCGCCCAGCGGTGCGGTGGCGCTCACTGCCGTGATTGGCGGGCCGGCGGTAGCGCAACTGGGGTTTCACTTTGTGATCTGGCCTGTGTTGCTGAACTCGCTGCTGTTGCTGGCCTTTGCGCTGGTTTTCAACAACGCCCTGCAACGACGTTATCCGCACCGGCCGCATGTCCAACCCAATGTGCATCACACCTCTGACCCCAAGCCCACACTGCGCATTGGTGTCACGCCCGACGATCTTGAAGCCGTACTGAAAAGCCGCGGCGAAGAAGTGGATATCAGCCGCGACGATCTGGAAGACATCCTGTTCGCCGCCGAACTGCGGGCGCACCGCCGCCACTTTGGCACGGTACGGTGCGATGAAATCATGTCGCGTGATGTGATCTCGGTACGGCCGGACACGCTGCTGGGCCAGGCCTGGGCCTTGCTGGCAGAACACCGCGTCACCGCCCTGCCCGTGGTGAATGCGCAGGAACAGGTTGTGGGTATTGTGTCGCTGCACGATTTTCTGATCGATAGCGCAGCCAGACAGCCCTTGCCGCAATTGCGGCGGGTGGAGCTGGAAGACAAAGTGGCCAGCATCATGACCACGCGCGTTCTTCGCGCCCGGGCAGAACAACCGATCGACGAACTGGTGACCCTGTTTTCTGATCGCGGCTTGCACCACATGCCGGTGGTCGATGGCGAGCGCCTGGTGGGCATGATCACCCAGTCTGACTTGCTGGCTGCCTTGTACAAAAACCAGGCCGCGCTGATGGCGTAACACGGTGCCTGGTATTCTGTCCGCATTAATTGCATTTAAAATACATATTTGTTAGGCTAACCACATTGCTGCACACAACGCCGTGACTGCAGCCACAGATAGCCATAAACCGGCAAGAAACCAGGTCGTGAATCACGGCCTTTTTCTTCCCCTTTAAATATGCATTTTATATTCCACTTAAAAGGCAAACAGCATGCTTTCCGCCACTTCCCGCCCGTATATTGATGCCAGCGTGCCGGTTCTGCGTGAACACGGTCTGGCCATTACCCGCCACTTTTATGCGCGCATGTTTGCGGCCCACCCGGAGCTGGCCAACCTGTTCAATATGGGCAACCAGGCCAACGGCAGCCAGCAGCAATCCCTGGCTGCGGCCGTGTTTGCCTATGCCGCCAATATCGATAACGCCGCCGCGCTGGGCCCGGTGCTGGAACGCATCGTGCACAAGCACGCTGCGGTCGGTATCAAGCCAGCGCACTACCCAATTGTCGGCCGCCATTTGCTGGCCGCCATTCACGAAGTGCTGGGCGAGGCCGCCACACCGGCCTTGCTGGCCGCGTGGGATGAAGCGTACTGGTTGCTGGCGGGCGAGCTGATCGCCGCCGAGGCGCGTCTGTATCAGCAATCCGGCGCAGAGGCTGGCCACCTGCAAACCCTGCGCGTGATGGAAATCCGTCGCGAAAGCAGCAACGCCGTGTCGTATTACCTGGAAAAACCGCAAGGCGGCTCGCCGGGCGCGTTCTTGCCGGGTCAGTACATCAGCGTGTCCGTGCGTCTGGACGACCAGGACCTGACCCAGCGCCGCCAGTACAGCCTGTCAGACTCGCCCGATAAACCGTGGTGGCGCATTACCGTAAAGCGTGAAGATGGCGATGAAACCACGCCGGCCGGCCAGGTCTCCAGCTGGTTGCACCAGCACCTGAAACCGGGCGACCTAGTGAATGCCACCGTGGCCTACGGCGACTTTCATCCGACGCTGGAGGGTGAGCATCCCATCGTGCTGCTAAGTGCCGGTGTCGGCATTACGCCGATGGTGTCGGTACTTAACACGCTGGTTGCCCGCAACCCGCACCGGCCAACAACGTTTGTGCACGGTGCGCGGCATGGTGATCAACATGCACTGCGCGACGACGTTGCCGTGGCCCGCCGGGCCATGCGCCAGCTGCGTGATATCACCTTCTACGAAACCCCGCGCGATGAAGACCGTGCCGGGCTGGACTTCACCCACGGCGGCCGCATGCATCTGGCCAGCGTGCTGGCTGCCGATACGCCGGACACCCGGTACTACCTGTGCGGGCCGATGGGTTTCATGCAGCAACAATGGCAAGCGCTGCTGACCATGGGGGTTTCGCCAGCGCGTATCCACCGCGAGGTATTTGGCCCGGAGCTACTGGACCATCTGCTGTAACGACTTCACCCCCTTCCCGGCGCTGCTGCAGCGTCCGGCCATCCGGGCCTGGCCTGGCCCGATGGCCCTTTTCATTGTTCACGCAGGCCTGAAGGACCCCCCCTATGCCCGGATCAAACTTGCTGTCGGCCCCGCATCGCGCCGGCTTTTTCAGCGGCAGCGTGGTTTTGCTGGCCGCCATGGCCTGGTGGGCCTGGGTGATTGTGCTGCGGCTGACCGGGGTCAGCGTGGCCTCGCCCATCCCGCCGGCCTGGCTGCATGCCGATCTGATGATCTTTGGCTTCTTTCCGCTGTTCATGCTGGGTTTTATCAATACTGCCGGCCCCAAATGGCTGAATGTCGCCGCCCCCGCCAAAGTGCACTGGGTTGGCAGCATTGCCCTGTACGCGCTGGGGTCCGTGCTGGTGGCGCTGGCCGCGCTGCTGCCGCCATTGCAGGTGGCCGGAGATGCATTGCACGTCGTAGCCTGGGCGTTTGCAGTGTGGATCTGGGCGGATCGCATTCGGGCCAGTGCAGTGGCAGATCGCCGCCATGCCTGGCTGGTGCTGGCGGCCTTTGTGCTGGCATTACCCGCACTGGCCTTCCAGTTGGCAGCCAGTCTGTACCCCGCCACCGTGTACACCGCGTTATGGGTGCAATGCGCCATCCAGATCGGCATCTGGGCGTTTTTGCTACCCGTGTTCCTGATTGTCAGTCACCGCATGGTGCCGTTCTTTTCTGCCTCCGTTTTGCAGCCTTATCAGGCCTGGCGACCCTTCTGGTTGCTGTATGCGTGGCTGCTGCTGGCTTTGGCGCACGCCGGGCTGAGCCTTGTCAGCTGGTTTGCGCCACGCATCAATAGCGGTATCACTGATCTGGTTTTCGCCGGTTTGTTGCTGTACGCCAGCTACCGCTGGTGTTTACGGCGCAGCTTCAAAGTGCCCCTGCTGGCGATGTTGCATGCAGCTTTCCTGTGGGCCGGGATCGCGCTGGCCTTGTATGCCGCGCAGGGTCGGGCGGCCTCAGTTGGCCTGTATGCGGGTGGGCTGGCGCCGCTGCACGCGCTGACTATCGGGTTTTTCTGCTGCACCTTGCTGGGGTTTGTCACGCGCGTCTCGCTGGGCCACTCCGGCCGGCCGCTCGCCATCACGCGGGTGACGTGGGTGCTGTACTGGCTGATGCATGCCGTAGCGCTGGCGCGGCTGGCAGGAGAATTCTTTCCCCATGCCGCCACGCTCTGGTTCAGCATGGCCGCAGTCCTGGCTTTACTGACCGTCGCCACGTGGGGCTGGCGTTATGTGCCGATGTACTGGCAAGCCCGCGCCGACGGCCAGCCGGGCTGAATCAGAAGAACACATGCCCGATCAACGGCGCGGCCAGCACGCTGATCAACCCGGCAGTCATCATGACCAGGCTGGCCACTACCCCTTGTACTTCGCCAATCTGCCGGGCTTTGGCGGTGCCGGCGCCGTGGGCCGCCGCGCCAAAAATGGCGCCATGGGCCAAGCGGCTGCGGATCATGGGCAAACAGGCCAGCACGGTTTCACCAATCGCCATCCCCAACACGCCGGTAATCACCACAAAGACCGCCGCCAGATCAGCCGGGCCGCCCATGGATCTGGCCGCTTCAATGGCAAACGGCGTGGTCACCGAGCGTACCGCCAGCCCCTTTTGCAGCATGACCGACAAGCCCAGCCAGCGCGCCAGCATGACCGAGCTGACCACCGATGTGATCACCGCCGCAATCACCCCGGCACTGATCGACAGCCAGTGTTTGCGCACCATGGCGCGGTTATCGTAAATGGGCAGTGCGAACGCGATGGTCGCCGGGCCCAGCAACCACATCAGCCAGTGCGAATCCGCCATGTAGTCCTGATACGGGATATCGGCCAGCAACACGATGGCAATCAGAATGGCCGGCGTGAGCAGCAGCGGCATCAGCACGATGCGCAAGCTGCGGTCATAAATGCGCTTGTTGGCGTAATACAGCGCAATGGTCAGCACAAAACAGAACGCGGCCAGCATTGAATCAGACATGACGGTTACTCCGGCGGCGGGCCAGTTTGAGCTCAAACTTGTACACCACGTCGACCACAAACGCGGTCACCACCATGACCGCCACGGTAGAGACACCAATCACCGTGCACACGCGCCAGCCCTCGCTGCGAATCAGTTCCGGATGGTTGACCACGGCCAGCACGGCAGGCACAAAGAACAGCAGCATTTCGCCCAGCAACCAGTTGGCGCCGTGACGAATCCAGCCGGTTTTCACCACGCCGGCAAACAGCAACACGGTCAGCATCAGCAGGCCCAGCAAACTGGCCGGAATCGGCACATGCCAACGCGCCTGCATCCACGCGGCCAGCAGCCATAAAGCCGACAGCGCCAGCACCTGCACCGTGACACTGGAGAACTGGCGCACGCGTAGCGCCAGCGGCTTGCCGGGCGCGGCGGAGACAAAAGCGGCAGAGGTGATTGAACTGGACATGATGCGCAAACCAAAGGCGATGCATTAAGTAATGCCGTCAGTATAAAAACGTCCTATCCAGACATAAAATGAATAATAATTACCAGATCAATTCCAATATGGAATGCATTGATCGTCATGGATATCCGCGCCCTGCGTTATTTTGTCGAAGTGGTCCGCCAGCAAAGTTTTACCCGCGCGGCCGAGGCCTTGTTTGTGACCCAGCCGACCGTGAGCAAAATGGTCAAACAGCTGGAAGATGAGCTGGGCGGCCTGTTGCTGCTGCGTGAAGGCCGCAAGGTACTGCTGACCGATGCCGGCAAGGTGGCGTACATCCGGGCGCAGGCGGTACTGGCCGAAGCCGCGCGGCTACGCCAGGAAGTGGCCGAAGTCGATGGCATGGCGCGGGGCGAGTTGAAAGTGGGCATTCCGCCCATGGCCGGGCGCTATCTGGCGCCGGTGATCGGGCAGTTTCGCAAGCTGTATCCCGGTGTGACCTTGCGCTTGCAGGAACAAGGTGGCCGCGCGCTGGAAGAAAGCGTGGTCAATGGTGATCTTGATCTGGGTATTACCGTGCTGCCGGCCACCACATCCGGCCTGGCCACCCTGCCCGTCACCCGCCAGGCGCTGGTGGTGGTTTACCCCGCCGGACAAGCACCGGACAGCGCTGCGCCGGTGGCCATTGCCGATCTGGCCGACTGGCCCTTTGTGATGTACGAAGATGATTTTGCGCTGGCGCACATGATTGTCGCGGCGTGTGAGCAAGCCGGTTTTTCGCCGCAAGTGGCCGGGCATAGTCGGCACTGGGATTTCATTGGCGAGATGGTCGCGGCGCAGATGGGCATTGCCCTGCTGCCGGAGCCCATTGCCCGGCAACTGGACCCGGCGCGGGTGGCGCTGCGGCCCCTGGCAGACCCGACGCTGGTCTGGCAACTGGGCTTTGTCTGGCGCCACGATTACCTCTCCCGCGCGGGCCGTAGCTGGCTGCAGTGTTGCGAGGCGCAGTTTGGCAAGGCGTCCGCATAACGTTTAGGGCCGCGCCTTGTGCACCGTCGTTGGCGTCTGCACCGCATGCGCGCTGGCGGTCTCCATCATCTGCGCGCAAGGCGTGTCTTTGGCGGTGCCGATATCCACCAGCGGCAGCAGCGCCAGCGGCGGCGAGATAAACGCCAGCCCGACCGCGGCGGCCGCACGCCCCACCGGTTGCGGCAACGACGGGCGCACCGACGGCTTTTTGAACGGGCCGCTGATATTAATCGGCCCGCGGAACGCCACCAGGCTGATGTCCTTGGGGTTGGACTTGAGCGCCATATCAATGTGCTCATCGCGGAAATTGATATTGCCGCTGCCGGTGACCACCTGTTTATCGGTATCCAGAATCAGCGTTTTGATGGTGGCGTCGCCATTGGTTGCCCCCAGATCCGCCACCATGCAGCGCACCGGCACGGGCTTGTCGCCGGTAAACAGGATCGGCACCAGGTTGGCGACATCCAGATTGGTCAGCCGCATCAAAAGCTTGCTGATCTGGCCGCCATCCATGATCACCGCCACATTGCCATTGGCCGAGCCCAGCATTTTCGCCACGCTGTTGCCCTGCATATCCAGCCGCGCCTTGCCACCAACCAGACCGGCGCTGGCCTCTTTGCTCTTACCCAGTTCCGGCACCAGCTGCGTCAGTTGCAGGCGGCTGGCCGAAGCATCCACCGCGGTTTTGAGCGGCGTGGCATTGCTGTCCAGGCTGAGCTTTGACACCACATGACCACCGGCCACACCGACGTTGAGCGGGTCAAACCGCAGCACGCCATCTTGCAGCAGCAAATGCGCGTCCAGGTTATCCAGCGGCAAGCTGGCATTGACGATCTGCGCCCCATGGAACTTCACGTCGGCATTGGCCACGTTCAGCTTTTCCACGTTGAACGGGTTATCCGGCAGTACCCGATCACCTTTGGGCGGCGCCGGCTGACCGCTTTCCGAACGGGCGCCGATAAAGCCGGAGAAATCGGCCAGATCCACCTTTTGCGATTGCAGATCCGCCGTGATCATCTTCGTTTTTGGGGCCAGATCGACCGCAAAATTGCCGGACAGATCACTGCTACCCACGCGCCCGGTAAAGCGCTGCAATTGCCAGACCTGATTCTGGTGCTGCAAATGCCCGGCAAGGCGGTACGGCGGCGTGGCGGGCAGCGGCAGTTTCAGAATGGGAAAAAGTTGCGCCAGGCTCTGGCCTGACAGATTGAAGTTGAGCGACAACACGCCCAGCTTTTGCGGATTGGTCACGGTGCCTTTGGCGGCAAAACGCGTTTGTCCCACCACGCCGGAAGCTTCCAGCGGGTATGGTTTATCGGCTTCACGCAGGTCCAGCACGCCGCCGCCGGTGGCATTCACATTGAAATCGAGCTTGCGGAACGCCCCTTTCGCGGCGATATCAATCGCGGCTTCGGCGCCTTCCAAGCCGTTTCGGGTGGCCACAGTCGCGTTGACATCAGAACCCTGGGTATCCAGGTAATGGACGTGTCCGTTCTCGACATTGACCTGGCCCAGTTTCACGGCGGGCGCGCTGCTGCTGGTCTGGTCATTGCTGCTGGTGGCCAGTTTGTCGAAGGTCCAGTTATTCTGGCCCTGTGCGTTTTGCTCCAGCGTGACATCCGGGCCGGTCAGCACCACACGCGGCAACTGGACTTCCTTGTGCAGCAGGGGCTTGAGCGGCAGGTCGAACTCCAGTTTTTGCAAGCTCGCCATGGTGGGCGTCTTGCTCCACGGCGCATTGGCCAGCGTCAGCCCTTCGGCCGTGATGGTCGGCGTCCAGCCCAGCTTGACGTCCAGATTGCCAGTAATGGCAAATTGCCGGCCCAGCTTGTCCGATACGCGTTCCGCAATCGGCCCGCGCAGCATGTTCCAGTTAAAGAGATAAATGGCCAGCGCAATCAGCGCCACGATCACCGCCAGCACGGCAGGCCAGCGTCTTCTGCGTTTTGTGGTCATGAACCGGATACCCCGCAGCTTTGGTGTTGGATACGCCCCCTGTCACCATTATTCGCCGCCATCGTCCCCGCGCCATCCGCCCACCGCCCCTTGCCACGCCAGAAAACACCTACACGGCGTCCATGTCGGCATTGTCCTACACGGCGACGCGAGGCTTTCCCCTGCAGGCCGCGTATGCCACCGACATGTCCGGCCAGGCCCAGCAAGTAAGCTCTATCACGTGGAATACCGGCTTGCCGGGCTTCCTGCGGCAAACCGACAACACACAAAGGAGACCGCAATGTTAGGCACCATCTTGTTAGTGATTCTTATCCTGATCCTCATCGGCGCGCTGCCTGCCTGGCCGCATAGCCGTAACTGGGGCTACGGGCCCAGCGGCGGCACCGGCGTTTTGCTGGTGGTGCTGATCGTGCTGCTGGTCATGGGCGTGGTCTGACCCGCCTGGTTTGAAACTCACTGTTCACCCCTGTCAAAAACCATGCTCTTTTTCAACAACGCGCCGTTTCAGGATCGAGGAGATGCTGTCATGGACACTTCAACAAAACGCTGGCGGGCCGGCGGGCTGATGCTTGATCTGCTGGCCGCCGCCGCCCTGTGCATGGCCATTGCCCAGGCACTCAATATGGGTAGACCGGCTGCGGCAGCCGCCGAGGAGTCGCCCGTTCCAGTCGCCATCATCAGCCCCACCGGGTTGATCATGCCGCAGGGGCGCGCCAATACGGCGTGTACGCCGATTGAGGACGCCGAATCCCCGCTGTTGCGGGGTTACGGCCGTTACCTGATCGCAGAGCACGCCCTGGCGGCCGGTGATCTACTCAGCCTGCCCGGCAGTTGTGCCCTCAAACACAGCGCCACGGCCGCACGGCCATCGACCGTCCGGCTGCAATTGAACGAAGAACACGAACTGGTTCAGCCAGATGGCCTGCGCCTGATCTGAACGGGCCAGGCCCCGTTGCAGCTCAGTTCAACCCTGCCCCTGTCAGCCCGCATGGACGTGCCAGTCCTGCGGGCTGGTTTTTTTGCGGATCAGCGCAAAACCAGGGCCGCAGCGTCGCTGTAGTCCTCTCCCCATAGCGCCCTTGCGTAAACCCGCACAGCAATCCCGTCCTTCACCGACATTTCCGCACTGGCCGGCGGTTCAAGATGGACTTGTCGGTTCGGGACACGCTGCCGGGGCAGAACGGTAGCCCCGTTCCGGCATATTGCCAATCCGCTATCAAAGGAGTTCATCATGACGTTGCCAGGCAATCAGTCGTATACCTCCACACCGCGAACCACCACCACGAACGCTGCCGGCATAAACGCACAGGTTATTGCCTCGCACGAGGTCGAAGGCTACAAGGTGGTCAATGAGCAAGGCGAACATCTGGGCAAGATTGACCAGTTTGTGCTGGATGTCACCAATGGTCGCGTCGCGTACGCAGTGCTGTCTTTTGGCGGCTTTCTGGGCATGGGCGACAAGCTGTTCGCCATTCCCTGGTCGGCCCTCAGACTGGATGAAGTCAATAAAGAGTTCATGCTGATCGGCGTGGACAAAGACACCCTCAAGAACGCGCCCGGGTTCGACAAGGACCACTGGCCGACCTTTGCCGACGAGCAATGGGCCAGCAACCTGCATAGCTATTACCGGGCCGATCCGTACTGGAAGGACAACCTGCCGCACTGATGCCGGCACGTTGTTCCCGCCCCGCCCCATGGGGGCGCAAATGGCCGCCAGCCTTGTGCTGGCGGCCTTTTTCATGCGGCGTGCCGTGGTTGTCGCCATGTCAGATGCGGACTACCCGGGCAGTCAGCCCTGCCGACAGCACATCGCGTCCGCCGCCCGACATTTCTGTAGCGCAGTACGCCGTACGATGCATCCATCGAACAAGCGAATACCGGCCCGGCCAGGCACCCGCTCAAACGCCAGGGACGGATTGATTGAATAAAACCCATAGAGAAAGGCAGCACATCATGAACGAATGCAAAGCCATCCGGGACGCACTGCATAACCGCACCACCAGTCTTGTGAGTTTGCTCAAACGCACGCAACGGCTGGCCATTGCTGCTGGTAACGTTCGGGTGCAACGCTGGGCTGACCATGAACTCAACGGTTATCCAGATGACGAAGCACTGCCCGAATACCGCGTCGTCAGCGCGCAGGCGTGGGTACGTTTGCAGGGCAACCAGGTGGTGATTGACGCCATGCTGATCTCGGGCGAGCTGATCCCCGCCTGGCTGCGTGAAGACCTGGCCTACAGCCACTTGCGCAACCCGGTGTCTGACTACATGCCGTATCTGTTGGGCAAACATGATGACGAACTGCGCGAGAACTGGCCGCGCCAGCTTGTCGCCCAGCTCAACGCGGAAACCCGCCCGTTTGTACCCGCCATGCGCTGCCTGGAAGGCTGGAAAACCATCCACCGCGGTGCCGTGTGCGAAATGGTGGCCTCTTGCCGCGACGAGCTGCTGTTTGCCTTGAACGAGATCGAATTTGGCTTCGGACAAAGCGTCGCGATCAATACCAGCATCAACGCCATCCAGCCAGAACCCCCGCTGCGCCCGGACCTGCGGCTTGCCACCGGCAGCCACTACGCAGGGCAAGAGCGCCGCATGGCTTAAGCCATTGCGCACAACGAAACCTGTGCGCCTTTTTTGCCAGACCGTTATTCCAATAACGCCAGAACCGCAAAGGAGTCCGTCATGTTGCACTACGCTGTTGTGTTCTTTGTGATTGCCCTGATCGCCGCACTGCTGGGTTTTACCGGCATCGCCGCTGGCGCAGCGGACATCGCCCGTATCCTGTTCTTCCTGTTCATCGTGATTTTCCTCGTCAGCATCGTGCTGGGCTTCCTCAGAGGCTGGTAGCGCACGCTGAACAGTCACGACTTACCTGTCGTTACTGATCCATCGTGTGAGCTTTGAACCTGTTTTCCCCTCCCTGCTCTACTTCGGCAACCGGATAGTCCCTGATGGGTTATCCGGTCTTTTTTTGGGCGGCGCATTTGCGTGCGCGGGCGCTTGGGGTTGTGCAGACAGGCTGGATGGGCACCAGGATTGCGGCGGCTGTCGTGGATGCCGGCTCAGGGCTGGTATGACGGAGTGTTGGGCGGGGTCAGGATGGGATACTCGATGGCGTGGTTGCGGGTAGCAAGGAACTGGCCACGCGCAAGGGTCCAGGGCTGGGGCCCGGCTCGACTCACACGGGTACTACTGCAGTGTTTGATCTACACCGCGCGCGCAACGCCCTGAGCGCGCTCACCGCTTCTCCATTACCCCTGCAAACAACGCGCTCTCCAGAAAGCCATCCAGCCACGTCCGTACTTGCGGATAAGGCGCGCTGGCAAACCAGCCTTTGTCGACATGGGCAAACTGCCGCACAAACGGCAGGATCGCCATATCCACAAGGCCGGCATGGGCACCTGCCAGCCACGGCTGGCCGTCAAGACGCTGTTCCAGCGTGCGCAAGAACACCTCGCCTTGTTGCCGATGCCCGGCCTGATCCAGTTCCGGATAACGCTCTGGGTATTTGTAGCGGTCCAGATTGCGTTTGAACTCGCCATCGTTGGTGGCCACCAGCTCGCGCGCGGCGTCATCCCAACCGCAGCCGGGCAGCCAGCCAAGCGGGTCATGCTGGTGGAGCGCCCACAACATGATGTCCAGGCTTTGTTCCAGCACCGTGCCATCGGCCAGCTGCAGCACGGGCACCGTGCCCTTGGGCGAGATCAGCAGCATGGCGGCCGGTTTGTCCCGCAGGCTGACTTCGTGATGCAACACCGGGATCTGGCTGGCCGCCAGCGCCAGCCGGGCGCGGATGGCGTAGGGGCAGCGGCGGAAGGTGTAAAGAACGGGGAGCGCTGCACTGGGCACGGCAAGCTTCTGTAGCGTGAGAAAACGCCATTATCCGGCGGGATCACCTGCGGGAAAAGCAAAACGCCAGCGCAAAAGGCGCTGGCGTTGCCGGAACGGGTCAGACACTGCTGCTTACTGACTCTTCACCGTGGTGTTGTCGACCAGGGAAGTCACGCCATCGACACCGGACACCACCGATTTGATCTCGGCGTGTTTGGCTTCGGTATTGATCTCGCCCGACAGCGTCACCACGCCGGCGCTGGTGGAGACATTGAGCGCCAGCGTGTTCAGGCCGGCGTCTTTGGCCAGGGCCGCTTTCACGCGTGTGGTGACGGTGGCGTCATCCAGTTTTGCCCCCGCCTTGGCAGAGGAATCTGCCAGCGCGTCTTTGGCACTGGAGGCCGCTGCGGCCATGTCAGAGGCGGCATCTTGCAGCTTGGCCGACGCAGAAGAATCGCCGCTGCCCGATTGCTGCGAGGTGGCGGGTGCTTCTGGCACCGAGGCCTCCATCGCCGCGCCGGACGCCACGCTGGATGCGGTCACGGGCTCGTTGTCGTCATGTTTCTGACAACCTGCAAGTACGCTGAACGCCAGCACGCTAAGGGCCAGCACAGATGGGGTAGAACTCAAGATACGCTTGACGGGCATTGGGTTAACTCCTTTGCTTTGAGCGCGATGGACAAACAAACGATCAGATCAGGTGGCGTGCCCGGCCTGCGCGGCCGGGACGAGGGTCAGTGAAACAGCAGGTAACACATCAGCAACAAAGAAAACGGCACCCCCAAAATCCACGCAACAAGATATTTGGCCATCGTCGTCACCTTGATGTTATTGCTCGGTGATTACAATGTATGACGATGCCCTGCTGCGGAATGTCCCACGGGTCCTGATTGCCCTGTAGGGGCCAGATGGTGCGTTTGTGGGTCTTGTCTGACACCACCCCGCCCCTGGGGTCAGCCACGGGCCGGGGTACGGGTGGTGGTTTCAGGCGGGCAGATCAGGCTGGCGCGGGTGGACGTTTTCAATCGTCTGCACCGCTTCGGAAAAATGCATGGATTTGTCAAAAAAGTGCTCGACACCCAGCATGCGCGCCCGCCGTTCGTACAGGCTGAAGGCATGATTGGTCAGCACGACGCGTACGGGTGGGTTCAGCTCGTTGTTCTTGATGTAGGACAGCACATCAAAACCCGTGCCCTCCAGCAATTCAAGATCAATCACCGCCAGATCAAAGCGCTGTTGCTTGAGCGCGGCGATGGCATCGTTGGCTGTCGCGGCAAAGGCGGTAAACACCACATGTCCGCTGGCCGACAAGGCTTCGACCAGCGCTTCGCGGATCAATACGGAGTCTTCGACCAGCAAGGCGGTAACCACCTGCCCGGTCCCGGTTTCAGACGGCGGGGACGTCAATTCTGTACTCATGATCCGTTCCGGACTGCGCGGTCAGGCGCTGGCGTCATCCGGCAGCGCATGCTACCGAAGTGATTCATTGTTATGCATGCGACAAAGAGATGATGGCCAGGCCGACAGCCGAGTTCACTGTGTGCATCTATATGGCATTCGACACTCAAACCATCCCCCCGTTTTTTCATGTCCGGCGGCGATGCGGCCCACTGGCCGCAACGCCCGGTCAGTTGATCAGTTGATCAGTTGATCAGTTGATCAGTTCATTCTTGATGGCGTAGTAGGTCAGATCAGCATTGGTTTTCAGGTTCATCTTTTCCAGCACGCGGGCCCGGTAGGTGCTCACGGTCTTGACGGACAAAAAGAGTTCGTTGGCGATGTCCGTGGGCGATTTGCCGCTGGCCAGCTTGTAGAACACCTGGAACTCGCGCTCTGAGAGCATTTCGTGCATGCGCTTGTCGCTGGGCTTGATCAACTCGTTGGCCAGCAGATCTGCCAGTTCAGCCGAGACATAGCGCCGGCCATTGCAGATGGTGCGGATGGCCTTGATGATCTCGGACGGATCGGCATCTTTGGACAGGTAGCCGCGGCAGCCAGAGCGGATCAGGTTGAGTGCGTACAACTCTTCGGCATAGCCGGAGAGAATCAGCACCGCCAGATCAGGCTTGATGCGCTGCATGTCGCGCAGAGTATCCACGCCGTTCTTGTCGGGCATGGAGATATCCAGCAAGACAATGTCGAAATCCTGCTTGCGGATCAATTGCAGGGCTTCCATACCGGAACTGGCCTCTGCCGTGACTTCCAGATCGTCTTCAAGCTCGATCAGTGAGCGCATACCCGATCTGACAATGCCGTGGTCGTCCACGAGCAAAATGCGTCGTTTGTTTGTGCTGTTCACCATGGTTGTCTTTGGGGGCGATGCACGGACCACCCCACTGCCTCTCTATCTGGATAAACGGAGTTTATTTGGTTTTGACCAGCCAGTCGGCCAGTTCATCGGCGTGTTCTTCCTCTACCGCCAGGATATCTTCCAGCAGGCGCCGCGTGGTCGGGTCCTTGTCGGCAATAAAGCGGACCAGTTCGCGGTACACGTCAATGGCAATGCGCTCGGCCACAAGATTCTCGCGGATCATCTCATGCAGGGTATCGACCTCGACATAATCAGAGTGCGCCCGGTCTGACAGCCCCTTGGGCGAGAAATCCGGCTTGCCGCCCAGTTGCACAATCCGTGCCGCCAGCTTGTCAGCGTGTTCCATTTCCTGCGCCGCGTGTACTTCGAACTCGGCAGCAATCGCTTCAGACTGGATACCTCTGGCCACATAGTGGTGCAGTTTGTAGCGCAGCACACAGACCAGTTCAGTGGCCAGTGCCTCGTTCAGCAGGCGGATCACCGTGCCAATATCGCCGGTATAGGTAGAGGTCTGGGCACCGTCGAGCACGTCCTTGCGCGCTTTTTCCCGAATCTCTCCGATATCGAGTACAAAATCATCGGTATGGGACATGTTTGGCTCCAAAGCGTGGCGCAACTGCCGACCCTTACGGCCACAAGCAGGTTACGCGCTGTGGTGTAAAATACGCGGTATCTGACACAACAACCCGCCCTGTGCACCGGCAGCCAGGCTGTCGGTCGGGGCAAGCGGTATCAGTAGTGTTGAAACCCACTATAGGCACCTTGCCCAGCCGGCCACAGGCGGGCGTCGCTGAAGGTGCTGTCAGCTCATTCCTACAAGGCAAACGGCAACGCGCGGGCGGGTGCGCGATGACGTCCAGGGCATGATGCATGCTCGGTTCGCGTACTGGAGTTCACAGATCACATGAAGAAAATGCTGCGTAATCTGCCCGGCATGCTCATGGCACTGGGCTGGCGTTTGCAGGCGGGGCTGGCGCTGGCAGTCTTGCTGCCCGTGCTGGCGGCTTTTTTGTCTGACACCTGGATTGGCCAGGCAGAAGAAGACAACACGGCCATCATCGCCACGCATCAACGCATCCGGGCCTTCCAGGACTTGCAACGGCTGTTGCTGGAGGCAGAATCCGCCCAGCGCGGTTTTCTGGTCAACGGCGATCTGCAATACCAGATGGCGTATGACCAGACCGTGCCCAAAATCCGTCAGTTGTCTGGCCAGATGGTGGACCGCTACGCCGAGGTGCAACCCAACAGCCCGCCCAGAGATGCCCGCCGGGTACAGCAGTTATCGATAGAGATCGGCGAGAAACTGTCTGAAATGGATATCGGCATCAGTTATGCGCGCAATGGTGATCTGGAACGCGGGCGGGAGCTGGTGAACACCAACCGCGGCTTTGAACTGGCCGCGTCGATCAGCCGCCGGATCGATGACCTGCTGACCAATGAACATCAGATTCTGGAGCAAGAACGGGCGGCCCGCCTGCGCGTGGTGCTGTATGTGCGGCTGGCGGTGGCAGCCGCCTGGGTACTGGTGCTGATCCTCAACCTGGGTTTGTTGCTGCTGTTTGCCAATCTGCTAGCGCAAAAGAACCGTCAGGCGCGCGACATGGCCCAGCGACATGCCGTGCTTGACGCCCGTATCCACGAAAAAACCAGCGCGCTGACTGCCTTGTCGATGGATTACCAGATGGGCGTGGAGCGTGAACGGGCCAAGCTGGCCCGGGAACTGCACGACGAGCTGGGCTCGATCCTGACCGCCACCAAAATGGATATCTCCTGGGTGCAGCGCGAGATCAAGGAACAGTACCCGGCCATTTTTGAAAAGCTCAAACGCACCTTGCGCAATCTGGATCAGGGCATCCAGTTCAAACGCCGCGTGGTGCAGGAACTGCATCCGTCGCTGCTGTCCACGTTCGGCCTGATCGCGTCGATCCGCTCACTGGCCGAAGACGCGGCCCAGCGCAGCAACTGGCAAATGGAGCTGTCCTTGCCCGATGACGAGACCAAAATCGACGAAACGCTGTCGTTGATCATTTACCGCATCGTGCAGGAAAGCCTGTCCAATGCCGCCAAATATGCCCAGGCCAGCAAGATCGGGATCACGCTGATGGTCGACGATGAACACATGAAGCTGGAGATCGAGGACAACGGCGTCGGCTGCAATCTGGATAACCTGCCTGGCGACACACACGGCCTGCAAGGCATCCGCCATCGCGCCACCGCCATTGGCGGCAAGCTGGAAATGCGCAGCGAGCCAGGCAAGGGGATGTATACCCGCGTGCTGTTGCCGCGCACCTTCATCAAAGAAAAACAGCACCCGAAGGTGCTGTCTTGAGTGAGCCGGTTCAGGGCGGCGCTTAGCTGTGTTGGTCAGCCGAGTTTTCCAGTTTTTCGCCACCCTTCTGGATATCCTGCCCTGCACCCTTGACGGTGTTGCAGGCAGACAGGCTGGCGGCGATCAACAAGGCAGCAAGTACGCAAACTCGTTTCATGACAACTCTCCTTGGTGTGTTGTGGGTCGCGCGGCAGGCGCGCCGCTGTTGGGTGATACCAATGTAACTGCTCGCCCGGCGCGGGAATGTCGCTGCAAGCTCCATTTTTTTGTCGTCTACTTCCTACAACAAGGCCGATTTTCGAAGACGTTGCGCGCAGAACGCGGCAAAAAAAAGAAGCCGCGTTGCGAGATGGCGGCTCTCACAACGCGGCAGCACCCTGACAAAGGAGAGGCAACCGCAGACGCGGTCTGGGCGGGTGCAAGTCAGGTAGCCAGGCGGCTACCCCGTGCAGTCGGTACGGACAATCAGTGTTTGGTAGTACGCACAGTCCGCTTTGCGTCTTCGCGGGCGTCACCCACGGCAGCCTGGACCTTGCCGGCGTTCTTTTGCAGATTGCCCTTCAGCTGGGTGCCCGGATTACCGGTGGCCTTGCCCACGGTTTCCTTGACGGCGCCCTTGGCTTCATTGATGCGGCCTTTCACTTGATCCTTGTTCATGATGCTTTCCTCTTTGTCTGTTCAGAAAATGACAGGAAATGCAGGTATTCAGCGTTTGCCGGAAGACATCCCGGTATCGCTCTGCACGGAAATCATGGTACGGCGTGCGACGCAAGCAAACTGTGGGCACGCAGCCGTTTCTTGCGTCAGTCCTTGTCTGTCACACCCCGGCAAAAGGCTGACAACCTGCCCTTCGTGCCCGTGACAGCGCGAGGTAGGAATTTGTCCTGGATGATTTATCATGACTTTGTACTTTCCGGAGATAAAGCATTGATCGCCCCCAGCCTGCATCCTGAGGAAAAGGCCCGACTCGAAGCGCTGCAAACCATGTGTGTACTGGACACGCCGCCAGTGCACGAGCTTGATCGCATTACCCGGATGGCCAGCCGGCTGTTTGACGTGCCCATCGCGCTGGTGTCGCTGGTTGACACCAACCGGCAGTGGTTCAAGTCGCGCGTGGGTCTGGACGCGTCGGAAACACCCCGTGATATCTCGTTTTGCGGCCACGCCATTCTGGCGCCGGGCGCGCTTGTCGTGCGCAATGCCACCCGTGACGTGCGCTTTGCCGACAACCCGCTGGTCGTCGGCCCGCCCTTTATCCGTTTCTACGCCGGCCAGCCGATCCGCTCGCTGGAAGGCCACCCGATCGGCACCTTGTGCCTGATCAGCCCGCACCCGCGCGAGTTTTCCGATACCGATGCCGATACCCTGCGTGATCTGGGGGCGATTGTTGAACAGTATTTCGGCCAGCAAGAATCGTTCATGCGCGCGCACCGCGCCGAGCGGGAACTGGCGCATTCGCAGACGCTGTTCGAGAAAACCTTCGAACACGCCGCCGTCGGTATCGCGGTGGTTTCTACTGAAGGCAGCTGGCAGCGCGTTAACCAGCAGCTGTGCCAGATGCTGGGCTACACCGAGGCCGAATTACTGCACAAGACTTTTCAGGAAATCACCCACCCGGACGATCTGGCGGGCGATCTGGAACTGGTTGGCAAAGTACTCGCCGGCGAGATCAACAGCTACACACTGGAAAAACGCTATCTGCACGCCAACGGCGCGGTGGTGTGGGTTTTGCTGACCGTTTCACTCTTTTATGACGAGTTCGACAAGTCGCGCTCGTTCATTGCCATCATCAATGACATCACCCAGCGCAAGCAGATGGAAAACGAGCTGCTGAGCCTGCAGGCGGATCTGGAGCTGCGGGTGCAGACGCGCACGCAAGAGTTGTCATCCGCGCTGGCCCAACTGCGGGAAGAAATGGGCCTGCGCGAGGCCATGCAGCATTCATTGCAGCTGGAAAAAGAGCGTTTTCGCCTTACCCTGGCCAATGCGACCGACGCGTTTATCGAACTGGACCCGCAAGGCGCCATCACCGCCTGGAATCAGGCTGCGGAGCAGATTCTGGGCTGGTCACGCGACGAAGTATTGCACTGCCAGGCCCAGGAGCTGGTGATCCCCGCCGGCTTGCGCGCGCCTGGCCGTAAGGGGTTTGACCAGTTCGTCGGTAGTGATCGCGGCAAGAAATCGCACATCCAGTTTCCGGCGTTGCGCAAAGACGGCTCCGAGTTTCCGGCTGAACTCACGCTGGCGGAAAACACCATTGAAGGCCAGCGTATCGTCAACGCCTTCTTGCGGGATATCTCGCAACGCAAGGCCGACGAGCAAGAGATTCTCTCCAGCCGCTGGCGCCTGCGCTTGTTGACGGACAACATGCCCGGCCCGATCAGCCACGTGGACGAAAACCTGTGCTACCTGTTTACCAATCGCACCTATGAAGCCTGGTTTGGCGGCAGCAATGGCAGCCTGCTTGGCAAGCATATGGCCGAAGTTGTGGATGCAGCGGCGCTGGCCACGGCGCAGCCTTATATTGCCCAGGCGCTGGCCGGCAAGCAGGTCACCTATGAAAACCAGGTGGTCCGCCCGGAAGGCACGCTGTATACCCACACCACGCTGGTGCCGGAAATCCGTGCAGATGGTCATGTGCAGGGCTTTTACACGCTCTCGCAAGACATCACCGAGCGCAAGGTGCTGGAAAACAAACTGGCGTTTGAGGCAGCGCATGACCCGTTGACCGGGCTGCCCAATCGCCGCGCCTTCATGCGCATCCTGCATGAAACCATTGCCCGCAGCCGCCGCAGCGCGCTGGGGATCGGCTTGCTGTTTCTTGATCTGGATGGTTTCAAACAGATCAACGACACGCTCGGCCACGAGTTTGGCGACAAGGTGCTGCAAACCTTTGCCGATACGCTCAGCCGTACCGTGCGTGAAACCGACATTGTGTCGCGGCTGGCCGGGGACGAATTCACCATCATCCTGGAAGGGCTTGATAGTCCGGAGGCCGCCGCCAGTCTTGTCGCGACCAAGGTGCTTGATCAGATCGGGCAAGTGGCACAGATTGCCGGCAAGCCCGTGGCGCTGCGTTCGAGTATCGGCATTGCCACCTGCTCTGGCGCATGCACGCTGACGGCCGATCAGCTACTGGCCGTGGCCGACGCGGCCATGTATCGCGCCAAAGCCAGCGGCAAACACACTTTTGCCGTCAATTAGTGCCCGCCTGACGCCAGAAACAACAAAGCCCCGCGCTGGCGGGGCTTTGTACTGGTAACTGGTGCAAGGCATCTCGGACTCAGCCCTGCAGAAGTCATTCCCTTGGGAATGCACGCATCTTAAGGGCTGATTGTGACGGTGGCATGACAAGTTTTCAGCGCTGCGTGTCACTTTTCACGCGGCTAAACCGTTGCATCCAGCCAGCCGCCCGCAAAGCCCGCCCGCCGCAAACCGGCGCCAATATAGCTGCACTGGCGCATCCAGTCCCACACCGTGCCGTGCAGATGATTCTCGATCATCAACACCACCGGGCCCTGATCGATACCGAAATGCCAGGGCGAAACCCAGCCGTATGGGCCGTCCACTGACTCCGGCCAGGTCGGATTGAAACTGGCCTTGAAGCCATATGGATTACCCGTGTGCAGATCCAGTTCATGCACAAAGTAATCAATGCACGGCAGCACGATATCGGGCGCAAACGGCAACGAGGCCACCACCACCCACGGCGCCAGCGTGCCGTCATCCGGGCCGTGCGGCACGCCGCGTGCGACGTAGTCGTAGAACTCGCGCATGACGCCATCGACCATGCGCCGGGCCGGGCCAGGACCATCAGACGCCGTAATACCCCAGCAGTACTCGCCATAGCCTTTGAAGCCGCGCGGGTTATCCATGGCGTAGCGCTGTTGTACCAGCGTGGCGCGGCGGCTGTTCTCAAAATAATCGATGCCTTTGCCACGCATGAACTCGTCCTGAATGCCCCGGAAATCCACCCACACATGCGACAACTGATGCGTGAACATGGAACCGGAATACAGATAATCCACGCCGTAATTGCGCTGCCATTGATAGCCCGACGCCCAGGTCTGGTAGCTCTCTGGCGGCAAGGCATGCGTGGGCGAGCCAAGGCCCAGCACATAGAGCAGCAAGGCTTCGTCATAGCCCTCCCACAGCGATGGCAAAAACCCGGCCTCCGGCGTCCAGCCCATGGACACGGCAGAAAACCCGCCCATGGCCCACACCCAGTCTGCCCGCCGATACAACTCATCCGCCAGGCTGCGAATCTCGCACTCGGCCGGATCATCTTGCTGAAAGAACTGGGCGCAACTGAGCGCGCCAGCCAGCAAAAACGCGGTATCGATGGTGGAAAGCTCGCACTGGCCAAAACGGCGGCCGGTCTGCATATCCAGAAAGTGATAGTAAAACCCGTGATGCCCGGTGGCATCGGGCTCTGGCCCGTGCGGGGCATGCCAGAAGAAACGCAAGGTGGCCAGCACCCGCGCCACGGCCGTTTGCCGCGGCACAAAACCGCGCATGACGCCAACAGGCCAGGACGCCAGCCCCATGCCCACCGCGGCAATGCTGGCCGGCCAGTCAGGCGCGGTCTTGTCGAGCACGAGGCCGTTGTGCGGGTTGGTCTCGTGCTCAAAATAACCAAAAGCCGCGCGCTGGATATCGGTCAGAGTGTCAGCAGAAATGGCAACGCCTCCTTGCTTGTGATCAGTCGCCCCGGTCACGGCGGGGTCTGCGTTGTGATGCGCAAAACCCGGCTCGGTTCCCCAACGTTGCAACCAGCGTACAGTTGCTGACAGTACGATTCATCTGAGCCTGCACGCTTTGTAGCTTATGAACTAGAATAAAGCCGTCATGTTGACACCCGATTGCAAGAGATTATGTCTGAACACCAATCGCCTGATATTTCCGGTTCCAAGCTTAACGAACAGCGCTTTCATATCCTGGAGCAGATTGCCCAGGAAATGGGCGGCAATATCGTGTTCCCGGTCTGCTTTGAAATTACCGCCAAGATCAGCCTGGTGATGCGCAGCAAAGCGCCGACCATTCAGAAAATTGCAGTCGAGATCCAGAAAGACCCGCTGGTTACCAGCAAGATCCTGAAGCTGGCCAACTCTGTGACCTACAACCCCGGCGGCGCCAATGTCACCGATCTGAACCAGGCCTTGATGCGCATCGGCATGCAGGCGACGCGCTCGCTGGCCCTGGCGTGCGCCATGGAACAGATGTCGCAATCGAAGGCGGTCTCGCCGTTTGAAGCTTTCTCGCGCGAGATTCTGCTGCACAGCCTGAAAGCATCGATGGTGGCGCGGGTACTGGCGCAAAAGCTGGCGCCGCACCTGCATGCCGACAGCGCCATGCTGGCAGGTCTGGTACATGATCTGGGCGCGTTCTACATCCTGCACCACGCAGTGCGTTACCCGGAACTCGTAGAACGGCCTGATTCGGTGAAGTATCTGGTAGCGCAATGGCATGAAAGCATCGGCGTGATCTTGCTGGATGCGCTGGGCCTGCCGGAAGAAGTGGTCGAATCCGCCGCAGACCATGATTTCCCGCGCACGACGCCGGTCGAGCATCTGCGTTCGCTGGCAGATGTCGTCTACGTCGCCAACCTGTGGGCTGACGGGCTCAACGAAGTGCAAAAGCTGGACGCCCCCGGCACCGCCATCGAGCCGCCAGAACTGACCAATCCCAAATATGTGGCCCTCCAGCCCGAATTTGAAGCCGCAGTTGCCGACTTCATGAGCACCTGGTAAGCCCTTCGCCCCGGCCAGCATCTGCCGGGGCCTTCATCCAATCTGTTTTTACCTTCATTGCGGACACTGCCGACCATGAGCAGCTTGCCCATTGCCGTGCTTCTTGCATTCCTGATGTTGCTGGCCGCCGCTGCAGGCGCCGCGTGGTCTGCCCGGCAGCGCAACCAAAGCGCAAACAGCGCATCCCAAAGCAGCCTGAGTGCCGTCGAAACGGGCTTGTTTGGTTTGCTGGGGCTGTTGCTGGCCTTCACCTTTTCTGGCGCGGCATCACGCTTTGATAACCGCGCCAGCCTGCTGGTGGATGCCGCCAATGCTTTGCACGGCGTCATTTTGCGGGCAGACCTCTACCCGCCGGCAGAACGGGCCGAGCTGCGCAGCGCGCTGCGGCTTTATCTGGATGCCCAGATCGCCTTCTATGACGAGGAGCATGACAAAACGGCCCGCCAGAACATCATTCAGCGCAGCGACGATCTGCAGCAGCAAATCTGGAACAAGGTGGCGAACTGGTCGCACGAACCCGCCAACGGCCTTGCCAGCACCCAGACGATCAATGCGCTGGACCGGGCATTTTCGCTGGCGGCCAGCCGGCAGATCGCCGCTCAGGCCCGGTTGCCCGGCACCATCATCTGGCTCTTGTTCATCATGGCGACGGCCACCGCGTATACCAGCGGGTATGTTCATGGCGGCCGGGGCCGTTTCAGCTGGGCGGGTTATCTGGGTTTTGCCCTGCTAACCGCCATGGTGGTGTACGTGACGCTGGACCTGGACAGCCCCGGGCAAGGGCTGATCCGGCGCGACGTGCAGGAATATTCCTTCACGGCGTTGCGCCCGCTACTGGCTACACCGTAAGCGACACTGTCAGAAGATTGATGCAGGGCAACAGTGATCCCCCGTGAACCACGGTGCGGCACACACAGTGCGACCCGGAACAGCAATAACAAATCAAGGGAGAAACACCGTGAATGCCTGCATCCGCCCACGCCAGCGCGCAGTCGGTATGTTTGTCATCAGTCAGCTTGCCGCGCTCCTGGCGCTGATTTACGCGCCCGCACAGGCCGAAATCACGCTACTGCACCCCTCCAGCACGCTCAAGACCGGCAGCCCGCTCTCGTTTACGCTGTTGCTGGACAACCCAGGCCAGCAAGACACCACCATCACCCTGCCCGCGACCTTGCACGCCATGGTCAGCAGCCCGGACTTTCCCGTCGTGCCGGTCGAGCTGCAACGCGCTGCCAACAGCCCGGATACCGTCACCCTGGCGCCAGGGGCTTACCGCAAGGTGGCCTATGAAGCGGCACTGCCGGCCAATCTGCGCGGCACCATCCGGGTTCAACTCAATGGCTTTGATACCGCGCCCGTCCTGATCGCGCTGGGCGCGGCCCCGACCGGCCAGCCTGCCACCGCAGACACTGGTGCGACCGCCACTACTGCGTCGGCAGCAGAAAGCGCCGCGCCGCATCAGTCTCCGCAAGATGACGGCGTGCCCGCGCCACCGGCCACCGTCGCAACGCCCGGTCAGCAGGCGACACCGCCCACTTTGCTGCGGGCAGCCGAAGCACGGCTATCGCCTTATGAACCCATGTACTTTGGCATTGGCAAAAATGGCGACGTGACGTCCAAGTTCCAGATCAGCTTTAAATACCGGCTGGGCTTGCCGGAGAACCCGGCCTCGCGCAGTTTTCTGGACAACCTGTACTTCAGCTTCACCGAGCGATCCATGTGGAATCTCTCGGAAGACTCGCACCCGTTTGAAGACAGCAGCTATATGCCCAGCCTGTTCTACTACGTGCCCGATACGGGCATCAAAGCAGACTGGTTCAGCCGGCTGGGCCTTGAAACCGGCGTGCGGCACGAATCCAATGGCAAGGCCGGGGACGACTCGCGCAGCATCAACTACGCCTTTGTGCGGCCCATCCTGCATTTTGGCGACCCGCTCAAGGGCGAGTGGGTGGTCGCGCCCAAGCTGTACTATTACCCGCCCGGCAGCGACAACGCCGATATGCGCAACTATCGCGGCTTTCTTGATCTGGATGTCATCTATGGCACGCAGGATGGCTGGCAACTGGCTACCACACTGCGTAAAGGCACCCAGTCGGACTACGGCAGCGCGGAATTCCAGTTCACTTACCCCATGGCCCGGCTCTGGCCTGCGGTGGGCGGGTTCTTCTTTGCCGACTTCTTTACCGGCTATGGCGAGAACATGCTGGACTACAAATCGCACAGCAATGTCGTACGCTTTGGTTACAGCATTACGCGCCAGACCTGGTAGCCGCCACGTTTTGCCCATAAAAAATGCCGGCTTGCATGCCGGCATTTTTTCTTTGAAGCTGGCCGCATCAATCAGCCGCGTTTTTCACAGTTGATCATCCAGGGGATGCCAAAACGGTCGGTCAGCATGGCAAAACGTTGCGCCCAGAATGTTTCCTGGATCGGCATATCAACCGCCACAGCACCGTCGGCCAGACCGGCATAAACCCGATCAGCCTCTTCCGGCGTATCCAGCAGCACAGACACGGCAAAACCTTGCGGCTTTTTGGCGTACACGGGCGGCGCGTCAGAACCCATCAAGATGCGGCCATTTGCTTCAAGGCGGGCGTGCACGATCTTCTCGCCCCATTCCGGCGGCGGTTCATTGCCCGGCGGCATATCGCCGTGCTTCATCATCATCAGGATCTTGCCGTTAAACAATTTGGCGTAGAAATTGAATGCTTCTTCACAGGTACCGTCAAAATTCAGATAAGGCGTGAAATCCATTACCGACTCCTTCCGTTCAGTGAGTAGCGCGCTCGCGCAGATTTGTTTCTTGCTTGCGTACAGCATCGGCCATTTCCGCGCCAAAATCTTCAGCCTCGAAAACCTGCCGTAACTCCAGTTGCACCTTGCCGCCAGCATCTATGGCGGGCCAGCGCTTGACCCATTCCAGCGCTTCTTCGCGTGATTTGACCTCAATCATCGTAAAGCCGGCAATCAGCTCTTTGGCCTCGGCAAATGGCCCATCTGTAACCACAGGCTTGCCATCGGCAAAACTGACGCGCATGCCTTTGGCGGAAGGCTGCAGCCCCACCCCATCCAGCATCACACCGGCCTGAATCATCTCTTCGTTGTATTTCATCATGGCGTTGATCAATTCCTGGCTGGGCATCACCCCGGCCTCGGTCGCCTGATCTGCTTTACGGATAATCATGAATCGCATTGTCATATTCCTTCTGTGCCTTGAAGAAAATCCAGCACGGCAGGCGCTGATGATTTGCGGCACTCAAGGGTACGACGAATCAGCCAACGAGAAATCGACAATCAAAATCCGTAAAACTCCAGATAATTGATAAGCAATTGAATATAAAGGATTTTAAATGATCAATTTATCGGTCAAAGCGATTGAAATATCGATGACCGGCAGCGCGGAACGCGCAATGCGGGGGTAAAAGCAAAACGCCCGTACAGGTATCTGTACGGGCGTTCTATATGGGTGTCTGGCAATGTCCTACTTTCACACGGGTAATCCGCACTATCATCGGCGCTAAGTCGTTTCACGGTCCTGTTCGGGATGGGAAGGCGTGGGGCCAACTCGCTATGGTCGCCAGACGTA